>NZ_MDAG01000057.1:37409-271320 GCF_002876705.1 Enterovibrio norvegicus | reverse complement strand
TTCAAAGCATTCAAAGCATTGAAGAATAAGGACAAAAAAGCCGCCCCGTGGACGGCTTTGCATTGTTAGTTTTGAATTGAGGATATTGCTACACCCTGCGATACGGCAAATAGACAGGCTCCCACATATGCAGCGCGAGTTCTTGCTCAATCTCTTTCCCGCGCAAGCAGCTATTCGGATTGGTCGCTTGAATGTGTTCCAAAATCACTTTCGCCACCACCAGCGACACGTCTTTCAAATCGCGAATACGTGGGTAGACACAACCTTCTGCCAGATCCTCTTCAGACACACATTCTGCCAAGGCATACGACGCCATGGTGAACATGTCCAAGGTGACTTTCTCTGCTTGAGAAACAATGGACGCTAAGCCTACCCCGGGGAAGATGAACACGTTGTTCCCTTGCCCGATGCGGAATTCGCGCCCTTGGTAGCTCACGTTCGCGAACGGACTGCCTGTCGCGACAATTGCGCGACCATCACTCCATTGGTAAATGTCTTCAGGTATGGCTTCACAGTTCGCCGTTGGGTTCGACAATGGGAAAATCATCGGGCGCGATGTGTATTCCATCATCTTCTGAACATGCTCCGCTTTGAACGCACCGCCAATGCCACTGGTACCAAGAAGCACCGTCACGTGATGGTTATTGATGAGCTCTGTCAGCGTGACTTTTTCGACTGATTCCGTTACCCAGCCTTCTGCAATATGGCGAGGTTTGGCGTAGCGTTTTTTGTATTCGTCTAACCCTTCACGGTCATCAAACACCAAGCCTTGAGAATCGAGGATAAAGATTTTGTCTCTCGCGTTTTGGTGTGCACAGCCTTCTTTCAACAAGCCCGCATAGATTTGGTCGGCGACGCCGACACCACCTGCACCCGCGCCGTAAACCACGTACGTTTGGTCAATCAAGGTTTCTTGTTTGATTTTGCAGGCGCCAAGAATACCGGCGAGTACCACAGAGCCTGTGCCTTGAATGTCATCGTTAAACGAAGGCAACACGTCTTCGTAATCACTCAAGTTATCGAATGCATTCGATTTACTGAAATCTTCCCATTGCAGCACGGCTTTCGGGAAATGGCGCGTCACTTGTTTTACAAAGCGCTTGATGAAGCGCGTGTATTCGTCGCCGCGCATACGGCGACGTGGCACACCGAGGTACATAGGGTCGTTGAGCAAATCTTGGTTGTCTGTGCCCACATCCAATGCAATCGGCAAGCAGTGCGCCGGGTGAATACCTGCACCGAGCGTATACAGAGAAAGCTTACCAATCGGAATGCCCATGCCGCCCACACCCTGGTCGCCAATACCAAGAATGCCTTGGCTGTCTGTCACCACGATGATCTTGATGTCTTTGCCTGCAAACTGGCGCGCCATTTCGCCCATTTGATTCACGTTGTCAGCCGTCACGTATAAACCGCGGGCTTTTTGATAGCGGTGGCTAAATTCTTGGCAGGCTTTGCCCACGGTTGGGGTGTAAATGATGGGCGTCATTTCCTCAACGTGACGAGAAAGCAACGCGTAGAAAAGGGTTTCGTTTCTGTCTTGCAGCGAACGTAAGAAAAGGTATTTTTCAATGTCGGTTGACGCATTTCTAAACCCGTCATACACACGATTTAGCTGATCTTCAAACGTCTGAACGCGCGGAGGGAGCAGACCATTCAACTGAAACGCTTCGCGCTCTTCATAGGTAAATGCCGTGCTTTTGTTCAAAGTGCGGTCATTCAGCAATTCCGTCCCAATAAGAGAAACAGGTCGAAACACATTGCCTTGCTCATCTTTCCAACGCAGATATTTACCTATAGTCATCAGTCGCTCCATTTATCCATTAATAAACAAACCGATACGATGTTATGCCTGTATTGAGAAAGAAAATGTGAAGTGTGATGGAATTGGAAAATCGTTTAATTTTAGTCAGTTGGCGATCTTTTTGTTTACGTAAAGCGGGAAACAAAAATCAATTCAACCCGTGAATCAATCACACCAACCCACTCAATACTGAGTAATAAATCAAAAACTCACCGCTCAAAAGTTATTCATACGATGCCCAATAAGCGCCATTTTGTTGAAATCGCATTGACCTTCCCCCTACTGGAAGCTTTATGCTTCTACCACTATTGTTTTTTTGACGTCATTACATGCGCTATTCATCCTTCCGCACATACTGGATATCTATCATCAGCTTGCTCGTCATGCTGATGTCTGGTGTTGCATCAGGATCGACAATGATGGCCATGGACATGCTGCCAACGGAGCAAGTGACATCACACACGGCTTCATCCAATGTGCTGGATTGCCAGATGACGGACACGTCGTCGAACCCACATGCGCATCATACCAATGCGCCGAAAGCATCAAGCACCGAATACCCTCATTGCGGCTCGATGGATGACATGGACACCAACTGCTGCACGCTTGTCTGCGTCAGTGTGTTTGCGTTTCTCGCCTCTGACCATCAAGCCTTTTTACATCGCACAGCGTTGGCGCTGATCCCTACAGAATCAAACCATGCGTTGATAACCTTCCCGCGTTCCCTGTATAGACCCCCAATAGCGTAAATCCTCTCTGCTTTCTTATCTGCTTTTTGCACGCGTATTGACGTGTCATTGGCAGAGGATTTTTCTGCGCAAAGCTATGGCTTTGACGCATACAGAATGGATTTAGTTGTGAAAATCAAACCAAGCGTATTGGCACTGTCGATCTGTGCCGCGGCGTGGTCATCATTGCCTGCATTTGCGGCCGGTGAAACTACGCACACCATCAAAGAAGACGTTTCAAGCACGAAAACGGTGCTCGAAAATCTTATCGAACAAGCACTGTCAGGCGATAAAAGTCGTCAAACCTATTACGCCCAATCGCAAGCCATGCGCGAAGCAGGCGTTGCAAGCGCAACCTTGATGGACCCTAAAATCAAGGTCGGCTTCGGCGGCTTGCCTGTCGACAGTTTTCAGTTCGATGAAGACCCAATGACCAACATTTCGGTTGGGCTGATGCAACAGTTCGAACGTGGTTCAACCCTTTCTCTGCAAGCGACAAAAGCCAATCAACAAGCGGATGGCATTGCGCTTCAAGTTGCATCTCGTGAACTCAATATCGCCAACAACATGACGCAACTTTGGCTTGAGTTGGGGTATCAACAACAGGCGGAAAGGATCCTGCGTGAAAACCAGCATTTGGTGCGTGAATTGGCGAACTTCATCCAAACCAATTACGCCATCGGCAAGAGTGAAGCGCAGGATTTACTGAATGCTCAACTTCAAGTGAGCAAGTTGGACGAAAAAATTCACGCCAACGCCCAAGTGCAGCGACGCATTGTTTCCCAGCTTTCTGAATGGTTGGGAGCAAGCTGGCTTCAACATGAACAAGACCTGATTGCCACCAATACGCTGAATTGGCGTGCGTTAAACACGCGTCTCCAACACAGTGACGACACAGCGCATTACGCATTGTTAGCGCAGCACCCCATGGTCAAAATGGCAGATGCGGCCATCGCAGTGAACAAAACACAGGTCAATATTGCGGAGCAAGCTTATAGCCCCCAATTCGGCGTAGAAGTGATGTATGCCCATCGCCAAGCGAATGGCATGAACGGCCAACCGGCGTCTGATCTTGTTAGCGCCTATGTCACCTTAGACATTCCCTTGTTTACCGAAAACAAACAAGACCGCACTTACGCCGCCGCGCAATACCAAGTCGGCGCAGCCAAGTCTCAAAAAGACCTGCTTCTTGCGCAAATGAACGCAAAAGTGAATGCACTGCTGGTTGACAGAAGCAACCTTGAACAGCGACTCAGTCGCTATCAATCCACCCTGCTCTCTCAAGCTCGCGCGCGCACCAATGCCGTCGAACGTGGCTACCAAAACAACACGTCGCAATTCAATGACGTCATCACAGCCGCCGCGGATGAGCTAGCGCTTGAACTTGAACAACAGCGATTAATTACCGATTTGAACCTTGTGAACAGCAACCTTGCTGCGTTATTAGGCGGTTTCGAATTCGATGCGGTTCAGCCTGAAATTTCTCACCCAACACCACGTCATCAGCAGTAAGCAAGGCAGGATAAATAATGAAAACAATGCAAATAGCCACTCTCGCGTTGCTCGTTGGCGGTGCCATTGGGTTTGGTGCAAACCATCTGCTGTCAGGCCATTCCATGCCAAACATGGCCGAGGCGTCAGCAAGCGGTGAGAAAGAACCCTTGTATTGGGTCGCCCCGATGGATCCAAACTATCAGCGAGACAAACCCGGCCTATCGCCAATGGGCATGGATTTAGTCCCTGTTTATGAAGATGACCTTGCGGGGAAAAATGACCAAGCAGGCACTGTTAAAATCAACCCATCGGTTGAAAACAACCTTGGCGTGAAAACCGAAGGTGTTTCACTCGCCAAGCTTGCGCCGCGTATCGAAACCGTTGGCTATATCGCGTTTGATGAAAGCAAACTTTGGCAAACCAATGTGCGTATCGCCGGCTGGGTGGAAAAGCTCTATATCAACGCCGTTGGTGAGAAAGTCACGAAAGGCGATGTGCTGTTTACCCTTTACTCCCCTGAATTAGTAAAAGCCCAAGAAGAGTTGCTCAACGCCTACCGAACGAGCCGAAAAGGCTTGGTCAAAGGCGCGACTGAACGCTTGGTTTCGATGGGTGTAGACCGCGAACAAATCCAATCTATCGTCAAACGTGGAAAAGCATCACAAACCGTCGATATCAAGGCCGTAGCGGACGGCATCATTGCGAGTTTGAACATTCGTGAAGGTGGCTATTTGTCGCCAGCACAAGCGGTAATAAGTGCGGGCCCACTCGATGAAGTGTGGGTTGATGCAGAGGTCTTCGAACGTCAAGCACATTGGATGAAAGCAGGCAGCCTCGCCACCATGACGCTTGATGCGATCCCCGGAAAAGCATGGAAAGGTAACATCGATTACGTCTACCCCATTCTTGATCCAAAAACCCGCACCTTGCGCGTACGCTTAAAGTTCGACAACCCCAATGGCGAACTTAAACCAAACATGTTCGCCAATATTGCGCTTCAACCTGTCACGGATGAAGCGGTACTCACCGTGCCAAATAGCGCAGTGATCCGTTCAGGTGGCATCACGCGGGTTGTGCTTGCCGAAGGCGAAGGGAAATACCGTTCTGCTCGCATTGAAATTGGCCGAGAAGCGGGAAGTCGCATTGAAGTGCTGGACGGATTAACAGAGCAGCACCGCGTGGTGACATCCGCACACTTTATGCTGGATTCAGAATCGAGCCAAACCGCCGATCTTTCACGCATCAATGCTATAAAAGAAAACCCGCAAGACAGCGTGCCAGAGACCATGTGGGCAAAAGGTGAAATCACCGATGTGATGTCAGGCCACCGCATGTTCACCATCAATCATGAGCCTGTTCCTGAGTGGAATTGGCCGGGCATGGTGATGAACTTCACCCTAGCAGACGGCATGGACATGCCCGATGCCAAGGCAGGTCAGCGCATCGACTTTGAAATGAAGAAAGCCCCATCAGGCCAATATGAAATCGTCGATTTCACGTTGAGCGAGTCATCTACCGCGAACCAAGTGTGGGTCACTGGCGACATTTCCATGTTGATGGCCGATTTCGGCATGATCACGCTGCGTCACGATGCAGTGAGTGAATGGCAATGGGACGCGGGAGAAATGAATTTTTCTGCAGATGAAAGCGTGAATCTGTCGGGTTTTGCTGAAGGGCAAACTGTTCGGTTTTTAGTGGTTAAGGACGGCTCTACGTATACGCTCAAAGCGCTTGAAATGGCAGGAGGCAAACAATGATTGCTGCCATTATTCGCTGGTCGATTGCCAACCGTTTTCTCGTGTTGGTCGCGACGGTGTTTCTTACCCTTGGCGGCTTGTACAGCGTGAAAAACACGCCCGTTGATGCCCTGCCCGATTTGTCGGATGTGCAAGTCATCATCAAAACCACCTACCCGGGTCAAGCGCCACAAGTCGTCGAAGACCAAGTGACTTACCCCCTGACGACGGCAATGCTCGCCGTGCCCGGCGCAGAAACCGTTCGGGGTTATTCCTTCTTTGGTGATTCTTACGTTTACATCATATTCAATGATGATACCGACATGTACTGGGCACGTTCGCGCGTGTTGGAGTATTTAAGTCAAGTCGCGCCAAAACTTCCACCCAGTGCAAAACCCACACTGGGCCCCGACGCGACAGGCGTGGGCTGGATATACAGCTACATTTTGCAGGACAAAACCGGTAAGCACGATCTGGCTGAACTGCGCAGCCTACAAGATTGGTTCTTGAAGTACGAACTGCAAACGGTTGAGGGCGTATCAGAAGTCGCAACGGTTGGCGGCATGGTGAAGCAATACCAAGTGCAGATCGATCCTGCAAAACTGCGCGCCTACAACCTGACACTGCAACAAGTGAACATGGCGATTCAAAACGGCAACCAAGAAACCGGCGCGTCGGTGATCGAAATTGCTGAAGCCGAACACATGGTTCGCACAACGGGCTACCTGACCAATGTGGAAGACATTCAATCCATTCCACTCAAGGTGACAGAGAAAGGCACACCCCTGCTGTTAGGCGACATTGCGGACATCAACATTGGCCCGCAGATGCGTCGTGGCATTTCTGAATTCAATGGTGAAGGTGAAGCCACGGGTGGCGTGATCGTGATGCGCTTTGGTGAAAACGCCAGTGATGTTATCGCCAACGTCAAAGACAAGCTCGCGGAACTGCAGCGCGGTTTGCCTGACGGTGTCGAAATCGTCGCGACCTACGATCGCTCAACCTTGATTGATGCCGCCGTTGAAAACCTTTGGAAGAAATTGGCGGAAGAGTTCATCGTTGTTGCGTTAGTCTGCGCGCTCTTTCTTTTCCATATTCGCTCATCATTGATCATTGCGATCAGCTTACCGATTGGCATTTTATCTGCGTTTATCGTGATGCATTGGCAAGGCATCAACGCCAACATCATGTCGCTTGGCGGCATTGCGATCGCCATTGGTGCCATGGTGGACGGTGCGATTGTGATGATCGAGAACGTGCACAAACACATTGAACGCACACCCTTAACCGACAAAAACCGTTGGCAGGTGATCAGCAAAGCCGCAGAAGAAGTCGGCGCGCCGCTTTTCTTCTCGCTCATCATCATTACGTTGAGCTTTGTGCCTGTGTTTGCACTGGAAGGGCAAGAAGGCAAAATGTTCTCGCCGCTCGCTTTCACGAAAACCTTTGCAATGGCGGCTTCCGCAGGTCTTGCCATCACACTGGTTCCCGTGCTGATGGGTTACTTCATTCGCGGTAAAGTGTTGCCCGAGCACAAAAACCCGGTCAACCGAGGCTTAGTGGCGCTCTATCGACCCGTACTCAATCTGAGCCTTCGCTTCCCGAAAACCATGCTGGTGGTTGCCTTCGCCTTGCTGGCGTCGGCGTATTATCCCACCAGCAAATTGGGGAGTGAGTTCATCCCGCCGTTGGATGAAGGCGATTTGATGTATATGCCCACCACCTACCCTGGCATTTCCATTGGTAAAGCACGCGAGTTGCTACAGCAAACCAACAAGCTGATCAAAACCGTGCCTGAAGTTCACACCGTGTGGGGCAAAATCGGACGTGCAGAGACTGCCACAGACCCAGCACCGCTCACCATGATTGAAACAGTTATTCAGTTGAAACCCCGCACTGAGTGGCGAGAAGGCGTCACGACAGAATCACTGCGAAAAGAATTCGACAGTCTGATTCAATTTCCCGGCCTGACGAATGCCTGGGTCATGCCGATAAAAACGCGGATAGACATGCTGGCAACGGGCATTAAAACGCCCATAGGAATCAAGATCGCTGGCCCAGACCTAGCTGTGATTGAATCTATCGGCGCGCAGCTTGAACCGATTTTGAATGCGATTCCGGGAACGGCGTCTGTCTATGCCGAACGTGTGGCGGGAGGACGTTACGTCACCATCGACATCGAACGTCGTGCAGCAGCCCGTTACGGTTTAAGCATTAAAGATGTTCAACAAGTGATTTCCACTGCTGTAGGCGGTATGAACGTGGGTGAAACCATTGAAGGGTTAGAACGCTACCCCATCAATGTGCGTTACCCGCAAGATTACCGTGGTTCCGTCGTCAAGCTTCAAGAGCTGCCACTCGTAACGCCAAATGGCGCGCGCATTGCGTTGGCTGACGTTGCTGACATTCGTTATGAAGACGGCCCGCCCATGATCAAAACCGAGAACGCACGTCCAAATGGCTGGGTGTTCGTCGATATCGATCAACGCGATTTGGGTTCTTACGTCACCGAAGCACAGCAGATTGTTGCCGAGCAGTTGGCACTGCCAGCGGGTTATTCGCTGGCATGGTCAGGGCAATACGAATACATGGAACGTGCAAAAGATCGCTTGAGCGTGGTTGTACCCATCACCCTGTCCATCATCATGCTGTTGCTCTACATGAGCTTCCGCCGCGTGGGCGAAATGCTCATCATCATGGCGACACTCCCACTGGCAATGGTGGGCGGGCTTTGGTTGATGTATCTCCTGAACTTCAATTTCTCCATTGCGGTTGGTGTTGGCTTCATTGCACTGGCCGGCGTTGCGGTCGAAATTGGCGTCATCATGATGGTGTACTTGAACCAATCGTGGCATGGCATAAAACAAGATGCCATCGAACAATCCCGTCAATTAACCGCAGACGATCTGACCCACGCTATCCGCGAAGGTGCAGGGTTGCGTGTTCGCCCTGTCATGATGACAGTGCTTACCGTCATCATTGGCCTCATTCCCATCATGTATGGCGAAGGCACTGGCTCTGAAGTTATGCAGCGCATCGCCGCACCCATGATTGGGGGCATGGCCTCCGCATTATTACTCACTCTTCTCGTCATTCCGGCAATTTTTAAGCTTTGGAAAAAGCGAGAACTTTCACACCCAGCGTCACTCAATTTGAAATAACAAACCAATCATCGCGATGGCATGCTTTCCGGCATGCCATTCACAACGCGGTGAGGTCATAAAAACACAAAAGGAAGACCCCATGAAAAAAACACTATTGGCACTCACACTTGCACTTCTTACCACGCCCATTGCCGCCACTGAAATGGACCATAGCAAGATGGATCATAGCAAGATGGACCACAGTAAAATGAATCATGGCGACATGGGAGATACAAAAATGGACCATGGGAAAGTAGACAACACGAAAATGGATCATTCCAGCATGATGAACATGGACGGCATGTCGGCCGTTGGCATGCCTGCAAACGGCGCGAAACCAGACAAAGTGGTTCACGTACTGTTGAGTGATGACATGCGCATTAACTTTAAAAAAGAGGTCACCATTGAGCCCAATGATGTCGTGCAGTTTGTTGTCATGAATGTCGGGAAAATCGATCACGAGTTCGCCATCGGTTCCATTTCAGAGCAACTGGAACACCGAGAAATGATGCGCACCATGACCAGTCACCACGATCATGATTCGGGCAGCACCGTGACCGTTAAACCTGGGAAAGCCAAACAATTACTGTGGCATTTTCATGGTGATACTAACGTAGAGTTTGCCTGCAATATCCCGGGGCATGCGGAAGCGGGCATGGTTAAGAGCCTAACGCTCTAGCTCTCTCGCGCTCTAAAGCCGTCATTAACATCATGTCGGGTATTCTGCCCGACATCCCTTCCCCTGCACTCTCGAAAGTCTTTGAACGATCAATGCTTTTATCGTGCGCGACACCGACGCTGTGATTGTTTAATTTCGCACCTGCATAACAAAGTTGAAACAAACGCAGCGTTTTACAGACTCCACTAAGGAAAGCCCCCTACTTTCAGACAATTCCATGGCTTCAACTAGTCTTATTTTTAGTGTCCACTTTAAATATAAATTGGGTAAAAATGATAATTGGAGGCCTTGCATGCTGAAACAGCCAAAGTTATTCCCAAATGCCATCGTTAATAAATATGAACTCACTTGGGATTTTGAAATAGTCACCGAAGGCGTTGATATCGTTGTACCTAAGTACTTTCGTTATGATGGCGCGAGCATCCCAGCCCCTGCATGGCAAGCAACATTCACCCCGTTTCATCCTGACGTCATGATGCCCGCATTGGTACACGACTGGCTGTATTACAATCACCAAGTGGAGATCGAGCTTGTCGATGACATCTTCTATCGATTGTTGCGTGACAACGGCGTTGATAATCTTCGTGCGAATTTGATGTGGGGAGCAGTAAAAGCAGCAGGACGTTTTTTTTGGGAAAACGACAAAGAGGATCTGGATTACTTGGAGAAACTCTATCGGCTTGTTCGTAACCGAGAGAACAAAGACAGGTATCAATTCCCACAAGCCATTATTGACCGTGTCGAAAACACAGGTAGCTCATGAGCGAAATAAAACGTTTCATCAATAAAATGCCATGACACAATACAAAAACCGCCCTTCGGCGGTTTTGTTTTTTTAAGGTGATGAACAGTGATATTGGCTACCGCGTTTACACTTCGCGCAATGCGCGCAACATCCATGCTGTTTTTTCGTGCTCACGCATACGATCAGAAACCAAAGATGCAGAGGATTCATCGTCCGCTTGTTGTGCGAGTTTGAGAACATCACGTGCTGTGCGCACCACTTGCTCATGACCGCGCGTCAGAATATCAATCATGTCATCTGCACTCGGCACACCATCAACTTCTTCAATCGCACTCAATTCAGCAAACGCTTTGTATGTGCCAGGAGCCGCAACACCCAAGGTACGAATCCGCTCTGCAATGTC
This sequence comes from Enterovibrio norvegicus, assembly GCF_002876705.1. GTDB lineage: Bacteria > Pseudomonadota > Gammaproteobacteria > Enterobacterales > Vibrionaceae > Enterovibrio > Enterovibrio norvegicus_B. Next base: position 260,588 of record NZ_MDAG01000057.1, on the reverse strand, counting down.
ATCCACCGCTAACGCCAATGCGTTGTAGTGTTCTTCAAACATGGTGTGCAAATCGCGGAATTGCTTACCCGTGACGTTCCAGTGGAAATTGTGAGTTTGCAAATACAAGGTATAAGAATCCGCCAGTAGATGCTTCAACCCTTGTGCAATTGCCAATCTGTCTTGCTCGTTGATACCAATGTTAATGGTTGTCATGGTCTTTCCCCTTGGTATTAGTCTGAGGCTCAATGTCCTCTTTGTTTATGGGGTTAGATTACGGCAATGGTGGCTGGAGGGATAATGGGTGCTCATTATCAATGCAATAAGCACCACCTATCGATCATGATTTTTTCGCTATTTGTTTTTATTCAGGTGTCTGTATCGGGAAGGGAAATTCTGACCAACGTCGGTGAAAACACCATCAACGCCCCAATTAAAGAGCTGATTTGCGCGCCCTAAATGGTTCACGGTATACACGTTCACGGCATAGCCATGGCTTTTCATTTCAATAACCTGTTCTTTCATCAGCCCTTCGTTATCAACGTTGATGGCATCCGCTTTACACGCTTGCAAAACAGAGAGCCAATCCCCTTCTAACAACATTTCTCGAGAGAACAAGCACGCCACATTAGTGTGTGGGCTGCGACGTTTGAATTCCGCCAGTACAAGCGGGTTGAAACACGACACGAGAAGGTCGCTGGTTTTGTTCAGGTTCTTCAATTCAGACAGCACGCCATCAATCAGCTTTTCTGACATCTCCCACCCTGCGGTACACGATTTGATTTCGACGTTAACGTTGATCTTGAGGGTATTCACCAAAGCGATGAAGTCAGCGAATGTCGGAAGTGGCTCCCCTATAAATTCATCAGCAAACCAACTGCCCGCATCGATATCTTGCAGGTCTTCTCGTGTTAAATCATAAAGACTGCCAGGGCGGTCAGTGCAACGATCCAAGGTATCGTCATGGCTGACGACAATGGTGCCGTCTGCAAGAATATCGACATCACACTCAATCCAATCAAGTCCATATTGAGGGGCAAGAGAGAATGCGGCTAACGTGTTTTCTGGTGCGAGAGAGGACATACCTCGGTGAGCAAATAAGGTTTTCATGGTTCAACTGTCTTATTGATTTTCTTCAATATAGCGCCGCCGACAGTAAACGAACAGCAGCGGTAAGAAAAAGCACCGCAAGAGTGCAGTGCTTTTCATATCATGACATTTAATTTGTCACTACGAACATTAATCGAGTTTCAACGCTTGCTGCTGAAGCAGTTCATCAAGGATTTGCGTGCCTGTGGCCCCTGAGTCGAGACCCAGCTCGGTGAAGCCAACATTGTGCAGCACGATGTCTTGTACCTCTGTGCCGCCCGCTGTTTGCGAAACGTGCAAGGTCAATCCATCGTCTGTCATTTCAGGACGAATGTAATCGAGAAGCTCTGCAATACTGGATGAGCTATCCACCGTATCCGGCAGAAGTGCTGAAACATCAAGTTTGTCACCCGTGACACTGTCACCCAATTCAAAGTCAGCGATGGTATCAGTGTTTGACGTTGTGCTAACGCTAGACGCAGTCCAGGTATACACATCATCACCTTCTCCGCCGACAAGAATGTCATCACCAAGTCCTGCTTCTATGGTGTCATTGCCATCACCCGCAAAAACACGTTCACCTGCTGGGTTTGCCACCAAGGCATCATCAGCTTCAGTACCAAACTGCGTGGCCGATGAATCGAACACGACAAGTTGACCTGCCATTAACATGGATTCAAGCACTTCATCTTGCGTCAAGGTCGTCGCATCCATACCTAGCAAGTTATCGAGCGTTTTGCCTTCAACAATGATGTTTTGAATCGGGCTGCTTGATTCATCCAACACTTGAATGCGTGTATTGCCATCAACGGTTTGAATGTCGAGACGATTCGCCAATTCCGTAAAGGTGAAGATCCCATCTGCTGCGAATGCGGCAGAAATGTCGATAACATCAACGCCAGTTTCAAAGTCTTTGATGGTGTCAGTTGCTGGTGCCGCTGCGGTACCAAAGTCGCCCGACTCCCACGCGAAGGTGTCTTTCTCACCATCACCCGTGCCGTTGCGCTCTCCGCCCCACAGCTCATCATCACCCGCGCCACCAACAAGGATGTCTTCGCCTAGTCCACCGACAAGGATGTCGTCAGCTGCACCACCATATACCGTGGTATTGGCTGTGCCATCAATCACAAGGTCAGCATTGCTATTATCTGTATCGTTCAACACAGCATCAGCCGCCGTATCCACGACATCGACATTGACTGTAATGGTTGATGACAGCGGTTCACCGTCGCCCACATCAGACAGTGCTGTAATTGTCACGTCACCCGTTGGCTGGCCGCTAAACGTGAGGTAAAGCGTCGACAGGTCGGTCATCGCGAGTGTGCCTTGGTCAAACGTCCACGTTCCGTCACCGTTATCGGTGCCCACTGGCGTGCCAGTGCTATCGACCACTTGACCAACAGTGCCTAGGCCACTGAATGTCACGGAGAACTCATCAGCAATGGGGTCAACCACACTGGCCATTAGGCCAAGTAATGGCATTAATGCACCCGTTGCTGCGCGCATGGATGCCAGTTGCGCTGCAGATGTCAGTTCCGGTAAATCTGCTTTCGGTGCGACGATGATATCAACCGTATCTCGGTCGAATTTCTGGCCGCCCGTACCGAAGTTACCGCGGTCACGCGTCGTCATTTGGATTTCGTCCGAGCCTGAGGTGTTTTCACCCGCAAACTCGTACGTCACGCCAGCAGCAAGCAACGCATTGATAGCATCAATGTCGCCTTCAAGCGTAATGGTATTCGTACCTTGTCCTGTTACATCAATGCCTGTCGTATCACCAACAAGGTCAAGTACATTGCCGGCACCTACCACAAGTTCAACGGCAACAATCGACGTACCTTCGGCTACATCAACATCGCTGACTTGAAGATCTGTGATGGTAAGAATGGTGTCTTCTTCCGCTTCATAGCTGTCCGCAATGATGTTTACGGGTGCGTCATTCACTGCAGAGACTGACACCGTCACTTGTTTGTTCACAACGTCAGCAGAGACTTGGCCGTTGTCTGAGGTTTGAATCGCCAGATCCAGCACAAACTCACCGTTTGCGTCCGGTGGCGGTAAGAACGTCAGGTCATTAAGACTAGTATCATCAACCATCACCACGACATCGCCACCGTCAGATGTTTCTGGCGTCACAGTGCCTATCACACCATCAGGAAGGATGATCTTACCGCCTTCAGGAATGCCCGAAACAGTGATCAATAAAGTCTCAGGACCATTCTCAGTAAAGCTCACACCAGCAGGTTGACCTGCCGTGCTCAAGCTCGGATTTGCATCGATGGCATTAATTTCCATCTCAAGCGTTACCGCCGTGTCTTCCACTGTTGAAGCCGTCGAAACGACACTCGCTGTTGCGCCATCCCCCTCAGGGATCACAGTAAGCGTGAGGTCTTGGCTTTCGCCAACAACGAAGTTCAGTCCCGCTTCTTTGGTGTAGATAGTCAAAATGACGTCTACTGTCCCGCTGAAGTCTTTCGGCGGCACCAGCGCAATTTCAGACAGATTCGTCAGATTGGAGAGATCTTCCGCGGCAATGACCCACTGCCCTTCACCCGCATTCGATGCAGGCACATTGAGTGTGAAGCCTTCAGGTACATTGCTGACAATCACCGACGCCAAGGTTTCAGACCCATCGACATCACTGAAAGACGCGCCAATCGAAGCCAGTGAAATACCACCAGAAACATCTTCGGTGCCTTCCACCTCAATCACTTCACCGTCAGCGAGTTCAACACCGTCTTGCGTGATGGTGACCGTGTCATTCACGGGCGTGACATCAAACGAGAAGGACGTAGTGACATCACGTGAGTCTGACACTTGTGCACCGTCAATGGTCGCCGTGTCCGTAATGGTAAGGCTCGCATCGATGGTGACTTCACCACTGAAGTCTGGCGCAGGCTTAAACTTGATATCTGTAATATCAATGCCTGCCATTGAAATGGTCGTGCTTTCAGTGCCGTCTGGCAGCACAAATTTGCCCATGCTGTCATCAACGGTCAAAACGGCATTCGAAATCGTTTCTTCACCATTCACAGCATCTTCATCGGCCAGTGCACCAGCGATGCTGAGAATGACGAGGCCATCTTCTAGCGCTTCGCCAGCCACCACTTCTTCTGTTGCCGTTCCCGTCACTGGCTGCTGATTTTCATCAAGCCCTTGTGTTTCCTTCACCGTCAACGAGAAGCTGTAATCAGTAGAATTGTCGCTCGGCTGCTCTGCACCCGCTGGCGGCAGTACGTCTGCCAATGGGTTAACGTGCAATTCCACGATCACGTCAGAGGTCGACGTATTACCACTCGACGAATCCACGTTCACAATGGAAATCGGTATTTGCAGTTCGCCCGCAAAATCATCAGGTGCGGTAATCGTAAGCTCACTCAGATCGAAACCATCTGGGTAAGGGTTACCTGACGATTGCATACCCGGTGGATCGAACACATAGATGTCTGTCTCAACGTGGTAGTTAGCCCCACCAACTACAGCACCTACAGGCAAATCTTCGCCTTTGATGATAAATGAAACTTGGTCAAATTCGGTGTCACCGGTGGCTGGCCAGGTTACGTTCAACGCTTCGCCCAGACTTTGCAAAGAGATAGGGTTATCTTCATCACCCGTCGCCACGACAGGGTCTGTTGGTACAGTGATAACCTGTGCAATATTGCCAGTGTCGGTGTCGTTCTGGTACGTCAACGTGATGGTGTTACTACTCACCTGCACCGGAAGGCTGACATCTTCTTCGTTGTTGTCACCTTCATCAACCACCAGCGCCGTCATTGTAAACGTGGTCGTTCCGCTCGAGTTTTCTGGGGCTACGATGCTGAAATCGTCTGGGTCATTCAAGATCCAACCGCCGTTCCCATCATAGAGAGAGTTAGTGACGTAGAACCCTTCAGCCAGATCGGTGATAACCACTTTGATTGGCACTTCATCACTCGATAAATCGAGTTCGTCGTATCGAATCGCATTCTTCAACTCGAGCACGCCGTTAGTCTCTGTGGACAGCGTTGACGTTGAATTGCCAGCGCTATCAACGAAGGTCAACAGACCGTCATCTTCTACTTTGGCTTCAATATCAATGTTCACGACGCCTTCAATGTCTTTCTCTGTGAAGATTGAAGGGTCTTCGAAATCAGTCTGCCTTACCGTCACGACGGTGTTCAATGTCAGGTCTACATCGCTGTTTTCTGCGCGTTTAACCTGCAATTGATAACCATCGGTGATTTGCGCTTCTGAGATCACAATGGTGCCACCGGTTGGTGTCAGGGTGATCACATCCGTGCCTTTCACCAACTGAACACTGTCAGTGGCTTCAAAGCCCGAAATTACAGCACCGACAACGATCTCTTCCGCACCTTGTGCGTTGGATTCATCAATACCAGCGATTGACAGGTCGGGCTTCCAATTAATGTCGACCCACTCATCTTCTTTACCGATGGACGTCGATTCCACATAGTCTTCGGCATCAATCTGAGGGGTATCGATCTTGATTTCGATGGCCGTGTCTAAGACGGCTTCATCACCGTCATTTTCCGTGGCAACTAAACGCGCATCGATTTTGATATCTTCAGTGAGGTTTGGCGGCAACTTGATATAAACATTGCCATCTGCAAACGCGCTGTGGTCAATCACATAGCTTTGTACGGATTCACCCGCATCGTTCGTCACCCAGCCCGCAAAGGTAATTTCTACTTCGGTTTCTGCGCCGCTACCGTCGATTTGAACAAAACTCAAACCCTCAGGTAGATTTGAAATGATCAGAGACAGAGATTCTGATGTGTCTGACGGCGATAGCGCGTTTTCTCCAGACACCAGATTGAAATCGACAGCAACCAATCCGTCACCCGCGAGGCCATCTTCCGGCACGGTCGTCGACACAACGCCAGTGTCAGTATCAAATGCCCATTCTCCGGCATCAGTACCCGGGTTGTTAACGTCAAACACGGGAACATCAGCGACACCCGTGATAACGACATCTATCGGTTCAGCTGAAATGATACGTTCACTGTCAGCAGAGCCTGTGGCTGTGTCTACAACGATACCCTCAACCTGCAAGGTGAAGTTTTCGTTGCTGTGCACAGGAGGCACAATTTCAAGTTTGTCCAAATCGTCAATCGACACGCGGTCAGTATCAGTGAGTGGCGTGATTGTCGTGCCATCATTCAGTTGCAGCACTGCACCATCTGGAATATCAAAAATGCGAACGAACAGCTCCTCTGAACCGTCGGTATCTTCCAGCGACTGCAACGTGATCGCACTACCGAGGGCAATGGCAGTGTTGCCCTCTGCAATGTCTGGGTCAGCGTTACCCGCATCTTCAGTACCAAAGACGCGTCGCGTCGTAAGTCGAGCATCATCCGCGACGGGTTCAACACGAATGATGAACGAAGTGTCCGTCTCAGCAGTATCGACTGATGCTGGGTCACTTTCTGTCGAGATGGCTTTCACGGTGACCGTAATATCACCACTGAAATTTTCATCCGGTGTAAAGCTTACACCGCTCAGCAATGACGGATCGGCCAACTTCCACACACCGTCTTCAAGAACAATGCGTCCACCTCGAAGTTCACCCACGTCTGGCGACAGGGTGATCTCAAGGCGCAATGTTTCTGAACCGTCTGTGTCTTGCAGTTCGGTGCTGACTAAATCCCCTAGACGGAAAGGTTCAGGGTTGAACGGGTCAAACGGATTGTGATCTTCTTGAATCTCGAACACACCGTCTGCGGCATCACCAATCAAGGTGATGCTTGGTGTATCGGCGATGCCATCAATGTTGATCTGCATCGGTGATGACGTAAAGACAGGATCGTGCCCATTCACTTCTAGCTCGACATCAAACTCGATGAGATCAGTGTCGTCGTACGATGAATAATCTGGGTCTGGGACAAAGGTGATGCCCACAAGGTTAAACGTGACAGGGTCGGAACCGTCAACGGCTTCGAACATGGTGCTATCAAACACGATGTTGCCATCACCATCAGGCGTAATGGCGGTGCCGTTGAAATAGAAGGTTCCACCAATGTCGCCCGCCGCATCGCGTGTTGCGAGCGTCACTTCACCGTTGAGCACTAAGCTGCCGTTTTCTTCGAGCGCTTCGCCCAAATCATTATCCCCAACGCTCAACTGCATGTTGATTGCAATGCCGTTCGCAGGCGTCACGCCATCAGCTTCTGTGTCGGTATTGTCTTGACCTTGGTCTTCCACGCCACTGATTTCTTGCTGTTCTCCCGACGCTGATGGGTTCACAACAATGGTGGGGGTTTGGTCTTCAATGGTCAGCGCAATGCTGCCTTCAACCACATCACCGTCTGCATCGGTCACTTCGAAGAGGATATTTTGATCGACAGAACCAATCACATTGGAATCGGTCGAGGTGAAGGTAATTTGACCGACAGGGTCAGTGCGCGGGTCAATTTCCACCGTACCAATTTGAATAGAATTATCGGTTTCAGAGTAAATTTCGATCTCTGAATCACGGCGCGTCGACACATCAACCCATTCAATACCGTTGAACAAACGCGTGATCAGCGTTGAGCTGTCAGCGCCTTGGAGATCTTCAATGCCAGGGTTTTGTGATGGGTCGGTGATCTCAAACACATCCAGTGAAACCGTCGCGGGTGTACCAACGAGGTCGCCAATTTCGATGGCCAAGTTGCCTTCGGTACGCGGAACATCATCGGTCACTGTGATTGGAACGGTGATTTGCGAAACGACGTCACCATCCGCATCCGTCGCGAATGCCGTCAAGTTGAAGCTCAGGGTATTGATGCCGTCGCCTTCTGCGTGATCAAGCCCCGCTAACAACTCAAAGGAGAAGCTACCGTCAGATTCGAGAACCACGGTGAACACATCGCGTGCATCACCGGAATTATCATCGGCAAAACCGACGTACGTTTTCGGGAAGGTGTCACCTTCAGGGCGTTGCTCCATACGAACAGGAAAATCACCGGACAACACTGGCTGACCATCCGGATAGGTCACGAAGTCGGTTTCAAAGTTGAAATCCTTCAACGTGTCACCCGCACCATCGTTGGTATCGAGGTTGTTAGGGTTACCACTGTCGTTGGTGTCATCAATGTTCAAGTTACCGCTGGCTTGAGAACCTTGGTGGCTTGTCGCGCTGCCATCGATACTGCTCTCATTCACAGTGAGCGTATCGGCGGTGCTTTCTTCTGCCGTATCGACTTGATCATCTTTAATTTCAAACGTGACGATGCGCCCTTGCGTGTCTGGCGCGCTTGGGTCGTAAGTGCTGTCTGGATTAATCAGACTGTTGCCGTCAGTGTCGAGAATTTGAACAGGGATCTTGATTGAAATAACGTCGCCATTCGCCGTCACATCCCCCTCTTGCTGCGCAGCATCTGGATCCTGAGGGTGATTCAACGGCGCATATTGATGGAAAGCCGTCTCTACCGTGACATCGAGAGAGTCTGCGGCTTGCGTTGCAGTAAAGACAAACTCAAGCACTGTTTCCCCACCAACAGATGCGGCAACGGTCAACACGCGATTACCGTCGCCGTCGACACTTTCAACCAGCGTCACGCTATCGACGTTCTCGCCCTCGTTGTTTTGCAGCTCCATCAACTCGGTCTGCAATGATGCAAAATCTTCAATACTTAATGTATCAGGCACCAATTTGTCGGATGTAGCAATTAAATCGAACGAGCCTGTTGCAGAATTAGATTCTGAAGCATTTTGGGTAGTGACATTCTCATTGAGCTCAAGTATGTCGACAGGATTTCCGCTGCCATCCAGTTGCTCACCACCGGTTGTTGGCACACCATCTTTAATGGTAATGCTCACTTCCGCGCTGTTGCTCTCGTCGCCGTCCGCGTCAAAGACAGTAAATGGCAGGTTAAAGGTCGATTGCTCGAAATTGCCATCGCCGCTAACGTCTTCATTCTGGTCGAAGGGAAGGAACTGTTTCACTTCATAAGAAACATCATCGCCGCTTGATTCTGGCGCTTTCATTGCGATTTCGAGTACCGCTTCATCGGTGCCCGTTACGCGCAGTGTGAGAACACCCTCGACAGACGTATCAACATAGGTTTCTTCGCCATTGCTTGTGATGCCGTCAAACGCGCTTTCAGCCGCCGTTGCATCAAACACTATTTTGCTGATTTCATCACTGCCCAAATCAACACCGTCGGACGTAGACGAAACCACAGGATCGGTGGCGTCGAGCTGAGGTTCTTGAATTTCAATCGCTACGTCATCAACGCTTGGGGGGGCACCATCGTTACTGACCATGGTGATTTCAGCCGGCGCCAACATCAATTCGCCCGTCGTATCCTCAACTTGCAACGGCAAGTTAATAGTTAGCTGGTCACCATCAATGTTGACGTAAGTACCTGTGCCCGAGCTATGGTCCAGCGGTGCCGTCTGATCTAATGTAGCCGTGACAGATAGACTGTTACCGTCTTGCTCGGCAACGACGGTGAGCGTCACAACGACCTCATCACCCACTTTGCCAACCAAGGTAAAGGTGCCGACGTCGTCGCCTTCTACGCTGTGCGTAAAGACAACTGGCTCGCCACCTGCAGTGATCGTCGCCAGTTCTGACTCAAACAAAGCAAGTGCACTTGGTGCGATTTGCAGAGACCCTGGCACTAAACGTTCTGTGCCCGCTTCAATGGCGAAGGTTGAACTTGATGCTTCACTGTAGGTCGCGTCATCCAAATCACCTTCGTTAACGGTCAGTGACACCTTCTGTCCACCCGCCGCATCAACGTCAATGATCAGCGAAATGCTGCCTTCGACTTTGTCTCCATCGCCGTCTGTCACTTCATAGCGAAGGGACTGATCAATAGAGCCAGTGAATTCTTCATCAGCCAACGTAAATGTAATTTGTCCAACAGGATCGGTTGTTGGGTCAATGACAACGGTACCGATATGAATGCTTGGATCTGCTTCTGAAAAGATATCGATTTCAGATTCACGACGCGTTGACACATCCACCCACTCTTCGCCGTTAAAGATGCGGGTGATTAAGGTGTCGCTATCTGCGCCTTGCAGATCTTCAATACCGGGATTTTGCGAGGGATCGGTGATTTCAAAAACATTAATCGAGATAGCACCCACATCGAGATCATCAATGTCGATGGCCAAATTGCCTTCGGTGCGTGGAATGTCATCCGTAACGGTAATCGGCACAGTGATTTTCGATGCAACGTCACCGTCAGCATCGGTAGCGAAAGCGGTCAGATTAAAGGTTAAGGTGTTAATACCATCACCTTCTGCGTGATCAAGCCCTGCTAATAATTCAAAGGAGAAAGTGCCATCTGACGCGAGGACCACTTTATAGACGTCACGTAGGTCACCAGAATTATCATCTGCAACGCCATAATAAGTTTTCGGGAAGGTATCGCCTTCGGGGCGTTGTTCCATACGAACAGGAAAGCCGCCCGACTCGACAGGCTGGCCATCAGGGTATGTCACATAATCAGTTTCAAAGTTGAAATCTTCTAGCGTATCACCCGTGCCGTCATGCACATCCAAGCTGTTTGGATCACCACTGTCATTGGTATCGTCGATATTCAATGTGCCGCTGGCTTGGGACCCCTGATGGCTAGTGGCGCTACTATCAATGCCGCTCTCATCAACGGTAATATCGTCAACAGTCGTTTCAGTCACCGTTGCGGTTGCATTGTCCGTCACTTCGAATGTCACCACACGACCTTGGTGGTCTGGTGCACTTGGATCAAACGTCGTATCAGGATTTATGAGGCTATTGCCATCAGAGTCTTGGATTTGTACCGGAATTTTGATGGTAATGGTATTGTCATCCGCGGTGACATAACCACTTTGCTGCGCTGCATCTGGGTCTTGCGGATGAATAAGCGGTGTATATTGATGGAATGCCGTTTCTACCGTGACATCGATAGCGCCCGCAGCTTGTGTAGCAGTAAACACAAACTCCAATGCCGGTTCGCCACCAATAGATGCGGTGATCGTCAGAACACGATTGCCACTTGCATCAGTACTCTCCACCAAGCTCACGTCATCAACGTTTTCACCCGCATTGTTCTGAAGTTCCATCAACTCTGTTTGAAGCGATGCAAAGTCTTCAATGCTCAAGGTGTCTGGCATCAACTTGTCCGACGCCGCTTCAATATCAAACGAACCTGTCGCTGAATTTCGTTCAGAGGTATCTTGGCTAGAGCCCGATTCGTCAATAGACAAGAAGTCCTCTGGATCACCGGCAGCATTCAGGCGCTCGCCACCCGTTGTCGGTACACCATCTTTAATGGTGAACGTCACCTCGGAATCATTGCTCACATCGCCGTCGTTATCGTAAACCTTGAACGGCAGTGTAAATGTAGACTGTTCGAAGTTACCGTCGCCGACAACATCTTCATCTTGGTCGATAGGCAAAAATTGCGTCACTTCGTACGCTGCAGTTTCACCCGGCGCGGAAGGCGCTTTTAGCGAAATTTCAAGCACGACTTCATCCGAGCCAACGACGCGTAGTGTCACCACACCATCAACAGAGGTGTCTACCCAGGTTTCTTGGTCATGACTGGTGACACCATCAAAAGCGAGCTTGGCTTGTGTATCGTCGAACTCAATTTTGGCGATATTGTCACTGCCAAGATCGATGCCTTCGGTGGTGGATTCGCGCTTTTCGCTGACTGGGTTGTTTTGCGGCTCTTCTATCTCAATGCTGGCATTACCCACAACAGGGGCCGCACCATCGTTGCTGACTAACTGAATTTGCGCAGGTTCTTGAAGCAAGTCGCCGGAACTATCGGCAACTTGTAGCGGTAAATCAATGGTGATCGCATCACCATTGATTTCAATGTATGTCCCTGAACCACTCAAATGGTCCAGCGGCGCAGATTGCTCCAGCGTGGCACTGACAGCCAAATCATCGCCATCTTGTGTTGCCGTCACCGTCAAGGTGATGACCACTTCGCCATCAACCGTCCCCACCAGCGTAAACGTACCCGTATCACCGGACGCCGTGCTTGAACGTGTGAACACGACAGGTTCACCACCTGAAGTGATAGTGCTCAATTCCGTCTCAAATTGTGCTAAAGCACTCGGCGCAATTTGCAGCGTTCTGGGGTTTAACGCTTCAGTGCCGGCTTCAATCGTAAACGCCGCCGTGATCGGGGTGCCGTAAGGTGAGTTATCGAGATCACCTTCATCGACTGAAAGCGAAATGCGCTGGCCACCAGCACCATCAACATGAGGAGGCGGAACAGGTGGTGTGGTATCACCACCATCATTGCCGCCGTCGTTGCGATTGTCATCGTCGCCAAAAAAGTCTGGAATGATATTGCTATCACCTGACGGTCCTGTGGTATCGAACCCGGCTTCAGCAAGTGTGGAGGCATTAAGGTACTCAATAACGACGAAGCCTGCATTCGAAGAACCTTCAGCGGCTTCACCGGCTGCTGCTTCTTCAAAAAGTTCGGTGGGGTCGACACCTTGCAGAATCAATTCTTGGAGCTGGGCAACGTCAAGATTCAAAGGCAAATCTGAATCCAATACCTCACCATTGAAATAGGCTTGGATTTGCGTTGTCGCAATAGAAGCATCTTGACCCGCGGTTGCAGGAACCAAACAGGAAGCGCATTGGCTATCGATTTGAAAGACGTTGCCATCTAGGGCAACCACGACATCACTGTCGTTGTTCGTCAAAAGTACTTGATTCGGCGCGATGTGCATGCCTTTTTCGAGGCCAATGATTCTCGCATCATTCGTGACTAGAAACGCCTGTCCTCTAACCTCGATAACGTCTAATTTGGAATCAAACTCGTGACCAATCATAACTCTCCCCAGTGCTTCGCATGTCGAATTGCAGTCGTATGTCCTTGATGATATGCACGTAGTCTAACCATCAAGGAGATGCGTGTCTTAAGCTCACTCCCCTAGTTTCATTGCAGGCTCAACATTGAGAAATCGTGAGACGGGGTTTATCGATGAATTCTTAGGAAATTATCAGCAATGAAACAAGCGACACTATTAAGATTAGGAAAACAGGCCAATATTGGTGGCACTTTTTGTGCAAAACACGAATAGAAGTGAATCACACCCATCTTAAACAGAGAGAAAAATCACTAAGTACTTGAATATCGCGCGCCGCGACCAGATATTAGAAGAACTATAACAATAAGTCGGCATGCGAAATGTTCGTAGTGCTGACTAACCATGGAGTAACTATGGCCATTCATGTTGGTATTATCGACCAAGACCCCGTGAGGCTGGTCACCGCTTTGCTGCACCGCCAATCACAGGCCGAGAGAGTGATCTTTATTGGCGTTGAGGAACAGCAGAACCAATTTGATCAGCTGAGTAAGGTCTTGCTACCGAAAGGCATTCAGACTGAATTTTACGTGATCCCTACAGACATCAATATCCCACTCATCAAGTCCAAGCTTGTTGAGTTAGCTGAAAAACTGAAGCAAGAAAGCGCTAAAGTTTACTTCAATGCAAGCTGCGGACTTCGCCACCGTCTACTTTCTGCCTATGAAGTGTTCCGCACCTACCAGTGGCCGATTTATGTCATTGAACCTTTCAGCGACGAGCTGTGCTGGCTTTTCCCTGAGGGTCGACAACAGCAACAGGTGGAAGATCACATCAATATTAGCGACTATCTCACCATTTTTGGTGCACGTTGTGAGTTGCTTGAAGACAATATTCGAAGCCCACTTGAAACCACCATTGAAAGCGTCGGCCACAAATGGGCAAGCAATGCCTATGAACTTGGCCCAGGCCTTGCCACGTTAAATTACTTGGCGACCACTTGTCGTAAAGAACAGCGTCTTGATGTGGAGCTGAGTGAGAAACAACAAGGCTACCGCGAATTGGGTATGCTGATTGATGATTTGAACGATGCAGGGCTATCATCGTACCAAGGTGGCACCTTGACCTTCGCCAACGAAGCGGCGCGCCGTTTTGCGAATGGCGAATGGCTCGAATGGTATGTACACCACATCGTTGAACAAATTCAGCGTGAGTTGCTGACCATTCAAGACTACTCATTGGGTGTGCAAGTTTATCGTCAGATTGGCGAAAAAGAAGTACGTAATGAATTGGATGTTGCCACGGTGGTGAATAACAAACTTCACATCATTGAGTGCAAAACCAAAGGGATGTCGAGCGACGGTGATGATACCTTGTACAAGCTGGAATCTATTCGCGACCTATTAGGCGGCCTCCAAGCGCGCGCTATGTTGGTCAGCTTCCGCCCGCTTCGTCATCATGACATAACTCGCGCAACGGACCTTGGTTTGGCACTTATTGGCCCTGATCAATTGGGCGATTTGAAAACCCACTTACACCAATGGTTCCTGAAAGCCGGTGGTTATGAAAAGACGTCCTTTGCATAAGTAGAGACGCAACAGAAAACAAAAAAGCCAGCATCTCTGCTGGCTTTCTTATCTTCACTCGAAGAACTAATCGCTAGAAATGACGCGATTATCCATCCATCTTCATCAGATTACGCGCCGACTCAACCACAGCACGAATAGAACGCGCTTCGGTTTCGGCCATGGTTGCTTGGTCTGGAATTTCTTTTTGTGTGCGATTGATGATAACGCCCGCGATGCATCCTGCACGCAGCCCTGAACTTGCACACATGGTAAGCAAGGTTGCCGATTCCATTTCGAAGTTCAACACACCCATGTCTTGCCACTCTTTCATTGAGCCTTGGAAGCGACGCACAACACGACCACTGAAAGTGTCATAGCGCTCTTGACCTGGGTAGAAAGTATCACTCGATGCGGTAACGCCTGTGTGCACTTTTGCACCTGACGCATCGGCAGCCACTTTCATCGCTGTCGCAACATCAAAGTCTGCAACCGCAGGAAATTCTAATGGCGCAAAGTGGCAGCTTGCACCATCCAAACGCACAGATGCCGTCGTCACGATCATATCGCCAACATTGATGTTCGGCTGAATCGCACCGGTTGTACCCACACGAAGGAAGGTTTCAATGCCCAACTGCGCCAATTCTTCAACAGCAATGGATGTTGATGGGCCACCAATGCCGGTTGAACATACCACGACTGGCTTGTCATCAATACGCCCTAAGTACAAGGTGTACTCACGGTGACTAGCAAGGAATTTCGACGTTTCCATCAATGCTGCGATTTTTTCAACGCGAGCAGGGTCTCCCGGAATGATCGCCATTTTGGCGCCTTCAAGATCCGCTTTAGAAACACCTAAATGAAATACAGTTTGCTCAGTCATAACGCTTTCCTCAATGCTTGGGTTCAACAAGATAAGTCATTACTCTTGTCTACATTGCCACTAGAAAATGGGCTGTGGCATTCAATATGTTCACAATAGCGTCCAGTGAAAATTTTAAAGTGATTAATATCACTATTGAACCATCCTGTTTTCACATGATTTCACCAATTGTCGATCTGAATCACTATGAACAATCAATATCGTTAGATTTACCGTCACCATGCCCACTTAGATTAGCAGTGCGTAGATTATTTCTTCTTACCCCATTTCAACAATCTTAGTGCATTCATGGTCACGATCGCCGTTGCTCCACTGTCTGCAAGCACAGCAACCCATAGCCCTGTAAAACCAAGCACAGTGGTCACGAGGAAAATGGCTTTTAGGCCAACGGCCAGGGCGACATTTTGATGGACGTTAGACATGGTTGCGCGCGCTAGATTGACAATATCAGGCAAGCTTTCAATGCGATTATGACTCAGCGCAATGTCTGCGGTTTCAAGCGCAACGTCAGTCCCCCCACCCATTGCAATGCCAATGGTTGCCGCCTTCATTGCTGGCGCATCGTTGATGCCATCCCCCACCATGGCAACACGAGCTCCTTTCGCAAGTTCATTGATGGCATCAACTTTACCTTCAGGCATAAGGCCAGCGCGGTACTCCATGTTTAACTGTGCAGCAAGACCTGCCGCCGCTTTGGGGTTATCTCCTGTCAACATGACGGAGCGGACGCCTTCAAGGTTGAGTGCAGACACGGTCTCTTTTGCTGTGCCACGCAGCTCATCACGCCACGCGATGGCACCTTTTGCTTCTTTGTCGACGAAAACAACAGCAACAGTTTTTCCTGACATCGCCAGCGCTTGTGCAGCGTCCTGCTGCGCATCGCTGATGTCCTGGTTGGCATCAAGTTTATCGAGTGCCACCAGCGCAATCATTTTCCCTTCAACCAAACCAGATACGCCTCGTCCTGCCGTCGCTTTCATCTGTTGAGCAATTAACTCAGGGACTTGTCGATGCTTTGCTTCGGCAACCAATGCTTTAGCAAGGGGATGATGCGAACCTGTTTCAATCGCTGCAGACTGCGCGATCAATGTTTGCTCGTCGCCTGACCATGTCAGAATGTCAGTCACTACTGGCTTGCCTTCCGTCAAGGTGCCAGTTTTGTCGAAAGCGATGTAATCCACCTTGCTGAGAGCTTCTAGTGCTGCACCGCCTTTAATCAATGCGCCCTGCCTTGCTGCAGCGGCAAGGCCAGAGGTCATCGCCGCTGGCGTTGAAATCACCAAGGCACACGGGCAAGCAATGAGCAGCAGCGCGAGGCCACGATACACCCACGTATCCCAACTTTCGCCAAACATCAACGGCGGCACAATCACGACGAGTGCAGCAACCAGAATCATCAATGGCGTATACCAGCGACTAAAGCGGTCGATAAAACGCTCCACGGGCGCGCGGCGTGATTCCGCTTCTTCTATCAGCGTAAGAATACGGTCAATTGCACTCTTGCCTTGTTCTGACACAACACGCAGTTGCACCACTTGGTCAACAACCAACGCGCCTGCGGGGACGTTCTCGCCCACCTGTTTCTCTACGGGGATCGATTCGCCCGTCAACGCACTCAAATCAAAACTGGCAGGGTGACCCATCAGCTCTGCGTCTGCAGGCAATCTGCCACCTGGCGCAATTTCTATGCAGTGTGAAGGCTGCAAACTCGACACAGCGACGCTTTTACGTTTGCCGTCATCGTCAATGCGAATAACGTCGTCTGGCACCAGTGCCATTAACGCTTGAATGCCATCCCTCGCCCTGGAAGACGCATACCCTTCAAGACGTTCACCTATCAAGAACAGCACCAACACCATAGCTGCTTCGACGGTTTCGCCCAGGTATAACGCCCCCAATGCCGCAATGCTCATTAGCATTTCGATGGAAAATGGCGAACCACTTTTGGCCAAGGTTCCGGCTTTTCTCAAAATAGGTAACAAACCCATCACGGTCGCTAACGTGAACAAGGTGCTCGAAAGTTCTGTATTCCAGAAAGACAACACACCCGCTAACGCCATGACAGAGATGAGCGCAATCAACACGCCTTCTTTTTGAATGCGCTCAATAAGTGACAGCGGCGTTTGGGCTTTTTTGGGTTCAGAGACAGAAGTGAGGGGGAAACCTGTTTTTTCAGCACGGGTTTTTATGGCAGAGAGCGATGCTTCTGAAGGCGACGCAGAGAAGCTGACAACAAGTTTTTCTGTCGCAAAACGTACCTTTGCATCGACAAGGCCGTCAATGCCACGCAATGCCGTTTCTAGCTTGCCTGCACAGCTTGGGCAATCCATGTTCGACACGCGCCATTCAACCACATTGTCACCACGGATAACGGCTTCTGGCTCGGGTTTGGATGTCGCACAACAGGATGATTTGTGATTGTGTTCATGTTCATGTTCATGAACGATATTAACGTCTTTTTCTTGGCGACAACCACGGGCTCGCGCAGGATCGTCGCTGTCTTCCTGCATGCCATCAGAAACAGAACAAGATGATGACGCAACGGTACTTGACGTGTTGCAGCAGGTTTCACTTGAGACTGTCGTGCTCTGAAGGTGTGTTGATGAATGCGCATGCGCGGTGTTTTTGCAACGCGATGATGAACAAGAATGGCACATGACCTTATCTCCTTTATGGGTTGATACAATCAGTGTAAACCTTGGAGGTAACTCCAAGGTCAAGTGCCACGTTAGAAAAATCCGGTTTTCGATTCAAGGTCACATCTCATTGCGACGAGAGTACGACCTTTTCTCTTTTCTCTTTTCTCTTTTCTCTTTTCTCTTTTCTCTTTTCTTCAACAATGCGTTACTTCAAACGTGCAAACACCACATTGGTATCCAGCGCATCTTGGTAATCACGATAATCAATGCCCAGGTCAAAGATGTACTGTGTCACTAACGCTTTCGCAGCGTCACACAGTAATTCAGCCTTCCAAGGCTTTTCGAAATAACGGTCAATACACGCACTATTGATGGCTTCAATGGTATCAGCATGGGTAGCCTGCCCTGTCAGAAGCATTTTACGCGTGTGACTGAAACGTGTATCTGCCGACACTTCAGTAAGCAATTCCACCCCCGTTTTTCCCGGCATGACATGATCGGAAATGATGAGGGCAACGTGCTCGCCTTCCGCATCTAACTCGTCGATAAGTTCAAGGGCTTCATCTGCAGATTCACAATCTTCAATATGAAAAATGTCGGCAAGAGGCGCTAAATCCTTAAGCACGGCGCTAAGCACTTCACGCTGATCGTCAACGCAGATAATGTTGATTTTTTCCATGTTATTCCCCTAGCGGTAATCGGACTCGAAACGTCGTTATGTCCGCGTCACTTTTGACGGCGATAGAGCCGTTATATTCGTTAACCAGTCGTTGGACGATAGACAATCCAAGACCCAGGCCAAAAGACAACCCACCTTTACGGGTGGTGAAATTAGGTTGAAAGATTTTGCGACGCACGCTCTCTTCAATGACAGGACCATTATTTGCGATGGTAACAATCAGCCAGCCCTTGGAGGTGAAGGTATAAATATCAATGTTTGGTGACGGAGTATCTACCAAGGCCTCAGTGGCATTTTTAATCAGGTTAACCCAAATCTGCACGAACTCAGTGCTACTGCCCACCAGCAAAGGAAGATCCCCAAAGGTTTGTGTCACGGTCACGCCGCGAATGGCACCTTGAAGCAATGAGAGCGATTTTTGCAGCGTGTCATTGATATCAACATGCTCGTTTCGCTCATGATCTGCGCCGCCCAATTGCTTAACAGAACGTACAATGGAAACGGCGTGTTGGGCGGCAATTTGTAGATCGTGCAGTTCTCTGCCTTGCTCCCAAAAATGCAAGGCATTATCAAGGTCAGCCAACCACACGTTTATATCCGCGTCTTGGGGCAACGCTCGTGCAAGTAGACGCGCTCTATTACTCGACAAGCCATGCTGCTTCTCGAACGTTTTTCCACGAGCACGTGCTTCACTGGAAGACACACCTTGCCCCTGAGATAAACCCACATCGAAGAAAGATTGAGCATCCGGTTGATATGTAGCAAGCCATGACGACAAAGTGTCTTGCAAGCGTTGCGCTTTGCTATCAATCACGCCCACCGCATTGTTAAGCTCATGCGCAATGCCTGCGGCCAATTGCCCCAAGGTCGTCATCTGCTCAGCACGAAAGAGTTTTTGCTGTGACTGCGCATTCGCGACTGCTTTCAGGCTCGCACGCTGTTGGCGTTTTGAAAGTTCACTCACCATCACAGGCATGAACTGCGCACTCAATGAACCATAAGTGTCTTCATTGACGGCTTTCGTTGAAATATCAATCCACGCCAGTTCACAATCCGTTTGCGCAACCACGGTTGTCGAGGCTTTAAAGGTGCCAGCGAAAAAGCTGTGCACCCCAAAGAACATGCCCGCTTCAACTTGAAATACCAGCACGGGGAGGCTGCTATCCGTTTCTTGATAGTAGGCTGCCATGCTGCCGCTTTTCAGGTAATACAAGCGGTCGTTATGCCCCGATTGTTCAAGCACAGCAATGCCCGCCAAGACCTGACACTGCCGGTCAGGCGAGCAAAAGTAGTCTCGAATGATCCGAGCTAGCACCGATTCATGCTCAGAGATTGGGCATTGTGCGGCCATTGAACTCATAAAAAGTTCACCAGCCTCAAGATCCAAATCATGACAAAGCTAAGGGCGACACCACCCACGCCCAGAATAACGCCCACTTTCGCCATCTGATTGCTGTTCACATGACCCGTTGCGTGTGCCAAGGCGTTCGGCGGTGTGCTGATTGGTAAAGACATGCCCAACGATGCTGCAAACGTCACCACCAGGATCAGCGTCATCTCGCCGCCCAACGGCGTCAACGACGTCATTGACACACCGAGCGCTGCCATAATTGGCATCAGCAAGTTAGCGGTAGCGGTATGAGACATAAAGTTTGCCATGAGCAAACACAGCGCGGCTGCGCCAACTAGCACGATTTCTGGTGCAAAATTTTCAAACGGAATGCTGTTAACCAACAATTTCGCAAGTCCGGTTCTGTCCAAGGCCAAGCCCAATGCAAAACCACCTGATACCAACCAAAGCACGTCCCATGAAATCTTTTTAAGATCTTCTTTGTTGATGATGCCCGTCATCGAGAAAACAGCGACGGGAATCAAGGCCACGGTGTAAGAATTCATGCCATGGCTTGAACCCATGAGCCAAAGCCCCACTGTCACCGCGAACGTGACATACACAGTGATGGCCTTCGGTGTTTTTAAGAATTTTCCTTTAATGTCCAGAGACATGTTGGTTTCTGTTGAAGGGAACAATGCACACAGTAACGCCCATGCAAGCACCAACATAATGGCCACAAACGGCACACCAAATGCCATCCACTCACCAAAGGTGATCATGTTCTCGCCAGTCAGGTATTTCAACGCAATCGCATTGGGTGGTGTACCGATTGGGGTACCAATACCACCAATGTTTGCAGCAACAGGTATAGACAGTGCAAACGCTATCTTGCCTGGGTCATTCGGCTTAAACAGCACCAAAATGGGCGTAAGAATCGCGAGCATCATGGCAGTGGTTGCCGTATTCGACATGAACATAGAGAAAATGGCGGTAATAAGCATTAAGCCCGCCATGACCCACTGAGGCTTTGCGCCAAAGGGTTTGAGCAACACGCGTGCAAGGTTGATATCTAAACGGTATTTGGTTGCTGCCATCGCAAGGAAAAAGCCACCAAGAAATAGCATGATGATCGGGCTTGCAAAGGTCGCCATGACATCGCTGTAACTCAACAACCCGCCAAATTCTGGGGTACCAGCGTCACGTCTGAACCAAATTAATCCTTTATCGGATAAGAAAAGCAACTCTAAAACGATGACCACTACTGAGGTTGCGTAGATAGGAATGGGCTCTAGCACCCAGCACAACGCTGCTAATAAAAACAACGCGATAGCACGCTGTTGCATCACTGTCATGGATTCAAAAGGAAAAGCCGAAGCTGGCAGAACTAACACCAACAACGGAATAAGAAGTGGAAGTAGATATTTCGCCTGAATGCGCATAATCGCTTGTAGTCCCTTAAAAGCTAAAACACCCACAGTGAGTGGGCAACGGGGACATTCTGCGCGGAATACGCTCAGGTTTTACTGAATTAGATCAATAAATTGGGTGGATGCGTTTAATTTTCAAACGCAGATTTCAACGGTAGCCAAAATCAGGAATTGAGACCATCAAGCCGACGGTTTGCATTTTCCATCGTTATCTTGTGCTTCTTCACCGTCTTCCGCCATCACTTCGCGGCAGCTGCTGAATGCGGCCACAGGAACGACAGGTTCAATCGATACCGTCTCTTCGATAACTTCATTGTCGGTGGAGAGCTGACCTATTAGTCGCTGAACCAAGAAATAACCAGCAATGCCAAAGAAGACAGAGCCAAGCGCTTGACCAATCAACACGCCTTCTGCACCCGCCAACTCGCCGCCAACATAAACGAAAGGAATAGTACCCAGTGTCGCTTTGCCGACATTCAGTAACGTCGACCACGTTGGACGATTGAGGTTATTAAATGCAGCATTGGAAACAAACAAGACGCCATTGAAAATGAAGCTAATGGCGATAAAGGTACAGAACAGATTCACCATAGACGCTGCATTTCCTGACAAGCTAAATACGGTAGTAATGAAGTTTTGAGAGAAGAAAAGGATCACGGCAATCAGCACGCAATAGGCAGAGACAAATTTCACTGAATCGGACAAGGTTAAGCGAACACGATCAAAGCGCCCTGCCCCAAAATTCTGCCCGAGAATCGGCCCAACGGCCCCTGAAAGAGAAAAGATGAGTGCGAATGACACCGGCAGTAAACGTCCAATCACGGCATAACCTGCCACGTAATCTGCACCAAACTTCGCGATTTGTGCGGTCACGATAGCATTGCCGAAGGGCGTAGCAGTGTTTGTCACGATGGCAGGCACCGCAATCTGGGTAATGGCGCGAAAGTGCTCGGATAAATCCGTGAGTGACGGCCTCGCGATCAAGTCATGCTTGTGGTGCACGGCATGATAAGACACACCAAACAGCACAACGCGTGACATAACAGACGCAATCGCTGCGCCTTCAATCCCCATCGACAACCCGAAGATAAAGATCGGGTCAAGAACGGCATTGGCCGCGCCCCCCGCCAACGTTGCTGACATCGAACGTTTCGCATCACCCACGCCACGTAATGCCGCACCTGCGCACATCCCCATGGCCATTAATGGTGCACTCGGCAAAATGATGACAAGGTACTCTTTGGCCTTAATGGCTGTTTCACCTGTCGCGCCAATCAAGCCTAATATGTTGTCGAGGAAGAAAAGTATAAGCCCAACCGTCACCACGCTGACCATCGCCGCGAATATCATCACACTCGCCACAATCTTTCTCGCGTCGTCCTTTTTTCCTGCGCCCAGCGCTCTGCTTACCAGCGCGCCAGTGGCTATTGACGTACCGATTGAAACGGATGTAGAGAAAAAGACGATAGTGCCCGCAAAGCCAATCGCAGCAGCAAGCTCTACTTGGCCCAACAAGCTGATGAAAAACATGTCTACGAGGTCAACCAGAAACAACGCCATCAACCCCACAGCACCTGAAGTAGACATCACGGTGATGTGGCGCATGATTGATCCATTGACGAACTTTGCTTGTTGCTGGTTAGACATGATGACTTCCGGTCGAGTTAACACATTACTGCGCCGTATTTCCTTTTAGCGGCACAAAAGTTTTGAGCCGCAGTCTATCAAATTAATGAGAAAACAACGAAGAAAGGAATAGTATGAGTTTTTAGTGAGTCCACCGAATGCAGTGTTTTCAGTAGATATAATCAGGATAAGAAAAAGGTGCTTAATGCACCCTTTTTCATTTTGCCGTTATCAACACGAAGGACGTTATACTGGGTGGTGAAAACAATCGTCGATTTGCGTTGCGATGGCTTTAAGAATATCGCGACGAGACATGATGCCGACGAGGCGACCATGTTCAACAACAGGATACACTTTGGGTTTACCTGGCAGCATTTGCTCTGCCAATCGAATAATGCTGTCGTCAGGCGTCACTGTTTCAACGGCCTTATGCATACAATCATCAACCGTGTTTGTATCTTGGCAGTAGTACCCAACTTTAAGCAGTTTGTGGATCATGTCTTGCTCAGACAAAAAACCGACGACATGGTGGTTATCATCGACAACTGGGCCACCTGTTTGATCAGCTTTGAGCATTTTTTCTAATGCAATCGACAGAGTCATGGAGGCCTTAAACGTGACAGGCCTTTTGTTCATGTAATCTTTTACTTTTATCGATTCCATGCATCCCCCTAGTGTTGGACTGAATGTAGAAACAGGGATTAAATCTCTGTCTTACTATTCAGTGTCGACTAAGTTGGCGAAATTACTAGCCCTATTAGGCTTATTTTTACGTTTTGTCACAAAGACTAGAGTGAATTTCCAACATTTTTTTAACTCAGGCGTTTTTCCCACAAAAAAGCCCGCACGAAAGCGTTTCGCGCGGGCTTTTTCTAGTAATCACTAAGTTGCATTACATCATTAGCATCATCAGCAAACC
The DNA here is from genome assembly GCF_002876705.1 of Enterovibrio norvegicus. Taxonomy (GTDB): domain Bacteria; phylum Pseudomonadota; class Gammaproteobacteria; order Enterobacterales; family Vibrionaceae; genus Enterovibrio; species Enterovibrio norvegicus_B. The sequence continues at coordinate 236,701 of NZ_MDAG01000057.1, read as the reverse complement.
CACTGGGATTTTTTGACCCGTAGGAGACACCAATTGGTCGCCTTCAATTTTTGCATTCAGTTTCACCATGTTTTCACTCTGAGAAACGAATCCATATTGCTCTAGGTTTTCTGCCATGTTTGATAACTCAGGCACGCCATTAACATACGCAGCCGGTGCGCTTAGATTCAATTCACCACTGATTTTGCTCGGAAGTGCTTGGAAGTTCTGCGACACGCTAGTAAGACCTGAAGCCACTTGCAGATCCAAGTTCGCGTCAATCTGGCCTTCTGGTGTATCAACTTCTAGTGGGTTCAGTTTCGCACTCAGCCCTTTCTCAACCAAGGCATCCAATGCTTTGATCATTTCTTCCATCTCTTCTGGAGAAGGCTCTTCACCCATGGCATCAGCAACCGTTGCTAACGTCGTCATGGCAGTGTAATCAAGCGCATCGAAGTTCATGCCCAATTTCAGGTTGTTCAAAGTAAGCTCGTCTTTTACTTCAAACTTCTCCAGTGAGATCAGGTTTTCATTGTTGAAACGCAGATCCTCAGCGTCAGCGTTTTTCACGTCGCCACCTGATGCAGAAGACAGGAGGTTTTTCACTTCGATACTGAAGTTGGTCAATGTCGCTGGCAGGCCATCTTGGTTATCAATGTCAAAACGACCAAAGTTAACTTTCTGGCTACCCACCCAAATATCGTCGATTAACTCACCTTGACCGGAACCCGTCACATTGGTGATTTTCGCATTTTCGCCATATTCAGATTCAAAGCCGAATGAATCCATGTTCATGGTGAAAGAAATCACACCCGCTTTGTCCATTGAGCCATCAACAACAAACGGTGTGCTCGTGATTTTCAAGCCCTCTTCATTCGCATCGATTGCAGCCATCGACAGGGTGTAATCCGTTTTACCTGAGATGGCCGTTTCTGAATGGAAGGTAAATGGCGATTCACCGTTCGGCCAAAGCTTGTCTGTCAGCACTTTCAGTTCAGGTGTCATTTCAAGTACTGAATCCGTGCTGATGCTAAGGAAGCCATGAGACACTTTGCTGTTCAGCACATAGCTGGTTGGAATGCCATCTAACTCAAGTTGCTCTTTGGCAGAGCCCACCAAAGATACCTTGGTTACAACGTCTGAAGACAAATAACCACGATCATAGGATTCACTAGTAATAACAGCATATGGCGATTGCGATTGCTCAACTTCGCGGTCGTAAATTGACTGGCCCACATGTCCAGATGCGAGAGGCCAAAGGACAACTAACGCCACGGCACCACCAATGGCTGCGTACTTCCCAAAAATCATGATTGCTCCAATAGAAAAAATAAACGGCCTCAAGTGTAAACCAACAAAGGACTTAACCCCATGGCTTAATAAGGTTTTAATCTGAAGCGTTAATGTTTTCTCACAGTATGTGTCAGTTTGCAGTCTTGTTCTCAGCTTATAGACGAACAAACCTATACACTTATAAAAAATGCAGGTATTTGGTAAGCACATGCACCCATATGTCATTCTTTGTCTTGATGATGACGCAGAGATTTTGGCGCAACTAGAACGAGAACTCGCCGCTTTTTCCTCCTCCTTCGACATCGTCTGTATTGATAACGTTTCTTCCGCCACTGTCACACTCAGTGAACTTCATCAACAAGGCCGCCAAGTCGCGTTATTCATTTGCGACCACGACCTTGGCGAAGATAACGGCGTTGACCTTCTGATCAATATCGACAATCAACCCGCCTCTGCTGGCGCGCGAACAATCCTGCTCAACGACCAAGCGCAAATTGAAGTGATCATGCAGGCCGTGAATGAAGGACGACTTAACTACTGTATGACCAAACCTTGGGAGCCAGATCAGATGATCACGACGGCCCGCAAGGAGTTAACTCACTACGTGCTAAAGCACAATGCCGACGATTTGCTTAAGTTTTGCAATGTCCTCGACCAACGTCGATTACTTGATGCACATATCGAGAATCGTCTCGCCAGCTATCGCCACGGGTTTATCGAGTCTGCCATTGGAACGTCGGATGATGAGCTGGCTCAACAGCTTTTCAATGAGCTGACTGATTACTTTGATCATAACGACGAAAACCACGCCTTCCGAAGTTACAGCGAAGACCATTTACTGACCCATGAAGGCCAGCCAAACAGCTTCCTCTGGTTTGTTGTAGACGGTGAAGTGGCATTATTAAAGCGAGACGAAACCGGCGCTTCTCATGAAGTAGCGAGATTAGGGAAAGGCAGCCTGATTGGTGGCATGTCTTTCGTGACGGGCGATGTTTCTTTTTCTACGGGGATTACCCTTCAACTCACCAACGTCATCAAGCTAAACCGCGCATTGTTTGGCAAGGTTATGCAAGCAAGAAACGACTTGCTGCCCTTGTTTACAAGTTATTTGTTGCGACACTTTAATCGACGCCTCAAGCGCAGCATCACCACTGAAGTGAAGCTGCAGCAAACGCTAAAATCTCTCGAGCTGGCACATAAACAGCTTATCGAAAGGGAAAAAATGGCCATGCTGGGGCAGTTGGTTGCGGGTGTTGCCCATGAACTCAATAACCCCATTTCTGCGATTCTAAGAAACAGCGATACGCTGAAAGACAGTATTGGTGAACTCATCAATACCGAGCTTAATGACACAGCCAAAGAGCAAGCCAACAAAATCATGGCTGAGGCACTGCTTTCTCGTCCCATGTCGACCGCCGATGCACGTCAAAGAGCAAGATCCATCGAGCCTATGATTGGCGATAGAACACTCGCAAGGAAAGCGGTAAACATGGGATTTGATAATCCGACAGACATTCGAACGTGGATGAACACCTTGGATACCGGATTTGAAAAAACACTCATGCAGTGGGACATGTTCTATCAAGCGGGTAGCTTATTGCGTTCCACCAGTGTTTGCGCACAACGCATTGCCGACATGGTGAAAAGCTTAAAAACCTATGCCCGACAAGATGATGAGACCATGCGAGATGTCGATATTCATGAGGGTATAGAAGACACCTTAGTGATGTTTGAAAACCAGCTAAAAAGGCTCAAAGTGGTGAGAGATTATGGCGAACTGAGAGACGTTCGATGTATGCCTATCGCCCTTCAGCAAGTTTGGACGAACCTGGTTTCCAATGCGCTTGATGCCGTTGATTCTGATGGCGAAATTCATGTAACAACGCGAGAAACCGTTTATAAGAGTCGAAAAGCAGTGAAAGTCACCGTTCGCGACAACGGCTCGGGCATTCCTGAAACCATCAAAAATAAAATCTTTGAATTGAACTACACCACAAAACGGGAAGGACACTTCGGGCTTGGCATCGGATTGTCGGTTTGCCGACAGATTGTTGAGCATCACGGAGGGAAAATAGAAGTGGCATCATCATCTGGTGAATTCACCGCGATGACAGTGACCCTGCCCTATGCCCCACTGTTTGCGGCTTCTAAGGAGAAAACATGAGTAAATATCTTATCCTTTGCGTGGACGATGAAAGAGATGTCCTCGATAGCGTGACCCATGATTTAGCGTCATTGGAAGAGCACTTTATTATTGAAGCTGCAGAATCTGTTGCCGAGGCTCGTGAAGTGCTTGCAGAAGCAAATGCCGATGGCAACAAACTCGCGCTCATCCTTTGTGACCACATCATGCCTGAAGATTTAGGGGTCGATTTTCTCATCGAGCTAAATGGAAAAGGCGATTGTGCCAACGCAAGAAAAATCCTTCTGACTGGCCAAGCAGGGTTAGAAGACACGGTTCAGGCCGTAAACCACAACAGCTTGGATTACTTCATTGCAAAGCCATGGGAAGGCGAAAACCTCAAGCACATTGTTGTCGAACAACTGACGACCTACATGATCAAACACGACAGTAATTTGATGCAATGGGTAAGCATTCTGGACGCTGAACGTGTGATGAAAGCCATCAGCGATAACCGTTTAAGCTTTTCTGATTGTTAATCGAAAACGCGAAATTCAGAACGGCCTCACGAAATCCGCCCGTTCTTGTCCACATTTTCACTATATTTTGCCTAATATTTACCAATCAGCGCCTTATTTAAGGCGCTATGCTGTTGTTTCGCAAAAGCGACTTCTATTAAAATAGCGTCACAAATTTAAAATCATCACGAGACCTTCCATGCGCAAAACTAAGATTGCTGGTATTTTGCTAGCCGCTGCCTCTTCTGCTGCCTTTTCTGCTGCAAGTATGGCTAACGAGGGTACCATGAGTAACTTCAGCTATGACTACTTCGAAGCTCGCGTGGGGATTAGCCCTGTGACTTACGGCGCTGGTTTTAGCACCTCTATTCACCCAAATGCCCATATCCGTTTTGAAGCTGATACTGAATTTGACAGCGATTTCGACACCACAGCTGCAATTGGCTTCCACGCACCTATCAACAACTGGGCAGATGTTTACGGCGAATTGGGCTTACGCACAATGAAAGCTCGTGACCGTTTCAAGGGTGACACTGAATTCGGCGTTGAAGTGAACTTGGGTGTTCGTCAGTGGTTAGGCCCGCAACTTGAAGTGGGTGGTGAACTTGGTCACCTGTCTATCGACGACGAAGATGAAGTATTTGGCTCTGTTTTTGGCCGTTTCCACGCGACTGAGCTTTTTGCAATCGGTGCACAACTTCGATTCAATGAAGCATACGGCGACCAGGTTATCCTGAGCACACGCTTTAAGTTCTAATGTCTTTCATGACATAGGGAACAAAAAAAGGTCTCTACATGTATACCCAATCAACCTGAAGATGCTCGATGTCAGAGGCCATCAGTGCGTTCAGTTCAAGGCAAATTCTTGTAGGAATAGTCATTCTATTTCACAGGAATTTAACGATGAAGTGGACGCACTGAGGGCCTCCCTTCGGGCGAGTTTACTGACGCCATGCTCGGTGTTATCCCTTTTTGATGGAGAACACTACATCGGCAAAGGGACGCCTAGATCATAACGTCAGTAAACCTCGCTGAATCCTGCATCTTCAGGTTGTTTGGGTATAGAGACCTTTTTTATATGTTCTGATTGGGCATGTTTTGATTGATAACGGCTTATTGTTTTTACCTATTTACAATCAACCACGGCGAAGCCACTAGCAACCTCGCCCGTTTTCAGAGAATCAATGTTGGTATAACCCAATTCTCCTGCCAACGCTTCTTCTCTCGCACCAATATCATGGATAACAATGTCGCCGGTTTTCGCACCACAAACGCTCGCAAACATCACTTCCGTTAGTACACCGCATTGTGAAGACTTCACTGTCACGCCATAAGAAGACAAGGTATTCGCACTGTCGTGCACACTCATGCCAGAAGTTTCACATTGCACAGCATTTTTACTCTTATAAACCGTCACGGTTTCAGCGGGTTTAATGGCACACGCTGAAAGCAGAAAAGTGGACGTTACTGCCAGTAATGCGAAGCGAGGCTGAATCATTGTTTATCCCTTTAATTTCGTTTGATGAGTACCTAAGCGACCTCAGTCAACGAGGTCAACGTCCAGTAATTTAACAACCGACAATCCCATGAGTGTAATCGTGGTTTCTCGCCCAAGCAGTGATGACATCTTTTCCAACCCTTTCGCGGCTTTTCGCTTACCCATGTCTTCTGCATGAACAGCGCCGACAAGGTAACGAATACAATTGGAAAATTTAGGGTCATCAAACGCATTGAGCCACGATGTAACAACAGCCTCAGGCGTGGAAGTATCTAGCTTATCGAACACATATGAAAACACTTGTCCTTGGAATGCTTCACCCATCGCTTCTTTACTCGGTACGATGCGTTGAATACCACTTCGGCTTAGCCCTGTTAGCTTGGCAATACTGCCGTAGGTCACAGCTTCCCAACCATGTTCCATGAAAATATCGATGATGGTTTGATGCACCAATGCCTCGGTTTGCAGCGCACCTTCTTTCGTATTCTTGGCCATTTAGTTAACGCATTTTCGATTTAGCATACTTCGTATCTTATAAGCTTGGACAAAAAGAATACAGCGGATTTTTCGACGCAGTTATCATTTAGGTCAGTAACTTGACGCTCGAGGTCAGAATTCTCCATTTGCTGGAAGCTGTTCAAACAGCCATTGCTTGAACGCCATAATCTTTGCATTGCCTTGCTGTTCTTCTCGATAAACCAAGTAGAAGCTATACGGTGACTTCACCGATAAATCGATTGGCGCGACTAATCGCCCAGAATGGAGGTGCTCTTGGATGTATGCCATGCGCCCAATGGCAACGCCCATTCCTGACGATGCTGCTTCTAACGCCAAATCCGCCCGATCAAAACTATGATTGGTGCCATTAAGCTCAACCCCGTTTGCGTTCGCCCAATACAACCATTCATCACTCAAACTGGCACTCGCCCAAGGAGCAGCATCATGCAGCAGCTGACATTCGGCGAGCTTTTGAGGGTTGCCATATAAATCGTGTCTTTCTGCATATGAAGGACTACATACGGGAAGAATGGCGTCATCTAATAGGTGGTGGCTGCAGAGCCCCGTGTAACGTCCATGACCAAAGTAAATAGCGCAATCAAAGGCTTCAGCTTTGAAATCCACCAAATCATTACGCGTTCTGAGGTGTAGCGTTACATCAGGAAACGCTTCTGCGAACTGATGAAGGCGAGGAACTAGCCAGCGTTGAGCAAACGTCGGAGGTGCAGAGATGATGAAATCCCCAACAGGTTTTGCGTGGTTCAACTCCAACAGCTTCAAGCTAATGGCGGAAAATTGTTCTGTCACCACCAATTTCAGTTGCTCACCTTCATTGGTGAGCGACAAATGGCGAGGACGGCGAACAAACAAGGCCACATCTAACCTTTGTTCTAGTTTCTTGATACGGTGACTAACGGCACTTTGGGTGAGGTGTAATTGCTCAGCGGCACGCGTAAAACTCATGGTTTCAGCCACAATAGAAAAGCAATGTAACCCTGAAAGTAGGGAAGAAGAGAGTTGAGGCAATTTCATACGAAGTCACTGTTTTATTTTTTATTTCGTTACAAAGACTGTACCAATATCCCCCCGAACCGTACATGCCTAAATACCCAACACACCGAGGGTGATCATCTCTTCAACAGGCTTCAACGTAAAACGCAGCGACAAAAAAAGCCGCACTGGGCGGCTATTTTCTTGGGAACGGTATTTAGACTGCGCGAAGCAATTGCTGCTTGGTTTCTTCACTAAGCAAGGTCCAGTGAACACCCGTTTGCGCACCAGCAAACATCCAAAGCAATTTTATATCGACATCATAGCCGTGAGATTCTTGAACCTTGCGGAACAATTCTTCTGGGCTCATTGAAAAGAAAATATCGACATTTTCTACGCCAGCTTTTTTAAGCATACGCTCAATAGTCAAACGCAAATTGGGTAAATCGCGAAGACGCTTGTTTAATTTTGAATCGCGGTATTCTTTTTCCGCCACTGAATTCTCGACGGACTTTTTTACCATTGCATCTAAGCCGTCATCCTCCTGCTCATAAAGCTCGGTGATGTCGTAGTAATTAACAATGGCGGTAGAACTTTTCTTTACATGGACGAATTTTTTGCACGCTTTCGCAATAAGTTTATCTGTAAGCTCTGCCCCACCTCGTAGATAGATACGATCTTCTTTCACGAGTGCAAACATTGCTCCACTCACAAAGAAACCAGTACCACCAAACATGGAGCGTTTTTCTGTCTCACCAAACTGAGACAAGTATTCGACAAAGCCACTTTTCACTTCCAGCATTGGTGCCTCCTTTCTCCCCAAAAAGCCAATTCCCCGGCTAAAAACCCAGTAAATTCTCAACGCAAATTAATGATGACCCATTAAGGCATAGAAAACCATGCACTAGATCACTCCACACCGCACGTTGTACCAAAAACGCAACATCCGTCACGTTTATGGTGTGTAATATTTATGTTTACCACATGTTAAATGGGCACAGGCACTCGCAACTTATTGTCGTGTATTACATACATTACGGGCGATAAACGTTAATTTAGTTCAGGATTTGCACCATCACGCATCACCAACTTGCTTTTATCTAATTAATATTATTATCAGTTTTCGTCATGACAAAGATACTAGACAGCACGCATTAAAAATTGTCACTGCTTCAAATAAAATGCGCTATATGTTTCATTTAGTACGCATCAGGATTACTATTCACTGGATGTTTTTTCGAGTCTAAAAAGATGGATCACCTCTCTTTATTTTGGGTTAACCCTAGCCGCGACAAACACTTAAAAGCGATTGAGACTGATTTTTTTCAGCGCGTTTACCGCTCTTTGAAAGATGGGACACTCGAGTTACCTCCGATCCCTGACGTCGTCCTTAAGTTGCAGCGTGTTTGCTTCGCACAAACCAGTACAGTGAAAGATGTTTCGACACTTCTATTGGATGATGCGACGCTGACGGCGGCGGTGATCCGCGCGGCAAACTCAGCCATATTCAGCCCAAGAACGAATCGCCCTTGTCATGACATCAACATGGCGGTATCCAGACTAGGGATACAGCGTGTGCTAGGCATTGCTACTGCGCACGCCATCCAAACATTGAAAACATCCTCCCCATTTAGCGAAGAGTGCAATGCACTGTTGAAAAAGAGTGCGACATCGTCACGTGAGTTTGCATCGACAATGGCACTGCTTTGCCAGAAAGTGAAAAAATACGATGAGACGCACTGTGAGCTAGAAGTCGAGAAGGCCTTACTGATCGGATTACTCGCTGACATTGGAATTTACAGTGCTGTGAAGGCATTTCAACACTACACCGATGAAGGAAATTATTTAGACTTTGATATTGCTAGCCATGTTTTTTACTCCGTCAGTAAAGAAGCAAGCAGATTCATTCTAAAGAGTTGGGGCTTCGACTTGGATTTTATCGAGGTATCAACAAACCGCCGCATCCGACGAGAAGTCGACGACGTGACGTACCTTAACCTTGCAACCATGGCGAACCATTTGCTCTTGTTTAGGGCCAATGATGACGCCATTGATGACCATGATGTTGAAATCACCCTAGCCGGCGCAGAAGCGCTATATGAATTGTCGAACCTGAATGATGCGGATTTCAGGGTTGAGCTTAATGGCATCATCAATAACTGCGGATTTTAGTCCTCAGCGTTAACCCTCTCCTTTTTCGCCGATGACTTTCTCGTATAAGCGTCGGTGCACAGATTGACCTAATTTGATCTCCACTGATACTCTCAGCGTGATTTCTCTTTTCTATCAATAAGGTCTTTCTGAATGCTACCTGGCATGCTGTATATATTTTTGCCACTTGTCGTAGGCTACTTGATCAAAGTTAAACGCGATAAGTTGCTCGATATCATCAATCGCTCAACCTCGCGCCTTGTCTTTGTCATCCTAGGGTTAATGGGATTGAGCTTGGCGGGCCTTGACGATCTCAGTACCAACCTCAATCAAATTCTGCTTCTCGCATCAACCTTCTTTCTGTGTATTGGTATAGCAAACCTTCTTGCCCTGCCTTTTTTAGACATGCTGCTCTCCACGAAAACAGAACAACACAAACGCGATGTTCCTCTTTCAGCCATGTTGATGGAGTCTGTGAAGCTGGTCTTTGTCGTAGGCGGTGGATTGATATTGGGGCTTTTGCTTCCAATCCCTTTGGATTGGGTTGACCCTGCCAGTGAAGGAATTTTGCTTATTCTGTTGTTTTTGATTGGTATACAGTTAAGAAACAGCGGCATGACGTTGAAACAAATTATTCTGAACAAGAAAGGATTGAGTGTAGCGGCTGTCATTATTGTGACATCGTTAGGGGGTGGGCTCATCGCAGCGTGGTTGCTGTCGCTCCCCTACAATTATGGCCTCGCGATGGCGTCAGGATTCGGTTGGTATTCTTTGGCGGGTATATTGATGGGTGATGCATTGGGGCCTGTTTATGGCGGTGCATCTTTTCTATTAGAGCTTGCAAGAGAACTGGTTGCCATTGTTCTTATTCCGCTATTAATCAGCCGCTACCCACTCACGGCTATCGGTTATGGTGGTGCAACCTCAATGGATTTCACCCTCCCAATCATTCAAACAACAGGTGGCGTTAAATGTGTGCCGATTGCCATTGTAAGCGGCTTTATCCTCAGCTTACTCGTTCCTATTCTAATGATGTTCTTTGTCGCGCTATGAGCCATCGCCACGTCATTTGATACATATTCAGACAATAAAAAAGGAGAGCCTAGGCTCTCCTTTTTCGATCTCAATAGATAGGGGGTAACTATTGATGTCATTCGGATGGATATTAGTTGTTACGAATCCACTCATCCATGTCTGACTTCAAGTTGTCAGACTTGGTACCGAAGATAGCTTGAACACCACCACCCGCAACAACAACACCTGCTGCGCCTAGTTTCTTCAGTCTGTCTTGGTCAACGTTATCAACACTGTTCACTGAAACACGCAGACGAGTGATACATGCGTCTAGGTTAGTGATGTTGTCTTTGCCACCGAATGCCATAACCAGTTCTTTCGCCATTTCAGACTCACCACCAGTAACAGCCACTGCTTCGTCTTCGTCTTCACGACCAGGCGTTTTCAGGTCTAGTTTCACGATAGCAACACGGAATACTACGTAGTAGAACACTGCGTACATGATACCCAGAAGTGGGAACAACCACATTTTCTGAGAGTTTGCAGACAGAACCACGAAGTCAATCAGACCGTGAGAGAACGATGTACCGTGAACCATACCTAGCATGTTAGTCAGTACGAATGCAGTACCCGCTAGAACAGCGTGGATAACGTACAGTACTGGTGCTACGAATAGGAATGCGAATTCGATTGGTTCGGTAATACCGGTTAGGAATGACGTCAATGCCGCCGAAACCATGATACCACCCACTTTCGCGCGGTTTTCTGGTTTCGCAGTGTGCCACATTGCAATAGCAGCAGCAGGAAGACCGAACATTTTGAACATGTAACCGCCAGCCAGCTGACCGAAACCGTTACCTGCAGCACGTGATGCTGCATCTGCTTCCAAGTAACAAGTCAGAACACCGGTACGTGCTTCGCCCGCAGCGTTTACACAACTACCCGCTTCAAAGAAGAATGGTACGTTCCAAACGTGGTGCAGACCAAACGGGATAAGTGAACGCTCTACGATGCCGTAGATACCAAACGCCGCAACTGGGTTTTGGTTTGCAGCCCAGTGAGAGAAGGTTGCAATCGCACCGCCAACTGGTGGCCAAATAACAGCAAGTACAAGGCCAAGACCAATTGCACAGAAGCCTGTCATGATAGGAACGAAGCGCTTACCTGCAAAGAAGCCTAGGTAGTCAGGAAGTTGAATACGGAAGAAGCGGTTAAACGCCCATGCCGCAACACCACCAACAAGGATGCCACCAAGAACACCAGTGTCGATTTTATCAACACCCATGACTTGTGCCATCACACCCAAGGTTGCAGCCATGATGCCGTAACCAACGATTGCAGCAAGACCTGCAACACCATCATTGTTCGTAAAGCCTAGCGCAACACCTACTGCGAACAGCAGCGGCATTTGACCGAATACTGAACCACCAGCATTTTCCATAACGCCTGAAACAACGCTTGGAAGCCAACTGAAGTCTGCCGCACCAACGCCTAATAAGATACCTGCTACCGGCAATACCGATACTGGCAGCATCAGCGCCTTACCGACTTTTTGCAGGTTAGCAAACAGGTTTTTAAACATAACTATGCTCCTGAGAATAATTTTAGTTGTACGTTGAACTCAGAAACATGTGAGTTCAGGACAACCTGCTAATCAATGTATTTCGATGTGTAATATAGGACTGCAGCTCGGATGGCTCTACGTAACACGATGAGTTTGTTCAGAAACTAAATATAGATCACATAGGGAAGATACCAAATAGCACTTTTGATACTCTCTAAGTCACTGTATTTTATATCTTAATATCAGACCAATCACTCTCTGCACGAATTTTACACACTTATAATGCCCAGAGTCTTAACGTTATTTCATGTAACGAATTAAGTGTGTTTAACATGTTTAAGTATCATTGCAGCACAGGAAAAGAATTTGTAACTTTCATCATAAGTTTCAGATAGATAAAAGAGATGACAACAAAAATTAAAACCAAATAGGTCTTTGCTGTTACAAACCCCATTTATCTTTGTGACATGCCAAGTGTTACGAAAATCACGAGGGGAAAACACGAAAAAGGCTGCAAAAGCAGCCTTTAAGAAGTCTTGAACGATGTGGTTCAGCGAGTAGCTGTCGAGAAAAGCTTAAAAAAGTTTTCCGTTGTCGTTGCTGCTACTTCTTCAGCAGACACGCCTTTCAGCAAGCCGACATATTCCGCCACTTCGCGAACGTAAGCAGGCTGATTTTGCTTACCACGATACGGGATAGGTGCAAGATACGGTGAATCCGTCTCTACCAACAGTTTTTCCAGAGGCAATCGACGGACGACATCTTTTAGCTCAGACGCTTTGTTAAACGTCACAATGCCTGAAATAGAAATGTAGAACCCTAGCTCAATCGCGGCTTCTGCCATCTCAAAACTTTCAGTGAAGCAATGCAGCACACCCCCAACCTTTTGAGCGTTCTCTTCACGCAAAATACGGAGCGTGTCTTCTCGCGCCATGCGCGTATGGATGATGAGAGGTTTATTTAGCTCAACAGCAATACGCACGTGCTGACGGAAAACGTCTTGCTGCTTTTCAGCAAGCTCGGGTTGGTAATGGTAATCTAGCCCCGTTTCGCCAATCGCGACAACACGGTCATCCGCGGCCAACGTGCGCAGTTGATCGAAGTCGAAACCTTCTTCAATGTCGAGAGGGTGAACGCCACAAGATGCAAACACATTCGGGTATGGACGAATCAAATCCATCATGGTCGGAAAGCTGCGCAGGGTTACACCAACAGAGAGCAGGTAATCCACACCACGATCTTTCGCTTTCTCTATGACCTCTGCAACATCAGTATGCAGATCGTCGTAATCTAATTTATCAAGGTGGCAATGTGAATCGACTAGCACGTTGTTAACTCCGGTATTCTTGTAAAGCGATGCATTGTATACCCAAATGGCCTTAAGGTGATCGCATTCAGAGGTTATTAATGCGTTCAATTCAAGGCAAATTTCACGAGGAATAGTCGTTCTATTTCCGTGGAATTTAGCGAAGAAGTGGGCGCATTTAGGGCTTCCCTTCGGGCGAGTCGACTCGCTGAATCCTGCATCTTCAGATTGTTTGGGTATAGGTGCTTACTGAAAGTCACTCAACCAGCGACTGACCATTAGTTCATTGTTTAAGCCTGTGCTTCTCACCAAATCGCTCTTCAGCTTATTCAGTGCTGTTAGTTGGCGCATAACGACAGACGCGGAGACGGCACGGCCAATTTTTTCAACTAACGGGAGAGATTCGCAGTGAACGAGCCCCTCTTGGGTCCCCTGTTGCAATTTCATCACGTCCAACAATAGAAAACTTAACCACTGTAAGCCATCGTTGCCAGATTTGATCAGCTTCTCCGTGAGCGTGAAAAGACCTTGTTTCGTTGTTACATAGCCAGAAAATGCATCAAGCAACCCTTCATGCGCGCCTAAGCTACCCGACTCTACAAATGCTTTCGCTGCAAGCGGCGCACCACGGTTAATGCGGATCACTTGAAGTGGCACCGAATCAAACAACTCAGCCTCAACCCACCGCTTTACAACGCTTTCCTGCGGCAGTTTAGGCTTCCACTTGTTACATCGGCTTACCACCGTCGGCAACATGGTGTCCATGGACGCTGCAAGAAGAATAAAATGGCAGTTCGAAGGCGGTTCTTCTAACGTTTTTAACACCGCATTCGCCGCCGCCTCGCCCATGCGATCTGCATCTTGAATCAGAATAACCCGTTGACCACCCAGTTGTGATGTTTCCCAAGCGTACTGATTCACTTTACGCACAGCATCGACACCGATTTGTTTACCTTCAGCTTCAGGCTTGAGTAGGTGGAAATCTGGGTGCGTGTCTGCATCAAACAGCTTACAACTATGGCAAACACCACAAGGTTCAGCGACGCCATTCTTGCAAAGAATGGTTTTTGCTAACATGGCAGCTAGCGCAATACGCCCACTCCCTTTTGGGGAAGCCAACAACACAGCGTGGTGAAGCCTATCTTGACCGAGAAGCTTTTGCCAATGTTGCCACGTGTCGTGTTGCCAAGGGTATACGTTAACCTGCATGGTTCAGCCATTGTTCTAATGCTGATTGAATATCGCTTGCAACGTCTTCAATCGATTGTGATGCATCAATAATGGCAACATGCTCTTCTGCTGCCGCCAGTTCCAAATAGCGTTCACGCGTGCGTTGGAAAAACTCGAGTTTCATTTGTTCAATACGGTCCAACTCGCCACGCGCACGGGCACGAGATAAGCCAAGCTCAGGGTCAATATCCATGTAAATCGTGAAGTCAGGACGAAAATCACCCAACACAGTATTACGCAGGCTTTGCATTAATGCCTTATCAAAACCACGGCCACCACCTTGGTATGCCTGTGAAGACATGTCATGGCGATCACCAACCACAACCGCGCCACGATTAAGCGCAGGCTTGATCACGTTATCAACCAACTGGATGCGTGCTGCGTAAAGTAAAAGCAGCTCTGCCATGTCCGTCAAAGGCTCATCAGGATGGCCTTCTTTTACCAATGCACGCATCTGCTCTGCCAACGGTGTACCACCCGGCTCGCGGGTTGTTTCAATGTCGCTGATACCATGCGCTTTCAGTGTTTCTATCACTTTATTGATAGCAGTGGTTTTGCCCGCGCCTTCAAGGCCTTCAACTACGATAAATTTTCCGTTCATTGGCTTCTTAATACTTTGAGATACTGTCGGACTGCACGGTTATGTTCCGCGAGCGTTTTCGAAAATTTGTGGCCACCGTAACCGCTGGCAACGAAATAGAAATACGGTGTACTGTCAGGGTTCGCCGCAGCAATGATCGAAGCTTTACCTGGCATCGCAATTGGCGTTGGCGGTAAACCTGAAATCACATACGTGTTATATGGCGTTGGCGTGCGTAAGTCTTTCTTACGGATGTTGCCATCGTATTTATCACCCATGCCATAAATCACCGTAGGGTCAGTTTGCAGACGCATTCGCTTGTTCAAGCGGTTTACAAATACTGACGCCACTTTACCGCGCTCTTCATCCACCGCGGTTTCTTTTTCAATGATGGAGGCAAGCGTTAACAAGTCATACGCGGATTTTACGGGTAGCTTCTCAGCACGTGATGCCCATGCCAAATCCAACGCACCTTGAAGTTGCTTGGAAGCACGAACTAGAAGAGAGAGATCGCTTTCCCCTGCCACAAAATGATAGGTTTCTGGCAACAATAACCCTTCGACTTTCTCTGACGACAAACCGAGCTTCTTGGCAATAGCCGCTTCACTCAAATTTTCAGTATCATGTTTCAAGTAGTCAGTTTGATTAAGGATTTCGCGCCATTCTTTGAAGGTACTTCCTTCAACGAAGGTGATCGCAAACTGATGCTCTTTACCTGTTCGGAACACGGCAAACACATCTGCAAGTGTCATTGACGGGTCAATTTCATAAGTCCCCGCTTTCAAGCGAGTGAGCTCTGGGTGCGTTTTTGCCGCAAATCTTGACCATTCAGACGGTGAAATAACACCGTCATTAATCAAAGTACGGGTAACGGAATGATAATTCGCGCCATCCGGTACCGTCACGAGGACTTTTTCTTGAGTGTCTATTTGCGCACTCACGTACGATTCAATTTCCCCATATGCCCAGTACGCGCCACCAGCAGCAGCCAATACAAGGCACAGAAATACAAGGGCCAGTTTTTTAATCACGCATTTAACCTCAATGTTATTGCTCTACAAGCATCAAATGCGCTGTAGTTTGTTGTTTCTACGCATCTCACAGGCATCACGCCCATTACTGCATTTGTTATAAAGACTTCTTCGGCTCTAAATAAAGCGTCAGGGGAAGAGAGAACTTCCTGAACATCAAAACCGAGTGCTTTCGCCGCTGCGATAACCTGAGTTCGCATCGTACCAGCCACACCTGCACGTTGAAGATCTGGGGTATAAATCATCTTGCCGATACGCCAGAATAAATTCGACGCAGAGGTTTCGACAAGGTTCCCACTCATGTCGCACGCAACACCATCGTCCATGCCGCTGCTGTCCACTTCACGCTTGAGCATAACCTGCTCTAAACGGTTTAAATGCTTAATGCCTGCGAGCGGAGATATGCCGAGTGGTTGTTCAAGCAGTACCATCGCAATGCCTTTCTCCCGCCACGCCTCATAGTGCGCTGGATAGGCATGCGTTGAGACAATGACATTGGGCGCATTGCAGCCTTCAGGGCTGTAACCTCGCCCGCCCGCACCTCGCGTAATGATCACTTTCAGAACCGCTTTGTCTGTGCTTTCGGTAGATTTAGCCGCATCTTGTACCCAAGAAGCAACTAAAGGCCAATCAATATCGGTGATCCCAAGTCGAGATGCGTTGTCACGCAAACGCGCTTCGTGCAATGGCCAAGCTGCAACTACACCCCTTTTAAGAAGAAGGGTGGAAAAACAGCCGTCACCGTACTGTAAACCGCGATCAGAGATTGAAATGTCATCACTAGCCAATCCATTGAGCAAAATCATTCCGGGGTTCCTGAATTACAAATAAAAAAACGGCTCGATACACTGTATCGAGCCGCCTTAGTTTATCAAAAAATTCTTAGATTTTTTTGAAAATCAACGAACCATTTGTGCCGCCGAAGCCGAAAGAGTTACACAGAGCGTAGTCCGTCTTCACTTGACGAGCTTCATGTGGAACATAATCAAGGTCACAACCTTCATCGAGGTTGTCCAAGTTAATCGTTGGCGGTACAGCCTGCTCAACCAAAGACATGATGGTGAAGATAGATTCCGCAGAACCTGCAGCACCTAGAAGGTGACCTGTCATTGATTTGGTTGAAGACACCATGGTTTTGTCTGCAGCAGCACCCATAGCCAAACGAATACCCTTCGTTTCAGCAACATCACCCGCAGGTGTAGACGTACCGTGTGCGTTTACATAACCAATATCTTCTGGTGTGATGCCTGCATCGCGGATAGCCGCTTTCATTGCAAGTGCACCACCAGAGCCGTCTGCGCTTGGTGACGTCATGTGGTAAGCATCACCACTCATACCGAAGCCAACAAGCTCACAGTAAATCTTGGCACCACGTGCTTTTGCTTGTTCGTATTCTTCAAGCACGATGACGCCAGCGCCATCACCTAGAACAAAACCATCACGGTCTTTATCCCAAGGACGTGAAGCCGCTTGTGGATCGTCATTACGGGTAGACAGGGCTTTTGCAGCAGCAAAGCCACCAATACCTAATTCGGTCGACGCTTTTTCTGCGCCACCTGCAACCATCGCATCTGCATCACCATATGCAATCATGCGTGCCGCATGACCGATGTTGTGCAGACCTGTGGTACAAGCCGTTGAAATCGCGATGTTAGGACCGCGAAGACCGTAATTAATGGATACGTGACCGGCGATCATATTTACAATGGTCGACGGTACAAAAAATGGACTGATTTTGCGTGGGCCTTTTTCGACATACGCGCGGTGGTTAGCTTCAATCAAGCCAAGTCCACCAATACCCGAACCAATGGCTACACCGACACGCTCAGCGTTTTCTTCGGTGATCTCCAAACCAGAATCTTCAAGTGCTTGCACACTTGCTGCGATCCCGTACTGGATGAATAAATCCATTTTACGAGCATCTTTCTTAGAGATGTAATCTTCACAATTGAAATCATTTACTAGCCCAGCAAATTTGGTTGCAAAGCCTGTTGTATCGAAATGATCAATTGTTTGAATACCGCTTTGGCCAGCGAGTAATGCTTTCCAAGATGACTCAACAGTGTTACCTACAGGCGATAACATCCCCATGCCAGTGACAACAACACGACGCTTAGACACGATGATATTCTCCGGAGAAAGGTGATTCTTTAAAATTTTGAGGTGCTAGAAAAAACTCAGGCGGCCAAATTGACCGCCTGGAAGAATTTTTTTTCTGATTACTCAGACGCGCCAACTACGTAGTCGATAGCAGCTTGAACAGTAGTAATCTTTTCAGCTTCTTCGTCTGGAATCTCGGTATCGAATTCTTCTTCCAGAGCCATAACAAGCTCAACTGTGTCTAGAGAATCTGCACCCAGATCGTCAACGAAAGATGCTTCGTTTTTAACTTCAGCTTCGTCTACGCCTAGTTGCTCAACGATGATTTTTTTAACGCGTTCTTCGATGTTGCTCATATTAATACTATTCCTTACAAGATTCGCAGATGCGATATGTGCAGTAGTTTATTCAATAACGTGGAAGTTGCAACACCCTTAATGCTGGTCAAACCACGATTTGCTCGATAAACAGTCGGAGTTTGACCTGTATCATTTAGTGTTGCAACTTTTGTGCTCAAATCATGTACATGCCGCCATTGACGTGCAGTGTCTCACCCGTGATATAGGCTGCATCTGTTGACGCTAAAAACGCTACAGTCGCCGCAATTTCACGTGGATCGCCTAAACGTCCAGCAGGTACTTGAGCCAAAGTTGCTGCACGCTGATCATCGTTCAGCGCTTTTGTCATGTCGGTTTCAATGAAACCTGGAGCGACAGTATTTACGGTAATGCCGCGCGATGCAACTTCACGTGCCATAGATTTGGTGAAGCCCACAACTCCAGCTTTCGCTGCCGCATAATTTGCCTGACCGGCGTTGCCCATTGTACCAACAACCGAACCGACATTAATAATACGTCCGTTACGTTTTTTCATCATCGCACGCAGTACCGCTTTAGACATGCGGAAAATAGACGTCAAGTTGGTGTCCATGATGTCTTGCCACTCATCTTCCTTCATACGCATCAGAAGGTTATCACGAGTAATGCCTGCATTGTTAACAAGAATATCGATATCACCGAACTCTTCTTTGATCGCTTTCAGTACGCCTTCAATCGACTCAGAAGATGTTACGTTAAGTGCATAGCCCTTACCGTTCTCGCCCAAGTAATCGCTGATTGACGCAGCACCGCTTTCAGAGGTAGCTGTACCAACAACTGTTGCACCGCGCTCTACAAGAATTTCAGCGATTGCTCGTCCAATACCACGACTCGCACCCGTAACAAGCGCAATTTTACCGTTCAGGTCCATTCTTATTCGTTCCTTAATTGCAGCAGCCAGTTGTTACTGGCTGCAGTTTCCAGAAATTACTTCGCCGCTTCCAAAGAAGCAGGATCATTAACCGCAGCAGCGTTCAATTTACGATCGATACGCTTAGCAAGACCCGTCAATACTTTACCAGGGCCCATTTCTAGCAGAAGCTCAACGCCTTCACCGGCCATTTTCTCAACGCTTTCAGTCCAACGAACGGGACCGTAAAGTTGACGAACAAGAGCAGATTTAATCGCAGAAGGGTCAGTTTCAGCAGCAACGTCAGCGTTGTTAACAACTGGGATTGACGGTGCAGAAAATTCAATGCTTTCAAGCGCAACAGCTAATTTATCTGCTGCTGGTTTCATCAGTGCACAGTGAGACGGCACAGATACAGGCAAAGGCAATGCGCGTTTCGCGCCCGCTTCTTTACACAGAACGTTTGCACGCTCTACCGCTTCTTTATTACCGGCAATGACAACTTGGCCTGGTGAATTGAAGTTTACAGGGGAAACCACTTGTCCCTGTTCCGCTTCTTCACACGCTTTAGCAATGGCGTCGTTTTCAAGACCAATGATTGCAGACATAGCACCCACGCCTGCAGGTACCGCTTCTTGCATCAGCTGACCACGCAGTTCAACCAATTTAACGGCTTCTTTGAAGTCGATAACACCCGCACAAACCAGTGCAGAGTACTCACCCAAGCTATGACCAGCCAATACGGTTGGTTGTGCTCCACCCTCTTGTTGCCATACACGCCAAATCGCAACAGACGCTGCCAGCAGTGCAGGTTGAGTGCGATGAGTTTGGTTGAGGTCAGTGTCAGGGCCGTTTTGAACCAGTGCCCAAAGGTCATAACCTAAAACGTCAGATGCTTCAGCAAATGTTTGTTTTACTACATCAAATTGTTCAGCCAGTTCAGCCAACATGCCCATAGTTTGTGAACCTTGGCCTGGAAAAACCACAGCAAAGTTAGACATAGAAATTTTCCTTATTAAAACTTAATCAGCGCAGAGCCCCAGGCGAAACCACCGCCAAAGGCTTCAAGCAATATCGTTTGACCGCGTTGAATGCGTCCGTCACGTACTGCTTCATCAAGTGCAGTAGGAACAGAAGCGGCAGACGTATTGCCATGTTTATCTAGCGTTAGGACAACCTGATCCATCGACATGGCCAGTTTTTTTGCCGTCGCTTTAATGATTCGATAGTTTGCTTGGTGTGGAACGAGCCAATCAATTTCAGACTTTTCCATTTGGTTGGCATCAAGTGTTTCAGAGACGATGTTAGCCAGCTGCGTAACAGCAACTTTAAAGACATCGTTGCCTGCCATTTCTAGCCAAGCATCTTCTTCAACTTGAGAGCGCGAACCACGCCCAGGGTGTTTCAAGTTCAGCAACTCGCCAAATTTACCATCAGCACGTAAGTGAGTAGAGATCACACCTGGCTCTTCGCTTGCACCAACAACAACGGCACCCGCACCATCACCAAACAAGATGACAGTTGAACGATCAGTCGGATCACACATGTGAGAAAGACGATCAGAACCAACAACCAAGGCGTTACGCGCCATGCCTGACTTCACATACTGATCAGCAACGCTCAGTGCGTAAACAAAACCAGAACATGCAGCAGCAATATCAAAGGCAGGGCAACCACTAATACCAAGCATGGCTTGGACTTCACATGCGGCAGCAGGGAATGCACTTTCACCGCTTGTGGTAGCAACAATAATGAGGTCAATGTCGTGCTTATCAATCGCTGCCATATCAATTGCTTGGACAGCAGCGTTGTAAGCCATTACCGCAACAGACTCGTTTTCCGCTGCAATACGACGTTCTTTAATACCAGTTCGGGCAGTAATCCACTCATCACTGGTATCAACCATTTTTTCGAGATCCGCGTTAGTGCGGATTTGGGCAGGCAGAAAGCTGCCTGTACCTAGAATCTTACTGAACATGAAGACTAATAATGCCTCTCGAGTAGTACGGCTTCCAAACGGTCACATATTTTTTTAGGTAGTTGCCGTTCGACTTCGTGGACCGCTTCCCCGATAGCGTGTTGGAAAGCGGATATATCAGCACGTCCGTGGCTTTTCACTACAATGCCGCGCAATCCTAACAGACTTGCGCCATTGTACTGGTCGGGGTTCAGGTGATTAAGCGCAGTAAATAGTTCGCCAAATAACCATTTAGCCACCAGTTTTTTAAATGGGCTCGTCAAAATGTGCTGCTTTAAGCTATCTAAAAACAGTTTTGCGACCCCTTCACTGGTTTTCAGGCTTACGTTGCCGACAAATCCATCACAGACAACCACATCAGCCTTCCCTGTATAGAGCTGGTTGCCCTCTACGTAACCAATGTAATTGACTGCTGAGCATTGCTGAAGCATTTCCGAGCAACGCTTTACTAAATCATTTCCTTTTATTTCTTCTTCACCGATATTCAACAAGCCCACCGTAGGTTGATGACCTAATTGCTCTTCAGCAAGCACAGAGCCCATTACCGCAAACTGAAACAAGGTATCAGCATCCACCGAAACATTTGCACCAAGATCGAGTAACCAGCTTTGTTGAGAACCTAGGGTTGGGAGGGCTGAAACAAGCGCAGGCCTGTCTATGCCAGGGAGAAGTTTTAATAAGGAGCGAGAGAGTGCCATCAGTGCGCCCGTATTACCGGCACTGACACAGGCATCAGCTTTGCCATCGGCGACAAGTTCCAATGCAATACGCATGGATGTACCTTTACTCGAGCGAAGTGCTTGAGAAGGACGCGTGTCGTTGGCGATAGAAGATTCCGCATGAACAATTGAAATGCGGGAGGCATGTTCTTGACCCAGCGATACGAGCTGGCGGGTGATCTCAGCGTGATCACCGACGAGTACGACTTTTAACGAAGGGAAATGCAACAATGCCTGCACGGAGGCAGGCACTGTTACCTGGGGACCGAAGTCCCCACCCATCGCATCAAGTGCAATGGTTAGACCAGTCAAGGCTCAACCTTACTTGTTGATTACCTTGCGGCCACGGTAGAAACCGTCAGCAGTCACGTTGTGACGCAGGTGAGTTTCACCAGAAGTTGCATCTACAGACAATGCACTAGTAGTTAGCGCATCGTGTGAACGACGCATACCACGCATTGAACGTGATTTTTTGCTCTTTTGTACGGCCATGGACCCTACTCCTCGTTACTTTTGCTTTAAGTTTTTCAAAACGGCAAATGGATTCGGACGCTCATCAGCAAGCGGGATTTCCCCGAAAACCATACCATCAGAGTTGATTTCGCAATCAGCTTCTTCGTGCATGGCAACCTGTGGCAAAGCCACAATCAACTCATCTTCGATAAGTTGAAGTAGGTTAATCTCACCATTTTCGTCGACTAATGCCGGCTCATAAGCATCTGGTAAATTGTCAACCTGATCTTCATTGAAAACCGGGCTGTAAATAAATTCGATATCACAATGATGTGGGTAGACTTTCCAACAACGTTGACACTCAAGATTGACGTCGACCTTCACGTTACCGCTTACGATCTTCAGTCCTTGTGCATCAATATCAAAAGAAAGTTTAACATCAGCATCACTGATCACACCTCCAGTTACCTCTGCAAGACGTTCAAGCTGCTTAACTGCGATGATGCCATCATAATCAAGTCGCTTTTGCGCACTTTTAAACGGGTCAACCGTTAGTGGTACTTTTACCTTTTGCATAGGGCGCGAATTCTAGCCTCCAAAGTATCCCGAGTCAAAGAAATTTAGCCTTTTACTTCTAAGAGGTAGCGTATACACACTCGCCCAGAGAAGAAAAGGTTATTTTCTGTACTACAGGCACTTAGCGAATTTGAAACAGAATGGGCACGAATTGCCAACGGACATCCTATGCCCACTCGCCTCCGCAAGTGTAAAACATTACACTGACCTTCGTATACGAATATTCCGAGAAAGGATCATCGTTAGATGAATAAACAAACAGTCGTGCTAGGATCCGGCTCTAAATATCGCCAAATGGTGTTAGAAAAGCTGGGAATTTCCTTTCTAACGCATTCGCCTGATATTGATGAAACCCCTTATGAACAAGAAGATCCAAGCGATTTGGTGAAGCGTTTGTCTGAAAATAAGGCAAAAGCGTGCAGTATCGATCATCCCAACGCCTTGATCATAGGATCCGATCAAGTCTGCGTGATCGACGGAAAGATCCTCGGCAAACCTCATACTGAAGAGCGTGCTTTCGACCAACTCAGTGCAGCTTCAGGCAAACACGTCACTTTTTATACAGGTTTAAGCCTTTATAACAGTGCAACTGGGAAATCCCAAACCGACGTTGAACCGTTTCACGTTCACTTTAGATCTCTCTCTGAGGTAGAAATTAGAAACTACGTGAAGCGCGAGCTACCGCTCGATTGTGCTGGCAGTTTCAAATGTGAAGGATTAGGCATCGCATTGTTTGAGAAGCTCGATGGTAGAGACCCAAACACTTTGATTGGTCTTCCATTGATTCGACTGTGTGAAATGTTAGAGCAAGAAGGTGTCAACGTTCTAGGGTAACTAACCCCTTCTATCAGCTACAAAAAAAGAGCGAATCTTCGCTCTTTTTTCATTTTCATGTCCTGCTAACGCTTATGTCTATGGCAGTTTGAGTAATTCTGGCAGTGTGTCGACAATCGCCACAGGGTTGTATTCAGATAGTGTAGCAGCATCATGCACACCCCATGTAATACCAATCGCATCAATGCCCGCGTTGTTTGCTAACAACATGTCATGAGAGGTATCCCCTATCATGACAGCCTCTTCTTTATTGATACCGAGCTCTTCAAGCAACGCATGAATCATTAAAGGATCGGGCTTTGATAACGTCTCATCTGCCGTTCGTGTCGCGGCAAAGAAATGCTGACTGTGGGTTTCACCCATTGCCCTATCAAGGCCAATGCGCGATTTCCCAGTCGCCACCCCTAACATTTTTCCTGACGCATTTTTCAACGCGTCAAGTGTATCGGTTACACCAGGATAAAACGCATGTGGTGTTGGGTTATCATCCCGAAACTGCTGACCATAATGCTTCTTCCAAGTATCAAACAGAGAGAAAGGCACATCTGGGTAAAGAAATACAAACCCCTTTTCTAAGCTCAAACCTATCATTTGCTTTAATTGCTCTGGCGACAGCGTTGGCAAACCACCCGTTAAACGGGCAGCTTCCTCTAAACACGACACAATGCGTGCCACCGAATCCATCACAGTGCCATCCCAATCAAAGATGACTAGCTTATATTGCTTTAACAGGTGCGCAGTCCTTCTAACGTTCGCTCGAGTTTCTTTTCCATCGGCGCGGAGATATCCATTTGCGCTTCTGTGCTCGGGTGCGTGAACTTAATGTTTGCAGCATGGAGGAACAATCGGCTCAAACCAAATTTCTTCGTATAAGCATCAAATCGTCGATCACCATACCTATCATCCCAAGCAATCGGATGACCAGAGTATTGAGCATGGACGCGAATCTGGTGTGTGCGTCCAGTGATTGGACTTGCTTGAACCAAGGTCGCTTCTTTAAATTGTTCCAGCACTCTAAAGCGCGTTTCTGACGCTTTACCGTTCGGATTAACCCGCACAATGCTGTTCACTTCATTCTTAAGTAAAGGTGCAGTCACTTTACGCATGCTTGGTTTCCAGTTCCCCATGACCAAAGCAAAGTAATACTTCTGTACCGTCTTCTCGCGAAATTGCGCTTGAAGATGACGAAGTGCCGAGCGTTTTTTGGCAATCAACAAAATGCCAGACGTATCTCTGTCGATTCGATGCACCAATTCAAGAAAACGTGCATCTGGACGCAGTGCGCGCATGGCCTCAATCGCGCCAAAATGCAGCCCACTGCCGCCATGAACGGCAGTTCCAGACGGTTTATTCAGAATAAGCATGTGATCGTCTTCATAAATCACACAATTTTCTAACTCAGCCACCCTATCAAGCTTGGTGTTAGGCGCTTCAACCTGCGCCGTCTCTGGGATCTTGATAGGAGGAAGACGAATAACATCCCCCTCTTGAAGCTTGTATTCCGGTTTTATGCGTTTTTTGTTAACTCGCACCTCTCCTTTGCGAAGAACGCGATAAATCATACTTTTAGGGACGTTTTTAAGCCTATTTCGGAGAAAATTATCGATCCGCTGGCCTGCAATGTCATCGGAGATGTCGATGAATTGCACTTTAGGTTTTTCTGTATTCATAGGGCATAGATTCTACATTGCATCAAAGTAATTTGCCGCAAAAAAGTGTCCCTGCTATAGTTGCGCCGTACTGTAGAAAAGTTTGTAGCTTTTTTACACACTACGGCGAAATTACCGTCAAACAGAGTAAATATAATCCGCTTTAACCAAGACACATTGACCATTCACGGCACTATTTCTTAGTAGTTTCGATTCCGATGAGAGTTCAACGCGTTTTAATCATGCAGCATTTGGCGTAAGACATGAGGATTAAGGCACCCGTTAGTTTGTTGGCACGACGGGAAAAATAACCAGTGTCAAAGAGACTGTCGCCATTTGTGGTGGAAAACCGACTGAGTAAACCGGAGAGACTTCTTTATTTCCGTGTCAGTGGGTAAATAAGTAGTGCCCTAGAGCGTCCCTGATTCCCCAGCCGTGAGGTTGCATTAATGTCAGACTTGGGACCTGGCAGCATTGCGTTTTTTGTCTCGTATCCGACAACTAATAACAACGACAAATAATCGAGAAAAATTTGATATGAAAAGAATGTTGATCAACGCAACTCAAAAAGAAGAGTTGCGCGTCGCATTGGTTGACGGTCAGCGCTTGTACGATCTAGATATCGAAAGCCCAGGCCATGAATCGAAGAAAGCAAATATTTATAAAGGCAAAATCACCCGTATTGAACCAAGTCTAGAAGCAGCTTTCGTTGACTACGGTTCAGAACGTCACGGTTTCCTTCCTCTTAAAGAAATTGCCCGCGAATACTTCCCAGACAATTACAGCTACCAAGGCCGTCCAAACATCAAAGAGGTGTTGAAAGAAGGCCAAGAAGTGATTGTTCAGGTAGATAAAGAAGAACGTGGTAACAAAGGCGCAGCCCTAACCACATTCATCTCCCTTGCGGGTAGTTACCTTGTTCTTATGCCTAACAACCCACGTGCTGGCGGTATTTCTCGTCGCATCGAAGGTGAAGAGCGTAGCCAACTTAAAGAAGCAATGTCAGGCCTTAAACTGCCACAAGGCATGGGTCTTATTGTTCGCACCGCAGGCGTAGGCAAATCAGCTGAAGAACTTGAATGGGATTTGAACTATCTGTTGAACAACTGGGAACGTATCCTAGGTGCTGCAGATTCTCAAAATGCTCCTTTCCTTATCTATCAAGAAAGTGACGTTATTGCTCGTGCATTCCGTGACTACCTACGCCGTGACATCGGTGAGGTATTGATTGATAGCGAAACAGTATTCAATCAGGCTCGTGAGCGTATTCAGGCGACCCGCCCTGACTTCCTGCAGCGCGTTAAGCGCTACGAAGGCGAAGTACCTCTATTCAGCCATTACCAAATCGAAAGTCAGATTGAATCTGCATTCCAGCGTGAAGTCCGTCTTCCATCTGGCGGTTCGATTGTTATCGACCCTACAGAAGCATTGACCTCTATTGATATCAACTCAGCCCGCGCAACAAAAGGCTCTGATATCGAAGAAACTGCACTTCAAACGAACCTAGAAGCAGCTGACGAAATTGCACGTCAATTACGTCTACGCGACTTGGGTGGCTTGGTTGTTATCGATTTTATCGATATGACCCCTGTTCGCCACCAACGTGAAGTTGAAAACCGCCTTCGTGAAGCAGTTCGTATGGACCGCGCACGCGTTCAAATCGGCCGTATTTCACGTTTCGGTCTGCTAGAAATGTCTCGCCAACGCCTAAGCCCGTCTTTGGCAGAAGCGAGCCACCATATTTGTCCTCGTTGTACGGGTACAGGTGTGATTCGTGATAACGAATCCCTGTCGCTGTCTATTCTTCGATTGATCGAAGAAGAAGCATTGAAAGAGAACACATCGCAAGTAATGGCTATTGTGCCAGTGCCTGTTGCCTCTTACCTGCTTAACGAAAAACGCCGCTCTGTGCAGCATGTAGAGAAATATCACAACGTTCGCGTTGTTATCGTGCCAAACGCAGACATGGAAACGCCACACTTTGAAGTGTTGCGTGTCCGTGGCGGTGATGAAAACAGTACGCTTTCTTACCACTTGCCTAAGCAGCTGGAAGCAATACGCGAAGCAGAAGCAAAAGATGATGCCCCTGCTGAACGTGTCGAGAAGAAACGTGAAGAGCCTGCACTTCAAGGTTTCTCTGCGCCAGCTTCTCCAGCACCATCTGCGAAGCCTGCACCAACCAAAGAAGCTGAAACACAACCGGGCTTGTTCTCGCGTTTGGTTAGCTTCATTTCTGGTCTGTTTGCATCAGAGCCTGAGCAAGAGAAGAAAGAAGAACCGAAACAAGAAAACCGTAATCGTCGTGATCAGAAACGTTCGCAAGACCGCAATCGTCGTGGTTCACGCAACAATCAACGCGATGAAAACGGCAAGCAAGAGCGCAACGAGAAACGTCCACAACGTCGTAAAGACCGTCCAGAAACGGCGGATCGTAACGAACAGCGTAATGAACGTAACGAGCGCAACGGCAACGCAGAACGTCAAGAAAAACCTGCGAAGAAGCAAAACCGTAAGCCTGTTGATAAAGCAGAGAAAACGGAACAGCGCCAACAGCAGAAAGTCGCTAAACCTGTAAAAGAAGAAGCGCCAGTAGTTGCAGTTGAGAAGCAGGAAAAAGCGGAGAAGACGGAAAAAATTAAGCAACGCCGTCAACGCCGTAAGCTAGACAAGAAAATTCGCGTAGGCGACACGTCTGTTGAGCAAGAGAATGTGGCTGAAAACCCTCTTCAAGAGATGGGCAAAGCAGTTGCTGCCGAAGCAAAACAAGTTGATGTGAACGAAACTGTCGCTGCGCAAGATGGCGAACAAACTGAGCAACGTGATGAGAAACGTCGTAACCGTCGTTCACCTCGTCACCTACGTGCTAGTGGTCAACGCCGTCGTCGCAACTACCGCGAAGACAACGACACTGAATCGACAGAACAAGGTCTTGACCAGCTAGACATGATGGAAACTGCAGTTTCTGTTGTAGAGAAGCGCAACAAGGTTGTTCTGAAGTCTGGTGTGGCTTCTCCAGAAATGGCAATGGGTAAAGTATGGCCGTCGAAAGCGGCACAGAAAGCACCTGTTGTTGCAGAAGAAGTCATCGCTGATGTGGCACAAGAAACACCCGTTGTTGAAGAAGCAGTTGAAGCAAAACCAGCCCTAAGCGGTGTTGCTTTCCCTGAAATGGCAATGGGTAAAGTATTCCCTCGTCCTGCAACGCCTACGATTTTGGAAGAAAAAGCCAAATCTGAAGGTGCAGATGCACTGAGCGAAGAACTTCCACTAACAGTGAATGCTGTATCGGAAGAACCTGCCGCTCAACAAGCGCCAGAAACCGTTGTTGCAAAAGCCGACGTTCAAGAGACTGTGGCTCAAGAAGCAGTGGTTGAATCAGCGCCAGTTGCGCCTGTTCAGAACGAAGAAAAAGCAGACATCAAAGAAGTGATTGAAGCGAGTGAAATCTCAGCGGTTGAAGCAGAAAAACCTGCAGAAGCGCCAGTGATTCGTTGTCGTGTTGCAACGTCTCCAATGACGAAAGCACCCGCTCCAGCTCAAGAAGTGTCTTCTGCACCAATCCAAGTCGCAATTGCAGAGTTCCGTGCAGAGCGTCTTCAAACTAAACAAGCAGGTAGTGACACGGCAACTAGCCGCGCCGCAGCACCCGCGACCAAGCCTAACTTCTAAGTTAAGGCTAGGGTAAAAAAGAGCCATGCATGTCATGGCTCTTTTTTTTTATACCCAAACAAACTCTCGGTGAACAAGTATCTTGAGGTTGTTTGGGTATAAAAATTTAATGTATTCGTTATGTTGCCCTCGAACACGACTACCCTAATGCTATACACGTATTTCAGGCTGTCACTTCAACATGTCGAGCACTGATATCTTTATTATTAAGATTCACAATTACGTTACGAACATTGAACAAAATCACACTATTAGGTAGTATCCGCAAGCATTTAACAGTTGAGACAGCTGTTTATAGAAAGAACGTTTAATTGCTAGCTATGTGATTACAAGGACGATCGTTTTGCTACCGCTAGCGATGTTGTGTGATTCCCTTTAACCCATCTAAAGACAAGTAATTTACATAATGTTTGAATTTCCTAAATTCCCCCAGCACTCAGTGAAAAACGACGTACTGTCAGGGTTGACAGTAGCGCTCGCACTTGTGCCTGAAGCCGTTGCATTCGCCTTTGTTGCAGGTGTAGACCCTATGGTTGGTCTCTACGCTGCGTTCATCATGGGTCTATTGACCTCTATTCTTGGCGGTCGCCCAGGCATGATTTCAGGCGCAACAGGTGCAATGGCCGTTGTTATGGTCAGCTTGGTTGCTCAGCATGGCATCGAATACCTTTTTGCTGCCGTGATGCTTGCGGGCCTCTTCCAAGTGTCTGCCGGTATTTTCAAGCTCGGAAAGTTCATCCGCATGGTGCCGCACCCTGTGATGATTGGTTTCGTTAACGGCTTGGCTATCGTCATTTTCCTTGCTCAACTTGGTCAATTCAAAGCGCCAGACGCAGCAGGAAATCTAGATTGGCTTCAAGGTAGCCAAATGATATTGATGCTTGGCCTTGTGGCTATCACCATGGCAATCATTCACTTCCTGCCAAAACTAACCACATCAGTACCGTCTTCACTGGTTGCTATCGTGTCTGTTACGGCTGCCGTCGTATTGCTTGATCTCGATACACGTACAGTGGTGGACTTCCTACGCTCAATGAGTGGCGACGAGAACGCGACGCTTGCTGGCTCACTGCCAACCTTCGCCGTGCCAGTGGTACCGTTTAGCCTAGAAACGATTTACATCATTTTGCCTTACGCGCTGATTCTCGCTGCAGTTGGTTTGATTGAGTCGCTACTTACGCTTACCGTCATTGATGAAATGACAGGCACCCGTGGTCACGGTAACCGTGAGTGTGTGGGACAAGGCGTTGCGAACGTAACATGTTCAGTGTTCGGTGCAATGGGCGGCTGTGCGATGATTGGTCAATCAATGATCAACGTGAACTCAGGCGGTCGTGGTCGTCTATCAGGTATTGTTGCCGCACTCGCGCTGCTTTGCTTTATCTTGTTCACCTCTTCACTGATTGAAATGATCCCACTTGCCGCGCTTGTTGGTGTGATGTTCATGGTCGTCATCGGCACCTTTGAATGGGCAACCTTCAAGCTGGCACGCCGTGTACCTAAGAAAGATTTCTTTGTCATCGTGTTAGTCACCGTTGTTACCGTCATGACTGACCTTGCAATTGCCGTGATTGTTGGTGTGATTGTCTCTGCGTTGATGTTTGCATGGGAACATGCGAAACACATTTACGCGACAAGCCACATTAACGAAGAAGGTTCGAAAATCTATGAAGTGAACGGCCCATTGTTCTTCGGCTCAGTGGCTAACTTCCTTGAACTCTTCGACGCACAGAATGACC
This sequence comes from Enterovibrio norvegicus, assembly GCF_002876705.1. Classification (GTDB taxonomy): domain Bacteria; phylum Pseudomonadota; class Gammaproteobacteria; order Enterobacterales; family Vibrionaceae; genus Enterovibrio; species Enterovibrio norvegicus_B. Next base: position 205,983 of record NZ_MDAG01000057.1, on the reverse strand, counting down.
CAAGCGACGTTATCGTAGATTTTGGTAAGTCACGTGTTGCTGACCATTCCGCGATTGAAGCGATTGATACCTTGGCAGACCGATACAACAAATCAGGTAAGACTCTGCATCTTCGCCATTTGTCGCCAGACTGTCAGGCGCTACTGACAAAAGCAGGTAGCTTGGTTGAAATCAACCACATTGAAGATCCAAACTACAAAGTGGCAGACGACCTATTGGGATAACCCCCTGCTGTCTGACACCCATTTGGGTTCTCAGTAAAAACAAAAAAAGCGAGCCAATGGCTCGCTTTTTTGTTCTTTAATCCCGTTGCACCCGATTAACTTTCGGGTGAGTCAGCGTCGCTTTAATTCGGAATAATGACACTATCAATCACGTGAATAACGCCGTTTGATGCTTCGATGTCTGTCGCGACCACATTGGCGTTATCGACTTTCACGCCGTTCGTCGTATCGATAGAGATAATACTGCCTTGCGCGGTCGTTGCCTCTGTCAGATCGACCACGTCTTTTGCCATCACTTTGCCTGGCACTACGTGATACGTAAGAATCGCGACAAGCTGATCTTTGTTTTCTGGTTGTAAAAGGCTTTCTACTGTCCCTGCTGGTAACTTTGCAAATGCTTCGTTCGTCGGGGCGAAGACGGTAAATGGCCCTTTCCCTTGAAGCGTTTCGACAAGGCCAGCCGCTTTCACTGCAGCGACTAGCGTACTGAAATCTGGATTTCCTGCAGCTATTTCAACGATGTTTTGTTTCGGTTTCTCGTTCATCGCCTCATGGTGTTTAGCCTGACTGCTGCATGCAGCAACCGTAAAAACGACAAACATAGAGAATATTGCTGATTTTAGAGACGGCACTACCTTCGTAGAAATCATATGATTTCTCCTATTCCATATATTAAAGGTTGAGAGCGTTTGCTCGATTTAGCTGATCAGCGAAGAGTCATTACGGAGTGATTTTTGAAATGGTTTACCTTACGCAATAAAGTTATTTCTCGCAGCCATAGCTTGCTGCCAAGTAATGCTGAAACGATTTCTCTTTGTGTGTAGTAAACGTATCCGCTAACGAATCAACACGCAGGATGCGATCGATGCGAAAGCTTCGGTAGTCATTCCTGAGTTCGCACCACGCCACCAAGGTCCATACCTTTCCCCAATAAACTTGCCCGAGCGGTTGCACCACCCTATCAGACACAATGCCTTCACCCGTTTCATAATGAATTTGGATTTTCTTAAACTGCGCCGTTGCCTCCCGCAATAATTCATTGCGATCAGCATTTTCACTGCCGACATGAAATGCTGGCACTTCAATGGGGAACGTTTCAATTTGGGCGCGAATGTGCTCTGGTAAGATGGAATGTATTTTTCGCGATGCTGAATGAGAAGCTGCCGCCAATTGCCTGTCTGACCAAGCCCTCACCATTCTCATACCCAGTTCCATAGCGAGCATTTCTTCTTCAGTGAACATGAGCGGAGGTAAATGGGAACCTTTCCCTAATCGATAGCCAACCCCTGCCTCACCTTCAATGGGCACACCTGAAAGCAGCAGAGATTGGACATCACGGTAAATCGTGCGTTCACTGACGCCTAGCTCTTCTGCCATCGCCTTGGCTGTCACCGCGTAACGTTTAGAACGCAACAGGGTCAACAACTCAAACAAACGCTCCGATTTACTCATTTAACTTCCTGTTAAGCCGACTCTATACACTCACCCATGGCACTCATTTTGACGGACTCATGCGCCATAACAAGTGTAGCGCCATCAATATGTGACACCATTTTTTGCGCACCAGCATCTTGCATGAAGTTGTTTGATGCCGCTTGCGCATTAGCGAGGTTGGTCCAATACACAATGTCCGTCCACTCTTGTGTCTCTTCATTCAAACTCAATGAGCGATAAACAAACCCTTCGCAGCCACTGATGTAAGGCAACGTACCTTCTGCCGCAGCAAGGAATGTTTGAACGTCCGTGCCTTCTTTCAATTTAAAGCGAACCGTTTCAACGATGTTATCCATGGTGTTTTCTCCTTTCATGTGGGGTTGAAAGAAGCTTACTGCCAGCTACTGACAGAACATGTCAGGAGAGTTTCTCTCAACTCTCGCTGCTTGTATAATCGATGCCCTCAACACCCTAAAAAAGAACAGAAATGTCGATGCAACTTAGCCAAGAATTAGAACAACTCTTAGAGCCCGTTCGCGGATTTCTTCACTGTGAAACACCGCAAGCATGGATAGATGAAGCCATTAAACCTGAGAATGAAACCATCCTGCTGCGCGATCATGCAAACTGTGAGTTGAAAGCCGCGCAAACCGCAATGTGGTTAATTCGCAAATACGGCATCGACAAAGACAGTGGTTCATTGCTTTTAGAGTGGGCAAAACCTTACGAAGATTTCGTGTACAAACGTCAACGAGAGGGTGTTTTTCACGCGAAGAAAAATGGCTTGAGCGCACCATTAACGCCCAAAGCCGGGTTTGAGCACAGCCAAGATCTTATCGATAAAATGGTTCGCTTGATTAAAGAAGAGTTCCATCATTTTGAGCAAGTCATCGAGATCATGGAAAAACGTGACATGCCCTACTCGCCTCTGCATGCAGGCCGCTATGCGCGCGGGATGATGTCAGCCGTGCGAACGCATGAACCTGCCACATTGATCGATAAATTGATTGTCGGCGCTTACATTGAAGCGCGTTCTTGCGAACGCTTTGCAAAGATTGCCCCCTACCTTGATGCGGAACTGCAGAAGTTCTATATCTCACTGCTACGTTCAGAAGCGCGCCACTATCAGGATTACCTCACCTTGGCTGCCGCCATTGCGGGCGGAGACATTCAAGATCGCATCACACTGATCGGCGAAAAAGAAGCAATGCTTATCCAAACACCGGATGACATGTTCCGTTTTCATAGCGGGTCGCCACTGCAAGTCGCTTAAATTGTTCACGACCCTCAGCGAGTTTGTGGGTCGATGTCTCCCAGCACAACATCGCCTTCAATGTTCAATCTCGTTATCCAATACTGCATCTAAGTCAACATAAGGTGACGCTCATTTCCTTCGTGAGTTATTGCTTATCAACGAATTGGGAATGCAGGGAATGATCATTATTGTCGCTTGTCTACATTGGCAGGTTTGTGTAAATAAGAGATGAGCAAAGAAAATTGCCACAAATAATAAAGGACAACCATGTTCAAAAAACTAAAAGCCTCTTTAGGTATTGGCGCAGCCAAAGTCGATACCGTTTTGGACAACGAATCGGTCTACCAAGGCGCCATGCTAACGGGGACAATTCACATCAAAGGTGGTGACATTGAGCAACAAATCGATGCCATATCACTCAAACTGTGCACCGAAGTAAAAGTAGAATCTGACGACAGCGTAAGTTATCAGAACTTCGTTTTGGGCTCGATGCAAGCCGTTGAACCCTTTGTGGTTCAACCGGGCGAAGAAATATCGACACCTTTCGAAATGCCATTGCATGTCGAAACGCCTATCACCGCAGTTTCAGCTAACGACAATCAATCAAAAGTGTGGATAGAAACGTCACTCAACATTGATTTCGCAATCGACCCAACGGACAGAGATTATCTGGAAATTCGTCCGTTACCTGCAATACAGCGCGTGATCAGTTTGCTAGAAAGTGAAGGCTACCGCATGGTGAAAGCTGACGTTGAACAAGGTCAATTGAACGGTAACGGCTTCTCTTCACACTCAGGGTGTTACCAAGAATTAGAATTCCAGAACAGCGGATTTTTTAGTAAAAAGGAAATTGAGCTTTCCTTTGTGTTGGATGGCGATCGAATTCATTGCCTAGCGGAAATTGACCGCACAATAGGACGTGGTGACATGTACCGTTCCTTCACGATTTCACGTGACGCAACTAATGCTGAATTGCAGCAAGCACTGTCTTCCACACTGGGTGCGTAACACCTAAAAAGGCGCATTAAAAGCCTGCTTAGCAGGCTTTTCACCCCAACACATTACACAACTTATCAATCACGCTCCTCACTTCCGGTAAATGACGATCATCTTGATGTGTCACCATCCAACGGTCATGCCCCAACTCTTCTATTTGTCCGCCCATTCGTTTCAGCTGAGGGTAAGCATCACCAATAAACGTGGGAAGTAGCGCAATACCTTTGCCTGCGAGTGCCAAGTCTAGGCTATTCCGAGGGACATTGACTTCACATACTGCGTCTGTTCCCACAAAACGATCTAGCCAATTTGCGGAAGGTATATCTGCAAGTACTTTTATCCAGCGCGTTTCCGCTGTTTCAGTGGCATAGGGAGCGAATTCAACACGCGTCAACTTCCTACAAGCGAGAGAAGGCTCTGTCGGCCTATGGTTTCGAATGCCAATGACCACCTCACGGTGAGAAATATCGAGCACTTTCTCGGTAGACACAAAGCGCAATCGCACATCAGACAGAGAGTCGGGTATTTGGTCTAGGTGTTGGATCAAAAACAAGGTGGTCCAAGTGCCCGCTGAAATCTTCACCAGCGGTCTTTCTCCCTGAACCGGTGGCGTCGTTAGTTGGAGGATCTTGGATTCAACATCCGTCAATGCAGCCAACAACGAACGTCCCTCCGCAAGAAGTTCATACCCTTTGTCATGTCTAACAAAAAGCTCTCGGCCAATTGCACGTTCCAATGCATGCATTCTTCTGCCAAGTGTCGCGGCACTTTTCTGGCTGGCCTTCGCTGCAGCGGAAAGCCCGCCTTCTCGCGCAACGGCAAGAAAGAGTTGTAAATCGTTCCAATCTGCGTTTTTTCCATCCATTTCATTCATGAAAAGACCTTAACATTTCGTTTCATTGATGAAATTTCATTATCCAGTATTCTCAAAGAAAACCACGACAGAGGTATCTCGTTCTTTAAACGGCATCACAAAACACAATGCGTTGGACGACCCGACAACGAACGTTTTTATTGAGGGGAACACTCATGACATTAAAAACAGACATCAATCAGCCAAACGCCATGATGCGAGAAGCCGGTAAACGCCCATTTCCACATGAATCAAAAACACAAGCGATTAAAGAAGAGGACCAATATTACAAAGTCTATGGTTCTGAGGGGAATTGCCGATTTTATCGCATGCTAACCGCTGTTCAAGAAAAAATGAACCGGGTCACCACAACACTGAAAGCGCTAACTCAAAGAAAGTCTGACACTAAAAAATCAGAGCGTACGACGCATTAGGCAAATGGGCACTCACTCTGTCCGTGTACTTTTTCTCCCGTCATGGGATGCACAAAGAACACATCACTCGCATGTAACTGCAATCGGGAGGCCAAACTCTCACTGGTATCACTACTGTACAAATCACACCCTAAAATAGGATGCCCCATCGACAAGCTATGTATTCTCAGTTGGTGCGTTCGCCCTGTTATTGGCGTGTATTTTACGAGTGAGCGTTTCGGGTTGGGATAACGCGCAATAACCTCATAGTCACTCATCGAAGGCTTGCCTGTTTCGGCACATAATTTCACGCGCGGGAACAGAGTTTTGTCTTTCGCAATGGCTGCGGTGATCTGGCCGTGATCATCGGAAACCCAACCTTCCAACATCGCCATGTATTGCTTCTGAACGGCTCTGTCTTGGAATTGTTTATTAAGGTGTTTTGCTGACTCGGCGTGCAATGCCGCGACCATGATGCCTGATGTGCCAAAATCTAAGCGGTGAGGAAGTTTAGCCTCAGGAAAGGCGGGCGTCCGTCCGTCTTGCCCATGAACCAAGCGATGATGCACCGAATCCCAATTCAGCGGGTTTTTACCGGAAAGGCTAAACAGCCCACTGGGTTTGTCGATCAATAAGATATCGTCATCTTGATAAAGCAGCGAGATGAAACCCTCGCAAACAGGTGCAACGAAATCATCAACAATGGTGTGGTTCAGCGAATCAGTAACAGGCATAGTGCATCTTTATGAGTATCCAACCACGCCACAACATGGCTTGCTGGATGGAAGAATGAAAACGCCGCCATCATACAGGATATTCATAAGCAGCCTTAACAAACTCATGAATTCCTTTCTAAGAGCCAGTAACGCCGACTATTCCCTACTTGTCTCACTCATTCTTTGTTATAACTAAAGTAATTCATGCAGTAAGGATAACGACAATGAGTGCACAACAAAGGAATATAACATTACGCTTTCTGGCAGAGCCCAGTGACGTGAATTTTGGCGGAAAGGTGCACGGTGGTGCCGCCATGAAATGGATTGACCTTGCAGCCTATGCATGCGCTGCAGGATGGAGTGGCAAGTACTGTATTACTGCCTATGCAGGCGGTATTCGTTTTGTTGCACCGATTCATGTCGGCAATCTCGTCGAAGTCAGCGCCAAAGTAATTTATACCGGCAACTCCTCCATGCACATTGCCATTGATGTGCAAGCCAGTGATCCCAAGGAACTGAAAAATCGACTGACGACTCATTGTATTGTCATCATGGTCGCGGTAGATGAAGGTGGCAAACCCACATCTATTCCTAAATGGATACCAGAGACAGACGAAGATATAGAATTGGAACAGTCTGCCATTCGCCTAATGAACATGCGTAAACAGATTGGGGAAGAAATGGAAGCGCATGTGAAGTTGTATAAGTAAGTAACTGGCAACCCGCTTTTGCCCAATAAACAACGAAAAGGCCGCAACAGCGGCCTTTTTATCGTTTAATCAAACGTTAACCCATGGTGGGCATGGTGAAGTGACTGTCGTGCTTTTCCAAACGCACACTGGCAGGCCAACGCGTGGTAACGGTTTTCATGCGGGTATAAAAGCGCACACCGTCATTGCCGTGGACATTCAATGGGCCAAAGATAGAACGCTTCCAACCACCAAAGCTGTGGAACGCCATTGGAACAGGAATCGGCACATTCACACCCACCATACCTGCCAACACATCTTCACTGAACTGGCGCGCGGTTTCGCCATCTCGTGTAAAGATCGCTGAACCGTTCCCATATTCATGACTATTGATGAGTTCGAGTGCCGTTTGGTAATCAGGTACACGAACCACAGACAACACGGGACCAAAGATCTCTTCTTGATAGATACTCATGTCAGGTGTGACATCATCAAACAAGGTTGGGCCAACGTAGAAGCCGTCGTCATGTCCTTCAACCTGACAAGCACGACCATCAACCACCAGCTTAGCGCCCTGCGCTTCACCGGCATTGATATAACCAAGGATTTTATCTTTGTGTTGCGCAGAAATAACTGGTCCCATGTCGTTTTCAGGCCCATCAACAATACCTGGGCCAACACGCATTTTAGCGATGCTATCAGACAGTGAAGCCACCAAGGTATCTGCGGTTTCATCACCCACAGCAACCACGACAGACAGCGCCATGCAGCGCTCACCTGCTGCGCCAAACCCTGCCCCCATGATGGCGCCAGAGGCCATGTCCATGTCTGCATCCGGCATGAGAATACAGTGGTTTTTCGCACCACCTAATGCTTGGCAACGCTTGCCGTGCGCAGACGCCGTCGCATAAATGTATTCTGCAATTGGCGTTGAACCCACAAAACTGACCGCTTGCACACGAGAGTCGGTAAGCAATACATCTACGGCTTCCTTGTCACCGTTCACGACATTAAACACACCGTCAGGTAAGCCTGCTTCTTTCAAAAGCGCTCCCAGCACCAAACCCAATGAGGGATCTTTCTCAGACGGTTTCAACACAAAGGTGTTTCCCGTTGCAATGGCAATCGGGAACATCCACATAGGCACCATAGCGGGAAAGTTAAACGGCGTGATCCCAGCGCAAACACCTAACGGCTGCATCAAGGAATGGCTATCAACGCCAGAACCCACGTTTGCAGAACTTTCCCCTTTTTGCAGGTGAGGAATGCCACAGGCAAACTCAACCACTTCTAAACCGCGTGTCAGTTCTCCCACCGCATCTGAATACACTTTGCCGTGTTCATTGCTGATCAAACGCGCCAGCGTATCTTGATGCTTTTCAAGCAGGGCTTTGAATTTAAACATGACGCGTGCACGGCGAAGTGACGGTGTTTTCGCCCATGCAGGAAAAGCGGCTTGTGCTGCTGCAATGGCCTGTTCCGTTTCTTGGGCGCTACTCAGTGCGACTTGTTTGGTTTGCTTGCCTGTCGCGGGGTTAAACACCGCACCAAAGCGGGTGGTCTGACTTTCGGCAATGCTGCCATTAATATAATTATGAACCGTTTCCATGTCTTGGGTCTCCCTGTATTGAGCCTCATGCTGGGTCATTTAATTTTCATTTTCCTTTATCAACACTGCCTCTTTTATTCCGCAGTGCCGATCTGATTTGTCTAGAGCAATCCTGCTTCTCTTGCGTAAGCTTCAAGATTTTTATGCCCTTTCTTCGCATACGTCAGCGGGTGCGCTATCGCAGGATCTTGCTCTGCTTCTACCACCAACCAACCTTCATATTCGTTGTCTTTCAACACCTGCATCACCCCCGAATAATCGATGCACCCATCACCAGGTACAGTGAAGACACCATTGAGAACTGCATCCAAAAAGCTGAGTCGGCGATTGTGAGCATCATCGAGAATAGGTTGTCGAATGTCTTTGCAATGCACATGATTGATGCGTGAAGCATGACGTTTCGCGACGGCTATCGGATCACCCCCCGCAAAATGAAGATGACCAGTATCGAGCAGTAGTCCGACTTCCTCGCCCGTCACATCCATTAATCTGTCAATATCTGCTTCGCTTTCAATCACTGTGCCCATGTGATGATGATAAGCAATTTGAACACCCTGTGATTGGGTGTACTTTGCAAACTCGGTCAGTTTTTCGCCGTATTCTTGCCAACGATTCTCAGGAAAACGAGGCCGACGCTCAACGGGCATATTGAGGTTGCCATGCACACATCCTGTCACTTCTGCAAACACCATGACAGTTGCGCCCAACGTTTTGAGCAAATGAAGGTGAGATTGCACCGCGTCGATTTCCTGCTCAACCGATCGGCTGAGTAGCTCTCCTGAATACCAGCCGGATACCAACGCCAATTCATGCTTACGCAGAATAGGGCCTAGTATTTCCGGCGTTCTTGGGAATTTGTTGCCCAATTCGAACCCCGTGAATCCTGCTAATTTTCCTTCCGTTAAACATACATCAAGGGGCGTTTCTGCCCCTAGTGAGGGAAGATCATCATTTGTCCATGTCAGTGGGTTGATGCCTAATTGAACTGCCATGTCTGTCTCCTCGTCTCTGCGATTGCCGATCTGGCGCAATAAAAAGTAACCATCACCATTAACGTTGACGCCATGTATCAATCAAATCAATGTAGTTTCGTTTCACGGCATTCACGAACTGCTCTCCCGTTAACTCGCCACGCATCCATTGTCGGCTCGGTTCGCCAAAGATAGTGCGTCCCACTGCGAAACCTCGAACAGTACGAGACTGCGATGCCGCAGAGAAACCCGCTTTAAGCTGTTCTGCTGGTTGATCTAACCCCAACAGCACAACACCACGGCAGTGCGAATCACGCTGCTCGATCAAGGTATCGACGTCTTTCCAACCTTTCGCAGTGAGTGGCGGCAACTTCCACCAATCGGGTTTAATGCCAAGGTTATACAAGCGCTCCATCACGCGTTGATACATGGCATCTGCTTCGCGGGCTGAGCCGACGGGCGCATCTTTAGGGAGAATGATTTCAATCAGCAATTCATTGGTGCTTTCACAGCAAGCGTTGTACACCTCTTGCAAGGTTTCTTCCTGATCAAGTTGAAGCTCACGCTCATCATCAGGATGGTAAAACATTAAACATTTCACCACTTGCTCTCTTGGCCAGTTCGCCAATTGCGTGCCGATATTGCCATTTTCGAGGCGCAGCGGACGCGACCCAGGTAGCTCGATAGGTCGGCCAACCCAATAGCGCTCTGCCACGGAATCGCCATACCCTGTCGCGTCATTCAGCACATCCATACCAAAGGTAGAATCACACAAAATACCCGCTTTACCGGTCAGCCCACTTTCTGCCGTGACTTCTTGTACTGCCTGCCAAATGAGTGATTTCAAATGCGGAATGTGTGCCACATCAATCCCTGCACTGAGCGCCATTTCAACAAACTGTGAACGGTGATCAAACGCCAACACACACAGTTCTGGCCACGCTTTTTCACGGGTAGTGACACGGTGAAGGTGGTTCAACATCACGTCGCGATCAGGACGGGGCACTTCATGCTCGCGCAGCAAATAGTTATCAAGCTCTTCTTTGGTTGGCATCGCAGGAGAACAACCATGACGCGACACGACCAAAGCACCACACGCATTGGCGTAGCGACAGCTTTGCTCCCACGATTCGTCATTCAAGTAGCCACGCAGTAAACCAGACATAAAGGCGTCACCCGCCCCCAGCACATTAAGCACTTCGACACGCACGCCTTTCACCGTGATGCCATCATCCAATTGAGTGCCAATTTCGTGTGTAAATACGCTGCAACCCAATGGGCCCCGTTTACACACCAAGGTGGCATCCGTAAACTCGCGCACTTTTTTCAACGCACCGATGGAATCTTCAGTACCCCCAGCGATGTGAAACTCTTCTTCCGTGCCCACAATCAAATCGAACAAGCCCAGCACTTCCTGCAACTGGTTAGTGACATCATCAGATGCAATGAACCGAGTTTCACCGTCACCCAAAGAGGTTAAGCCCCAAAGCACAGGACGAAAATCCACATCCAATGCAGTGCGTACACCATGTTTACGCGCGTAATTAAGCGCGGTGATCACCGCTTGGCGAGAACTTGGATTTGAAAGGTGCGTGCCTGTGATGGCTAAACATTTCGCGGATGCGATGTATTCTTCGCTGATGTCTTCGGGCGTGATTGCTTGGTCAGCGCAGTTTTCGCGAAAGAAAATCAGCGGGAAAGTATCTTTGTCTTTGATGCCGAGTAACACCAATGCCGTCAGACGTTCTTTGTCCGTGATGATATGACTGGTATCGACACCGACACGTTCCAGTTCTTCACGAACAAAACGTCCCATGTGTTCATCACCGACACGCGCAAGCATGCCGGACTTGAGCCCTTGTCGCGCCGTTCCATGTGCCACATTGCCGGATGAGCCGCCTAAGTATTTTGCGAACGTTCGCATATCTTCAAGCCTTGCGCCGACTTGTTCTCCATAGAGGTCGACCGCTACGCGCCCAAGGCAGATAACATCCAGTGTTCTTTCCCGCGTCGTCATGTATGACTCCTGTCCGACTGTGTTGTTGGTGTGAAGAAGGGTTGGAATGAAACGCATCGAAATACAGAAAATCATAACGAAACGTTTATTTCATTTAATAGTAAGATCGAAACGTTTATCGCGCAACCAATGAAATAAACATTTCATTAATGAAATACGCGAAGATGTGATCACAAGGCAAATAACAGACAAATGCTTTTGACTAGACGACTGGTCTAATTGATCTTAAGATGCACGCCATGAATACAGAAGCGCAACCTACTCGCCAACACATTTTAGATGTGGGCTACCAATTGATCGTTGAGAAAGGCTTTACCCGTGTAGGCCTGTCCCAATTGCTTACGCACGCCGGTGTGCCGAAAGGCTCGTTTTATCATTACTTCAAATCCAAAGAGCAATTTGGTGAAGCATTGATCACCGAGTATTTCGCCAATTACCAGCAACGTCTTAATGCAATGTTCAGTGAGTCAGGCATGAATGGCTATGAAAAACTCATTCACTACTGGCAAAAATGGATTGAAGTAAACGATGGCACGTGCAGTAACCAGCGTTGCTTAGTTGTTAAACTCAGCGGTGAAGTGTCAGATCTTTCTGATGCCATGCGCTTATCTTTACTCGACGGTGCAAGCCGCATCATTGCACTGATTGCTCGGTGCATAGAAGAAGGCATGGAGGACGGCTCCATTCAGGTCAAAGACAGTCATGTTGCCGCCAATCAACTTTACTATTTGTGGATTGGTGCAAGCCTTATGAGCAAACTCAGCCAAAACACAGATGGCATGTCGCAAGCATTGTTATCAACAAAACATTTATTAAAAGGCGACACCGTCTTTTAAACCGACATATACCCAAACAACCTGAAGATGCTCGCTGAATCTGGCACCTTCACGTTGTTTAGGTATACGCGAGTGATGCATTCACTCTAAAAGCCGCCATGTCATGTGGCGGATTTTTTTAATCAAGCACTAGACGACCGGTCTAATGGCCGTTCACTATCAGAATAAAAAGGATATTGCTTTATGTCAGCACCGTCAGAAAACGCACGCATCGTACTTGCCTCTCGCCCAGTGGGTGCACCTGTTGCCGATAACTTCCGCTTAGAAAATGTTGATATCCCAGCCATTGGCCAAGGCGAGGTGCTACTGAAAACCATCTACCTCTCTCTTGATCCATACATGCGTGGCCGCATGAGTGATGCGAAATCGTATGCCGAACCTACCGCAATTGATGACGTCATGGTGGGCGCGACCGTGTGTCAGGTGGAAGACTCTCAACATCCCGAGTTTGAAAAAGGCGAATGGGTATTATCATTTTCAGGTTGGCAATCTTATGCCGTGTCTGACGGCGAAGGGCTTCTAAAACTGGGGCAATCACCGTCTCACCCTTCGTTTGCACTTGGCATCATGGGCATGCCTGGCTTCACTGCGTACATGGGCTTACTGGATATCGGCCAACCTAAAGAGGGAGAGACCCTTGTCGTCGCTGCAGCCACAGGCCCAGTAGGTGCAACTGTGGGTCAAATCGGCAAATTGAAAGGCTGTAACGTTGTCGGCATTGCCGGCGGCGAAGAGAAATGTCGTTATGCCGTTGAAACATTGGGTTTCGACGTGTGTATAGACCACAAGGCTGATGATTTCGCCCAACAACTAGCAGCGGCGTGTGATAAAGGCATTGATGTTTACTACGAAAATGTTGGCGGAAAAGTGTTTGATGCCGTGCTCCCGTTGCTGAATACCGGCGCACGCATTCCAGTATGTGGCATGATTTCTCAATACAACGCAACCGAGTTGCCTGCTGGGCCTGACCGCATGGGCATGCTGATGGCGACGTTGTTGATTAAGCGCATCAAGATGCAAGGTTTCATCATCTTTGATGATTACGCACACCGCTACAATGAATTTGCTGCGGACATGTCACAGTGGTTGGCACAAGGAAAGATGCAATACAAAGAACAAATGATTGATGGTCTCGACAATGCGCCAGAAGCGTTTATGGGTCTGTTAGACGGCAAGAACTTCGGTAAGTTGGTCGTCAAAGTAGCTGACGCAAGCTAACTGACTTTCTCGCTCAGTCACGCGCGAGCTAAATGAAAAAGGACGAAACGTGTGTTTCGCCCTTTTTCGTTTCAACGTTGCTATCGAGTAGCTTATGGCACCAGCTTTCTTATCAAACTTGAGGCAAACAAGTAATGCGGATCATACTGTCGCAGTCGCGCCGCCGTCTCTTCATAAGGGCGTGTTGCAGTGCTAAAGGTTGTCGGCACCGTATTCGCAATAAAATCTTCATTTTTCCATGCACCCGCACCGTTATATCCCCAACCTTTTGACCATTCAACCCGGACTTGATGCGCAGGCAGTTGTTGGTAGAGCCACTCCTCAATTTCTTGATAAAACTCCCCTGCCCACGGCATGTCCGCAAACGTCAGCAAATCTAACCACACCACAGCATCCAAGTTCGGATCTTGCGTGTCGGTGGTTGCCGAAAGCGCAGGCGGATTTGCATTTGAAAGGTTGAGCCCTTCTGTTTTATCCACGCCCGTCACCCTGATTTCCATCGGCCCTGCGATAGGGAATTGACCCCTTCCTGCATATTCTGATTGAAGACGTAAATACACATTGGCGAAATCGTGCAAGAAAGGCTGAACATCCGCACGATTGAGGTGCACGGCGTAGCCATTCGCTGTTACACGCAAGGTTGTTTCGCGAACATACACCAAGGTCTTCCAAGCTGGCCCCCAAATGTCGTAGTTTTGCGCAAACAAACTGCGGGCATTTGTGTTGTCAGGTTGCGTGGATTCAACCGCTTCAATGTAAGGAAGGAAAGCCTCGAATTCTTCTTCAGTGATCGTTTCATTGCTAACACCATCACGGGTTAAGCTTCTCGACGACGTATTACTCACGACTTGATTGTACAAATTCGCTCGATTCGCACCGCCCTTCAATGCAAGGGTTGTCGTGACGGACTGTAAAATACCAAAGGCTGGCACTAACTTAGGCTTCGCCACCAAAATGCCTTTGATGATGTTAGAAATGAACAGAGGAATATTGTCGCTAAACGCATAATTGTATGCACCTGACACCGCTCGCGAAGACGCCGGTTTTTGCGGTTCATTGCTCCATACTTTTAACCATGGCTTCTGGCTAAAAGGAAACCAAATAACCTCCATACGCCCTGCCGAATCCAAGATTTTTGATATGGACAACGGTGTTTCGTCTGCTGTCGATGCGAAAAGTTCAGCGTAATGAACATCCGTGAAGCTCTGACAGCGAAGGTTATAATTCGGCAGGACATACAACGTGGCTTCAAGAATGATGGTTGAGCCGAGGGCTGCCAAGAAGAGATCGCCGTCCTCTTCATCGCGAGAAAAGGTTCTCAAAGCATATTTGCTGCCATTCCATACCAAGGCCGTCACCGACAATACATTGTTACTGATACTGCCATTCAACGTTTCATTCTCTTGAGAGCCGTTATAACTCACCTTTGTGCCGTGACCACCAATTGAAAGCATGCCAGCAAGAGAAAGATTACCCGGTGCAGGGGTGTTAGAAAACGCATAGCCGGGAATGTCTGGTTGGCCACCGGGTTGATTTTCAAGGAACGAATACAAGTCTTCTGCTTGCACACCGCACCCCGCTTTCACAATGCCATAGTCCGCATGAGACTCTACCATTTCAAGATGATTGAACTGCGACATATCAAGCAGCAAGGCTTTGTCTTTGGGTTCATCTTCAGAAAGGATCAACGGCGACCAGTTATGCATCGAACCAAAGGCTTTAATGAAATGCCCATTGTCGAGCGCCCATTTTGCCACTGATTCGAGATCTTCTCTTGATGTCACCTTCGCCGCCAATACGCCACCGACGTTGATATCCTGCGCCCAGTTTTCATACGTAATGTGATAAAACGGGCTGTTACAACCTGAAAGAAGGAATGACATAGGAAGCGATGAGATCGCAACAGAGGTGAAAAGCAATCCACGGCCATTTTTTAAAAACGTTCTTCTTTCATTGTTTATATTAGACATACCTATCCCTTTGATTAAAAGTCTATTTACGACCATAGAGAGCAGTAACATCAACAACAAGTGCTATTTATGCAACATGATTTCATTCCAACCAAATAGGCACACCTTCTAAGATTTGACACCTTGTAAAACATATTTAACTTGAGCGTAATCTTTATAAAAAAGCGCACACCATTCTCACACAACGCACTTACGCACCCATGTTTAGGATGTATAAAAGAGAAAGGTGTTCTTGTAGTGGTACGAACAATGTTCTTTGTTGGAAAATATAAATAAAAAGTGACAAACCAGAATGAGCAGCCGTACGATTCAGAACATTGTCGTAGTTTTAACAGGGGTAATATTCTTATTTTTATACAAATAAAGACCAGATATTTAGTGCAGACAATAATGTAAGCGCAAGCATGCGCATAATGGTAAGTGTTGTCACCTTCACATCTCACGAAAGAAACAAGGGCGACGGTTTCTTTATCCCACCCTATTACACATAATCACTGTATCTAATCAGCACAAAGATGTTGATTCACATAGTTCAGGTGTGACACCCCTATCCATCGGAGGCTTTCATTTATGACTACGCGACAAGCTATTGCTCTCGTCATTTCCCACGTTACTGCTGTGGCTGTTGGCTTTGCCGTCGGTATCTATGCCCTGCCTATATTAATTGCCCCTGAAGGCCCATCAACGGCAGAGATCGCCTCAGTGTCTGCCAACGCGAATTACACCGCAGAGTTCCGCAAAGATCTGAAAGACAGTGATACATTTCATTGGGGTGAAGGCAGTGTTGCCATTGGTCCAGATATGATTACATTCATGGGAGAGCTCGCACCAGGGCCAGACTACAAGTTGTACCTTTCCCCAGAATTTGTCGAAACAGAGACCAACTTTAAAGATTTAAAAAGTAAAATGGCACAAGTCGGCGATGTGAAAACATTTGAGAACTTTATCGTTAAGGTCCCTGAAGGCATTGACCCTTCTCAATTCAACACCGTGATTGTGTGGTGCGAAAGCTTTAACGAGTTCATTACAGCAGGTCGCTATAAGTAAGCCGACATCTACACACAGCAAATTAATTAAAAAAACAGCCACGCTATTGTGGCTGTTTTTTATGGCACATACTCAGTGCGTTTTATGGGTTTAACCCGTCAATCACAACCGACTACTGTAATGAAGTGTCTGCACTGGCCGTTTCAATTTTGATTTTGAAATAATGCATAAGATTTGCAGCATTCGGATAAGCCAAGTCCTTATCACTTGTATTCAGTAATGGAATTTCCACACTGAATTTTTTATCTCCTGAAGCGTTTTTCCATAATTTAACCCTTGGTGGCATCATCAGTAAACTGGTGGGCAACGTGGGCGCAGGTGTACCCACTGTTTTTTTAATTTCATCATCAAGGTAATTTGCAGACACATTCAATAAATTCATATCGATATCGTCAAACTCTTTCCGCTCAAAGAAATCCACCATGGCAGAGATGGTATACACCGAACCCGCAGCAATTTTCCGACCTTTAAAATTTTGGGCGATAGTGCCAAAGTACAAATTATTGATTTTATGCTGCCCTGCAATGCCCAACGCATCCGCAGACAAACTCACTTCTTTTGCGTTACCTGCGAGCTTGGTATGTCGTGCACTGAACGCCACCTTCCAACTGAGAGATTGTTGGTTCGCCAATGGCGTGATGCCATAAAACCAAGGTCGGAAGAGGTAAGAACGCAAACCAGAAAACAGGCCTTGAATCTCTCCTACCCCACCGGGGATACTTTGAATATCACCAGCAGCACGTTCGTTCTCATCGTAAGGAGCTAAGTGGAGATGGGCTATAGATGGCGGGCGGACCTCAACCAATGAGCCAAAATTATCTGGCCGAGGGTGACAGTAATGATTCGTGCTTAATGCTGAGTACACATTGCTGTCAGGATTATTCGAAACTGGCGTTTCTTGCGTTAATCTTGCTTTACAATAGGTGACTCGTCTGGCATCTGTTGGCGTACTCGTAACGACGAAATCATTTCGTCGCGCATCTGCTGCAAATACAACGAGGCTAGTCCATCGCAAAGGGTTCCAATCACTTTCTTCTCTCTCTGAGGAGTTACCGAAAGGATCAACATTGTTCGAATCAAAATGATCTTCCATGCTTCCTGTCTGCATAGAATTCGACGATGCCCCCATGTAAATCGATCCCCCCCGACTGCCATAGGTATCAAAGTTGCCAAAATCATTTGATGACGCAGTGTATGAGGATTTCAAGTGAACTTCGAGCACGCCTGCGGCATTTGGCCATCCGTTCGTATCTCTCACATTATTGCTAGCAAACACTGCTTCAGAGGCATAAAGCGACCAGCCGCCATTATTCACCGCCGCACAACTCACAAATGCGTTGTGCATGTAATCTTCATAACCGCCAGGAAAGAACCAACCATCCAACCCGTTTTCGCGCGCCATCAGGTTCGTCAACGTATTGTAAGCACCATCAATGCCGACAAAGCCATTCCAAGGCATACGCTCTACGACGATGTTCATAAACTCGTTATAGGATGCACGCGCCGTGGTGTAGTAGTTACCAGGGAGATAAGGCGTCATTTGTGACACCAAGGAGTAGTGTGTCACCAAGTTATAGAACGAGACTTCGACCTTTGCGGTATTCGCGGGTAAACCACCAGGTACAACCACTGTCGTTTTTGTGTCATTTTTCCCAATCGGCTTATGGTACACACGGGTTTCACCACTTGTCTTAGGTTTTCCCGTGGTTTGCCTATCATCAGCATCAATTCCGACATTGCCTCCACCGAGTTTTGAACCGACATTGGCATAACGCGCCACTTCTTTACCATTGGCAGCAAACGCCCTCACCCAACGTACCAGCGGAATATCGACCTTGTCGTCCAACAACACCTCTTTCGGTGTATTGTAAGCCCCCCTTGCAGGTACCGTAATTTCTGTATCCCCCTGCCCATTGTTTAACTTAAATGTCGTTAGGCCTGACCATACCAACGGAAAAGTAAAACGCTTTTGAGGAAATCGATTGGGCTGCCCTCCCCAGTATTGAGTAGTATTGGGCTGTGCAGATGTTGACACTGAAGGCTGCGGCGGCGTGTGTCCCAAGATTATGCCGTTACCACCATCCCCTTTGTCTTTTAAGCAGCCACTAACCGCAAAATCCGCCAAAAATGTAGAGCCACACTGGGTGAGAAGACCATTTTTATCCGCCCCACCAATTGGGCAAAGCGCCGTCGGATGTTTTGCAACGCCGCGCAACGCTGAACTCAATGATTTTCGTCGTACGTAAGACCCTTGCCCACGGAAAAAACCCGATCCAACAGGGATAATCAAATCACCAAGAATAGGAAAATACCCTCGACCAAGCACCACATTAAAGCCCAGAGTCAGCTTTGAATCTGGCACGAGGTTTCCTAGCTCGTCTCGTGTGCCTAGTGCTTGTTCGATCTTCAATTGGTTTTCTTTGGCAATGGCCCTAACCCGCGTTTTATCTGCTTTCCAAGCCGCTGTTGCCTCTTGCGAAGAGTTACCGATAGATTCAAGATCTAACGTTGAGTCTCGAGGAGAAGGAGGCTCCTGAATCAATATAGGGGAATCCGGAATCTCTTCCGGGGGGAAAATGGCATTAATGATTCGCTCAAAAAAAATGACGACTTGCCTAAAAAAACTGCCTAATGCCGCCCAGACACCTGCAATTCTCTCGTTAAAATCGCTCATCGCATCGCTCCATGTTTATCATCAGAAATAAATCATCAAACAGATGCTAAGACCGTCCTGTGTCTAACCCACTGACATCGTTCAATTCACAATTGCTAATCAAATCCCTCGCTCAGCAAAGAGAAACCTCGCCGCATTAACTGTGCAAAGTCACCCTTTCACTGTATGCGAAAGCATCGCACGAACATGTCTAATTATTGTGATATTAAAGATAAATATTGCCTAAATTTTCATACTAAAAATATACACAGAAATACCCATACATTTTTCTCTCTGCTGAAAATTAAACACAGAGAATCACGCACTTGTGCAGGTCTACAAACAACAAATCAAGAGTTTGCGACTTTTCAAAATTGCAACGTTGTATAACAACACCCCAAATACTCGCTTATTTGCATATTGAATTCAGGCATGGTTACCATGCTATAAAACACTGTATTTTTGGGCACAACCTCTCATGTTTCGTTGAGAAAAATGTATAGTCTCAAACTCAATCTCATTCTCTAACTTTCAGTGTTCATTATCATTTCCCCCACCTTGTTGCAGCCTGAATAATCTTTGGATATTCGCTTTTCATTGACTACTTTATTTGACGCTTCTTCCATAGGATTGTTGCGGCTGGATACTACAAGTCTTTATTGGGATCACCGCATTACGATTGAATATCCAGCGTAGAAATCAAGGAATAAACATATAAAAGAGGAAGCAATTAATGAGCAATAAAATCTTACAAGCTGCAGTGTTTTCTATTGCATGTAGTACTACTTTGACTGCGTTTGCAGAGAGCGAGACAACGACAAACAAAGACGTGATTGATGGCATCAATTTTGGTCCACTGGCGCAGCTTGTTGGTACATGGAAGAGCGACAACCCAGGCGGCGTTGATGTGTCCCCAGCACAAGCAAACACAGCGCAAGGTGAAGGTGCTCCCGCTGCCACACCTCTCTATGAAGTGATGACGTTTGAAGTTGCCGCTGACGCAACAAATGCAAGCGAGCAATACCTCGCAGCCATTTATTACAAGCAAGAAGTATTCAGACAATTAGATGACACTAAGTTTCATGATCAACGTGGTTATTTGATTTATGACCACAAAAACCAAACGGTATATAACTCGTTCTGTGTACCTCGCGGCACCTGTGTCGTCGCAGAAGGGAAAGCTGGGAATGAAATGACCCTCGTTGCCTCCGGTGAAGGCATTGCACAATCGAACTTCATGTCTGAAAAAGCATCAACGAAAGACTTCACCATGAACATTAAAATTGACGGCAATAAACTCACCTATTCCGAAACGGTGAAGTTGGACATTTACGGAAAACCATTCTCGCATACTGATAGCGATACCTTGGTTCGCCAAACGCCATAATTGTCTCTCCCTCCACCTTGTGTGGAGGGCAGTTTTCATATGCGCTTAGCCACACTAAAAAATTAGCACTCTTTTTTATTCTCTCATCTCCAATATTACGCTATCAGCGCCAAAAATTCGTATTCTTTGCCCTATGAATGCTGGCAAAATAGGAACAAGCCCCTTTTTTAAATCACCCCGTGTTTTCGCGCATTACAGAGATACCTTCATGAAATCGGAAATGTATTCAACACATGCGGAACAATATGATCTTGCTGTTCAAGATAACCTCTACAACGCACATTTCGAACGTCCAAACTTGCAAGCAATGCTCGACAACCTCACCGGTAAAAACGTATTGGATTTAGGATGTGGTTCAGGGGTGTACGCGCAGTTTCTCTTGGATTCAGGCGCAGCAGAGGTGACCTGTATTGACGCCTCACAGGCGATGATTGATATTGTCTCACGCAAGTTTTCAGACCGCGTCACTGCTTATGCGCAAGACCTCTCTCAAGGTGTACCTCAAGAGGCATCGGACAGCAAAGATGTCATCATTTGTCCACTCATGCTTCATTACATTGAAGACCTCACATCTCTCTTTAATGATGCGTATCGCGTGCTGAAGTCAGGTGGGTATATGGTATTTTCCACCCATCATCCATTCTCTGATTTTGACTACTCCACCAGCGGTGATTACTTCCAACGAGAATCCGTGATCGATTTGTGGAACACGGTTGGCGAACCCGTGGAAGTTCACTTCTTCCGCCGTTCATTAGCCGAGCTATTAGGTGCTGTCACTCAAAGTGGCATGCTGATTTCTCATGTGTCTGAAGGTATCGTCGGTGAAAAAATCAAAATGCTATCACCAGAAACCTACCAATCGATGCGTAGACAGCCTCCCTTCATTTTTGTGAAGTGCCAAAAAATGTAACTAAAACAAGTTGCTTGGCCACAAAAAACACTCCTCTGACCATTGATAAGTAAAAACTATCAGAACGATAGTAAAGAGCGATTTCTCCTCACACTGAGGCACGCGTAATCTGTGCTGATTGGTGAATAGGAGGATGTAGCAATGGCAGGTCAACGAGCATTAGTGGTAGAAGGCGGGGCAATGCGTGGCATTTTTGCCAGCGGTGTTTTGGATGCGTTCTTAGATAACAACTACAAACCTTATGATTTTGCAGTGGGTGTGTCTGCTGGCGCATCAAATCTTTTAGGGTATCTGGCTGGGCAACAAAAACGTAGCTATCACGTGATCACTGAGCTCGCTACAGACTCACGCTTTTTCAACCCGACGCGTTTTTTACGGGGAGGTAATTTAATTGACGTGCAATGGCTGTGGGATGAGTCCCACTCGCGGTTTCCACTTGATAGAAAAACCTTTTTTAATGCCGTGCCTCTGCTCGCCACCGTCACCAATGTTGATACCGGGTTAGCTGACTATTATTGGGTCAACGAAGACAACATCACCGATGTCATTGAAGCAACATCGGCGCTGCCCATCGCGTATCGCCAAACGCCTTGTTTCTCTGGCGGCTGTTACACTGATGGTGGTGTGGCAGATTCTATTCCTGTTGCTGAAGCGTATCGCCGTGATGCGCGAGATATTACCGTGGTTCTCTCTCACCCTGCCGATTTCACCATGTCGCCAATGAAAATGCCGGGATTGATGGATCACCTTCTAAAGAAATACCCCAACATCGCGGATGCAATGCGCCAGCGAGCCGAACGCTACAATCAATCGCTCAGCTTCATCAAAAACCCACCCGTCGATTGCAAAATCCGTGTCATTGCGCCACCTAAAAACTTTGCAATTGGTCGCTTCACCATGAAGAAATCCAAGCTCGATATCGGCTATGAAATGGGTAAAAAAGCAGGAAGACGTCATATTGCAAAGCAACGTAGCGCCAATAATACGCCACACATCGCCTTCGCAACCATGACACCCTCAAAAATAAGGGCTATCAACCCAACCAGCAACAGCGATCGTTTACGCGCGTCGTTGTAAAACACGAACCAATCGCGTGTTACGCTGCAGAGGTTGAAGGTTGCTCATCCTGCACTCGACCGATAGACCGTTGACTTAGCGCACCTCAACGGGTAGCGACACTAACACCACCAAATGAAACGCTGTTTGAGTTAAAGGTTGCACCAATGTAAAAGATGCTTTAGTTTCAGTTGGGTTAGTATAAAAAACCACCAAACAAAAAAAGAGCACTTATGTTTACTTCATCGCTATTACTCTGGCTTCTCCTCCTTATGCCCACCAGTCGGTAGCTATGCTCTTTTCCGGCTGTGAGTAATGCAGCCGGATACCATTTCTCACAGCCTTGTTTTCTTTCCCAACAACAAGCAAGGACGTGAAAAAATGAATGATACATCCGCCGCCGCACAGCCCAACGCCGATTACCGCCAAGGCATTATCTTCGCGTTGATTGGCACCGTGCTTTTTTCCCTTAAGCCTATTCTTATCAAACTTGCTTATGCGGCAGGTGGCGATGTAACCGACATCATGAGCCTTCGTGCTGTCTCTTCCCTTCCACTCTATCTCGCGATACTAATCTGGCTATGCCGCGTCCCAGAAGAGCGCAGCAAAGTGCGACAGTTTGGATTGCAAGCCGTGCTTGTCGGCATCCTTGGATATTACTTCGCTTCTCTATTAAACATCACGGCGTTGGAGTTTATATCTGCACAGCTTGAACGCCTGTTGCTGTTTTTGTTTCCCTCTTTTGTCGTGATCATCAGTTGGGTATTCCTGAAAGAACCACCGCGCCAAGGCACCTTTGTTTCCATCGGCCTTGGCTATGCTGGCGTGGCCATGATCGTTTTGCACGACTTTAGCTCTTTTGGCTCGCAAGTGTGGATAGGAAGCGCGATGGCAGTTGGGGCAGCATTGATATTCGCGATATATCTGGTACTGAGTAAAAAAGTGATCAGCAACATAGGTGCGCAGCTTTTTACCAGTATTGGTATGGGCAGTGCCGGCGTTGTCATCATGGTCCAACATCAATGGCAAGGTACGCAGTTCAGCAACATGTCTGATGAATTGATTGTCTTGGGTGTCGCTCTCGGATTTTTCTGCACCGTACTGCCGTCGTACTTTGTCGCAGCAGCAATGGCACGTTTAACACCGTCAGTATTGAGCTTAACCAGCAATGTTGGCCCGGCGATCACCGCCCTTTTTGCCATCACTCTGCTCGATGAAGCCTTCACGATCTGGCATGGACTGGGCATGTTGTTGGTTGTTTATGCAGTCGTAAGAATTAACAAGAAGGCATAAAACAAAAAAGCGGGAGAATTCCCGCTTTTCGCATTTCCATTACCATGCCTCTTCAGGCGATGTTATTTTCCGACATCAACACCGTAACGGAAACAAGATGTCATGTGGTCATTTACCATGCCTGTGGCCTGCATATACGCGTAACAAATGGTGCTGCCGACGAACTTAAAACCCCGCTTTTTCATCGCCTTACTCATCGCATCAGACTCTGCCGTGGTGGCAGGTACGTCCGACATACTTTCCCAATGATTGATGATGGGGTTTCCGTCAACAAACGACCAAACGTAAGCATCAAAACTGCCAAATTCTTTTTGAATGTCTAACACCAAGTTAGCATTCGTCACGGTGCCATTCACCTTAAGTTTGTTTCTCACAATGGCAGGGTTCGTCAGCAGTTCTGCAATTTTTTCGTCGTCATAAGCAGCCACGGTTTCAATATCAAAATGATCAAAGGCCTCTCGGTATCCTTCACGCTTTTTCAATATGGTTGTCCAACTCAGGCCCGCTTGTGCACCTTCTAAAATCAGCATCTCAAACAATTCTCTATCATCATGAACAGGTACGCCCCATTCCGTGTCGTGATAAACCTGATCAAGCTCGCTTACATTCGCCCAGCTACAACGTTCCATCGTGTTTCCCTTGAAAAAGTAATTAATGCCGACCTAAAAACACTGTATATATGACCACATATTAAAAGCGGGAGATAGAAAAAGAGGATGCAATTGTGAGAATGGCATCCTCTTGGTTTCGATAGGCTGTTTTAGGTTTATTTGCTAAGGCGTTTGCTTTAGCCGAGTTTCACCGTATTTTGCGCGTTCAACGATTCAAGTGCAGCCTCCGCCAACACCAACGCTTGCTCGCCATCGTAGCCTGAGCATTGTGGTTCGACTTTGCCGTCCAACACATCAACAAAGTGCTGCCACTCTGCGATGTAAGCTTTCTCATAACGCTCAAGGAAGAAGTACTGAGGCTTTGCGCTGCTGCAATCTTCTTCGCCCCAATGCTCAACCAAATGCTCGCGCACGTTGCCGGCTTTTAGCATGCCTTTACTGCCATGCAGTTCGATGCGCTGATCATAGCCATAGCCCGAACGGCGGCTGTTGATGATGTTTGCCATTGCACCGGACGGGAAGTGCAGCACGATCACAGCACTGTCGATGTCCCCCGCTTCACCAATCTCTGGGTCAACCAAACATGCTCCATTCGCCGAAACTGACACAGGGTCCTCCCCCATAATAAAGCGAGCCATGTCGAGGTCATGAACAGACATATCACGGAAAATACCGCCAGACACTTTCACATAATCGACGGGGGGTGGCGACGGATCGCGAGAGGTAATCACCAAGGTTTCTGCTTTGCCGATAGCGCCGCTTTCAAACAAATCTTTCAGTGTGCGAAATTGTGGGTCATAGCGGCGGTTAAAGCCCACCAAGAAAGGTACGCCACTCGCATCGACCACCTCTAAACAGGCCTTCACTCGTGCAAGGCTTAAATCTATCGGCTTTTCACAGAAAATGGCTTTTCCCGCTTTCGCCGCCAATTCAATAAGATCTGCATGTGTGTCTGTCGCTGAACAAATACAAACCGCATGAATATCAGGATCTGACATGGCTTCATCCACAGTCATGACATCAGCACCGTATTGCGCCGCGAGTTGCATCGCACCTTCTTGATAAGGGTCAATCACCGCACGAATCTGAGTTTGAGGGTTTGCAGCAATATTGACCGCATGCACTTTTCCTATTCGCCCACATCCGAACAACGCGATATTAAACATGGCAACTCCTTATGCTTTCCAAGTTTTTATAAAGATGGGTGTACTGACTGTCATTGAGAGACAACGTCAAGCACCTAACGTGAATGCTTTTCTTCGTAAACGGGAGAATTTATCCAAGCATGATCTTCTTCCCACGTGAACAACCATTTGCGAACCGGGCCCGCCATGACGTTGAGGTAGTAGCTGTCGTAACCTGCCATGGTGGCAACTGGATGGTAGCCTTTGGGTACCATGACCACGTCTTTATCATACGCTGCCATGCACTCATCAAGATCACCATCATCGGTATAAACCCTTTGAATACAAAAACCTTGAGGCGGGTTTAACCTGTGATAGTAGGTTTCTTCCAGCTGGGTTTCTTCTGGCGGTGCATCACGATCATGCTTATGGCTAGGATAGGAACTCGTGCATCCTTCATCGGTATACACTTCAACAACCAATAAGCTGTCAGCTTCTTTGTCATCAGGCAGAATGTTGTGCACATACCGCTGATTGTTCCCATGGCCACGCGCTTCCGCGCCCACATCATCAGGTCCGATCAAACGTGAAGGGTACGTTCCTCGCCCTGGTGCAGAGCACACCGCAAGATCCATTCCCGTCACAGCCGTAATTGTCGCGGAGTCTCCCGCAGTAACATACAACGAATAAGGTTTTGTTCTTTCAAAAGGGTCAAGGCGCTCACCAATCACGCCAAGCGGTTGTCCCGCCAAGGTCGCATCCGCTTTACCCGCTAAAAACACCAAACACAGTTCTGTATCACTTCCTGCATCGAAGGTGTGTGTATCCCCTTCTGACAAGGAATACGCTTCAAAGCCGACATATTTCCAGCCGGCAGATTCAGGTGTGATGTGCTGATAGCGCCCAGATTGGTTTAACTCGCGCTTTTTAGACAGAAGATCAGGCACACGTCCTCCTTGGTTGTGTGTGAGTGAGCCATTGTTCGCCTCAAGTATAGAAACCGGTCCGTGGTCTCTTCTTGAAGGTGGTTTAATCGGTCGATTGAAAATGTTTTCAATTTCAACGTTAGAAATAATAGAACAATTTTTTCACATATCAACCAAATGAAATTTTTATTTCATTTTGAATCAGTTTTGAAATAGACTGATTTTGTCACTGGTCGAATTTCCACCAGGACATAGCCATCTATAGATGTTACAGAACGCACAAAAAACCACGTCAAAGAAGTAAAGCCAGAAATACGCAAGACAGGTGCATTTAAAGAGAGACGCCAAAGGAGAAAGGCACAATGAATCAATCAACAAACGTTGTTTTACCCTCGTTTTTTGCGTCATCAGACATCCAACTCGATGACTTTCACACTCTCTGCCACCAAACTGCCCATACGGGCCAATATCCTCTTGCCCACGCCATCATCAATAATGTCGTTATCTATGATGGTGAAGTCATCCGTCAGCACCCTGAGAAATCGCGTGATTTTCAAAATGAAATGGCATCAGTGCTACGGGATGGTCCTGGAGTGTTCGCAATAAAGCGCTTTTTCCAAGACACGCATGTGATCAACGAAATGAGCCAAGTTTTTGAAGACATTCTGGAGGCGGAACGTGGATTCGGCGCTGGCGATCACTTTGGAAAAACCGGGCCACAAGCTAACGGTAGAATTTGGAATGTTTTCCAAAAAAGCGCCATAGCGGCACCGTCGACCTTTGTTGAATACTACAAAAACCCCTTATTAAGCCTGGTGTCAGAAGCGTGGTTGGGCCCTCATTACCAAGTAACAGCACAAGTGAACATTGTGAGACCCGGTGGTGATGCTCAGGTATCCCATCGAGACTACCATCTGGGCTTTCAGCAACCAGACGAAACCGTGCGCTATCCTCTTCATATTCAGCAAATGTCATCCATGTTGACGCTACAAGGCGCAGTTGCACACACGGACATGCCCATTGAAAGCGGCCCGACGAAATTGCTTCCCTTCTCCCAGCTTTATCCCCTTGGATATGTTGCTTATCACGATGACGCATTTAAAGCCTACTTCGAGCAACACTGTGTTCAGGTACCTTTAGAAAAGGGGGATGCGGTCTTTTTCAACCCCGCACTTTTCCACGCTGCGGGAGCAAATAAAACGCAAGATTTCCACCGTTCGGCGAATTTACTGCAAGTTTCTTCGACGTTTGCCAAACCAATGGAAACCGTCGACCTCGCCTACATCAGCCGAGTAATCTACCCCTCTCTCCGCCAAGCATGGGAAAACAATACCTTTAGCGATGCAGAAAAAGCCGCAATCATAACGGCAGCAACCGACGGCTATTCATTCCCGACGAACCTAGACACAGATCCCCCTATTGGTGGTTTAGCCCCTGAGTCGATGGAATCCCTTTTGCACCGGGCGCTAAACAGCGAATGGTCACACGAGGAATATCAAGACGCATTGAAGGAACTGCAGTCAAAACAGGGGGCGTAGCAACAGACAGAAAATCATCTCCCGCCATTTAAAAACGCTTGTGTGGTGGAAAATTCGGCGTAATCTGTGCGCGAATTTCCACCATAGAAGACGAACAACGTGTCGAACATGAATACTTTTAAGCGCGGCCAAGCCATTCCTTTAATGAATGGTTACACCATCGCGCTCATCCAGCGAAACGATCTCAACGATATTATCGAGATGCTGGGCGACCCAAAGGTCACGGAATACCTCTACTTTGCGCCCGCGCCAGAAGACGTTTACCGTGATTATTTTGGTCCTATCATTGAAGGCACAGCGGAAGCGATTGGTCATGGTGAATGGCCTGAAAGCCCAACGACCATTATTCGAGACGACGAAGGGCGTTTCATGGGTATGGTGGGTTTACATGCCGTGATGTTTTTGTCGGGGAATTACGAACTGGGCTATCAGTTTGCTCAACATGCATGGGGTAAAGGCCTTGCAAGTCGCGGTAGTGCGTTCCTTCTGTCCATCGCTTTTGATGTATTCGGCGCACACAAAGTCTCCGCAGATTGCTATCGCGCTAACGAGGGCTCATATAAAACGCTCGCTAAAGCAGGCTTGGTTGAAGAAGGCTGCCAAACCGCCTACTACAAAACACAGTCAGGCTTTGATGACCGTCTGCATTATGGCGTCACCAAAACGCAGTACAGCGCGCTTTCTTGCTAACGAACAGCCATAAAAAAACCCGCTAAATGCGGGTTTTTTCATTATTGCTGGAGGCAATTACATGCTGAAGATGTCTTCACCGTCTTGTAAAAAGTTCTCAGCATCTGTCCAAACTGTAATTGACGCACCTGAAGAACGAGTAAACACATATGCATCCAATTCTCCTACTTGTGTATCAGTCAGTCCCATAAAGGCTATCTGGTCAGCAGAAAGCTCCGCAGAGATTGGTGCATCTGCATCATAATTCCAGTTCAACGCTTCAAGGTTAAAGGTGTCGTTACCTGCGCCAAGATAAGCCACAAAACCGTCCCAATCTCCCGGATCCACATTTGTAGTCGTTTGGAATTGGTCAGATTGCGCTTGAATCGCAAAGGCATTAACCGTCACCGTCTGATCACCTTCGCCCGCAGCAACAACCGCTTCCACCTGCGCAATCGGCTTAGGACCTGACGTCACACCGTATGATTTACCTGAGAAATCGACGTTCGCATCACCTTCGACAATGATTTGATCGAAACCACGGTCACCCACATAGATGTTATTGTGCTCGGCTAAGAAATCCGCATCAGTGAAGTCATCTTGGTCGAAGATCATGGTGTCATTACCTTCGCTACCAATGTAAAGGTCTTGGTCTTCGCCACCGTCCATAATGATATCGTCTTCAAAGCCCGCTTGAAGCACATCGTTACCTGCACCGCCGTACAGTGAATCGTCACCGCTCGCACCGAACAGTTGGTCATCACCGTCGCCACCGTAAAGAATGTCATCACCTTGGCTACCGTTAATAACGTCATCGCCCGCGCCACCATAAATGGTGTCGTTGCCTTGACCGCCAATCAGGTTGTCATCACCTTCGTCACCGTTAATCAGGTCATCGCCGTCTCCACCGTGGATGTAATCGTCGCCTTCACCACCGCTGATGGTGTCATTGTCGCTGACAAATACTTCTTTTGTGGTTTCTGCAAACTCAGAGTAATCAAGGTCACGAAGGTTCTCATAAGAATGAGGGACCAAGGTTAAGTCTGTCGCGGCAGTGATTTCTGGGCCTTCGATTTGTAGAAGGATTTTGCCGTTCTCACCAAGGTTGTGGTAGTGATGGCGGTTACCGTCTAAATCCACATCGATGATCGCGAACTTATAAACGTTACCGGCTGCATCGCAGTACTTGAGTGTGTAATCCAAGTTAACCGCGTACGTGTTTCCATCAATGGTGACAGACTGCGACTTATCATCAGAGTATTCGTTACAGTAGTTATCACCGTTCAGAACACCATCGTCGTCTTGGAAGGTAACTTCAGACGTACCGCCGTCAAACGCCAGTTTCTGAGGGAAAGACCACGTATGGAAGTTACCACCCGATGGCATTTCGAAATCATCACCCATGATGAACACGCTTGCAGTTGGGTCAGTTTCGATGGTTTCCGTTGCTTCTTGGCCACCGTAAATAGTGTCGTTGCCTTCGCCACCGTAGATCTCATCATCGCCCCATTGACCGTAAATGGTGTCATTACCCGCACCGCCGTCAATGTAATCATTGTCGTTAGATTTTTGCGTTGTCGCGTTCGCAACATCATCGTAATCCAACTCATTGATGTTTTTGTACGAATGAGGAACCAGTGACAAATCGGTAGCATCAGTGATTTCAGGGCCGTCGAGTTGCAGCAACAGGTTACCGTTCTCATTCAGGTTGTGGTAGTGGTGGCCGTTGCCATCCAAATCAACATCAAGGATTGCGAAGGTGTAGACGTTACCGTCTGAATCGCAGTACTTAAGGGTGTAGTCCAAGTTCACTGGGTAAGTGTTGCCATCGATAGTCACAGTCTGTGATTTATCGTCAGAATACTCGTTACAGTAGTTATCACCGTTCAGCACGCCATCGTCGTCTTGGAATGTCACTTCAGTTGAACCACCGTCAAATGACAGGCTCTTTGGCAAAGACCATGTGTGGAAATTGCCGCCAGACGGTAGATCGAAATCTGCGCCCATCTGGAAAACAGTCACGGTTGGATCTTCGCTGAAGTTTGGCGTCGCTGTGTTGCCGTAAATGATGTCGTCGCCATCACCACCGAACAATGTGTCGTTGCCATTTTCACCAGAAATGTGGTCTTCACCTTTCAGGCCGAAGATGGTGTCGTCGCCGTCGCCACCAGCAATGGTGTCGTTCAGATCAGCAGGATCTACAGTTTCTGGCTCTGTGATGTCTGCGTAATTCAGGCTGCTAACGTTTTGGTAAGAATTAGGAACCAAAGAAAGGTCTGTGTCACCTGTGATCTCTGGGCCATCAATTTGGATTAAGATCTTGCCGTTTTCACCCGTGTTGCAGTAATGATGGCCATTGCCATCTGCGTCAATATCAACAATCGCAAACGTATAAATGTTGCCATCGCTGTCGCAGTATTTGAGGCTGAAATCCACATTTGCAGAATATTCTTGTCCACCAATGTCTACGGTTTGTGATTTGTCATCAGAATGCTCATTCCAACGATCATCACCATTTAACTGGCCATCGTCATCGTTGAAAGTAACGTCTGTCGTAGAACCGGTGAAATTCAAAGTAGGAGGAAATGACCAAGTGTGGAAGTTACCGCTGTCCATGGTGAAATCAGCGCCCATCACGAACATTGCGCCAGTCTTTTTAGAGTCATCACCGTTACCGATGTCACCGTATAAAGTATCTGCGTTAGACGTACCGTTAATATCTGCCATTCCCTTTTTCCTCTGTTTGTCTGTCTATTTTATGAGCACTAACGAATGGCAGTAATACATCCTTAATACGTAATTCCGCTTACAGGCAGCACTTACATTTGGGATAACTAACATTCGAACCACGCTTGCTGTGACATCAGTTTTATAGATAAGACACACTTAAACAATGGGTATAGGGCATGTTCATAGCAAAGTCAGTTGCTTGAATTAATAAGATCTCACAGGTTAAGTAATGAAGTACCAATACACTTATGAGTAAAGTATCAATTTAATACATTATATCGGCACACTGCATAGATAACTGACACAGAGTGCTCAGCCACCAACAATAGATTATTCGTTAGATCATCAAAAAATTGGATAATAGAGGAATGAAACATGGACAGGAAATAGAGCTGAGAGGGAGCAATGGATAAGCCATGGCCAGATTAATACATTATATATTAGCAAGTTACTGGATTCGCAAAACAAGACACTAAACATTGCCCGCGCCAGCCTCGTATTAATCAGGATGTAGTTTTCACCCACATATTATAGTACGTCATTCTGTAAAACTCAGAGGCAAACAAGAAAACAACAATTAACTAGATTGCACTTAACGGCATGGCATGCCTATATAAAACATAAAACAACAAAAATAAAAAAGCCCGGCACTTGGCCAGGCTTTTCACACGTATTCTCTAACCGATTAAGTTAGGCTGAAAATGTCATCACCGTCTTGTAAGAAATTCTCAGCATCTGTCCAAATTGTGATTGATGCGCCTGAAGAGCGAGTAAACACATATGCATCTAACTCTCCTACCTGCGTGTCATTCAATCCTAAGAAGGCAATCTGGTCGGCAGAAAGCTCCGCAGAGATTGGTGCATCTGCATCATAGTTCCAGTTCAACGCTTCAAGGTTAAAGGTGTCGTTACCCTCACCTAAGTAAGCGACAAAGCCATCCCAATCACCTGGATCTACGTTAGTAGTGGTTTGGAAGTTATCTGATTGCGCTTGAATCGCAAATGCGTTAACCGTCACCGTCTGATCACCTTCACCCGAAGCAACAACAGCTTCAACCTGTGCAATTGGCTTAGGTCCTGACGTTACGCCATATGACTTACCAGAGAAGTCGATGTTTGCGTCGCCATCAACCAAGATCTTGTCAAAGCCACGGTCACCCACATAAATGGTATTGTGCTCGGCTAAGAAATCAGCATCGGTGAAGTCATCTTGGTCGAAGATCATGGTGTCATTACCTTCACTACCAATGTAAAGATCTTGGTCTTCACCGCCGTCCATGATGATGTCATCTTCAAAACCTGCTTGAAGTACATCATTACCTGCACCGCCGTACAATGAATCATCACCGCTCGCACCGAACAGTTTGTCATCGCCGTCACCGCCGTAAATAATGTCATCACCTTGGCTACCGTTGATAACGTCATCGCCCGCACCACCGTAGATGGTATCGTCGCCTTTACCACCAATCAGGTTGTCATCGCCTTCATCACCGCTGATCAGGTCATCGCCATCACCACCGTGGATGTAGTCGTTACCTTCACCGCCGTTGATGGTGTCGTTGTCGCTAAAATTCTGCTCTTGAGAAACAGTAATAGTGAATGTGGTGTCGTTGAAATCACGGTCACCTAGGTTCCACAAATCTTCCCAGCCAGATGTGTTGCCATTAACCGTTTCGTGGTCTTTACCGTCGCCGTTTTCAGCAGCATTCGCCACATAAACAACAGAGCTGCTTGAACCTTGTGAAACGGTTGAGCTAGTCCCGGACAAGTTCAGCGTCACTTCACCCACATCAAAACCTGCGCGGTCGCCGTTAGGGATAAGGAACATGCCGAATGACTCACCGCCAGACACATCGATATCAACAGACAGTTCAGAAATGTTCTTCACGTTATCAGCGATAACGGCTGCACGAACAACGTTGCCGTTTTCATCAATCACGTAGTAGCCAATGCTGTTGTTGTACGCTGCGCTGTGCGTGAAATCACTCACGTTGATGGTGACAGTACCTTCACCTTTAACGTCGTAGATGGTTGCGCCATCTTGATGACGTAGGTCGAATGTTTGGCTTAACTCAGTACCACCAAAAATGGTGTCATCGCCTGTACCGCCGTCAATAACATCATCACCGTGTTCGCCGTAGATAGTATCGTTACCCGCGCCGCCATTGATGGTGTCGTTGTCTGTTTCGTTGTTCACTTTCTGTTGAAGTGACACATTGTCAATCAGCGCACCGTAGCTGTCTGAGCGGCCTTCCGCTTCAAAACGGATAGAGATGAAGTCCACACCTTGTGGCACAACAACATCTGCCGTGAATGACTCGTAGTGGTCGTTCGATTGGGTGTTGTCGAAGTACTGGCTGTAAATGACTTTGCCTTCTTGGTCGAAGACTTTTACTTCAAACTGGCTGGTTGATGTGTCGCTGCCGCGGTAACGGTTTGCGTAATCAAAAGAAAGCTCAAGAACCGCATCACCGTCTGAAGACAAACCTTGAACATTAACGTCTTGTTGAACCCACGTATTTCTGTGGCTGTCTAGTTCCAGCACAGTGTTTGAAGAACTATTTTCTGGCGTGCCACCGAATTGGCCTTGTTGAAGTTCAATCAGGTTAGTGCCAGGTGTATACCAACCCGTCACTTGGTGATCATGGAACAAGCCCCACTTGTTGCCTGCGTTATCACCCCAATCTTCAAAATCACCATTGATCAGTAGTTCACGTGCACCGTTACCGTGCACACCGTCGTTACCGTAAATTGTGTCAGCACCTTCACCACCTTCGATGGTATCGTCGCCATTGCCGCCGATGAGCGTATCGTCACCCTCACCACCGTGAATCGTGTCGTTACCTTCCAGGCCGTTGATGATGTCGTTAAGATCGCCCGTTTCAGATTGAGACACTGATACGTTGTCGATCAATGCGCCGTAGCTGTCAGATTGGCCTTTACCTTCAAAGCGAAGTGAAATGCCATCTGTGCCAGCAGGAACAGAGAAATCGACCTCAAAATTTTGGTAGCTTTCATTAGATTGGGTGTTGTCGAAGTACTTGCTGTAAAGCACGTTGCCTTCGTTATCCATCACCTTCACTTCGAATTGGCTCGTCGCGTGGTTGTCGCCTTTGTAGCGGTTTGCATAGTCAAAAGACAGGCTTAAAGAAACGTCGCCATCTTCTGCCAGTTCCGTCACGTCAATGTCTTGTTGAACCCATGTATTACCGGTTGAATCAAGCTCTAGAACAGTGTTGTTAGAAGGTGTGTATGGCGTGCCACCGAAAGAGCCCTGTTGAAGCTCAATTGACATGCTGCCCGGTGTGTACCAACCAGCAACTTGATTGTCAGCAAACAATCCCCATTTTCTGTTGCCATCGTCACCCCATGCTTCAAAATCACCATTCATTAGGAGATTCTCGCCAGATGCGCCTGAACCGTACAAAAAATCTGAACCGCTAGTCCCTGTAATCTTCGACATCACTTCATCCTCTATTTTCGACTGTGTTCATTTGGTCAAAAAGCAAGAGGTGGTTATCACCCACCGACATCACACTGCTTATGCGACCTGAACTTATCTATCATTTCACGTCTCATTTAAGAGAGGTGTAAAATTGAACGCTTCTTTAGTGAACCCAGTTTTGATGAAGTGGAGGAACGGCACAATAGCCAGAGAGGATGTTCAGCGGAATCTCAGCGATAGGGTCTAATTCATTGATCATATTCTAATGAGCAAGAACCGATCTAAAGTACCACTAAAGAATGAATCAAATATTTAACAGACGAATCACCAGTGATGCATTTAAATCAAATTCTTTTATCACCCGCCACAAAACACCAGAATAATGAGAGATAAAACCAAATATTATAATGTTCTAATTTAAATCACTTTACGCCAATTAAATATACAAACTTGCCCACCTTAGCACCTTACTCATACTTCTTTTTCCCTATTATTTTTAAGCCATTTAGCCACTACCCTTACAATAGACGACTAGAAATTTAGTCAAAACTTTACAATTATCGAGGCCCATCACCACAAAAAGCCAATAAGACGAGATGCTCTGCGCTAGAAACAAAAAAGCCCAACACGAGACCGTGTTGGGCGATATTCGCTAACTCGAAATACTAGATGTTATTGCCGTTTGCTTGAATGGTTTCCGCATCCGTCCAAACGGTGATCTTTTTGTCTGCGTAAGTGAAAACGTAAGGACGTAACTCTGTCACTTGGGCAAAATTCAGCCCCATGAATTCGATCATGGCGTTTGACAAAGTGACTGACGCAGAAGCACTTGCATCGTATTGCCAGATACCCGTTTCTACATTCAGCGTGTCATTGCCCGAACCCAAGTAAGAAACAAAGCCTTTCCAGTCACCTGGATTAACGTTTGTCTCGGTCTGAATATCATCAGATTGTGAGAAAATCGAGTTGGCATTGATAGTCACCACTTGATTGCCCGCATTCGCCACGACAGCTTCAACTTGAGCAATCACTTTTACGCCGGGATTTTGACCGTTCTGGAAAAAAGAGTGACCGGAAAAATCGATGTTTGCATCACTGTTAACAATCAATTTATCAAAGCCGCGATCGCCCGTGTAGACATTGCCATTTTGGGTGAGGAACGCTTCATTCGAAAAGTCCTCTTGGTCAAAGAACATGGTGTCGTTGCCTTCACTGCCAATGTAAAGGTCGAGACCCGTGCCACCATCCATCACAATGTCATCGTCGTAACCAGCTTGGAGGACATCGTTACCCGCATCACCGTAAAGCGCATCATTGCCACCCGCGCCAAACAACTTATCGTTGCCCGAACCACCATGGAGGACGTCATCACCATTGCTACCATTGATGGTGTCATTACCAGCACCACCGTAAATGGTGTCGTCACCATTAAAGCCAGTGATAGTGTCATTGCCCGAACAACCATATAGCACATCATCACCTGCCGTACCGTTGATCACCTGATCAGAAGCTGTGGTACCCGCAATGACGCGCATTGAGCGAGGGGTAGAAAAATCGAGGTTTTGGCCGTTACGTGCTTTCACATTTTCTAGCTGACGGTTCGGTGTCGCGCAGTTAAAAATGCCTAAACGATTGTAAGAAAGGTTATCCCAATCGGAGAGCATTACCGCAGTACCTTCAGACGGCTCAACATACACTTCGTGCGATTTGATCCAGCTCGGTAGCGAGTAACCTGAGCGCTGACCTACAGGTAGGCAGTATCTTTCACCTGTTTCTAGACTGACGATACAGCCCAAAGGTGCACTATTCGCAACAACGCGCATTGAACGTGGGGATGAGAAATCGAGGTTTTGCCCGTTGTAAGCACGAACATTTGTCATTTTGTTGTTTTCAACAGTGCCAGAGAACACGGCAAGACGGTTGTATGACAAATTGTCCCAATCAGACAACATTACGCCGGTACCTTCAGACGCTTGCACGTAAACTTCATGCGCGTAAATCCAGCTTGGTAGCGAATAGCCAGAGCGTTTACCAACAGGCAGACAATACTTATCGCCAGTTTGCTTGCTCACAATACAGCCCAATTTTTTGTTACTAGCGACAACGCGCATTGAACGCGGCGCAGAAAAGTCGAGGTTTTGACCGTTGTAAGCTCGAACATTCGTTAGTTCACTGTTCGTTGTTGTGCCTTCAAATACTGCGAGACGGTTATAAGACAAGTTGTCCCAGTCAGACAACATCACTGCGGTACCTTCTTCTGCTTGCACATAAACTTCATGAGAACGAATCCAGCTTGGTAATGAATAGCCTGAACGTTTACCCACAGGCAAACAATATTCAGCACCCGTTTCAAGGCTCACAATACAACCTTCAGGGCCTTC
Organism: Enterovibrio norvegicus; assembly: GCF_002876705.1. GTDB lineage: Bacteria > Pseudomonadota > Gammaproteobacteria > Enterobacterales > Vibrionaceae > Enterovibrio > Enterovibrio norvegicus_B. Next base: position 169,012 of record NZ_MDAG01000057.1, on the reverse strand, counting down.
ACTTGCTAACGCACTGTTGCCGAGGGAAAGCATCATGAATAAACCCGTTATCCATGAAAATAAGCTGACTAATTTACGCATAATCTAAAACCCTTTAGATAGAGACTGCATTACGTTCATCCGTAATAGCGTGATGTTTGAATAAAACGTGTAATCGTTCTGTCCTTCCAAATATTTACAACAAACATATTTAAAAGTAAGAAAGTCCAATATTAGAGATTACTAACTCTTCTTTTGTCTCAGTTGCGACGAAAGAATTAATGACAAGACACTTTCTGACAAGTTATGACCACGAAGTTAATTGATTAATCACGCCAACGAATGAGAAATTTTCAGATGAGTTTGATTTTTTCATGATCAATAAGATGAGATAAGAATGGAAAGAGGTGATCGCTTAATCATTAAAGTTAGGTATGTCGACATGGGCATTTTGTTTGAAATTCGAGCACTAAAATGCAAAGCCGCCCAAAAAAATGCGACGTTGTAACATGAAGGAAGAGCGAAATGCCAAACTCACTTTAGACAACATGCGTATGACTGTTCAATCATCCAACATCCTCACCATCAACCAATTTAGTCATGTCATTTGTTTGCCATATAACCATCAGATCAACAACCTAAAGTTAAAGTGGAAATAAAACAGTAGTTTATAGTTTTTCTATGTCGCGACAAGAGTAGCGATAAGGCCATTCTGCATATCAATAAATCTAGACATACCCCGCTACACCCCGCGAAATTAAAGGACTGGCATGGTGAATGACTCATTTTTGAGCTAATTGTTAATAGATTAATTATTTTTCTTAATGATTGGATTTTTGTGGGGAGAAGTATCAATGCTAAGTAACTTAAGACTGGGGCAACAGTTAACGATTTCGTTCGCTGCTGTCCTTGCCTTGCTACTCGTGGTGTCTGTTATTGGCTATAGCGGGCTTTCTGAAGGGTACAAGAACTTTACCGACTACCGTGGGCTTGCGCGTAGCTCCAATGAAGCTAGCGAAGCACAATCTACCTTATTGAGTGCCCGACTTGGCGTATTGAAGTTCTTAAAGAATCAAGACGCCGCTCAGGTCGAGAAAGTTCAAGCGGATATGGTCCGTATAGACACACTCATTGACTCTATCCTTTCTCATGAGACAGCCCCCGATCGTATTCGTGAGCTCGAAGAATCAAAGAAACTGCTGCAAACATACAGCCAAACGTTTCCATTGGTAGTGAAAGATTTTCAAGACCGAAATGCGATCGTCTCAAGCCAACTTGATCCTAATGGCCTTAAAATGCGCCAAATCATGACAGAAGTGATCAAAGACGCTGAACTCATGGGCAGCGTTGAACCGCTTTACTATGCTTCACAGATCCAAGAGAAGCTTCTGCTCGGTCGATTGTTTGCGGCGAAATTCCTGATCAGTAATTCGGAAGCAGACCTAAAACGTTCATTATCGGAACTGAACAACCTTCTCGTGCCTCTCAGTTCTCTGAAGCGCATTTCTATATCTCAAGCTGATATTCAACGTTCTGAAGCATTCTCAAAAGCACACCGCACGTATATTTCTGCGCTTAAAGGCACCGCAGATATCATTACTAAGCGCAACGATCGCATTTCAAACACCTTGGATGTGATTGGTCCTCAAGTGACCACCAATTTAAGTGATTTTAAAGCGTCTATCCGAAGTTCACAGGATACCCTTGGCCCTGAGGCTCAAAGTGACAGCGAAGCCGCTGTTCAATTTGTCATGATCGCATCAGCCATTGCCATAGTTGTGGGGATTATCCTTAGCATCATGGTAGCGAAAGCGATCCGTATGCCGATTGGGGGCGAACCGCGAAACATTGAAAACATGGCGCGTAACATTGCACAAGGCGACCTCACACAAGATTTTTCAAACAAGAAAAATGCCACGGGTATTTATGCTGCCATGGGAGACATGAGTACAAACTTACGCGACATCGTCACCCAGTTAAGGACATCTCTCAACACCTTGAGCGGGGCCTCGAATACCTTGGTTGACGTAACAAAAGACACCGCAAACAACTCAGAGGCTCAGGCAAATCAGCTAGGTCAAACCTCAGAAGCCATGCATGAACTCACGCAGACCGTGGACAACATTTCTCAAAACGCGCAACAAGCATCAGAATTAGCCAATCAAGCAGACAGCCATGCTCACCAAGGCCAAACCGTGCTTGATCAGACCCGCGCCAGTATCGACTCTTTGGTGACGAACATGGGTGATGTGAGTGAAATCATTGAGAACTTGGAAAATGAAACCAAGAACGTGGGAAGCATCCTAGACGTTATTCGTGGTATTGCAGAGCAAACCAACTTGCTGGCGCTGAATGCTGCGATTGAGGCAGCGCGTGCTGGTGAACAAGGACGCGGGTTTGCGGTGGTTGCAGATGAAGTGCGAAGCCTCGCAAGCAGAACGCAGCAAAGCACCGAAGAGATTCAAGAGCTAATATTGCGTCTACAAAGCGAATCTAAACGCTCTGTGGATTCGATGCGCGTTAGCATGAAAGAAGCCTCTGATACGTCTGAGAAAGCCAACAAAACGCGAGAAGCATTGGTGTCGATTACCGAGTCCGTGGCAAGCATTCGTGACATGAACAACCAAATCGCGGTTGCCGCTGAAGAACAAAATGCCGTCGTAGTGAACATCAACCAGTCTGTAGATGAACTCAACACATTGGCAAAAAATACGGCGTCGGGCGCAGATACGCTGTCAAAAGAAGCAAGCGGCTTAACGTCAATCACCCGCAGCGTGAATGACATTGTGGGGAAATTTTCACTCGGTTAATCGCAGGTTTTAACAAACAAAAACGCGCCCAATAAGGCGCGTTTTTTCTTTGTTCTTTCTGCTATCTGCTTTGTACTCTTTAGTGAATCGCTATTTTTGCTTCTCACTTTCCAAGTGGATCAAGTACAAGCGCGCATCAAATTCGAATTGATGGTAATCCGGCTCCATATGACAACAAAGCTGATAAAACGCCTTGTTGTGTTCTTTCTCTTTGAGGTGCGCGAGCTCATGCACAACCAACATCCGCAAGAAAGCCTCTGGCGCATCTTTAAACATGGAGGCAATACGTATTTCGTTCTTCGCCTTTAACTTGCCACCGTGCACCCGCGACACAAAGCTGTGTAACCCTAGAGCATTATTCACCACATGGATCTTACCGTCGTAAGCAACTTTGCTCAGCGGTGAAGACTTTTTCAAGTATTGGTTTTTTATGCCAACCACATAATCATACAGCGCCTTCTCAGACGTTATGTTGTGGTTATGCGGGTAACGTTGTTTAAGCCACGCGCCGAGCGTCCCTTTCTCAACAAGCTGCTCTACTTGCGAAGTCAGGTGCTCGGGGTAACCATTTAGATAGCGTAAAGTCGGATTCATATAAAGCGTAATTAAGAGAAAAACCGGGGCGTATGCTACCAGTATTGTCGCTTACTTGCTCTTCTTCGTTGAGCCTCGCTCAACCGGTTCACACGGCAGAGTAATAGATTGCGGTGGTAAATGCGGATCAGAAATATGTTCAAACAACGCATCTATTGTACGTTGGATCATTTCTTCGTTTGGTTGACGAATAGTCGATAGGTCATAGGAACGACTGTTTGCCAAACGAATATCATCCACACCCATCACACCCACGTCTTCAGGCACGCGCAATCCCAAGTCATAACGCAGTGCGTCCATACCACCACACGCCATGATGTCATCGGCGTAGAACAAGGCATCTGGACGTTCTACACTCTTAAACATACGAAGCGTAGCGTCATACCCAGCGTCGTAGCTGAACTCACCCCCTTCAATAACTTGCCATTGATTGCAGCCTCGCTCCATCAAGCGACTGATGAAACCGCGTTGGCGATCGATGGTGGCGGATGTGCCAACAGGACCCGCAACAAACGCTGGTTTGGTATAACCCGCATCTAATAACATGTCTGCCGCCATGTTGCCTGCCAAGACATTGTCACAGCTTACAACCGTGACACTGTTTTCACTGGAATCTCGGCCGAAAATAACCGCCGGAGTGTTCTGTGAACGGCACGCATCAACCAGCTCTTTTGGAAGGCTCGCAGACGTAATGATCAAACCATCAACGTTGTATTCCATGACCAGCTCAACAGCTTCTTGAATGTCCATATCGCCATCAACATGGATCAAGAGGCTATGGCAGCTCCTGTTTTGAATTTCAGAGGTAAAGCGCGACAAAATAGGCAGATAAAAAGGGTTATTAAAGTCTGTCATCAATATGCCAACCAAACTCGAGCGAGACTTTATACCTCGTGCTAGTCGGTTAGGTTTGTAATTCAGTGCCGCTGCCGCCTTAAACACTTTCTCACGCAAAGGGCGAGAAATGCTGGCGTCAGGGTTAAACGCGCGAGAGACCGCAGAGACAGAAACACCGGCCGCTTCGGCAACTTCAACAACAGTGACTTTTGGCTTTTTCTTCGGTGGAAATGAAGGTGATTGATTGTCTCTCTTTTCTTTACTGACTGTCATATACCTTCCTGCCGATATTCCTTTCGATAACGATGTTCCATTTCATCTGTTCATACTGCGTCGTGCAGTCTTTAGGCAATGATAATGAAATTGATTTCAGCTAGATACTGTCAGAGGGCGTCAATCCCTGAGTTAAGTTGTTATTTGTGACGTGTAATTGAGCATTTCCTGTTATTCAAACAGACCAATCACAGCAAGGGATGCAGCGAAGGAACCGAGCAAGCCCCTTCCTTCGCTGTGGGTTCAAACAAGCATACCGACAAAAGAAACGGTCGCTTATCAAAAAGCGACAACCGACCGTGTCTTTCACTCGTCGCTAAAATTAACGGTACTCACCCGCCAATTCTTCAACCTGTGCAACGTTTTCTTTCGTTACGAAACCAGGGCCAGAGTTGATGTTGTTTGACGGTGCAATGCCATAGCGGTTGTACATAGTCAGTACCATCACTGGCACATAACCTTGCAAGAACGGCTGTTGGTCAATACCCCATTGGATGTTGCCATCTTTGATTGCTTGCGCGATTTCGCCGCTAAGGTCAAACGTACCGAAGTAGACTTTGCCTAATTGACGTGTTTTCTCAAGCGCACGCAGTGTTGGGTGTGCAGACGTTGGGCCGAGAGTCAGAACCGCACCCGTATCTGGATTTGAACGGAGGTAAGCCTGTACTTTTTTCTCAATACCCGTTGGATCCTGACCAACATCGATCATTTGGCTGCCCAACTCAACACCTAATGCGTCCGCGAAGCCCTGACAGCGCTCTACAGAAGCTGGGTTTGTGATGTAGTGGTTTACACAAACAAATGATTTCACGCCGTCTTTCTTCGCACGTTTACCCGCACCAAAGCCCGCATCGTATTCTGGTTGACCCACGTGGAGGATAGCCCCCAAGTCTTCACTTTGCTGATGCGTGCCAGAGTTCATGGTAACAATTGGAATGCCTTTCTTACGCGCTTTCTCAAGTGGGCCTTTCAACACTTCATAATCCGCGATGGTGGTGATGATTCCCTGTGGGTTCGATGCCACAGCTTGCTCGATGATACGTGCCATATCCGCCAAGTCACCTGATGGTGGGTTACGGTATTCCACTTTTACATCTAGCTGTTCACCCGCTTGGTTGATCGCGGTTTTAATGGTGTTCCACCATGAGTCTGAATCAGGCGCGTGGCTGATCATAACGAAACGCTCGCCTTCTGCAAATGCGGTGCTCGGAAGCATTGCACCCATGCTGGCAGCCAAGGCCAAAACAAGTACAGATGCTCTCTTTGCTACAGATCTAAGTAGGGTATTCATCCAGTGTTCTCCAATCTACTTATTGTGTCATGGCTAAGGAACGGGTCTTTCCTTTTGTCCGCTTAGCCATGGCGTTTTGGTCGGGCAACATCGCTGCCCTTTTCTTACTCATTTATTGCTTGGTTAAAAGCTTAATTCGCCTCGGCAGTGTCTGCGCGTTCGAATTCTGCTAATTCTGCTTCGAGTGTTTCTAGCTCTTGTCCGCCGGACATCATTTCTAGAATTTGCTCGCGTGTGACGTCTTTCTTCATCCAAGTGCCCAGGCTCTTACCGCGGTTTAACAAAGTAAAACGGTCTGCAATCGGGAATGCATGGTGGACGTTGTGCGTGATCAAAATGACCGCAAGCCCTTTGCCTCGCGCCCTCGCAATCACCTTCAATACGTTCGCGGATTGCTTCACACCGAGTGCCGCGGTTGGCTCATCCAAAATCAGCACTTTTGCACCGAAGTGAATCGCACGGGCAATCGCCAAACATTGGCGTTCACCACCTGACATAGTGCCGATTGGGTGTTCTGGGTCTCGCACATCGATCCCCATGTCTTTCATGCCCGCTTTCGCAATTTCATTAGCACGTGCCGTATCGAACACTTCAAAAGGCCCAATGCGCTTGGTCAACTCTCGCCCCATAAAGAAATTGCGCGTCACGCTCATCAAAGGCACAAGCGCCAGATCTTGATAAACCGTTGCGATACCTGCATCTAGTGCATCACGGGGTGATTTAAACGTCACCCGTTCGCCGTTCATCAGGAACTCACCTTCCGATGGCGTATGCACACCGGCCAAAGTTTTAATCAGCGTGGATTTACCTGCACCGTTATCACCGAGCAAGCAATGCACTTCGCCCATTTTGACTTCCATATCGATGTCTTTCAGCGCGATAACAGAGCCAAAGTAGCGGCTGACTTTTTTTAATTCGAGGATGTATTCAGACATTGTGTTTCTCCTAAAATCCGTTTTCAGTTCAACAGTAAGGTGTGTTCACACCTTGCTATCGCGCGCTCGTGACTTTCTTGCGAATGAAGTTGTTGAACAACACCGCAATCAAAAGCATCACGCCGAGGAAAACGCGGAACCAATCTGAATCCACTCCCGTAAAGAAGATGCCCATTTGCACCACACCAAAAATCAGCGCACCGAAGAAAGCACCAATCACGGAGCCATAGCCACCCGTGAGTAGCGCCCCACCGATGACCGCGGCAATAATGGCCTCAAACTCTTTCAGCAAGCCCCTATCTGCCGCCGCTGAACCAAATTCGAACACCTGACAAGCCGCAAATACCGTGGCGCAAAATGCAGTGAACATGAACAGCATGATCTTCACGCGATCCGTGGGTACACCCACGTTTTTCGCCGCGTTAGCATCACCGCCAGAAGCGAAAATCCAGTTACCGAAGCGCGTACGAAGCAACACAAATGAACACACTGCCGTTAACAAGAACCACCACACCACCACCATTGGAATACCGGTGACCACAGGCGTGCCATCAGAATAGGTTTCAAGCCAGCCAGCATTACCGAGCCAGGTGAATAATCCCGTTCCGATTTCACCCCCAAACATGGACGCCAACCAATCACCTTCAGCCACATCACCCACGCCTGAAAGGATGGTTTTGTTGGTCAGCATGATTGACAGTGCAATGGTCAAACCGCGAAGAATGAAGAGGAAAGCGAGCGAAACGATAAAGGAAGGAAGCCCCGTCTTCACCACGATATAGCCATTCAAGAATCCGACCGCCATTGCCCCTGCAAACGCAAAGAGGATCGCAGCCCATGCTGGCCATCCCCAGAACACGGCTGGAATCGCTATCATCATGCCGGCGAAACCAATCATCGAACCGATGGAAAGATCAAACTCACCAGCAATCATCAACAGACATGCACCCACAGCGATAATGCCAAGCTGAGCTGATACCGTTGTCCAGTTCATGATGCCGTCGGCATTGAACATGCCAGAATCCCACGCAACCAGTGCGAAGAATACGAAAACTAAAATTGCGCCTGATACCGAACCCAACTCTGGTCGAGATAACAGCCCGCTTACAAAGGAAACCTTACGAACGCGTTCATCACTTGCTCCACCTGCTGGTTGAGTATCCGTTTCTGATGCGGCTTCTTTTACCGACATACTTGCCTCCAATCCTTTTTAGGGCAATTCGTTGCCCTGCTCCCAATATTGTCGAACACGATCAGTGGTTGTGCGCATAAACCTTTAGCGCACAACCTACTGTCAATTAACTTGCTAACACCGCCTTTTCGATAAAGGCGCGGCTTTTTTCTGCATCGGTTTTGGCATCGCTTTTCGCTGCTGGATCGGTGTCTTGCTCGACCGTGACCCAACCTTTGAAATCGATCTCATGCAGTGTTTGACGCACAGCGGCAAAATCCACGCACCCTTGCCCAAGCGGGCAAAAGATGTTGTTGCCAATGGCGGTGTAAAAATCGGTATCTTTCGCAATAGATTGCGCATGCACCTCGGCATTGATGTCTTTGAAGTGAAGGTATTTAACACGGTCTTTGTAGGTACGCAGCACATCACAAGGGTCCATGCCCGCGTACACACAATGGCCAGTGTCAACGCACAACGACATCAACTCAGGCGGAAGATCTCGCATCGCCTTATCCAGCTCATCGCGATACTCGATATAGGTTCCCGCATGGGCATGCAAAGTCGGTGTGATGCCATATTCCGCACAAATTTTTCCGACACCCCGCAGGGTGTCCATCATCGCATCCCATTGTTCATCAGTCAGACGCGTTGCGGTGTCCACTTGACCTGCTTGGTCAGTACGCGGTGATGACACATGGTCGATAACAACGAGGTATGACGCGCCTTGCTGCTTCAAGATTTCACAGGTTTTGTGTGTCGTTTCGTAAATGGCATCACGCGCTTCAGGTTTATGAAGGTGCACAAACAGCGTGCCTGCGACTAAACCGAGTTCGCGTGAAGCAAGTGCACTTTGCAATGTGCTCGGCTCAGTGGGTAAGTAACCCAACGGGCCTAGCTCAGTTGCGCCATACCCTGCGCCGGAAATTTCATCTAGCACCGTTTGCCATGTTGGGTTTGCAGGGTTGTCTGCAAACTCAATTCCCCAAGAACATGGTGCATTAGCAATTTTAAGTTCCAATCCGTTGCCTCCTTTGCATCTTTACCAACGCTGTGTTGGTGAGTGTGCGGGCGTATCTGTTTTAAACTTTTCGTCAGATCGTCTGCTCAAGTCTTCATCCCTGTAAACCTGAACGTCGTTGCCAACACAAAATGTTTAAAGTCTCGTTAACATCTTTTAAACAATTATGGTAATGATTTCATTTTGTCAACGTAACTCGCGTCTCACAACTGAGGAATGTTCGACCGGATGCCCTTATAGAATGAAAATTGGGCGCTATCTCTGATTTTTACCTTTTTTAGTTTTGAAAACATTTTCAAATAATGACTACTATTTCATCAGAAGGGAACGTTAGGAGATTCCAAGGATGACAACAATAAGACTCACTACTGCACAAGCTCTTGTGCGTTACTTAGCTGCACAACAGATTGAAATTGATGGGAAAGTTGAATCGTTATTTGGGTGTGCTTTTGCCATATTCGGCCACGGTAACGTGACATGTCTAGGTCAACAGCTCTTTGAAAATCAATCAGTTTTTCCAACATGGCGCGGACAAAATGAACAATCCATGGCGCTTGCTGCCGTGGCGTATGCCCGTGCAAACCAGCGTCGTCGCATTGGTATTGCCACCTCGTCTGTGGGCCCAGGGGCAACCAATATGATCACCGCAGCAGGGGTTGCGCATACCAACCGATTGCCACTTTTACTCCTCGCTGGTGATACGTTTCAATCACGCTTGCCCGATCCCGTGCTTCAACAAACCGAGCATTTCGCGAACCCGTCACTCACCGTGAATGACGCGTTTAAAACCGTGACGCGCTTTTGGGATCGTATCAATGCCCCTTCGCAGCTCACCGTCGCACTCCCGCAAGCCATTGCTACCATGCTTGACCCTGCGGATTGTGGCCCTGCGATGATTGCCCTGCCCCAAGATGTACAAGGCCAAGCATGGGACTTCCCTGAAAGTTTCTTTGCACCCAAAGTGCATCGCATTCGCCGTCCTCAGCCTGAACCCATTGAATTGGATTTAGCCGCAGAGGCCATCAAGAAAGCGAAGCGCCCGCTGATCATCGCAGGTGGTGGCGTAGCCTATTCCGGCGCACGAAATGCCTTGATTCAGTTTGCGGAAAAACACCAAATCCCGGTGGTGGAAACCATTGCGGGTCGTACCTTGCTCAGTGCAGATCACCCGCTTAACTGTGGCCCTATCGGTACAACAGGCTCAAACAGTGCCAATCACATGTGCGAAGACGCTGATGTCGTGATTGCCATCGGTACACGCCTTCAAGATTTCACGACGGGTTCTTGGACCGTCTTCCGCGACCCCGACATGAAGCTCATCAGCATCAATGCAGGGCGCTTTGACGCTACAAAACATATGGCGCAATCCATCATTTCCGATGCAAAAGCCGCGATCGTGCCGCTCAGCGAACGCTTAGGAAACTGGCAAACGCAAAACGCGTGGGTAGACAAAGCCGCAGCGGAAACCTCGCAATGGCGTGGTGTGGTTGAGCAACGCACTGCTGCAAGCGACACAGCGCTGCCTTCTTACGCGCAAATCATCGGCAAGGTGAACAGCCTTGTTAACGAAGGAGACCGCGTAATCACAGCCGCAGGAGGATTGCCTGCCGAACTCAACATGAACTGGCAAGCAACCTACCCGTATTCTCTGGATGTCGAATTTGGCTTCTCGTGCATGGGCTACGAAATCGCGGCTGGCTGGGGCAATAAAATCGCACGCCCAGACCATGAGTCCATCGTGTTAGTCGGTGACGGCTCGTACTTAATGATGAACTCTGACATTTACAGCTCTGTGCTTACAGGCCACAAAATGATTGTGTTGGTGTGCGACAACGGTGGTTTTGCGGTGATTCGCAAACTTCAAACCAACACGGGCAACACCGCATTCAACAACCAACTTGAAGATTGCACCACGGAACGTGATTACGAATTACCGCGCGTCGATTTCGTCAGCCATGCTCGCGGTTTAGGAGCAAATGCAGAGAAAGTCGAACATCTCAGCGATTTTGAAGCGGCGTTCGAACGCGCGAAAGCGTCAGACAAAACCTACGTCATCGTCACCGACATTGATGACACCGTGTGGTCTTCCTGTGATGCATGGTGGGAAGTGGGCTTGTCAGAAGTGACCGATAACGAAAGCATTGCCAACGCCCGAGACCAATGGGAAGAAGGCCGTAAGCATCAACGCCGCGGCGTGTGATGTTGACCTAAGGGATTAGATTTCAGGAGAAGCGCACTATGTTCAATGAAGAAATGCACTTTGAGTCCCCGATCCGCTGGGGCATGGTCGGCGGCGGTCGAGGTAGCGAAATTGGTTACTCACACCGCGCCGCGGCACAGCGTGATCGCTTGTTCAGTTTTGTGGCTGGTGCACTCGATCTTAACGCCGAACGTGGCAAAGAATTTGGTATGAATCTGGGGCTTGCAGCCGACCGTTGCTACCCCGATTACAAAACCATGTTTGCGGAAGAAGCCAAACGTGAAGACGGCATTCAAGCCGTCTCCATCGCCACACCAAACTCGACCCATGCTGAAATCGCCAAAGCAGCGCTAGAAGCAGGTTTGCACGTAGTGTGTGAAAAGCCCGTGACCGTGCATGTGGAAGAAGCCCTTGAACTGAAAGCGTTGGCTGAAAAACAAAACAAAATGCTCGCCGTGATGTACGGCTACTGCGGTTTTCAAATGGTGCACCAAGCCAGAGAAATGGTGCAGCGTGGCGACATCGGCGCAGTGCGCGTTATTCAAATGAGTTTTGCTCATGGTTTCCACAATACCGAAGTGGAAAAAGATAATCCCGGTGCGAAATGGCGAATGAACCCTGAAGTGTCTGGCCCGAGCTTTATTATCGGCGATTGCGGCACCCACCCTTTCTACATGGCGGGTTTGATCACCGGATTGAAAGTAAAATCGTTAATGTGTTCACGCCAAAGCTTTATTGAATCACGTGCACCACTTGAAGATAACGCGCATGTCGTCTTCAACTTTGAAGGCGGCGCGGTCGGCACATTGTGGGCTAGCGCAATCAATAGCGGTTCAATGCATCAACAGAAAATCCGCATCGTTGGCGAAAAAGCCAGCCTTGAATGGTGGGATGAATATCCGAACCAATTGCGTTACGAAGTCCAAGGTGAGCCAGCTCGTATTTTAGAACGTGGCATGCCATACCTTCACAACGACTCTCCAGGTGTGTCTGCCAATCGCCAAGGTGGCGGTCATGCTGAAGGCTTTTTCGAATCGTGGGCCAATATCTATCATCGCTATGCGTTAGCTATCGATGCGTTCGAGCGCGGTGATACACAGTTTCTTGAGGGCCACTGGTACCCGAACATTGATGGCGGTATCGACGGTGTGAAAATGGTGAATGCGTGTGCTCGCTCAGCCGACCAAGGTGCAGTCTGGGTGGATTATGACTAAAGGCATGATTCAACTCTCAGGCTGTGAGCAAAACGCCGATCGCCCCATTGATGTCATTTGTTTGGGGCGTGCGGGTGTTGATTTCTATGGCAACACTGACGGCGCAGATTTTGCGCAAGAAGTCAGTTTCAAGAAAAGTGTCGGTGGTTCGCCAGGCAATGTTGCCATTGGTCTTGCGACGTTAGGTGCGAAAGCAGGCTTCATTGGCTGCCTCTCCGACGATGCCCTCGGCCATTTTGTACGCCAATACATGTCGAACAAAGGCATCGATTTAGCAGGCATGAAAACCCTTAGGGGTGAGTATCGAACCAGCTTAGCCGTCGCTGAACTGCGCCCTGAACCCGAGGTGGTGATTTACCGTAACAACGCGGCAGATCTTGCGTTGTCTCCAGACGATATCAGTACCGAATACCTTGCCTCTGCACGGTGTTTGTTCGTGTCCGGCACGGCCTTGTCGGTGAGCCCATCACGTGAAGCCACGTTAGCAGCCATGCAAACCGCGCAACTGAATGGCACGCAAGTGGTGCTCGACCTCGACTATCGCCCCTATTCTTGGGCGGCACCGGAAGATCCACCGTATTTCTACAAACTTGCTGCGTCATTCAGCGACATCGTGATTGGCAACAAGGAAGAATTTGACGTCATGGGTGTGCCTCATGATGTCACTGACAGCCACATCAATGCTGCATCTGAATTACTCAGTGGTGGCACAGACATGGTGGTGGTGAAAGCGGGAGCAGAAGGCTGCGACGTGTTCGGTCTCGACAATAACGGCGACCTCGCCCAGTTGTCTCAACCCATCTTTCGCGTTGAAGCACGTAAACCTTATGGCGCAGGTGATGCCTTTGCTGCCGCCCTGCTGTTTGGCTTGCTTAACCAATATTCCTTGAGCGATGCCGTCGCCATGGGCGCGGCTAACGCAGCCATCAATGTCACGGGTGATACCTGTGCCGACGCTATGTCGACACTACCCGATCTCTCTAATTTCATGCTGGCACGCGGACATCAATTGTTAAGAACATAAACAAGGGCTGACGACATACCGTTAGCCTTATCGAATCAAGATTCACGGAATGAATAAGGAGTTCATCATGGGAAAGCATATCCCTCCGTTTGATAACAAGAATGAGCCAGTCATCGGCGTAGATGATGACACCACCCCATTGTGCTATTTCAACCCCGTGAAACTGCACCAAGGTGCAAGTTACAGCTACTCGCTGGAAAATTACGAATCCGCAGTGGTACTCGCAGGCGGCACCTGTGATATCACGGTCGATGGCGAAACCTACAACAACATCGGCAAACGCGCCCATGTATGGGATGGCGATCCTGCTGCGGTGTACGCCCCTGTCGGCAGTGAAGTCACCATCACCTGTGTCTCTGAAACCGCCGATGTGATGATTGCAGGTGGACGCTTTACGCCTGAAGAAGGCAGCGACCCCCTCACCTCTTTTGCAATCGCGCCAGAAGACACAGACAAGATCCAATACGGCAGCGACGACACAAAAACCCATCGCAAGATTAAGCATATTCTCGGGCAGAAAAATGCGGATCAACGTGGTCGGTTAATGGTGAGTGAACTGTTTACCGTTGGCGCAGGTGGTTGGTCAGGCTTTCCACCACATAAACACGATGAAGAGCGTCCGCCAACAGAAACGCGCTACGAAGAAGTGTACCAATTTAGATTCAACCCTGACTTTGGCTTCGGTGCACAGTTCCTTTATGAGCATGAAGATGACTTCGGCCCGGTTTACCACGTGCGCACCGGTAGCGTTATCGCCATTGATAAGGGCTACCACCCATCAGTGGCTGCACCGGGCTACGAAATGTATTACTTCACGATCATTGTGGGTGAGAGCAGCAAATCGCTGGTTCAGCATTTTGACCCGCACCATGAATATCAGGTTCACACCATTCCTGGCATCAAAGACATGGTGGCGAAGTTTAAGTAGCTCATCAACATTCACAGGGAAGATGCAATGTTAGTTAACCTCAACGAATTACTCCCCGATGCCGCCGTATCAGATGGCGCTATCGCGTGTTGCAATGTGTTTGGGCTTGAGGAAGCCCAAGCCATTATTGCGGCAGCAGAAGCGCGTTCATTGCCTGTGATCCTTGCGGTGAACAAAGACATGGTCGACCTCGCTGGCGTCGAAGCCATGGCTGGGATGTTAGTCCCGATGGCGAAAGCTGCTTCCGTGCCCGTATGTGTCCACCTTGACCACTGCTATGAAGAGGCCATTGTGTATCGCGCCATTCATGCAGGATTTAGCTCTGTGATGTTTGATGGTTCACAACTGCCGCTTGACGAAAATATTCGTCGCACGCGTCAAGTCGTCGATGTGGCGCATGCGGTTGGGGTATCTGTCGAAGGGGAGCTGGGCTCAGTGCCTTATCAAGAAGGGCGTGACCACATCAAATCCATGTCGACAGACCCAGCGGAGGCCACCCGATATACACAAGAAAGTGGCATTGATGCCTTGGCCGTGTCTGTTGGCAACGTGCACCGTAAAACCGAGGCAGACAGCCCGATCGAGTTTGAACTGCTGAAACAAATCGAAGTCGCAACCACCCTTCCCTTGGTGATTCATGGCACAACGGGAATAGCGGAAGCCGATCTTCTGACACTCAAACAGCAACGTGTCGCCAAATTCAATGTAGGCACAACGTTCCGCGTCGCTTTTGGCAATGCCATTCGCGCGTGTATGGCACAAGAGCCGGATAAGTACGACCGCCAATATTTCGCAGGTAAAGCAATGCCCGCTCTGCAAGCGGAAGCTGAACGTGTGCTCGCGCTGCTCTCGGCCAGCAAGCAACCATTGTTGAAATAAGTCGTCACGGCGTAACAGGTAAATGGATTCTTTTAAAAGGAAGTAGGAATGAGCAAGGCATACCGCAAACTGGGAAGAAGGTTGAGACTAGGTGTAATTGGCGGAGGGCCAGATTCTTTCATTGGATCTATCCACCGCTCCGCCGCCACGATGCACGAAGAATTTGAAGTGGTGGCTGGCGTCTTTTCTTCTAATCCTGAACGTTCCATTGCGGCTGGGCACGCGATGGGCATTGAACGCCCCTACGCCGACCCTGAAGCCTTGTTTAAGGGCGAAGCGAATGCAGAAAACCCCATCGATGCACTCGCCATCATGACGCCCAACAACAGCCACTATGAACTGTCTTGCCGCGCGCTTGAGGCAGGGTTTAATGTGTTTTGTGAAAAACCATTAACCATGACTGAAGACGAGTCAGCAGATTTGGTCAAACGCGTGAAAGCCTCCGGTAAACGATACTGTGTGGCTTACGGCTATAGCGGTTATGCCATGGTGCGACAAGCACGTGAAATGGTGGCACAAGGTCTTATCGGCGATATCACCATGGTGCAAAGCAATTATGTTCAAGGCCATCTAGCTGAACTCACGGAATCAGAGCGTGCGGGTTCAAACTGGCACATGAAGCCCGAACTGGCTGGCCCTTCTCTTATTCTGGGTGACATTGCCACGCACAGCTACCACCTTTCCAGCTATGTCATGGGGATGGAAGCGTCTTCTTTGAGTGCTGACGTAACCGCCATTGTAGAAGGCCGCGACGCCGATGATTATTGCGGCATTTTGCTCCGGTACCCCAACAAAGCACGGGGTGTTTTCTGGGTAACACAAGCGGCTGCAGGTGGCGTTCATGGTTTGAACTTCACGATTTATGGCACCAAAGGTGGATTGGAATGGCACCAAGAACAGCCCAATGAATTGATAGTTCGCCCTATCGACAAGCCTGCATATTTGCTCACCAAAGGGGGAATTGGGCTTTCAGAAGCGGGAAAACGTGTTTCTCACGTCGCCATTGGTCACCCTGAAGGGTATCGCGAAGCGTTCGCCAATCTGTATTTCGATTTTGCGTCGAACATTGTGGATGATCTTATGGGCGAACAACCCGAACCTTTCAGCCTGTGGAACCCTACCGTGGAAGAAGGCGCGTATGGGATGGCATTTGTTTATGCTGCTGTGCGCTCGTCAGACAACGATGGAAAGTGGGAACCTCTGAAAGATCTCACCTAACAGCAAACGCTCAACGCCCCAACGTTTGCTATTGAAAAACGGTTTACGTTTGCGAGCAGATAACCTGTCGTCGGCCTGCTCGCCTTTTTATTGCGCCCAATATACCCTTCACTCTCCTTCTTCTCTTTCTTCACACACAATTTCCATTCGGCAAATACCTCGTCGCAAATAGATAAACTAAGCTTAGAAATCAGACAACAATGACAAGCCGAATAGCGATACATTGAGGGCAGGAAAGCATTCCATTGGAGGATTTATGAGTGATAAAAAAGTCGCCCTTTTCGGCTGGCACCCTGACGTTGTTAACTACGATAAATGGCCGGGCATGAGCGCAGAAAAATTGCTGGCGGCATTAGAAGGCGACCGCGATAACTTGGTATCACTCGGTTATGACGTTGTGCTGCACTTTATTCGTGATGGTGACACAGCGTTTGAGACGGCGACCAAAGCACTCGAAGGGCAAGGTTATGATTGCGTGCTAATTGGTGCCGGTGTGCGCCGTGACGATGATCATTTTCTCGTCTTCGAACGTCTGGTCAATGCTGCGCACATGGCAGCGCCAGACGCGGCCATTTGTTTCAACACCAATCCGAGCGACACAGCGGAAGCTATCAAGCGCTGGATTTAATGCTGGCCTTGTTCTTAGGGTGATAAAAAAGGAAAAGGTAAATGACCGAGCTGGATGAAAGAGCCATTGATTGTCCGTATTGCGGTGAGTCGATTCAGGTGCTTATCAACAGTGAAGACAGCGGACAGCAATACATTGAAGATTGCCAAGTCTGTTGTCGGCCGATTACCTTTTTCGTTCAACAAGAGAACGATGGCTCTCTTTATGTCTCAGTGCATGACGAAAACGATGCATTTTGAACACACTAACACGCTCTTAACCCAATACGCTTCAAGGAAGAATACACGATGAAAGCATCAACAATCGGGTTCAAACCTGATTATGACGAAGACGCGCCCACCATCGAGGATGTCACGCATCTAAAAGGTCTTGCAGTGATCGAATTTGGCGCACCTTGGTGTCCGCATTGCCAAGGCGCGCAAGACGCAATCAAAGAGGTACTTGAGCCTACCCCGATGCTTCATATCAAGGTGTTTGATGGCAAAGGTAAAGCGCTTGGGCGCCACTTTAAGGTGAAGCTCTGGCCAACAGTCATTTTGCTAAAAGACGGCGTAGAAGTGTCGCGTGTTGTTCGCCCAACAGAGACGCATGAAGTGCAAGCCATCATGGAAGAGGCTTGAATACGCGTCAGCCTGTATGTAGAAAAAAAGAAGGTGGCTAAGCCACCTTCTTTCGTTTCCCGTATCGAATGTTTGTCTCGATTTACTCGGGTGTCCGCTAGCCAACGGAATCGCTTATGATGCGTGTTGCTTCGCTCAATGCATTTACTTCAATTCAGCGCTCGCTGGCACAAGAGACAAGGCCACTGGTGTGTAACAAACACTGGTTGACGCCGCTTCACCGTAAGCGTCTGCGTTCACTTCAGCACAGTAATCTTCGACCACTCCGAGTTTACCGTCAGCCGCTGAACCCCACACCCATACCTTGCCGTTGTCATCAACCGCAAAATGGCTTGATGTATTTGAACTCAGCGACAGCACGTTTACCTCGCTCAACGTTTCATTCTTCACAGGCTGAACCGCAATTTGGCGCTCGATACCAAGATCATCCACCTCGTACCCATTGCCCATGTAGCCCGATCCCATGTCACCCCAAGAGTAAACATCGCCACCCAGTGTCAGCGCATGAGCGTTACGGCTACCACCCTGGAATTCAAAAATACGATCACCACCTAGGTTTTCAGGAAGCAAGTTTACAAGCACTTCTGGCGTTGGCAGTGACGTGATGTCTTCCACTTTGTAAAGCGTGCCTGCGCTGTTCGCCACGGGTGTACCTTGAGCGAGTGCACCATAGTCATTGCTGCCCCAGCCATACACTGTGCCTTCTGCATCCACCGCCAAGCCGTAATCTGCGCCGGTTTCTACTGCGATGATATTTTTCCCTTCCAGTATCTTCGCTGGCACGGAACGGTCTTCATTGACGGTGCCATCACCTAACTCGCCACCGCGGCCATTGTTACCCCATGAGTACACATCACCTTGCGCCGTCAGGGCAAAAACATGGTGGTCACGAATCGCAACAGACACAATAAATTCGTCCGCTGGAATGTCCACCAGCCCGAAGGTATTTTGGTCTGCATCTTTGTCGTCCACACGGCCTAGCTGCAAGTTACCGTTGTCACCCGCTGAATACACCTTGCCTGAGCGCGTAACAACATAGGCACTCGCGCTGCCGCTGGTCGCATACACCGCTAACTCGTCATCGGGCAATGTCACTTCCACTGGCGCATCGACGGTGTCTTCATGACCGAGACCTAATTGACCACGGTTGTTAGGGCCAAACACAAACAAGCGACCGTCTTCCGTCACCATGGTGCCATCAATTTGATCGGTAGAGATGGATTTGAACGTGACGCCATCCGTGTCAATCCACGCAGAGGTAGGGTTAGAAAGGCCGTAGAGACGCTGGTTCAACAAATCGACATAGCATTCGCCTTCCGCTTCTGTCAGGCCATCTCGTGGTTCCGTGACCAGTTCAGTGCCTTTTGGCAGATAAAGGTCGGATGCTCGGCCAAGCTTGGTGCGCATTTTCCCATCACAGTAGCGATTCGGATCCTCGCCATACGCGAAACCGCCATAGCTTTCGCCAAAGCTGAAAGGCTTACCTTCCGCGCTCAACCCGAGGGTGTGGTGGTTACCCGCCGCCATGGCAATGTGTGAGCCTGCTTGCTCCCATTTCACAAAGGCATACGCTTGAGCGTCACCGACATCACCCACAATGTTCTCGTACTGTTCATCTGAGAGCTTTTTGAAAGCGCGCTTCCGATTAGAGGAAATATCAGTATCGAGTGATAATCCGTTGTACATGTCGCCATCGCTGTCGAGTGCGATCAGCATTTTCACAAGGCGGATAGATTCTTGATTGCGCAAGTCATCTTCACGCACCAACGTGGCGAGTGAGACCGTTTCTTTTCCTTTCACTTTCTGAAATTTCACGCCATCAACGCTGAAACGCACTTTGTCACCAGCAAAGTAATAAAACGTGCCGTCTTCATCGGTGGTGCCTTTATAAAACGATGAGGCGTATTGCATTCCTTCAACGGGAATATCTAACTTTCCTTGTTTAAGCGCAGGGCACCCCGTCAGTATTGCCGCCGTCCCTATTACAACAAATGGCATCCATGTTCTACGATTCATCATTTCTCCAATACAATTATGCGTATGAGTTTGGTTTAGATTCTCATTTGTATTCAATGTAAAGGCAATATGCACAACTTCGATAAGACCACTAAATATGACGCGCAATCTTAATCAGTACTGTTGTCTCATTTGCTGACGCATAAAACACCTAACGTGGCTTTTCATTGCAAAGACAACGTGATGTTATGAAAGAAGTGTTGGTTGTTTTTCATACCGATAACAACGGCAAAATAATCTAGGAAGGATGGTGAAATGATGACGTTTGAAACTTGGCTCGCCTTTTTGTCGATCGCTTTTGTGACGGCGCTTTCACCAGGGCCCGCCATCTTATTGGTGATGACCCATACGCTTCGTTCCGGTTTGAAAAAAGCGTTGTTTACGATCGCAGGCAATGTGACAGGGCTTTTCTTAATGGCGTCGTTTTCAGTGTTAGGCCTCAGCGCATTAGTCCTCAGCTCCGCAACTGCATTTATGGCAATCAAAATACTCGGCGCGTGTTATCTCTTTTACCTAGGCATAAAAACATGGCGCAATGGGATGACCATTTCACTCGAGGATGCCCCTCAAACAGACAATACTCGAAGCTATTATCTGCAAGGCGTGCTGGTCGCCATCACCAACCCTAAAGCCATTATCTTCTCCACGGCCCTGTTCCCGCAGTTCATTGATATTAATACAGCTTTGCTTCCACAATTTTCTATCCTTGTCGTGACCTTAATGTGTTGCTCAATCACTTGCCTGTGCGGCTATGGCTACTGGGGCGTCAGAGCCTTTACGCGCTCAAAACGTCTCGCCAATTCGAAATGGTTGCCACGTACCTTTGGCGGCACATTCATGGGTGTGGGAGTCATGCTTGCGTTAACCGCGCAGCGCTAAGCCTGAACAAGTAGCGCTGTAAGCAACACCACCATCGAAAACAACACTACAGATAATCCTTTCCAAAAGCGCACGGGGTCTTTTTCGATCATCGCGCGCTGTTGGCTCACCTTTTCTAGCTCCCGATTAGGCGTCAGCAAATCTTGCTCAAACTCAGACAGCACGTCATAACGTGCAGATGGAATGGAATGGCACGCCTTTTTCAGCGCCGCATCGAACCAATCAGGCACATCAGGCCGAAACACCACCGCAGGGGTGTAAGTTTGTCGGTTTGATACTCGTGGATTTGACGCATTCACAGGTTTGTACGGTAAATGCCCCGTGAGCATTTCGTAGAAGGTCACACCGAGCGAAAATACGTCTGACGACAAGGTGGCCTTGTTGCCCTTCAAATACTCGGGCGCAGCATAATTCAAATCCCCAACGGGATAACTTTCTTCTATGTGCCCTGACAGCTCCTCTAAGCCTTGCGCTTGTGCTGTTCCGTAATCGATCAAGACCACGTTCATGTCTTTATCTACCATCAAGTTGTCAGGCTTGATATCACGATGCACTACGGCCATACGCTGTAAAACTCGCATCGAACGAATCGCGCCTTTGGCAAGCGTGCGGATTTGTGAAAGTGTTGGTGTTGGGTTATCCAGCATCCATTGTCTTAGCGTCATGCCATCCACGAAATCGCACACATGATAGAGAAAACGAGAGTGCCAAGTCTGCGGATGAATCTTCATCACGCCCCGCTTTCGTACTTGCTCGCCAATCCACCCTTCTCTAATGAATCCAGAAAGGTAAACCTCGTCGTCCGCGAAGTTCTGAGACGGCATTTTCAATACATATTGTTTGTCGTCCTTCATGCTTCTCGCCAAGTACAAATGGCTCCGGCTTCCACTGTAGATCACGCGTTTTATCTGAAAATGGTCTATCTGTTGTCCTTCAGACAACACGGGAGGGATCACCTGTTCCGCGCGGTATCTAAACGCCTCATCAAAAGCGGCTTTCGGCAACGCATCAATGGCAAGAAACAGGCAGGAGATATTGTCATCACTGCCCGCCGCCAACGCTTTGTCTACAAGCGCTGTCGCAACGGTTTCAAGGCTTTCTTCTTGGCTGCATACCTTGCCTTTCAGGAAGGTAAGTATGTCCTTTTCAGACAAGGCATCATGTATGCCGTCAGTGGTCATCAGTAATACATCACCGGCCTGCACCGCGGATAAGGTGTAATCGACTTCCAAATGGCTATCAATGCCAAGTGCACGCGTCAGGTGGTGCTGTGTTTTGCTGGTGTAGCGGCGATGATCTTGGGTTAACTGCGTCAGCGTTTTATCCCGAAGAAGATAAACCCGACAGTCACCCATGTGAAAGAGGTGTGCGGTGTTTGATTTAACGACAACGCCCGTAAACGCAGCGACCATGGCATTGGATTTCTCACCATCTTGTTTTGCGTGATGGAAAAGCCAATGGTTGATGGATTTAAGTACCGCCCCCGCAGACGACTTCACAGACCAGGTGTTCGGCGTATCCATGTAGTCATTGATGAATTCCGTCACACTGGTTTCGCTGGCCTTTTGGCTGACCTCGCTTGAGCTCACGCCATCAGCAATCGTCGCAACCACGCCCTTGTGTTTTAACTCACTCAGGTTGGTGGGGATTTTTACGGCAAAGGCATCCTGATTCGGGGGCTTTCGCCCCGCCACAGAGCACCCACCCGCACGAACGATGAGCCGAGAAGCAAGCTTCTCGGACTCTTTCGTGGCTTGAGACGCCATGTAAGGCGTCGACAAAACCTCGGGTTTCATAATTAGGCTTTCGCTACGTCAATCATGGTAATGGTGCCATCGTCATTCACTTCGGCAATTTGACCTGAAGGCTCTTCCATAAAGAGTAGCGTGATAAAACCAAGCACCGCGGTACCAGCAATGATTAAGAAGAAGGTGCTGTAATCCACCAGCGATAACACGGTGAGGTACACCACAGCACCGACGTTACCGTATGCGCCTGTCATGCCCGCAATTTGGCCTGTCATGCGGCGTTTAATCAGTGGCACAGCTGCAAACACCGCCCCTTCACCCGATTGCACGAAGAACGAACAGCCCATTGCTGCAACAACCGCCAACCAGACTGGCCAAGCGCCATCCACTTGTCCCATCACAAAGTAACCCACTGCCAATCCCGCCGTTAGGATAAGTAGTGTCGGTTTACGACCAAATTTGTCCGACAACCAACCGCCACCCGGGCGCGACATCAAGTTCATGAAGGCATATGCCGATGCCACCATACCTGCCACAACAGGGGTCAGTTCGAACGTGTCAGCAAAGAATAACGGCAACATCGAAACCACCGCCAACTCAGAACCAAAGGTCGCGAAGTAGAGTACGTTGAGCACTGCAACTTGCTTAAATTTGTACTGATGAATTTCAGGCACAGGTTCAACGAACACATGCTTGTTCACTTTCCACACTTGAGCTGCATCGAACGCATAAATCAGGGCAAGCACCGCATAAACAGCGGTTACCACTGAATCTGAGAACATACCAATGCCTGATGGCGACAGTTTCCACGCCAGTAACGCAAGCGCGCCGTACATGGGCACTTTCATCAAAAGTAGAAGAAAGAAATCACTCTTCGAGGTCACTTCCATTGCGCCGCCGTTTTTAGGCTTATAATAGGTCGCGCCCTTCGGCGTATCTGTCACGCTTCGGTAGAAAACAAAAGAAAACAACAGGCTCATCACGCCAGTGATCGCCATGGCATAACGCCAACCGTCTTCACCACCAAACATCACGGCAACCGTTGGAAGTGTGAATGCTGCCGCTGCGGAACCAAAGTTACCCCAACCGCCGTATATGCCTTCTGCCGTGCCCAACTCGTTATGTGGGAACCACTCAGACACCAAGCGAATGCCGATAACGAAACCTGCACCGATCAACCCGAGCGCAAAACGCGCAATGGCGGCTTGTACGAAATTGTCGGAGAGGGCGAACACGAAACAGGGAATGGAACAAATTGCGAGCAAGAGTGAATAAACAATGCGTGGCCCGTATTTGTCCGTGAGCATGCCAACCACGACCCGAGCGGGTATGGTGAAAGCGACGTTTAGAATAAGGAGTGTTTTAATTTCTGCGGTGGTTAATCCTAATGATTCCTTTACGGATTGCAGCAATGGAGCAAAGTTAAACCACACCACAAACGTAATAAAAAAGGCGAACCAACTTAAATGAAGTATTTTCATTTTCCCTGTAAAGGAGAATACGTTGAACTTCTCGCTACCTGACATCATTCCTGTCCTCGTTAATTAATAATCCTTTGAACTGCAACGTTTTAATTCTGCAGCTTTCATGTCTTTGGCTTTTCATTTTTCCCTTATTTTGGGCGCACTTGCCCCACCGTGGTTTGCGCTGAGAGCGTCAAAGCACGGGGTTTTAAAACAACTAGATAAGGAAAAGAAGACAGTGCGGTTACACCCTATTTCGCTGCGATGACGCACACTGTCTATTAACGCTCCATCGATGCCGCTTGCATTCACAGCGCGTGAGCATCGGTTTATTCGATATTCAGCGTACCTAATTGAACAGCACCTTCATGCTGTCGAACGGGATAGGTAATGACCGACACGGATTCGTCCTCAATGCACTCTCCACTGGTGAGGCAAAAGTGCTGTTTATACAGCGGAGAGGCAATCACGGTTTTTTCGCCAATTGACCCGAGAAGCCCGCGTGACAGCACGTTCGCTTTTCCAATCGGGTCAAAGTTATCGATGGCGAAGAGCGTGTCGGTTTTTCCGCAGAGAAAGATGGCGACTTGCTTGTCGTTGAACAGAGCACAAATACCCGTGTTCTCTACCAAATCTGTCTTATCGCAAATGGTTTGCCACTGATACATATCGCCTCTCCTACCCTTCAATCTCTACAACATCAATGCGTTTTTCTGGTTCTGCCGCGACCTTCGTCGGCTCTACAACTTGCACTGTAGGTGCGGGCACTCTCTGCCCACGCTCCGTGATGTATTTCAGCCCACTGTCGGCTTGGTCACTGTTAATGAAATGCTGGAAGCGTTTGAGCTTTTCTGGTGATTCAATGGTGGTTTTCCACTCACATTGGTACTGACCGAGGCTGGCTGCCATCTCTGCTTCCAACTCTTCACCAATGGCGAGCTTGTCTTCAATCACCACTTGCTTGAGATAGTCCAATCCACCGTCAAGGTTTTCCAGCCACACCGAGGTGCGCTGCAAACGGTCAGCGGTACGGATGTAGAACATCAAAACGCGGTCGATGTATTTGATCAGGGTTTCACGATCAAGGTCGGACGCGAACAAATCAGCATGACGCGGGCGCATGCCGCCGTTGCCACAGACATACAAGTTCCAGCCGTTTTCTGTTGCGATAATGCCAATGTCTTTCGATTGGGCTTCCGCACATTCGCGCGTACAGCCTGACACCGCAAATTTCAGTTTGTGGGGAGAGCGAAGCCCTTTGTAGCGATCTTCGATGTTGATAGCGAACCCCACGCTGTCATCCACGCCGTAGCGACACCATGTAGAACCCACACAAGATTTCACCGTTCGCACCGATTTCCCGTAGGCATGCCCGGTTTCAAACCCTGCATCAACGAGAATTTTCCAAATCTCTGGAAGCTCGTGAAGTTGAGCGCCGAACAAATCAATGCGCTGACCGCCCGTCACTTTGGTGTAGAGGTTGTAGTCTTTCGCGACTTGTCCCAGCACAATCAATTTGTCGGGGGTGATTTCGCCACCTGCAACACGCGGAACGACCGAATAGGTGCCGTCTTTTTGCATGTTACCGAGGTAAATGTCGTTGGTGTCTTGCAGTCCCATGTGCTCGTTTTTCAGCACATAATCGTTCCAGAAGGAGGCCAAGATCGACCCGACGCTCGGCTTACACACGTCACACCCCAGCCCCTTACCGTGGCTGTCCAACAATTCATCGAAGGTTTTAATTTTCTTGATGCGAACAATGTCCGCCAATTCTTGGCGCGTATATTCAAAGTGCTCACACAGGTTGTTATTTACCTCATGCCCAAGCGCGGCAAGCTCTGCATCCATCACTTGCTTGGTCAGCGCCGCACAGCCGCCACAACCCGTTGAGGCTTTGGTTTCAGCTTTCAGATCTGCCATGGTGGTGCAACCCGATGCCACTGCGGTTTTAATGCACCCTTTGGTCACGTCGTAACACGAACAAATCTGCGCTTCATCCGGCAACGTCGCTAACCCTGCCGATCCAGAATCACTGTCAGCCGCGTCATTAGACAGGAGCAACACCGACGGGAACTCTGGAAGAGGCAAGCCATTTAGCATGGTTTGTAATAGGTTCGGGTAGCTTTCAACATCCCCGACCAACACCGCACCCAGCAAGGTTTTCCCATCTTCTGAAACGATGATACGTTTGTAGACTTGCTCGATGCCATCCGAGAATGTGTAAGACTGTGCCCCCGGCGTTGATCCTTGCGCATCTCCGATACTGGCAACATCCACACCCAACAATTTGAGTTTGGTGCTCATGTCAGCCCCTTTGAACTCAGCCTCGGTGCCGCAAATTGATGCGACCGCGACTTTCGCCATTTGATAACCCGGCGCGACTAAGCCAAAGATCTTGCCTTCCCAAAGCGCACATTCACCAATGGCGTAAATGTCGCTATCGTTGGTTTGGCATTGATTGTTAATGACGATACCGCCACGCTCACCCAAGGTCAGGTCATGGGCTTTAGCGAGTTCGTCTTGAGGGCGGATACCCGCAGAGAACACCACCATGTCGGTCTCAAGTTCTGTGCCATCTGCAAAGGTAAGTTTGTAGCGACATGTATCGCCTTTCGTGATGCTTTGCGTGGCTTTTTCGGTGTGAACATTCACGCCTAATGCCGTAATTTTCTGTTTCAGCAGCTCGCCGCCACCTTCATCCAACTGCACCGCCATCAGACGTGGAGCAAACTCCACCACATGGGTTTCCAGCCCCATATTTTGAATGGCATTCGCCGCTTCCAAGCCCAACAAGCCACCGCCAATGACGACGCCAATTTTGCTGCTGTCGCCGGAAGCGCGAATGGCTTCTAAATCTTCGATGGTGCGATACACGTGGCAATGCGGCTGCTCGTTACCAGGAATGGGTGGGACAAACGGGTATGAGCCTGTGGCGAGCACCAAGCTGTCGTAAGCAATCTCGCGGCCTTGGTCTGTCACCACCAATTTATTCTCGCGCTGAATAGACACCACTTTCTCGTTCAAAAAATACGTGATGCCTTTCTCTTTGTATTCATTTTCACTGGTCAGCATAAGATCGTCAGCATCTTTGCCGCTAAAGAAGCTGCTGAGTTGAACGCGGTCATACGCTAAGCGCGGTTCTTCTGAAAAGGTCATGATCTCATACGGAGCATCGTCAAACTGAGCGTCGCTGTTTTTCTGGGACAGTTCGTCGATGAATCGATGCCCCACCATACCGTTACCAATAACGACAATACGTTTCTTTTCCATGCTCAAATCCTTATGCAGAAAGCTTTTCAAGTTGCTCTATGTCGAGATGTTCTGTGGTCTGCGTAATAAACCAATCCAATTCTTTTGCCAGCGAGACAACCTTGCCCACGACAATCAATGACGGCGACACCACCGCTTCGTGCTTGATGGCATCCTTGATCGTGGCAAGGTCACTGATAAATACGCGCTGGTCAGCGGTACACCCTTTTTCAATCACCGCGACAGGCGTTGTTAAAGACAAACCAGCTTGAGAGAGTTCTTCGCTGATGAGGGACAGCTTCGACAGCCCCATGTAGAACACCAAGGTATGATCCAATGCAGCGAGTGCTTGCCAGTTCACTGACAAATCTTTTTCGGCGTGCGCTGTCACCAAGGTACAGCCTTGTGATAAACCGCGGTGGGTAAGAGGAATGCCTGCATAGCTGGTGCAGCCGGAAGCGGCGGTGATCCCAGGAATGACTTCTACTTGAATGTCTTCCTGATGCAGGGTTTGCATTTCTTCGCCACCTCGACCAAACACAAAGGCGTCTCCTCCTTTTAATCGACAAACATCCTTCCCTCGCTGTGCCAGTTCAACCAACAATGCGTTGGTATCATTCTGAGGGACACTGTGTGCACCCTTGGCTTTGCCGACGTAGAAAATGTCTTTATCTGAAGGAATGAGCGAGAGAATCTCTGGGCTGACGAGTCGGTCATACACGACAACATCGGCCTGTTGAATGCAACGGAGTGCTTTAATGGTCAATAAATCTGGGTCACCTGGACCCGCACCAACCAGAAAGACAGTACCAACCTTGCGCTGGCTTTCTTCGGGTTTCGCTTTCTTGTTATTCACCCCATCAAAAACGCTTGATGAAATAGCGGCGACACGTGCTTGCCTTAATAACCCTTCACGACCTTCGACTATATAAGACTGTTTATTTGGCATAATTGAATATGTGCGATTTGCCATCCTGACCTCACCAGTACTTCCATGCGATAATTCACGTTAAAGAAATAAAAACGCTTCTATTTTCACGAATGCGTCTTTTATGAATTCATCGCTTTCTATTTTTTATCAATAGAGCAAGTAGAGTGCCAGCACAGCCAAACATGAGATTATATATTCATAACTACATGTTTTATATGTTATATTTATTTTATCAATCTCATCACAATCAATTAAAGCCGCTTTCAGTGATTCATTGAAGTGCACTTTTTACGTGCACCTTTTTATTGCATTGCACCAGAATGAACAGAAGCTATTAATAGTTTTCATTGTTCGCACCTTCTTGGCGCAGAGAGAAAAATTCAACCACATCATTCTTTTAACGTAAAAACCCCGAATTCATTCCAACTATGCCGCTATTATTTTTACCCATATTGAAAGTGGCGCGTTATTTGCTGTGTGTTACTCGCAAACAAATAAGAAATGAAACAGGGATAGGTGAGTGAAGTGACAAATATCCAAACCACATCAGAGAAAGACAAAAGCGAATGGATCAAGTCTACGTGTGCCTATTGTGGTGTCGGTTGCGGCATCGAAGCCAAGGTTAATGCATCCGGAAAACTCGACGTTAGAGGGGATGAATCCCACCCTGCTAACCTAGGCCGACTCTGCTCAAAAGGATTATCACTCGGTGACACCGTCACGACTGAAGGACGATTACTTACCCCTTCCATAGAGGGAGAAGCAACGACATGGAACACTGCGCTTAACCATGTTGCGACTTCTCTCAACGATATCATCGACGAACATGGCCCCGATGCCGTCGCATTCTATGTGTCCGGACAACTTCTGACCGAGGACTACTATGTCGTCAACAAGTTGATGAAAGGCTTCATTGGTTCAGCCAACATCGACACCAATTCTCGTCTCTGCATGGCCTCTGCTGTTGCTGGTCACAAACGCGCCTTTGGGGAAGATTGTGTACCCGGCACGTATGAAGATCTTGAGATTGCCGATCTCGTCGTTTTGGTGGGATCAAACCTCGCTTGGTGTCATCCCGTGCTGTATCAACGCTTAAAAGCCGCGAAAGAGGCACACGGAACCAAAGTTGTGGTCATCGATCCGCGTAGAACCAGTACCTGTGAAATCGCGGACTTGCACCTCCCACTGACGCCCGGCAGCGACATCGCGCTGTTTAATGGTTTGCTGGCCGATCTCGCCAAGCATGGACAACTGAATCAAAGTTACATTGCCAACCACACCACAGGGTTAGATGACGCACTTACACAAGCACAACGTTTTAATACAGTGACTGCTGTGGCTGGAGCGACCGGTTTGAAGCTGTCAGACATAGAGGCTTTTTACCGCCTGTTTCGCCAACATGTCAGAACCGTCACCATGTTCTCTCAAGGTGTAAATCAATCCACCAGCGGCACTGACAACGCCAACAGCATTTTGAATTGTCACATCGCCACTGGGCGCGTTGGACTCCCTGGCAGCACCCCCTTTTCCATCACGGGTCAACCCAATGCCATGGGTGGGCGCGAAGTTGGCGGGCTTGCCAACACGCTCGCAGCACACTTGGAATTTGGTAACGACACGCACGCGGCGTTGGTCAGTGATTTCTGGCAAACCGACAGATTGGCGACACAACAAGGCTTGAAAGCCATCGACATGTTCGACGCCATCGAAAGCGGGAAAATTAAAGCGTTGTGGGTGATGGCGACGAACCCTGCAGTCAGTCTGCCTGACAGTGATCGAATCGCGCAGATTTTGGAAAAATGCCCGCTGGTCATTGTGTCTGATTGTGTATCGACATCCGAAACCTTGGATTACGCCCACGTGAAACTGCCCGCGCAAGGGTGGAGTGAGAAATCCGGCACGGTCACCAATTCAGAACGCATGATTTCTCGTCAGCGTCGATTACTGCCGACACCAGGAGAAGGTAAACCCGATTGGTGGATCGTGAGTGAAGTAGGCAAAAGAATGGGGTTCCCCCAAGCCTTCGATTACCCGACGGAAGCGCACATTTTCCAAGAGTATGTCGCGATGACGATGATCGGGAACCAAGACGGTGATACGACAAAACGGAAGCTAAACCTCTCCGCGCTGAATGAATTATCCGTCGACGATTACAACGCGTTTCCGCCGACGCGCTGGCCCATCGTGAGCGATGACAACGCATCGGGGCGTCTTTTCACCCAAGGGGATTTTTCCACACCGGATGGAAAAGCGCGGTTTATTGCCGTTGAGCAAAAAGCGCCTGTAAGCCCAGTTACGCCACAATACAGCATGATCCTTAACTCAGGTCGAATTAGAGACCAATGGCACACTATGACGCGTACAGGGCTTTCTGCGGCACTGAATGCCCATACCATCGAACCCATTATCGAGATAAACCCGTTCGATGCGACAGACAGGGGCATCAAAGAAGGTCAGCTGGTTAATGTGATGAGCCATGTCGGCGAGCAGGTTTTTAAAGCCCACGTGACCAATCGCGTGATTCCGGGACAAAGCTTCGCGCCGATCCACTGGAACAAGATGAATTGCTCCGGTGGAAAGGTAACGGCGGTGATTCCCGCACACACCGACCCCATTTCGGGTCAACCCGAATTTAAAGCAACGCCGGTGTCTATCAAACCTTTGATGATGCAAAGCGCGGCCAGCTTGGTCACACAAAGACGCCTCACCAAGCAACAGCTCCATACTTTCGATGCAGACTACTGGGTACTTCAAGCCACCGAAGGGGGTTATATTTACCGCTTTCAATTCAAAGAGACGTGCAGATCGGTCCCCGCGAGACTCATGACATTGGCTGCATCTGAGAACGCAGCACTGATTCATGGCAATGCAGAGAATGGACGTCGTGTCGTGATATATCAGGGCAAAACACCACAGTTTGCGTTCTCGGCCTTCCCACTATGGCAAGAAAGTGAGCAACCCGACATATCACAGCTTCTCGCCAGCCAGTTTGATAGCCAAGACATTCATGCCTTTCTCTCAGGTTCACTGGCTGCGCGCTCGCCGATCGTTTGTGCCTGCAAACAGGTGACATTGGACACCATTGAAGTCGCCTTGATTGATGGCAATGCTGAAAGCGTTCAAGACGTCAGTAACCAAACCCTCGCAGGCACGGGTTGTGGTAGTTGCACTGCAGAAATAGGCAATATTGTCGATCGTGTCTGCGCACGAAAATTGGCACAACGAAAGGCAGGATAGAGCGAGAAGCGAGAAGCGAGAAGCGAGAAGCGAGAAGCGAGAAGCGAGAACAAGATAAGGTGATTCGTTGACCTTAACCTTACATAAATTGCATTTAATGATGAAACAAAAAAGGCAGCCGTTTGGCTGCCTTTTCAATGTTCACGCCGAAGAATTACTTCTTCTTGCGCTTATCCGTGATTTCCCACTTACCGTCGATAAGTAAACCAGTCCAACCGGATGGCTTGCCATCTTCTTCGGTACGTACATAGTTTTCTTTGCTCTTACGGCTAAAGCGAACAACCGCTTTACGACCATCAGGGTCTTGCGCGGGTGCATCTGCCAGATATTGGTATTTTTCTGGAATGCGGTCTTTAAAGCGAACCAGTTCTTCCACCAAAGGCGCACGGGTTTCACGCGATTTAGGGAAGTTACTCGCTGCCATGAACAGACCAGATGCACCGTCGCGAAGCACAAAGTACGCATCTGAGTTTTCACAAGGAAGCTCAGGGAAATGTACTGGGTCTTCTTTCGGTGGCGCAACTTCGCCATTCTTCAGGATCTTGCGCGTGTTCTTACAGGTTTCAGAGGTGCAATCCATGTACTTACCGAAACGGCCATTTTTCAGCACCATGTCAGAACCACACTTGTCACACTCAACCACAGGACCATCATAGCCTTTCAGCTTGAACTCGCCTTTCTCAACCGTATAACCATCACAACTTGGGTTGTTACCACAAACGTGCAGTTTACGATCTTGGTCAATCAGGTAAGCATCCATCGCCGTTTCGCACTTCGGACAACGTTTCTTCGCACGCAACGCGGCGGTTTCTACGTCTTCTTCCAATACGTTAACGATGCCTTCTTCGTCCATCAAATTGATGGTGGTTTTACAGCGCTCTTTCGGTGGCAATGCATAACCCGAACAGCCAAGGAATACGCCTGTTGATGCGGTACGGATACCCATCTTACGGCCACACGTCGGACAGTCGATGTCAGTGAGCACGATGCTGTTAGGCTTCATACCGCCTTCAATCTCGTCCAGCTCTGCTTTGCTCAGATCATCAGTAAACGCTTTGAAGAAGTTATTCAGTACGTTTTTCCAATCTTCACTGCCCATTGCGATTTTATCGAGGTTCCCCTCCATACGCGCAGTGAAGTCGTAATCCATCAGGTCAGCAAAACTGCCATCAAGACGACCCGTGACAATCTCGCCCATTTTCTCAGCGTAGAAACGACGCTGTTCCACACGCACATAACCACGATCTTGAATCGTAGAAATGATGGATGCGTAGGTTGATGGACGACCAATGCCACGCTTCTCAAGCTCTTTAACAAGCGCCGCTTCAGTAAAGCGAGCTGGTGGCTTGGTGAAGTGTTGCTTCGGATCGACGTTTTCGAGTGTTAGCGTCTCGCCCACATCAACATGCGGCAAGGTGGTATCTTCGTTCTTACCCATTGGGCGTTGAACGCGTGTCCAACCATCAAAACGTAGCGTGCGGCCCTTCGCTTTCAGCGTGAACTCGCCTGCTTTCACTGTGATAGTGCCTGAATCGTATTTTGCCGGTGTCATCTGACACGATACAAATTGACGCCAGATCAAGTCGTACAAACGATGCGCATCTGGGTCCATGCCCTGAAGATCATCCGATGTCACGTCAATGCTTGAAGGACGAATCGCTTCGTGCGCTTCTTGAGCATTGCCTTTCGAACCGTATTTAATCGGTGCTGACGGCAGATACTTATCTCCGTACTCGCTACCGATAAACTCACGCGCTGATTCAACCGCTTCTTGGCTCAAGTTGGTTGAGTCGGTACGCATGTAGGTGATGTAACCACCCTCGTACAGACGCTGTGCCAGCATCATGGTTTTTTTCACGCCAAAGCCCATACGGGTACTCGCCGCTTGTTGCAGCGTTGACGTAATAAAAGGTGCTGATGGCTTGCTTGATGTTGGGCGATCTTCGCGGTCAGACACTTTGTACGTTGCTTTCTTCAACGTATCAGTCGCTGACATCGCTTGCTCTTGGTTCAGCGGTTTAAACGCTTCGCCATTTTTCTGAGCAACCACCAAACGCAGAGCGTTTTGGCTCGCCGTTGTCGTGTCCGTGTGAATATCCCAATACTCTTGCGGGATAAACGCTTTAATCTCGTGCTCACGCTCAACAAGCAGCTTAACCGCTACCGATTGAACACGGCCCGCAGACAAACCACGTGCCACTTTTTTCCACAGCAGTGGTGAAACCATGAAACCAACAACACGATCCAGGAAGCGACGCGCTTGCTGAGCATTTACGCCATCGATGTTCAACTCGCCAGGCGATTCGAACGCTTGCTGGATTGCATTTTTGGTGATTTCGTTAAACACAACGCGTTTGAAGCGACTGTCATCGCCGCCAATGATTTCCCGCAAGTGCCAGGCAATCGCCTCACCCTCACGGTCCAAATCCGTTGCGAGATAGATAACGTCTGCTTTTTCAGCAAGCGCTTGCAGTTCAGAAACGACCTTTTCCTTACCCGGTAAGATCTGATAGTTCGCTTTCCAATCACGGTATGGGTCAACACCCATCTTGTTGATCAGCGAATTTTTGTCCTTCTCTTTTTTAATGCGTTCTTTTTCTTCTACGCTCAGCCCTTTGGTAGAGGTAGGTGCAGCTTTTTTACCGCTTTGTGAAGCGCCGGTAGGCAGATCGCGGACGTGACCAACACTCGATTTAACGATGAAGTCCTTGCCCAGATATTTATTTATCGTTTTTGCCTTTGCCGGGGACTCCACGATAACGAGAGATTTACCCATAGTGACCAATACGCCCTTGCGTTTAAAATTCAATCTATTAATTCAAATCACGTGCATTATGGTGGCACGCTGACGCTATTTACAATATTGAGCGACTAGATCTGAATATCAACCTGTTTCTTTCGAAATCCCCCCGATTGGTTGCTGCTTCCACAGTTGTTGTTCTTTTGTGAACAACTAATCGGACATATTGGGGGATTAGCGTAGTCTCACATCTGCAAGCGCGCTAATCATTACCATTGACGCATGCAGAAAGGCCATCTCGCAATTAATTTTTCTGGCTTAGCTCACAATAACATTGCGTTTGAGCGCATTTTCGCCAGCCAGAACCGTTTGCCTTCCACATATGCAATGGGATTATAATAGACGCTCATTTTTCATCATCATGCAGAAAAGTATGTCAGACAAGACTCCTATCTCCGCCACTGAGCTTCTCAACATCGCCAACGCGATGATCCGCGATCATGAGGCTTACATCGAAGGCATGAACACCGATTCCGTTGAGGAAAAAGCCGGTGTGATGGTATTCAAAGGCGAGTATTTCCTCGACAGCAATGGACTACCAACACCAAAAACAACCGCTGTTTTTAATATGTTTAAGTTTCTTGCACACCAGCTTTCGAAGCAATATACACTGGATTAACGCCTAATCAGTGAGAAAAATGCCACCTATCTAGGTGGCATTTTTACGCATTCAATCTAGTCGGAATTACCCTTCAAAGATTGCTGTATCTTTTTCTTTGTCTTCCCGAACAGAGTTACCACCCTGATCAGATTTGTCTCCACCGCGCCCTTTCGGGTCTGGACCAAACTGATTTGGGCCTGGCGTACCATCCAGAATACCGAGTTCGACCAAGGCAAAGATTGGACCGATCAGTGGTAAGAATGTCACTACAATCCACCACGGGTTCTTATTGCGGTCTTTCAAACGCTTAATGTTCAGTGCGAGCGAAGCATAAATCGCGAACAGTGTGATCACGATAGTCAACACGTCAAGTACCGCATTCCCGCCCTGATAGAACAAGGTAGGCACGACCGCGAACATCACTGGCAAACTGTATAACCAGTAGTCACGGCGTCTCATTCGGCCTTGGAACGAAAACAAAGCCCATTTCTGATTCATGTTGACTCCTAAACGATCGGACGCTGGCCGCGGCTAATCCACTTCAACAGTAGACGATCGGTCGCTTCTGCCGCTGAACCTGCGATTTTTTCTGCCAGCTTCTTACGTTGTACGTAACGAATACCTAAAACGTCTTTTTCTTTTACTGCAGTGACGAGGTAATCGTCGCTCGTGCCCACACTGTCAATCAGCCCCAATGGCAAGGCTTGATTACCAAACCAATGTTCGCCAGTAGCGACTTTTTCGAGATCCAACGAAGGACGGTGGTCTGCAATAAAGTCTTTAAAAAGAACGTGTGTCTCTTCTAACTCACTGACGAATTTTTCGCGCGCTTTGTCGGTGTTCTCACCAAACATAGTTAGCGTACGCTTAAATTCACCCGCAGTCAGTTGCTCAAATTCAATATCATGTTTTTTAAGCAATTTATTGAAGTTTGGCAGTTGTGCGATAACACCAATTGAACCAACAACCGCAAACGGCGCTGCAATGATTTTATCCGCCACACACGCCATCATATAGCCGCCACTCGCCGCCACTTTATCAACAGAGACGGTCAATGGAATGCCCGCTTGCTTAATGCGATCAAGTTGTGAAGATGCAAGGCCGTAGGCGTGAACCATGCCACCACCACTTTCAAGGCGAACCATCACTTCGTCGCCGTCTTTTGCGATAGCAAGAATGGCGGTGATTTCTTCACGCAATGCCGTCACTTCGCGGGCATCAATGCTGCCTTTGAAATCCACCACGAAGAGATGTGGTTTGCGACTTGATTCCAGCGAGGCGGAATCCGTCATTTTCTTCGCTTCTGCCTTGGCTTCTTTTGCTTTGGCTTTTTCGGCTTTTTTCTCTGCTTTATCACGGGCTTTGAGTGCAGCCTCGTCATAAATGTGTGATTCCATCGCGTGGATAAGATCGTTGTGCTTATCCGTCAGATTGGTGATTTCAAGTTCCCCTTTCTGACCTTGTTTGCCACCAGCACTTTTTACAATGATGAGAACAGCGATGACTGCGACAGCAAACGTCAGAACTTTGGCCAGAAACAGGCCGTAATCAAGCAAGAATTCCAAACTGTGTTCCTCTTTATCGTTATATCTCGCCATTCTACTACTATTCGAGCGGGAGATTCACGAGGGATGTGTATCAAAGTGCTGGTTTCGCCTCGCTTTCTTTGCAACAGCAGGTTGTTTCTTGTCTGCGAGCCAACTTACAATGCAAAGGTAAACGCCTTTCTCTAACGAGCATGCATGAAGCATGGGCAGCGAGATTAACAGGCAGGATTGCCGATAAGAAAAGGAATATTGTAACGTGGAGTATCAAGTAGCAGCCGATGCATTGAACGGTAGAGTGATTTTAGTTACCGGCGCGGGTGATGGTATTGGACGACAAGCCGCACTCAGTTACGCTCAACACGGTGCAACCGTCATCTTGCTTGGACGCACAGTGAAAAAGCTGGAAAGCGTGTACGATGAAATCGAAGCGGCAGGCGGTGCACAACCAGCAATCATCCCTCTCGATATGCTAGGCGCGACGCGTCAGCATTACATCGACATGGTCGACACCATTAAACAACAGTTTGGACGTCTTGATGGTGTGCTGCATAACGCAGGCTTACTGGGCGTATTGAGCCCGTTTGATCAAATTGAAGAAAAAGCCTTTGATGAAGTGATGCAAGTCAACGTCAAAGCAACCTTCCTGATGACACAGGCCGTCATGCCACTCGTACAGAAATCTGCAGACGCACGTATTGTGTTTACCTCTTCCACTGTAGGACATGCTGGCCGCGCATTCTGGGGCGCTTATGCCATGTCTAAATTCGCAACGGAAGGCATGATGCAAGTGCTGGCAGATGAATTGAGCAACACGTCAGTAAAGGTAAACGCCATTAACCCTGGTGGTACACGCACGCGTATGCGCGCATCTGCTTTCCCAGGTGAAGATGCGAAGACCCTGAAAACACCCGAAGATATTATGCCGCTTTACGTGTATTTGATGGCACCAGAAGGTGCAGAGGTGAACGGTCAATGTATCGATGCGCAGCCGAAGCGTTAGAAACTAGAAACTAGAAACTAGAAACTAGAAACTAGAAACTAGAAACTAGAAACTAGAAAAGCCTGTGTTTAGATAAAGAAAAAGCCAGCATCAGATGCTGGCTTTTTTTAACTTCTTAGCAATTAACGACCTTGGCGTTTATTGCTTTGAGGCTTACCGCCTTGAACTTTCTGACGTGAAGAAGACTGACCTGGACGATTCTGTCCTGGCTTGCCTGGACGTCCACCAGCACGTTGCGCTGGTTTGCCCGCGTCAGTGCGGCTTTGACCTGCTTTACCTTGACCACGACGTGGTGCAGGCTTGTCAGATGCCACTGATTGCTCACCACCACGACGTTGTGGACGTGGCTTGCGAGTGTCGGTGCTTTCAACGCGATCTTCGTGACGACGAACCGCGCGACGGATTTTCTGGCTACGTGCTTTACGTTTCTTCATTTCTGGCGTGATCATAGTTTCACGCTCAGGACGAAGTTCAACCATCTCGCGAAGATAGTTTACGTCATCCAGCTCAAGCTCCATCCAACCGCCACGTGGCAGTTCTTTGTTCAGATAGAGGTTGCCGTAACGCACACGTTTCAGACGGCTAACGGTAACACCTTGTGATTCCCACAGACGGCGCACTTCGCGGTTACGTCCTTCGGTGATCACAACATAGAAAGTATGGTTCATACCTTCACCGCCGGCGTAAACGATATCTTCGAAACGGGCATCGCCGTCTTCTAGCGTTACACCACGAACAAGATTTTTAATCATCTGCTCGTTCACTTCACCAAACACACGCACCATGTACTCGCGTTGTACTTGGCGGCTTGGGTGCATCAGGCGGTTTGCTAGCTCACCGTCAGTGGTGAACAGCATAAGACCCGATGTGTTCGCATCCAAACGACCAACAGCAACCCAACGGGCGCCGTTCATACGAGGAAGACGATCAAAAACGGTACGACGACCTTCAGGATCGCTACGTGTACACAGTTCGCCTTCAGGTTTGTTGTACGCCAATACGCGGCACACAACTTCAGAAGGTGCGGCTACTTGCACGCTATGGCCATCAACACGAATGTTAGTTGACGCGTCATCTAGGCGGTCACCCAGCTTCGCAACAATACCATTAACACTGACACGGCCAGCCTGAATCATGCTTTCGATCTCACGACGAGAACCAAGACCTGCGCGGGCTAGCACCTTCTGTAATTTTTCGCTCATTTACGTTTACCTTACTGTCGCCTTCACAGGCGTCGATGTCGGAAAGAAAAGGCCGTCAGACGTAAATCTGAGGCAACGGCGTATTATGCCTAAAAAAGCACAATGACGCCATGAGTTTTGTATGCATATAAGCTTACTGGAATGGGGTAGGATCGCCTGTACCATGACGGAGAATTTCGGCTTCTCCATCACTGAAATCAACGACTGTGGTCGGTTGTTCACCGAGGTAGCCACCATTTAGAATCACATCCACGGTGTGCTCTAACTGGTCACGAATCGCTTCAGGATCTGACTCGGTAAAGTCGTTACCCGGAAGAATCAGCGACGTCGACATCATCGGTTCGCCAAGCGCTTCCAACAAATCGAGCGCAATACGGTTATCAGGTACGCGAATACCAATGGTTTTACGCTTAGGGTTCATCAAACGACGAGGCACTTCCTTCGTCGCTTTCAAGATAAAGGTGTACGGCCCTGGTGTGTTGTTTTTGATCAAACGGTAGGCCGTGTTATCAACACGCGCATACACGGAGATTTCAGATAAATCTCTGCACAACAACGTAAAATTGTGCTTATCGTCTAAACGGCGAATACGACAGATTTTTTCTAGCGCAGATTTGTTTTCAAGCTGACAACCCAGTGCATAGCCTGAATCGGTTGGGTAAATGATAACGCCGCCGTTGCGAATAATGGCAACGGCTTGCGTGATCAAACGTGTTTGTGGATTTTCTGGGTGAACGTAAAAAAATTGGCTCACTTTTCCTCCTCTGGGCTTATCTCTGCCCTTTCAATGACTGGTAGTGTCCAACTTTCCCACACCCCTTCGCACCCCTTTGGCAGGTACAAATTACGCCCAAGCTCAAGCCATGGCGACGGATAGTGGAAGTCAGAACCTTGGGATACCAGCAATCCATAATGAATAGCATAGTCAGCAAGTTGTCGACGTTCGACTGGAGATTGTTGAGGCTGGACAATTTCCATCCCGTCTCCACCCGCTTCTTTAAATGCTTCTAACAAGCGTTTTAACCATTTCGCTGTCAGTTTATAGCGACCTGGGTGTGCAATCACTGCCTGCCCTCCCGCTTTGTGAATAACATCAACAGCTTCTGCGATCGTGCACCAATTTGGCGGCACATAACCGGGGTTGCCGCGCGTCAGGTATTTCTTAAACACGGCTTGCATGTTCTTCACATGGCCTTGTTCGACCATCCAGCGCGCAAAATGCGCGCGAGTCAGTGGCACATCCCCCGCTAAGGCTTTTGCACCTTCCAGTGCGCCTGGCATGCGGTGCTTTTCCAAACGCTCGGCGATTTGCTCTGCACGCACATCTCGACGTTCAGCTTGTTGCGCAATCAACGCATTCAGCTCTGGAGAATCAAGGTCAATGTTCAATCCAACAATGTGGATGTCTTTGTTTTGCCAAACGGTAGAAATTTCAATGCCATTGACGATATGCAAAGGAAGATCAGCCTCAAGCACCGCCTGCTTAGCAGGTTCAATGCCTGCGACAGTATCATGATCTGTGATCGCAAGAACTTGGACGCGAAAATCGACCGCGCGCTTTACAAGTTCTGCAGGGCTGAAGCGTCCGTCAGACGCCGTGGTGTGGCTGTGGAGATCAAATAGCATTAATTTTCTTCAATTCGTTGCTTGACATTACCACCATACACTAGTTAACTAGTACACGATTACGAACACAAATGGATAACGTCATCATGGTACAGCATAACCTCACTCGACAAACAGTAATGATTAACTGGTGGTGGCACTCCCTATAGCGGGCAGTGTGATGAGTTGTACCTAACGGAAAGACGTCACCAAGCCCGCAGATAGCGGGTTTTTTTATATCTACATTTTACCGCCCAGAACGTATTGAGCACCTTATCGAAGGTGGCGGCACCAAAAAGGATTTTTAACATGATCATCGTATTAAAACCCCATGCGACCGAACGACAAGCAAAAGTGATTCTGGGCAAAATAGAACAAGCGGGGCTGAAACCTTTGTTCATGCCAGGTGTTGAACGCATCGTTTTGGGTGCGTTGGGTGATGAGCGGGTATTGCAGAAACTCCATATAGAGAGCGACCCGTTAGTAGAAGAAGTTAAACCCATCTTATCCAAATACAAAATGGTCTCCCGTGAAGTACAAGCTCACAACACGGTTGTACGTATTGGTAATATGTCGATCGGCGGGGACAAATTTGCGGTTATTGCAGGCCCTTGCTCTGTTGAATCAGAACAACAATTGCTGTCTGTCGCCGATGTTGTAAAAAGCCATGGTGCCACTGCGCTTCGAGGCGGTGCATATAAACCTCGAACCAGTCCTTATGATTTTCAAGGCATGGGCGTTGAAGGACTGAAACTGCTTAAACAAGCCAGTGACGCAACAGGCATGCCAACCGTCTCAGAGGTGATGGAAGTCAGTCAGGTAGATTCACTTTGTGAATACATTGATTGCCTTCAAATTGGCGCGCGCAATATGCAAAACTACGGATTGTTAAAAGCAGTTGGCGAAACAGGCAAACCAGTCTTGTTAAAACGCGGACTTTCCGCCACTATCGAGGAGCTGTTGCTAGCGGCTGAATATATCTATGATGCTGGCAACCCGAACATTATCCTTTGTGAACGTGGTATCCGCACTTACGAGACTGCAACGCGTAATACGCTGGACTTAAATGCAGTCGCCTACATAAAGCAACGCAGCCACCTGCCAGTTGTCGTGGATCCAAGCCATGGGACGGGTGTGCGTGAATTGGTTATTCCTCTTTCACGTGCCGCCGCCGCAGTGGGGGCCGACGGTATTATCGTCGAAAGCCACCTAAACCCTGCGGAAGCACTGTCCGATGGTCATCAAGCGCTCACTGGAGACATGTTCGCGCAATTAATGCAGGAACTAAAACCATTTGTTGAAGCAGCAGGGAGAACGCTGTGAAAAACCACGCTTTAAAACAAGGCGAATTAGACGTACTGAGCTTGGATGTGCCGTACGTCGCCGCTCCGACTGAATTATATGCCGCAGTCTGTCAGGACCGCCCACACAGTCTACTTCTAGAATCTGCTGAGATTGATTCAAAGCAGGATCTAAAAAGTCTGATGCTGGTCGATGCTGCAGTCCGCATTGTTTGCCGCGGCCGCATTGTCGAACTCGAAGCAAAATCGGAAAACGGCAACAATGTATTGAATGCCATTGAAGCGCAAATTGACCATCAAGGTATCTCAATTTGCCGCGAACGCGATGGCGACATGCTGACACTTCATTTTTCGGAAGAAGACCGAACACTCGATGAAGATGCGCGCTTGCGTCAGCCTTCACCGTTTGATGCACTTCGCCTTATTCAACATGCTTTCAAGCTTGAAGGACAACCCGACGAAGCACTCATGATCGGTGGCCTTTTTGCCTACGATCTGGTGGCGCAATTTGAGCCCCTTCCCGAAGCAGAAGAAAGCAATCGCTGCCCTGACTTCCTTTTCTATGTTGCTGAAACGCTATTGGTCATTGACCACCAGCGCCGCCAAGCAAAATTGCAAGGCACCCTCTTTGGAGGTGACGACACCACACAAACCTACTTTGATTTGAGTCGTCGGCTTCAAGCCATCAAAGAGAGCTGTTTGAACCCGACAGCAATGCCGATCGCACAGCAGGTCGAAGATAATGGTATCGATGTCTCTATCAGTGACGAGGATTTCTGTCAGGCCGTCGACACGCTCAAAGAATATGTCGTTAGAGGTGACGTGTTTCAGGTGGTGCCTAGCCGCCGATTCACACTGCCTTGCCCTTCCCCACTGAATGCGTATTTGAAACTCAAACAAGGTAACCCTAGCCCGTACATGTTCTACATGCATGACAGCGAATTCACCCTGTTTGGCGCATCACCAGAAAGTGCACTGAAATACAGCAAAGACACCAACCAAGTGGAAATTTACCCGATTGCAGGCACACGCCCTCGCGGTAAGAATCCAAACGGTTCAATCAACTTGGACCTAGACGGCCGTATCGAACTTGAGCTGCGCAACGACACCAAAGAAAAAGCCGAGCACATGATGCTGGTTGATTTGGCGCGAAATGACGTGGCTCGTATCAGCGAACCGGGCACGCGTTATGTGTCAGACCTTCTTCAAGTTGACCGCTACAGCCACGTCATGCACTTGGTGTCTCGTGTTGTTGGCCAACTGCGTAACGATCTCGATGCGCTGCACGCGTATCAAGCGTGCATGAACATGGGCACCTTAACGGGCGCACCAAAAATCCGTGCCATGCAGCTCATTCGTCAATTCGAAAAACGTCGTCGTGGAAGTTATGGCGGTGCAGTTGGCTACCTCACAGGCCATGGCGATATGGATACTTGTATCGTGATCCGCTCTGCGTACGTTGAAGATGGTGTTGCACAAGTGCAAGCAGGCGCCGGCGTGGTATTCGACTCTGTGCCTCAAGCTGAAGCCGATGAAACACGCGGAAAAGCACAGGCGGTGCTAACGGCAATTCGAGCAGCACACTCAGGAGGTGCACAATGAGCCAAGCCATGAATGCACACATCGTGCTGATCGATAACTTCGATTCTTTTACTTACAACTTGGTCGACCAATTTCGCTCATTGGGCTATCCGGTGAAGATTTATCGTAACAGCTTGTCAGCAGACCAAATCGAGCAAGCAGTCAGCGAACTGACAAACCCAGTTGTAGTGCTATCCCCAGGCCCAGGCGCGCCGTCAGAAGCAGGCTGTATGCCAGCACTGATTCAAAAACTGAAAGGCAAAGTGCCAATGATTGGCATTTGTCTCGGCCAGCAAGCCATCACAGAAGCTTATGGCGGTGTGGTTGCTGGCGCAGGTGAAATCGTTCACGGAAAAGCGTCGCAAATGACCCACAACGCTCATGCCGTGTTTGGCAACATTGAAAGCCCTCTCACCATTGCGCGTTACCACTCGTTGGTCGCCACCAAGGTGCCAGATTCGCTTGACGTGATTGCAGATGTGGAAGGCTTAGTCATGGCCGTTGTGAACGACGCAGATCGCGTGGTCGGCTTCCAATTCCACCCAGAGTCAATTTTGACAACGAAGGGCGCAGACCTTCTGACCAACACAATCAACTGGGCGACACAGCCGCGCTGATGGACGACAAGACAAGGAGAGTAAACATGGACGCAATTATTAATAAGCTTTACGAACAAGCATCTCTGTCTCGTGAAGAAAGCCATCAGCTGTTCGACACCATTATCAAAGGTGAAATGGACCCTATCCTGTTGGCCGCGACATTAACGTCGCTAAAAATTAAAGGCGAAACACCAGAAGAAATCGCGGGCGCGGCATCTGCACTAACGGCAAACGCAAACCCGTTCCCTTCACCAGATTATGATTTCGCTGACATTGTTGGCACCGGTGGTGATGGTTCGAACTCTATCAATATTTCCACGACAGCGGCCTTTGTAGCAGCAGCCTGTGGTGTGAAAGTCGCCAAGCACGGTAACCGTGGCGTATCGAGCAAATCCGGTTCTTCCGACTTGCTGGCTGCATTCGGCATTGACCTTGCCATGAGCCCAGAGACAGCACGTGGCGCGTTAGACGACTTAGGCGTATGTTTCTTGTTTGCCCCGCAATACCACAGCGGTGTTCGCCACGCGATGCCTGTTCGTCAAACCATGAAAACACGCACCATCTTTAATTTGTTAGGCCCATTGATTAACCCTGCAAAACCAACACTCGAACTGATGGGTGTGTATGACAAAGCCCTTGTAAGGCCAATTGCAGAAACCATTAAAACCCTTGGCCTAAAGCGTGCCGCCGTTGTTCACGGTAGCGGACTTGATGAAGTCGCGATTCACGGTGAAACCACCGTGGCTGAAATTAAAGATGGCGTGATCACCGAATACACTCTGACACCAGAAGATTTTGGCGTTAATACCCACCCTCTCAAATCCATTGAAGGGGGCACGCCAGAAGAAAACCGAGAAATCATTACACAAATCCTTCAAGGCAAAGGGACAGAAGCTCAGCAAAGCGCGGTTGCCGTTAACGTTGCACTTCTACTTCGCCTGTTCGGTCATGAAGATCTGAAAGCCAACACACAAAGAGCGCTGGATGTGATGAGCAGCGGAAAACCCTTCGA
The DNA here is from genome assembly GCF_002876705.1 of Enterovibrio norvegicus. Classification (GTDB taxonomy): domain Bacteria; phylum Pseudomonadota; class Gammaproteobacteria; order Enterobacterales; family Vibrionaceae; genus Enterovibrio; species Enterovibrio norvegicus_B. The sequence goes on along the minus strand of NZ_MDAG01000057.1, from coordinate 124,619 downwards.
ACTCGTTCAGCAACTTGCGTCACGGAGCAACTAATGGAAACGGTACTAGCAAAAATTGTTGCGGATAAACGCATTTGGATTGAGGCGCGTAAGACGGCACAGCCGCTAGCGAGCTTCATCAACGAAGTCGTCCCAAGTGATCGCAGCTTTTACGATGCGCTTTCAGGCAAGCCCGCCAAGTTTATCTTGGAGTGCAAAAAGGCCTCACCATCAAAAGGTCTGATCCGCGATGACTTCGACTTGGATTACATCGCCAGCGTATACGGCAACCATGCCGCAGCGATTTCTGTCCTAACAGATGAAAAATACTTCCAAGGCAACTTTGACTTTCTGCCACAAGTCCGCGGTCAAGTGCCTTGCCCAGTGCTGTGTAAAGATTTCATGGTGGACACTTATCAAGTCTACCTCGCGCGTTTCCATCAAGCCGATGCCATTTTGTTAATGCTGTCTGTGCTGAACGACGACGAATACCAAGAGCTATCTGCGTTGGCGCATGAACTCAATCTCGGAGTACTGACGGAAGTCAGTAACGAAGAAGAGCTGGAACGTGCCATCGCGCTAAAAGCGAAAGTGGTTGGCATCAACAACCGCAACTTGCGCGATCTAAGCATCGACCTTAACCGTACAAAAGAACTCGCGCCGCGCTTGTCTGAAGATACGATCGTGATTTCAGAATCAGGTATCTATACCCATCAACAAGTGCGTGAACTTGCGCCATATGCCAACGGCTTCTTGATTGGCAGCTCATTAATGTCTGAAGACGATGTTGAACGTGCGGTACGTCGAGTGCTTTACGGCGACAACAAAGTCTGCGGCCTTACACGCGCAGAAGACGCAAAAGCCGCTTATGACGCCCTCGCCAATTACGGTGGCCTGATTTTCGTTGAAAAATCACCGCGCTTTGTGGATATAGAAGCCGCTCGAAAAGTGATGGCAGGCGCACCGCTTGCTTACGTCGGCGTGTTCCAAAACCATGAATTATCAGAGGTCGCTAAGACAGCAAACGCATTATCACTGTCAGCGGTTCAACTTCATGGCAATGAAGACGGTGACTACGTGAAAGCGCTGCGTGAAGCCTTGCCAAGCAACACGCAAATATGGAAAGCCCACGGCGTGAGCGATACCGCGCCTGCGCTTGAAGCCAACGCCGACAGAAACCTATTCGACAGCCGCGTGGGCACACAAAGCGGCGGAACAGGCAAAGCGTTTGATTGGTCCCTCATTCCAGAGGATCGAAAAGACACCGTGATGATCGCAGGTGGCCTTTCGCAAGAAAACGCAAAAGACGCAGCACAACTGGGCTGCGCAGGACTCGATTTCAACTCTGGCGTCGAAAGTGCGCCGGGTATCAAAGATAAACAAAAATTGGACGCTGCATTCTCAGCGCTTAGAGATTACTAAAGGACGGTTATGACTAAGTTGAATGCCTATTTCGGCGAATTTGGTGGTCAGTACGTACCACAAATCTTGGTCCCAGCACTGGACCAGCTAGAACAAGCGTTTATTGATGCGCAAAGTGACCCAGAATTTCAGAAGGAATTTATTGGCCTTCTGGAAGAATATGCAGGTCGCCCAACCGCATTGACGCTAACGCGAAACCTAACCAAAGGCACCAAGACCAAGCTGTACCTAAAGCGTGAAGACTTACTTCACGGTGGTGCGCACAAAACCAATCAGGTGTTGGGTCAGGCATTGCTCGCGAAACGCATGGGCAAGAAAGAGATCATCGCTGAAACAGGCGCGGGTCAGCACGGTGTGGCAACTGCACTTGCATGTGCACTCCTTGATTTGAAATGCCGCGTTTACATGGGCGCAAAAGACGTAGAACGTCAGAGCCCAAATGTGTTCCGCATGAAATTAATGGGTGCAGAAGTGATTCCTGTTCATTCAGGCTCTTCAACCCTGAAAGATGCCTGTAACGAAGCGCTACGCGACTGGTCTGCAAGCTATGACGACGCGCATTACCTTCTCGGCACGGCAGCGGGTCCTCACCCCTTCCCGACCATCGTGCGTGAGTTCCAAAAAATGATTGGTGAAGAAACCAAACAACAAATTTTGGAACGCGAAGGTCGCTTGCCTGACAGCGTGATCGCCTGCGTCGGCGGTGGATCAAACGCGATTGGTATGTTTGCTGATTTCATCGAAGAAACTGACGTGGGTCTTATTGGTGTTGAACCAGCGGGCTTAGGCTTGGACACAGACCAACACGGCGCACCACTTAAACACGGCAAGCTGGGTATTTTCTTCGGGATGAAATCACCGTTGATGCAAGACCCAAATGGTCAGGTTGAAGAATCCTATTCAGTCTCTGCAGGTCTCGACTTCCCATCTGTTGGCCCTCAGCACGCACACTTAAATTCCATTGGCCGTGCCGAATACGTCGCCATCACCGATGATGAAGCGCTAGATGCCTTCCAAGAGTTGGCGCGCAGTGAAGGTATCATCCCGGCACTGGAATCTGCTCATGCCTTGGCATACGCCCTAAAAATGGCGCGTGAGAACCCAGAGAAAGAACAATTGTTAGTGGTTAATTTGTCAGGTCGTGGAGACAAGGACATCTTCACTGTGCACGACATTTTGAAAGAAAAAGGAGTGATGTAATGGCTGCGACCTTGTCTCACCGCTATGAAGCGATGTTTGAAAACCTCGATGCCAAAGGTGAAGGTGCCTTCGTTCCTTTCGTGACCATTGGCGATCCTAACCCCGAGCAATCACTAAAGATCATCGAAACCCTTGTGGCAAATGGTGCAGACGCACTGGAGCTGGGTATTCCTTTTTCTGACCCATTGGCTGATGGCCCGACAATCCAAGGTGCGGCAATCCGCGCATTGGATTCAGGTACCACACCAGACAACTGCTTTGACATTCTGCGCCAAGTGCGTGAAAACCACCCTGAGATCCCTATGGGTCTGTTGATGTACGCCAACTTGGTATTCGCGAACGGTATCGACAACTTTTACGCGAAATGCGCAAATGCAGGTGTAGATTCAGTACTGATAGCCGATGTCCCAGCGGGCGAATCCAAAGAGTTCCGCGATTCAGCTGCAAAGCATGGGGTTCACGCAATCTTCATTGCACCACCGAATGCCAATGAAGACACTTTGAAAACCATTTCAGAGCTTGGCGGCGGTTACACGTACTTGCTATCACGTGCAGGCGTAACAGGTGCAGAAACCAAAGCGGGTCAGCCGATTGATCATTTGTTGAAGAAACTCAGCGATTACGGTGCGCCTCGTCCACTTCTCGGTTTCGGTATTTCCGAGCCGTCACAAGTGAAAGAAGCTATCACGGCAGGTGCAGCGGGTGCCATTTCAGGCTCTGCCGTTGTCAAAATCATTGAACGCAATGTCGATGATGAACCAACCATGCTCAAAGAACTCGGTGAGTTCGTGGTCAACCTAAAGGCTGCCACCAAGAAATAATCGAGATTTATGAGACAAAGACAGGTCGGCAATTGCCGGCCTTTTTTGTATTTACTCTCTTTCCATTGGCTCTTGCGATCGTACAAAGAATATCCAACAACGTTTATCCAACATATCCCACGGCAATTCATCCGGTTAATCACGTTTTAACTCTGATCATTATTCGGTAAACTCGAACGCTGAATCGCTCCTACCCTGATGGGTAAACAAGGATAAGTACCTGAATGAAACAGCTCCTCGACTTTATTCCATTGGTCATTTTCTTTGCTCTCTACAAAATGCAGGACATTTACGTCGCCACCGGAGCACTTATCGTTGCCACCATCATCCAAGTGATCGTGACGTGGGTGTTATACAAGAAAGTCGAAAAAATGCAGATAGTCACAGCCGCACTGGTTACAGTGTTTGGTGGGATGACGCTTTTTTTCCAAGATGACAATTTCATCAAATGGAAAGTGACCATTGTTTATGCGCTTTTCGCGGGCGGCCTCATTGTTTCGCAAATCATGGGCAAGCCACTGATTAAAGGCATGCTCGGTAAAGAAATCGTCTTGCCCGATGCCGTGTGGCGAAACGTCAACAATGCGTGGGTTTTGTTCTTTGCTGTGCTCGCGGTCGTCAATATCTATGTGGCGTATCAGCTACCCCTTGATGTATGGGTGAATTTCAAAGTGTTCGGCTTACTCGGTCTAACGCTGGCTTACACCTTGGTCACTGGCGTTTATATTTACAAGCACATGCCGAAAGAAGAAGACTTGCCAGACGAATCGAAGAAAGAAACCGATTCAGAATAATTACTTAGCCCAATGGGAGAAATTTTATCTCACATTGGTTTTTCATTTCCCGGAAGTAGTACCATGTCGGAAACGAACAATTGCCCTCGCGGCCAACTTTTATTGCGCACCCTCGCCATGCCTGCAGACACCAATGCAAACGGTGATATTTTCGGCGGCTGGATCATGTCTCAACTCGATTTAGCGGGTGCCATTTTGGCAAAAGAAATTTCTCACGGACGTGTTGTGACTGTCTCCGTTGAAGAAATTGTCTTTAAAACACCGGTAAAGGTCGGTGATGTTGTGTGTTGTTATGGCGAATGCATTCGCATTGGACGCACTTCAATGAGCGTTTCACTGGAAGTTTGGGTGAAACCTGTCGCTGCGGACGGCGTTGGCCAACGCCACAAAGTTTGCGAAGCAACGTTTAACTATGTGGCGATTGATGCCAACGGACGACCAAGACCGATAAATAAGTCATAAATCATACATTTCAATAAGCGATTTTGGTTACGCTCGCATACACTTGGCGAGATACTGTGAACCAAAAGATAACCGAGAGAGAAAACACGGATGTGGTACGTCATTTTTTCACAAGATGTAGAGAATAGTTTGCCTTTGCGTATGCAGGTACGTGAGCAACACTTAGCTAGACTTCGCGAACTTGACGCCGAAGGCCGTCTGCTAGTAGCAGGCCCCAATCCGGCGATTGATTCCGAAGATCCTGGTGAAGCAGGATTTACTGGCTCCACGGTTATTGCGAAATTTGACAGTCTCGCTGATGCAAAGGCTTGGGCCGATGCCGACCCGTACATCGAAGCGGGTGTTTATAAAGATGTCATCATCAAACCGTTTAAGAAAGTGTTGCCCGCCTAATTTGGCAACGGATATGCAAAGGATTTTTTAATGCGACTAGTATCATCCACTGGACGAATTGCACTTGCTGGCCTCCTAGCAATGCTTCTTTCGGCATGTTCCAGTACGTCTGATCAAGAAATTGCTGAAACCTTCGCTGCGCAACGCGCAGACATGCTTGGCAAGATAATGCCCGTTGAGGGTCCTGGCTATAATATCGTTCGCGCGAAAGCAGACGGCAGTAATATTGAACTGACATTGCTTTACTCTGGAAGCGGCGATGTAGCACCTACTGTGCTAGCGGATAACTTGAAGAACACTTACTGTTCGGACAATGAAATCGCATCGCTGATGGAAAAAGGCGTGAGCTACAAACTTCTGTTCCGAGATAGCCGCGGTCGTGAGATTTTAGAGCGCTTCGTCACCTACCAAGATTGTGTTGAGTAACACGCCTGTGTAGAACGTAAAAAGGCCCGGATGGGCCTTTTTTGATCGTGTTATCTAGAAGCAACTATCAACAGCAATTTATACGGTAAAGCCATGAATAAATGCCAAGACTTTCTCTTCTGGCATTTCGCAGGGTTTCAGCATCCACGTCCCATTAGCCATATACATATTGGCACTGATGAAATCGGTGCTAGACAGCGATTCTGCGTACACTTTGACGGACTTCCCTGAGCTATACCGCCTTATCGACATTCCCCAACGTTCTCCTTGATACAAAACGTCGTAATGGCCCGCGTCGAATTGGCTGATGCGGAGAAAGGCATCCATGACTTACCTCCAAGTAGATTCACAAAAATATGCGCCTTACTTACCTTGCGCTGTGGCGAAAATGCATCACTTTCAACGCACTGTCTGCATCAATATCTTCAAACTCTGGTGGATTATCTAAGCGAGAAACAAACTCAAATGCGGGTGCGCATTCAACCATTTGTTCCGTCAGAAAACTTGGCTGAATATCAGGTGAATTCACACACGCCAGTACATCACCGCCTTCCACGACCAACTCAGGCAAACGGCGCAAGATTTTCGCGTAGTCTTTCGTCAGAACGAAACTGCCTTTCTGGAATGACGGAGGATCAATGATCACCAAATCATAAGGGCCATACTTTTTGACCTTACCCCATGATTTAAATAACTCATGCCCCAAAAATGCCACTTGATTGAGATTATGCTGATTCAACTGATGATTTTCACGACCGCGAGAAAGGGACGATCTCGCCATGTCCAAGTTAACCACTTGGTCGGCCTTACCTTCAATGGCTGCCACTGAAAAACCGCACGTGTAGGCAAACAGGTTAAGCACTCGCTTATGTTTAGCGTTGTTTTGCACCCATTCTCGACCTAAGCGCATATCGAGGAACAAGCCATTGTTCTGGCGCTTACCCAGATCCAATTTATAAGTTAAGCCATTCTCAATCACATTGATTTGTTGAGGCTGCTCGCCCACAAAGGTTTCTGTTTCTGCACCTTCGCGGTCACGATGTTGAACAACGATGGTGTTACCACCAACCTCTTTCCAAACATCACCGTGCTGAAAATCGGTGATACCTTGTTTTAACGCCTCATAGAATGCGGCTTCATCTTCCTTAAAGATCGCAATCTGGAGCACACCGCTACCGAGCCAGTCAGCTGTGATTTGTTCAAGCCCTTCATAACAACGGCCACGACCATGAAAAACACGGCGCACTTCATTGCCACAAGCAGGTAAACGCTCAGAAATAACGGTAAAAAACGTCGACAAGGCGTCGGGATTCATCATTTTTCAAATCCTTCATTGTTTTCAACAATGACATTATCAGGGTTTGCGATTGCGACCCCTTCGACGGGCGCACCGCCCAGCTGAAGGTTGGTGAAATCACTGTTTCTTTTAATCCTCCCTCTCGCCGATTTCTTTAAGCGTTGGCGACGAAGATTGGCTAGGCTCCAGAAACGATGTGCATTGGTTTGTGTCTTTTTACGAACTAGCGGCATGGAATGCTCCAACAGTCTCGTTCCATCCATGGGGTACGAAAGAGTAATTTGAAATATGCGTCACTACGCTTTGGATTTTTGATGAGGCAATGTCGGCCAAGCCAGCGAAGAGGGAGATTGCCATTCTTCTGGAATCTCTGCCCACTGTTCACCAGTGCGAGGAGGCTGAATAAATTGGTATTGCTCACCCGCATGTGAAAATGACAAGGCATAGGCGTGAAGGTAGCCACGGTCGGCCTCTAAGCCACCATAAGTGTTATCACCTAAAATTGCCGAACCAACGCTCTTTAAAGCAACGCGAATTTGGTGGGTTTTACCCGTGAATGGCTTACAAAGAAAAGCACGGCGCCCTTCACCCACAGAGGTAGAAAAAAACTGCGTTACCGCTGGGTTTTCTCGACTTGGTAGGAGCTTCCACATTGATCGACGACTTTTCGCCATATCGCCAATGATTGTGCCCTGCTTTTTCGTCGGTTTTTTCGCGGCAATTGCCAGATAAAACTTACCCACTTCTCGTTTAGCAAAAAGCGATGAAAGCGCCGACGCTGCAGCCTGATGACGACCGAGTAATAGAAGACCCGAGGTCATCTTGTCTAAGCGGTGGATCAAATACAGCTGTTTATCACCCGTTAGCCGCGCAACGCAGGCAAGCAATGGTTGAGCGTTATCATCTTTATGTACGCTGATACCAGGGTGTTTATCAATCACCAGGAAGTCTTCGTTTTGAAAGACCAGATCGAACATAGCTGAACCTTGAATAATCGAAACTGCGGAGAGTGTAATGGCAGAACTGGCGCGAATAAAGCACGGAAGAAGGTTAAACGCTAAAAACGAAAAATCCCCAGCTCAATGGCCGAGGATTTTGTCTCGCATCATAAGTAGCGAGTGTTTATTTCAGCACCGGCCATAAAAACACAAGCGCCATCAGAATAGGACATACAACACGAACGTACGTTGGCCAGATTTTCCAGAACAGGCTGTCTTTTAACTCAGGGTTACCTTGGCTCAACTCTTCCAACACTTGGTTGCGCTTCCAGATCCACCCTGCAATCAATGCCATGATAAGACCTAGGATTGGCTGCATGTACTCGGTGGTGACACTAATCACCAAACCAAACATAGAGCCGAAGTTAAGGATAATTAGGGTTGAGAACAGCGCAATCGCACCGCCAATCCACCAAACAACGGTTTTACGATCTTTGTTCAGCTCTTCTGACGCGCAAGAGACTGGCACTTCGAGCATTGAGATAGACGATGTCAGTGCAGCAATAACCATAAGAGCAAAGAACGCAATGCCAATGATTAAACCTGCACCACCCATGGTATCAAACATGGCTGGCAGCACACTGAACACCAGCGTATCGCCATCAAGTAATGCACCCGCTTCATTGTAGATTTCTACGCCATTGTTTTGCGCAACGAACATGGCTGGCAAAATCAACAGACCCGCGACAAACGCAACCCCCGTATCAAGAAGCGCAACTTGGGCTGCCGTCTTTGGAATATCAGCATCTTTACGTAAATAAGAGCCGTATACCATCATGGTGCACACACCAATAGAGAGTGAGAAGAAGGCCTGACCCATTGCACTCACCATTAGATCCGGAGAGAAGTGCGACATATCTGGAACAAGGTACATCTTCAACCCTTCCATTGCGCCGTCTTGGAACAAGGTGTAAGCCACCATTGAGATGAACAAAATGAACAGCACAGGCATCAAACGGCTAGACCATTTCTCGATACCGTCGGTCACACCGCTTCGCACAACGAAGATGGTCAACAACATGAAAACAATCATCAACACGATATTACGAGCCGTACCAAAGCCTTCTAGCCATGCGGCCGCGTTTTCAAAACCCATAACACTGAGCACGGGGCCTATCAAAAAGCCAAAGAACCAACCGGCTACGATGGCATAGAAGCTCAAAATACCGCTAACACCCAACATGCCCGCGATACCGACAGAAGAGGCGAGTAACTTTTGCTTCGGTGCAATCGAAATAAGAGAACGAATAGGGTTAGATGCACCAAAACGACCAATGGTCAGTTCTGCAACCAATAATGGGTAAGCAAGAACAAACACCATGATCAAGTAAGTGATAAGAAAGACAGCACCACCATTGCTTGCTGCTTGTGTTGGAAACCCCCAAATATTACCCAAGCCAACCGCAGAACCTGCTGCGGCAAGAATGAAACCTAAACGCGAAGAAAACTGGGCTCGATGACCACTTGCCATATGTACTCTCTACTACAAATGTAATTGTGATTGTTATTATCGTTATACCCAAGGGACCGGACGTAGCTCCCTAAAATTGGGCGCCTCAGCCTGATGAGGTATATCCAGCTTCTACTACCAATCCTTGGCACTCCTCCGCCGGAGGTGTAAATATTTTCTTACAGGAGCAGTTAAGCCTGTTTTATTAACAGGCATGGCAAGTAAACCAGTTTAAGAATAAAATTTGAAGCGAATGCGCTATATTTTTCGACCAAGTAGCATATTTAACCATATCCAAACCTCATATCATTACTTTCCAGCAATCAAATCCACACGCACTTTTAACAACTCATCACATTCTGCAAAGATAGCTAGTCAATCAACCTCAAGATCGAGAACACTAATCCGTCTATTCAGTGCATAATGTCCTTAACTCTCGTTACCCAATTGGGCTGAATCGTTTGATATGGAAAAGATTTATCAAATCCTCGTCTGGGCAAGTGTTTTCTTTTATTGGCTTCTGATTGCCTCTGTCACCATTCGTGTTGTCTTAAAACGACGTGCCCTTGGCGTATCCATTGCTTGGCTTATGATCATCTACATTGTTCCGATTGTGGGGGTGATCTTGTACTTGTTGGTTGGCGAACTAAACCTCGGTAAGAAACGGGCTGAACGATCCCGTGCAATGTACCAGCCCTATCGCGATTGGATGGAATCTCTCGGCGGATGCGATGCACACCGACCCCAACACCAGAGCTTTCTATCTCGACCCGTTCATGACTTATGCCTGAAACGCGCTGGCATCCCTGCTTTGGCGGGAAACCTTCTCTCATTACAAAGCGAAACCGCAGATATTTTGCGTTCAATTGCCACTGACGTTCAAAAAGCCGAGCACTCGGTCAATATGGTTTTTTATATATGGCAACCCGGCGGACACGCAGATGATGTAGCTAAAGCGGTCTGCGAAGCAGCAGAGCGCGGCGTTACTGTGCGAATCATGTTGGACTCCGCAGGCAGCAAAGCCTTCTTTAAAAGCCACTGGCCTGATGCTATGCGAAAAGCCGGTGTTGAACTCATCGAAGCACTCGCGGTAAGCCCACTGCGTATGTTCCTTCGCAGGCTAGACATTCGGCAACACCGCAAAATTGTGGTGGTAGACAATAAGGTGGGTTATACAGGCTCAATGAACATGGTCGACCCACGTTTCTTTAAACAGGATTCAGGGGTAGGTCAGTGGATTGACATCATGGTGCAAGCAGAAGGGCCTTCTGTGCCGATCCTAAACAGTATCTTCGCTTGGGATTGGGAAGTTGAAACAGGCTTGCGCTACTTACCTAACTTGCCCGAGTGCAGTTTGATTGAGCAACACGTCCACGCCAACCACGCAGTTCAAATTGCGCCATCCGGCCCAGGCATGCCTGACGGTATTATTCAGCAGATACTGATGATATCGATTCACCAAGCAAAAAAGAGCGTAACGATAACAACACCCTACCTTGTTCCCAGTGAATCCTTGTTGGGCGCGCTTCAAACAACAGCGCAACGTGGCGTGACGGTGAATATCATCATTCCTGCGAAAAACGACAGCTTAATGGTGGATTGGGCGAGTCGTTCCTTTTTTACCGATTTATTGCAAGCGGGTGTAAATATTTATCGATTCAATGGCGGTCTGTTACACACCAAGTCCGTCATGATTGATGAAGCGTTCTGCTTGATCGGAACCGTTAACCTCGATATGCGAAGCCTATGGCTCAATTTCGAACTCACACTGTGCGTGGATGACCCTGATTTCTGTCGAGACCTCATCACACTTCAACAAACTTATATGGCGCACTCAACGACAGTGTCTCTTCAAGAATGGCGTAACCGTTCCATATTCAACCGACCTGTAGAGCAATTTTTCTACATGTTTAGCCCACTTTTATAATTTAGCAGTCAACCATGTTGACTACTTTGCAATCAATGTAACTGCATTAATAATTACTTACATTTTTAGATGTGAGTAATTATATTTTTACAAGTTTACATCCGAATAATAAACATCCATTTTTTATTAAATGATTTTTCTATATTTTGTGTATTTATGTCAAAGCACACCATATTGAACAAATAAACATCAAATTAAATATACCTAAAAGTAATAGAGCAAAATTTGTTATCAATAGGCCTAAAATCTTTCATGCTGTAAATGTATAGGTCATTAGACTTTCTTTACATTCTGGATGTAAGATCTCACTCACTCAGTACAACAAAATTAAAATAAATATAATGGTGGATATTCAATCGGAGTTTGGCGCACTGTGTCGTTTGGTTTCGCTGAAAGCGTCTAAGCGTTTTCATGACAAACTAGAAGAGCAAGGCATCAACGTTAGTCCAGAGCAGGCGATTACCATCAATGCAGTGGCTAGTGCAGGTGAGTTACGTCAAGGCGAGTTAATGAGCTTAAGCTATTTAGCGAGCGAAAAATCTAAAGTCAGTCGTGTCGTACAAGGGTTGGTTGTCGATGGTCTTATTGATCGACGTGACGATGTACATGATCGACGCTCTAAAATTCTAACCTTGACCGAAAAAGGACAAGCGTTAGCAGATAAATTGCTTCAAGCTGAACAGTTTAATGGCGACCTCGTTTCGTCACTCCTTTCTCAGCAAGAAAGCACCCTTCTGCAATCGACATTGAAGAAAGTGGTTAGCGCTCTTTGAGTCTTTCAAAAAAGCCCAGTTCGCACTGGGCTTTTTTATATCTATATCTATTCTAATGCAGTTCAAAGTCCCGTCCTTCTTAGCTTGCAGCCATAAACGCTCACCTTCTTCAGCGTAAAAAATCGTTTATAAACCGTACCTTGTGCTTAAAAAAACTTTTATTTATGCATCATAACCTTGTCATCATTTGCCGAGAAAAGTCGATCATTCCCACCACCATTATGCGCTCGGTTGACTACACTTCAATTTCGCAATCAAGAGTGGCGAATTCAGGGGAAATCACATGCTGGCGAGACATCGAAATTACCTATTGAAAGATACCAAACAACTCCACGCTCACATCGAGGTAAACCCAGTCGGTTTACTCGAAGTCGAGATACTTGAAAAGCACCAATGTCATTCTGCTGAATTTGAGCAATTGAAGTTTGAACGTAGCGGAAGAGTGACGAAGTTGGTCGGCAAGCACACGTCAAATGGTAAGCCTGTTCACTGGCAGCTCCCTCTTGCTAACGACGATGCCAGAGAACTTGAAAACCTCATAGAAGAAGCAGCCGAAGAGCTAGAAATACTCATGAGGGACCTATAACAAAAAATTTTAATGAGCCTAACGCATAAATAGGAATCCACTGTTATCCATTATGCCTTTCAGCGCTGTCGATTCAGCGCTTTTCTTTTTGTCTAATATTTTATATAAGTCAGTATTCCTGCATTTAAAAACAAGGCAGTATTTCAATACACTTTTTCGCGGTCCTCACCGCAAGAAACCATTAAAAATCACATCATTTCCCCTCTTCGTATCTGGTTTATCTTTCCGGCCTTCTGCATAATATGAAAATATTTTTTTAATGGAATGTAACTAAAATGGCGAAGGATCTGTTTAATACTCTCGATCTTAACTTGCTGCGAACCTTCCTTGTTCTCTTTCAAGAAAAGAACACGCGTAAAGCCGCTGAGCGTTTGTTTGTTACACAACCTGCCGTTAGCCAAAACTTGAAAAAGCTTCGCCACCATTTTAACGATGAACTCTTCATTAAAGTGCAAACAGGCTTAGAGACAACACCAGAAGCAGAACGTATTGCCTCTGCCATCCTCCCTCATATTGATGCTCTCTATGCTGCACTTGGAAGTTTGGAAGAATTTGACCCTAAAACCATAAGAAGAAAAATTCGCTTAGCGCTTGGGCCTCAGGTATTAACATGCATTTCTGGGGCTTTGGTTATTGAACTCAAAAAACGTGCGCCTTACATTGAGCTCGACCTCGTTCAGTGGACAGCGTCCACGCTTGAAGACATCAGTAACGGTGATGTTTTACTTGGCATTAACTATCAATATCCGTATGTGGCAAAACACATAAAGCAAGAACAGTTAACCGTCGTTACTGGTTGCTGTGCTGTGAGAAATGACCATCCAATCAGTGATGATGCAGCCACACCAGAGACATTCTCAAAATACGAGATCGCATCACTACTGATCCCAGGTTGGAGTGAGGACTTACCAATAGCAGCCAAAGAGTTGAAAGAACTGGGCCTCCCAAGCCCCGTTGGGTTTCGTTCCGCTTTTCCTATGGCTATTGTGGATGTGATTCAACGTACCGACATGTACTACCCCACCACAGATTTATTCCCCTTCGACACCTACTCAAATATTCGCCGTGTCGATGTTCGATCAGACAGTATCGAATTTAACTACCCGATTTTAAGCTACACCCACCAACGCAATAAAAACGATGCACTCGTCGCTTGGCTCAATGAATTGTTAACATCATTGACCTCCTCATCATTGCAATAAGCGTTGCTTATCAGCGTCATTAGTACACGCACTTAGCCTCTGCCTGCTATACGTCGTATCTTTCCCTTGCCGTTTGGAGAAGGCACTTACGACGTTTCATAGCATGGACGCTCTCCTTTAACATTGAGAGCAAATAATGAAAAAAACACTCGCAGTAGGCACCGCATTTATTCTTTCCTTTTCTGCCGCTTCTATCGCTGATGACTTTAGCGGTCATCGCGTTGGCATTGGTTATGCCAAAAGTGATGCGGTTTTTGATGGTCAATCCGTCGATTGGGGAAAAGGGTTTAAGCTTGAGTACGGCTATGACTTTAACCGTATCGTTGGTGTTAATACTTCCTACTCACGCACCAGCGACGAAGAGAACTTCTTTGGCATTGCGTCTTCAGAAGTGAAAAGCAACACCTTCAAAATTGACGCTGACATTGGTTACACCTTCGATTTGGATGGGGCTCGCGTAAAACCTTATGGCGTTATCGGCCTAGGTTGGAACAAAGACCAGATCAAAGAGCACATCAATGGCCAAGAAATCTTTAACAACACGTACAAAGATTCGTCTCTGTATCTCGGAGCAGGAGTTCGCGCAAGTTTAGACATGGGTCTTTACGCCGATATTCGCTTTGACTTCCCAACATATGATGACGTTGACACTGACCAATTCTCGTTTTCTGTCGGCTACAAATTCTAGTCCTATGTTTTAGGGAAAAGATCTCATGATAAAAAAATCACTTTGCACAATGGCTCTGTTGGCAAGCTTTTCTGCAGCAGCAGATATTCATTTTTCTCCTGACCTAAAATTGGGTATGCAATGGGGCATTGGTGCGCAGTTAGGACTGCAAGATGTAATGGGGTTTGAAGCTGTCTATGGCAGCTTTGGCATCTCCGACTCTCATTGGTATTCCGACAAAGAATCTGTGAAGCACTATCGAGTTGGCGTTCAATATGAAGAGAAAAAGTATCAAGCATATTCAGTGCAAATGGAGGCTGGCGTTGCTGAGTACAAAGGGAGCCGTAACTATTACGGAAGAGACAGAGAGGATCTCAAAGCTTACGGGCCGAGCGTTGCAGCAGCACTGGTGTTTGACTACAACTTACCGATAAAAGTGAGATATGGGCTTGAGTTGAATTATTTTAGGCATCAAGAGACCTACTTACCAAGTGGCCTCGCCCCTCAGATTAACGCAGGCATAATTATTCCGCTGTAACTGAAGATATTGGATTTAAGGCGTACTCTCAGAGCAACTGCTACATAAATTGTTACCGGATCTGCGGCCACGCGCCAATGTACATTTAAAGTCACTCTGGTAAAATGCGCCAAAATTCAAATGTGAGCATCACGAGAGCCAACTATGCCAATGTATGTAGTGGGACATAAGATCCCTGATTCAGATTCAATCTGCGGTGCAATTGCACTTGCATACCTTAAAAACCAAATCGAAGAGCCTGCAGTCGCGACTCGCCTGGGTGAGCTATCTCCAGAGACAGCGTTCATCCTTGATCGCTTTGGATTCGATGCACCTGAGCTAAAACTTAGCTACGCCGGTGAAGAAGTTTACATCGTTGACCACTCTGAACTTACTCAAGCGCCTGATGACATCGCTCAAGCAACGATCGTGGGCATTGTTGATCACCACAAATTGGGTGATCTAACCACATCAACACCGCTAGAGTGTTGGATCCGCCCTGTCGGCTGTTCAAACACCGTAATCAAAATGATGTACGATTTCTGTGGCGTTGCTATTCCTAAAGACATTGCGGGCATCATGTTGTGTGCAATTCTTAGCGACACTGTTATCTTCAAATCGCCAACGTGCACCACTGCTGACATTCGCTGTGTTGAAGATCTGGCAGAAATCGCTGGCATCGAAGATTACAAAGCATTGGGCATGGACATGTTCAACGTGAAATCTTCTGTTGCTGGCACACCAGCACGTGATCTTGTTATGCGTGATTTTAAAGACTTCAACATGAACGGTAACCTGGTTGGTATCGGCCAACTTGAAGTTGTTGACCTGGCTGTTTTTGATGACATCAAAGAAGAGCTAGAAGCTGACATCGCTGCGCTAAAAGAAGAAGGCAAACGTCACTCTGTCATGCTTCTTCTTACCGACATCATGAAAGAAGGTTCAGAGCTGCTGGTTGTATCTGATGACGTAGCCATTATTGAACGCGCATACGGTCAAAGCACAGAAAACGGCCGCGTATGGCTTGATGGTGTATTGAGCCGCAAGAAGCAGGTTGTTCCACCGCTTCAAGACGCATTTGCATAACTGATTGCAACGAACACATAAAAGGGGCGGATCAATCCGCCCCTTTTCATTTCCCATTGCAGCATTTTAGTGCGTAAAAGAACCTCTCGTTAAACAGCCTAAAACTAAAAGCACCCGTTCGTTTCTCCAACACATTTTCTCAATAACGCTATGAGACATGTCACATATAGCGACACCGTCTAATCTCTCATTTTTCCGCTGTAGCCATCAAACCACACCGTCCATTCTATAACAGAGCCTCTCCACGCCTAAAGTGCCTTAGTAAATAGACAAATCCAACAAGAATCATGCTGGATTATCGTTGACATTCAGCTCATAAATGAAACAACTAGAATATCAGCCAATCCAGCCATTTAGCTAGGCAGATTTCTCCATTAGGATGTCCACACTCGTAGGCTAACCGCATAAATTCTGTACCTTTCTGCAGTTATTGATGCAATTTGTCTGTTTAAAACCAAGCTTCCAGTTTTTCAACTAATGTAAATTTAAATAACGGAAATTCTCATAATGTAAACAATTGATGTCATTTAGTGCGAAGACTGCAAAGATTTTTAGCACTACTTTCCATTAGATTTTGTATTGTTAACAAACTAAATAAATAAAATTATAAAAAATCGAACCATAGGAGCAGGTATGCCAGATTCGGTTATAGGACAATTGGCAGGGAAGGCCTTTATCATCGAGCCAGATGGCACGATAATAATTGCAGCCGAAGACTCAGTTTTACGCGATGGAGATATCTTCATCTCTGCACTGTTTGGACATAGCGACAAGAGCCAAAAAGCCGTTGTAATAGACATACATCAGGACCGTGTTCTTCTTCAGGAGCAGGAATCGCTCACAGAACTCATGATACCTGACAACCTTGATGTGTTGGATATTCTTACCGCGCTGGAAGAAGGCCAAGATCCAACGCAACTCGAAGGCGTTGAGGCTGCTGCTGGCAATGCTGCGGGCAATGCTGCCGACAGTTCATCGATTGCGGCCCAAGCCATTATTGAATCTGGGAGCACCTCCCATGTTTATGCTTACGCAGGCTTTACCACCCAAACTCCTACTGATTTTGGACTGACGCTTCAGCAGCTAGAGTCCATTGACCGAGTTTTCATTGCCGAAACGGAAGATCCTATCGCCTCACTGACCGGTGATAACACCATCGAAGAAGGCACGTCTGCGTCCTATACCATCTCTATCTCAAACGCTGTCGACACTGATACGCGTGTCAGCGTTGTCATTAGCCATAAAACATCCGAATCAGGCGATATCACCCCAATAACCCGTGAAGTCATCATTCCCGCTGGCCAAACATCAGCGACCTTTTCTATTGATACGATTGATGATGTTTTTGATGAAACCGCGGATAGTGACACCTTTACCGTGTCGATTTCTGACATTAAAACCGGCGATGCAGAGCAAAACATTGCCATACCTCCGTCCATCGAAACCAACATTTTGGACGAAGACGCTCTCAACCAATCACAAAACAGTGACGCTCCAAGCCTAACCTTATCTGGCAGTGAAACAGTCATCGAAGGCGATTCTGCGTCCTACACGCTTACGTTGTCACATGCGCCAACATCCGACGTCACCATCACCGTCGTTATTTCTCGTTCAACAGCAGAAGGCGACGATGTTTCAGAGAGCACTCGCGAAATAACCATACCGGCAGGCGGCAATTCGGCGACGTTTAGCATCGACACCATGGATGATGTGTTTGATGAATCGAATGACGATGACGTGTTTAGTGTTACGGTATCAAATGTTGAAGGCGGTGGGTTTGAGCGATTACCCTCTCTGCCAAATTCTGTCGATACCATCATCAATGATGGCGATGCGAGTGCACCAACCTTAACATTAACAGGCGACTCCTCAGTCAATGAGGGAGAGTCGGCGAGCTATACCATCACACTGTCGGAACCGCCTTCGACGGATATGACAATCACTGTCACCGTAGGGCATAGAACCTCAGAAAATGGCGATATCCCCCCTGTTACGCGCAATATTCTTATCCCCGCAGGCTCAGTATCGACAACGTTCAGCGTCGACACCGACAACGATGTTTATGACGAAAGTAATGATGGAGATGTCTTCTCAGTAACAGTGAATGGCGTCTCAGGCGGTGGCTTTGAACAAAAGCCCGAACTCCCACCCTCTTTCGACACCACATTGAATGATGGTACTGCCGACGCACCTACACTGACCCTTACGGGGGATTCAAATGTCACGGAAGGTGGCAATGCGAATTACACATTAACCCTGTCTCATGCCCCATCGTCTGATTTCACTGTCACAATCGTTGTTGGACACCAAACGTCTGAGAACGGCGACATCACACCAGAAACACGCGACGTAGTCATCGCCGCAGGTACTACATCCACAACCTTTATCGTTGCGACTGCCGATGATGTTTTTGACGAAACCAACGACGTTGATGTTTTTGATGTCTCAGTAGGTAATACGTCCGGCGGAGGATTTGAACAACAACCGACCGCCCCAACAAGCATCGCAACAACCATTGACGAAGATACAGATTCTTCGGATAAGCCAACCCTGACACTCACTGGCGACAATGAAGTGACTGAGGGTGAAGAAGCGTCATACACGCTGACCATTTCAGAAGCGCCGACTTCTGATCTCACTGTCACTGTCGTTGTGGGTCATAAAACTTCCGAAGACGGCGATGTCACGCCAGTCACCCGCAGTGTTGTCATTGCCGCAGGCACAACGTCTACCGACTTTACTGTCGCGACGCTGGACGATTCGATCCTGGAAACCACTGACGATGACGTGTTTGAAGTGTCCGTCACTGGGACGGCTGGCGGTGGATTCGAAGTACTCCCGGACAATCCAGCGGCGGTTGAAACCACGATCAATGAAGACACCACGTCAACCGACAAACCAACACTGACGTTAACAGGCGATTCGGAAGTTGTTGAAGGCGCAGAAGCGTCTTACACATTAACTATTTCAGAAGTACCAACCACAGATCTAACCGTGAATGTCGTTGTCGGGCACAAGACTTCCGAAGACGGCGATGTCACGCCTGTCACTCGCGATGTGGTGGTTGCAGCAGGCACAACCTCAACAGATTTCACCGTTGCGACATTGGACGATTCCATTCTGGAAACCACTGACGATGACGTATTCGAAGTCTCAGTGACAGGCACCTCTGGCGGTGGCTTTGAAGTGCTGCCGGATAATCCGTCTGCAGTTGAAACGACGATCAATGAAGACACAACGTCTACCGACAAACCAACCCTGACGTTAACGGGTGATGCGGAAGTTATTGAAGGTGCGGAAGCGTCGTATACGTTGTCGATCAGCGAAGCGCCGACTTCTGATCTCACTGTCACTGTCGTGGTGGGTCATAAGACTTCCGAAGATGGTGATGTTACCCCTATTACTCGCAGTGTCGTCATTGCAGCGGGCACAACCTCCACCGACTTCACCGTCACTACCTTGGACGATTCGATCCTTGAAACCAGCGACGATGATGCCTTTGAAGTGTCGGTAACAGGTTCTACGGGCGGCGGCTTTGAAGTACTGCCAGACAACCCAGCGGCAGTTGAAACCACGATCAACGAAGACACGACTTCAACCGACAAGCCAACGCTCACCCTTACAGGCGATGCGGAAGTCACCGAAGGCGAAGAAGCGTTTTACACGCTCACCATTTCAGAAGTACCAACCACAGATCTAACCGTGACTGTCGTTGTGGGTCATAAAACTTCCGAAGACGGCGATGTCACCCCTATTACCCGAAGTGTCGTGATTGCAGCAGGCACAACGTCTACCGACTTTACCGTTGCGACCTTGGATGATTCGATCCTTGAAACGAACGATGACGATGTGTTTGAAGTGTCAGTCACTGGCACTTCTGGTGGTGGCTTTGAAGTCCTTCCAGATAACCCAGCAGCCGTTGAAACCACGATCAACGAAGATACGACATCGACCGATAAGCCAACGCTAACGTTAACAGGCGATACGGAAGTTACTGAAGGCAAAGAAGCGTCTTACACGCTCACCATTTCAGAAGCACCAACGACAGATTTGACTGTCACTGTCGTGGTTGGACACAAGACTTCAGAAGACGGCGATGTCACCCCTGTGACCCGCAGTGTCGTGATTGCAGCAGGCACGACGTCAACTGACTTCACCGTTGCGACCTTGGATGATTCGATCCTTGAAACCAATGACGATGATGTCTTTGAAGTGTCCGTCACTGGCACGGCTGGCGGTGGCTTTGAAGTCTTGCCGGATAACCCAGCCGCGGTTGAAACCACGATCAACGAAGACACGACCTCGACCGACAAGCCAACCCTGACGTTAACTGGCGACAATGAAATGACTGAGGGCGAAGAAGCGTCATACACACTGACCATTTCAGAAGCGCCGACATCTGATTTAACTGTTACCGTCGTTGTGGGTCATAAAACCTCAGAAGATGGCGATGTCACACCAGTCACCCGAAATGTCGTCATTGCAGCAGGCACAACCTCTACCGACTTTACCGTTGCGACCTTGGATGACTCCATCTTGGAAACCAACGACGACGATGTGTTCGAAGTCTCGGTAACGGGCACTTCTGGCGGTGGCTTTGAAGTCTTGCCGGATAATCCGTCTGCAGTTGAAACCACGATCAATGAAGACACAACGTCTACCGACAAACCAACCCTGACGTTAACGGGTGATGCGGAAGTTACTGAAGGCGAAGAAGCCAGCTACACCCTGACCATTTCAGAAGCGCCGACTTCTGATCTCACTGTCACTGTCGTGGTTGGACACAAAACCTCAGAAGACGGCGATGTCACGCCTGTCACCCGCAGTGTTGTCATTGCAGCAGGCACAACCTCGACCGACTTTACAGTAGCAACCTTGGATGACTCCATCCTTGAAACCAATGACGATGATGTCTTTGAAGTGTCGGTCACTGGTACGGCTGGAGGCGGCTTTGAAGTGCTGCCGGATAATCCAGCCGCGGTTGAAACCACGATCAATGAAGACACCACGTCTACTGACAAACCAACCCTGACGTTAACGGGTGATGCGGAAGTCACTGAAGGCGAAGAAGCGTCTTACACGTTATCTATCAGCGAAGCCCCAACAACAGATTTGACTGTCACTGTCATTGTCGGGCACAAGACATCAGAAGATGGCGATGTCACGCCAGTCACTCGCAGCGTTGTCATTGCCGCGGGTACAACGTCGACTGATTTCACCGTTGCAACTTTGGATGATTCGATCCTTGAAACCAGCGACGATGATGTCTTTGAAGTGTCGGTAACAGGTTCTACGGGCGGCGGCTTTGAAGTCCTGCCGGATAATCCGTCTGCAGTTGAAACGACGATCAACGAAGACACGACTTCAACCGACAAACCAACCCTGACGTTAACGGGCGATAGCGAAGTTACCGAAGGTGAAGATGCGTCGTACACGCTGACCATTTCAGAAGCACCAACCACAGATCTAACCGTGACTGTCGTTGTCGGGCACAAGACTTCCGAAGACGGCGATGTCACACCCGTCACTCGCAGCGTTGTCATTGCCGCGGGTACAACGTCTACCGATTTCACTGTCGCGACACTTGATGATTCGATCCTTGAAACCACTGACGATGACGTATTCGAAGTCTCAGTGACAGGCACCTCTGGTGGTGGCTTTGAAGTCCTTCCAGATAATCCAGCATCGGTCGAAACCACGATCAATGAAGACACCACATCGACCGATAAGCCAACGCTGACACTTGCGGGTGATAGCGAAGTCACCGAAGGCGAAGAAGCCAGTTACACGCTGACCATCAGCGAAGCACCAACGGTTGATCTAACCGTGACTGTCGTTGTGGGCCATAAAACCTCAGAAGACGGCGATGTCACCCCTATTACCCGAAGTGTGGTGATTGCTGCGGGTACAACGTCGACTGATTTCACCGTCGCAACCTTAGATGATTCGATCCTTGAAACCAATGACGATGACGTATTTGAAGTGTCCGTCACTGGCACGTCTGGCGGCGGCTTTGAAGTCCTGCCAGATAACCCAGCATCGGTTGAAACCACGATCAACGAAGATACGACATCGACCGATAAGCCAACGCTAACGTTAACAGGCGATGCGGAAGTTACTGAAGGCGAAGAAGCTAGCTACACGCTCACTATTTCAGAAGCACCAACCACAGATCTAACCGTGACTGTCGTTGTCGGGCACAAGACTTCCGAAGACGGTGATGTCACACCAATCACCCGCAGTGTCGTCATTGCAGCAGGTACAACGTCTACCGACTTCACCGTCGCAACCTTGGATGATTCCATCCTTGAAACCAATGACGAAGATGTCTTTGAAGTGTCTGTGACTGGCACATCTGGCGGTGGATTCGAAGTCTTGCCAGACAATCCAGCCGCGGTTGAAACCACGATCAACGAAGATACGACCTCGACCGACAAGCCAACCCTGACGTTAACGGGCGATAGTGAAGTTACCGAAGGTGAAGATGCGTCGTACACACTGATCATTTCAGAAGCACCAACGGTTGATTTAACCGTGACCGTTGTTGTGGGTCATAAAACTTCCGAAGACGGCGATGTCACGCCTGTCACCCGAAATGTGGTGATTGTTGCGGGTACAACGTCGACTGATTTCACCGTCGCAACCTTAGATGATTCGATCCTTGAAACCAATGACGATGACGCATTTGAAGTGTCCGTCACTGGCACTTCTGGTGGTGGCTTTGAAGTCCTTCCAGATAATCCAGCAGCCGTTGAAACGACGATCAACGAAGATACGACATCGACGGATAAACCGACCCTGACGTTAACGGGTGATGCAGACGTTACCGAAGGCGAAGAAGCGTCGTACACGTTATCTATCAACGAAGCCCCAACAACAGATTTAACCGTCACCGTTGTTGTCGGGCATAAAACCTCAGAAGACGGCGATGTCACCCCTGTTACTCGCAGTGTCGTCATTGCAGCAGGTACAACCTCTACCAACTTTACTGTCGCGACGCTGGATGACTCCATTCTGGAAACCACTGACGATGATGTCTTTGAAGTGTCGGTAACAGGTTCTACGGGCGGTGGCTTTGAAGTACTGCCAGATAACCCAGCCGCGGTCGAAACCACGATCAATGAAGACACCACGTCTACTGACAAACCAACCCTGACGTTAACGGGTGATGAGGAAGTTACTGAAGGCGAAGAAGCCAGCTACACGCTGACCATCAGCGAAGCACCAACGGTTGATCTAACCGTGACTGTCGTAGTTGGACACAAGACCTCCGAAGACGGTGATGTCACACCAGTCACCCGAAATGTGGTGATTGCAGCAGGTACAACGTCTACCGACTTTACTGTCGCGACACTTGATGATTCGATCCTCGAAACCAATGACGACGATGTGTTTGAAGTGTCAGTCACTGGGACGGCTGGCGGTGGCTTTGAAGTGCTGCCAGACAACCCGTCTGCAGTTGAAACAATCATCAACGAAGACACCACGTCGACCGACAAGCCAACCCTGACGCTCACAGGCGATGCGGAAGTTACCGAAGGCAAAGAAGCGTCTTACACGCTGACCATTTCAGAAGCGCCGACTTCTGATCTCACTGTCACTGTCGTTGTGGGTCATAAAACCTCAGAAGATGGCGATGTCACCCCTGTTACCCGAAATGTGGTGATTGCCGCGGGTACTACGTCGACTGATTTCACCGTAGAGACCTTGGATGACTCCATTCTTGAAACCAATGACGAAGATGTCTTTGAAGTGTCTGTGACTGGCACATCTGGCGGCGGATTCGAAGTCTTGCCAGACAACCCAGCAGCGGTCGAAACCACGATCAACGAAGACACGACTTCAACCGACAAACCAACGCTCACCCTTACAGGCGATGCGGAAGTCACCGAAGGCGAAGAAGCCAGTTACACCCTGACCATCAACGAAGCGCCAACGGTTGATTTAACCGTGACCGTTGTTGTCGGTCATAAGACTTCCGAAGACGGCGATGTCACACCAGTTACTCGCAGCGTTGTCATTGCCGCGGGTACAACGTCGACTGATTTCACCGTTGAGACCTTGGATGATTCGATTCTTGAAACCAACGACGATGATGTCTTTGAGGTGTCGGTAACGGGCACATCTGGCGGTGGCTTTGAAGTCTTGCCAGACAACCCAGCGGCGGTTGAAACCACGATCAATGAAGACACAACCTCGACCGATAAACCTACGCTGACACTTACGGGTGATAGCGAAGTCACCGAAGGCGAAGAAGCGTCTTACACGCTGACTATTTCAGAAGCGCCGACTTCTGATCTCACTGTCACTGTCGTGGTTGGACACAAGACCTCCGAAGACGGCGATGTCACGCCAGTAACTCGCAGCGTTGTCATTGCCGCGGGTACAACGTCTACCGACTTTACTGTCGCGACACTTGATGATTCGATCCTCGAAACCAATGACGATGATGTGTTTGAAGTATCAGTCACTGGCACAGCTGGCGGTGGATTCGAAGTGTTGCCGGATAATCCGTCTGCAGTTGAAACCACGATCAACGAAGATACGACATCGACCGATAAGCCAACGCTAACGTTAACAGGCGATACGGAAGTTACTGAAGGCGAAGAAGCCAGCTACACGCTGACCATCAGCGAAGCCCCTACTTCTGACCTAACTGTGACGGTCGTTGTCGGTCATAAGACCTCAGAAGACGGCGATGTCATCCCTGTGACGCGCGATGTGGTGATTTCTGCAGGTACGACTTCCACCGATTTCACTGTCGCAACCTTGGATGACTCCATCCTTGAAACCAATGACGACGATGTCTTTGAAGTGTCTGTGACTGGCACATCTGGCGGTGGATTCGAAGTCTTGCCAGACAACCCAGCGGCGGTTGAAACCACGATTAACGACGGCGATGTTGATGCGCCAACCCTTACGCTGACAGGAGATAGCAGCGTTGAGGAAGGAAGCTCAGCAAGCTATACCGTTTCTATATCTGAAGCGCCAACTTCCGACATGACAATATCCATTGTTGTCGGGCATATATCATCCGAAAATGGTGATGTAACACCTGAGACACGTAATGTCACCATTCTGGCGGGAACAACCGCAGCAACGTTCGAGGTGTCGACAAGTAACGACTTGATTGATGAATCCGCTGATGCCGACGTCTTCAGCGTGTCTGTTGATGGTATTTCGGGTGGCGGATTTGAGAAACAACCTGAAGCACCTGCTGCGGTTCAAACCACCATTAATGATGGTACTGCCGATGCACCAAGCTTGACGCTTACTGGTGACAGCTCTGTCGATGAGGGAGAAACCGCAAGCTACACCCTCACTGTTTCAACAGCGCCAGTGTCAGACATGAATATCACCGTGGTCATTGGTCATAAAACGTCAGAATCTGGCGACGTCACTCCAATCACAAGAACCGTCACGATAGCTGCTGGCACAACGTCGCAAAGCTTCACTGTTGCGACTACCGAAGACACATTGAATGAATCAGCGGATAACGATGTCTTTACGGTGTCAGTATCAAACGTGTCTGGTGGTGGGTTTGAAGCACAACCTGCGCTACCTGACAGCATCGAAACCACCATCGATGATGACGACATTTCATCCTTGATCGAGGATGTCGGCCCACAATCTGTATCCGGTGTGTTGCAGGTTATTGATGACAGTGACAATGCGCTTACTTTTGCCAACACAACCGTTGTTGGGGAATATGGTTCTCTAACACTGGTTGATGGCGATTGGACCTACACTCTCTATCAAAATGCTCAATCGCTAAACGACGGTCAAGAAGTGAATGAAAACATCACCTTGACCGCAACAGATGGTACACAGCAGGTTATTTCTATCGCAGTGACAGGCACACAAGATGCTGCTGTCGTGACGGGGAATTTCACAGGCAGTGTGGATGCCGATGGATTCAGCATCAATTCAGATGAAACGAACAATGTTCATGCCGACAGCGGGGCCGTGACAAGTACGACAAACGCGGCATGGACAACAACGTCCACCACAATCAATGGTGTGCCATACGTTATCGCGACACAATGGGGAGCAGGCACAGTTTCTACCTTCCTATCACGCGTGAATGATGATGGAACACTCACTGAAACTGATCGCATCACATACAACCCAAATGACGGTACCGTTGTGACATCATCAGGCGGCGATATCACCGCTGATCTGACTGCACTCGGTATCGAAGCAAGATCACTTGGCAATGGATTAACGCAATCCAACGCATCAAATATTGACGGCCAGCCAACGCTATTTGTGACATCGCAAAATAGTTCCTCTCTCACCGCTTGGAATATTTCGGATACTGGGACGCTCTCCATCAATGGCGGGATCACAGATATCAATTCAGATGATAACCAAAGTTTTATAAGAGAAAACGTCACGTTCGAAGGGGCAGATGGCACAGACTACATCTATGTGACACGACCAGGAACCGACGGCATTTCCAAGCTCACTTATGATGCACAAACGGGTGAGATGGTTAATACCAACGAGTTTATCTTTGGCGGAGAGTCTGTCTCTTCCATCGATGTCTTCACCAATGACAATTACGACAGCTTCCTCGCTGCTGCCTCCAATGACGCGGTAAGAATTTTTTCTATTGACCAAAGTACAGGGGCATTAACTCTCGTCGATACGGCAACAGTCGCACAGGGTACGAGCAACAGTGTGAATT
The DNA here is from genome assembly GCF_002876705.1 of Enterovibrio norvegicus. GTDB lineage: Bacteria > Pseudomonadota > Gammaproteobacteria > Enterobacterales > Vibrionaceae > Enterovibrio > Enterovibrio norvegicus_B. The sequence continues at coordinate 97,929 of NZ_MDAG01000057.1, read as the reverse complement.
TCTATCACACCAGTGATGGACGAACCTACGCCATCTACGCCAATAATTCGAGTAACCAAGCGACCATCTTTGAGGTGAGTAGCACCGGCGAACTCACTCAAACCGATACCGTCAATGGCGCAGGACATTACTTTGCTTCTGCCGGTTACATCGATGGCGAACCTGTCTATGTGATGCCAAATGCAACCCAAGGTGTTGACCTCTACACCATTGGCCAAGATGGGAAATTAGTCTTCCAAACTAACGTGGCAGATATCGAAAACGATTGGACACCACCTGTTATCGTCCAAACCGAGGATGGCAGTTATTATCTGGTGGACAGTGATGGCGAAGATAATGGCATTGTCAGCACCACCAAGCTGACCTTCGGCAATAGCGAAAGCAGTAACACTGACGATTCTAGTGTCACAGTGTCAGGTATTATCGGCATTTCGGACATTGATTCGAACGACAACCCTAGCTTCGAAAACACCACAATTCAGGGCACTTACGGTTCATTGACTCTGATAGATGGGACATGGACATACACGCTGGATAAGGATAAATCTGCAAACATCCCAGATGATGAAACGACACAGGACATCTTCACGCTAACGGCAACGGATGGAACAGTGCAAAGTATCGTCATCGATGTGACAGGTCATCAGCCAGCCATTGATTTGAGTCTGCAAGGCGAAAACACAGGAAGCATTATTGTTGATCTGTCACCACAAGCGGCATCACCAGGCTTTGTTGAAGACAGTTCTACAGGTGATGTTGCGTTCACGCTGGATGCTTACACGGCAGACCTTGTCGATGACGCAGATCTTTCGGATTCTCTCGAAACACGTATCCAAATCACCTCATTGCCTAATGATGGTGTGCTGTATTATTTCAATGACAGCGGCACTAAGATTGCGGTTGCGTTAAATCAAATCCTGCCAGATGACACCGCTTTTGTGTTTGAACCTGACCGCTCATCTGTCACATTTGCCGCAAGCGATATCACAAGCTCTACTCAAACAACCATCGTAAAAGACGGGATCACCGTCTCTGGCGGCACATTCTCAGGCTCTAAACCGGACTCAAGCAGCACGATTACACCCGCCAATATCGCGTGGGAATTCCAAGCTGGCGAAAGTGGCATTGGTGTTGGTGATGATAGAGAGCTCACATCCACCCTCAATGAAGTCATGGTGATCGAATTTACTGGTAGTTCGGATATCACGAGCAGCAACATCGTGGTGAGTAGCGCTTACGGTAACTTTTCAGACACCCGTCCAGCAAATGGACAAGCGCATGCCATCGTTTATCGTGATGGACAAATCGTTGGTGAATATGACTACCCTAACTTGTGGGAAGCATCTGGCGGCGACGGTATCGCCACCATTAACATCGCGGACCCTGACGGGTTTGATGAAATACGCTTCTATGTCACTGCAACTGTGAATTCAAACCTAAACGTCACCAGCATTTCTGCAGAAGGCGTGAACACCACCGAAACTGAATTCAGCTATAAAGCGATAAATTCACTCAACAATGAAAGCGAAACGGCAACGGTTACATTGGGAGAAACCATCAACGACCAAGTGTCTGTTACCACACCATCTAAGGCGACAGGCTCACTGTCTGTTGTGGGAGCTAGTGGCCTTGCAGCAGTATTTGCCAATACGACAGAAACTGGCCTGTATGGAGAGATAGTGCTTGTCGACGGAATGTGGACCTACACGGTTGACCCTACGCGCCTTGATGCTATTCCTGATAACCAGAGCGTCCAAGATGTCATTACCTTGACCGCAACAGACGGCACAACAACAGATGTCACGATTGTGATTGGAGAGTCAGAAGGTGCCATCACCAATTTCTATACTTCCATCGCTGATGACAGCCTGTCAGACATCATCAACATGAACAATGTCACTTTCCTTGGCAGTGCAAATGACGACCTCATTCAAGGTGATGATGACGAAGATGCCATCCTTGCGAGAGAGGGTAACGACCGCATTTTTGGTGGTGATGGGAACGACACCATTGATTTAGGGTTCGGTGATGACTTTGTCTCTGGCGGACGTGGAAACGACATTCTGGCCGGAGGCGAAGGCGAAGATACATTTGCGTATTTCAGTGGAGATGAAGGCACTGGCTCAGCCCCTGCCGTTGACCATATTAGCGACTTTAATACACAAGAAGACACGCTGAACCTGACCGACCTTCTTCAGGGTGAGACAACAAGCACCGTCGATCAATATCTCAATATTGTTGATGACAGCCAAGGGCACGCCATTTTGAATATATCAAAAAATGGTGATGGCGTGGTAAATCAACAAGTTGTGTTTGATAACTTAAGCGTTGATGACATGGCGTCTGCATATCAAATTGACACCAGTAACATGACAGCAGCTCAAATAAGCACTTCCGTCATTGACGCAATGCTTATGCAATCAAAATTGGTAATTGATTAAATCACCTCAACGACAACTCGTTACTTTTATAAATTAACCCCAAATATTTAGACGCTTAGCGTTTAGATTTTGGGGGGATTTATTATCAACACGCAACAATAGATACCCCCTTCATCAAGCAGAAAAATAAAACACTGCAATCACCTTACGAACTTATCGCCTCAAAATATTCACTCACCAACAAACTAGGCACGTAATAAAAAACAACCAGATATTTCATTACAATTACGCCTCACTAGTGAGACTCACAGGACGCACTGTCTAGATATCCTTCAAAACACTACGGATTTAATATGGATCTGATTGAATATTACCACTGCGCGATATTTACAGTGTTCAAACATAATTAGTCGTTAGTCTCAATTGTTAGATGGATAAAATCATGTTGTGCGAGAATGGGCGATATTTCAGCGCTGATTTTCTTATAAATTCTGACAGATAAAAATACACATAAATATAATTTAAAGACGCGGACAACAGGAGTGCATAATGCCGAATTCAGTTCTCGGTCTAGCATCCGGAAATGCATATATCATAAAAGCTGATGGTTCTATTCAAATTGCTTCCGATAATCCCACCCTTTCAGAGGGTGATATTCTCATTCCTTCAAAATCGGCAGCGAAAAACAGCGACATCGATAATGACAGCAATACCAATGAGGGAGATCTTGGTGTTGCCACGCAAGATGGTCAAGAAGTCGCTCTAGACGACCTTCCTGCCGATGTTCAACAGATCATCGAAGCATTGGAGCGTGGAGAAGATCCTCTCAACGAAGAGGATTCAGAACCAGAAGCAGGTCCAGACCTTCTAGGATCATCCATTACCGCTCCCCCTATCGTTGAATCGGGCAGTGAACACGTACAAGTTGTTGCTGATTTTGCTCTGGACGATAGTGCATTAGCGACTGATTCTGCTGGCGGTGATGATGATGAAATCAGTGCATCATTACGTTTCATTCCAATAACGGCTGACGACACCTCTCCTGTTACCCCTCCTCCCGTCACGCCCGACCAACCAGCAGTATTTACTGGCACGCTGACAGGCAGCGTCAACTTTCTTGGTTTTGATGTAAACCCAAATGAAGGCAGTAACCTGACAAGCCCCAATGACGCGATCTCTAACGGTACACAACCCACGCGAACGACAACGACCATGTCGGTCACAGGTTTTGCTTTTGTCATTTCAACCACAACGGGTGGTGCAGGTGGTATGGCAACCATTTCGCGCGTCAACAATGACGGCACGTTGACAGAAACTGACCGCATTACCTACGACGCCGCGAATAACACCATTGAATCGACGTCTGCCGGCGACCTCTCTGCAGCACTGACCGCGGCGGGTATCGACGATATCGCCTTTAGCAACTTGACCCATTCCAATGCCTTTAACGTTGATGGTGTCGAAACACTGTTTTTGACATCCAACAGCGGATCTTCTATCACTGCATGGTCAATTTCAGACGCTGGCACCCTTTCATTCAATGGCGGAAAAAGCTTTATCAATGCAGAAGATTCTAAAAGAAGCATTGGTGAGAACGTGGTGTTTGAAGCAGAAGATGGCACGGAGTATATCTTTGCCACACGCCCAGGAGGCGATGGGGTCTCCAAATTCACTTATGATCCTGTCACGGGTCAAATCACCAACAATAACGAATTCATTGATGGTGGCGATGCAGTCTCAGCCATAGATATCATCACACTCGACAACTACAGCACCTTCGTTGTTACCTCATCGCGAGACAATATAAAAACCTTCTCGGTGAATCAAAGTAACGGTGAATTGACGCTGGTTGATACACAAATTCCAAACAATGGAAATGCATCTTCCGTCAACTTTTACCACACGCCGGATGGTAGAACTTACGTCATCTATTCCAACAATGACCGTGATTCTGCAAGCATTTATGAGCTAAGCAACACGGGGACGTTGACCCTCACTGACACCATCACTGGCAATGGACATTACTTCGCATCGGCTGGATACATCGAAGGGCAACCCGTTTACGTCACCGCCAACAAAGTAGAAGGGGTCGACCTCTACACCATTAGCGATGATGGCAAGCTCGTCTATCAATCAACCGTTGACGATATTGAAAATGATTGGACGCCTCCCGTTATCGTTCAAACCGAAGATGGTAGCTATTACTTGGTTGATGCTGACAGTAACTCCGCCACTGCCAAAATAGACATTGGCGATGAAGATGTGCTTACTGTATCTGGCTCAGTCGCGTTTATAGACCCAGACTCAAGCGACGTACCTGTATTCAACGACACAACCATCAACGGCGAATATGGCACCTTTACGTTGGTGAATGGTACTTGGACTTACACGCTAGAGCGCGATAAAGCCCAAAGTTTAGATACGAATGAGGTGGCGCAAGACACCTTTACTGTCACCGCAACCAATGGCGCACAACAAAACATCGTTATCGATGTCACGGGCAACAAACCCTATGTCGCCAACAGTGTCATCGGTAACAATACAGACTCGCTTGCACTTAACCTTAGTCAAACAACAGCGACTGGCACGTTATCGATAGTGAATGCTGACGGAGATTTGGCGGCGGTGTTTGCTAACACCACAGAGTCTGGAAGTTACGGTAGCCTCACATTGGTCAATGGCAACTGGACATATACCGTCGACCCTTCCCTTCTGCCTACCATTCCAGCAGGAGACACGATTCAAGATACCCTTTCGTTGCAAGCCACTGATGGCAGTAAAACAGAAGTGGTTATCGTAATTGGTCACACAGAAGCGGATATCAACAGCTACTACGATAGCCTCGCAGATACTGGGCTGTCAGACATTATCGACCTCAACAGCATCACCTTTGTTGGTGGTGAAGACGCAGACATCATTCGCGGTAACAGCGGTGACGATGTGCTTTTGGGGTTGCTCGGCGATGACATCATTCATGGCGGTGCTGGGAATGACACCATTGATTTAGGCATGGGTGATGACACCGTCATTGGCGGTGCAGGCAACGACACGCTTTATGGTGGTGCGGGAGAAGACACCTTTGTGTTCGAACTCGACGACATGGGTACTGCGGCGTCACCCGCTGTCGATACCATTGGCGATTTCAATACATCTGAAGACACTCTCGATCTGTCGAACTTGCTACAAAACGAACATGAAGAGAGCATCGGCCAATACTTGAATTTCATCGATAACCCGAGTGGTAACGCCACACTGCAAATATCATCTGAAGGCAATGGCGATATCGACCAGCAAATCGTATTTGAGAATAAGAGTGTTGTTGACTTCGCCAGCGATTATGGCGTGACCATCGCTGGTGTTGCTCCAGAGCAAATAAGCGCGGCGGTCATCGATGCCATGATTGCGCAATCGCAAATCATGGTTGATTAAACGACACAAGGTCGATTAAGTAACACAGAGCCAACCAATAAAAGCCAGCATCGAGAATTTCTCTACGCTGGCTTTTTATTTTCCGTACACATCTGCCGCTTCCCTATACAGAAAGTCCGTATCCCCACTGCTTCATCTCAACACCCAGTATTTTACGAATTTTACAACTTCTAGCTAAAACAAGGCGTTAGCCAAGCCAGTAAACATGCGTGTCTGCCTGTAAAAAACACCGTACAAAAAACTTTCACTTTTCGCTTTATTCCTGTTGATCAAGCTCACATTAAATTGCATAATCTGCTCGAAATTTCACCAAGAGGAATAACTCGTGTCACAGAAAATCGTCGCTAAAGTCTCTAAGAACGCACCACTTTTTGTACTAATGGGCGCAACTATCGCGTTTACCATGTTTAATGCAATGTACTGGGGCGGCGTGCTGTAAGGCACGAATACCTTAGAGTATGTTAGAAGCCCAACGCGCTTTTAACATCGGGGAAAACTGGCAGTTGACCACCCTCGTTTGACTGCCAGATAGAACATCAGTAAACCTCACACCCTCTGTAACACGCTATGTTCAGTTTCCTTCCTCAACACCTTACCTCGTTCCGATCCAGCAAAAACACGTACAAAAAAAGCCCGATTTACACCGAGCTTGCTTGAACGAATCAAAACATGTTTACACGAGCTATTGACCACCCGCCCCCATTTTTGATTGCTCACTGCTTTCGACTAGATTACGTGACGCGTAATGCTTCAGAACCTGCCAATGGGACTCATCAATCTCGATACCGTCTCTCCATGCTCTGCGGTCAGCTTCAGACAAAGACTTTGCCGTGATACATGTTGTAAAGGGACCAAAATCTTCCGCAGTAAACGCCGACTGTTGAACGTCGATATGCAGACATTTTTTAGGTAATTGGGGCAATTCACTGAAATAGATATCAGGAAAACGTCGCCCCGCATTCCACACACAATCCACATGAAACGGCGCTTGGCTATTGCTCCACTGCGCGCGAACTGACAATCCCTTCCCAGCCAGCTTGAGCAATTCACCGTACGCAAACCAGCGGTTATGGCTGTTCAGAATTTCAATACGAATGGCTGAGCGACCGATCATTTGATCCATAGAAACATCGATCAAAGCAGGAAAATGGTTCAGTAGACTCGCACCCTTCAAATCCGCAGAAATGGTGGCATCGTTTGTCAGAAAAGCGCCAACAGGTACGTCAGGCTCTGCCGCCAAAAAATCCATGGATGACACAAAATGAGAGACGCCTTTTAACCCTGACATTTCTAAATCTGCCACCATGTTAGCAATCACATCCGATTCCCCACATTGGCGATGTAAGCTTTCATAAGCCTTACTGCACAGGGTAACCAGTTCATTGTGAGAGAGATACATCATGCCAACACCCCTCGCTTACACGTTGCCAACGCTGTCACTTCGCACTCAGTACAAGGCATCAATGGAAACAACCAGCTTTCCTCAAACCGTTTAGCAGCGAGATCACTCACCAAAGGCGCACCTTGGAATAAGGTCACACGCACCCAACGGTCTGATCGAGGGTCAAACTTAGTCGCACCAAACATCGACAATTTACAGCGCAACAAATGCATGGGTAATGCACGTTCTGACAAGACATTCATTTGAATATCGCCCATCGGCTGCTGTGCCATGGTCCACACACGTCGTGAAATCACGCGATGAGAAGGATTACTCAACAAAAAGTGCGCCAAAGACAATGACGGATCCGCCTGTTGCAGTGCCGCATACAATCTCGACACTTGACGTCCAACGTCCAAAGGTAATTCGCGTTCTTCTCCAGGCTCCTGGCCGCGAACACCCATTCTTGGCTCTTCTTTATCTTGTGAACGATACCAAAACCAATACTTGTTTTCTGGCTCAGTAAAGTCGATATCAATCGCCCAACGGTAACGGGTTTCCATTACCTCCAGCATGTCTTTCACACTGATACCCGGATCAAGTGATAGAGATTCGTCTGTATTCAGCTTGTCGATGAAGCGATCAACACATTCAGGAAAGATCTCCATGATGCAAGTAGCAAGTACCTCTTGCGTTTCCAAGCTCAAATCGCTCGCACTATCAAGCACATCACCCCAAGTGTTGAACGGTGAAAACTGCTGTCGTATGCGTGTCATCAAAGCAGGGATCTGCGCGATGCATTCCACATTCAACGCTTGTTGCTGTTCGTTGATCGTGATGATTTGCTCAAAGTGCGTTTGGGCTTTTTTCAGTAAGCCACACACACGGTTTGTACTCTCTTCATTCACACTCTGTGAGCAGGCTGAAGCCAACGCCATTTCACGTTGTGACAACCAGCGATCCACCACGCGAGGATGACGAATAAGATACGGAGCCATGCCCAAGCCCGTCGCATTACCTATGCCGAGGTAACGTTTCAATTCAGGACAAATTGTTGATGCTTTTTCACCGCCGCGCTGCTTGGCAATATACTCGACCCAATCCAGACTGAATTGACGAAGAATATACACCGCACACATTTGGGCGCTGAACGTTAAATTAAAATCTTCGTTGCTCTGCAGGGTTTCAAAATCTGCAATGCCAAACTTCCCATTGCCGTAAACAGCCGTGGTACGGAGGATATACCCCACGCGGGCAATCTCAGCCGTGTTTGGCTGTTCGCCTTGTGCCAATGACGACACCAAGTGCTCGAATACGCGCACGCTTTTGTTTGCACGCGCCAACACCAGCACACGGGAAGAATTACGACCTGCTTCTTGTAGGGGAACATTTTGACGGAGTTGCTCAATGGTGCTCATATCTACACGCCCACGGATCAGCGCGAAGGTGACATCCCATTTTTCAGCAATGACACGGTCATTTCGATCTTCATCTGCAATCGCATCAGAGAAGACAACCAATTGGTATGTGTCATAAGAAGCTTCAAGTTCGTAAACTGCGGTGCCAAAACCCTTGTCACTCATTTTCCAAAGGGCTTGCGACACTTTCCAATTTTCACTCGCCATTTTTCTGATCAGCGATCGAACAAAGCTGATGCGGGTTTGGTGCATGGCGCCCAAACGTGTTGGGGCCATAACGATTGCAGGGTCTCGGAGCGTATTCTCAGATTCCTTGGCAAAGCTCGCGTTCATTCATGCTCACCTATGATTCTGGGACGTTACCTATTTGTCCTTATCCATAATTATCCGGAACATCACGAGTTCGTGATGTTCCGAAACGGCATATTTCTGTCCAATTTGCGTCAGCGGGTTATCTAAGCCCTTGCGCTGTCGCCATCTTCATTGCGATTTGTGGCGCATTCCAAAGTGCAGGAAGCAAAATGAGCGACACAGGTACCGCGGTAATCACAATGAAAGATTGCAGTGCCGATACACCACCCGCCCCTAGGGAAATCAAGATGATGGCTGTTGCCCCCATCATTACACCCCAGAATGAGCGAATAAGCGCATTCGGTTCTGTTTCACCACTGATCACCACACTGATGGTGTAGGTCATGGAGTCACCCGTGGTGACGATGAAGATCGTGGTTAAAATCAGGAACAAAATAGACACAATCATAGGGAACGGGAGTTGCTGTGTGATCGCAAGCAAAGAGGCTGGCAAGTTAAACCCTTCAAATGCCGCACTCACAGAACCTGGGTTCGCCATTTCAAACGCCAAACCAGAACCACCAACAATCGAGAACCAGAAACACGTAATAAGCGGTGCGATAATGCTAATCGTCGTGACCAACTGTCGAATGGTGCGTCCACGAGAGATTCGCGCAATGAAGATGGCCATCATTGGTCCATAACCAAGGAACCATCCCCAGAAGAACACTGTCCACCAGCTCAACCAACCCATATCACCGCGGAACGTCGCCATCGGGATAAAGTTGTCAATCATTGTGCCCACACCCTGAACGTAACCGTTGATAATGAAATCAGTTGGGCCAACAAGAAGGATGTATATCATCAAGCCAACAGCCAGAATGATGTTGTAGCGGCTCAAAATTTGAATGCCTCGGTTTACCCCACTCAGTGCAGAGATGGTGTAAATCGCAATGGCACCCAAAATAATGATGAACTGCGTGGTAAAGCCATCAGGCAAGTCGAACAACGCATTTAACGCGTAACTGACTTGCAAGCCCAAGAAGCCGATAGGACCAATGGTACCCGCCGCCACTGCCACGATGCAGCATGCATCAATGAAAGAACCGAAAAAGCCTGTTAACACGCGATCGCCAAAAACTGGATACAAAAGTGTGCGCGGTTTAAGTGGAAGGCCTTTGTCGTAGTGAAGGTGCATCAACACTATGGTTGTTAGCGTGCCAAGAATGGCCCAAGCCAAAAAGCCCCAGTGCATGAAAGACTGTGATAAGGCATTGAACGCTTGGCGTTGAATATTGCCTTCAGGCGTACCATACAACGGAGGAGGATTCACAAAGTGAGCAATCGGCTCTGCCGCCGCCCAGAATACTCCACCACCTGCAAGTAGCGTACACAGAATAATGGCTAACCATTTGAAACCGTCTAGCTCTGGTTTCTCAAGACCACCCAAGCGGACTTTCGATGTGGTTGGGCTTATCGCAAGACCCATACCGACCAAGAACGTAATCAGCAGCAGCAACTGCCAATAAGGCCCAAATATTTTCACTGACCAAGCAAAGCCTGCATTTACAAGGCTCGACAACAGTTCGTTATCAACCAGTGCAAGCACAACGAACGCAGTCAAAAACCCTCCGCTCATCCATAACACAGGGTTGTTTAACCCAAGTTTTTCAATGGTGCTTTGTGCCTCTGGCACGGTTTTCTCTGAGTTGAGTAAGTCAGACATCTTCTGTCTCCACATGATGGCGAACACAATGGTCAGAGCCACGGTGCCCGTTTCGTTGACAGCAGGAGGCAAATCCTTCAGCCGCAGTAAGTTATTCCGCTGGTTTTAAGCCAGCATCGAGGAATTCGATCCAGTTTCCGCCAAGGATCTTGGCCGTCTCCGTTTCTGAAAACCCTTTATCGCGAAGTCCCTTAAAGATGTTCTTCATACCGCTACTATCGGGGAACCACGGCAGCGCCGCAGGCCAACCCGAGTTGTTGGCCGAACCTTCTCCAAAATCGAGGCTCTTTGACCAACGTCCATTTCGCATCCATTCCAGTACGCTTTGTGGCTGGTTCAGGCACAAATCGCTGCCAATGGCTAAACGATCGATCCCTACCATTTCGGCAGTATCTGCAATGAGCGAACAGAATCTTTCTAAGGTGCAATCACTGCCATCGGGCAAATGGAATGGATAAAGGCTAAAACCAAGCAGGCCGCCTCTTTCCGCCAATGCACGGATCACAGTGTCTGATTTGTTTCGAAGCGCTGCGTGCGCTGAGGAAGGGTTTGCATGGCTAATGCAAATGGGGCGCGACGAAAGATCGATGGTTTCCAACGTTGAACGTTCCGCACTGTGCGACATGTCAATCACCATGCCCACGCGATTCATCTCTTCAATCACTTGTTTACCGAAGCGCGTAATACCGCTGTCGTTTTTCTCGTAGCAACCCGTCGCCAGCAGGCTTTGGTTGTTATACGTCAATTGCATGATGAGCAAACCCTGCTTTCTCATCACCTCGACCATGCCGATTTCGTCATCCAGTGGCGAACAGTTTTGCGCGCCGAAAAATACGCCAACTTTGCCTTCTTCTTTGGCTTTCACCACATCGCTCATCGACATGACGGGCATGATCAGGTCAGGATTTTGCTCAAAGAGTAAATTCCACTCAGCAAAACGCGTTAGCGTTTCACGGGCCGTTTCGTGGTACACCAAGGTGGCATGAATCGCCGTCACACCACTTTCTTTGAGCTGTTCGAAGTAAGCTCTGTTCCAGTTGCAGTACTGCAAACCATCGATAATAAGGTGGTCTTGATACATGCTGACTCCTTGCAAATGTTCGCGGTGTGTAACGTTAGAATGTGTTTAGGGAGAGGTGTGTAGAAACACACCTCTAAGATAAACATGAAATATCGTTGTTAAATACTCGGAAAAACTCAGTAAGGGCGCTGGTAAGCCGTCTTTACAATGGTGTAGAAATCACGGGCATATTGGCCTTGCTCTCGTGGCCCAAAGCTCGATTCTTTACGACCACCAAACGGGACGTGGTAATCCGTACCTGCGGTTGGCAAGTTCACCATCACACAACCGGTTTGCGCTTGGCGCTTAAACAAGGTGCTGCTGCGCAGGCTCTGCGTCACAATGCCCGCTGTCAGACCAAAACGTGTGTCATTCACGGTCGCGATCGCTTCTTCAAGTGAGCTCACCTTTTGCACACACGCCATGGGTGCAAACAGCTCTTCCTGGTTGATGTCCCAACTGTTGTCAGTGTTCAGGAAAAGCGTTGGTGACATATAAAAACCGTTGTGTTCACGATCAAGTCGCTCGCCACCAAAGGCCAGATCCGCGCCGTGTTCTTTTGCACGCTCTACCCAACTCATGTTTGCGCTAAGCTGGCGTTCATCAACCACAGGGCCCATAAACACGCCATCTTCCAAGGCATGACCGACTTTGAGTTCTGACATGCGCTGAATCAGTGCTTCTACATACGCATCATGAATGTCTTCCATCACCACGAGACGTGACGACGCCGTACATTTTTGGCCAGTGCCTGAAAATGAACCCGCGATCGTTGCATCAACAGCCGATTTCAAATCCGCATCGCTCGCAATAACCAAGGCATTTTTACTGCCCATTTCGAGCTGGCAGCGCACAAAGTTTGGTGCGGTTGCCGCAGCAACGGTGCGGCCAACATCGACAGAACCCGTGAAGCTCACGGCATCGATATCTGGGCTATTGATCAAAGTGTCACCCACTTGGGCACCAGAACCCAGAAGCAAGTTAAACGCACCAGGGTGAACGCCCGCACGGTGGATGATGTCCGTCAGCGCCACTGCGCTAGCCGGTGTCAGATTGGCGGGTTTCCAAATCACACTGTTACCAAACGCAAGCGCTGGGGCGATTTTCCAAGCCGCAGTGGCCGTTGGGAAATTCCACGGTGAAATGATTGCCACAACACCTACCGCTTCACGCGTCACTTCCACCGTCACATCAGGGCGCACGGAATCGGCAATGTCGCCCATTTGACGTAACACTTCTGCTGCGTAGTATTGAAAAAATTGGCCTGAACGATAAATCTCACCACGCCCTTCAGCAAAAGGCTTGCCTTCTTCCATCGACAGCAAACGCCCTAACTCATCGCAGCGCGCAATCAGCTCATCACCAATGGTGTTCAGCACTTTTTGTTTGAATTCGAGCGGGGTGCTTTCCCATGAAGGCTGCGCATTTCTCGCGGCATCAATCGCTTGTTGAACCTGAGACAAACTTGCTTGAGCAAAATCACCAAGTGACTGTGATGTATCAGACGGATTAACGTTTGCAACTGTGTTTGCGCCTTGTAGCCATTGACCGTCGATGTAGAGTGCGCTTTCCGTGTTATACGTCATGAGAAATCCTTGATTCTGTTATCTAAATTCGTGTTCAAAACCTGTATTGCTTACTGCGAGCTTAGTCTGTGTTTGGCACGGCTGCATACACCGCGAGTTCCACCAGCATGCCCTCTCTTGCTAACCCAGCAACAACCATGGCGGCTCGGTTTGGATAAGGCGCGGTAAAATACTCGGCGTAGACGCTGTTGACCGTGGCAAGGTAGCTTCTGTCTGTGACATAGATAAGCACCTGCAATACCGCATCCAACCCCACTCCTGCGCATTCGAGAGTGTGCGCGAGGTTATCTAGCGTTTGACGCGTTTGTGCTTCAATACCCCCCTCAGTAAGCTGGCCCTGGGCATCAATAGGAATTTGAGCCGTATAAAGCGTTCCATTGTGCGTAACCGCCCATTCCAACGGCGCTTTTGAGGCAAAAAGCTGTGTCGGCACAGCGGTTTTACGGGTAGGTGAAGAGGTATTTAAAGACATGGCGCTCGCATCCATTTAACCATTTCGTTTCATTTGATTTACATATTGCACCTTTCATTTTGATAAATCTAACGGTTAATTTTTGACAATTGTTCAATTTTATTTATCAATAGGAGGGGAGAGGAATAAATCAGCAGGACGTGAAAGATGGACATCAAACTTCAACAGCTTAGGCATTTTTCATTGGTGGTAGAACAGGGAGGGTTTCGGGCAGCGGCTTCCAAAGCAAATCGCTCGCAAGCCGCCTTGTCGACGTCAGTAAAAGAGTTAGAGAAAATTCTCGGGCAATCACTGTTTGATTCAGGACACAAAGCGAAACTCACGCCGTTTGGCGACCTGTGTTTACCCAAAATTAATCAGTTCTTAAAGCTGTATGAGGACCTCAATTCCGATCTTCGCGCAGCAGCGGCCGGGCAATTGGGACAAGTGAGAATCGCAAGCGTGCCTTCAGTGGCCGCAAAGCTGATCCCCCGTATTCTGGCAACCTACACGGAAAGCCACCCAGAGGTTGAAGTCGTGCTGGTGGATGACACTGCTGCTGGCGTAGAAAATCGACTATTGGCAGGAGAAGTGGATGTTGCACTGGGGAATTGCCTGCACATTCAAGATGAGCGCATTGAATTTATCCCATTGCTGGCAGACCCCGTCGGCATTGTCTGCCTGAGCGATCACCCCCTTACTCAACACACATTGCCTATCGACTGGGAGGTGCTCACACCCTACCCCTTCATTAAAAACGGGACCTGCTCCCTACTTGAATCCACACCAGCCAATGCGTTAACAAACACAGCGCTCTACACAGTTGAAAACATCACGTCGCTATTTTCCGTGCTCGAATTGGGTATCGGCATTACGACGCTCCCTCGCCTCGCCTTCCCCGATAACGCCAAAAACCTCACTTGGCTGCCGCTGGCCTCCCCCTACGTAGAGCGACAGATTGGGATATTCCGTCTCAAGGCGCGTGTTATGTCTCCACAAGCTTATGATTTTTACGAAATGTGTATTCGAGAACTAAAAGTAAAAGCAAACCTCGGACAATGAATGCCTATTTTTCTTGCAAAAGAATTAACCTCTCACCGCATTCTATGACCGCGATTTGGTGCCAAACCACTGATTTCATCGAAATGTAATTAAGCGCTCAGTGACTTTCGAACTATTAATCGCAAATCATAAATTTCACATGCCACAGCTTGGAGAGACATACATTCATCTGCTTGATTTTATATGGGTCATCAATACCCAACGTGAATAGTCAAGGAGAACCCATTGAACAAGAAACTCGCTACACTTTTTATTGGCGCTGCGTTCGCGCCGAGCTTGTTGCTCGCACAACCTCTTGAGACAAAAGATGTCAGTCCGCGTATTGTCGGCGGTAAACCCGCAGCACCAGAAAATTGGGCTTTCTATACGCAAATTGTTAACCGTCCAAGCAATCGCTCATTCTGTGGCGCTAGCTATATCGGTGACGGGTATGTGCTCACCGCCGCTCACTGTGTCGACAATGATGCCCCTAACCACATAGCCGTCAAAATCGGCGGTATTCGATACAACGGCACCGACGGTGTTCGCGTCAATGTTGAACAAATTTTCATTCACCCCAATTTCAACACAAGAACACTGGCCAATGACATTGCCCTCCTTAAACTCACCAACGTTCCTTCTGGTGTGCAAGCCGTTGATATCGCTGCGGGCAGCGTCAGCCAATATGCAGTTGAAGGCGATACGCTTACGGTGGCAGGCCTCGGTCGAACATCTGAAGGTGGTAGCTCACCTACTGTGCTGCAAGAAGTCGATGTTCCGTTAGTGTCTGATGCAGTTTGCCGTCAATCTGGTGGCAACTATGCCAATGTTGGCAGCGTGTCATTTTGTGCCGGCATTCCTGCTGGCGGCATCGATTCATGCCAGGGTGACAGTGGTGGACCACTGGTCATCAATCAAGCGGGACAAATTACTCAGCTTGGCATCGTGAGCTGGGGCATTGGGTGCGCACGCCCTGGGAAGTATGGCGTATACAGTGATATCGCAGCGCTTCGACGTTTTGTTGATGGGATTGTTGGCAATTCCAATGACGTGCCGTCTGTTGAGTACAAAGCCAATGAGACTCTGACTGCATTTAATTGGGGTGACATTAAACAGCACACGTTTGCCATCAATAACACTGGCTCAGTTGGCTTTACCGTAGAAAATGTCAACGTAACAGGCTCTGGTGTTGCAACCTCACCCGTCATCGCAAACGACCAATGTACGATGGCAACACTCTCGGCAGGTGAAAGTTGCCAAATCGAGGTTGAATTTGGCGCATCAATGGCAGGAACAGCAACAGCGAACCTGACCTTTGACATTGATAAAACCACGACCGTATATCGAGCAAAGGTGTCTGCTATCGCCAAAGATCCATCAACACCACCAACGGGTACATGTCAGGATGAATGGAAACCAGGAACAATTTACCTCACTGGCGACACGGTAAATTGGGCAAACACAACGTGGCAAGCAAAATGGTGGACACAAGGCGACAACCCGTCTCAATCAAATGAATGGGGAGTTTGGAAAGCCATCGGCAGTGTTGACTGTTCGCCAACAACGCCGCCTGTGAATCCGCCAACAGAACCCGAGCCGCCTACAGAGCCACCAGCGAATGGTAATGCCTATGAAGTCGGTCAGAATTACAATGCAGGGGACATCGTCACAAACAATGGCGAAAGCTTTGAGTGTCTGTCTGGCCGAATGGCCTTTGGTGCAGCGGAACACCCAGTGTTTACGCACCAGGGACAGGGACAAGCTGGCAACTCGCTTGGGTGAAACGATAAATTGAAAACACAAAAGAGTGCCTTTTCCTAACGGCACTCTTTTCTACACATCACCATTCACCCCGATTAAAACAGTACTTTTATCGCAAATATATAAACTTAAGAACTTACACATACAATTATTCGCGACGGAAAGCACACATAATCTAACAGAGTTGCCTAATGATAGTTTTGTAACTTTCCTGACATGACCGCCCATTAGGTTAGCGACATTGTATTCCCTTGTTAGGCTTTCTTATGAGCATACGTCAGCGCCTTTTAATCGCATTTTTGTTCTTCACATCACTCACCATCGCCATGGGTGGACTTGCTCTCTGGATATCATCACGATCAGCAGACGCTTACTCAGAATATGTGAATAAAAAGCTGCCCGAAGTCTGGACTCTCATTGCGCTAGAGCGTGATCATCGCGCCTTGGTCACACTCTCCCAAAAAATCAAAGCACAATTGTTGTTTTGGAATGAAGTGGAACCTCAATTCGAAGCTTTTAAAACGAATTATGAATACCGTTGGCAAGAGCTTTCTCAATACCCTTCATTAACGCTTTGGCGAGAAGAGAACCAGGCGAATAAGGAGAAGATCGACACTTACATTCAAAAATTCGAGAAAGCGATTGACGAGAAAAGCTATTACGACGCTGGCCGCTTAGTTGACTTTGATATGTACCCTAGCGTTGACCCTATTCTAGTTTCAATAGATAAAAAGCTCTTTGAACGGCAAACAAACGCACACGCCTCTGCCAATGGGCTGATCCATTTTCTAGACCAACAAGCGAACGTCATTTTTAGTGCCATTGGCATAGCGTTGCTCGTTGCATTCTCCTTAATGTTCTGGCTAACAAAAACTGTAATAATGCGGTTAAAACGTATTGCTAAAGCACTCACAGGAATAGATTTACATTCAGACCTTACCGTCAGAATTGAAGATAAGTACGACGATGAAGTCTCTGCCGTCGCGCTGGCAACCAATAACCTACTTGAAAAATTCAATCAGTTCGTCACCGATATCAAAACCAGAACAGATGAACTCGACAAGCAATCAGACACGCTAGACAAGCAAAACAAAACCGTGTCGAGCATCAATAAAAACACGCAGGATCAAATCACCGAGGTAGCACATTCTCTAACAGTGATGGATACAGCAACCTCCGATATTGCGTCTGCCATACACCAAACCCGAGAATCCATTGGCAACCTCGTTGCAGGCAACAGCGAGCTGCAATCGCAAATGACAGCGACAGAAAAATCCATCGCATACAGCGTCACCACCGTCGGCAATGTAGAAACAACCATGCAAGATCTCACCGACACAAGTAAGAAAATCGCAAGTGTGATGGACGTGATTGAAAGCATTGCAGAACAGACAAACTTACTCGCATTAAATGCAGCGATTGAAGCGGCAAGGGCTGGTGAGTATGGTCGAGGGTTCGCCGTTGTCGCAGACGAAGTCCGTAGTCTTTCTCAGCGAACATCTCAGTCAACTGGTGACATACGCGGTTGGATTAACGAATTGATAAACAGCGTAGAAGCCGCCAGCCGTCTGCTTGGAGACACCAAGCTTGCCAGCGAGAATAACCAAAAAGCGAGCGTCGAACTTCAACACCATTTGAGCGCGATGAGCCAGACGTTTGAAGGATTAGAAAAACGCAGTGTTGTTGTAGAATCCGCGATCATGTCACAGCACAGAGAGTTAGGCCTACTCACTGAGCGACGACAAGTGTTAAAGCGAGGCAGCCAAACATTAACCGAAGCCATCACTAGCACGCACAGTGTCAGTAATGGCTTAAGCCAACAATCAACAGCGCTAGCGAGCCTTACCGAACAATTTAAAACCTAGCTTAAAACGAAGTCTTTTAGTTAAGTGTCGACTGACATTGTGATGACAATGTCAGCAAACTCACCCGTAGTGAATACCTCTTCATCTAACATGGGTAAAACACTTATCAAGCGTCAAACCGCGCATCAATAAACGACTGTGGCGGAACAAAATAATTCGTCCCGGTTTTTGCTTCCACGTAATCCAACAAACGGTCGTAGTTACCGTCTTCATCCGCAGTGATCATTTGCCTTAACGAGGTTTCAATCAAAGACGCAGTCGCAGCAAACCCAACAAACATGGTGCCGTGTTCAATGGCATTGCCGTAAGGGCGGTTTTGGCGCAACATCTTGACCTCTTCACCGTCAATTTCGACTTTGCTCTTCTCGTTATGCGCCCAAGCCGGCTTTTCCATATCGCTCAATTCAATGTCGTCCATCTTTGTACGACCTATCACTTTCTCTTGATGCTCGGTTGCTTGCTCGTCCCATAACCCCTGACGATCAACATACCGTTGCACGGTGAGATAGCTGCCACCTTGGTAATCTTCATCACTCGCGCCAATGAGCACAGATTCAACACGTTCATCGTCCACAGGATTTTCAGTGCCATCGACAAAATCGATCATGTCACGGTTATCGAGGTACTTGTAACCTTGAATGTCTTCCACTAAATCAGCGATACCTGACAACGCCTTTGCTACGTGCTTAGCCACTTGGAAATTCAAATCAATCCGTTCTGACTTCACCATCAAGAAAACATCGCCCGGTGTTGACGGGAAATGACGCTCACCATTTTGCATTTCAGTGAAGGCGCGCAACTCGGCTGGCGGGTTTACATCAGGAAACAGGCTAGGCCACGCATTCGCAGAAAAACCCATCGTCATGGTTAAATCCGCGGAAGGATCTTTTTGTCGAATGGATTTCTCGATACCAGGCAATTGACGAAGAGCTTCCCCAATCTCATCGAGGTTTAACCATTGGTCTTTTAATGTAAACGTCAGGTATTCGACGTGTGAGGTTGGATTGGTCAGGACACCTGGTTGCGCGAGCATTGCAAGTTCATTCATACATACACCTGTCGTAAGACTCCCTGTTTCAGAATCATAGAGGCGGGAAGGATGCCATCGTCCTTGAATCATCTATGGTCAACAAATACGTTGTTACTGTAGAACAGCTTTTGGTTAGAGGATGAGGGATGCCTGTAACGAATCTGCTTTTCTTTCATCGTTCGCAAAGATGTTACGCCTGATAATCCCAGAAATAAAACAGCGAGCGATCGGTCGCAAAACGAGAAATGGTGCAGGATGACGACGTTGTAAACGATTTACCTGTCAACTATTCGTACCAATCTAGTCTCAATTACCCCCCTTATCACCTTGTCACGCTCGATATATCTTCTACCTCAGTTTATTAGCAAGCGCTTTCATACGCTTACACCTTGCAGATAAAACGCATATACCCAAACAACCTGAAGATGCTCGGTGTTATCCCTTTTTGATGGAGATCACTACATCGGCAAAGGGACGCCTAGATCATAACGTCAGTAAACCTCGCTGAATCCTGCATCTTCAGGTTGTTTGGGTATATAGCGATACAGTCACCCCGTTCATGTTTATTAAGGATGTTAAACAATGAATACCGCGGTAACAGAGAAAGAGAATCGATCGGTTGTTGCTGCTTATTTTGATGCGCTGAAAAGCGGTGATATGACAGGGCTAGCACTGCTGTTTGATAGAAACGCACTTTGGCATCAACCGGGCCGTAACCCTTTCTCGGGAGACAAAGTGGGCTTTGGACGTGTCCTTGCAATGCTTTCACGCATGCAGAATGTCACCAATAATTCCTACGCCATAAAACGTGATGGCTCGCTAATGACGAGCGGCAATCTCGTTTCTGTTCCAGTCCACACAACGGCCTCCAGCGGCAACCTTTCGATTTCAATGAAAGGCACTCACCTTTTCCGCATTGACGGCGGATACATCATGGAAGTCTGGCTATTTTCCGAAGATCAGAAAGCTGAGGATACTTTCTGGTCTGTTTAGTATTGCTACAACCCTCCCTCTTGTGGCAAGAGCCCGATGCGATACCGCATGGGCTTTTTTTTTACTCAGATCTTGTCGCGACTTTCCAACAGGTAATCAATAAATAGCCGTAAACGCATGGGAATATGCTGGCGGCTTGGGTACAACAAGTAACACGTTAAACTGTCGCCATGCCACTCAGGTAAGACAGGCACGACCTTTCCTTCCTTTAAAAGATGCTGAACATTTTGATAAATCAAACAGCCCAGTCCCCGTCCAGCCACCACCAACTCATTGAGCATGCTAGGTGAATTTACAATGTCGTAGCGACTAGGTTGAAACCTCAAGGTCTCGTCACCTTTCATCACATTAACGGTACGATTTGGCATTAACTGCTCAAGCACAATCCAACGACAAAACTCTAGATTTTGCTCAGTGATAGGCTCTAAAAGTGTGTCGAGATATTCCGGTGAGGCGTAGATGGCGAGTTGATCATCAAAGACAGGTCGCGCGACAAAATCTTGCTCATTGACGCGAGAAACGCGAATGGCCAAATCTATTTGGTTTTCGATCAGGTCAATCTTTTGATCTGTCATGACCAAATCAAAGGTGATATCAGGATATTGCAGGGTGAAGGCTTCTAACTTGGGCGCGAGCCAAGATTTCATGATGTCCAGCGTTGCCGTTACACGGATCGGCCCTTTGGGTTTATCTCGCGTCAGCACATCATCAATATCGATCAACGACGACAGTACCGATTCCGCTAAAGGCAGTAAACGCGCACCATCTTGGGTGAGGGAAACACTGCGGGTGGTCCTTTGAATAAGCCGAACTGACAAACTTTCTTCCAGCTTTTGAATCTGTGCGCTCACTGCAGGACGGCTAATACCGAGCAACTTCCCCGCTCGGCTAAAATTGCCTGTTTTGACCACAGCAGCAAACACCGCCATGGGTTTTAGTCGTGATAACTGCATGTCTATCCTTAGAACATCACACTACTCAGGAGAATTCACTCATCTCTACCAACTATAGAGGCATTGACGATAACATGCGGGAAATTAACGAATTTCGTGACTTTTTGATATGCCAGAAACGAGAAAACCCGAGCATCTCTGCTCGGGCTTCAAATATGGCGGTGAGTGAGAGATTACTCGTCACTGCGTTTTTCATAAGCCAGAAACGAAAAAACCCCAGCATTTCTGCTGGGGCTTTAGAATGTGGCGGTGAGTGAGAGATTCGAACTCTCGATACGTTGCCGTATACACACTTTCCAGGCGTGCTCCTTCAGCCACTCGGACAACTCACCTAATTTTCATCAAGCCGAATGCGATGCAGTTCGTCTCAACGGGGCGCTACTATAATGATTTCCCCATGCAGGGTCAATGCTTTAAGCCGTAATCTCGGTTTACTCGCTCAGCATTTGAGCACCCCATCAGAGAGTGGTGAAATCAGCGACGCGCTGGCTTACTCTTGAACTGCTTAATACTGCTTTTCTGAGAAGTGCGGCGGTTGGCTTGCTTATCACGGGGGGTGCGTTTACTGCTACCCGTCGATGGCTTGTCCGTAACGGGAAACGCTTCCAGTTCTTGTAAAGGCAACTCGCGCTTGATCATGTTGCGAATGGCTTGCAGGTAATCCGTCTCGGTATGACAAACCAGTGTGATAGCAAGACCTTGCTCCCCAGCCCTTGCTGTACGGCCAACGCGGTGAACATAGACAGCAGGACTCAATGGCACATCGAAGTTAATCACAACGGGCAAGTGGTCAATATGTATGCCGCGCGCCAATAGATCAGTGGCTATCAGCACTTGTACCTGTTTGTCTTTGAAAGCAGCAAGCGTTTGTTCGCGCTCGGATTGTGCTTTATCACCGTGTAATGCAGCAGAGGTAATCCCCGCTTTGTTCAGCTTTTTACAAAGAGCATCGGCATTGTCACGCGCACTGATAAACACCAATACTTGCGGCCATTCGTGTTGTTTAATTTGGTCTATCAACACATTGGCTTTGCTGCCTTTGTTTACCAGATACAAACGCTCTTCAATCTGCTTTACCATGCTGTTTGTCGCACTAGCAAAAATGGTTGCAGGGCTGTTTAGTAACCCTTCCATTGATGCTTCTAACTCTTCTGGCAAGGTTGCTGAGAACAACATCATTTGGCGTGATGTGGGTATCGCCGCCAAGATGTTTTCAACATCTGGCCAAAACCCCATATCAACCAGTCTATCCGCCTCATCGAGCACAACACTGTCAATCGTCGATGTTTCAATGGCCCCTTCTTTTAACAACTCTTTCAACCGGCCTGGCGTTGCAATAACAACTTCTGGCTTCAATAAAAGGCGTTCAATTTGCGATTCTTTCTCTATGCCACCGCATACCACAACGGTAGAGAGATTTAATGCAGTCGCAATCGGCGTAAGCGCTTCATTGACCTGTGCAGCTAGCTCACGAGTTGGCACCAAAACCAGCTTACAAACATGCGATGCCGTCGCTTGGGCGCCATCGAGCAGCGGTAAGCCGTATGCCAAGGTTTTTCCGCTGCCTGTTTGCGCTATCGCAAGTACATCCTTGCGGGCGCTGATTGCAGGGATCGCGAGTGATTGAATCGACGTAGGTGCTTGGCATTGCACAGGCAGAGCTGCAACAAGAGCAGGCGACAAAGGCAACGTTGAAAAGGTGTTAGGCGTAGAGAGCGACATCGTGCACATCACTTATTTGGAGTAATCGGAACGCGGGGAATGTAGGAGCAAAACACGAGCAACTCTCGTCGTCAAAGAATGACGGAAAGCTGCTCGCGAATTAAATTATGCGTCGATGTCTTGCGTGTCTTCAGGACGAAGTTTACGTTGAACACCCATCAGGAAGTTACGCAGGATTTGGTCTTTACACTCACGGTAGTGTTTGTTATCCGCTTTGCGTGAGAACGCGCTCAGTTCGTGCTTGCTCAAGCGGAACTCCATCAGCTCTAGCGTTTCGATCACATCTTCTGCTTTCATGTTCAGTGCGATGCGCAGCTTCATGAAAATCATGTTGTTGTTCAAACGCTTCTCAGGCTCAGGCTGTTCGCCTTCACGCTTGCCACGTTTCGTGTTGATCAAACCATTCAGGAAAATCGCTAATTCGGTATCTGTTGCTTTAACAAAAGCTGCATCATCATCCTTGCGAAGCCAGTTAACCACTTGCTCTTGAGTCACAGCGTGATCAGCAGCAGCGAAAATTTCTACCATCGACTGATCTTTAAAGTCAAAGGTATAACGGATACGGCGGAGAATGTCGTTATTAGTCAAAATAATTCCTAGTGTTAGGTTTGATCTAGCCTTTCAGTGCAACCACTGACGGCAAAAATAAAAGCGCGCAACTTTAGCATAATGCCCTCTGCGTACCAATGATTTCTTGTTCTCACGCAGCGGCCTGCGGTTATCCACTCTTTATTCTTACACCAACTCAACATAAACATCCGATCCACTCTTGCAATAAATACAAAATCTTCGATGAGAGGGCTTTACTTTTCATTGATACGATCAATAATGATAATCATTACTATTCGCATAACGGTAAATGAGAATGGATTGGAAAACCTACGTGACACACGGAAATAGATGTTTTCACAACAAACACTGGGTTGATGCAGAGCGGCATTATGGCCTCGCATTACATGCAGTGGAGAAGGAAGAACCTGTCACACATCAAAATGGCGACATCCTTTTTGCTTGGCTTGCCTGCCACCATAACCTGGCCACCTTATTCCAATCCCAAAGCAAGCACTCAGAAGCGCGTTTCTATTTAGATACCCCTCTTGAGATCCTCGAAAAGACGCTTGGTAAGACACCCCCAGATGATCCCTTTTTTATTTCGCTGCTGCGCGCCTACCAAACGGGATTAAACACGCTGTGCTTATTCGAAAAAGCCATGAATTCAACAGTAGCGTCAACCGCTACATCGCAAACAAAGGAGAACGTGAAATGACTCAACGCTTGGCATTATTTGCATTCCTATTAACAACAAGCCCAATGTTGATGGCGCATGCAGGCCATGACCATGGACATTGGTCAGCCTCCCTTATTCATCTTTTATGGGCGCTACCTGTTATTGTCGCAGGGGCAATTGCATTTTGGGGGTTACGCCGTATACGTCATCAAAAGCATCATCAACAAGGAGAGTAAGCATGCTATACGCCCTATTAAATAAGCTCGACCAAAGAACAGCGTTTACTCGCGCATCTGCACATTGCGATATTCCTTGTAAAATTTATGACCCTTCCCATGCACAAATCGCAGCACTTACAATCATAAGAATGTTGGACTTGATTGAAGAATTACCAACCTCGGCATTGTCCCAAAATCAGCAAGCACGTTTCGTTCGTTTGGTGCAGCAAAAGGAAGAACATGGCAGCAAAGTAAAAGAAGATATTCGTGTCATTTGGGGGGATTATTTCAAGCAACCACAATTCGATACGTTCCCTGAAATTCACACGCTTACGCATGACATCATGATGCTGGCTTCAAAGGCGAAACAAGAAATTGATCGTGATGCAGCACTGGCGCTTTTAGACAAAGTGAACCGCTTTGCAGATATATTCTGGCAGAGCAAAGCCGTACCCACTTATGTCGCAACGTGCCCGTACCCACCAGCACTTCCTGTCATTTACCCAGATTTGAAGCCATAAACCCATGCTCGGATTACGACTCTTTCGGATTGAGGGACATTCTATGTTCCCTCTCTATAAATCGTCTGACTTTGTGATAACCGTGCGTGAACCATCATGGTGGAGAAAGCAAACCGGCACAGCTTATGCGTTTACCCACCCTATTTTTGGATGTGTCATCAAAACACTTAAGCAAAGCGATGAACATGGCCAATATTGGTTTCGAGGCGCAAACCCATCCAGTGTCAGCAGCCGAACACTCGGCGCTATTGATCCAGCAATGCCGCTTTATCGGGTGTTGTTTAAAATCAGTAAACCCACGAAGTCGTTGACGGCGTCATGAACCTTGCACGCTCTTCTCCAAAAACCAAAAAGCCCCAGTATCTCTACTAGGGCTTTCGATATTTCACTTCACATCAAGACAAGGTCTGCTCTAACGCTTTTTTAAGCTCCAGTTCTGCCTTCTCAATCACTTGTTGTGCATGCTCTCGCTGGGCTCTACCCTCTTTGACACGAGACAAGGTGTTATTCAGCGTTTCAATGGTCAGTTGGTTCACCGTTTCCAATGAATCTAGATCCAGAATACCACGCTGATAGTTTTCTGCGATTTGCTCTTCCAACGCCTTTAGCTTCTCTGCATTCTGCACGTACTGCTTGTTGGTATAGTCTTTCACTGCACGCGTGACTTTCAGTGCTTTCTCTTTTTCGTAATTGGAAATCGCAATCAAGAACTGGCGTTTCCAAAGTGGGAAGGTGTTGTGCACGATATCTTGAATATCCTCCATCAACATTTTATTGCCTTCCTGCGAGAGGCGAATTTGAGGCGCAGTTTGAATAGCAGCAAGACGCGTCAACTCAAGGTTGTGAACACGCTTTTCAAGACGTGCAATCGCTTGAGATGCATCACGGTATTTCTGCGCATCGAGTGCATCACCACTTTGTTCAGATTGCGAGAGCAAATCAGGCAATACGTTCTGCGTGAGCTCGTTCAGTTTGTACTTACCTGCCGCGATGTACTGATCTAACCCGCTGAGCAATTCCAAGTTGTGGTCATAGAGCGTATCAAGCTGTGAAATGTCATGTGCAAGCTTCACTTCCTGCGCTTCCAAACTGCCAGATAATTGCTCTAACTGACCTTTGACAGAGTCAAAGCTTGCTGAGAACTTTTTAAAAGAATCAAAAAGCTCACCAATCAATGGAAGTCGCGATAGCAGACTCTTCTTACCAAGGTTGTCGAACTCAGCACCGTCCATCGACGACACCATGGCGTGCAGAATATCCCCAGCTTCTCCGCTGTCGCGAACACGCACTTGCTCCAATACTTCATCAGAGAATGCAGTGATTTTTTCTAGCGCATCTTTACCAAACGTAATGGTGGCAACGGTATCAAACGCATCAAACTGTTCAGCCAACGCGACGATTTGAGGCGTCACCTCAACATCCAGTACCTGATTCTGAGGATTCGTCAATTCAGTCATCGGATCTCCCTGTCTTTATGACGGCTTATGGCAGGGAAATTTCTGCCACAGCGTTTCAAACTGTATTGAGAACGCAGAGACAAACCTGCGATCATCGGTAAGCGTAATATCTTCTTGATTATATTTGGAGGCACTGCGCGTCCAATTAAAGCTGCCATTGAGCAGTCTTTGTTCGTCAAATATCGCAAACTTATGGTGCATATGGTACTGAGTCGTATCAATTTTGACGGCAACACCTTGTTCTGCGAGGTATTCAACATCGCTGCCTCTGTCGTTCATTTTATCGTTATCCGTCACGATGCGAACCTTAATCCCGCGCTTGTGCGCATCAAGGATCTGTTTGGTCAAATCATTGTCGGCAATCGTGAAAACGCAAATATCAATGGAATGACGTGCAAGTTTTAATTGCTCGGTAATGCCCGCAGCACAGGTTCTTCCTGGTGAAAACCAGCTCGATGCGATTTCCGCTGAACTCGCGCTCATGATGTTATCAAGCACTTTCACAACCCGCTCTAACCAACGCACCAGAGCTGTCGCATCGCCTTGGTTTGCGATTTCTTTCTGCACCAATTTGAAGCTCAGATTACGCAGATATGAGCGATCTTCATCGCTTAACACCGATTCTGCGAGTTCCGCTTGAAGTTCGCGACGCTCATTGTCATCAAGGCGGTAATCTTCAATCGACGCTTCCAGCCACGCTGCCCATTTTTGTCGGTTCATTTAGTTGCCTCCCTGGCTGTTACCACCAAAACGGGCAACATATTGATTAAGCATGGCGAGCTGTTGTACTACCTGCCCTGCACGATCTTCGGAATCACCCATCATTTGTTGGCGTTGATATCCGTCTGTAATTTCTTGCCAACGCCCCTGCTGCTCTGGCGTCATGTCACCGCGTAACGCCGCAAGTTTAAGCAAGTTTTCTTCTGTGCCTGCAGCCAAAGTCTGAGCTTCGCCTTGATAGTGGTCTTGCAGCATGGTGTTGAGTTCATCGTCGGTCATCACTGACGAGATTTTTTCCGCCAGTTTGTTCATATTCCGATAAGACCCTTGAAGCTTAAACGGTGGTTCTACACGATACTGGTCCGCTGTGGCGGCAGATTTAATGTATTGCTGGTTCACCTTGAGCACGGTTTGCTGCGCTATCATCATTTTTTGAAGCGTTGAGACAATCTCATTGGATTCAGTCGCCGAATACGAATGGCTCATGTCACTCAGGGCAATGCTCTCCCCTTCCGCCATACGAACAAAGCGGTACAGGTCATTCAAGTCTCTGGTCGCTAGCGGTGCCAGCACAGAATTCGACGTCAGAGAGTTCTCAATGAAGCTGAGTTCGAATGCCTGCTTTTGATCCGACAGCATGTCGCCAAGGTTGTAGATATCGGCACGGTTCGACAACATATCCGGAATACGGAACGCTTCACCGGTTTCGGTATACGGGTTACCCGCCATCACAACAGCGAATTTCTTGCCACGCATGTCATAGGTTTTGGTTTTGCCTTTCCATGTACCCTCAATGCGACGTGTTCCATCACACAGTGAAATGAATTTCTGAAGGAACTCTGGGTGGGTATGCTGGATATCATCAAGATACAAGAGCACGTTGTTGCCCATTTCAAAGGCGAGGTTAATCTTTTCGATTTCGCGCGCGGCGTTTTGATCAGGCGCATCAGCAGGATCGAGTGACGTGGCTTGGTGCCCAATGGACGGACCATTGATCTTCATGAACACGAGGCCCAACTTGTGCGCCACGTATTCGATCAAGGTCGTTTTACCGTACCCCGGTGGAGAAATCAGCAGCAGCATCCCCATCAAATCGGTGCGTTTCTTATCACCCATTGTGCCCATCTGCTTCGCAAAGTTATCGCCAATCAATGGCAGATAGCTTTCGCTGATAAGCTTATTTCGAACAAAAGATGTAAGAGGACGAGGTTTAAATTCCCCGAGTCGGAAATCATCTTTTGCTGTATTGAGTAATTCCGTACGTTGATTGAGGTACGCATCAAACTGGGGAACAACCACACTTCGGTGATATTCATTGCGCTGAATGAAGTCATCCAATATGAGCGTTAAATGGCCTTTTTCAATCCGTTCATGCTCACCAAGTAAGCCTTCAACGTCTGATAGCAGGGAGAAATCAACACTGCCAATCGTGAAACTAGAACAGGACTTCAACACGGCAATGGTTGCTGCTTCGACAACAAACGCCTCACCATACTTTTTACGTGATGTATAAGCGGCTAACCACTGTTTGTGATCAGCAAACGCTGCTTCAATCGCTTCATCAGCTTGATGCCAACCCAGACTGCGACGGAACTGAAGATAGTCTTCACAAAGCGTTAGAGCATCCTGACTGACATCAATGTTGAGTTCACTCTGACCCAGTAAGTTAACCAAATACTCAGCCGCATCGCTCGCCTGCTCAGTATCTAACAATGCCACCAGCTGTGTTTGTAACTGTTGGTAGGCTTCTACTGAATTTAAGTGCTCACGCAACAACTGCGCATTGCTAGCTTGTTGGCGATACTCTTCAATAGTTTGGGTGTTTTGAGCGAGTAACCAGAGCAACGCAGAAGAGCGAGCAGACTGGCTAAATCGTAGCAACCCTGCTTGCTGGTATATCGGCAATATTTTATCCAAAATACGGATGGCATCATTGTCGTGAATACCTTTCACGTAACCTTCTTTATAGCGAGGCGCGGCAAATTTTTGCACACACTCACTCAACGTCCCTTCTTTTTGATCGGCATAGAGCTTGTCGAGGCTCAATCCATCCGTATTGAGTTCGGCACCATGCAGGATCAAGTACGCCAAATACTCAGCGCGATAAACCTCATCACTTTCTGACGCTACGTCCAAACGCGACATTGATTGAAGCGCTAGAAACGTTTCATCGTCAACGGATTGGTAGAAATCTGTACCAGAAATATGCGTAGACAGCGTGCCACCATGATCAACAAGGCTGAGATCGAGCGGCTGTTGGTTCACACTAAAACGGTGCTTGCCAAGGCGAAGGACTTTGCCGCCTTGTTCAAAAATGTCCTGATTATCACGAAGCGAGCGTAATGACTGATCTTGCAGTGATTTGATTTTTGAATCGACACTGTCAGCTTTCACACTGTCACCCAACTCTCGAATCGTTGTCGACAGTTGATGCAGCTTCAACACCATAGCATCCGTGGCAAAGTAGCTGTTGAGCCCAGCCACATCATCAAAGCGTTCTACGCGTTTTTCGATGCTAGACATGGTGACGTTAGCAGCTTGAAGCAAATTTTGAACACGACGTTGTTGCCCAGCAATCAATTGCTGTTTGTGGTTGTCCAATGTCGATTGGATTTCATCGCGCTTCGCATAAATCTCGGCGAGAAACTGGTCAAAATCTGCGAAGCGAGACTCTAGCTTATCTAACTGCCCAACCAATTTTGCCAGCTGATTGTCACAGTCGTCAGGGCTTGTCGCTTGCTCCATCGCACTGCTAACGGATTGGCTAAGCAGCTTAAATTGCGCACTGAACTCAGCTTGCGCTTCTTCACTTTGAAGGCCTTTAGACTTGCCGCGAAGTTTCGCTGACACGGTATTGAGCATTGACGACACTTCCGTCGTTAAATCCAAAATCCGTGTCGCTTGTGTCGGGTCATCCGTTTCAATATCCGTGACTTCTTCCGTCACCAATTGAAGCTCGCTTCTTAGCGTTTCAACCTGCTCTTGTAACGTTTGAATCTCTGCGGTTTTATCGACTTTTTCAAGCTGCGCTTCAATGGTCTGTATTTGCTTTTTAAATGGCAGATAGGCTTTTTCCTCCTGCAACAAATTCAGCAACTGAAGGTTCAGGTTTTCCCGCTGTTCCTGAAGGGTTTCCAATAGCGCATCAACACGCACTTCATCAATGTAGTGCTGTTGGCGCAATGCCATCACAGCCCCTACTTGCCCTTTCACTTCTGAAAGCAAGGTAAGTAATGTGTTGGCTTGTTCTTTCGGCGCGAGCTTAATCTTGCCGATCAGATCAGAAACAATGCGATGCTGATCCTCAATGCTTTGTGCTGCATGACTTTGAAGCTGTTGAACCTTGGCAAACTCATCAATGATTTTGTCTGCAGTGCCCATCAACTCGCTAATGGCTGCACCCATCCCTAACGCGTATTCATGCCCAAGCCACGTATAGTGATCAAGCGTTGACTGGCATTGCTTGAGCAATATTTCAAACGCAGCCTGTGTCACTTCTTCAGTTTGTGCCAATTGGCAAATTGACAACACGGAAGACAAGGCTCGAACCAACTCGGTGTTCCCAAGATTAAAGAGTGGGCTACTGCCATCACCTTTTGCATTCTCGATAGCGTAGTGCTCTGGCGTTGAAAACGGTGTATCCCAAATACGCAAAGGGTGGATAGTGGAGGCTTCCGCATTTTCAGACAATTGGAAAACAAGGAAGCGTCCATCAGGATAAAGGCTGTAACCATGGCTTTCCATGGGTGCTTCGAACTTCTTCTCAATCAAGTTGTAGGTGAAGGCAATGTAGTAACCATCCACTGCATTGAAGAAGAAATACAGAATGTCTTCACCGTTGGGTGAAATGACTTTCTGAAAAAACTTGAGATTATTGGCTGGAAAATCAAATTGTTTACTTTCACCATTGGCAAGCACATAGCCGTTGGCATAAAGCACACCATGATCTTCGGGCAACGCTTTCGCGCTTTCACGCATTGCATCTGCCCGCGTCACAGATTGGTTCAGCGGGTTGTAGAGAAAGTAACGGCTATGCTTTTCGCGGTTTGGTTTCACACGAAGCGCAATCAAATCACCGATAAAGGCATAATCGATTTGCGCATCAGCAATACTCTGATGCGCATCTTCTACGTCTTCGCGATAAATGCCTTTTCCTTCCGAGGTGTTGTCTTCAACCTTAATGGTCAAATCTCCACCCACACATTCCACGAAAAGTTTATCTCTGATAGACACATGCGGGTGCTCACCCAACACATGATCTTCACGCGTCGTGGCAATCCAATCAAAATCATGCTGAGTCGCACTCTCGAGTGGCGCATGACCGTAAGAATCCATGTACTCAGCGGAATTGGCATTCAATTGGAAGCGAAACACCTTACGGTCTTCGGGTCGGCTACCAATTTGAAACGCGATATAAAGCACACTTTCCTGACGCGAGATTTGAGACAAACGCGCATCGCGGTAATAGGTAAACAGTTCGGTGAACTCGTGCACAAAGCGCGCATCATTCAAAAAGCTGTTTTCTAGGGATAGAGATTCAACACGAAACGTGCCTTCATTTTCATGAAGCTGATAAAGGCCAAACACATCATCCAATGATGGCGCCGCCTTCATACCCACCTGAACATGGTAACCGAACAAAAGTTGTTGGTTTACCTGCGCCATGTCAATGGGAATACACTTGGCATCCGTTTGCACGTTGGCTTTGCCAATCAGCGTGAGCTCTTGGCCGCCAAACACGTCCTGACGTTGATGATTGAAAGACTGGGAAAGGGTTTTTAGCTGATTACCTTGTTGGGACAGGCGGGATTTGAGAACCTCATACGCTCCACCTTCACTCACAGCTTGTTGAGTCGTCTCTGACATAATAATACCTATCAATCCCGCTTCAAAAGAAGCGGGATTCTGCGAGAAGAAATGAAGGGTTATTTATCGTCTGATGATGACTGCATAGAACTCTGAATTTTCTTCAATAGCTCCGTTGCACCACCTTGAGAGTTCAACAAGCTTGCTAACGCAACATTGCTCAAATCACTGCTTTTCAGTTCTGTGTTTTCCAAAATAGCTTTCAAATCTTCTGGTAGGCTTCGGTTTCCATCCACATACTCAGACACCAATGGATTCAGCACTTTTGATTGCTCAAACTTGGCATCAATCGCGGAGGCATCCATGATAGTGCGACGAATTTGCTCCATCCCTTCACCACCGAACAGACGGATATCGGCTTTAGACAGCGCTTCAGCCAGTGCTTTCGCGTTTTCACTGACCACGGTTTTCTGTGCATCAATACGCGCGATTTCCAAGTCTTTGTCTTGTTGGAGTTGCATCACCCACTTATCGTGATCGCGTGTATGCTCATCGTATTGTTGCGCCGCTTCAAAGCGTGCTGTTTGTGATTCAGCTTCTGCCAAGCCTTTGGCACGAAGTGCCTGGGCTTCTGCTTCGCCTGCACTTTGCATAGCAAAGGCTTCCGCTTCGCCGGTTTCCTTGATGGCTTGAGCACGCTCACGGTCCACTTCCACTTCAGCAAGACCCGTTGCGCTGATCATTTCTTTCTCAGCATGCGCCATACGTTCTTTGGCTGCAGCCTCACGTTCTTTCGCCACATAACCCGCTTCTGCACGCTTGGTCGTGACGATATGCTCCGCTTCCGCTTCACGTGTCTTCACCGCCAAATCATTTTCCGCATCACGGGTTTTCACTTTAAGTTCGGCTTCATTTTCAATCAGCAAACGCTCTGCACGTTCTTTTGCTGCATCTTTCTCAGCACGGGCGCCAACGAGCAATTCAAGCTGTGCCGCTTCTGCTGCCGCCTCTGCTTCTATCATCTTCACGCGTTTTTCACGACCCACACGCTCATTAACACGTAAATTCTCGGTCTCTTCTTCTTCGCGTGCAATTTTACGTTCAATCTCAACACGTTGAGAGCGTGTTTCAGAAACGGCTTTAAGCGCTTCTTCCACAGTGGTCTCTTTGTGCATTTCACGCTCGACCACTTCCGTCGCCGTGCGAACTTTTTCCGTTTCGACAGAACGCGTCAGTTCTTCTTGTTGAATAGCCACTTGGCGTTGATTAGCAATACGGGTCATTTCGACTTCCATTTCCACGCTCTCACGTTTCTTGGACACTTCTTCTTCCGTCTCTAACTTCGCCAACTCAGTCACACGCAGGTATTCTTGTTGCTTCTCTGCCGCCAGCGCCTCTTCTTGTGCCTTAATGATGTCCACTTCACGCTGAATACGCGCAATGCTCTCTTTTTCTTGTTTGTCTAACTGCAGACGGTTCGCTTCCGCTTCAACGTTTTTCTTCTTCATCGTTGTGCGTTCGTCTTGACGGATAGCATTCGTTTCGGTGTTCTTTTGAGCAGTAATTGCCGAGATTTTACGAATACCTTCAACATCAAGAATGTTGTCTGGGCTGTGAGCATCTAGTGCGGTTTGATCAACCTTATCAATAACCACATCGTAGATTTTAAAACCATCCATTTCGCTGCCAATAACTTCAACAACGGCATCGCGGAATGCGCGGCGATTCGTCAATAATTCTTCGAACTCAAACTGTTTCACAGCCGTTTTTAACGCTTCCGAGAATTTAGGTTGGAAGTGTTCTTTCAAACGATCAAGATTCGATGCTTCATGTGCAGTAAACAGCTTTGCAACACGAACAATGTCTTCTTCTTCATGGTTTACGCCGATATAAAAATCGACTTTCAAATCCGCGCGAATGTTATCTCGACAGTGAAGTCCTTCATATTCCTCACCTTCCTGATCTTTACGGCCGCTGCGTACAACAGAGATTTTCTTGCGCGTAATGTCCATGTATTCGAATCGGTTAACAATCGGCCACACAAACGTACCGGTTAACGAAGCACGTGTACGATGAAGTCCGTTCACAATAAGTGCGTCACCCTCACCACGTACTTTTTTATAACGAGAGGTGAGAAAAACCATGACGATAAGGAAAACGCTGATGCCAATGCCGATAAAAATGATGCTAGGGGAAATTTCCATTTCCAACTCCTGATTTGTAGTCCGTTATGCTTTCGCTACCACGTAGCGATTTGAAGTGTCATCCTTATAAACGATGACCACTTCTTCTCCGTATTGAATCGTGCTGTCGCCCTGAAGCATGGCATCAAGCAAAAACTCATTGCCCTGATGCAACACGACGACCTCCCCTCTGTCTTTGTTAACGACATTGCTGTGAACCCGCGCTTTCAAGCCAACATAATCAACCTCAGCGAACGCTTTTTTATGGTCGAACAATGGCGCGAGTGGCTTTAACAACAACGCAGATATTGCAAGAGAGAGGTAAGCAACGATTGGGATTGATACGAGATCAATCAAAAGGTTTGTAACACCTGAAAACAGGTTGTTATTAACTTGCGCGGAGTAGAACGATATGACGGTTGCGATAAAGCACGATACGCACAACGCAACCATAAGAGGGACTTTGGATAACACCTGAGGCAATAACAACCCTGCGCCAGGAATATTATCAAGGTCAAAAATGTCGAGATCAGCCGTGAAGCCTTCCACCACATTAAAAACCAGATCTACGAGCATAATGAGGAAAAACACTACAAACGGAATGAAAAATACGCTTGTAGGAAATGCCATCAGCATACCCAGGAACTCACCAACTGCCATATAACGTTACTCTAAACAAAGTTTTATATTTTATCGTTGTTTTGATGTCTAAACTTTTTACAACGGTATCCAGACTAACTGAGAATGCTCAGGTTTAAACCCATGAGACAGGCTTATATGATTGGGTTCAAAGAAATAATTCGGGAAATTCTTATACAAGACAGAGGCTCGGGCTTACAGCCAGTGCATCTAAAGTGAGACAGCAATGAGGGTGTTATACGCTGTTGCAGTGATGGGGGTCGCGTTTAACGTCAGTGATACGCTAGAAACAAACAAGCCCAGCTTTTCTTCTAGAGCTTGGAATGGCAGCACAGAAGAGATTACGCGCCTCTCTTTAGCCTTCATCTTGCTGTTTCCTGTTTTTTTCATATGCCAGAAACGAGAAAACCCGAGCATTTCTGCTCGGGTTTCAAATTTGGCGGTGAGTGAGAGATTCGAACTCTCGATACGTTGCCGTATACACACTTTCCAGGCGTGCTCCTTCAGCCACTCGGACAACTCACCGTTTTGTTGTTGAGTGCTTGTCTCAACGAGGCCGTACTATATAGGGCTGGTATATAAAGTCAATTCTTTCACAGGCTCTCAGTGACTGTTCGATGAAAATACCGCCAACTCACCGGATAAATTGCAATAATGACGCCCGAAAGCGTCATTATGAGGTCGTTGCGGTGATGCTTGAGGCGACTAACTAGGGAGGTAGTATTTCGACCACCCTTCGCTCACCACACCTTTGTCGATCAACCTTTGTACTGTGCTCGGCGTCATGCCCATGCCTTCCAGAATACGTCGACTTGATGTACCGAACCTTTCCGTTGGTGCAAGGGAGAGAATTTGCCCGCTGGTTGGTCGAATTGCATAGTGATCAACCATGGTGGTGACATGACCGCTTGGGTGTTCGTCATACACAGAGAACGCATACGTTCCAAGGTCGATACCGACTTTGCCATCTTGCCTACGGGTATAGTGTTCACGCAGCCACTCGATGCTTTTGATGTCAGCAATCGCAACATCCAGTGACTGAAAAGTACTCGCCCAGACATCACTGGTGTTTGTTGCCATCATGCGTGCGATCAATTCAGTCTGTTGAGTGTCATCCATTGAAGACAACCCCGCAAAACCTGACACACTTTCGATCTTCTCAAGGTCTTTTTCCGTGGCATCCAAGTACACCCAACCATCTTGCGTGTGATAGATATGCGATAGCGCATTGTACCCCAGTGCTTGTCTACCGGATGGCTCATCAAATGGCGCACGATCTTTGTAATCGTAACTGTATTTGATTTGCGCGAGGTTGGTGGTCGACGAAAGCGAGGTTCTCGCACGCAGTGCTTCTCCCGTATGCTCGCGGTGATAAAGCGCAACCGCGATGCTTAACCCACCCGCAAAACCACAGTTCACATCCAGCGTACCAATGTGCGCGTGTTCTTCCGGTGTTTGTTCGCCACCGAAACGGCTCATGATGCCACTGTTGGCTTGAATGATATCGTCGTAGCCAATGTAATCGGTTTTCTCGCCACGCTTAGGCCCGCCGAGACAATCGAGACGGCAGAAAATCACATCAGGGTTGATTGATTTCAGGCGCTCATCGCTCAGACCCAAGGCTTCGACCTGGCGCTCTGGCGCATTAATCACAACAACATCACTGTCTTTCACCAACTGCTCAAAAATCACCTTTCCTTCGTCAGTCAGCATGTCCATTAACAGGCTGCTTTTGCCGATGTTGGTTTGATAGCTAAACAACACCCCAATCAGCGGATCGTACATCGCCGTCGTTGGATCGAGTTTGGTGACTTCTGCGCCAAACCTGCCAAGGAATGCGGTGGAATGCGGCCCTGCGATGACATTGGTTAGATCCAGAATACGCACGCCTTTAAGCCATAGATTATCCGATGGTGCAGTCGTTGCAGAAGGTGCAGAAGAATACGCAGGTCGCTCTGAGAAATACTGCGCCGCTTCGCTAACATCGCTGATTTTTCGTGGTGCTAAATCACACTGTGCCTCGGCGCATTCTTCAAACCACACCAAAGGACCTGGTTGTTTCATTTCACCATATACAGGGTCGTCTACAGTGACAATCAAACCGCTTTGATCGCAGTGTTCACTGTTTACCCATTCTTGTGTGGTTCGGTGTGGCGCACCCGGGATGCCATTTTCCCCGAACAGTCTGCCCCACTCTTCTGATGATTTAGTCAAAAAGACGGCCTTCATCTTCGCGGCGACTTTTCCTGCCCAATTAGAAGGCAGCGGGTAAACACCTATAGAGGTTTCGCCTGACCACTCCGCAATCGGCAGGTACAGATCATCAACTTCAGGCAGACCGTCTTCCAACAACTCGTCGTAAATACCCAGCAACGTCAGACAACGTTTTGCGTGGTTACGGTGTGACGGACACACAACATAGAAAAAGCGTCCATCGAGACATTCATAAGTACGAAAGAAGGGATCGAGAAACTCCTGTAAGTCGTCATAACTCACGTTCATCTCAAGGCCTTCATCATGACGGCGGGCGATCTCATGTTGGCGCATCGTGAGGTAGCGATCCGGCATATCCTCGATGACAATAGAGTTGTAAGAGAGACCTTCCATTAAGGCTGAAGCAACAGGTACTTCAATGTGATCGCCCCTTCCATGCTTTTCACGAGCAAACAATGCCAACGCAAGTGAACTCGAAGCAAGCGTGGTGGCATAGGCTGAACCCAATGCCAACGGAGAAAAGCTTGGATTGCAACCCATCAACACGCGGTTATAACCCATATCAGTAAACACACCTGATGTGGCAGCAATAATGGCTTCTGTCGCCTTCCATTCTTTTCTCAATGCATCATTCGATGCAAAGCCCGGAATGGATAGAGTGATGAGCCTAGGATCTGCAGCACGAAGGCTATCGAAATCGATACCCAATTGCGCAAGACGTCCTGGACGGAAGTTTTCGATAATGATGTCGGCGGATGCACACAAAGAAAGTGCTTGAGCCAATCCATCTTCGTTTTTTAAATCCAGTTCAATACAAAGCTTATTTCGATTAAGCACCGCATTGGCGGGATCTTTCCAAAACGCGCCTTCCGCGGGGTCAATGTGGATCACATTGGCCCCCAAATCAGCAAGGATCATTGCAACGGCAGGCCCTGCGATATATTGGCCGAAGTCCACGACATTCACACCGTAAAGTGGCAATGTATTTCTCATTTATTCCAACTCCTGTCCAAAGAGGTATATCCATGAAATGAGAAAGTCCCTTTATAAAGAAAGGGAGCTTCATTGCGACCGATGTTAATTTGGCATTTATTTATTCACCATTAATAAAAATTAGGCCTAAGCGTTAAATAAATTAATGGCTCATACAATTAATTATATAAATCAAGAAATAGCTTGTTTGACTGATCCTTTTCAACCTCAGTCAATAACCAATCAATAAATGCTTGCGCGTGTGGATGGAGGGCTTTTGATTTAGAGCTCACCAAATAAAATGCTTCTTGCGTCGTCACTTTGGTATCAAATAAACGGACCAGCTTTCCTTCATCGATGTATCTTTCCACCAAACTGCTCCTACCTAGGGCTATCCCGCCATGATTGACCGCCACTTCTAACGCATTAACCAAGGTATCGAACTGACTGCCACGATCAAACTCCGCATAGGGTAACCCCATGCGTGTGAACCAGTGTCCCCAGCCATCTTCGTAGCCAATGACATGAATGAGTTTTTGCTTCAACAAATCACTAGGAGAGAACGCCGTATCCAATGTTGCAGCAAACGTCGGGCTACAAACAGGGTAAAGTACATCCCATGTAAGACGGTGTGCTTCTAAGTGTGCCCATTTGCCTTTTCCGTGGGTAACCTCAACATCAAAATTGTTTGAATTTTCACGGTTATTCACCCATATATTACTGGTAATTCTCAGGTTTATGTTTGGATTATTGTCTGAAAATGTCTGAAGCCTAGGGGCGAGCCAATGGATGAAAAACACCAAGTTCACCCGAACATTAAGCAGCTTTGACCGTCCTTGACCAAACAACTCCTCCGTGATTTCAGACAGTTTTTCAATCGCCTCATGCACAACAGGAAGATAAGCAGCGCCCGCTTCTGTTAACTCAAGCCCCCGCGGAAGACGCACAAACAACGTTGTGCCTAATTGACTTTCCAGCCCCTTGATCTGCTGGCTGATAGCCGCTTGGGTAATGTGCAGTTCTTGGGATGCATGGGTGAAGCTCAAGTGCCTTGCTGCGGCTTCGAAAGAACGAAGCCAATTCAGAGGCGGTAATCTCTTTTTCATCGCTATTTTCCTGATGTGTTTCTCGCCGAATGTAATAAAAACAATTACGTAAAAAGCCATCAAAATTATCAACACCCTCACGTATAAATTTTCTTATACCAATGACCGAATTTTTATTAATTGCGAGGGTATCTCTAAATATGAAAGTTTACTTAACGTCAAAAAGCCAAAGGACACATGCTAAATCGCGACAAAATCATGACGCATTTAATACATAAATAAAAATTGTGACGAATAACGGTATTTATATACACATATTCGGACGAGGAGTTATGCAATGGAAACGGATGTAAATCCAAGCAACTCAAAAGGAATTTTTGCAGGGGTTAACCCTGTCATGGCAATTGGCTCTTCCGCGCTTGCTGTATTGTTTGTTTTATACACGGTAATCATGCCTGAACACGCAAACAGTGTTTACTCAGCCGCTAAAGGCTACATCGCGTCAAACTTTGCTTGGTACTACGTGGGATTGATGAGCGTGTTTCTGTTCATCGCTGTCTACTTGGTGTTTAGTCGCTACGGCAGCATTCGACTAGGAAAAGATGATGAAAGGCCAGAGTTTGGCTTTTTCTCTTGGTTTTCGATGTTGTTCGGTGCAGGAATAGGCATTGGTATTCTATTTTGGAGTATCGCAGAGCCTATGTATCACCTTCAAAGTAATCCGTTTATCTCACCTGACAATGCCCTCACCATTGAAGCGGCACAAGTTGCTATGCGCGTCAGTATTTTTCATTGGGGTTTGCACGGTTGGGGCTTGTTTGCTCTTTGTGGACTCTCTCTTGCTTATTTTTCTTATCGCAAAGGCTTACCTCTTTCTATTCGCTCTGGCCTTTACCCTTTATTGGGTAACCGTATTTATGGCCCGATAGGTCATGCTGCTGATTTGTTGGCCGTGTTCGGCACCGTGTTTGGTATTGCAACGTCCTTAGGATTGGGCGCACAGCAAATGAACGCAGGGCTGAACTACCTCTTCGGTGTCGAAGTCAGCACAACGACGCAGATGGTATTGATCGTAGTAATTTCAATCATCGCGACGTTCTCGGTCATCACTGGCGTCAACAAAGGTATCCGCATTCTTAGTGAGCTGAATATGCAGCTTACTGTTGTCATGCTTGCGTTCTTTATCATCCTTGGCCCAACGGCATATGTGATTGGATCCTTCTTTACCAACTTAGGCGACTACATGCTCAATGTTACGTCGCTAGGCCTTTGGGTTGATCCAAACCCTGAGCATACGTGGCAAGGCTCTTGGACCATTTTCTATTGGGGATGGTGGATTGCATGGGCACCTTTCTGTGGCATTTTCATCGCGCGTATCTCCCGTGGCCGCACCATTCGTGAATTCATCCTTGGTGTGCTTATCGCCCCCACCATGCTGGCAGCATTTTGGATCACCATTTTCGGCAACACAGCGATGTACATCGAACTGTTTGGTCAAGGCGGCGTAGTCGATGCCGTGAATGACGACCTTACGCTGGCCTTGTTCAAAACGATCGAACTGATGGATGCAGGTACCATTCTGACCACGCTCGGTGCATCTATTTGCACCATCATGCTGGTGACGTATTTCGTGACTTCTGCAGATTCCGCCACGCTGGTTATCTGCACCCTCATTTCTATGGGTAACCCTCACCCACCCATGCGTTACCGTATTTTTTGGGGCATGTCGATTGGGCTTGTCGCTGCCGTATTACTGCTTGCGGGTGGGTTAGGCGCATTGCAAACCGCCTCCATCATCGCCGCATTGCCCTATTCCATCGTGATCATCGCCACCATCGTTGGTCTTTACAAAGCACTAAGAGCAGAACCTCTTCCTGGAAAACCTGAAGTCATAGGAGTAGCAAAATGAGCGCATCAGTCACCTTACCTCGAATGATGGAAATTGGCGGCGGTGCCGTCGCGCAAGTTCCAAACATGGTCAAAAATTTGAATGCATCACGTGTGTTGCTGATCACTGATAAAAACATGGTTGAATTCGGTTACGTCGCGAAGATTCAAGGCATCCTGATTGAAGCGGGTATCGAATCCAGCGTGTATGCCGACACCATTCCTGAGCCAACTTCTAGTTCGATAGAAGAAGCGGTACTGGTGACGCGTGAAGGCAACTTTGATTGCATCATTGCATTGGGTGGCGGTAGCGCAATCGACAGTGCGAAAGCAGTCAGTATTCTGGCACGCTTTGGCGGAAAAATGCGTGACTACAAAGTGCCTCGCATGGTGAATGAAGAAGGCATTCCTATCATCGCCATTCCAACCACCGCAGGTACTGGCTCCGAAGTAACGCGCTTTACCGTGATCACCGATGACGAATCTGATGAAAAAATGCTGTGTGTTGGATTAGGGTTTGCCCCCTATGCTGCGGTTGTCGATTATGAACTCACCATGTCTCTGCCTGCCCGCACCACCGCAGACACAGGCATTGATGCCCTCACGCACGCTATCGAGGCATATGTGAGCAAAAAGGCCAGTCCATTTAGCGATTACCACGCCCTTGAAGCCATTCGCCTCATCGCGCCAAACCTCCGTAAGGTTTATCACGACGGAAGAGACACAGATGCACGTGAAAAACTCATGCGGGGCGCAACCTATGCGGGCATCGCATTTTCGAATGCCTCCGTGGCTCTGGTGCACGGCATGAGCCGCCCAATTGGCGCGTTCTTCCACGTGCCGCATGGCTTATCAAACGCGATGTTATTACCTACCGTGACGGCATTCTCCATTGAAGCAGCGCCAGAACGCTATGCTGACTGTGCGGTTGCCATGGGCATTGCTCAAAAAGACGATCCTATCGATGTCGCCAATGCGCGTTTGGTCGAGGAACTCGCCGCTATCAATGCCGAACTCAACGTTCCCACTCTGAAAGAATTTGGGGTGGAATTCTCCATGTTCGAAACCGTGCTCAACACCATGATCGAACAAGCCTTGCTGTCCGGCTCGCCCGCTAACAATCCGAAAGTGCCGACGCCCGATGAAATGAAAAATCTTTACCTAAATCTTTGGTCTTAAGGAAGAGGAACCATACAAATGAAAACAATTGGACACTTGATCAACGGCGAACAGCGTGAAGACGGCGAGCAAACACAGTTGGTGTACAACCCTGCCACAGGCGAAGCCACTAAAGAACTTTTCTTAGCCAATGATGCCTTGGTGGATGAAGCCATCGAGGCCGCGAAAATCGCTTTTCAAACATGGCGTAACGAGCCGCCGATCAAGCGCGCGCGTGTCATGTTCCGCTACAAGCAATTATTGGAAGAACATAAAGATGAGATTTGCCGACTGATTGGTGAGGAGCACGGCAAGATCGCCCACGATGCGGCGGGTGAATTGCAGCGCGGCATCGAAAACGTTGAATATGCATGTTCAGCGGCAGAGCTGTTGAAAGGTGAATTTAGCAAGAATGTCGGCCCGTCGATTGATTCTTGGTCTGAGCACCAACCTCTCGGTGTGGTAGCAGGCATTACACCGTTCAACTTCCCCGCCATGGTGCCACTTTGGATGTTCCCGATGGCCATCGTCTGCGGTAACTGCTTTATTCTCAAACCGTCAGAAAAAGACCCCAGTGCCGCTTTGTACATTGCCAATCTTCTCAAAGAAGCAGGTCTACCTGATGGCGTGATGCAAGTCATTCAAGGCGGCAAGCCTGTGGTCGATCGCCTGCTTGAAAGTACAGAGGTTGAAGCGATCAGCTTCGTTGGCAGTACGCCAATTGCAAAGTACATTTACGAAACAGCAAGTCAAAACGGCAAACGTTGCCAAGCACTAGGCGGTGCGAAGAACCACGCCATCGTGATGCCTGATTGCGACCTCGACAATGCGGTAAACCAACTGATTGGTGCGGCATACGGTTCAAGTGGCGAACGTTGCATGGCGTTATCTGTTGCGGTTGCCGTCGGCAACGAAACCGCCGATAAGCTCGCAGCCATGCTCAAGCCAAAGTTGCAAGAACTTCGCGTGGGTGCGTTCTATGATAATGATAACGATTTTGGCCCGCTGATCAGCAGAGAGCATCAACAAAAAGTGGTGTCATACATTGATTCCGCAGAGCAAGATGGCGCCACGATTGTTGCTGATGGAAGACACCCCAATATTGAAGGTTACTCAAGCGGGTACTTTGTTGGGGCGACGTTGATTGATAATGTGTCTCCGACCATGGAAAGCTATCAACAAGAAATCTTCGGGCCTGTATTACAAATCATCCGCGCGGATTCGATGCAAGGCGCGATGGATTTGATCGACAAACATGCATACGGCAATGGCACCTGCATCTTTACCCGTGACGGTGAAGCCGCGCGCTACTTCTCTGATAACATCAAGGTCGGCATGGTCGGTATCAATGTGCCGCTCCCTGTTCCCGTTGCCTATCACAGCTTTGGCGGTTGGAAACAATCTTTGTTTGGTGATCTGCATGCGTATGGGCCTGATTCGGTCAAATTCTATACGCGCAGGAAAACCATTACACAACGTTGGCCATCAGCAAATGTTAGAGAAGGTGCGACGTTCTCCATGCCAGTGCTCTAATTCGGTAATGACATGGATCACAACAAAGCCCAGCCTTGCGCTGGGTTTTGTTCGTTTAGATGGCGCCTTTCTCACGAGTGAAGCGCTTTGCGTTGAAAAGTCGGCATTTTTTTTCAGTACTTAGCAAGTCACTGCTAGAATACAGCCAACATCAATACAGAGACGTAGATATGCAAGTTTCGCTCACGCAATTTATGACAGATAACGATTTAGAAAATCAGTTGTTATCTGAGATGCAAACAAAAGGCTTTGTTACCGCCATGGCGGCAGCACCTTACATGATTGATCCAAGTGAATGGTTAGCTTTCATGTGGGGCGGAGAGGAAGAGTCACCGTTCTCAAGTCACGAACAGCTTGAGCAATACGCGAATATCATCGTCAACTTGTGGAACGAGCAACGCGGCGCGCTGCTGTCTGCAGAGTGGCAATGGCCTGAAGGCTGCGCGCTGAGCGATACCGACATTGTGACCGCCGACACTCGCCTCTACTGTGAAGGCCTGCTGCAAGGCTGGACACTTGCGCGTGATGATTGGGAAATTCTGATGCCAGAAGATTCCCAAGAAAGCGCCCTGCTTGGCGGCGTATTGCTGTCGATTAGCCTGCTGTTCGATCCAGAAGCTGCACTGCCAACCCTTGAAGCACAAGGCGCCGCAGAATTGGCCCAATTCGAAGAAATCTTCAAAGGCATGCCAGTGATGCTTTGTGGCCTGACGCAACGCGCAGCACAGCTTGTAGAAGAGGCGTAATTCGCTCTCGATCTCAAACGCATACTTTCAAACGGCTGCCACTGTGCAGCCGTTTCTTTATCCACGGTCTACACCCAAACACAACCTGAAGATGCAGGATTCAACTCGCCCGAAAGGAGGGTATAAACATTGTGCTTTTTATGAGCAAAACAAATCGCGCACTGTTCGAATAATCCTGATATAGTCCCGCCCCTTGCTTTCAACATCCCCATGTTTTCAGCAAACAACGATGTCCGGCGCTGTTTCGCGTGTCTCCTGTCAACCAGTGATACAACTATCACGACAAGATTCATCGGATAATCACCTTTTCATGTCATACGCTACCAACAGGTAGTATTGCTCGGGATACCTCCGTGACCAAAGAATCAAACTCTGCAGGCCAACAGGCTGCGTTTTCTACA
Source organism: Enterovibrio norvegicus (assembly GCF_002876705.1). Taxonomy (GTDB): domain Bacteria; phylum Pseudomonadota; class Gammaproteobacteria; order Enterobacterales; family Vibrionaceae; genus Enterovibrio; species Enterovibrio norvegicus_B. Next base: position 53,112 of record NZ_MDAG01000057.1, on the reverse strand, counting down.
TTGCCGCTAAAAGCGGAACTACTTTCTACCTTGAACACGATTGGTTTCGAAACCATGACGCCGATTCAAGCGCAAAGTCTCCCTGCCATTTTGGACGGGAAAGACGTTATTGGTCAGGGAAAAACAGGCTCGGGCAAAACCGCAGCATTCGGTTTGGGCCTACTCAACCGTTTAGACGTAAAGCGTTTCCGTATTCAAACTTTGGTGATGTGTCCGACGCGCGAACTGGCTGACCAAGTCGCCGTAGAAATTCGCACCTTGGCGCGTGGCATTCACAACATCAAAGTGCTCACCCTATGTGGTGGTGTCCCAATGGGCCCACAGATCGGCTCACTTGAGCACGGTGCACACATTGTTGTTGGCACACCAGGTCGTATTCAAGACCACCTAGAGAAGGGCCGTCTGTCGTTAGAAAACGTCAACACCTTGGTGCTTGATGAAGCTGACCGCATGCTAGAAATGGGCTTCCAGCCTGCACTGGATGCCATCATTCAAGACATTCCAGCAGGTCGCCAAACCTTGCTGTTCAGTGCAACGTTCCCATCGCAGATCCAAGCGATCAGCAAGCAGATTATGAATAGTCCGCTGATGGTGAAAGTAGAATCTACTCACGATAACAGCAGCATTTCACAACACTTCTATCAGTGTGAAGGCAACCGTCAGCGTATGGACGCGTTGCTGTTATTACTACTTAATCACCAGCCAGAAAGTGCGGTGGTGTTCTGTAACACCAAACGTGAGACCAAAGATGTCGCGGCGTGCCTTGAGAACGAAGGCTTCTCAGTCGTTGCATTGCACGGTGATTTGGAACAACGCGACCGCGACCAAATGCTACTTAAATTCGCGAACAAGAGTGTCACTGTGATGGTAGCAACCGACGTTGCAGCACGTGGCCTCGACATCGATTCATTGGATGCCGTGATTAACTACCACGTTGCGTTCGACACTGAAGTACACGTTCACCGCGTAGGCCGTACTGGCCGTGCGGGTAGCCAAGGTGCTGCTTACACCCTTTACGGCAGTGAAGACGGTTACAAAATCGCGTTGCTTGAAGATTACCTAGGCCGCGAAATCAAAGGTGAAGAACTGCCAGATTCGTCTGTCATGCAAGCTTTGCCACCAGAGCCTTTGATGGCAACACTGCACATTGATGGCGGCAAGAAAAGCAAAGTTCGCCCGGGTGATATCCTTGGCGCACTGACTGGCGGCGATGATGGCATCCAAGGTGCTGACGTTGGTAAAATCAAAGTCACCGATTACCGCTCCTACGTTGCCGTTAAACGCAACGTGGCGAAAAAAGCGCTGAAGAAATTGTCAGCAGGAAAAATCAAAGGCCGCACTTACCGTGTGTGGCAATTGCGCTAATCGAACAAAATAGGCAGGCCGTTATATCGCCCTGCCAAAAACGCCCTCATCCAGCAATGGCATGAGGGCGTTATTCGTTTTGCTTTCAAATAAAGCTAAGAAGCTAAACCCGGTTTACCCTTATCTATTTGCTGATTTTTTTAATCGCAGCTTCCGCGCATGCTACGTCTAAATGACCACCCGGCGCGCCTCCCACACCAATAGCACCCACAACGGCATTATTCACTTTCAACGGCAGCCCACCCGCAAGCAGCAATAAGCTTTCATCCATGTTCTGCAAGGGTTGTAAGATCGGTTTTTCGTTAATGAGTTTCATCAATTTGGCCGTCGGCTGCTTCATACTTGCCGCAGTAAAGGCTTTCTGACGAGAGCTTTCAAGTGTGTGCGAACCCGCTTTATCATTACGCAACTGGGCCAAAACACGCCCTGCCGGATCGACGACGGTCGCTGTGACCGCGTAGCCATCTCTTTTACACTGTTGAACGGCTTCAACGGCAAGCGCTAGCGCAGAATCTGAGGACAAAGAAGGAACGCTCACCGTGTCGATTTTTGCATGTGCTGAAAAGGCTGAAAAAAGAGCGACACTAAGAATAATTGTGCGAATGTTGGTGGCTGATTTCATACATAGATCTCCATTAGTTCATCATGTTTCTCGCAGCACAATGTAACTCCACCAAATTGCCCCATACTTTCATGAACATTACACCTTAGTAATGAAAGCCAAATCCCATGCTCACTTTGGTAAATTGTGGATAGCACAGCAAAGGAGACAGCCATTGAATCTACTGATCGTGGAAGATGATGTTCACATTCAGCGTTTCTTAACCCAAGGTTTCGAGCAAGAAGGCTGCACTGTGGCCTTGGCAAGCACTGGTATTGAAGGGCTACATTTCGCTACTCATGACCAGTTTGATGTCGTCATCTTGGATATCATGTTGCCAGAAATGGACGGCTTAGAGATGCTCAGGCAATTGAGAGGACAAGGCTTTACAGTTCCTGTCATCATTCTTAGTGCTAAGCATTCAGTGGAAGAGAGAGTGAGCGGGCTTCAATCCGGCGCAGATGACTATCTGGTGAAACCCTTTGCCTTTACGGAATTGCTCGCGCGCTGCCAGACGGTGACGCGACGGACACAACCCGACAATGCTATTTCAACCCGACTGCAATATGACGATTTGATGCTAGACATCATCAAGCGTGAACTTGTTAGGGACGACCTCGCCATTCCCCTTAACAAACGGGAATATGCCCTTACGGAACTCTTTTTACGCAATCCAGAAAGAGTGCTATCGAAGACCGTCATATTAGAAAAAGTTTGGGGGTATCAGTTTGACCCGCAAACAAACGTTGTAGATGTATTGGTATGTCGCTTAAGGTCGAAGGTAGATAAAGACTTTAAGCTCCCTCTTATTCATACCATTCGAGGGGTTGGCTATGTCCTCAGAAAAGAGTGTTAGCAACGCCCTAACGCATACGCAAAAGGCCCTGTTCTTTCGTTTTGTCACTGTGTTGCTAACGTGCTTGTTTGTCGTGCAAATGGTCATCGCCGTGATGCTGCTTTACAGAATGCAGAGCAATAACATCAACATGCTCGCTTCTATGGGTGCCGAATATCAGCGTATTTTGACGTTTAATGGCGCTGAAAAGTTAACCCATGTTGTGGTCGCCAACCCGGAAAGATTGCAAGAAAACAACATAACGATCTTTAAACAAGAGGTCACAAATCCCACCGTGTTTCACTATGTGTCCGGTGCCGAACTGGCGCTTCCCGAATCAAGCTTACATGCTTTTTCTTCAAAGATAGCGAACGCAGAATTGTCCGCGCCCAATGGTAACGTCGCACACAATGAACACTGGTATCAGCAACTGATGACCCAACCATTTTTGACGTTACCCTTGGTGGCGAATAACCAAGCTTACATAATGGTACAGCCAATTTTCTCAGATTTCGGGGCAGTCATCAGCGAATGGCTTCGTATCGGCCTAGCATTGGCCGTATTAGCGGTCATCAGTCTTTTGTTTGTTTGGCGGTTAATCCATTCAACGCTATCCCCTTTATTCACCTTGGCACGACAACTCGATGAGGCCAGCCAAAGCCCGTTGGAAAGCATGAGCAACACATTGAATTTGGCGAAACAAGCCAACAATGATGACCTCTCCAGTATCAACCGCAGTGTTAATTTGTTGCTAATGCGCCTCGATAAAGTAATAAAAAGTATGGATGACACAGTAAACGCCATTGCTCACGATTTGCGAACCCCTCTCTCCCGTCTCAGTCTCTCTGCAGAAAAAGGATTGCTCACGGAACAAGGTGATAGAAATGGTACTCAGGTGATGAAAGATGCCTTGGCAGACTGCTTAGAATCCTCCCATCAAGCCGATCAAATGCTCACCACCTTATTGAAAATTAATGATGAAGTGGCTGGACGCCTTTCTCCTAAGCTATCTCAAGTAGATATCAATGCGACATTACTCAACGTAGCAAGCTGGTATGAGGAAACCGCAGAAGACCGCGATATTCAATTGACTGTGATCACTCACCCAACATCATCTTTGCTTACCGATGAGGACAAGCTTATCCAGATATTGGTGAACCTTATTGATAACGCCTTAAAGTTCACACCCAGAGGCGGCACGATTCAATTGGCGTACTCGGAGCACAATAACCTTGCAAGCCTGTCAGTGACTGACTCTGGCATTGGTATTCCAGAAGATAAGCACGCATTAATTTTCACCAAACTCTATCGTGCTGATGAAAGTCGAACAGCGGAAGGGTATGGCTTAGGGCTCGCGCACGCGAAAGCGATAACAGAGAGTTTGTCAGGCCAACTCACCGTTGAATCAGAGGTCGGCAAAGGCAGCACGTTTACCATTAACTTAGTAAAAACTGCCTTGCGATAAAACAGGGATGAATATCAAAAACACATCCCTGTTTTATCGCAATCAAATCAATATTACGAATGACTTACAGCATGCCGTTTGCTCATCACAATTAAGATAATGGCAGGAATGTTCATCAAAATTCCGTAAAGCAAAGGCGTCAGCGCTAGTTGTGGTTGATTCAGCTGAACGACAGCCACGAATATCGCCGTGCCTGCATTTTGGATCCCCACCTCGATGGACAGTGTTTTCGACAAGGTTGCATCGCCCCCCAACCCTTTTGCTACAACCACGCCCAGCGCCATGCCAAGAACACAGAGAAGAAGCACCGCGATAGAAGCAACGGAAAAGAGTTGATGAAAGACTTTAGTGTTCGCCGCGAGGGTGATCGCGACAGTAAAAAATAGCGCCCACAACGCAGTACGACCGGCAAATTGAGCAAATCGCTCAAAGCCAGCCGACGAGCAATAGTGCTTGAACGTCATCCCCAACAATACCGGCACCAGAGTCACCGCGATAAGCTGCATGATGGCCGTTTTCACAGGAATGATGGCTGACACATCCGACAAAACAAACGGCAGCATTAACGGCAAACTGAACGGAATGATAAGGCTGCTTATCGCCGTCATCGTGATAGAGAGTGCTGAATCGCCCCCGCAAAGGTGACAAATTGCATTTGAAGATGCACCACCCGGTGCTAACGCCAATATCCACAACCCCACCGCCACCACTTCGGGCAGATTGAAGAGTTGAATTAAGCCATAAGCAATGATCGGCAAACCGATAAGCTGAGCAGACAGGCCCGCAGCCACTTTACCGGGAAATTGGGAAACACGCTTAAAGTCCGCAACGGTGAGGGTTAACCCCACACAAAACATCATCCAAGCAAGCGCGACAGGCAAGCCGATAGTGAGCATGGTTTGACTCATAGAATATCCTTCACTGACATCGAAACGACCCGCTCGTTATTATTGTTTTCGTGTTGCTCGTACATGATTTGCACGTCGTAAACAGGCGGGTTCAACGTGCGGGACAATTTAGCAGATCAAAAAAGGCGAACAATGCGTTCGCCTTTAAACTAGAGGGAGCATCAAACTTTATGCGTTGCCTTTCACTTGAAGTTGCAACTCCGCAGCAAAATCCAACATGCGATTCAGCGGGATCAGTGACTTCTGACGAATGGCTTCATCAACATGAATTTCATGCTGCACGCCGCCTTCTTTCAGCGCAAGTTCGATGGCTTTCAAGCCGTTCATTGCCATCCAAGGGCAATGTGCACAGCTGCGGCACGTTGCGCCAGCACCTGCGGTTGGGGCTTCGATAAGTTCTTTATCTGGCACGACTTGCTGCATCTTGAAGAAGATGCCTTTGTCTGTCGCGACGATCATCTGCTTATGTGGAAGCTCTTTTGCGGCCTTAATCAGCTGGCTCGTTGAACCAACGGCATCCGCAAGTTTAACCACGCTAGCAGGTGATTCAGGGTGAACAAGGATTGCTGCGTCTGGGTAAACCGCTTTCATGTCCTTGAGGGCTTTGGCAGAAAACTCATCGTGCACCACGCACTCGCCTTGCCACAGCAACATTTCCGCACCGGTTTTATTGGCAATGTACGAACCAAGGTGACGGTCAGGCCCCCAAATAATAGGTTTATCCTGCGCATCCAGATGTTCAACGATTTCCAATGCAATCGACGAGGTGACAACCCAATCCGCGCGTGCTTTTACCGCTGCCGACGTGTTGGCATAAACCACCACAGTATGATCAGGGTGCGCATCGCAGAAAGCAGAAAACCTGTCTTCCGGGCAGCCTAGATCCAGTGAGCATTCCGCGTCTAGCGTCGGCATGATCACGTTCTTTTCTGGGGTCAGGATTTTTGCACTTTCGCCCATGAAACGGACGCCAGCAATCAGCAACGTTTTCGCAGGGTGTCGATTACCGAACTTGGCCATCTCAAGAGAGTCACCCACAAAGCCACCGGTTTCTTCAACCAGCGCCTGAATTTCAGGGTCAGTGTAGTAGTGCGCAATCATGACTGCGTCTTTCTCTTTCAAAAGCTGTTTGATGCTTTCGATGTAGTCTGATTTTTGCTGCTCAGACAGCACCTCCGGCTTAGGAGGGAAAGGATATACCGTCTCAGCGGTATTAATAATCTGGCTCATCCACTTACTCAGATATGCTTGCAGTTCGGCCATTATACACGCCTTATAGCAGCATTTTCATCTCAGAAAACGTGTTGTGGCTTAGAGACACAATAAATTTGCAAAGAAAAAGCCGACTCAAGGTCGGCTTTATAGGGTAGTTGCTACGTTTACTTCTTCAATTGCTTTTCTGCTTGGCTTGCCGATGTCGAACCTGGGTATTCTGTCACGACTTTCTGGAACAAGGTTTTTGCACCTGCCTTGTCGCCCTCTCGGTCTGCAATCATCCCAAGCTTGAGCATTGCATCTGCACGCTTGCTTGATTTCGCAAACTGACTAACGGCATCAAAATGCTGCTTCGCCAATGCCAATTCGCTCTTCGCGAAGTATAGTTGCCCCAACCAATAATGCGCATTTGGCTTATAAATTGATTGCGGGTATTTGGTCAAAAATGCGTTGAAAGATTCCGTTGCGCCTTGGTAGTTTTTCTCTTTCAGAATCAGGTTCACGGCTGATTCATATTCTGCGTTTTCAGACTGATTGTTTGAATACGCTTCTGTGGTTGCTGGCGTTTCAGATTTACTTTCAACTGCAGGTGCTGGTTTTGCAGTGCGAAGCGTATCGATTTCACGGTACAAGTCGCGCTGGCGTTCCAACATCTGATTTAATTCATAACTGTTTCTTTCAACAGTGCCGCGCAATTCGTCCAACTCGCCCGCCATTTGTTCTAGCTGACGTTGCATGTCGATTTGCATTTGGTTGCGGGCTTCTAGCATTCGCTCCAAGCGCTCTACAGAGCTACTGCTGCTACCACCACCTAACTCAGTCACCGGAGCAGGTGCAGCAGCCACAGGGGCTGCCACACTCACCAGTAACGCCAGCGATAAAGAACGCAAAGTGTTACTGTTCATCATGATTTACCTTCTAACTTAGTAAACCAGAACCGCACGGCGGTTCTTCGCGTAGGCTTCTTCACCTTGGCCTAGCACCAATGGTTTCTCTTCGCCGTAGCTTACGATAGAAATTTGAGAAGCTGGAACACCTAGCGCTTGCAGGTATTTCGCTACTGCGCTCGCACGGCGCTCGCCAAGTGCGATGTTGTATTCTGGTGTACCACGCTCATCGGCGTGACCTTCTACAACCACTTTAATGCTGTCGTTTGCACGCAGGAATTCAGCGTGTGCATCTAGCATGTCTTCAAACTGTGGCAATACAGAGTAGTCATCAAAGTTGAAGTAAATAGTTTGAGACTGACGCAGTTCGTTTGCACGAATTTCTTGCTCAGTCAGACTGCCTTGGCCGCCGTCTACTGGTGTTACGATAGTGGTTTCTTGACCTTTGTTGGTTTCAGAACCCGTGCTATCAGTAGAGCTGTCGCTAGAGCTACAAGCCGCTAGGGTAAACATAGGTAGCGCTACCGCCAAACCCTTAAGTACTTTATTCAATTGCATCTCGTTTTCCTTAATTTCAAATAAGCGCAAATATTATTGGAACGGGGACCATGTTGGTGCCCTAACTCGGCCGTTTGTTGCTGGTAGTCGTGCTTTAAACCGTCCATCAATAGAAACCAGTGAAAGTACGTTATTACGCCCATAGACCGAGCTGTAAATGACCATGCTGCCATTCGGTGCGAGGCTTGGTGATTCATCAAGCATCGTTTTGGTTAGAACTTCTACGGCACCCGTTTGCAAATCTTGTTTTGCAATGTTGTAACCTGAGTCCGAGCGGTGAACCATTACAAGGAATCTACCATCCGGTGTCAGCTGACCACCGAGGTTTTGGCTACCCTGCCAAGTCAACCTGTTGGTAGAACCGTCGGCTAAATTTACTCGATAAATCTGTGGTTTACCACCCCGGTCTGACGTAAAGATCAAAGACTGCCCATCTGGATCCCAGAAAGGTTCAGTGTTGTTCGCGCGCCCTTTGGTGATTTGTTCCATCTTGCGCGTTCTCAGATCTAACACATAAACCTGCAAGCTGCCTGTCTTGGAGAGAACCAAGGCTAACTTGTTGCCATCAGGCGAAAATTTTGGCGAACCATTGTGACGAGGGAATGACGAGATCATCTCTCGTTCGCCGGTATAAATATTCATTAAGAAAATTTGTGCCTGACCGTTTTCAAAGCTCACGTAAGCGAGTTGTTTACCATCAGGCGACCACGTAGGCGACATCAGAGGTTGCTTTGAACGCAACACAAGTAGTTCGTTGTAGCCGTCATAGTCAGACAGGCGAAGCTGGTATGGATGTTCCGATTTATCATCAATCACCACGTAGGCAATACGTGTTAGGAACGCCCCTTTTTCACCCGTTAGCTTTTCATACACTAAATCTGAAATACGGTGCGCGTACTGACGAAGCTGCTTGCCGTTGACCGTTTTGCGGTTATTAAGCAAAAGGTGGTCTTTGGTTAGTTCCAATTCTCCGGTTGCTGACAAGCCTTTGCTTGTGCCGCCAGTTAACTGGCCGCGAACCACATCGATCAATTGGTACTCAATCAGGTATTTCCCATCTGGTGTTGGGCTGATTTTACCTGTTACAAGCGCATCGACACCCAATGCAGTCCAATCGTTGAAATCCACGTTTTCGTCGCTGTAAGGCGTTTGTGGCATCTTGTCGGTTGGGACTGGGCTGAATTTGCCGCTGCGTTGAAGATCTGATGCGATAACATCAGACACATTGGTCGGTAACTTGCCTTCGCCTTCCCACTTAAAAGGGACAATGGCGATAGGACGTGCAGAGTTGACCCCTTCGGTGATGACGAGTTTGAGCTCAGCTTGTGCAGGCTGAATAGCCGCAAGCATGAGTGCAAACACACCAAAGAAAACACGTTTCAACATGAAGAATCCCTCTTACTCTGGTTTCACAGTCAGTTCAATATTTTGAAGCTCAGCTGCGACTTCTTTATCTTCCGGCATTGGGAAGGATGATACTTTCAATACGGCCGTTTTCGTTGCACGACATAAAGTGCGATTTCCACCCACTTCATTTACATCGAGTAAAAGCCCTGTGCTCGACAAGCGCATTTTCACCACACACTCCTGACCAAAAAGACTGCTGTCTACCAGCAAGTTTTGCTGAATCATTTGTGTATAAATTGCACCATAGCGAGCAGCTTCATCAGAGATAAATCGCCCTCGAGCCGAACCGCGATTTGCCGATTCGGACTCGAGACCGCTAAAAAGCTCGTTGAGGGCAGCCTCCTGCTCTGCCTGCTTCTTACGTGCAGCTTCAGCTTTACGCTCTGCTTCTACACGTGCAGCTTCCGCTTTGCGGGCAGCCTCTTCGGCTTTTTTCTGCTCAGCTAGCTTACGTTTACGCGTTTCTTCTGCCTTGCGGGCTTCTTCTTCAGCGCGTTTTTTCTCTGCTAACTGACGCTCACGTTCTGCTTCTGCTTTCTTACGTTCTTGTTCAGCACGCACGCGCTCAGCTTCTGCCTTTTTCGCCGCTTCTTCCGCTTTACGCTGTTCTGCGACTTTGAGCTGGCGTTCAGCTTCTGCTGCCGCAGATTTCTCTTGGGCAATGCGAGTCGCTTCTTTGGCCTTACGTTGTTCTTCAGCTTCTTTCTTACGGGCTTCCGAAATACGCTTGCGCTCAGTTTCCGCTTCTCGTGTCGCTTTTTCAGCCGCTAGCTTTTCAGCACGCAATTCACGAAGACGCTTCTCTTCTTGTTCACGTTGCTTTTCAAGTTGATCAGCTTGTTGTTCTAATCGACGAAGACGGTCATCTTCTTGTCGTTTAGCTTCATCACGCTGTTGGCGAATTTTTCGCGCTTGTTCATTTACAATGCTGGGGTCAATAACGACCGCTTCAATACTCTGCCCCGCAGGCTGGTGCGATACCTTTGTGAAATCAGCGCCCCACAACAAACCGCCCAAAAGCGCGGCGTGTAACAGCACGGATATGATCGTTGCGCCTGAGTAGCTTGTTTTCTCTTTCTTCTTCATTCAGTTACTCATCTCACGAATCAAGCGGTTCAGTCATGAGTCCAACTGAGGACACACCTGCTTGGTTCAACGCATCCAATGTTAGGATGATCTCTGAATAAGGCACTCGACCATCACCGCCGACAAGCACAGGTGATTTAGGGTTCAGTTCCAGCTCCGCTTTCACGCGCACCAACATGTCTTGCAAGGACAAGCCACGTTCCATATCACCATTGTTAACACTCAAGCCCAAGCCGCCGTTTTGGTCGACTTCAACAATGATAAATGCACCACTGCCTGCATCATCAGCAAGGTCCGCCGCTGTTTTCGCGGTAGATGTTTGTGGAAGATCAACATCCACACCTTGCGTGACGAACGGCGCTGTCACCATAAAGATGATAAGCAACACCAACATGACATCGATGTATGGCACCACGTTTATCTCGGCAGTCATTTTCCGCCGTTTAGATTGATAAGGCATGGCTTACTCCTTCGGTGCAGCGAATGCCTGGCGGTGCAAAATGCTAGAAAACTCTTCCATGAAGTTCACATAGTTATTTTCAAGTTTGCCAACCTTGGAGGTTAACTTGTTGTATGCCATTACCGCGGGGATTGCAGCAAATAGGCCCATTGCCGTTGCCACTAGCGCTTCCGCGATACCTGGCGCAACCATGGCCAACGTCGCCTGCTTCACCGCACCCAATGCAATAAATGCGTGCATGATGCCCCATACCGTACCAAATAGACCGATGTAAGGGCTGATTGAGCCCACGGTGGCTAAAAATGGCAGGTTGGTTTCGAGTGATTCAACTTCTTTCGACAGTGACACGCGCATAGCACGGCCTGTTCCTTCCATCACGGCTTCTGGCACTTTGCCGTTGCTGCGGTGAAGGCGCGCGAACTCTTTAAAGCCCGAATAGAAAATTTGTTCACTGCCTGTCAGCTGGTCTTTACGCGCTTGCACTTCTTGAAACAGCTGAGAAAGATCCATTCCAGACCAAAAACGGTCTTCAAAACGTTCTGCTTTTGCAGTCGCCTGAGAAAGGATTTGAGAACGTTTGATGATCATCGCCCAAGACACGATTGACATGCCAAGCAGAACTAACATCACTGCCTTAACGAGCAGACTCGCTTGCAAAAACAGATCAAGAATTGACAGTTCAGCGCTCACTTAAAATCTCCGATTGAATCGATGGGGGGATGGATTTGGGTTTCATTTTCTCAGAATCGACACAGGCTACCTTAACGACGGCCCGACACAATACCTGCCCGTCTGAATTAACTAAATTCTGACAGAAAGTGAGGGTCACACGACGCAGCTCTGACACCGTTGTTTCTACGGTTAACAATTCGTCAAACCTTGCGCCCTTGATAAAGTCGATATCCATATGGCGAACCACGAACGCAGTGTGTTCTTTAAATAGCACTTGTTGGTTGACACCGATGCTACGTAAAAGTTCTGTTCTTGCACGTTCGAAGTACTTGATATAGTTCGCATGATATACAAGACCACCAACGTCAGTATCTTCGTAGTAAATACGAACCGGCCAGCAGAATGGGTGGGGTTGGCTCATCCGATAATTACCTGAAATCCATAATAAGGTTTAGCGAATTACTATAACTGACTTACTCAAGGTATTGAAAGCACGTTGCACCGTAGTACATCACGATTGGCGCAAAATAAAACAGCCTGAGGCCAAAGGCACTCAGGCTGTTGCATAGATGAACGGTCATTGCGTCTTTAAATGAATGCAGTCGTGAGGATTGAAATCATCACAGCCCATGCAAACGGTGGGAAAAAGACCAATTGCCAAAACCAAAAGCGCGGTTTGAATGCCATGCCGTGGATAATCCCCGTGCATGTCGCCCAAATCAGTGCTGGGGCATTGGCGACACTGAAGCCACCAATGTTGTCCGCAAAGGTCTGCGGATCCCAAATCACCCATCCCGCGCATGTCAGGGCAAGCACCAATGACATGATCATCAACACACGCTTATGAAGACGGTCATGCAGACCGTCCAACATAGTCGTGAACTTATTCTTCACTGTCGTGATCCATGGCTTCAGTGTGTTCTAACCAAAGCGCATTGATAATACCGAACGAGCACGCCAGCAATACACCTAGAATCCAAGCGAAATACCACATGGTTGACTCCTTCTCTTAGTACAGTGAGGTTTTGTTTTCTTCGATGAACTTGTCATCGAGACGACCAAACATCTTGTAGTAACACCATGCGGTGTAAGACAGGATGATTGGCACCATAACAAACGCAACGACAGTCATGATATTCAACGTTAGTTCGCTCGATGTCGCATCCCACATGGTTAAGCTGTGGTCTGGGAACAAGCTAGAAGGCATCACGAATGGGAACATCGCGAAACCTGCCGTCAAAATAACACCTGCAATGGCGAGGCTGTTGAACAAGAACGCAAAACCGTCACGCTCGAAACGCGCGCACACAGCAACCAGCAGCGGCATGAATACAGCCAGTGCGGGTGCAGCCCATAGTAGTGGGTAAGCGTCGTAGTTATTGAACAGCGCACCCGTTAGCGTCATCACTTCTTTGTTCAGTGGGTTAGACGTCGCACTCGTCATGATTTCGCTTGTGATCACATAGCCTTCAATGCTTTGTGCCCAGAAGCCAGCAAGTGCAAAGCACACTGCCGTCAGGATGGCAGAAATCTGCGCCACGTTACGTGCACGGGTGTGCAACGCATCGGTGGTTTTCATCTGAAGGTAGGTCGCGCCTTGTGTCACGATCATGAACAAGCTGACCAAACCACACAGAATCGCGAATGGATTCAGCAAACCAAAGAATGAACCTCGGTACGTTGGGATCAAGAATTCGCTCAATTCGAAGGGTACACCTTGAAGAAGGTTACCAAACGCCACACCGAAGATGATTGGTGGTACGAAGCTACCGATGAAAATGCCCCAGTCCCAGGTTTTACGCCAGCGTGGGTCTTCAATTTTCGAACGGTAGTCGAAGCCAATTGGGCGCAACCACAAAGCGGCTAGCGTCAGAATCATCGCCAAGTAGAAACCTGAGAATGACACTGCGTAGACCAACGGCCATGCAGCGAACAGCGCACCGCCTGCGGTGATTAACCATACTTGGTTACCATCCCAGTGCGGGGCAATCGAGTTAATCATCACGCGGCGCTCGTTATCGGTTTTACCAATAACAGGCACCAGCGCACCGACACCCATGTCAAAGCCATCGGTGATCGCGAAGCCAATCAGCAGAACACCAATCAGTGCCCACCAGATCAGACGTAGAATCTCATATTCAAACATGTCTCACGCTCTCCTTATGCTTCAACTTGACGCGCAAGATCCGTTTCCGGGGTCTTTAGCTTTTCAAAGTGATAACGGCCTGTTTTTAGGCTGCTAGGGCCTAAGCGTGCGAATTTAACCATCAAGTACACTTCGGCAATCAAGAACACTGTGTACAGTAGAACGATTGCAACCAATGAGGTGATGATTTCTGACGCGGGAACATTGGACGCAGCCATGTGTACAGGCAGAATTTCACCCACAGCCCATGGTTGACGGCCATATTCAGCAACGAACCAACCTGCTTCACAGGCAATCCAAGGCAATGGAATACCAATCAGTGCAAGTTTCAGAAGCCATGGTTTTTCGTCGATTTTCTGACGACAGGTTTGATAGAACGCCATACCGAAGATAAACAGCATTGCGAAGCCACACGCGACCATGATGCGGAAGCTCCAGAATAGCGGCGCTACCTGTGGAATAGAGTCTTTCGCAGCTTGTTTGATTTGCGCTTCCGTTGCATCAACAACGTTTGGTGTTTGTTCTTTCAGTAGCAGACCAAAACCAAGATCTTTCTTCACGTCATCAAACGCTGCGATGTTTTCAGGTGTTCTTTCACCTGCACGCAGTTTTTCAAGCAAACCATAAGCAATCATACCGTTACGGATACGCACTTCATGCTCATCAACGATGTCATGAAGGCCCGTCACTTGCTTATCAAAGGAACGCGTCGCGATGATACCCATTACATACGGGATCTTAATCGCGTAGTCGGTTTCCATGGTTTCTTGGTTCGGGAAGCCAAACACAGTGAACGCTGCTGGTGCAGGTTCGGTGTGCCATTCAGCTTCAATTGCTGCCAATTTCACCTTCTGAACATCACCCAGCTCATAGCCAGATTCATCGCCCAGAACGATAGTAGACAGGATACCCGCCATACCAAATGATGCAGCAATGGCGAAAGAACGGCGTGCAAATGCAACATCACGGCCTTTCAGAAGGTAGTAAGCACTGATACCCAGAACGAACATGGCACCCGTGGTGTAACCTGCTGCCACGGTATGAACGAATTTCACCTGAGCAACCGGGTTAAGTACAACTTCAGCAAAGCTCACCATTTCCATTCGCATGCTTTCGAAGTTGAACTCAGCACCCACTGGGTTTTGCATCCAGCCATTCGCGACAAGAATCCAAAGCGCAGAGAAGTTTGAGCCGATAGCCGTTAACCAAGTAACGGTAAGGTGTTGACGTTTTGAAAGGCGATCCCAGCCGAAGAAGAACATACCAACTAGCGTCGACTCAAGGAAGAAGGCCATTAAGGCTTCAATCGCGAGCGGGGCACCAAAGATGTCGCCGACGTAGTGAGAATAGTATGCCCAGTTAGTACCAAACTGGAACTCCATCGTTAGGCCTGTTGCAACGCCTAGCGCGAAGTTAATACCGAAAAGCTTACCCCAGAACTTGGTCATGTCCTTGTAGATTTGCTTGTCAGTCATGACATAGAGCGACTCCATGATGGCAAGCAGGAATGCCATACCTAAAGTCAGTGGGACAAATAAGAAGTGATACATCGCGGTAAGAGCAAATTGGAACCGCGACAGATCCACAATATCAGTTAACATGTTAACTCCTTCCTCGCCAGGCTCGCTGGCGCGCGATACTTTCGTATCGATAAGTAAATGCTTAAACACATGCGGGGCTGACTGGCCGCGCCTAACTAAGCTTCCTTACGGGATCTGTGTAAACAGACCTCCCTTTTTATGTTGCACTTTTGTGCCCAACTAGTTAGGATTTTGTTAAGTAAGTCCTAATATAGCTGCATCTAATATTAAACATTCTGAGCGGCCGCTTCAAAGTATTTGGCGTGCGCGTACATTGATTGCTGTCAAATTAATCAATTGTCGCTGTCAAAATTTTGCGATTGTTAGACATCAATCAATTTTGGCGCGATTTTTTTGGCAAATGATCACGCTGAGCAATGACATGCTCATCCCGAAAGTAGGCGAATAGAGACAAGAATAGTTGTTGAACCGACGTTAACGGGGAATTTACGTGTCACAGGTTGTGAAACATCTGTCGTTAGCGAGATAAAAGTAGGAAGAGCAGGAAGAGCAGGAAG
>NZ_MDAG01000057.1:20899-36631 GCF_002876705.1 Enterovibrio norvegicus | reverse complement strand
GAAGAGCAGGAAGAGCAGAAAAGGCTAAACGACAGACACAGAAAAGCCAGCGATTGCTGGCTTCTGACTATCATTTTTGGTTGCACAACCTTACTCAGGCAAATCAAACCCGAAGTGCAAATAGGCACGTTGGCTGGCAATACGCCCTCGAGGGGTACGCTGCAGGTAACCTTGTTGAATTAAATAAGGCTCAAGCACATCTTCTATTGTGTCTTTTGCTTCACCAATCGCTGCGGCTAGGTTATCGAGGCCAACCGGGCCGCCGTCGAACTTTTCAATGATCGACTTCAGTAGCTTTCTGTCCATATAGTCAAAACCACGACTATCAACGTCCAACATGTCCAACGCCTTCGACGCGATCTCTGCGTTGATATCGCCATCGGCTTTTACTTCAGCATAATCACGCACACGGCGCAGAAGGCGGTTTGCAATACGTGGCGTACCGCGCGCACGTTTCGCAATCTCGTAAGCACCCTCTTCATCAACAACCAAGTTCAAACAGTTTGCACTTCGTTGAACAATGCCTTTCAGGTCGGCAACGTTGTAATACTCAAGACGCTGCGTGATACCAAAACGATCGCGCAGTGGCGAGGTTAGCGAGCCAGCACGGGTGGTTGCACCCACCAGCGTAAATGGCGGTAAATCAATTTTGATGGAACGGGCTGCTGGCCCCTCACCGATCATGATATCCAGCTGGTAGTCTTCCATGGCTGGATACAACACCTCTTCAACCACGGGGCTGAGGCGGTGGATTTCATCAATGAACAGCACATCGTGAGGTTCAAGGTTCGTTAGCAATGCTGCCAAATCACCGGCTTTCTCAAGCACTGGGCCAGAGGTGGTGCGGATATTCACATCCATCTCATTAGCAACAATGTTCGCTAAGGTGGTTTTACCCAAACCTGGCGGGCCAAAAATCAGCAAGTGGTCGAGGGCTTCTTCACGCTTTCTTGCCGCATGAATAAAGATCTCCATTTGACTGCGAACGTGATCCTGACCTTTATAGTCTTCCAACATCTTAGGTCGAATAGCACGGTCAATGATCTCATCTTCTTTCATTGGCGGCACTGAGCTTATTAGGCGATCAGCTTCAATCATCTCATTGGCTCCATTACACCATCGAACGCAGTGCGTCGCGGATGATGGCTTCGCTGGTCATGCCATCGTGAGCAACTTGCTTCACGACTTTCTCAGCTTGTGCTGCTTTGTAGCCAAGCGCAATCAATGCACTCATGGCTTCATCTTTCGGGTTTGTTGACGCTGCAACCACGGTGCTTGTACCGCTGTCACGACGCGCAGCTGCATCAGCATGTGGTGTGAGTAAATCAAAGGCATGCCAGTTCTTCAAACGGTCACGCATTTCAATCACCAAGCGCTCTGCCGTTTTCTTACCGACACCCGGAATTTTCACCAATGTCGATACGTCTTCACGCTCTACACTGTCAACAAACTGGGTGGCCGTCATACCAGACAAAATAGCAAGACCCAATTTAGGCCCAACACCGTTAGCTTTAATGACTTCGCGGAACAATGCGCGTTCTACCGTTGTGTTAAAACCATAAAGCAGCTGCGCATCTTCACGCACCACGAAATGGGTATAAACAATGGCTTCTTCCCCTGCATCTGGAAGTTCATAGAAGCAACTCATCGGCATACTGACTTCATAGCCAATGCCGTTTACTTCTAAAAGGATTTCAGGGGGTTGTTTTTCAAGCAGGATTCCGCGTAATCGACCAATCACAGTGTGGACTCGTATTTTTGGTGTTAATTGCCGTTAGGATAATAAACAACTGGATAGATATCCAGTTTTAATGCCTAAGCGCCAACAGAAATGCCAGCGCGATCAAGCCAGATTTACCAGTTTCATTGTCCACTTAATGAAGTAAGCCAGCAGAGAAACACTGGCGACCCCCACCAGCCATAAACCGATGAACCAAAGCAATGAGGTTGTTTGTTTACTCATGGTATCCCTCGTCTGCTTTCACTTTCCCACGGAATACCCAGTACGAGTAAGCGGTATAAATCATGATGATGGGCAGCAAAAACGCCGCGCCAGCAAACAAGAACTTGAGGCTATTTTCTGGCGCCGCCGCCTCCCATAGCGTAAAGGCCCTTGGCACCATGTATGGGAAGATGCTGATAGCAAAACCTGCGAATGCCATGAGGTAAATGACCAAGGTCCAGCAATAGGCGCTGAGTGGTTTTTCGCTGTGCAGCGAGCGCCACAACTTAAACGCCGCAAACGCTGAGATGATGGGGATGAGGAAGAACGCCGCGGCGTTAGGGAAGGTAAACCATCGTGCTGCGATTTCTTGGGAGATAAACGGGAGCCAAATACTCACCAATCCGATCGAACCAAGAAATGCCAAGGTAAGTTGTTTGCACCGCGCATAGAGTTTCTGTTCGATCGAACCCGAGGTCTTGATCAGCAACCAACATCCACCTAGCAGCGTGTAACCAAAGGTCACCGCGACACCGCAAAATACGGTGAAGGGTGTTAGCCAATCAAACCAACCGCCCGCATATTGCCGCCCCTCTACGCTGATGCCCTGCAATAACGCACCGAGAATCATGCCTTGAGAAAAGGTCGCCACGAACGAGCCGCCAAAGAACGACCAATCCCACAAATACCTTCCTGCTTTTGTTCGGTAGCGATATTCAAAGGCGACCCCGCGAAAGATAAGCCCTATCAACATGGCGATGATGGGCGCGTACACCGCGGGCATAATGACAGAATACGCAAGCGGGAATACGGCAAACAGGCCGCCTCCCCCTAACACCAGCCATGTTTCATTGCCATCCCAGATGGGTGCGATGGAATTCATGGCCGCATCTTTTTCTGCGTCATTCAGCGTGGGAAACAAGATACCCACGCCCAAGTCGAATCCATCCAAAATGACATAGAGAAGAACGGCGATCGCAATGATGCCAGCCCATAGCAATGCATAATCCATTATCTCTCCTCCCCTGCGTGTGGATCCTCTGGCCCCAGAGGAGCGGCAATAGGGTTTCCGTCTTTATCCTTTCCGAGCTGCCCGTGGGACAACCTCGTCACCACACGCACATCCATGTCTTGCTCATATTTACTTGGGGATTTACGCATGAGCTTCAGTAAGTAGTAGATACCCGCACCAAATATCGCGAAATACACCACCACAAACACCGCCAACGAAGCGCCAACAGCACTGGCATCAATCGGAGAAACAGATTCTGCCGTGGTGAGCAGTCCATAAACGGTGTAAGGCTGACGCCCTACTTCCGTGGTGATCCAGCCTGACAGTATCGCCACAAACCCACACGGTGCACTCCATACACAGAGCTTCAAAAACCAAGGCGTTTCATAGAGGGCTTTCTTACGTCGCAGCCACACCGAAATCAGACCGATGGCCAGCATCAGAAAACCGATCGCCACCATGATGCGAAAACTCCAAAAGACGATAGCCACAGGTGGTCTCTCCTCTTTAGGTACTGACTTCAGCCCTTTGATTTCACCGTCGACTTTGTGTGTCAGAATGATGCTACCGAGGTAAGGAATCGCGACTTTGTAATCGATAGTTTCTGTTTCTTCATTCGGAAGACCAAACAGAATCAACGGCGCACCTTTTTGTGTCTCGAAATGGCCTTCCATCGCTGCCACTTTCATTGGCTGATGCTCAAGCGTATTTAGACCGTGCAAGTCACCAGCAACGATTTGAATCGGTGTCACCAATACCGCCATCCACATACCCATGGAAAAACTGATACGCGCCAGTTCATTGTGCGGCGCTTTCAATAAATGCCACGCACCCACACCCGCGACGACAAAGGCTGTCGTCAAATACGCGGCGATAACCATATGAACTAAGCGATATGGGAAGGATGGATTAAAAATCACGTCCCACCAGGAGGTGACAATAAATTGACCTAAATCGTTGTATGCGAAACCTGCTGGCGTTTGCATCCAGCTATTTACCGCTAAAATCCAGGTCGCGGAGAGCAAGGTGCCGAATGCCACGGTTGCTGTAGCGAGAAAATGCAGCTTTTCTCCCACTCGCCCACGTCCAAAAAGCATGATACCGAGAAAACCCGCCTCCAAGAAAAACGCCGTGAGCACTTCATATCCCATCAAGGGGCCAAGTACGGGGCCGGTTTTGTCAGAAAACACCCCCCAATTGGTCCCGAATTGGTAGCTCATAACAATGCCGCTGACGACCCCCATGCCGAAGGTCACCGCGAAAATCTTGGTCCAATACTTAGAGAGTTCCAAATACTGGTGGTCCCGCGTTTTAAGGTGCAGCGCTTCAAGCACCGTAATGTAACTGGCAAGCCCAATAGAAAAGGCGGGGAAGATGATGTGAAAGGACACAGTAAATGCGAATTGTATCCGAGCAAGGTCTATCGCGAGTTCTGACATTCTCGCCTCCTAAATCTGTGTCATGGGGTGACACGGTTCTAGGTTGTAACGGGGTTAACCACGTTCACGATCACCTCACAGCACATTTAGTGTTGGTATTGTTATTAAATACGCCATGAGCATCGATATGCTTATTTCTTTTCTCTCTCCCTAAACGCAGAAAAGCGAGCCATGCTCGCTTTTCACTATTCACGCGGTTCGAAAACAAAAAGCGTTAGATATACCCGCCGATAGACACCAACAAACCAGCCACGGTACCGCTCATCAAGTTCGCCAAAATTGCGGCGATAAGCGCTCGACCACCAATTTTGCTCAGTTCTTTTCGGCGATCAGGACACATGGCGCTGAGCCCGCCAATCACCATGGCCAATGAACCGATGTTCGCAAAACCACACAATGCGAAAATAATGATGGCTTGGGTTTTATCTGAAAGCTGGTCAGCCACATCAAGGAAGCTCACGTAAGCCACGAATTCGTTAATCACGATCTTCTGACCAATCAACGAAGCCGCTGTTACTGCCTCATCCCATGGCACACCCAATAAAAATGCTAGCGGTGATAACAAGTAACCCACCAATAATTGCACCGTCACACCGTCAAAGCCTACCAGCGCAGCAAGGCTACCGATAATGCCGTTCAGTAATGCGGTGAGCGCAACAAATGAAATCAGTAACGCTGTTACACACGCCACTTGTTGAAGTCCAATCATCGACCCTTGTGTGATCGCATCAAGCAATGAATCAGGCTGGTCATCACTTTTCTCAATGATCTTATCGAGGTTTTTCTTCGGTGTATCCGTTTCTGGGTACATGAGTTTCGCAAACAACAAGCCCGCAGGTGCTGTCATAAAACATGCCGTCAGAATGTATTTCACATCAATACCGAGATTGATGTAACCGACCATGGTGCCACCTGCCACCGACGCTAAGCCACCTGCCATCACGGCGAATAACTCAGAGCGCGTCATGCTAGGTACAAACGGGCGAACCAGCGAGGGGGCTTCAATTGGCCCGACAAAGATGTTGGCCGTTGCTGACATAGATTCGGCATGGCTTGTGCCCAACACTTTTTGTAGCGCACCGCCGATGACTGCGATCACTTTCTGCATGATTTTGAGGTAATACAACACAGAGATAAGCGCAGAAATAAAAATCACAACGCAAAGCACGTTGATAACGAAAACAAAGCCCACTTTGTAGTTAGCGAGATCACCAAAGGTAAAACTCAGGCCGTCATTCGCGTAATTAATAACGCTGCCGACGCCATTTGCGATGCCTTGCAACATGGCCTGTCCAAACGGTACGTACATAACAAACGCACCAAAGGCGACTTGAATGACAAGCGCACCAGCAACGGTACGAACGTTAATCTTCTTACGGTTATTGGAAAGCAAAATGGCGATACCGATCAGGGATGCCATACCAATGAGACTCATCAAAATGCTCATAAACTGCGTTCTCTCTAAAGTGCGGACAGGAGGAGAAAAAAGGCAGAACACAAAGGGTGTGCTGCAACCAGCGGATTTGTATCGCTGGTGCAGAATGAAAAGAAGGACACTTGTCCCTTTTGGCTATTGCTTCGCCAGAAACCATGAAGAGAAGTGCGAAACTGAGAGGATTGTCATTAATTACGAAAACGTTTGCTAACTCACAGCCTCAAGCTCTGCCGCTAATGCGTCAGGCATTGCCACACGGTAAGAGGTGCGCTTCTTATCGACAACACCTTCGTCCACCAAGTCTTTCATCACGCGACGAAACGCCCTCGGCGTTGAACCTAACTCACCGGCATGTTGATCGGTTTTAAACTCAAACCAGTCTCCGTTCGCCAATTCTGATTTTTTCAGCAAATGACGAATAATGTTAAAACGCAGGCTATACAGCAGATTGTTCAACGTATGACCAATAGACTCTTCATACCGTGCTGAGACTAACTGAATAAAAGTCAGCCCCAAGTTAGGGTCTGCTGCCAGCGCCTCGATCAGTTTTTGGCGACTGATCTGAAAACCACTGCCGGACGATAAGGCGGTCACCGAAAAGACGTAACGTCCTTCAGGTCGACACACTTCCATCTCCCCCAGAACACCGGTAAATCCCTTCTGTGAGCTAACGATATAGCGCTTCCCCGTTGGAGTGAGGTATGACACAGAGAAATCACAGTCATGCACCAGATATAAAGAGTGGCTCGTTTCCCCTTGAGTGAGAAACGTCTCACCCACATGAAACCTGAAAGGTCGACAACAAGGCAATGCCAAAAGAGTGTGATAAAGCGAAGATTGAGCCTGCAAAGACATAAGGTAAAAGATTCATCATTGACCATGAATGACTCTTTTCCGTGAGTCGCTAAGGCAAAGCTCCATTTTGTGGCATGGATAGGTTTGGATACGGACAAGTGTCCTTTTTATGTGGCGCTCTACCCCCTAGAGTGAGCGCGGCACAACATTATCTTTTAGGAGTTAAAATGGCAACACCACACATCAATGCCAACCCAGGCGATTTTGCAGAAACCATCCTAATGCCGGGCGATCCGCAACGTGCGAAATACATTGCAGAGAACTTCCTTCAAGATGCTGTTCAAGTAACAGATGTTCGCGGCATGCTAGGTTTCACTGGCTTCTACAAAGGCAAAAAGCTGTCTGTCATGGGCCATGGCATGGGCGCACCATCCGCGTCTATCTATATTCATGAGCTGATCAACCATTACGGCGTGAAGAACCTTATCCGTATTGGTAGCTGTGGTGCGATCCATGACGACGTTCAATTGATGGACCTGGTGATCGCCATGGGCGCATCGACCGATTCTAAAATGAACCGTACCCGCCTGCGCGACCATGACTTCGCAGCGCTGGCTAACTTCGACATGCTGCGCACGGCTGTTGATTTAGCGAAAGAAAAACAGCTGTCTACCAAAGTCGGTAACGTTTTCTCATCAGATATGTTCTACCGTCCTGATGAAGATTTCTATCCTCTGCTTGCGAAATACGGCGTATATGGCGTGGAGATGGAAGTGAGCGCTTTATATAGCTTGGCGGCAGAGTTTGGTGTTCGTGCACTGGCGATCTGCACCGTCACCGACCACATCATTCGTCACGAAGGGTTAAGCGCAGAAGATCGCGTTACCACGCTAAACGACATGATAGATTTGGCGTTAGACACAGCGGTTTCGTTGTAATCTCCCCTCGGTGATTCAGCATCAGAAAAGAAAAAAGGTAGGGTACAAACCCTACCTTTTCTAAATACCGAAAACGTCACGCTTAGAACACACAGTGCTTAGCGAAATCTGTTGCTTCATTGGCGGACCAATCACCCTTTGGCTTTTCTTTTAGTTCTTTGCACCAATCGTCACTACCAACTTCTGGTGAACAACCCGCGACAAAAAATACTACCGCTAACATAGCGAACATTTTCTTCATGTTACTTCCCTTGTGATTATTCTATACGTTTCGTGGACAGCTTTTACTCAAGCAACTTTGGAATAAACCAACGCTACCCGTCCTTCGCTACTCCATCAGACTCAACAAGGTACAACAAAGTCACTGCAACGCACTTGAATGCATATCTCGATGCGAGAAAATCTTCAACATTTATCCGGTATCGCAATGCAATGCACGCGGCAATTGTCGCCGCGCTATTCACTTAGCGTACGGACAGCAACATCACACTATTTGGCGATAGTGCTTTCCGAGGCAACAAGTTGCAGCGACGCAAACTCACGGTACAAAGCGCTGGTTTCCATTAATTCCTGATGAGAGCCACTTGCGACTAACTGACCATCATCAAGCACCAAAATACGGTCAGCATTCACAACAGTTGCAAGACGGTGAGCAATCACTAACGAAGTTTTCCCTTCCATCAAGGTATCCAGAGCTTGTTTCACCTGATGCTCGCTAACGGCATCCAATGCACTGGTTGCTTCATCTAAAAGCAAAATAGGACGGTCAGCCAGAATCGCGCGCGCAATGGAAATGCGCTGTTTTTGCCCTCCCGACAAACGCACTCCGCGCTCACCAAGCTCTGTATGATATCCGTTAGGCAAGGCTTCAATGAATTCATGAGCACGCGCCGCTTTGCACGCTTCAATCACTTTTTCTTCGCTCGCATCTGGCGCGCCATATCGCACGTTTTCTAAGACGTTGGTTGCGAAAATTACCGACTCTTGTGGCACCAATGCAAACTGGTCACGAAGCGATTTCAACGACATGTCTTTCAGCGGCACACCGTCTAACAAGGTTTGCCCTTGTTGAATGTCGAAAAAGCGTTGAAGCAACGTAAATACAGAGCTTTTCCCTGCACCACTTGGCCCAACCAAGGCCACACGCTCACCCGCTTTGACATCAAACGACAGTGATGAAAAGACAGGAAGATTTTCATCACCAGGATAGGTAAATGAAACATCAGAAAACGTCAGATTGCCTTTCGCATGCACCGGAAAATCAACCGGAGACGCAGGGTCTTGGATATCAGATTGCATGCGCGAAAGCTCTATCAAACGTTCTGTTGCACCCGCCGCACGTTGAATGTCGCCAATGACTTCACTGATGGTTGCCACGCCCCCTGCTACCAGCAAGGCGTAAAACATAAAGGCAGACAACTGACCTGCTGTCAGCGAACCATCCAACACATTTAACGCGCCGAGCCAGGTGACGAGAATGATGGCAACAATGCTGAGCAATACCACAGAGGCCATTAAAGAAGCACGGTAGCGAATACGCAATCTCGCTGCGCTCATTACCGCTTCAACACGAGAAGAAAAATGCACAGAGTCGGCTTCTTCGTGACCATAAGATTGAACCGTGCGTATTTCATGAAGGGTTTCATCAACGTGCGATCCGAGATCCGCCACCTTGTCTTGGCTCACTCTGGCTAACTGGCGCACTTTACGCCCTAACACCCCAATGGGCACCAACACGACAGGCACAGCTAACAACACCAATCCCGTTAACGTTAAGCTAGTGACTGCCATCATGATCAAGCCACCTGTGACAGAAACAGCAGATCGCAGTGCCATCGACAAGCTCGACCCCACCACGGTTTGCAGTAACGTCGTATCTGCCGTAAATCGGCTGATCACCTCACCCGTGCGTTCTTTGGCGTAAAATGTTGGGGATAGGTGCAAGAGCTGTTGGTAAACCTTAATGCGAATATCTGCACTGACACGTTCACCTAACCAACTCATAAGATAAAAACGGAAGAAGGTCGCAATACCGCTGACAAAGGTAATCGCGAGGATCACCAACATCATTTGATCAAGGCGCGATGCGTTGCCCGTCAAGAACCCATCATCGACGATGAGTTTGACGCCTTGGCCGAGAGCCAGCCAGCTGAGCGAACCGAGCATGAGGAAGAATACTGCACCGATCACACGCGAACGATAGGGCGCAAGAAAGCTCGCAATCCATGTCAAAACAGAACGCGTACTTTGAGGAGAAGATAAATTGGACGTTGGCACGGCGAGTCCTTTCTACGAGTAATGTGCTTACTATACGCAAACCAATTCAAGTTGCTGAGGTTTATACGCATTACTGTCTACTTCGTATCAAGGTCGATAAGATTATTTTTGGATTGTCTCAAACACTCACCCCTGATATGTGTCTCCAATTATGACCATATCAGGGGCGAAATTGTGTTTCTTCGTTAGGTTCGACCGCGAATACCCAAGGGGCGATTCATTCGACAGTAAAAATTTCGCGTTAGTTGGCTAGCGTTAGTCCACTTGCTCTTGATCGCCATTGCGTGATTGATACAGCAAAAACGCCGCTGATAGCCACACCAAGCACGCCATCACAAACAATGTACCACCGTCATTGCCGACAACTTCACCCACTTCATTAAACGCAGGCTGCGCAACGCCGATTGGCGTGAAGAGGTGGAAGAAAATTGCACCGGTCATGGTGCCGACCGCCATCAACGCGCCTAGTGCATGTAGACGTGTGAACAGCAAAATTGATGCGATAAGCTCAGCAATACCCACCATGTAAGCGCCGTACTGACCAAACCAAGCAAGCCCAGACCACTCACCCAATGTGCCAAAAATAAATGTGGTTTCTGGCGAACCTGTAAACTTGAAGAACAGCGATTGGACAAACACAAACGCGATGAAGATACACAAACCCCATTTCACATATTTCATTATTATTCCGCCTTATAACACCCTGAAATTAAGTACTTTAACGATAGGAAAGAACACATATTTCGCCACTTCCCCAAGTGAGAAATGTGCTTCCTAACATCCTTGTTTACTTTCTATATCGGCTAAAAATGCTCAATACATGGTGTTGCCATTTTTGGTTTCGGCTGGCACTTCTTGGATTGCATCCCAGTGCTCTACTATTTTGCCGTTACTATCAAAACGGAAGAAATCCATGGTGACGTATTGAACATTCTCTGGCCATGTTTGCAACGTATGAAGTGACACTAAATCTCCTTGTGCAATGGCACGAACAAACTCAATGTCTTTCTCGGGGTAATCCCTCGCCATTTCCTCAAAGTAGTCGATAAATGCTTGTTTACCGTCACCTACAAGCGGGTTGTGTTGGATGTATTCATCCCCGACATAACGCTCTACCGCTTTTGCAGGCTCTCCCAAATATGCGGTTTTGTAGAACGCAATCGCGCTTTGCTTCATCTGTTCCAAATCATGACTCATAACTAGACCGTCCTTTTCTACAACTCATTACAATAAATGATGATTTCTATTCAGCTTAATGCTTTGGTCAGTGCCAGTCTGACATACAGCGACATCAGAAAATCGCTTATCACTGAGAATAGGTCTGTGTTGTTACCAAGGGTTAAACGTGTTGTTTCATTAAATCTAGACACAAAAAAAGCAGCCTAAGCTGCTTTCTAAAATGAGGGATGAAATTGGTTAGCGATAACGCCCTCGCCTTGCGCTGGTTGCTTTGCCTGCCATGGCCACCAGCGTGTGGTTGGTGTGGGCATGACAGATAGCGACTGCAAGCGCATCGGCGGCATCGGCTTGTGGTGTGGAGGGCAATTTCAGCATGTGTACAACCATGTGCTGCACTTGCTTCTTATCGGCACCGCCATTACCAACAACCGATTGCTTGATGAGACGCGCCGCATACTCACTCACAGGCAAGTTAGCATTCACTGCTGCAACCATGGCTGCGCCACGTGCTTGGCCCAGCTTTAAGGCTGAATCCGCGTTGCGGGCCATGAACACTTGCTCAATGGCGAAAGTATCTGGCTGAAATTGGGTGATGACTTCACTGACGCCTGCGAAAATTTGACCGAGTCGTCCTGCCAAATCTTCCGAGTCAGTGCGAATGCAGCCACTGCCAAGATACTCAAGGTGTCTACCTTGATGGCGGATCACGCCGTAGCCTGTGATCCGCGAGCCCGGGTCAATCCCGAGAATAATTGCCACGAATACTTATTCCAATGTTGCTGCGACTTCGTCAGAGATATCACCATTGTGGTAAACCTCTTGCACGTCATCCAAATCTTCAAGTGCATCAATCAGACGAAGCAGCTTAGGTGCTGTGGTTTCGTCTAAATCTGCTTTGGTGGAAGGAACCAGCGTCACTTCTGCGTTTTGTGCTTCAAAGCCCGCAGCATCCAATGCATCTTTCACCGCGCCGAACTCAGCAGGCGTTGTGTAAACGTCCATTGAACCATCATCGTGTGTTTCAACGTCGTCAGCGCCGCCTTCTAGTGCCGCTTCCATTACTTCGTCTTCGTCTAAGCCTGGTGCATAAGAAATCACACCTTTCTTGTCAAACAGGTAGTTTACACTGCCATCAGTACCTAGGTTGCCACCCGCTTTAGAAAACGCGTGACGCACACCAGACACCGTGCGGTTGCGGTTGTCCGTCATGCATTCCACCATCACAGCGGTACCAGCAGGGCCGTAACCTTCATAGATGACGGTTTCCATGCCCTCGTCGCCTTCACCGCCAGCCCCACGCGTAACAGCGCGGTTAACAGTGTCACGCGTCATGTTATTCGACAGGGCTTTATCGATGGCTGCACGCAGGCGCGGATTATTTTCAGGCTCTGCGCCACCTTCTTTTGCAGCAACGGTGATTTCACGGATGAGTTTGGTGAAGATTTTGCCGCGCTTGGCATCTTGCGCAGCTTTGCGGTGTTTGATGTTGGCGAATTTACTGTGACCTGCCATTTCTCACTCCTTTGTCAGCGGCCGACACGCCACTGAAGTTGTTACGTTAGTTCTTGGATTTATAGCAAAACAGAACACAAATGTCTGAGATAACACCCATATCTGCTTGGATTATATCCAAACAACCTCAAGATGCTTGTTCGGCGAGAGTTTGTTTGGGTATAGAAACAAATAAGGCCAGATAATCTGGCCTTATTGTTAGAAGATGAGGTCGACTTATGCGTCGTTTTCTTCGTTCTTCTTCGCTGCGGCGGTAACTGCAATCGCAAGCTCTTCAAGCGATGCTGGGTTAGCAAGGCTTGGCGCATCCGTTAGCAAACATGCTGCTGCCGTGGTTTTCGGGAACGCGATAACATCACGGATGTTTTCAGTGCCACAAAGCAGCATAACAAGGCGGTCAAGACCGAATGCTAGACCAGCGTGTGGCGGCGTACCGTACTTCAATGCTTCTAGCAGGAAGCCGAATTTTTCTTTCTGCTCGCCAGACTCAATACCCAAAATGTCAAACACTACGGTTTGCATGTCGGAGTTGTGAATACGCACAGAACCACCGCCCACTTCGTAGCCGTTCAGTACCATGTCGTAAGCGTTAGAAATCGCTGTCGCAGGGTTTGCACGAAGTTCTTCTGCCGTCATGCCCAAAGGCGACGTGAATGGGTGGTGCATTGCATGCAAGTTACCCTCTTCGTCTTCTTCGAACATAGGGAAGTCAACAACCCAAAGTGGTGCCCACGCAGCTTTATCCGTTAGACCCATGTCAGTGCCTAGCTTCAAACGCAGTGCGCCCATCGCTTCTGTTACGACTTTCTTGCTGTCGGCACCGAATAGAATGATGTCGCCAGACTCAGCACCTGTGCGCTCAAGAATGGCGTTAACAACGTCTTCGTTCAGGAATTTAGCAACCGGTGATTGAACACCTTCCATGCCTGCAGCACGGTCGTTAACCTTCATCCATGCCAAACCTTTCGCACCGTAAATACCAACGAACTTGGTGTAGTCATCGATTTGTTTACGAGAAAGCTCAGCACCGCCTGGTACACGAATAACCGCAACACGGCCTTTAGGATCGTTTGCAGGGCCAGAGAACACTTTGAATTCAACGTCTTTCAGAATGTCGGCAACGTCCACCATTTCTAGCGGGTTACGTAAGTCTGGTTTGTCTGAACCGAAACGGCGCATCGCTTCTTCGAACGACATGATCGGGAATTGGCCCAGATCCACGTTCAGCAATTCTTGCCACATATCGCGAACCATGTTTTCAGTTACACTGCGCACTTGCTCAGCGTTCATGAATGAAGTTTCGATATCGATTTGGGTAAATTCAGGCTGACGGTCAGCACGCAAGTCTTCATCACGGAAGCACTTAACGATTTGGTAGTAACGGTCGAAACCAGACATCATCAGAAGCTGTTTGAACAGCTGAGGTGATTGTGGCAATGCGTAGAAGCTGCCTTTGTGAACACGGCTTGGCACCAAGTAGTCACGCGCACCTTCTGGCGTTGCTTTTGTCAGTACAGGTGTTTCGATGTCTAGGAAGCCATTGTCATCAAGAAAACGACGAACAAAGCTTGATGCTTTTGCACGCAGCTTAATGCGATCGCTCATTTCTGGACGACGCAGATCAAGGTAACGGTGCTTCAGACGCTGTTCTTCTGAGTTGTTTTGATTGAAGTCCAGTGGCAATGGCGCTGCGCGGTTGATGATTTCCAAACCAGTCGCTAGCAATTCTACTTCGCCTGTCGCCATGTCTTTATTGATTTGGCTGTCTGGGCGCGCACGCACTTCACCGGTAAATTTGATACAGAATTCGTTACGCAGTTTGTTAGCAACCTCGAATACGTCTTTCATATCCGGATCAACCACCACCTGAACCACGCCTTCACGGTCACGCATATCAATGAAGATAAGACCGCCTAAATCACGACGGCGATTTACCCAGCCGCAAAGTTCTACAGTTTGCCCTACGAGGGCTTTGTTCAGGTGACCACAATATTGGGTGCGCATATGAATTTCCCGATCTGTTACTGACTGTCCTATTGCGCTATTAAGCGCAAAGCTACAAATATGGTTGTGCAGATACTTCTGCAAACTTCCGCCTGAGTGTTCACTCACGCCAAAGTAAAAATACCTCAAAATGACGCAGCATTATAAAGGAAAAATTGGCCTTGCGGGAAATCGTAGCGAGATGAAAGTCAGAAAAGATCGCAATCGACCAAAAAACGAACAAGGATTGACCCCGGAATGCCAAGAAGACCAAAATAGGCAAAAAGAAAATCGAAGGGATACGATGCTTACTACACCACTGCACCAACTTACCACGCCACCACTTCGCCTTGGACTGACGCAATGGTCGCACAACACATGGCAACGTAAGTTCTATCCATCAGGCACCAAGAGTGGTGAACGTTTGGCACGGTATGCAGAGGTGTTTAACACGGTAGAAGGCAATACTACTTTCTATGCCAGCCCTTCCCACGCGACCGTTGCCAACTGGAAAGCGGCAACGACCGATGCATTTGAATTTACCTTCAAGTTTCCGCAAGCGGTCACTCATCAGCTAATGCTGCGTCACTCTGACGAAATGGTGTCGGAATTCATTTCATTGATGGCACCGCTGCATTCACGCATCGGACTTTGGAAAATTCAATTGCCCGCCGCGTTCGGCCCTGAATCTTTGCCGGATTTACAAAAGTTTCTAAACGGTATGCCAGCGTCTTTTAACATTGGCGTGGAAGTACGTCATCCTGCGTTTTTCGCCAAGGGCGAAGAAGAACGCGCTTTGAATGGTATGTTGCTGGAAAGAGGCGCTGATCGCATCATCATGGACAGCCGCCCTGTCTTTGCAGTGCCGCCAGATACCGACGCATTACTTGATGCACAGCAGAAGAAACCTCACGTTCCGGTTCACGCTATTTCCACCGCCAATACACCCATGGTCAGATTCATTGGTGACCCAACGCTGGAGCGAAACGATGCGTTCTTTGCTAACTGGCAAAAAAAGATACCGCAATGGATTGGGGAAGGAAAAACGCCGTATCTGATGATACACACGGCGAATAACGATCAAGCGCCAGAGTTAGCAGCACACTTCTATGATTTGCTCAGCAAGCAAATCGCACTGCCACCACTGGCGCCTCTGTTACCGGAAGACAATTCGAGCCAGATGAGTTTGCTTTAGAGCGGGTCCTGGGTCCTGGGTCCTG
>NZ_MDAG01000057.1:0-20115 GCF_002876705.1 Enterovibrio norvegicus | reverse complement strand
GTCCTGGGTCCTGGGTCCTGCAGCGATTCTTTGAAAATAGGAAGCGCCGTCAAGCTCTAGATTTTGCTCCTCCTAGGATCTAGGTCCCGCTCTTCCTAGGACCTGTCTTTTAAGACCCCTAAAAATACCAACTCACTTCCGCTTCGACAAAGTCATCACGCTTTAACGAATAAATCGGGTCAGTGACGCGATCTGAATTGAACATCCAGCCTGTGACTGTCCAGCTCCAATCATTCGAGAAGCGACCGCTCGACTCCAAACGCACTGTCATGGAATCGGTGTCATCTAAATCAAGTGTCCCACCAAGCAAAAACTCAGTGCCATCGTGATCGTTAAGTACCCAACGAAGTCCTGCAAACACATCGTTTTGACCGGCGACAGGTGCGCCTTCACCGCGACTGTCGTAAAGGTATTCCACTAAGAAACCCAGATCAGTAATGCCTTCGTTCACACCTACGTAGGTGTATTCAAATCCACCAGTAAACGCCGTGTTGGATTCCAAGCTGTAACGACGGATAGCCTCCGCTTTCCACAGCCAATCACCGTATATTGCTTGCACATCAAGGCCCACTTGAGTCATAAGCGCATAATATGGCGACAAGCTATTGAAAAAATAGGGGTCTCTATTGGTGCCATGAAACACACTCAAGCCCACATCCCAATCATCCAGCATGGTGCCATAGCGCGCAGCGACATCGGGGTAAAACTCTTCGTGGCGAGATTCATACTGCGCATCTGCATCGCCCGCACCCGGAACCGCCAAACGACCATCTGTGCTGGCGAATGTGCGTTCACGAAAATACGGAAGTAAATACAGATCCAACAGACCCGTCTCCAGCTCTAGCCCGAGACTCACCATCGGCTGACCCAACTTCACTTCACCATCAACCGCTTCAACGGCGTCGGTTTGGTTGATGACATCGACAAGGTGCTGTGACTCTGTCACGCCCCAAAAGACAATACCCACGCCGAAACGCAGTTCGTAGTTGTCGTCATAATGCATCAACAAGGCTTCACGCACATCGCCATGGGTGCGTTCATCATCCATTGAATCCCAGCGGAAGAAAGGGGTGAACGTAAAGCTCGTGTTCCCTTCTTCACTTTCCCAATAAAGCTCAGGCTCAATGGCGATCGACGTTTGGCTTTTATCCTGACCTTGAGCCCCTGTCTGTCCAAATTGACGCTGTTGGAAGCTCACCTCACCCTCAATGTCAAAGGCATAGCTGGGTGAGAGGAAAAGAGGCAGCGCAAGCAGCGCCGCCAATGACAGTCGTATATTCATCCTGACTCCTAGCGAGCGCGCTTCAAGCTAGATTTCGAGAAGTCACCTTCGTCTAACCCAGTCTTAAACGCCAATTCCGTGGTGGTCAGTTTGGTCGATTTCCCTGTCTGATGGTTCACCATCATCATGGTGTGCGCACGCCAGTATTGGTCCAAATATTGTTTGTAGTCGCTGAAGGTCAGCGTTTTCAACAATGACTTACGGCGGTCATAAAACTCGGTTTTCAGCGGACGATAATGCTCTTGGTCAACCCAGACTTTCTGGCTGGTGTAGCCTGAATATTTGTCTGTTGGTGTTTGCACAATCACATAGGTGTTTTGTCCATCAACTTCTTCTTCACCCACCAAGTCAAAGGTGTACTTCTCAAGCTCAAAAGAGCTTAAATCTTCGTAAGCAAACTCACTGCCCATGAACGGCCCAGACTTGTTGCGTGATGCAATACGTTTCACGCGCTTTAAGGCTGGAAGATACAGCCACTGATCGTCAGCACCCGTGATGTGTGAATAGTTAAGGAAAACGGTACCGCGCACATCGCGGGGCTCATCGAAAATCGTCAAACCCTTATCGCCATCAGCTTCCACTTCGAGCGTTTTAATACGCAACTTACGGTCGCTGGTGTCGCCGTTTGCATTTTCAAGCAACATGGTCATTTCGGCGACAGTATCGCCCCAACCTTGGTCACGGACTTTACGCTCTTTGGCGATTTCCAATCCCTTCACTTCGTCAGCCGTCACAGGCGCTGCCATCGCCATCATGCTAAATGCAATAACAACGGCTTTTGATAATGTTCTCATTGTTTTCATTCTTATCTCCTTGAATTCGTTATTGCGCAGCTTCTTCGCTAAAAGGCTTAGACTCATCGGCATAGGCTTTCTTGTCTGCTATCAAGAGCACAGCAGGTAAAAGAACAAAGTCCACGATGAGGGCAATGAAAATCACAATGGCACTGAGCAAGCCCATGTCACTGTTCAATCGGAAACCTGATGTTGCTAGCACGCTGAAACCCGCCACAAGTACGACGGTGGTGATCCAAAGTGCACGACCCACAGAGTCAAAGGCATAGCGGATACCGTCTTCCACATTGCGCCCTTGCATACGTGCATGGCGATATTTGGTCAAGAAATGCACCGTATCATCAACCACAACCCCCAAGGTCAATGTGATAACCACCGAAAGCCCTAAGTTGATTTCTCCCGATACGATAGCCCACAAACCAAAGCCCAATATCGCTGGCACCAAATTTGGTACGAGACTGATGACACCGAGACGCCATGAACGCAGTGCGAACACTAGCAATCCTGAAATCAGCACCAATGCGATCGGTAGCGTCTTCAACATGCTGGCAATGTTCGTTTCACCAATGTGCGCGAACATAAGGTTCGGGCCCGACGACGCCATTTCATAGTCAGGCGCATTGGCTTTAAACCAGGCATCCATGCGATCTTCCAGCGCAATCAATTTCACGCTGCCAAGGTTATCGGTAGTCAGCACAAGCTTGACGGCAGATTTATCGATGTTCACTTCGTTGTTCAAATCAAGCCCGTAAGGCAACGACATTTCATACAACAACAAGTATTGTGCCGCGAGCTCAGGGTCCTGAGGCAATGCGTAATATGCTTTGTCATCACCGTGCATGTTCATGTTCAAACGCTTGAACGTGTCTGAAATCGACGCGACATGGTCCGTTTCTGGCTGTGTACGTAACCATTCCGTGAAACCTTCAACGGCATTCAAAAACTCAGGGTGTGTGATCCCTTGAGGTTGACCGGACTTGATGGAAATACTGATCGCAGTTGTACCACTGACCGTTTCTTCCATGTAATCCGCCGCCTGACGGAACGCATTGCCAGAATCAAAATATTCAACGGCATTGTCATTCGCATGGTTTTGCATCAACAACACGGCACTCAGTGCCACAACAATGGCACTGACTGGCAGAATCTTTCTGTGATTCGCAATCACGGTATCTGCTACCCACGCCATCACCTTGTTGCTGTTTTTACGCGCTGGTTTGACCTTGAACGGCATCAACTGAAGCAGTGCTGGCAATAGCGTCACAGACAGAACAAACGCGATCATGACCCCCAAGGCTGCAAGGTTACCCATGTCTCTCAACA
This sequence comes from Enterovibrio norvegicus, assembly GCF_002876705.1. Classification (GTDB taxonomy): domain Bacteria; phylum Pseudomonadota; class Gammaproteobacteria; order Enterobacterales; family Vibrionaceae; genus Enterovibrio; species Enterovibrio norvegicus_B. The sequence goes on along the minus strand of NZ_MDAG01000057.1, from coordinate 16,716 downwards.
CAGGAGAATCCGACGCATTCATCATTAGGAAACCAATCGACGTCGTCACAGACGTGATTAATAGCGCGAGGAAGTTAAGTTTGAGCGCATAGTTAATGGCTTCTGTTTTGTCTTTTCCTTCACGCAACGCATGCACATATGACGTAATCAAGTGCACACAGTCAGCCACAGCCAACGTCATTACCAAGGTCGGCACTGTCACCGTGCCGTTATTCAAGTAGTGCCCTACCCAACCAAGCATGCCCATGGTGGCTGCAATCGTCAGCACGATCACCAGCAATGTCGCGACAACAAATTTCCAAGATCTCAACATAATGCCGAGGAACACCAGCACAACCAGAAACATCATTGGCACGAGCGTTTGGCTGTCTGCTTGTGCAGCGTCAGCAAAGGCTTTGTTCATGGCGATGATGCCAGCCAAATGGAAATCCACATCGGGATATGTTTCGTGGGCTTTCGCTAATACCGATTGCGCAAAGTTAGCCACTTCCTGCACTTGTGCAGTTTGGTCACCATCTGGCAATTGGAATGTGATATTTACGATGGCAGCTTGCGCTGTTTGGCCAACAATAGCGCTAACCAAACGCGGTTCATTGAGTGCGACATCGCGGATGTAGTCGATTCGCGTTTCATCGAGTTCGTAATAATCAGGCGCGAGATCTTCCACGAGGAGATCGTCATCTTCTGCAGAGGTGTGTTGATAGTTGGTGATGGAATCCACGCGACTTGCGTATGGTGTCAGCCAAGCCTCGTCTGTGAGTTGCTGAATCAACGAAAGGTTGTCTTTTGTGAACACGTCTTTGTTATGTGGCGCAACCACAATGGCAAGCGTGTCTGTTTTATTGAAGGTGGCTTCGAGCTCTTTGAATGCTTTTAATTGCGGATTCCCTTTATCGAAAAAGATTTGGTAGTCGCCTCGAAAATACAAGTTCTGACTGCCCATCGCTGCCACAACTGCAAGCAACACACTGAGGATCAAGAATAACCAAGGACGCGCCGTTGGCATTCGATATAGTTCTTTTTTCATCACACACTCCGTTTGTGACGATTCGTCAAATTCTCTGCTTTAAAAAGCCAAGTGATATGGCTTAATACTTCCGGAACATGGACTTCAGTCACTCGGACCCTGTTCAAGCAAAATATAAATACGCGTTCACATGAATAAAATGTAGTTCGTTGTTCTACGTTCTCCAATTGACGCTCCGTCAATTTCTGACGAAACGTCAATATAGTACAATTTTATAACATGTTAAAGCTCATTTTGACGAATCGTCAACAATGATACATCTTTCGCAACTACGATTGATTTTCGAGCAGGGCGATTTCTTTTCCGAAGAGGTCTTTTTCAGCACGTTCCCACGTTTTCTGATAATCAAAATCACAAGACAAAGGTGCCCAGTGCATGCCATCAAGGAGGAAGTTAAGATTTTGAAGCACAATATTGGTACTGAGTTGACGAGAGACACAACTGCTCTGCGTTGCATTGTTCACCAGCGAGCTGGTGCCAAATGCCATCGCCCAGTTAGCAAACACAATACTGTCACTCGTGATGCCTGGAGCAAGGGTCAGATCGCCTGAGCTTTGGCCAAGTTCGATGAATTTGTCACCAAACGACACCACTAACTCTTCCAGAGCATTAAGCTTTTCTAAGCGTTCTGGTGCACTTTTTTCAGTGACAGCAGGTGTGCGACTCACCAATGCGCACATGGCCAGGATGGGAGAGAGTTTGGAGAAAAGGTGCATGCCTGTATGCATGGCTATCAACTTTTCACGGCTTGTGCCTTCAAAGTCGAGCGCGCGTTTGAACAGCGGGATTTTTTTCCCTAACGCTTGGATAGCAAGCGCAGCAAACAAATCTTCTTTGCTGTTAAAGTGGTTGTAAATCGTCCCTTTAGAATACGGACTGGCCGCTGCAACTTTATCCATATTCAGTTGCGCAAACCCTTCCCTAGCCACAATGCCACATGCAATATCCAATAACTCATTTTCACGCTCACGCATGGCCACTTGCTTACGGCTTAATGTCGTGTCATCACTGCTTAGATTTATAACTGCTTGCTCTAACATTGTGAATATCCTCAAGAGATCCTTACTTTTATAGCATAAATAAGAAATAGAATCGCAGTCATCCCTCACTTTCTAGCGTCACGTAATCAACAATTATTCTACTCATCAGAATGAATATTCCTTTAACCAGGGGCTGTTGAACTTTGGTGGTTGAATTTTGTTCTATCGAAAAATTATCGGCAAAACAACTTCTTTGGAAATGAGATGGCAGCTAATTACGATTCATGTGTTCCTGTTGGACATCACGATAAAAACGCCTTCAACCCAAATTAAAGGCAGGTCTCATGGAACAATTTCGCCTCATTTGGGCAGAGTGGAATGGTGACAATCAGGTGGTTTAGGTACAGAGAGGTTGCAGGTCTTTTGCCCAGCGCAGTATCATTTCTCGCGGCCAAATCATCAAGTAGCTTTTTGGTATGTACATCCTTTGCGCATATAAGCGCTGGCGCTTTTTGTTTTGCAAGGCAACATGCAGGGGGTCATCGCATTCCTCTAGAAGATAAAACCTTGCGCCGCCAGATTCAGGAAGTGTGCGCAAATACATCATCTTAGGGGATGCTTTTATTACTTCTGGATCCCAAAACCAACTTTGCGCAAAGATCCCTGAAACATGTGGTTCTGTCTCTAGGCGCTGAGCAATTTCCAGATAAAACTCTCGCCAACCCGCTTCAAGAAAATGAGGGTTTTTTCTTCGATCTTCCATATGAAGTTCGTACATGTGTTGTCTATCTTTGATCTTCCTCAACAACATATCTGCTGCTGAGAAGAATTGTGCAATACCATTAGCAGTGAGGAAGCGTCGCGGCAATGCTCTCATCTCATAATGGCAAATTGAGCTGCTAGGCCACATGTTTAACGCACTGATTGCCAGATCTTTTCTGAACAGATCGCTCGTCGTATCAGGCTCATAATCGCCCGCGATCATGCTATCCACTAAATACCCATACCACTCCATGACTGCATCGATTACGCGCGTCGGAAGCACTTCAAGATGACGATATTGATCATCAATAGGTGCTGAATCAAGCGAGCGTAAGCTGCTTAGCATGAGATCAACGAGTACCAATTGATGAATATCAGCCAACACCTTCGCACTATGTGTACCCGCTAACTCTTCGATCCAACGCTCCATATCATCAGGAAAGAGAAAATAGGCACGTCCCTGCATCTTCCCCTGTACAAAAGCGATGTATTGTTGGCGAAGATCAGGCAAGTTGACAACCTTGCCATCTAATCGACTTTCAATCAGCTCACGTAACTCATCGAGCAGTGTTTGCAAGCTCATACACACTCTCCACCCGTTACGGAAAGGTTCACGCCATTAATGTACTCCGCCCCGTCCGAGAGCAAGAAAGCCACTGTAGAAGCCACTTCCTCAGATGATGCATTCCGTCTCATAGGGTGAGCGGCGGCGTTTTGAATCACCATATTATTAGGAATATCCTGCAAGAAAGGCGTATCCACCATTGATGGCGACACCGCATTGACACGCACACCCTTAGTGCCAAACTCCGCGGCCAACGAACGCATCAGCCCCAACTGAGCATATTTAGCAATGTTGTAATCAGCCATTGCTGCTGGCGGCATGCCTAAGGTAACACTGCTCAAAACAAACACGACTCGTGCATTGCCGCGTTTAACCATAGCTGGAAGAAACGCTTTGGCAATCATCATGCTGCTCATCATCTGAACGTCTAGTTGCTCTAATATTTGCTGACGCGAAAGTTTTTTGAAACGTGTCAATTTCAGTCTTTGCGCTTGCGCAAACACAAGATGATCAGGGCTATTACATAATGTCGTTGCCTCAGAGATAAATGCCTCACAACTGCCAGCATCGCTTAAATCTGCCCCAAGAACATGAAGGTTACCTTGCATGGATGAGCGCATGTTTTCTAGTGCTGCCACATTGTGGCAACCGTGTGCGATAAACTGATTGCCCGCACCATCAAGGGTCATTAATACAGCTTTTCCGATATCAGAACTTGCACCTACAATTATGCTTGTTTTACCCATGACAATTACTCACCCTCATCAATTCCTGAGTGGATCCGAGCTCTTGATACCACCTTTCCATTCTGATTTCGGATAGTCGCTTTGATCTCTATGCGTTTTAGTGCTTCGTGCACTTCGACTACCTCACCCTCTACCGTTAGTACATCGCCAACAAAAACTGGCCGGCTAAAGCGTGTTTGAATATCTTGCAACAGGGCATTTTCACCCGGTAGATAAACCCCGACCAAGGTGGAATACAATGACGCCGTCATCATGCCGTATACGACCACACCTGGGTGCCCTCGCTTTTTAGCATGTGCCACATTGGTATGGAGCGGATTGACATCGCCGCTTACAAGGGTAAATGCATGCAGTTTTTCCTCCGTGATATCAGCCAAAAACTGATGCTTCACACCTACCGTGATGTTGTCGATGCTGTAGTGATTCATTCGCCCGTTTCCGTTTAAGCTGCTTCCAATTTGCGCGAAATTAAATCAACGGTGCCACCCACATCTCCGGCTTGATTTAACTGCTCGATCTCAAGCAAACTAAATTTGATGGCCAATTCCTTTTCGATGGCATCAATGATTTGTATCTGTGCCAACGAATCCCAGTCTTCCGCGTCATCTGCAGTCGTATCTCGTGTCACCACTAAATCATCCTCGTCCAGTACATCAGCAATGATCCGAGAAATTGCGTCTAAAATATCCATATCAGCTCCTTTCATTAATTCGCGTAAGTAAACCTAGACGATGTTAGGTTCTTATTTGTGCTTCATGGCTCGTTAGCAATCGTCAAAGGAAGTGCATGTTCAACTGGATCGTCATCAAGCACATAGACCCACTGAGTATTTCCGGCGTCATCCTCTGACAAACGCTGAAAGCCCAACGAAGCATAGTGCTCGCTCACTAAGCCATTTTTCTTACTCGGCATATACTGTCCAACCAATTTACGAATATTGCGGGCTCTCGCATGGCGAACTAATTCAGAAAACATTGCCATTTCCATCTTGCGCTTGAACACACGACAACTCATCAGCCACAGATCGATAGTCAGTGTGCTTTCATCTTCAGTTCCGATAATCACAGACACAATGCCATTGTCGCCAAATTTGTCGCGCAACCGACCATAAAGGGAAAGGTGATGGGGTGAATGCATAACAGATGCCATTTCTTGCGCGCTATAACGCCGAGTCGTGAGGTTAAATTGATTGGTTTTATTGGTGAGCTGAGTAATGCGAGCTAATGACAATTCGTCGAATGGCGCGATCGTCGCGTGCATATCTAAAGATTGCAGATAGTCATCATAGTTTTCAAATTCTCGTCGAAGCTGCTGACGTTCTTGATTGTGGCCATACATGGCAGCACGGGAAACATCCTCTGCACTGAGAGACACCAATTCAAATAAACTGGCCTTATCCAATGTCGCAATGTATTGCGTGACATCCTGACCAATATCAGGCACAACAACAGAGCACAGATTGCTTCCAACCCATTCTCGCTCACTGGCGTTGTCATCAAGGAACACCAGTGAATCTAATCCTATGTTCAGTGACGTCGCAATCTGCTCAATGTTTTGATCTTTATTGTTCCAGTTAGCTTTGAACTCACTGAAATCAGAAAGAGAGAGTATCGAGTCAGGATGCGAGAACCCTTGTTGTGCATTTTTAAGTTCGTTCTTACTGCACACCGTCAGTAAAACACCGCGCTGATGAAGTGCCTTTAAATACTGCTGCACTTCTGTGTAGGCTTGAGCTTCAGCGCTCTCATGGCCGATCTGAATGCCTTTCAAACCATCATCGCCAATCACACCACCCCATAAGGTGTTGTCCAAATCACACACAAGTGCTTTTTTACTCAGCCCTAATCCAGCCATGATCTGGCTGGCGATACTGTGCCCCAATTCAGGAAACGCATCGCTGTTCATCGCATATTTATAAGCGTACCACTGCGTTTTGTTGTACCAGCGAGCTAAACCAAACCATGCTGCTAGATAGTTCAGATCGTGCAAAATGAAATTGGCATTTGTCTCTGCGTATTCTGCAAATTTTTCATTCACTGCATGGGTAAAACGTGTTTTACCGACTGTCACCGAGGCATCAATATTACCCAATGGGCGAGAGAAGGGTAATTCGAAATTATTTTGAATGATGGTGGCCGAGTACTTACCGAGCAAAGCAAGCCAAACACTTTGAAAGTGCTCAAAGGTGCTGGCGATCTTATCGTTCACTTGCGAATCACTGTCTGTCAGTTCAGGCCATGACGTTAGGTTCACACTGCTGGTATGAATATAAATGACTTGCGGATTGAACACGTCAAGCGCGTCATTGTCGAACACTGACTCTTGATAGAACTGATTATAATCAGACTGATAGATATCAACATTGACCCCTGCATCTAAAAGAAACAACTCAATGTAGTTAGCCACCTCACTGGTCGTAGAGCCGCCCAAAATCGCCACACGCACAGGTGGTGTAGAAAGTGATTCTTTCAACCTACGACGCAGCTTTTTTTGTCGACGTTGAAGCCAAGCTACATCTAATGGGTAGGCGATTCTAGCATTCGCAGATTCTGTCATTTACGTCCTCATGCACCCGTTTATTTCATTCACTAATTTTTCATTTCATTCACGAACGTGTTTTACCCATAGCCCAACGTAAGGTATCCACCACACCCGAAACGGTGACGATAAACTGATTTAACGAACGGCTGTCCATCACCAAGTTTCGTTTCAACTTCAATGGGTGCTCAGATCTTTCATTCAGGCCTTCATCTAACGTGGTCGCTGTGCGTATGCCAAGAGCATGTAGCTCTGGAATATGTTCAGGAGACCAAATCCCACTTGGATAACAAAAATGTGCACGCGCTTTTTGTGAAGAAAGCTGCATGGCTAACACGTCTCGGTTTGTTTGTATTTCACGATGAATAGATTCGCAGTCAATCGGTAATTGATGGGTATGGGTATGTAATTGAACATCCGCCAATGGAGAAGCGAGCGCGGATTTCAATTCCGTGTAATTGGCATTGTGAAATTGTTTTGAAGAAATGGCGTCGTCACTCACGTCCAGTGCTTGAGCAATCGCGTGCAAGAAGGCGTTTTTTTCTTCATCATTGAAGGCTTTCATCACCCTCTCGACCGCACTGACTTTCGTGGGAGTATCACCGGAAAAATGGTACTGCTGTTGACGGAATATCACGTCGAACGCATCGGTCGGTTTTTGCCACAGCCAATACTGAAGTACGACATTCACAACGGGGATCTGATGGTCGCAATAATAGGTGGTGACATACACGGTGGCAGGGAATTGATAAGCCTGAAAAACAGGCAGCAATTCTGTAATGCTTGAACGCCAACCATCGTCGACGGTGATCACGACAGGGTATTTGAGGCGAATATCCCCACGTAGGTGACGCTCAGCATCATCAAGGCTGACGACATTAAAATGAGATCGATTGAGGTATTCGAGCACTTCAGTGAGCTTGTTTTTAGAAATAAATACGCCCGGCCAAAACTGATGTTCATCTTTTACTGACATGGAGTGGAAACACAATATGACAAGCTTGTCTCGATGCCAGTAAGAGAGAATTCTGGCAATCCCAGTGATGACGAGAAGTGAATAGATAGCTTCCCTTAACCTTTGCATTCTCACCCTCTCCAATCAGCGTTACCCTTACCAAAGGATGCGCTAGCAATAACATGGTAAAGATGACTTACACCCTCCATCTTAAAGTATAGATGTTGGTTTCTTTTTTGCACCAAACATATGAAAAGTGAGAGGAAAAACAATGAAACTCAAATGTGCCAACAATCTAGGTAACACATACGCGCAGAGAGTGATGAGACTGGTGCTTCACACATAGAGACATCTCAGGGAAAATTCTCTACAATACGCGCCCTTTTGGTGTTTGCTGGATGCTGATGCCACACTTGTATTTTTCACCGCATGTCAGGATCTGGAAAACGTGCCGGTAAGCATAGTTTCAAGGCAGGTTTAAGATGGCCAATCACGACAATATTTTTGCTGCTCCTATAGAGAAACTCGGCGATTTCACGTTCGATGCTAACGTCGCTGAAGTCTTCCCCGACATGATCCAACGTTCGGTTCCGGGCTACAGCAACATCATCTCTGCCATCGGTATGCTTGCTGAGCGCTATGCCTCAGACGGTTCAAGCATCTATGATCTTGGCTGCTCACTGGGTGCAGCAACGTTATCGATGCGTCGCCACATCAGTGCGCCGAACTGCAAAATTATCGCCGTTGATAACTCTCCAGCAATGGTTGAACGCTGCCAACTGCACGTTAACGCTTACCGTTCAGAAACGGATGTATCGGTTATCGAGAATGATATTCGTCATGTCGATATCGAAAACGCCTCTGTGGTTGTGCTGAACTTTACGCTTCAGTTTCTAAACCCTGACGATCGCCAAGCCCTGCTAGAACGCATTTACGCTGGACTAAAGCCAGGCGGCATTCTGATCCTGTCAGAAAAATACAGCTTTGCTGATGAAACAGCGCATGAGTTACTTATTGACCTTCACCACGATTTTAAACGTGCGAACGGTTACAGCGAACTCGAAATCAGCCAAAAACGCAGCGCACTTGAAAACGTGATGAAACCCGACACCATCGATTGCCATAAGCAACGTTTGAGCAATATAGGTTTCAGCAGTGTTGCTGTGTGGTTCCAATGCTTTAACTTTGGCTCTATGTTTGCCATTAAGTAAATCAGGTACACAACGCGCGCTAACCTACAGCACTCATTAAATACATTAACAGACAGACTTATACGCCATGTTCGACTTTTCTGACTTCTACCAACTCATCGCTAAAAACCGTCTTCAAAACTGGCTGAATGTCTTGCCAGCTCAACTGGCGGAGTGGCAAGAGCTTCCGCACGGCGACATGCCAAAATGGATGCGCGTGCTAAAGAAGATCCCAACAGACGCACCATCCTCGTTTGAACTAAAAGACAGCGTAACGGTTGGCAGCGATGATGAGTTACCAGAAGGTCAGCGTTCTAAGTTGGAAAACTTGCTGCGCTCATTCCACCCATGGCGTAAAGGCCCATACCGCGTTCATGGCATCGACATTGATACAGAGTGGCGATCAGATTGGAAATGGGACCGCGTGCTTCCGCACATTTCTCCGTTGAAAGGTCGCTATGTTCTCGACGTGGGTTGTGGCAATGGTTATCACATGTGGCGCATGCTGGGTGAAGGCGCAGAACTCACCGTAGGTATCGACCCGTCTGAACTTTTCCTCGTTCAATTTGAGGCGATCCGTCGCTTGATGGGGAATGACCAACGTGCGCACCTTTTACCTCTAGGGATTGAACGCCTGCCAGAGTTAAGAGCTTTCGACACTGTGTTCAGCATGGGTGTGCTTTACCACCGCCGTTCACCGTTGGACCATTTGATTCAATTAAAGAACCAATTGGTAAAAAACGGCGAGTTGGTTTTGGAAACACTGGTTATTGATGGCGACGAAAATGCGGTATTGGTTCCGTTTGACAGATATGCCCAAATGCGAAATGTGTACTTTTTCCCGTCGGCTAAAGCCCTGAAAGTATGGCTCGAAAAGGTGGGATTTGTTGATGTGCGCATTGTTGATGAATGTATCACTACCACCGACGAGCAGCGTACGACGGGGTGGATGACCCACAACTCGCTTCCAGACTACTTGGATCCTAACGACCCAACCAAGACAGTAGAGGGCTACCCGGCACCGAAGCGTGCTATCCTTGTAGCCAAGAATCCTGACTAATCTATGACATAGGGCGCTTCTCGCGCCCTTTTTTTCAGGCTAGACTAACGCCCTAAAATCAACTCCTTAATCACCCAGCACGGAGCTCCTCATGCCAACTCGCATCGGATTGCTGATACTTTTTTCTGCTGCACTTTCTGGTTGTACGATCACGTCACAACAGCAGCATCAGCAAACCTTGGACGCAATAAACAAGGTAGAAACGTCAATTCAAGACGACCTCTCAACGCTCAATGGTGGACTCACAGAGCAACAAACTCAAATCACCACGCTAGAATCGCAAGTGAATGAGCTGACAGAAACGCTCAATATCATGCGTAAAAACCAAGCACGAGAAGCAGCGAATCGCCCTGAACCCGAAATTGTCTACGTTGAAAAGAAAGTGCCTGTGCCGTTGGCTGACAACAAGGCCATTTTGGGTGAGCAAGAGTGGATATGGATGAATGCGGCAAACGCCAATTTCAAAGCGCGCATCGACACCGGCGCAACCACATCATCATTGAACGCCACCAACATCCAAGAATTTGAACGCGACGGTAAAACATGGGTCAGTTTCACCCTCGCGCACACCAAAAACGAAAAAGGCGATATTGAGCCGGAAGAATCTCTCGAAGCGCCTGTAAAGCGCTGGGTGAAGATCCGCCAAGCCTCCTCTGAACAACTTGAGCGTCGCCCTGTCGTCGAACTTCGTGTTCGCCTCGGTAACTTGCACGAAAAAGCGCAGTTTACCTTAGCTGACCGCTCACACATGGAATTCCCAGTCTTGTTGGGTCGCGAATTTTTCAAGGATATTGCAGTTGTTGATGTCAGCAAATCATATATCCACGCGAAATACGTAGCCGACGATAAATAAGCCACTGAGTCAGTATCAGTGCAAAAAACGAGGACAAAATGACTTCACGCGTTCCTTTCTACTTACTCATCACCATGCTGATCATTGTTGGTCTCGGCATGAGTTTATATCGTCATGATGTGTACGGCGTGCCGTGGACAGCGGGACAAGAACATCAAGTGTGGGAAGTGGAAGCCCGCGTTGAATTTCAGGCAAAAGGCGACCCTGTTAAGATTTCACTCGCCACGCCAGACACACAGCAAGGTTTTACGCTGATCAATGAGAACACAAGCTCGCCAGGGTATGGTTTTGCATTGATAAACACGGAAAATGGACGTCGTGCAGAATGGACGAAGCGCGAGGCCAACGGTAACCAAATCCTCTATTTCAAAAACCAAATGTTGGTGGATGAAAACGCGAAGTTCCCCACAGAGCCGCCTATCGGTGATGCCAAGCCCGTCGTGCTTGATAGCCCATTAATGACCGCGGCTGAAGCCATGCTGTCGCAGGCGCGTCAACGTTCTGCGGATAACAGCACGCTAACGCGTGAGTTGATTAAACAGTTCAATGACAATGAAAGCCAAAATGCAGGCTTGCTGACAAAAGAAATGAGTAAAGCGGATGCAATCTCAGCGATTCTTTCTTTAGAAGGCATTCATGCTCGCGTCGTCGGCGCGCTGCAACTTGAAGATGGTCGTCGCCGCCAAAGCATTATTCCAATGGTCGAAATTTGGAATAACGACAAGTGGGAACTGTTTAATCTCGATACGGGCGCATTAGACACAACCAAGAATCGGGTGATCTGGAATCAAAAAGGCACCCCACTGCTTGAAGTTATGGGAGGCACGAATAGCCAAGTCAGCTTCTCCATCATCGCGCAAGATATCAGTCCGCAACAAGCCACGGATGAAAAGATCCAAGCTGAAAGCCTGCTGAACTTCTCGATCCACAGCCTACCCATTGAAGAGCAAGCGATGTTCAAAACCATCATGCTTGTTCCTATTGGCGCGCTGATTGTGGTCATGCTGCGCGTACTCATTGGTCTTAAAACGTCAGGCACCTTTATGCCTGTTTTGATTGCAGTCGCGTTTGTACAAACGCAATTGGTCCCAGGCATTGTTGGCTTCTTGCTGATCGTGGGTACGGGTCTGATCATCCGAAGTTACTTGTCGCGGCTGAACTTGTTGCTCGTTGCGCGAATATCAGCCGTGATCATTACGGTGATTCTGATTATTTCCGTGTTCACCGTGGTCGCCTTTAAGATTGGTTTAGTGGAAGGCTTAACTATCACCTTCTTCCCAATGATTATCCTTTCTTGGACCATCGAACGTATGTCGATTCTTTGGGAAGAGGAAGGCGCGAAAGAAGTGATTGTTCAAGGCGGTGGCTCTTTGCTTACAGCCGTGCTGGTTTACATGGCAATGACCAATGATTTCGTTCGCCACATTACGTTTAACTTCATCGGTATTCAGTTGGTGATTCTGGCGGTAATTTTGATGCTGGGTAACTACACGGGCTATCGCTTGAGCGAGCTAAAACGCTTTAAGCCGCTGGTGAAGGATTAACGCCATGTTTTCTTTGCTGACGAAAAAATTTACGTCCCCTTTTAAGCTAAACCGCGCTGGCATCATGGGCATGAACCGACGCAACATCAGCTACATTGGACGTTATAACAACCGGAAGTTGTTCCCTCTAGTGGACGACAAGCTCAAGACGAAAACCCTCGCACAACACGCGGGGGCAACCGTGCCTGAGCTTATCGGCGTCATCAGCGAGCAACACAGCGTGCCATCCATTCATGACATGGTGAAAGACTGGCCAGGCTTTGTTATCAAACCCGCGCAAGGCTCTGGCGGTAAAGGCATTCTGGTTGTTACCTCAAACCAAGATGGAATTTACAAAAAGCCCTCAGGCACTGAAGTTAGCAAGATTGAAGTTGAACGCCATATCACCAACACGCTTGCTGGTCTTTTCTCCCTTGGCGGAAAAAACGATGTCGCAGTGGTCGAAAACCTGATTCAATTTGACGATGTCTTTGATGGTTTTAGCTACGAAGGTGTACCTGATATTCGCGTCATCGTGTTCAAAGGCTACCCTGTCATGGCGATGATGCGTCTTTCGACATCAGCTTCTGATGGGAAAGCGAACCTTCACCAAGGTGCTGTGGGTGTCGGTATTGATATCGCCACTGGAAAAGCCCTTCGCGCCGTGCAATTTAACCGCCCTATCGAACATCACCCTGACACGGGTCGTGCGCTGTCAGAATTGCATGTCCCTCACTGGGAGCAATTGTTAACCCTTGCTGCCAGCGCATGGGAAATGACAAGCCTCGGATACCTAGGCACAGACATGGTGTTGGACAAAGAAAAAGGTCCGATGGTGCTCGAACTTAACGCGCGTCCGGGTTTGGCCATTCAGATCGCTAATGACTGTGGCTTGTTACCGCGTCTTCGCCATATTGAACGTATGGGTGTGCTCGCCACACCGCCAACACCCGAAGAGCGTGTGGCTTACTGCGCGAAACACTTTGTAGGCACGTACACGCCATCCAATTAGCGATCGTGTTTACACATGACGAAAACAGAAAAAGTCGGGCATGCCCGACTTTTTTATTGTTATCCGTTATGCCATTCGGCTTATACGTGGGGCTAGCCGTCCGTGTTGATCCTCACGATAAGATCATCTTGGATCTGCGCCGCCATTTCGTTCGGCACTTGGCAGGTTCCTGCGTTTTCATGTCCACCGCCGCCGAAGTTCAACATCAATTCACCAATGTTCGTCTTCGATGATTTATCGAAAATGGATTTACCACACGCGAATACGGTGTTTTGCTTTTTGAAGCCCCACAGTACATGGATGGAAATATTGCACTGAGGAAACAACGCATAGATTTCGAAGCGATTCCCAGCCCAAATCTTGTCTTCATGGCGAAGGTCGAGGATGACCAAATTTCCGCATATCGAACCACAACGACGCAGTTGCTCTTGAAACTTCTCTCGGTGACTAAAGTACAAGTCTGCGCGTTCTTTCACGTCGTCTAGCAACATGATCTCATCAATGCCCTTATCACGACAGTGGTCGATCAAATCCATCATCAATTGGTAGTTTGAGATGCGGAATTCCTGAAATCGACCCAGCCCAGTGCGGGAGTCCATGATGAAATTCAGCAAGCCCCATCCTGATGGATACAACACTTCGTCTTTGGTGTATTGCGCAGAGTCACCTTTGTCCACTTCTTCCATCATTTCGTCCCACTCCGCAGGGAACGTACTGTCTCCGCCAAAGTGCTTCCATACAACACGCGCCGCAGAGGGGGCTGCAGGATCAATAATATGGTTAGGGCTGAGTTCTCCGTTTCGGATCAACTCAGAAGCATGGTGGTCGATACAAAGGTGTGCTTTCGGGTTGTAAGGAAGGTTGGTGGTTATGTCGTACTCGTTGATATCAATCACACCATCTTGCATATCCTTCGGATGAACAAACTTGATGTCGTCAATCAAGTCGATGTGCTTGAGCAGTACCGCACACACTAACCCATCGAAATCGCTTCGAGTGATAAGGCGGTATCGTCTTTCCGGCATAGCAACTCTCCCTTATCGAGGTGGAGACATTCCCCTCTCATTGCTAACTAGCTTATTCTTATAGACTCTCTTAAGGATAAGACGGATACCCAATTGTGCAACTAATTGCTTTTATACCCAAACAACCTCAAGGTGCTTGTTCAAAAACAAAAAGCCCCATCAATAGATAGGGCTTTTGCTGAAAAGCGACCGCATTAGCGAGGAAGGAAATTTTCCGCCAGCATACAGCGCACGCTCCCACCACCAATGGTCTCTATGGTAGACACATCAATAGGAATCAATTGGCCATGATGACGAAGCACATCTTTCTGCTCCTTCGTGAACGCATTGTAAGCGGACATCGACATCACAATGAGCTTTTCATTTTTGTCATTACGCAGCTGCAAAATATTGCCGCAGAAGTGGTTCATCTGTTCTTCGGTGATTGAAACCACGTCTTTCGTTTTCTGAAGTGATGACAGAACACGACGACGCTCGAATTCCTCAATGATCTCATCACAGATCACCGAAAACCCTTCACCCACAGCCATCATTACGTTGGAGTGGTACACAGCCTGCCCTGACGCCATTTTCGTGTCAAAAAAGACCACATCGTTGAATCCCGCTTCATCCGCAAATTGCTGGAGTAACTCACGGTCACATCGCACAGATAACGCGGCGTAAATGGTGGCGTTGATATGATCCATGATCATGACACCGGTGCTTTCTAGAAAAGATTGAGGTGCCTTCAAGTCACCAATTTCCTGCACATTCAGAACATTGAAGCCTTGCGCGACAAGTGACGAGACCAATTGTCGCGTCCTCACTTCTCGACGGCGGTTTTCACATGCCATAGGAAACAAATACACATCACCCGTCGGCGAGGTAGAAAACCAATTATTGGGAAAGACGGCATCAGGCGTTTCATCTTTGCCTTGTTCGTAATTCATCACCGTCACGTTCACACCATGACGACGAAGCAACTCAACCATACCGTTAAATTCCAACAGAGCTTGTTGACGCACTTGTTCGTCCGTCAGGGCCAGTTTTTTTTGAAATTCATTGTCTGCGCTGGTTTCAGCATTAAATTTGAAATCGACAGGCGGCACCATCACAACCGCATTGGTCGAGTGCACATATTCTTTTGGAGCAGGGATCATATCTCTAAGCGCTGGTGCGACCATCTTACACCTCAACATTTTATTAACATTGTTATTATGAGGTTTATTTTAGTAACACTCTGAAGAGACATTTACCTAAATTGCAGAAACTCTTTGGCCACCCAAAGGTAAATAACCTTAATGATATTGAACATGTGGGTAATTTACCTTTATAGCACAGAATCACCCCGTCACTTTCTCTTAACCTAAACAGTCTAAAGGTGGTGGTTCAGCGAGCGTGTGTTGACGAGATCAACAGGGAGATATTAACTCAGGATTAATCCCTGCACTTCGTTTGTATTCAGCAATGACGATTTCGCTGCGTGTTTGGATAACGCCAGGTAGCTGAATGATTCGCGTCGACATGAATTGTTGGTAGGCTTTTATGTTTTTGACGCGGATTTTAATCATTGCATCGAAATCACCAGACAAAGAGTAACACTCTTCAATTTCGGGGATCAGTAACGCCGATTTTGCGAATTTATCAAAGATCGACAAGTTCGTTTGGTCAAGCCGGATATGGATGAATACTACAACCTCTAACCCAAGCTTCTCAGCGGAAATATCCGCGTGATAACCCGAGATATACCCCTCCCTCTCTAGCCGCTTAACGCGCTCCGAACAAGGCGTTGTCGTGAGGTTCACCCTCTTTGCTAATTCAACGACAGGTAATCGCCCATTAGATTGCAAAATTCGAAGGATCTCAATATCAATGCGGTCGAGGTTCGACGTATCAGAAACTGCCATGTAAGTTCTCTCATCTGTCCTAGATAACCAGTCTAATAACCTAACACAGAGAAATTACCTATAGAAGTGGCCAAGTTAAGGGAATAGATATTGAGAAGAGAAATAGCAAAAACGAAGAATGCCTAACTTTACAGTCCGATATTTCGAGCATGATGTGGGTGACGGATTTGTACGGGCAAACCCTTTGCAACGGCCTGAGGGTGATGCTAATACATGGCGTAAACGAAGAAAGCCTGACTTTGCAGCCCGATATTTCGAGCGTGATGTGGGTGACGGATTTGTACGGGCAAACCCTTTGCAACGGCCTGAGGGTGATGCAAATACATGGCGAAAAAGAAAAAAGCCTGACTTTGCAGTCCGATGTTTCGAACGTGATGTGGGTGACGGATTTGTACGGGCAAACCCTTTGCTACGGCCTGAGGGTTATGACAATCCATGACAAAAACGAAAAAAGCCTGACTTTGCAGTCAGGCTTTTCGAAAGTGGTTGCGGGAGCCGGATTTGAACCAACGACCTTCGGGTTATGAGCCCGACGAGCTACCAGACTGCTCCATCCCGCGTCCGATTGACCGTTTAAAGCACGGCGTAGGCTTT
>NZ_MDAG01000056.1:0-4572 GCF_002876705.1 Enterovibrio norvegicus | reverse complement strand
TCACGCTCGTATAATCCGACGTTTCTGGCGCTTCGGCAATGGCTGCTCGTACAGGATTTAAATCAACATACGCCATAGCGGCGGCGACAGCTTTCTCATCCAGTAATGCTTGGCTTTTAAAGCGCCCCTCCCAGAAGTGTCCGGTACAGCTGTCCTCACGATTGGCTTCTGAGGCAATGTGCTGATTAATTAATCGCATAAACCAACTGATTGAGACAAGACGTTTTCGCCACTCTTCAATGATCTCATTACACCGATCAGTTTCAGCCTCTGACAGTTCATCTCCCTGCATAAATCGCTGAACCAACGCGGGCCCATGATGAAAAGCGAGCCAGCGCTCAACCACTTCAACATCTGACAGCGTTTTTGCCTTTTCAGCATTGATATGCAAAACCACATGATAATGATTACTCATAATGGCGTATGCACATACATCGATACAAAACGCGCCTGCTAACGCGAGCAGGCGCTTTTCAATCCAAGATCGACGATGTTCGTAACTTTGTTGGGCTTGCTCATCGTAGCCACAGAGAAATGACCGACGAACACAGCGAGAAACGCAGTGGTAATAAGGTGTGGCTTCAATGCTGATAAGTGATGAGCGGGCTTTTGTCATTGAGATTCAAAATGGATACTGACTGAACAATATGAAAAGCATATCGTTATGAAACCATCCATTCATCTTTGTCTCACACCTTTGAGTCCAAAAGCACTAACGCATGAAACTGATAAGATTATGGTTTTCTTAAAGTGCCTGTCCCCGCTTTTACCCATCCAAAGAGCAAGTGACTTTCACCCACAACAAAGCAGCGATGCTGACCATCCATTTCAATAATTGGTATTAATGTGAGAGAGACATCGAGCTACGAATGCGTGTTAAAGCACAATACGTGGCGTAGCTCGATGTTGAATGGAAGCAATTCAGAACCAGCGATCGAACCCAAAAGACTGACGCATTAAACGGGTAATATATTAGTTTTCTAAACATGCCTGTCCCCGCTTTTCCCCTTTGAGTCCAAAAGCACTAACGCATGAAACTGATAAGATTATGGTTTCTTTAAGTGCCTGTCCCTCTTGTCCCTTCATATTTTATTTGCAAGCTTCAAACTCTAGTTTGTATTCTGCTTCACCAACGTTTGCTTGAAATACAGATGCATGAGGACAATTTTCACGTACTAACTTATGAATGAAATTCCGATCATCTTGGTTCACACGGCAACCAATAATGACCTCCACTACCTGATTTTTATTGAATGACATTAAACCAACCCCGCCTGCTAGCTTTGGTCTCAAGAATCGAACTTCATTTTCGTACTCCCACTCTTTCGACTTAGTGAAAAACTGTAATGTTGCTAGCTCATCTTTCTCCCGTTCAGTCAGAAGTTCGACACCAGATGAAACCGAAGCCATCTGCAAATCTCTTTGAAGTAAGCAGATTTCTGGATATGAATTTTGGTACTCAACTTCGTATCCAATACCAAATTCAGCGTCAAATGGACGTTTGATATCCAACCCTATACAAATACCATCATGACTATTAGCATAATGACTCCACATAAGGAGATTGTCTTTATGTGGAGTAACGCAAAATATACCAGCTGAATCAGCAGCTTTTGCATTAAGCTTTCTCCAATTGTTTTTGTTATACAACAGATCTTCAAATGCTTTTGGCATTATCTTTTTAAGATTTTTACGTTTTGCTCCACGGCGCAGCAAGTGTTTTTCAATTTCCTTGCGAGTAGGCATTTTATACCGTGGTAATCCTTCAAAAGGATCGTTCATGCCACCAACCGATGCAAAGTAGACCTCATGATCTATTAATATGCTTTTGACAGACAAGGAGTCTAACGGTAAATATTTGTACAGCATAATTTACATTTCTCCCATATTGCCAACGCCCAATTCTAGCGAATTCCCTCAAAATTCCTTTTCTAAACAATGAGAAGGACGCGCACCGTACCCTTTGATCTAATGAATTTCGCCAAAAACACATTCCAATAAAAAGGAATTACCGATGCGCGATATTCAGATCCTACAAGAGACTCTAACCAATCATTGTCCCACTATTCATAAAAAACGGCTTCAATCTCTCCTACTTGCGACTGAGTCTGCACTCGATGGAGCTGACCTCACTCTTACCAAACTTGGCCGTTCTCTTAACACCACGACCACGCCTAAACACGCTATAAAACGGGTTGATAGGCTTCTTGGCAATGCACAGCTACACCGTGAAAAAGATGACATTTATAAATGGAATGCCCGACTTATTACTGGCGCTAACCCTTGCCCTGTCGTTCTTATTGATTGGTCCGATGCCAGGGAGCAACTGCGTTACATGACACTACGGGCATCCATTGCGCTTAGCGGCAGAGCAGTCACTCTCTACGAGTAAACCTTTGAATATGTACAATATAACTCACCCAACACACACCAGTACTTCCTTGATAAACTTGAGAAAATATAACCTCAAGATACTACGCCTATCATCGTCTCTGACGCGGGTTTTCGAAATACTTGGTTCCGTCAGGTTCAAGCTAAGGGCTGGTTCTGGCTTGGCCGTGTTCGTGGTGAAGTCTCCATAAAAGTCGAACACGTTGATTGGCAATGGAACAAGAAGCTATATCCCAAAGCAACGAGCAAACACCTAAAGGCCGCAAAGCCAAACGTCACTCTCGCACATGCCAGAAGCACAGTGCGTCTCGACTCTTCGCTAAAAATGCCAAAGAACCTTGGTTACTCGTGACCAACATTCCCACAAAAACGCTGAATGAAGTTCAGATCACTCACTTATATGCCAAGAGAATGCAGATTGAAGAGGCCTTCCGAGATTTAAAAAGCACAGCCTACGGCTTAGCATTACGTCACAACGGAACACGTTGCACTAAACGACTGAATATATTGTTATTAATTGCATTACTGACTGAATTACTCATGTGGTGGAATGGCCTCGTTGCTACCCGAGCACAGTGGCAATACGACTTTCAAGCTAACACTATTAAACATCGCCGCGTATTGTCCGTTCCCCGACTAGGGCGCGAAGTAAGGAAGCGCCAAAGGTACATCATCAGTGAACAGCAATATCGATGGGCTATGCTCGAGTATCAACAGCTGACTCATTATTCTGGACTCGGGAAATTATGAGGGGATCCTTCAGCGCCCTGTTAAGGGGTGAGCAACGCAATACAAAAGCCGCCGCATACCACCTTAAACACTAAAACCAACGCATAGTGAAAATGCCATGCGTTGCGAATCCCTCTCGAACAGTTTGTTATATTTGTGGTTGATATATCACTTCTCTAGCGGCAGAGATAACTCTGTCGTGAAGATTAAAAACGGTATCAGTCTCCGCCCAGCCATTGTAATTTAAAGCTAAAGTTGTAGCCGCTTTATCTAGCTCTTTATGCTTTGGGTTATTTTGATTTAGCAAAAGGTTAAGGCTATGAGCGCATCGTACAATATTTCGTTTACAGTCTTCTGGTTGAGCAATTTCAGGGTCTGTATATATAAGAAGATCTGTAACTAGCTCTTGAACAGACTTGGTCCATGCAATATTAAACTCGGCTTCTCGCTCCGCCGAGACTTGTGCAATTGCTTTACGCATTTCAGATTTTACTAACAACCGCGTTGATATTAGCTGTCCGAGTAAAGTGATAAAAGCAACACCGAGCATACCGTAAACTGTATATTGGGCAGCAACTACAGCCGCATCCGGCTGTTCCTTAGCTACACGTATTACCTCAATCAAAGTATTAACCGCTTCGATTACATCTTTGTTTTCCAACTAGTTCTCCTAGAAAATATAACGCCTGCATAACACGTTTGCTACGATACAAACTTAACTGAATTTTACTGCCTTAATCACGAAACTAAAGACAAACTGACAACTCCGAGTGTAGCAAATCGTGTTGATGCGATTTTTAGTTTATAACTTCCAACGCTTATATAACTTCAAACACACCATTAAAACTAAAAGACTAATGGCATATCCAAGCATTGCCCAACTATTTTCAGGTGATTCGGATATAGTATAAAAAGCTGCCGCAGCAATGGCTAACATTAGTGGTTCAATGGTCTCATCGGGACCATCAGTAAACAGCATGTAACTCAACTCTATACCTGCTGAGATTGCTAATGCATTACCTATATAAACAAAAGATTCGATACCAAGTATATGCTTATAGAGTTCATCTGTAATAAACAATTGATTATCCGTAAAGTGCAAATCATCTAATAAATTGAATGTTTCCGCTACTTCTAGCAAACCTTTGCTTGCTAATGTCACTATAAGAAAAAAACCAATTAAAAATTGAATCCCTGTTTTAAAAACCTTCATGCCTTTCGGAATTCTTGTTTCGTATAAATCAAAATCACCTTTTGGTTCAAGAAAATCTTTTCTATCATCTAAAGCCAACTGAAATTTTTCTCTTGCATCGGCTAAACTACTTTGATGTTCAGCTATTATTTCTTGCCGAAGTTCTTCTTTTATTATGGCTAATTTCTTTTCCATTTCTATTTATCACACCAAAAAAATTAAAATTTTCAATATATGAACTAACGAATGACATGGATCCC
>NZ_MDAG01000055.1:2358-3601 GCF_002876705.1 Enterovibrio norvegicus | reverse complement strand
CCGTTATTCGAACGTTATATGCTCATGGAGTAGGTATGGATAGGAGTTATCTTCAGGAAAACTACCAGATATTTGAGGCTGGATGCTTCTACCGTGTACTTGACGATTTTTCTGACTTCAGAGGAATACGCTATAAAAAAGGTGATGAACTAACATTCATAGGTAGCAACTTCGTCCCTTATGAAGATGGTCTTTCACTATTTTTCAGTTTCAAAGGAAATGAGCGACAAATCATGCTCTGTGTCCGAGAAGGCTTTCAAATTAACATTGTGCACAATCTTTCTAGTTACTTTGAACGGGTACATAGCAACCCGAGCTTATAACAAGCAAATAAACAGGGACGTTTACTCGTGGCGCATTTTCTCGTAGAAACGCTGTGATTCAGGCATTTCAATCAGTTTGGGGTAGTAAACGCCCGTTATTCGAACGTTAGGGCTATATGAGCAAGAACATATGAAAGAGCTTAATAAAATTGAACAACTTTTATATGGGCTCAATTATGAGGTTAAGCTTTATCTATTTGGCCCTGGAGATTGTGACACCTCGCTAGAAAAGGTGCTTCACAAGCTAATATCCGAGGATTGTATAAGTTCAGGCATTGTAACTTCGTCCTCAGCAGAAGCTCGAAATGAGATTATGGATATGGTGCTATATGAAGGTAACACGGGGTCTGGCCCAATTGACCTTGAATCAAAGAAGAGTGAGATTGCTTCGTTAATAGAACGTGTTTTCAATCATATACATTTTGATAGCTCCGAAATGATCATTAAGTTTAACTTCTACGAAGGTCACCCTTCATCCCCTGTGTTTTGGGATTTTGCTTTTGATATTCACTCACAAGGTAAACGTTGGATCTTTGTAGGATCTAGCAGTGATTAGCTCTAACAAGGCCATCAAACATCACCCCCTACGGGGGTTGGACTCGCAAAAAACGCGCTCGCCGTTTATGGCAACGTTATCCGTCAGTTCTTTCAGTGTTTAGTTTGCGATGTCTGGTTAGCTATTTCCTCTCTTTATAGCAGGCTGTTTAAACTCAAAAACCTCACTAAACTAATCCCAAACTCGATTCAAAATTATGTGGCTATTTTTGCTAAGTTGAATTGAATACACATGGTTTTATCGAGTGGTTTTGTCTTTAAGGCCGCAGTTGAATTCACAAAATGGCGCGTTCGTTGGGTGTTGGCGGTAAAGCCGCGATAGTATGAATGTTCAGTGGCAAACAAGGTCATGAACGGGACACCTT
>NZ_MDAG01000055.1:0-1728 GCF_002876705.1 Enterovibrio norvegicus | reverse complement strand
TCGAAGCGCTTAGAAAGTGTTGTTAATACATGGGTTTGTTCAGGTTAAGTGCGGGCAAGTACCCGTTATCACAGCGTTAGGAGGTAAGTAGTACGTGCAACAATCGCAGGCTATGGAAGATAAAGTTATCTCAGCGGTGAGGGATTTTGCTAGCTCGATAAACTCGGGCAGTAAAGTCGTCGCTGACATGTCTGTACTTATAGATGCAACGTCCCAGTTACCTTTGGCCAGTTTTGATTACTGGGAACGCTTGGTTCGATCTGAATTTTCTCTAGCCTTAACACATTCAATAGCTCCGAAGTGGAAGTTTTGGTCAAAACCCTATGAGTTGCTGACTTGGTTGGATTTGATTAGCTGGGATGGTTATAAGCGCGAGAAAACTCTACGGACGCTTTCTGGTGGTGCTCCAAATACTTTTTTCTTTTCAATTGCTGTTCGTAGGCTGAACGATTGGGTACCCCAAGTGCGTGAGGCAGCGCGAGAAAAGCTACCAGAACTAGCAAAAGCTACCGACCCAGAATATGTAGTTGAAGCGCTGTGTATTGCGCTTTCAAATTGGAACTCTTGGGGTAGGATTGAAGAAGTAGATAAAAACACTCTTCTTCAGATCATATCTGAGGAAGATATTGCAAAAACACTAAGGTCCAAGTTGATTTCATCTGCTGCTGGACCCATGCCATCGCTCTTTTCTCAGTTAGGTAGAACTCCAATTCTCGATGGTAAACTCGAGGAGATTGCAGATTTTGCAATACAACCTTCAGTTCGAGCTAAGGCATACCGAAGTTTATTCGAGGGGCGAATAGCATGGATTGAAGGCCGTAAGTGGGAATGGACTGATATCCGCTATTGTGAGGGAAGACTTAAAGCAGTTGTTTCCGAGCGAAAACTAGATGTTCAGACTCCAATATTTGATTTGTTAAAAAAATCTTCTGAGGATCGGTCATCCATTGTAAGGCGAATTTCAGCAGAGATTCTAATTCGAGAGTTAGAAGGTCTTGGAGATGAAGTTAAGGAATTGGCTGAAAAATTTGCATCAGATGAGTGTAATTCAGTATCTGAAAGGGGGCGATTCGCTTTGAAAATGCTGGACGAAGCGGAGCGTACAAATCCCTCCTAACAAGCGAATGAACGAGGGACGTTTACTCGTGGCGCATTTTTTCATCTAAACGCTGAGATTCAGGAGTTTCAATCAGTTTGGGCTAGTAAACGCCCGTTATTCAAACGTTATCCGTCAGTTCTTTTCGCGATTAGCTTGCGATGATTGGCTAGCCAGTTCCTCTCTTTGTCACAGGTTGTTTAACTTCAAAACCCTCATCAAACCAATCCCAAACTCGATGCAAAATCATGTGGCTATCTTTGCTAAGTTGAATTGAATACACATGGTTTATCGAGTGATTTTGTCTTTATGGTCGAAGCTGAATTCACAAAATGGCGCGTTCGTCGGGTGTTGGCGGCAAAGCCGCGATAGTATGAAGATTCAGCGGCTAACAAGGTCATCAACAGGACACCTTGCCAATCTCGAAGCGCTTAGGAAGTGGTGTGAATACATTGGTTTGGTGAGATTTAGTGCGGACAAGTGCCCGTTATCACAACGTTATCCGTCAGTTCTTTCCGTGTTTAGTTTGGTTAGCTATTTCCTCTCTTCGTCGCAGATTGTTTAATCTCAAAAGGCTCATCAAACTAATCCCATACTCGATGCAAAATCATGTGGCTATCTTTGCTAAGTTG
>NZ_MDAG01000054.1:0-8845 GCF_002876705.1 Enterovibrio norvegicus | reverse complement strand
CCGTCCATTTGCGCAGCACCAGTGATCATGTTTTTAACATAATCGGCGTGTCCTGGGCAGTCTACGTGTGCGTAGTGACGAGAAGGAGTATCGTATTCTACGTGTGACGTAGAGATAGTGATACCGCGCTCGCGCTCTTCTGGAGCGTTATCGATAGATGCGAAGTCACGTGCAGAACCGCCGTATACTTTAGAAAGTACAGTACAGATTGCTGCAGTTAGAGTAGTTTTACCGTGGTCAACGTGGCCGATAGTACCAACGTTAACGTGCGGTTTCGTACGTTCAAATTTTTCTTTAGACACGATCGTGTTCCTTCCTAGTTATGAGCCGCACCTACCGTCGTAAGTGCGATCAGAAGTTTTTATCAATGCTGGCGAACAATGCCAGCATCAAAGCTACTAATCAACAACGCTGTGCGATGATTGAATCAGCAACGTTCTTTGGAACATCAGCGTATTCACTGAATTCCATAGAGTAAGATGCGCGGCCCTGAGTCGCTGAACGCAAGTCAGTTGCGTAACCAAACATCTCAGCCAGCGGTACCTGTGCGCGGATGATTCTCAAGCCAGCAGGACCATCGTCCATACCAGAAATCAAACCACGGCGGCGATTCAAGTCACCCACTACATCACCCATCCAGTCTTCTGGAGTGGTGATTTCCACTTTCATCATTGGCTCAAGAATAACAGGTTGCGCTTCAAGCGCTCCTTTCTTAAAGGCCATAGATGCAGCGATTTTAAACGCCATTTCGTTGGAGTCAACATCATGATAAGAGCCATCAAACAACGTGGCTTTCACGTCAAGTACTGGGTAACCGGCAAGGACACCACTACTCATCTGCTCTTCAATGCCTTTAGACACTGAACTGATGTATTCTTTTGGTACTGAACCACCAACGATTTCATCAACAAAGACAAAGCCTTCGCCGAGTTCAGACGGCTCCAGTTTGATCCATACATGACCATACTGACCGCGACCACCAGATTGCTTAACGAACTTGCCTTCGACTTCAGCATTACCACGGATGGTTTCACGGTATGCCACCTGAGGCTTACCTACATTACATTCAACGCTGAACTCACGGCGCATGCGGTCGACAATGATGTCGAGGTGCAATTCGCCCATACCAGAGATCAGGGTTTGCCCTGATTCCATGTCAGTTTCAACGCGGAACGATGGATCTTCTGCCGCCAGTTTACCCAGCGCGATACCCATTTTTTCTTGATCAGCTTGTGAGCGAGGCTCAACAGCGATCTGAATAACTGGCTCAGGGAACTCCATACGTTCCAGAATCACTTTAGATTCTAGAGCACAAAGTGTGTCTCCTGTCGTCACGTCTTTCAGACCAATTGCTGCTGCGATGTCACCCGCGCGGATCTCTTTGATCTCTTCGCGTTTATTTGAGTGCATCTGAACGATACGGCCAAAACGCTCACGTTTTTGCTTCACAGAGTTATAAACTGTGTCGCCCGTATTAACCACACCTGAATAAACACGCAGGAAGGTTAATGTGCCCACAAATGGGTCAGTGGCGATTTTGAATGCTAGTGCTGCAAATGGTTCGTTATCGTCAGCATGACGGTCGATCACATTGCCATCTTCGTCTTCACCATTGATCGCTTTCACGTCAACCGGCGAAGGAAGGAATTCAACAACAGCATCTAGCACCGCCTGAACACCTTTGTTCTTAAATGCAGAACCACAAGTTGCCAGTACGATTTCGTTGTTTAGTGTGCGTTCACGCAAAGCTTGCTTGATTTCGGCTTCAGTCAATTCCCCGTCTTCGAGGTATTTGTCCATCAGCTCTTCATTTGCTTCAGCAGCCGCTTCAATAAGGTTTTGATGCCACTCTTCAGCCAGCTCTTGCATGTCAGCAGGGATCTCTTCATAACTGAAGGTCATTCCCTGATCAGCTTCATTCCAGTTAATCGCCTTCATTTTGATAAGGTCGATTACACCGCGAAACTCATCTTCTGCGCCAATATTCAAATGAATAGGAACAGGGTTAGCACCTAGTCGATCTTTAATCTGATTAACTACGCGCAAAAAGTCTGCGCCTGTACGGTCCATCTTATTGACGAAAACCATACGAGGAACTTGATATTTGTCGGCTTGACGCCAAACAGTCTCAGACTGAGGTTCAACACCAGAAGAGCCACAGAATACAACGACTGCACCATCCAATACGCGCAATGAACGTTCAACTTCAATGGTGAAGTCAACGTGTCCAGGGGTATCGATGATATTGATGCGATGCTCAGCGAATTGTGCATCCATACCATGCCAGAAGGTGGTAGTCGCAGCGGATGTGATAGTGATACCACGTTCCTGCTCCTGCTCCATCCAGTCCATGGTTGCGGCACCATCGTGCACTTCACCAATTTTGTGAGAAAGACCGGTATAAAACAGGATACGCTCTGTTGTTGTAGTTTTACCTGCGTCTACGTGAGCACAAATACCGATGTTACGGTAGCGCTCAATCGGGGTCTTACGAGCCACAGTAGTATCCTCTTACTAAGGTCAACCTTAGAATGTGGTTTAGGCGCGGCAAATGCCGCGCCTAAAAAGGTATTACCAGCGGTAATGAGCAAACGCTTTGTTAGCGTCAGCCATACGGTGAACGTCTTCACGTTTCTTAACCGCAGTACCTTTGTTCTCAGATGCATCTAGCATTTCATTAGCTAGACGTTGAGCCATAGATTTTTCACCACGCTTACGCGCAGCTTCAACCAACCAACGCATAGCAAGTGCGTTACGGCGAACCGGACGTACTTCTACAGGTACTTGGTAAGTTGAACCACCAACACGGCGAGATTTAACTTCTACCGCAGGGCGAACGTTATCAAGAGCTAGTTCAAACAGGGCTAGGTGATCTTTACCAGAACGCTCAGCCATGATGTCCAATGCACCATAAACGATTTTTTCAGCAGTCGACTTTTTACCGTCAACCATTACGATGTTTACAAATTTTGCCAGCAGCTCTGATCCGAACTTAGGATCCGGAAGGATTTTACGCTGACCAATTACGCGACGACGTGGCATGGAATTCTCCGTTGTCTTCTTCAGGTTTTATCCAAAACTTTTCAGTTTTTTCAAAATTACAAATTAATTAGTGTTTGGCCTTACTTAACGGATTCCATTAAGACTTAGGACGCTTCACACCGTACTTAGAACGACCTTGTTTACGGTCGTTAACGCCTGCACAGTCAAGCGCACCACGGACGGTGTGGTAACGCACACCTGGAAGGTCTTTTACACGACCGCCGCGGATTAGAACAACGCTGTGCTCTTGAAGGTTGTGACCTTCACCACCGATGTATGAAGTAACTTCAAAACCGTTGGTCAAGCGAACACGACATACTTTACGTAGTGCCGAGTTAGGTTTTTTAGGCGTAGTGGTGTAAACACGAGTACAAACACCACGTTTTTGCGGACACGCTTCCAGCGCAGGCACGTTGCTTTTAGCAACTTGCTTGATGCGTGGTTTGCGTACCAGCTGGTTAATAGTTGCCATTAAATAGCTCCTGATATTACTTACGTATAAGTGTGAAAAATCTATGCCCCACAAAAGTAGGGACGCGAAATTTTATGCGTCGTCTATTTAGGTGTCAAGATTTATACAACGATCAATGTTCAGTGCATTTTGTAAACACCGAGATATTACGTCTTTACGCTAGCTGATCGTGGCGATATTCACCATTTCATTTGCGTGACATGCTGCTCCGTCAAACAAACAAAACCTTTAATATCAACAAGTTCAAACTCACTGGCAATTTTTCCTTCCAGTCCTCTTGCTTGAACGTCTTCCTGCAGTACGTAAATTCGATGATTTGAAGAAAGAAGTGGCAGAAACCACTCTCCTTGCTCAATAGCGGCAACGACAGCATCTTCAGCAAGAAGGATCGCGCTCGGCGCTTGCGCATAATCGAGGCAAAGCTTCAATGAAGATGAAGAATACGGTGAGGTATAAAGCGTATGTAACATCCGATGCACCTAAAACTGGAGGACTTTGACACATTCAGTCAATTGCGACGCAATCACGCTGCGTTCGACAACATCTGCATCGATGATAAGTGCCGTGTTCGTTAAGCCTCTTTCTGCTAAAGACTGCTCACAAACATAGATTTCTTCGACATCACACAACGACAGCATTTTAAACGTTGAAATATAGTCGCGGCTGAGCACCACATCAGGCTGTTGGTTCGCGAGGAGTTGGAAAACACCATCACCTACGAAGAACAACGCAATGTTTTCGCTGTAATTGGAGGTCGAAAGAACGGCATCGAGACCTTCTCGCCCGCTTGCAGATCCATGTGGTGCAGTAGAAAAAACGAAACCGAGTTTACTCATGGGCCACCTAAAACTGCACAACGCGATCAGCGGTTAATAACGATTCTGACAAACCACCCAATCCCGCTTGGGTAAAGCCCTTTGCCATATTGGATGTTGGCAACGCATGCTGTTTTGCTTCGTCATCACTGATTTGGCCGCGGCGCAATGCCGCCGCAACGCAGGTTTCAAGTTCCACACCATGCTCTGATGACAAATCCTGCCACGCGGCGACCAAATCAAATTCATCGTTTGCAGGTACAGTCAAAGACGATGCATTCGACACACCATCTTGATAGAAAAACACACGCGTGAGCGTGTGTCCCTGTTCAATCACAGCTTGCGCGAAGCGGTATGCGGAAAGCGATGCTTGGCGACCATAAACTGGCGCACTCACCACTAACACATAATTGAGGCTCATTTTTCCCCTTCCTCGCCTTTGCGTTGACGGATGTAGAGATACACAGTGTGCTTGGAAATGTTTAGGCGATCTGCCACACGGTTGATGGCGTCTTTGATATCGAAAATGCCTTTATCGTAAAGCTCCATCACGATCTGACGGTTTTTCGTGTTGTTCGATACCGACTTATCTGCGTTGATTTCTTCTATCGTGCGTTCAACGGTTTGGTCAACCAACTCATCCACATCGCTGGCGAAATTCACCGATGATGCTGCTTGGCGCGCTTCTTCAGTCGGCATAAATGCCTGCAGCACTTGGGAGAATGGCGCATCCAAGTTAATGTTGATACACAGCAAACCAATCACACGATTGTCCGCATTACGAATAGCGACCGTGATGGATTTCATCAAGGTATTGCCCTTCGCACGCGTGAAATAAGCACGGGAGAAGTTCCGCTCTGAACCTTCAATGTCACGCAGCATACGAAGCGCAAGGTCAGTGATCGGCGAACCCACTTGGCGGCCTGTGTTTTCACCATTGGCAATTTTGATGGCCGACGTGTTCAAGTTTTCCAGTGAGTGCAACACGATTTCACAGTGCTGACCAATCAACGCGGCTAAACCGTCAACAACGGCTTCGTAAGATTTGAGTATCACGCGGTCTTGTACTGTGAATGGATTGACCTCAATGAAGTCACTTTCGACAATTACATCCGCACCAAAACTGTCTGTCGGCACAGGCTTCTTTCCTTTTGTGGGTTATCGTCTATCGAAGAGTAAAAGATAAACGAAAGCTGCAAACTTTAAAATCTAGTAATAAGTTTAAC
This sequence comes from Enterovibrio norvegicus, assembly GCF_002876705.1. Lineage (GTDB taxonomy): Bacteria > Pseudomonadota > Gammaproteobacteria > Enterobacterales > Vibrionaceae > Enterovibrio > Enterovibrio norvegicus_B. Next base: position 3,290 of record NZ_MDAG01000054.1, on the reverse strand, counting down.
AGACTTGGTTCAAGAAAATGAAAAAACCCCAGTACGAGACTGGGGTTTTTGAACGTTGCATAAAACTAACGTAAAGGTGATTAACCTTGTGTCGTTTCTGCCTTCGCTGCGTCACCTTTAATTTCGATTAGCTCAACATCAAACACCAAGGTTGAGTTTGCTGGAATCGCAGGTGTGTCTTGTGCGCCGTAAGCCAACTCAGGCGGAATGACGAATTTGAACTTAGAGCCCACTGGCATCAATTGAACGCCTTCCGTCCAGCCAGGGATCACGCGGTTAAGCGGGAAAGTCGCAGGTTGGTTACGATCGTAAGAGCTGTCGAATTGTGTACCGTCAGTCAATGTGCCTTTGTAATGAACAACAACGGTGTCTTCCGCTGCAGGTTTCGCACCTTCACCCAAGGTTTCTACTTGGTACATCAGACCTGAATCTGTGGTAGTTACACCTTCAGTTTTTGAGAACGTTGCGCGGAAATCTTCGCCTGCTTTCACAGCCGCAGCCGCTTTCTCTTCAGATTGTTTTTGTGCCATCTCAGCAACACGCTGGTCCAGTGATTGAAGCGCAGCTTGTGCTTCTTCATCACTCAATTTTGATTTATCAGCAAACGCATCTTGTACACCTTGCAGGACAAGATCAGAGCTTAAGCTCAGGCCAATTTCTTCTTGCTGATCAAGGTTCGCTTTCAGGTATTGCGCCAACGATGCACCGATTGCATAAGCGGCTTTGTCATCTTCTGTTGCAAATGTCACGGTTTCTACGGCAGCAGGAGCTTCAACCGCAGCTGTCTTCGTTTCTTTTACTTCTTCTTGCTGACAGCCCACAGCTAGAGCGACAGTCGCAGCTAACAGTGACATTTTAAAAACTGATTTCATTGGTTACTCCGTTGGTATTCAAACCACATTTCTCTTATTCGCTTACGCGACAACGATGCGAAAGCCTGAAACGATCAATATACTCGACGTTATAGGGTCCCAAGAAAAGGAACACAAGCGTGATACGACAAATCGTCGCCACAATTTGCTTAATTCTGACACTGCTAGCACTTTCAGGGTGCTTTCACTCCTCGCATGAAGCACAACGTTGGACGTTGCAGCCTGATGGAGTGACCAGTTTCAGCTTAAGTCGTGAAGGCCGTTTCGGCCTTATGGCATCAACAGAACAAGGTATCGTGCTCTGGGATCTTATGCAAAACAAACAGTTGGCAGATTTCGGATATCAGGATCAAGATAGAAACACTGTGATCGCGAGCCAAATATCAGACAACAATCGTTACGCCATTACTGCCACATCACAGAACTTTGCGGTCTGGGATTTAGCGTGGGGGCAAGCCGAGGGCCTGTGGTCCATATCAGACGGCATCATTCGAGACCTCGATATCAGTAACAACGGGCAAAAAGTATTGCTTGCGTTATCGAACGGCAAAGCCTTGTTCGTGGACTTAGGCACAGGAAGACGCTTAGAGTTCCTTGCTCACCAAGATAAAGTGAATAGCGTGTCTTTGTCGCCCAATGGCAAGTTCGCGCTGTCAGGAGGGAATGACCATAACGCCTTCTTTTGGAGCACTGAATCCGGCCAAGTGCTGAATGAATTTCCACATGCACACCGTATAACTCGCGTCGAGTTACACCGCACGGGAAAATACGCCTTTTCAGCAGACGGAGACGACACAGCCATTGTGTGGGATCTCTCTACGGGCGAACCGCGTACCGAACTCAATATGTTCCACCGCCATCCAAACTTCTCAACGGCGCGTTTCTCGGATGATGGCGAGGTCTTAGTCACAGGGACTCCCGGTAGACGCATAGAATCATGGGATACCCAAAGCGGTGATAACATCGGACGCTGGCTAGCGGAGGAACAACAAAATACGCGACCACCGAGTGCGGTGGTGTATGATGTCGCGATAGATCCAACAGGGCGTGTAATATCCGCAACATCAGCCGGCATTGCACAAGCCTGGATATCGCAGGAATAGTAACGATATGAAAGAATTAGAGCGCTTACAGAAGCAAGTTGAAGACCTTGAAATCAAACAAGCATTTCAAGAGCACACCATCGAAGAACTCAACGATGCAGTCACTGAACAACAAAATGCGATCATGCGAATGAACACGCAGATTGCCTTCTTGGTGACAAAACTAAAAGCGATGGAACCCGCAAACATTGCGAGTATGAACGAAGAAACACCGCCGCCTCACTACTGAACACAGGAGCTAGGGGCGAGAAAAAGCAGATCGCGAGGAACGAGAAAGAGCAAAGATCTCGAACCTCGCCTCTCGTTACTCGCTCACCACAGAAAGGGCTTCATCTGCAAATATCGCTACCCGCGCATTGCCATCCGCATCGACCGTCGCGCGGTACATGCCCGGACAATTCAATTCGAAGTTGACTGCACCGCTCGCATCAATCGCAATCACACCGCCCTCGCCGCCTAGCGAAAGAAAATCACCGTGAATAACGTCACGACACGCTTGCTCCATATTGGCATTGCCATATTGCATGCGTCCCGCAATGTCACCAGCAACGGTACAGCGCATCAATAGCTCGCCCATTCCTGTTGCCGATACCGCCACATTGCCATTACGCGCAAAGTTTCCGCCACCAATGATTGGCGTATCTCCGACGCGCCCCCAACGTTTGTTGGTTAATCCACCGGTGCTGGTTGCTGCCGCAAGATTGCCGTTTTTATCCAACGCAACAGCGCCAACCGTGCCGTGTTTTTTCTCATCAGGATAACGGGCTTCAGAAAGCGCCACGCCACCCGTCTTTTTCATGACGCGCAATTCTTTGTAGCGCCTCTCGGTAAAGAAGTAATCTTGCTCTGTATAGCTGTAACCGCACTCTTTGAACGCAAAAGATTCCGCCCCCTCGCCCGCAAGCATCGCATGCGGGCTTTTTTGCATCACGTCACGCGCAAGCTGTATGGGGTTTTTGATGTGACGAATCAAAGTGACAGCGCCAGCATTAAGTCCATTGCCATCCATCACACTGGCATCCATCTCAACCGTTTCATCATGCGTGAGCACTGACCCTTTTCCCGCATTAAAGAGCGGGCTGTCTTCCATCACCGTCACAGCAGCAACCGTGGCATCAACAGCGCTGCCACCTTGAACAAGAACCGCATGCCCCGCCAATACCGACTGCGCTAACGCTTTGCGATAATCGGCTTCAAGCTCTGGGGTCATTAATCTGCGTTCGATTGTGCCTGCGCCGCCGTGGATGGCGATTGAGAATGGGTGGGTCATGGCGGTTCCTTCGTTAAGGGAAAACAGGTACTGGGTACTGGGTAC
>NZ_MDAG01000053.1:0-1824 GCF_002876705.1 Enterovibrio norvegicus | reverse complement strand
ATGACCTTGTTAGCCGCTGATTATTAATACTATCGCGGCCTCGCCGCCAACACCCGACGAACACGCCATTTTGTGAATTCAACTGCGGCCTTAAAGACAAAATCACTCGATAAAACCATGCGTATTCAATTCAACGTAGCAAAGATAGCCATATGATTTTGCATCGAGTTTGGGATTGGTTTGACGAGGGTCTTGAGTTTATAGAGCCTGCGACGAAGAGAGGAAATAGCTAGCCAAACATCACAAACTAAACACTGAGAAGAACCGACGGAAAACACCACGCACAATTTGTCCTCGTTTGAGCGCCTTGCTAGATTTTAATTGGTGTATAACTAATTCATTCTTATTGAGATACTATGTACAAAGTAACCGTCTCTAATTAATGCGTACCCTTCGTTTGCCACTCCTTCGTTCCAGGCTTTCTGAGGGCTTTTATGCCACAACAGAGTGTCACCTTCTTTGTGTTTAGAAATAAGAAGTTGTATTTCATTTATAAATTTTGGAGATAGTTTCATTTTTGAGGTGTTCATCAGATATTTCTCTCTAAGGTAATCAGTACTAATTTCCTTGATTTCCTGACCATCTAGTTCAGATACAGATATATCTTCACCCCAATAATTCTTAAGTCGCTCTGACACTCGTAGCTTGTCCTTCGAAGAAATCTAACGCCCCAATCAGCCGCGGAGCAATGTGGCCCATTTTTGCTGTTTCTTTAGCAAAAAAAGGGCGACGTTGTGGAGTCGGTTGGATTGGTTTGTTAGGCATTTACTGTTCGCAACTTTCGCCCAGCAATCATAAATAGTACTGGAAACATCCACATCAGCACAGTCAATGCGGCGGCCCTCCAGCTCATAATGGCAAACAAAGGAGCAAAAAACTGCCACAGCGGGAGGTTTAGAAAACCTTCCACAACTAACTGTGCACTAAACCCCTTACATTCAAAGCCAATAAGCATTGCATCATAAGCATAACAACCGATGAACCCATCTGGCTTTCGACCGTATTCAACAAGTGAAAATACAGCTAAATCTGCACATACAGCTATAACAAATATGAATATATAAAAGGCTGATACTCTTCTAATTATTTCCCAGCGTTTCAAAAGCAGCACTCCAATGTTGAAGGGGAATAATCTGATGCCTAACGCCTTGTTAGAGGGGTTACTAGCCGCCCCACATTATAATTACGGCTTCGTCTTTTTCTGCGGACTCGTTTAAAAATGTGAACATAGAATCAAACAGCCAAAAGTCAGGTAAGCAATTAACACCCTGAAGTAAGGTCTGGAAATAGGGCCTACCCTTGACTCCAATTTCCAAAACGATCGATCGGATGAGATTTTTTCCAAGAAATACCACATCCGGATCATCATATTCATTTTGTTCTGCGCGGAGCTCTCCTTGGAAAAGCAGATTTAATGGAGCTTCTTCTTTTTTTAGTGCCAAAACCCATGCAGGAATAGATTCCTCAGCATCACAAGATTCATAGCTTTGAATCTCGATTTCTCCCAAGACATCATACCATTCACTTTTGCTTATCTTTCCAACAAAGGCCTCACGCACTTTGTCTTCAACTCTATAAAATGTTCCGAAACTCATTTTTCCCTCTAACGTCGCAATAACGGGCGCTTACCAAACCGCCAAAAACTGCTTTAATCCCTTGTATTCACAACACTTTGAAAAGCTGCCGCATTGACAAAGCGTCCCGCGTTGATTGCCTTGTTATGTGTAATTATGCACGTTGGCACCCAAACCATGTCTCAAGTAACCATAAATTCTAATACCGTCATCAGTAATAGAAAATTTCGCTGACTTAGAGTTACAAATG
>NZ_MDAG01000052.1:0-2008 GCF_002876705.1 Enterovibrio norvegicus | reverse complement strand
TAACGTCGCAATAACGGGCGCTTACCAAACCGCCAAATACTGATTTAATCCCTTGTATTCACAACACTTTGAAAAGCTGCCGCATTGAAAAAGCGTCCCGCGTTGATTGCCTTGTTATGTGTAATTATGCACGTTGGCACCCAAACCATGTCTCAAGTAACCATAAATTCTAATACCGTCATCAGTAATAGAAAATTTCGCTGACTTAGAGTTACAAATGCTAATTATTTTATCGATATGGTCCACAACAACGGGCTTTAGTAATGTACCTTGAGGATGACTAATTTGGGCTGATATATCAATAAACTCGATAGCCAAAAAATCACCCCAGATTTGAGCTAACTCAGAGGTATAAGTGAATGAACTATCAGGCTCCGGCCATGTTGTTTGATCTACGTAGGTGACTCTAAAACTAATTAGGTCTTCGACTTGATTTAACAGGTCAAACAGTTCGTTCCACTTTGTGTTATTCATTACCGGAATAAAGTTATTCTTAGCTACAAATGATTTAACTTGTTGCTTCGAGTTATGGTTTAGCACTTTACCTCCGATTACACATAACGTCGCAATAACGGGCGCTTATCAAACCGCCCAAACTGCTTTAATCCTTTGTATTCACAACACTTTGAAAAGCTGCCGCATTGACAAAGCGTCCCTCGTTGATTGCCTTGTTATACATTTTTCAGCAGATCAACCAATCTGGTTACTTGTACTTCACCTAATCGCCTGCTTCCCGACATAAAATACCCTTTTGTCCCTACCTGCAATTTTTGTATATGAACCTTTTCACGCATTTCAGGAACAAGTACCCACATGGAAGCAAGCCCTCTTGAAGGTATTGGCACGCCTTCTGGAATAGGCATTCCGTTTTGATCCAAGAACTCGGGATGAATCATGTAAATACCAGACTTCTCGACATTGTCCTCAGCATAAGCGAAGTCACAGCGCATATGTTGGGAAGGTGATTGCAAGCCGCCTTCACTTGGAGGATACAAACGATAGGAGACTTCGAAGTCTTGTTTGTGGCCGCGGATTTCTTCGTAACTCTTCATAGTGTATAACGCCGCCAACAACGGCAGACTTTTGATTGCGGCTTTTGTGCAATAATGGCGGAGCCATGTACAAAAGGCGCGAGCGCAAGGCTGTCCAAGGAGCGCAGCGACTGATGTTGCTTGGCCTTGTTATACGTTCTCACTCAGGGCCTCTTTAATAAGAACAAACGCCTGCTCCAAAAGCTCTCCAGCTTTTGAGTCATAGTAAGTATTTGATTCAAGCATCATACGAAGAACGGAGTAAAGCCCATTTTTGTGTGATGGAATAATGCTACCCATGCCATTAATGCGATTGATTAGCTTCTCTGTATCTCTGAAGGAGCCATCTAAGCCTTCTGACTCCAAGACTGGAACAGCTTTACTAAGCAGCTCAATTATTTCTTCAAATTGTGGCTGTCTGGTTGCCATGCTTGACTCTTCTCTTACGTATAACGCCACATTCAGCGCGCGAGCGCAGCGAGTCAGGTGCAATGCTTTGTTATGCATTCCGACTTAGACAGTTATGAACTACGTACCAATTGAATTCATATATGTCTTTTGAGTCCCGTAAGATTTCCTTAATACAGCTATCACTAATAGATTTTTTGTCGTTTTCCGATAGTCTAGCTAACAAGTAGAAAGCAATCTCTTTTAGTTCTTGATTAATTTCTAATTCGCTATCTACATACAACTTCAGGATAGCCATACTTGCCATGAATTTTGTAACAAAGCATGGGCCATGATCATCCACGTGCATTGAATCTAACCAATAATCATCACACGCACGACCAAGGCCGCCATGAATCGTGTTACCCATATTGACAGTTTCTTCTACGAGAGATTTCACGTCTTTTTTTATTTCTGAATATGATTCCATTACCGACTACTCATGGGTGCATAACGTTGTGATAACGGGCACTTGCCCGCACTTAACCCGACCAAACCTATGTATTCACGACACTTTCTAAGCGCTTCGA
>NZ_MDAG01000051.1:1252-2087 GCF_002876705.1 Enterovibrio norvegicus | reverse complement strand
CCCGTTATTGCGACGTTATGCCTCGGAGGCTTAGGTGAAAATCGGACTACAGAGTAAAACCCAAGTTAAGAATGGAGTTATCCAATCATACTGGTTTGAAAATGAGAGCATTGGCTTACCTAAAACTCTTTTTCACAGAGTAACCCTTCCCCTTAAAGAGTTTGATTCTGGTTTAGATTATGAGGAGCAGCCTACTAAAACTGAAATTATTTTAGATTGGTATAAATTGGACTTAAGCTCACCTTCGAGGTTAGATGGAATGAATTTGAGTCACTCATTTTATACAGATGCCGAAGGTTCTGTTTATATTGGTTGTGCTCATAACTGGTGTGATGTTAAGGCACTAATTATCACGAAAAATGAAGACGGAAGTTTCAAGGTGTCTGGAACTATTTTCGTTGAGCTTGAAAATGAAGGTGTCGGTGAAAACGAAAGTTTTACTTTCCAAACGTGTTGCGAGTACATTGAAACATAACAAACGCTTCAACCAAGGTACGCAAAACAGCCGGCTAGCGTTCCTTCATCGCTAATTTTAGCCTGCTTCTTTGCGGCGGTTAAGCGAGGCGTTATCCGTCAGTTCTTTCCGTGTTTAGTTTGGTTGGCTATTTCCTCTCTTCGTCGCAGGTTGTTTAACCTCAAAACCTTCATCAAACCAATCCCAAACTCGATGCAAAATCATGTGGCTATTTTTGCTAAGTTGGATTCAACGCCAGTGGTTTTATCGAGCGATTTTATCTTTAATGCGTCAGTTGAATTCACAAAACGGCGCGTTCGTTGGGTGTTGGCGGCAAAGCCGCGATAGTATGAAAGCTCATCGGCTAACAAGGTCATGAAC
>NZ_MDAG01000051.1:0-510 GCF_002876705.1 Enterovibrio norvegicus | reverse complement strand
AACGGGACACCTTGCCAATCTCGAAGCGCTTAGGAAGTGTTGTGAATACATAGGTTTGGTCAGGTTCAGTGCGGGCAAGTGCCCGTTATCACAACGTTATCCGTCAGTTCTTCTCAGTGTTTAGTTTGCGATGTTTGGTTAGCTATTTCCTCTCTTCGTCACAGGTTGTTTAAACTCAAAACCCTCATCAAACCAATCCCAAACTCGATGCAAAATCATGTGGCTATCTTTGCTAAGTTGAATTCAACGCCTGTGGTTTTGTCGAGTGATTTTGTCTTTTAGGCCGTAGTTGAACTCACAAAATGGTTCGTTCGTTGGGTGTTAGCGGCAAAGCCGCGATAGTATGAATATTCAGCGGCTAACAAGGTCATGAACGGGACACCTTGCCAATCTCGAAGCGCTTAGAAAGTGGAGTGAATACATAGTTCTGCTCAGGTTCAGTGCGGGCAAGTGCTCGTTATCACAGCGTTATGTGAATATTTGAAATGGCATACAAGCGACCGATTCCAC
>NZ_MDAG01000050.1:0-8261 GCF_002876705.1 Enterovibrio norvegicus | reverse complement strand
GTGAGGTGAAGCAGAGAGTAAATCAACATTGAACCGTGGCCGTTCGACAGCACGAAACGGTCGCGGTCAGCCCACTCAGGGTTTTGCGGGTTGTGGTTCAGGTGGTCACGCCACAGTACTTCGGCGATGTCAGCCATACCCATTGGGGCACCTGGGTGACCAGAGTTTGCTTGTTGTACACCGTCCATGCTTAGCGCACGGATCGCATTGGCAAGGGTTTTACGTTCCATCTTGGGCTTACCTTAACTATGAATTTCAGACCTGATATCAATCAACAGAATGATATAAGAAATAAGAGAGCGGCAATAGCCGCTCTCGAAAATGTCTTTTGTTAGATTTAGAGTTTCTCGCGAATGGTCACTTCTAACTTGCCTTGGTCGACAGCGAAGTTGCGAATACCCTCTGCTAATTTCTCTACGGCCATTGGGTCTTGGTTATGTTCCCACAAGAACTCTGCATGGCTCATTGCCGCTGGGCGTTGTTGAACTTCTACGTCATCAGACAATTTCTGAACCACGTCGCCTTCTGCATCAGAAAGCTCTTGCAGCAGTTGTGGGCTGATGGTTAGGCGGTCACAACCTGCCAGTTCCAAAATTTCGCCTGTGTTACGGAAGCTTGCGCCCATGACTACAGTGTTGTAACCGTGAGTTTTGTAGTATTCGTAAATTTTAGAAACAGACAATACGCCTGGGTCTTCCGCAGGTGCAAAGTCACGGCCTTCGGCAGCTTTGTACCAGTCCATGATGCGACCAACGAAAGGAGAGATAAGGTAAACACCTGCCTCTGCACATGCGCGTGCTTGAGCAAATGAGAACAACAGTGTCAGGTTACAGTTAATGCCTTCTTTCTCTAGCACTTCTGCGGCACGGATACCTTCCCACGTTGATGCCAGCTTGATCAGGATACGATCGTTGCTGATACCCGCTTCGTTATACATGCTGATCAGTTTGCGTGCTTTTGCCACGCTGCCTTCGAAATCGTAAGACAAACGTGCGTCAACTTCTGTTGAGATGCGGCCAGGAATCACGTTAAGGATTTCTTTACCAATGTTAACGGCAAGGCGGTCGCCTGCGTCAGCAACTTGCTGCTCAGTGTCTTGACTCATCGCTTTCGCGTAAGCGATCGCGTCGTCAATTAACGGCGCATATTCTGGGATGTCGGCAGCTTTAAGAATAAGAGAAGGGTTCGTGGTGGCATCTTGTGGTTGATATTTCGCAATTGCATCAATATCACCCGTGTCAGCAACGACTGTTGTGAGCTTGCGTAGTTGTTCCAATTTCGTGCTCATCTTTTAAACCTTTTTTGTCTTGAGTTTCACTATGGCAGCGACGCTACCAGTAGGTGCTCAGTGCTCCTGTAACCCGCGGTCTACAAGGGGGTAGACGCTTGGATGAACAAATGTATCGAGCGTGAGCAAATGATAGGGTCATATTTGTGTTTTTACGCGACAAAGTCAACGATCTGATCGGATAAATCTCACTTCGATCTCACACGCTTTTCGCGTAGTAACGGATTGTGTTGAATCTGTGACAGAGTCTTAGTTTCACTTCTGGAAGCAAGCTAACGTACTTTGGTTGATACAACACACCGTACTGAATTTTTCTTTTTGGTCACCGTTTTTCGTTTCTTGTCTTTGTTGCTTTTGGTCCCACACCCAACAAAATGAGGGTGTATAGGGCAGCGAAAGTCACGAAGCGTTATTCATTATCGACCATATTTAGCAGTGCCATCGCACAACTTGCACTTGTGGCAAGTACATCAATGGTACCTGTTTTTAACGCACCTAAAATCGACAGTGCTTTACGGCTTTCACTTGCCATCGCAATGACATTTGGGATACGTGTTAAGTCGCTCATTTCTAAGCCAACAACGCGATCTCGCATCAATGTATTGGCGCGACTACCATCCAGTTTGAAGAAATCAAAGCCGCCAATATCGCCAACAATGCCATCATTAACGCGTGCTTCGACAAACTCTTTTGCAGAAAAGCAGCCCAACTTCACCATATGGCTGTTCTCGTCCATGTCACCAATACCTACTAACGCGAACTCCGCTTTTCTCGCCTGATTCAAGGTTTCATTGATGTTGGGATGATTCAGAAAAACATCACGAATCTCAGGGGTATCAACGTATGCAGGGGCATATAGGGTCTCACTGCTGCCCCCAAATTTCTTCGCAAGGCGGCGGCAAATATGATCGGCGTTAATGATGTCGCCGCTGCGGTGCGTTCCACCAATGGCGCATACAAAGCGTGCATTACGGTGGGAGACAATGCCGGGGTGATCAGCCACAGCCGCTACGTTTTGACCCTGGCCAACAGCAACCACCATCCCGTCTTGTAAATTGCCATCGATGAAAGAAGACACCAGTGTAGCAACTTGTGTGCGTTGTTCTTGAACACTTGGTTGATCAAGTGCAATCAAGGCACGTTTGAGCGAAAAACGGGCCATTAAACGCTGTTCGAGTTGTGCGCTGTGGACGGGGTGGAACTTCACACTGATTTCAACAATGCCTTCCTCGCGAGCTCGGCGGAGTAGACGACTGACTTTCGCACGGCTGATACCGAATTTTTTTGATATCTCTTCCTGCGTGGCATTTTGCTGATAATAGAGAATGGCGATTTCAGTGAGAAAGTTGGTGTCATCAAGCAAGCTTTCGAAGTTGCTACTCAATGTGCGGGTCGTGTTCATGGGGACATCCTGAAAAGATTTAACGCGAGCAGTGTACGTTGAACCCTTTCTATGAACAAATGTTCATGTGTCGGGCATGTGTTCAGTCACGCTTTTAACCTTTTTCTGTGAACTTTTTAAGTCAAGTCCATGCCATGTTTGTAAAAATGGTCATTCGTATCTAGATTAAAACATAGCGATTAAATGCGCGGATACACGATAGGACAATAGATTTCGCTGAAACTCATTCAAACAGGCTTTTTAAAAAAGCCTGAATAAAAAAAGAGTAGGGCGGTTAGGTACAGAGTTCGGTTGGTTTTCTCAGAAAAGTTGTCTCGATAATGTGGTTCGTAGGCCGCACGGGACAGTTATGTTTGCTGAGAAGCCCGATATTTATCTGTCAGGGTGGCTAGATGAAATTTCAATCGCTTGTTCCAAACAAGATGTTATGGATAGCATCGACGTTGTTTGTTGTAGTGCTTTTTGTTGCAGCAGGCGTTCGATACATCAATTTCTTTCCAACATTAACATCCCAAGGCAAAGATCTCAGCGTTGCATATAGCTACTTTATAGACAGCTCAAACAGCCATGTTTTGAGTTATGTGCGAAAAGCGGCCATTTTCAGAAACATTGAAGATCCGAAAGAAATTCCTTGGCAGCTTGGAAAGAAATCGTATTGGATCAAGCTAGAAGTCGATAACCTTCTTTCTGAACATCGTCATATGTCATTGTATTTCGATACACCGATGATCGACAAACTTAGCATTTACCAATTCAATGTTGAGGGCCAAGAAACGCAACAATGGTCGTTAGGCGACAGCAGCCAACGCGATTACAGAATGGGTGATATGCCCCCTGCCATTCATTTTTCCCTCGATGGTTTCGAACACACCACGCTGTATATGCAGGTCTATTCTACGGGTATCCCAGTGATGCCGATTTGGATCCTGGAACAACACGAATTCCACCTATTGACCCAACTTCTCCATACTCTTTGGGGTGGCTTCATTGCCATCATGTTGTTAGTGGCAATATACACTGCTGCCGTGTATGTCTCGTTGAAGGAGCGGGTTTACGCTGTCTATGTCGGCTATGTTCTGACAGCACTGCTTCAATTAGGGGCGATTCACGGCTTTGGTATTTATCTTTTCCCTTCGAGCGTTCAACTTCTCCTCAGTAACAATATTGTCGCACTGACATTTGGGCTGTTCTGGTTCTCTTTGTTGTTTGCGCACCTTTACTTGCGTGTGCACAAATCGAACTCCCTATTACGTCAGGTTGTGCACTACGGACTGTGGGTGCTGGCCGGCTTGATGGGCATGTCTTTGTTCTTACCAGAACACATCGCAGGTACGTTCTTGATCGCTATGCAGCCGATGTTTTACGGGCTCATTGGTACCTTGGTATGGGTACGCTGGCAAAAAGGTCATAACTGGGGGCGCATGTTTATCATGTCGTGGTTACCATTGGTGATTGCGGGCGTGTTCCCGCCGTTGCTGGCGACTGGCGTGATCGAATACACCTTGTTCAGCCGTTATGCCTTCATGATGGGCACAGTACTGGCGGTGCTGTTTATGGCGCTTGCTCTGGGTGAGCGTTTTCGACAGCAGCGTCGTGAGTCGGTTTATCAACTGACCCATGATGAAACGTCGTTGCTGCCAAACCTCAATGTCATGTCGTTTGCCGTGTCGAACCTGATTGCGAGAAACCGCGAATTTACCCTCTGTTGTTTCCAGATTGATCGTTTTTCAAGCTTATCGCTTTACATGTCGGAAGATGAAAAGCGCTACTTCGTCGGTGAGATTTGTTCGCGCTTACGCAGCGCTCTGGATAGCGATAATGTGAGTGTGTTGGAAACGACGTTTGATAAACATCATCGTCTGGCGAGCTTAAAAGAAGGCAAGTTCGGATTTATCATTCTTTCTACGGATGCGGAGAAAGTAAAATTACTGGTGTCTTCCATGCTTGATGAGGTGGATAGCTACATCGAATTGAACGCTTTTGGTATTCGCATTCAAGGCTCCGTGGGCACGAGTTGCTTCCCGAAAGACGGTAAAAATGCAGACTTACTGATCAACAAATCGTTCCAAGCGGTAGAAGACAGTAACCCCTGCGACAAGAAAATAAACGCGTACGATTCGCTGAAAAATTTCAACCGCACCATGAACATGTCGTTGGTGGCGGATCTGAAAAAGGCGATTGATAACGACACATTAGAACTCTACCACCAGCCTCAAGTGGATTTACGTACGGGATCTATTCATGGCTCAGAAGTATTGCTTCGTTGGGATCACCCTAAGTTTGGGCAAATTTCTCCGGAAGTGTTCGTTAAGCTGGCGGAAGAAGTGGGCATGATTAATGACCTCACCATGTGGGTAATTCGCCGTGCGTTCTTCCAGCAAAGCAAGCTCATGGATCAAGGCTTTAATCGTCGCTTGTCTATTAACGTGAGTGCCACGGACATTGCGATTCCTAATCTCGTTGACCGTATTGCTGATATTGCCGATTCTTACAGCGTGCCAACAGGGTTGCTTTCCTTGGAGCTGACCGAGTCGACCATGGTGTCTGATTATGAGCGTTTGCATGAAGTGATTGATAAGTTGTCACAGCGCGATATTGAAGTCTCGATTGATGACTACGGTACGGGGTATTCCTCCCTGACGTATCTTTCACAATTACCGTTTACCGAATTGAAAATCGACAGAAGCTTTATTCACTCGCTCACCAGCAGTCCGCGTAAACAAAACATTGTTCGTGCTACCACGGAAATGGCGAAATCACTGGGTTTGATGGTCGTCGCGGAAGGGGTGGAAGACCTAGAAACTGCGTCAGTGCTGAAACGTTACGGTGTCGATATCGCGCAGGGGTATCACTATTCTCGTGCGTTGAGCTTCAACCAGTACATGAATTACATGAGGCGAACCAGTCACCAAGTGCCGCTGGGGTCTAACCGCTCACGCAAGCTTGGCTCTTAGCCATACCGATTTGTTTTCCATCACTTTACACACAAGAAGGGCGTGAATGGTATTCACGCCCTTCTTTATGATCGGTATGTTTGGTTCTCTGACTGGTGCTAGTCAGGATAATAAATTGCCCCTAATCGACAAGGTCGGGATGCCCCAGTGACCTCGGGCAAATTCCCCGGTTTCCCTTCAATCGCCTGTTTTGCCAGCCATGCAAACGCCAGCGCTTCGAGGGAATCACCATCAATGCCTTTGGCATCGGTTGGCATTACTTGCCAACGTGGTAACAAATCTTGCAGTGAAGCCATCAATGCCGCATTTTGCGCGCCACCGCCACACACGAGCAATTCGCCTTCGCTAATGGATTTCACATCGTTTGCAATTGACGTAGCGGTGAATGCCAACAACGTGGCTTGCACGTCTTCGGGCGAGACGGCTTCATCTAACAATGCTAATTGCGCATTTAGCCAACCTTGGTGGAACAATTCACGGCCTGTGCTTTTGGGTGCAGGCAGATCAAAATAAGGCTCGCTGAGCATTTGTTCAAGCAATGAACGATTGATCGTTCCTGACGCTGCCCATTCGCCATCATGGTCATAGGCTTTGCCTTTGTGAAGGTTAATCCAACTGTCCATCAGCATGTTGCCAGGGCCAGTATCAAAACCCACGACGGGTTTATTTGGCTCAATCACAGATATATTCGCGATACCGCCAATGTTCAACACAACGCGGCTGGTTGTTGCATCTGCAAATAATGATTGGTGAAAAGCAGGCACCAAAGGCGCACCTTGACCGCCAAGCGCCATGTCTTTACGCCTAAAATCCGCGACGGTTGTTATGCCCGTCAATGCGGCAATCAGATTGGCGTCGCCCAATTGCATGGTGAAGGGCATGGGTCCGTTGGGTTTATGGAACACGGTTTGGCCATGACACCCAATGGCAAGGACATCGTTCGGATCTAATCCCGTCTCGGCGAGGAAGCGATTTACTGTTTCTGCGTAGGTTTTCCCTAGAAAATGATCGATGGTGCCAATTTCTTCCAGCGTAATCGGCTCACCTTGGCTTAAACCGATGAGTTTGCTTTTGAGCGCATCAGGAAACGGATACATCGCTTTATGAAAAAGCGCGGGTGCTGATGCCGAAAAGTCCGCAGCGACAATGTCGATGCCATCTAAACTGGTGCCGGACATGATGCCAATATAAGTGCCCATCGTATGCCTCTTGAAGAGCCTGAATGAATAGCGATGATTGCTATACCCAAACAACTTGAAGATGCAGGATTCAGCGAGCATCTTCAGGTTGTTTGGGCATAAGTCTCTCATAGCGAAAAGAATTCAGATATCAAATTCGTGCTTCGGGTTTTCTACCGTGTGCGTATCAGCGTAATATGGCCGCAATCTGGCAGAGAAACTGCCGAACACAGCGAAAACAGGAGAGCACCATGGGCCCATTGTGGGTTGATGTTGAAGGATACGAGCTAGACGCGGAAGATCGCGAGCTTTTGGAACATCCTACCGTTGGCGGCGTGATTTTATTTGCGCGTAATTATCATGACAGTGAGCAATTGGCAGCATTAACGGCGTCTATGCGTAAAGCCGCCAAGCGTCCGTTGTTGATTGGTGTCGATCAAGAAGGCGGTCGCGTTCAGCGTTTTAGAGAGCATTTCTCTTTGATTCCGCCTGCACAGTCTTATGCAAAAATGCCGAATGGCGAAAACATGGCGCGTGAATCAGGCTGGTTGATGGCGGCTGAATTGATGGCGCATGACATTGATATCAGTTTTGCCCCTGTGCTTGACCGTGGCTTCGATTGCAAAGCGATCGGCAGCCGTGCGTTTGGTGAAGACAACAACACCGTGATTCGTTTTTCTACCGCATTCATGCAAGGCATGAAAGAGATAGGCATGGCGACAACGGGTAAACACTTCCCGGGCCACGGTGCGGTGCTGGCTGATTCGCATGTCGAAAGCCCTGTGGATGAGCGAAGCGACTTGTTCGAACAAGACATGGCAATATTCAAAGCCCAAATCGATGCGGGTGTGTTGGATGCCATGATGCCCGCCCATGTTATTTACCCGAATTATGACGCGTTACCGGCGAGCGGCTCCCCATACTGGCTCAAAACTATTTTGCGCAAACAGCTTGGTTTTAACGGTATCGTGTTCTCAGACGATTTAAGCATGGAAGGTGCATCTGTGATGGGTAGCCCTGCTGAACGTAGCCAGCAAGCGCTAGACGCGGGTTGTGACATGCTGTTGCTGTGTAATAACCGTCAATCTTCGATCGAAGTGTTGGACAACATCGCCATCAGCGACGTTCCACAAGCCGCGACCTTGCTGAAGAAAACCCAATTCTCGGTGAAAGAGCTGAAAGCGTCGTCAAAATGGCGCCAAGTTCAGCAACGCGTCGCCGCGTTTGGGGCAGAATGGCAAGAGAAGAATAGCTAAGATCTAGACGCGAAAAGCGAGATTGCGAGATTCGAGATTCGAGGAAGAGCAGAAAAAGCAGGACGAGCAAAAGCGAGAGAGAAACCCAGGATTCAAATAAGCGGTAGTGACGTGAGAATAACATGTTTAGTACTTGCTTTCTCTTAACCGCTTTTACCATGAGTCTGCTCTATCTGCTCTATC
>NZ_MDAG01000049.1:0-1148 GCF_002876705.1 Enterovibrio norvegicus | reverse complement strand
CAACTATCTTCATATTTAGACGACAACAAGGTGAATAGCGATCCCTATGCCGCTAGCCGATATCGCCCAGAAGATCCACTGTATGCCCCACTGCTAGCCATTCAATATGGCAACAAAGAAAAAGCAGAAGCCCTACTGGCACCTCTTGTAGAAAAAGGCAATCCGGAGGCCATGTTTTGGTTAGCACAAATCACCTACGGACAAAGTATCTATTCAGGGGGTACTGCAGGCGAATTGTTTACAAAAGCAGCCAAACTCGGCAACACATACGCGGCAATTAGATTAGACAGTAGAGACAGTGAATGTACTCAATACATAGGGTATTACTGCAGCGAAGAATGGGGAGAAAAGGGTAGAGTCATACTGAAAAAATTGGCTGAGACTGGTGATGCCAGAGCGGGATATGCTCTTTTTCACCATGATGTGATGCTAAAAGGTGGTAACAGAACGGCTGTAAGCGAAGAAAGTTTTAACGTTTTGGCAAAAGCGGCTGTTGATGGTGTAAAGGATCATTACTATTATCCGCTCATGGAGCTAGCAAGTCTATATCATCAAAGCTACAGCTACCCCATTTGGGTAAGCAGCAGTGATACAGATGACAATACTCAAGTCTTATCTGAGAAAGATAGAGAAATTTTAAAAAACCTGTATAAGCTAGCAGCGAAAAATAATGATGCATATGCTATTAATCTAAATTTACCTTTTGCAAGCAATGGTGAAAATACAGTTATTGACGAGGGCTATACTGATGACCAAATCCTGCGGACATTAACACTTTTAAGTACAGTTTATGAATACGGACCTGCGTTTGCTAGAACATCTGATTCAAATAGATCAGCATTGATTCTTGGTGCAGCATGGGCGATGGTTGATGATTTTAACCGTAATGACCATAGTTTTGACTATGGAAGAAAGTTTCAGACATATGAATATTTCATAACAAACGAGTTCAATCTGAAATTCTTAGATGACTCTGAGCTTGAAAAAGCGCTGGAAGTTTCCAAGGATCTAATAAAAACCTTAACGCCAGTAATCTACCTAGATGAAAATCAGACCAGGGCTTTTTAGTTCTATTTTTAATTTAAATGGCATTAGTGGATAGCGACTACCAAGTGGTGGATTCTGAATTTTTTTAAAAAGAAATAGTA
>NZ_MDAG01000048.1:0-34614 GCF_002876705.1 Enterovibrio norvegicus | reverse complement strand
GTGAGGTGAAGCAGAGAGTAGATCAGCATTGAGCCATGGCCGTTCGAAAGCACGAAACGGTCGCGGTCAGCCCACTCAGGGTTTTGCGGGTTGTGGTTCATGTGGTCGCGCCACAATACTTCGGCGATGTCTGCCATACCCATAGGGGCACCTGGGTGACCAGAGTTGGCTTGTTGGACACCGTCCATACTAAGAGCGCGGATCGCGTTAGCTAAAACCTTGCGAGAAGACATGTCTGCTCCTGAGATCATCAATAGACGTTTTGTATTAGTTGCCATCCAGCGCAATACTTTTAAAAGTTGGCGAGAAAGCAGAATTCGGCGGGCGAGTATTGTCGCAAGACTCCCCCTGCACTGCAAACGTTTTACATCGCTGATTTCATGGCATTCTGCTGATTTTTGCGCGAAGAATTGGCTTTTTTACGTAACCTTTTGCTTCTGCACGCAAACGTTTCCCCCAAACAGCAAGAAACGCATGGCGATATGCCAAATACATATTCTTAGCGTGCTATTTCATAACACCGACAAATTGCATGGTTGATTTCTTATCGCTCCAGCGTAGAATAGACGTCCAGATGGTAAAACATCTAACCATTTAAACGTATATAAACCTATCTTCATATTTTTTAAGGAACGCGACATGGCCAAACACCTGTTTACTTCAGAATCGGTTTCGGAAGGTCACCCAGACAAAATTGCTGACCAGATTTCTGATGCTGTACTTGATGCGATTTTGGAACAGGACCCGAAAGCCCGCGTTGCTTGTGAAACATACGTAAAAACCGGCATGGTCATGGTGGGTGGTGAAATCACCACATCTGCATGGGTTGATATCGAAGAACTGACGCGTCAAACCGTGCGTGAAATCGGCTACGTGCATTCAGACATGGGGTTCGACGCAGATTCTTGTGCCGTACTGAACACCATCGGCAAGCAATCACCAGACATCAACCAAGGTGTTGACCGCGCAGACCCGAAAGAACAGGGCGCAGGCGACCAAGGCATCATGTTCGGTTACGCATGTAACGAAACTGACGTACTCATGCCAGCACCAATTACTTACTCACACCTTCTTGTTAAGAAACAAGCTGAAGTGCGTAAGAGCGGCAAGCTAGATTTCCTTCGTCCAGATGCGAAATCACAGGTCACGTTCCAATACGACCAAGGCAAAATTGTTGGTATCGATGCCGTTGTTCTTTCAACCCAACACTGCGATTCAGTGACCACTGAGCTTCTACGTGAGGCGGTCATGGAAGAAATCATCAAACCAGTACTGCCAACAGAATGGTTGAACAAAGAAACTAAATTCTTCATCAACCCGACAGGCCGTTTCGTTATCGGTGGCCCAATGGGTGACTGTGGTTTGACAGGTCGTAAAATCATCGTTGATACCTACGGCGGCGCAGCGCGTCACGGCGGTGGTGCTTTCTCTGGTAAAGATCCATCAAAAGTTGACCGTTCAGCAGCATACGCAGCACGTTATGTAGCAAAGAACATCGTTGCTGCTGGCCTAGCAGATCGCTGTGAAATCCAATTGTCTTACGCGATTGGTGTAGCAGATCCAACGTCTATCATGGTTGAAACCTTCGGCACTGAAAAAGTCTCTCAAGAGATCATCATCGAAGCGGTTCGTCAGCACTTTGACCTGCGCCCTTACGGCCTACAAGAGATGCTTGACCTGTTGCAACCTATCTACAAGAAGACGGCAGCATATGGTCACTTCGGTCGTGAAGAATTCCCTTGGGAAAAAACCGACAAAGTGGCAGCACTGCGCGATTTCGCAAACATCAAATAATCGCGACAACGCAGCACAACAGAACAAGAAAAGGGAAGCTTCGGCTTCCCTTTTTTCATGCCTCTCTTTACCCTAGCCGCTGTGACCATCCAATCAGCCAAGGCGATGAACGAACTTCACTACCGCATAACTCGACGCGTAAGCGAATGCATTTCTCATGCAAATCTGACCCTCAATACAGAGTTTTCAGCACCCGCGATCCGCTTTGACATTCGGGGTAAAACCGCTGGAATGGCGCTGCTTCAACGCTGGCAACTGCGCTTTAATCCCGTATTGCTGGCAGAAAACCCTGACGCCTTTATAGAAGAAGTCGTCCCCCATGAAGTGAGTCACTTGATTGTCTTTGCCCGTTTCGGACGCGTTCGTCCCCACGGTAAAGAGTGGCAAGCGGTGATGTCTCAGGTCTTTGATGTTCAACCAAAAACCACGCATAGCTTTGACATTAAGTCCGTAGAAGGAAAAACCTTTTCCTACCACTGCCAGTGCGACGTGATCCCGTTGTCCGTGCGTCGTCACAATAAAGTACAACGTCAACAAGTGCAGTACGTGTGCCGTCGTTGTAAACAGCCTCTGATATGGAAACCTTCATCCCCCTAACGCAAATGCGTTACATGCAACGCCGCCCTTAATAACAAGTTGTTCAATTAACACTATTTTAGTGGGATTTAACTCGCAACTATCTGCAATAATCAAAGTACTTAATTTCAATAAGACTTTGTTTAAAGATGAAGACATATCTCCTACTGCTTTCCGCGTTGTTGATATCGCCACTGGCAATGTCAGCGCCTGAACACCCGCAATCCTTTTCAAAAGCCAAGCGCCTGGCGCAAAAAATCTATATCGATCACCCAACCTCTTTTTACTGTGGCTGTGATATCCAATGGCAAGGTAAGAAAGGCGTGCCCGAACTCGATACCTGTGGCTACCAAGTGCGTAAACAAATGAAACGCGCGAGCCGCATTGAGTGGGAACATGTCGTTCCTGCATGGCAGTTCGGCCACCAGCGCCAATGTTGGCAAGATGGCGGACGCAAAAACTGTGGTAAAACCGATCTGACTTTCCGCCTTATGGAAGCAGACCTGCATAACCTCGTGCCTGCAATTGGTGAAGTAAACGGAGACCGTTCAAACTTCCGCTTTTCTCAGTGGAACGGTGACAAAGGTGCCTTCTACGGCCAGTGCAAAATGAAGGTCGACTTCAAACAACGTGTTGCAGAGCCACCCGCACAAAGCCGCGGTGCAGTTGCACGTATCTATCAATATATGAATGGCCAATACGATTTTCGCTTAGCGTCAGCGCAGAAAAAACTCATGAACGCGTGGGACAAAACCTACCCAGTGACGGATTGGGAATGTGAGCGTGACCGTCGTATTGCAGCTACGCAAGGAAATCACAATCCTTTCGTGAAAGCGGCATGTGAAAAAGCAGGTCTATAAAGACAGCCTTGAAAAACTGAAACCACACCAAAACTACAGCCAATGAGCAGTAGCATGCTAAACTGCTGCTCATTATTTCCAAGACCAAAACCACCATGCGTATCCCAAGAATTTTCCATCCTGAATTGCTGCCTAACAGCGGCCGTGTCGCACTCGATGATGATGCGGCGAATCATGTTGGCCGTGTATTGCGTATGCAAGTTGGACAAGACGTCCTGCTCTTTGATGGCAGTGGCGCTGAGTTTCCTGCCGTGATTTGTGACGTATCGAAAAAGAACGTCAATGTGGATATCACTGAACGTGTCGAGCGCAGCATTGAATCGCCATTAGACTTGCACCTTGGTCAAGTTATCAGTCGCGGCGACAAAATGGAGTTCACCATTCAAAAATCCGTCGAGCTTGGCGTCAATGTGATTACGCCACTGATCTCTGAACGATGTGGTGTCAAACTTAACGCTGAACGCTTCGACAAAAAATTACAGCAATGGCAAAAAATTGCGATTGCTGCCTGCGAACAATCAGGCCGAAACATCGTCCCAGAAATCCGCCCAGTGATGGCGCTGGAAGCTTGGAGTCAGGAAGCGTTTGATGGGTTAAAGCTAAACCTTCACCCTCGCGCAAAATATTCCATCAATACCCTGCCGCAACCTGTCAATCGCGTGCGCCTATTGATTGGCCCTGAAGGTGGATTGTCAGCAGAAGAAATTGAAAAGACCCGCGAACACGGGTTCGAAGAAACACTTTTGGGACCGCGTGTGCTGCGCACTGAAACCGCAGCATTGACCGCAATTACGGCATTGCAAGTTCGCTTTGGTGACCTTGGTTAACCACACCAAGTTTAACGGCGACGAACTTGCCAGATAAGGAAGACAGAATGATCAAACTGGGTATCGTGATGGACCCGATTGAGTCCATCAACATCAAGAAAGATTCTTCTTTTGCCATGATGCTAGAAGCACAAGCGCGTGGCTGGGAAATTCATTACATGCAGATGAATGACTTGTCGCTGGAGCAAGGAAAAGCCCTTGCTCGCACCAAGATCATCAGCGTAGAACAAAACCCTGAGAAGTGGTTTGACGTAAAAAGCGAGCAAGAGATCGCCCTGGCCGATCTGGATGCCGTATTGATGCGCAAAGATCCACCGTTCGACACCGAATACATCTACGCGACGTACATTCTTGAGCGAGCCGAAGTGGAAGGATGTCTGATCGTTAACAAACCGCAAAGCCT
Source organism: Enterovibrio norvegicus (assembly GCF_002876705.1). Taxonomy (GTDB): domain Bacteria; phylum Pseudomonadota; class Gammaproteobacteria; order Enterobacterales; family Vibrionaceae; genus Enterovibrio; species Enterovibrio norvegicus_B. Next base: position 30,154 of record NZ_MDAG01000048.1, on the reverse strand, counting down.
GCGCGATTGTAACGAAAAACTGTTCACCGCTTGGTTCCCAGAGCACACGCCAATCACTTTGGTAACGCGTCGTGATGACCAAATCAAAGCGTTCCATGAGAAACACGGCGACGTGATTTTGAAGCCACTCGATGGCATGGGTGGTTCTTCTATCTTCCGTGTGAAGAAAGGCGACCCTAACCTGTCGGTGATCATCGAAACACTGACCAGCCTTGGCACTAACTACTGCATGGCGCAGACCTTCGTTCCAGATATCAGCAATGGCGACAAACGCATTCTGGTGGTTGACGGTGAGCCAATGCCATACTGCTTGGCGCGTATTCCCGCCAAAGGTGAAACACGCGGAAACCTTGCAGCTGGCGGTCGCGGTGAAGCGCGTCCATTGAGTGAGACTGACTGGGCTATCGCTCGCGCCGTTGCACCAACGCTGAAAGAGAAAGGCCTGATCTTTGTCGGTCTGGATATCATTGGCGACAAACTGACAGAAATTAATGTCACGAGCCCAACGTGTATCCGTGAAATTGAAGCCGCCTTTGATATCAACATCAGTGGTAAATTGATGGATGCCATTGAAGCGCGTCTGCAAAAATAAAGCTTCGCACACCGAGCAGTTTCGGCTGCTCGGGTATGACTTTCTCCTGCTTACTGCTCATACTGAACTTAAGCGGGAGAGCGAAAAACGGCTTACTCCAACAGACTTCACCTACGTCAGAAAGACACAACATCATCGCAGCTAGCAGTCTTGCAAAGAAATAACGCGAAATCGCACGTACTGGAAGGGCACCATGAATCTCAAAAACCATTTCCTTGTTGCAATGCCTAGCATGGCGGATGAACGCTTCAAACAAAGCGTCATCTACTTGTGCGAGCACAATGACGACGGTGCTATGGGGCTTGTTATCAACCAAGCGATCAATATTTCTGTCGCCAACATGTTGGAACAAATTGAGGTTGAGCGCGATTTGGATCTTACCCACGAGGTCAGTCTCGATCAGCCCGTGTTGTTTGGAGGCCCAGTCTCTGAAGACAGAGGATTTGTTCTGCACAAGCCAAACCAAGTCTTCGGTTCTAGCATCAGCTTGTCTGATCAATTAACCGTCACAACGTCCAAAGACATTCTGAGCATTCTCGGCACCCATGATGAGCCCGACCAATTTATTGTGGCATTGGGTTATTCTGGTTGGGATGCTGGCCAGCTAGAGCAAGAACTCACAGAAAACAGTTGGCTGACGATAGAGGCCGATCCCAAAGTCATCTTCGACACACCGATCAACGAACGCTGGGAAAAAGCCCTAAATCAATTAGGCATTAGTGGTTTAAACCTGTCCTCGGACATCGGACACGCATGAGAACAACACCATGAGTAACATCCAAAGCGTGATGGGCTTTGACTATGGCACCAAGAGTATTGGGGTTGCCGTAGGCCAAATCATCACAGGCACTGCGCGCCCATTAAAAGCGCTAAAAGCCAAAGACGGCATTCCAAGCTGGGAAGCGATTGAAGACCTACTGAAAGAGTGGCAGCCAGACTTAGTGGTTGTCGGTCTACCCTTGGACTTGCGTGGAGGTGAGCTTGAAACCATCACACCGCGCGCCCGTAAATTTGCGAACCGCTTGAAAGGCCGTTTCGGCGTAGACGTTGAATTGCATGATGAACGTCTCACCACCACAGAAGCGCGCTCTTCATTGTTTGAGCACGGTGGTTACAAGGCACTCGGTAAGGGTGATATTGATTGCCAATCCGCCGTCATCATTGTCGAAAGCTGGTTCGAAAGCCAATACGGCGAATAAGCCGCTTCACGCACTGAACAAAAAATCCCGCCATCAAACATGGCGGGATTTTTCTTTTTTTAACGTTATTTTTGCGCGGCCATGCCCTTTCTAAAAGGACGCTTTTCTAAAGAATCACTCAATACTGACGTTAGCCAACGTCGGACTGCCGTCTGGCGATTGTTCAGACATCTTGATCATCAGCTTCAGTTCATTGCGTGAATCAGCATGGTGCAACGCTTCTTGCTCCGAGATCTTGTTCAAGCGGAAAAGCTCAAACAACGATTGATCAAACGTACACATTCCCGCGTTGTTTCCCCTACGAATACATTCTTTCAGCTCGTGCAATTCACCACGACGGATCAAATCAGACACATGCGAGGTGTTGAGAAGAAGCTCATAAGCACCGTGACGACCAATACCACTGACATCCGGAACCAACTGCTGAGCCAGCACACCACGAAGGTTCAAAGACAGGTCAAACAGGAATTGCTCACGGCGCTCTTTTGGCACCAAATGCAGCACTCGCTCTAAGGCTTGGTTTGCATTGTTCGCGTGCAACGTGGCAATACACAAGTGCCCTGTCTCCGCAAACTGCATGGCGTATTCCATGGTTTCACGCGAACGGATCTCACCGATCATGATCATGTCTGGCGCTTGTCGCAGCGAGTTTTTCAGTGCCACTTCATAGCTTTCAGTATCAATGCCGATTTCACGCTGCGTCACAATGCATTGATCGTGCGGGTGAATAAACTCAATCGGATCTTCAACCGTCAGAATGTGCCCGCTGCGGTGACGGTTTCGATACCCCACCATGGCTGCCATCGACGTCGATTTGCCGGAGCCAGTGCCACCCACAATCAAAATCAAACCCCGCTTAGCAATAGACAGATCCTGCATCACTGACGGCAAGCCGAGGTTTCGAATATCAGGAATGTCCGTTTCAATGCGTCGAATCACCATGCCCGGCAAATCACGTTGCCAAAACGCACTCACACGAAAACGGCCATTTTCCGTCACCAGCGCGAAATTCGCTTCACGTTCACGGTAAAACATTTCGCATTTCTCGTTATCCATGGCTTGTTCAACCAAGCTTTCCAGATCCGAGATAGTCAGTTTGTCTCCGGTCGGTGTTAGCGCACCATCAACACGCAGCATGCATGGCGCATCCACCGTGATATAACAATCCGATGCTTGCTGACTCAACATGTCTTCAAGCAATTGGTTTAATTTGATTTGGCCGCTCATCAGGACATGCCCATCCCAGAGGAATCCATGATTCGGTTCGCTTCCTGACCATCAATGATGCCCTGCATCATCAAATGACGTAGCGATTGTTCCATGGTTTGCATGCCTAACGCTGCGCCGGTTTGGATCATCGAGAACATCTGCGCGACCTTGTCTTCACGGATCAGGTTTCGAATCGCGGGCGTTGCAATCATCACTTCGTGCGCAGCGACGCGCCCGCCAGTGACTTGTTTTACCAAGTTCTGAGAAATCACCGCACGCAATGATTCAGACAACATAGAGCGCACCATCGGCTTATCCGCACCCGGGAAAACATCAATAATACGGTCGATGGTTTTGGCCGCGCTTGAGGTATGCAGTGTGCCGAAAACCAGGTGCCCTGTTTCAGCCGCCGTCAGCGCCAAGCTAATGGTCTCTTGGTCACGTAACTCGCCCACCAAAATCACATCAGGGTCTTCACGCAATGCCGAACGCAATGCATTGTTGAAAGAGTGTGTGTCTCTGTGCACTTCACGCTGGTTAATCAAACACAGCTTTTGCTCGTGAACGAATTCAATCGGGTCTTCAATCGTCAACACATGGCGATGTTGTTCATTGTTAATTTTGTCGATCAGTGCCGCCAAGGTGGTTGATTTCCCTGACCCTGTTGGTCCGGTTACCAACACCAAGCCTTTACGATACTGGGTAAATTGATCGAAAATTTTCGGTGCGCCTAGCGTTTCCAAAGAGGGAATATCAGTAGGAATGCTACGGAAAACAGCGGCACAACCACGCGCCTGATGGAAGGCATTGACACGAAAGCGCCCAACAGACGCCAAGTTAAACGAAAAGTCGACTTCTAGGTTTTGCTCAAACTCGCGCTGTTGCGCATCATTCATGATGTCGAATATCAATCGATTCACATCATTGTGATCCAGCGGAGGCAAGCTCAGCTTGCGAACATCACCATCTACTCGGACCATCGGCGGAACCCCAGCAGAAAGATGTAGATCTGAAGCATTATGCTTTACACTGAAGTCTAATAATTCAGTAATATCCATTAATACGTTTCCTCGCAGAATCAATCATGTGTAGTATCAAACAAAACCTAGAACAGGTCACCAGACAAATAGACAGTGCCGCACAAAAATGCGGGAGAGACGCCTCTGGCGTGCAATTGTTGGCTGTCAGCAAGACCAAGCCTATCGACGCGATCGCTGATGCCGTGGGCGCAGGACACCGCCAGTTCGGTGAAAACTACGTGCAAGAAGGTGTTGAGAAGATCCTTCATTTTCGCGAACAAAGCACGCCTTTAGAATGGCATTTTATTGGTCCCATTCAATCCAATAAAACCCGTCAAGTAGCAGAGCATTTCGATTGGGTCCATTCCGTTGACCGCAGCAAAGTCGCGCGTCGTTTGAGTGAACAACGCCCTAATGATATGCCGCCGCTACAAGTGTTAATTCAAATCAACACCAGCGGTGAATCCTCAAAGTCAGGCACGCAGTTTGACGATGTCAAAGCGCTCGCAGATGAAATCGACCAACTGCCGAACCTCGAACTTCGAGGCCTGATGTGCATCCCCCAACCCGAAGATGATCACGACAGCCAACTCGCGGCTTTCGCACCACTTTCTCAATTATTTGAGGAAATGAAGGCGTCACGCTCACGTTTTGATACGCTGTCCATGGGCATGAGCGGTGACATGGATGCTGCGATTGCATCAGGTAGCACCATGGTGCGCATTGGTACCGCGATTTTCGGCGCGCGCGATTACACGAACCGCCAGTAAGACACACCAGAAAGACAGTCAACGTCAGCATTTCATTGGCGACAGATGCCGCCAATTCAACAGGAAGTAGATGGATGGAACAACGTACAGTCGCCTTTATTGGTGCAGGTAACATGGCGCGCTCTATCATTGCAGGCTTAGTGCAATCAGGTTATCCGGCATCAGCCATTACAGCAGTGAATCGTACGCCAGAGAAAAGTGCCGCTTTCCGTGAATCATTCGGCATCAATGCGAACGAGAATGCCATTGAAAGCGCGGCAAACGCCGATGTTGTCGTACTGGGTGTAAAACCTCAGGCCATGGCAGAACTTTTGGACAACATGAAAGGCATTGATTGGCAGGGCAAGTTGGTGATTTCTATCGCTGCTGGTATCTCTGTCGCACGCCTTTCAGAGATGGCAGGCACAGCATTGAACCTCGTTCGTGTGATGCCAAACACACCTTCTTTGGTTGGCGAAGGTATGAGTGGCCTTTATGCGCCAGACTCTGTATCAGAAAATGATCGCACCTTCGCAGGCCAACTGCTTGAAGCCGTGGGTAAAGTTTGCTGGGTATCTGAAGAATCTGGTATCAATAGCATCATTGCCGCAGCGGGCAGTGCACCTGCGTATTTCTTCCTGTTTATGGAAGCCATGCAAGCGGAAGCTGAGCGCCAAGGTTTCGATAAACAAACCGCGAGAGCGCTGGTTCAACAATCTGCACTTGGGGCCGCTAAAATGGTGGTTGCAAACCCAGACATTGAACTGGCAACCTTGCGTGAACAAGTGACGTCGAAAGGCGGCACAACCGCTCAAGCGTTGAGCGTTTTTAATAACAACCAACTTCCAGAAACGGTAGCCGAAGCCATGCAAGCAGCGGTACGTAGAGCGGAAGAAATGGAATCGCTATTTTAGGGCAACTTTATGAACACAATGAATTTCCTCGTATCAACACTGTTCGACCTTTATATCATGGTGGTGTTGTTGCGAGTTTGGCTGCAATGGTCACGCGCTGATTTCTACAACCCATTTAGCCAGTTTGTCGTTAAAGCCACACAACCTGTGGTTGCACCACTTCGTCGTATTATTCCATCGATTGGTAGCTTTGACTTAGCCACCGTCTTGTTCGCCTTTGTCCTTTGTGTCGCGAAGTTCTTCGTTCTACAAATGGTGGCATCAGGTGGCCTTCCACCGTTTGACGCAAGCTACTTACTGATTGGTCTGCTTGCATTGGTTAAAGCGGCGGGTGGTTTGCTGTTTTGGGTATTGATCCTTCGCGCAATCTTGAGCTGGGTCAGCCAAGGCCGCAACCCAATCGAATTTGTGATGATTCAACTGACCGAACCGTTGGTTGCACCCATCCGTAAGGTACTGCCTTCTCTGGGTGGTTTGGATTTGAGTGTCCTGGTGCTGTTTATTGTGCTGCAATTCCTCAACTTCCTGATCGGTGATTTGCTGAGCCCTTACTTCGGCAACTTGTGGTTCGTGCTGTAATTCATGACGCGCACCACTCGCCCTGCTTGGCAAGAGAATGACGACCTAATACTGCGTTTGTACATTCAACCGAAAGCAAGCAGAGATCAGTGGATGGGACAACATGGCGAGGAAATAAAACTCGCCATTACCGCCCCACCCGTCGACGGAAAAGCGAACGCCCACCTCACCAAATTTCTTTCAAAACAATTTAAAGTCGCTAAAGGCCAAATTGACATTGAAAAAGGGGAGCTTGGGCGTCACAAACAAGTCCGGATTCATGACCCAGCCATTTACCCCGACGCCCTCAGTGATCTGATTTCCGCCTTCAAGCAGTAATATCTTTGTATCACTTTCTATTTGAAAGAGTCAGCGCAACACGCTGACTCTCTTTTAACGAAACACCGTGATAAGGAAAGCACGATGACCCGTTTCTTATTTCTCACTCGACGCATTCAATACGCCTTCTTCAGTGTGCTGCTGTTGCTCCTTTCGCCGTCAGTGAGCGCTGAACAATTCAAAAACATCGGCTCGCTGGAAGTGCATTATTCCGCGCTGAACGCCACCTTCATCCCGGCGAAAGTTGCAAAGACATATGGCATCCAACGCGGCAGCCATAATGCACTGATTAACATTGCGATACTCGACAAAGCCCAAGCCGGCAAACCCGCTTTAACCGCGACCCTTGAAGGCACGGCACGCAACTTACTCGGCACAAGAAAACAGCTCACCTTTCGTGAAGTGAAAGAAGGCAAAGCCATCTACTACTTGGCAGAAGTGCGTTTCGCTAACGAAGAGAACCTTATCTTCGACATCGAGGTTCACGCACAGGGCAATCGCGCAGGCAAACTCACCTTCCAACAGCAGTTCTATACCGAATAGCGTGGTAGATGACACCACATCACATTCAGGTATGATGGCGCTCACATGAAGCGCCATTTTTTATGGGTGGCGACCAGACGACAATTTGCGTTTGCTTCAGTGCTCCCTCTGCGGGTATCAGCACGAGCAACACCTTCAGGAGTACAATGATGAGCAAAGTGGTTCTCGCGACAGGCAATGCAGGAAAGGTCAAAGAAATGGCTGACCTTCTGCAAGATTTCGGCTTCGATGTGCTTGCACAAAGTGAGTTCGGCATCAGTGACGCTGATGAAACAGGAACCACCTTCATTGAAAATGCCATCATCAAAGCACGCCATGCCGCCAAAGAGACAGGGCTTCCTGCCATTGCCGATGATTCCGGCTTAGAAGTGGATTATCTGCAAGGCGCACCCGGCGTTTACAGCGCACGCTATGCGGGTGAAGGCAAAGGCGATCAAGCCAACATCGACAAACTGCTAGAAAGCATGGCAAATGCCCCTGACGATCAACGCAGCGCGCGTTTCCACTGTGTATTGGTATACATGCGCCACGCGAACGACCCAACACCCGTGGTCTGCCATGGCGTGTTTGAAGGCCACATTGCGCGTGAAGAATCAGGAAAGAATGGCTTTGGTTATGACCCAGTGTTCTGGGTAGAGAGCCACAACTGCACACTGGCAAACATTGAGCCTGCAGTGAAAAAACAAATGTCTCACCGAGGACAAGCGCTCAAGAAACTGTTCGCTGCGCTCAGTGAACGCATGCAATCCGAACAAGCGAAGTAAACTGAAATGACAGACCATAACGTGGCGGCACACATCCCGCTAAGCCTTTACGTTCACATTCCTTGGTGTGTGCAAAAATGCCCGTACTGCGATTTCAATTCGCACACCTTGAAAGGCGAAGTGCCAGAGCGAGACTACATCGACGCCTTATTGGATGACCTTGGACGCGACCTAGCTCGCTTCCAAGGCGTGAGTGGTCGCCAACTTCATTCCATCTTCATTGGCGGCGGTACGCCAAGCCTGATGTCACCCGAAGAAATCGCTCGTCTGCTGATTGGCATTGATGCGCAAATTCCGTTTAAAGACGGCATTGAAATCACCATGGAAGCGAACCCAGGCACAGTAGAAGCTGACAAGTTTATTGCCTATCGCCAAGTGGGCGTAAACCGCATTTCCATCGGCGTTCAAAGTTTTGATGACAAGAAACTTGCGCGTCTTGGCCGTATTCACGGATCAGAAGAAGCGAAACGTGCGGCAACGTTAGCCCATGAAGCAGGATTGAACAGTTTCAATTTGGATTTGATGCACGGCCTGCCCGATCAAACCCTCGAAGGGGCGCTCGACGATCTCAAACAAGCCATTGCACTGAACCCGCCGCACTTGTCTTGGTATCAGCTAACCATTGAGCCCAATACCCAGTATTACTCCAAGCCACCCACGCTGCCAGATGACGATGACCTGTGGGACATTTTCGAAAAAGGCCATGTGCTATTGAGTGAAGCAGGCTACGTGCAATACGAAACATCGGGATACAGCAAGCCGGGATATCAGTGCCAACACAACCTGAATTACTGGCGTTTTGGCGACTACCTCGGCATTGGCTGTGGCGCGCACGGCAAAATCACCGCCGCAAATGGTGCCGTACAGCGCACAGTAAAAGTGAAACACCCGCGCGGTTATCTCGATCTTGAGAAAGAATACCTCAGCGAATTGCATATAGTGGAGTCTGATGAATTGCCGTTTGAATTCTTCATGAACCGATTCCGTTTGGTAGAGGCTTGTCCAAAAGAAGACTTTCCAATGCGCACGGGATTGCCGCTGGATGTGATCAAAGCACCGATCGATAACGCTATCGAGCAAGGGCTTCTCAGCGAAACTGACACACACTGGCAAGTGACACAAAAAGGTCGCCTGTTCTTGAACGATTTGCTTTCCGGCTTCATCGACGAGTAAAGGCAGCGAATAACGCTGTCTTTATACGAAGGGAAGACACCTTCCCTTCGTGTTGATCTTCGCCAAACGGCAAAGCAAAGGACAGCGTTGTAGATGAAGAAGTATCTGTTTGCCCTGAGTGTAATCGCATGGGTGCCACTCACCGATATTGCGCTTGCCGCAACATCAGGCAGCTCCACATCCAGCCATATATCACCGCATGCCTCAAAGCTTGCATCCCCAAACAATGGCAACATGTTCGGCCCCATGCCGGATTGGGTTTCTCCAGTTTCTGCCATTCCCACGTTCGACGAAAAAGGCCACCACTACGATCAGCAATATTTGTTGGTTGATAAGCAACTGAACCTCTCGGTGACAGAGCCTGTGATGTACAAGCGCTACACCAGCAAAGTGGTGTCCATCAAAGGGGTAGAGTCAGCCTCTCAAATTTCTATCGATTTCGACCCTGCTTATCAGCATGTCTTGGTTCACCGTCTCAACATTGTCAGAGACGGCAAGGTTATCGACCGAAAGAAAAGCGCAAAAACCTCGCAGTTTAAGCGTGAAGTCGACCTCGACGCCTTGCTCTATAACGGCGAAGAAACCTTGCATATCGTGCTTGATGACGTCCAAATCGGCGACATTATTGATTACAGCTACACACTTACCGGCTATAACCCAGTGTTTGGCGATCACCGAGAGTGGTACATCAAATCAGGTTGGGCGACCAGTGTTGCCCTGACCAACACGCGTATCATCGTGCCAAAAAACAGCCCGATTACAGTGACGAATCTGGAGAGCAAAGGAAAAGGAACGCTGACGACCTCTCAGCAAGCCAATACCACGGTTTACCGTTATCGCGAAGAAAACGGCCTGTATGATTTTGACGAATCAGAACAACCCCGTTGGTACAACCCCTACCCTTATCTGCATATTTCCAGCTACAAAGATTGGCAAGATGTGGTGAACTGGGCACTGCCTTTGTACCAAGCCACCCCAGATGACGACGAAGTACAAGCACTCGTTAGCGACATTCGAGACACCTATCCTGCTGACATTAAAAGGCAGGTTGTTGCTGCGATTCATTTTGTGCAAAACAACATTCGTTACCTAGGGGAAGAGAACGGCATTGGTTCGCACAAGCCTCGACCGCCTGCTCAAATCGTGGCGCAAGGGTATGGCGATTGTAAGGACAAAGCCTTACTGCTGGTGTCTATGCTCAATGCGCTTGGCATTGATGCGTTCCCCGCATTGGTGGATACCTACTGGCGCGACCAATTGAACGAACAACCCGCAGCGCCTTACAGCTTTAATCACGTGATTGTGCACATCGACTTTGGCGGAGAACCAATGTGGATTGATGCCACGCGCACGCACCAAGGCAGCAAACTTACGACCATGGCGCAATCACAGTTGGGTTACGCTTTAGTGCTCAAACCCGGAGAGCGCAGCCTTAAAGCCATGCACACCCCAGGCCAAGACGTGATTCAGGATGTTGAGCAAAAGTACGTGGTCAACCACGCTGACAAGAAAAGCTACCTGACGGTCAAAACCACTTACCGCGGTATTGAAGCAGAGCAATGGCGTCGCTATTTGGAATCAAAACCACTGCGTGAGCTTGGTGAAGAATACGCAAACTATTACGCCAGTTACTTTGAAGCGCTCGATCTTCTTAGGCCGCTGACGATCACCGACGATCCAAACCAAAATGAGCTAACTTTGCACGAAGCCTACGCCGTAGATGGCTTATGGTCGAAAGACGACGATACGTATGTCTTCGTGATTTCCGGTGACATCGTCGATGACTACTTAGTGAAACCTGACCTGATCCGCCGTAAAACACCGTTCCGTTATGGAACAGAGGGCGCTGTGCATCAAAAGATTCAGATCAGCTTGCCGGAAACGTGGAACATCACGCCCTCGAAGCATTCCATCGACAGCCCGTTTTTTGAGTTCAAGTCATCACTGAAAGCCGTCTCTGGACCGGGAGATACATTGCTCGATAAAACCTATGTCGAAGCGGATTATTACTACCGCGCGAAAGCACGACACGTAAAAGCCAGCGAGTTACGCCAATACCTTCGTCACGTGGATGATGCATGGGATAACGTGGATTACGAGTTTACGTACAGACCGAATACGCCGTAAGCGAGATTGCGAGAAAAGCATAGAGCGGCGTAAACATGGTGCATTAAAAAACGCGGAATAATCCGCGTTTTTTATGTTTGTCAGCGCGGTAAACCTACAGCATGGTGACGGTTTTCCAACCGGAAAGCGCGGGAATCAACTGCTGAATGTTTTCTTCCTGAACTTGCCAATCAGACAAACGTGCACACACATCCTGACGGGCTGCTTGCGTGCGATGACGCTGCGTTTTCACTTCATCCGTCAGCTTGTTCTGCAGTGACGCCATTTTGCTGGAAATGTAAGACAGCTTGTTTGGCTTGTCAGCACTGAGCGTTGCAATGTCATTCAAGCCGCGGCTAGAGACAGTGGCAATTAACTGAGGCACGCTGGCTTCAAGCTCCTTCACCGTCATGGTCAAGGCTTCGTGATTCAACATAGGGCTGCGATCTGAACCATAGAAAGAGGTCACAACACGGTTTTGTAGATGTTGGTGGAACTGACCCAATTCGCCGCGCAGTGAGCTTTTCTCACCCAACTCATTCGCAATCACACCATCTAGTGCGCGCCAAGACGTTTGCAACTCGTTAGACAGTGAACGGCTGATATAAGGCAAATCATTGCGAATGGTTTTGTTGTATGCCGACAACGACGCGCGCTGCTCATCAGAAAGCGCCACTTTGTGCACATCAAAGAACAGACTGCCATTCGGCTCAATACGGAATGTGTTGTTATTGCGTTCGATCACCAAGCTATCAGCATCAATCGCAATGTCGCTGTGCAGCTGAGGACGACAGGTTTCTGCGTTCACAAACATTGGCAAGGTCGCCAATAGAACGGCAATAGATTTCACTAGATTCGATACGTTCATTTTAACCATGCTCACTCTCCTTTATCTGGTGCTCAGCACCAGCAGCATTCCCAAAAAGACTGCCTCAATGCCGTGATAAGTCACCACATTGCAACACCCTTCGGTGCTTTAGAATATTGAACGTCCGATGCGTTCGGCCAACAGTTCTAGTGCTGCTGTACCTGCTAGTGAGTTACCGGAAAGGTCAAGTTCTGGAGACCAGACACAAATCGACATTTCTCCCGGTACGATCGCTACGATCCCGCCTCCGACGCCAGATTTTCCCGGCATGCCAACTCGGTAGGCAAACTCCCCTGCACCATCGTACAAACCACAGGTTGCGAGTAACGCATTTACCTGCTTACTCTGAGTCTGGCTGACAATTGTTTTTTCTGCGCCTAAAGGAAGTCCCTTATTTGCCAAATAGTTAAACGTTTTTGCCAGATCGACACAGCTCATGCGGAGTGCGCAGTAATGAAAATAATTTGAAAGCACTGGCATCACATCATTGTCGAAATTGCCAAAGGCGCGCATCAAATACGCAATCGATGCGTTGCGATCACTGTGTTCCATTTCAGAATTCGCCACGCTTTTGTCATAACAAAGGTGAGGGTTGCCAGACAGCATACGCACGAACTCCAACATACGCTGACGCGGGGCAGACAAACGACTGTGTAGCATGTCGCAGACCACCAGTGCACCCGCATTAATGAACGGATTGCGTGGGATCCCTTGCTCCATTTCCAGCTGGATCATGGAGTTAAACGCTTGACCCGATGGCTCTTTGCCCACGCGCTGCCAAATCTCAGCAGGCTGATAATTTTGCAGGGCGAGCGTTAAGCTCAATACCTTAGAGATAGATTGAATAGAGAATGCTTCTTGCGCATCCCCTGCTGTGATGATTTCGCCGTCGTTATAACAAACGGCAATGCCTAATTTATCCGCCGAGACACTCTCAAGTGCAGGGATATAATTGGCAACACGACCTTGTCCAATTAATGGGCGAACTTCTTTAAGGATCTCGCTCAACAGCTCTGGGCTTGGTTTCATCACTATCTCCAGTGGTCAAAAAAGCCAACGCGAGGTTGGCTTTAAGTCATTCATCGATGGGCACTTTACAGTGTCGCGCAACGAATAAAGGTATGAGTTTTTTCTTATTCTGTGCGGGCGTATTTCATGTCCCATACACCGTGGCCCAAACGATGGCCACGCGCTTCGAATTTCGTCAACGGACGATCATCTGGACGAGGAATGTAAGAACCGTCTGTTGCCGTGTTCTTGTAACCCGGCGCAACGTCCATCACTTCAACCATATGCTCAGCATAGTTTTCCCAGTCTGTTGCCATATGGAAAATACCGCCAATTTTTAGCTTATCACGCAGCATTTGAACGAATTCAGGCTGAACGATACGGCGCTTGTGGTGACGCGCTTTATGCCAAGGGTCTGGGAAGAACAATTGAACGGTTTCTAGACTTGCGACTGGCAGCATGTGTTCAAACACTTCCACCGCGTCATGACACATAACACGTAGATTGGTGACACCAGCATCGCGAGCGGCCATCAAACATGCACCCACACCAGGACTGTGTACTTCAATGCCCACAAAGTTTTTCTCTGGCGCGTTCTTCGCCATTTCAACCAGTGATGCGCCCATACCAAAACCGATTTCTAGAACAACGGGATTGTTGTTGCCGAAAACTTCAGCCCAATCTAGTTGTTTCTCTTCGAAATCAATACCCATGGTTGGCCAGCAATCGTTCATTGCTTGCTCTTGGCCTTTGGTCAAACGACCTTCACGGCGTACAAAGCTTCTAATTCTACGAAGAATTTTGCCGTCTTCGGTCAATTCGGTTTTGGTAACTTCAGTCATTCTCTATGCCTGTAACTCAGTAACGAAGAAAAGTTAAGCGGATCGCGCATTATCCAAAGATCGAGCAAGTGTGCAAGCCTGATCATTTGACGGCACGTATTTTACCTGAGATGCCTACAAGTTTGCGGCCTTTTTCTGCACAGACTTGTTAGAATGTTGTTTAGCAATCTCGTGGGCAACGCCCCCAATAAAGATAACAAAAGAGCGAGCAAAGTGAGTCAGTCCTTTTCCGACGCAATATTGGCCTGGTATGACAAATACGGCCGCAAAACCTTACCGTGGCAGCAAGAAAAAACACCGTATAAGGTGTGGCTGTCCGAAATCATGTTGCAGCAAACACAAGTTGCGACAGTGATTCCTTATTTCGAGCGCTTCATGGCGCGCTTCCCAACCGTCGTCGATCTTGCCAACGCAGAACTCGATGAAGTGCTGCATTTGTGGACGGGACTTGGCTACTACGCCCGCGCCCGCAACCTGCACAAAGCCGCTCAAAAAATCGCTACGGAATTCCACGGCGAGTTCCCGACCCACATCGACGATGTCATGGATTTGCCCGGCGTAGGCCGTTCAACCGCAGGGGCAGTGTTGTCACTCTCTTTGGGCCAACACCATGCAATATTAGACGGCAACGTAAAGCGCACCCTTTCGCGCCACTTTGCCGTTGAAGGCTGGCCGGGGAAAAAGCCGGTTGAAAACAAACTGTGGGAATTGGCCGATGCCAACACGCCCGCCGAAGGCGTGCAGCGATATAACCAAGCCATGATGGACATGGGGGCCATGATTTGCACGCGTAGCAAACCTAAGTGCGACATTTGCCCTGTCCGCGCGAGTTGCGATGCCAATGCGCTTGGCCGCCAAGCGGACTTCCCAGGTAAAAAGCCCAAGAAAACCATGCCTGAAAAGGAAACCTGTTTTGTGCTGTTTCAATACGACAATCACATCTGGTTAGAGCAACGCCCCCCCGTGGGCTTATGGGGCGGTTTGTGGTGTCTCCCTGAAGGGAACGAGCAAGAAATCGAGAGCTTCATTGCAGGAAAACTCAATGGCACTGCGTTCGAGAAGCCTCAGCATCTCACCGCATTTCGCCACACGTTTAGCCACTTTCACCTCGATATCGTGCCTATTCAAGTCACTTTAAACAGCAAACCCACCTTTATTGGTGAGCAAGGAATCATGGAAGGCAACGGCGGGCTTTGGTATAACTTAACCCAACCAGCAAAGGTCGGACTGGCAGCGCCAGTACAAAAGCTGCTTGAAAGCCTGACCAGAGAAATTCAACTTTCGGCTGCGGCCGGATAATTTAATCGGGGAACGGAAAAATGAGCCGTACAGTTTTTTGCGAGCGCTTAAAAAAGGAAGGCGATGGCCTTGATTTTCAACTGTATCCAGGTGATCTGGGTAAGCGCATTTTCGACAATATCTCAAAAGAAGCATGGGCAATGTGGCAAAGCAAACAGACCATGTTGATCAACGAGAAGAAGCTCAACATGATGGATCCTGAGCACCGCAAATTGCTGGAAACAGAAATGGTGAAGTTCCTGTTTGAAGGCCATGACACTGTGATCGAAGGTTACACACCGCCTTCTGAGTAATTCGTGGGCTAGATACCTCACAGTTTCGTTATATTGTTTTGTAAACAAAGGCATCGTGATTACTCTAATCATGATGCCTTTTTTAATGTCTGGCTTTTTTTACTCCACAGTCTTCATCACTGTGTCATCGTGAATAGGAACACATGAAACTACGCCGCGTGCTTGCGCTACTTATCCTTACCCTTTTTTCGACGGGCTGTACCCGTGAAATGATTGAGTCGGTCTACAAGGTCGATTATGAATCCACGAACCGATTTGCCAAGAATCTCGCCCCTCTGCCGGGACAATTTCAGAAAGATTTTGCTGCGCTCGACAAGCTCATTAACGGCTTTAACGGCAACATCGAGGTGCGTTGGGGTAAAGACGAAGTATTAATTTCAGGCAAACGTGATTACGTAAAGTACACGGATAATTACCTTAGCCGTGCCCGCGTTGACTTTGCCAATGGCCTCGTCACGATCGAGACAGTCGCCACGTCAGATCCAAAACAGCATTTAAAACAAGCCATTGTAACCACGCTGTTGACACCGAATGACCCTGCCTCTGTGGATTTATATTCTGCAGCTGACGTGCAATTGGAAGGGCGACCCTTCTTACAAGGACAAGTGCTCGACCAAGATGGAAAGGAAATTGCGTGGGAATGGCGCGCCAGTCGATATGCCGACTACTTGATTGATTCGAAGATCAAAAGTAAATCGCTGCGTTTTCAGAAGGTATTTTACGTCGAAATACCGATGGTATCTGATCACTCCAGCAAGCGACGCTATCAATATGCCGACTTGATCCGTAAATCTTCACGCCAATATGGCATTTCAGAAGAACTGATTTATTCCATCATAAAAACGGAAAGCAGTTTTAACCCTTATGCGGTGAGTTGGGCAAATGCATACGGCTTAATGCAAGTCGTTCCCAAAACTGCAGGACGTGATGTGTTTAAGCTGGTGAAAAAGCGCTCGGGAGAGCCTAGCCCAGAGTATTTATTCGACCCTGCGAGAAATATTGATGCGGGTACGGCATATTTCTATATTTTGAAAACACGATACCTAAAAGATGTGCGCGATCCGTTGTCAAAACACTACAGCATGATCTCCGCATACAACGGCGGAACAGGCAATGTACTTAAAACATTCCACCGTTCAGACCGAAAACGTGCCATGAATGATTTAAATCGATTAAATCCTAATCAGGTCTATTGGGCATTAACCAATAAACACCCGTCTTCAGAGTCTCGGCGCTATCTTCAGAAGGTCACTAACTTTCAAAAAGAATTTCGTTCCATGCAATAAAAACACGGGGAAAACCAGAAACTCAGTGCGTTTTTAAATCAAAACGATGAAAAAGACATCAAACAGCATTATTTCACGTTTTTTTTAAAAAAAGGTGTTGACGAAAACCCTGAAAATCCGTTTAATGCACCCCGTTGCCTCGATAGCTCAGTCGGTAGAGCAGGGGATTGAAAATCCCCGTGTCGGTGGTTCGATTCCGCCTCGAGGCACCATATTTAGTGAGATGGTGTTTGTACGCAACGTTTCCACGGTTTGTGTGCCGGCTTAGCTCAGTTGGTAGAGCAACTGACTTGTAATCAGTAGGTCACCAGTTCGACTCCGGTAGCCGGCACCATTATTTTGATATTGAGTTTAGAGAACTCTTTAATCAAAGCCTCGATAGCTCAGTCGGTAGAGCAGGGGATTGAAAATCCCCGTGTCGGTGGTTCGATTCCGCCTCGAGGCACCATATTGCAAGAATGGTGATTCATTTAGCGTTAGCTAAGTAAGTTTCCAAGCAATTCCCCCTTAGTTCAGTTGGTAGAACGGCGGACTGTTAATCCGTATGTCGCAAGTTCAAGTCTTGCAGGGGGAGCCACTTTAAGAAACCTAGTCTTCGGACTGGGTTTTTTTTCGTCTTTTTTTCAGTGCGCTGCACTGATTGTCGCAACCCTAGGCGGGCCCGACTAGGCGTCCCCGTCAAGTCACGCAGGGGAGCCACTTTAAGAAAACCAGTCTTCGGACTGGTTTTTTTTCGCCTATAAAAAGCCCAATCATTTGATTGGGCCTTTTTGCATTATCGCGCGGGCTGTAGACGTTTCAATGTCAGGCATTGATGGCTACCAGTCATTCGGCAACCCTGCAGCCAGCAAGTAAACGCCTTTGGCGGTATGACCGCCATCGATATAGTCGAACGTATCACAGAGCTCTGATACCAAAGCGATACCTCGCCCACACATGGCGGCAGTTTCATCCAAGCTGCTCCCTGCCCCTTCAGATTCAAACCCTTCACCATTGTGCGTGACATAGAAAGACAAGGTTCGTTTGGATGGGTTGAAAGAAATACCGATTTCCATGTAAGCATGGCCGCCAAGTGCTTCAAGACGACGCTGACGTTCAAGGTAATAATCAAGAAACCCTTCATCATCGGTTTTCACGTCTGACTCCAAGCCTAACAAACCATGTTCGAGAGCATTGTTCGACAGCTCTGACAGAACCGTGCACATCAAGTCGAGATCTATGTTGCTACCCAATGTGCCTTTCAACATTCTGCGCACTTCCCCAACCAAATTTACTTTCTGCAATTCGCTGGAGCCAAAATACACGGTCAATTGCGCGGGGGAACGACGGTGATAATACTCAGGGTCACCCGGTTGAATTTCAATGCGGCTTTTAATCGGCGCGGTCAGTTCCAGCATCGACATATCGTCACCGACACCACCACCGCTGGTGAACTCAGAAACACGTCGTTGTGTGCTTTCGATGATACTCGCATGTGGCTCGGTGAATATGGCTTCTAAACCTTCCTCACCTAACTCTTGCCCGAACGCATTTCTTGCTTCCGTCACGCCATCAGTGAAGAAAAACAATTTATCGCCATGATTCAATTTCAAGGCGATAAGGTTCGCTTCAAATTCATCAGAATCCATCGCGCCGAGTGCCATGTGGGATGATGCAAGCCGCTGCTTCACTTCCCCGTTTTTATCGATGATATACCCATCAGGCATGCCACCTCCCCACCAATTCACATCCACGCCATTAGGCATGACTTCAAACAAGTTAGCGGCCACCAACATGCCGGGAGGAAGAAATTTTTTCAGCGTGGCGTTCATTTCTTTCACGATATCGCCCAGTGCAAGGCCATTATTCGCCATGGCAAAAAAGGCTTTTGTAGCAGGAATAGAAGAGATTGCAGCAGGAAGCCCGTGCCCTGTGGCATCAGCGAGCAAGGCATACACACCACCTTGAGGACGCGGCGTCACCAGTACCACATCACCATTAAAGTTGGTGTAGGAACTGGTGTAGAAATTCACCCCTTCGGCTTCCTGATAGCAGCCTTGCATCAGGTTACTGAAGATGGTTTCCGCCATGGTGTGTTCGTAAATGGTGTGCGCTTGGAAATGCTTGAGTTTATCGCGCTGAACAGAGACTTCTTTATACAACCGAATGTTGCGGCAGTGGGCGCGAATTTTCGCAACAATGGTGGTGCGACTAATAGGCTTGGTGAGAAAGTCATCCCCAAGCGTCATGCAGCGATTGAACGCATCGTTATCGGAAATGCCCGTCAAAAACAGCACGGGCATGTACGTATTTTTATAACGTTTTCTTATCTGGGTGGCTGCTTCAAAACCATTCATGACTGGCATCATCACGTCCATGATCACCAACGCGGGCAATTCATCCATGCCTGCCAACATGTCTAACGCCATCTGACCGTGGTCAGCAATGAGCAGTTCTTCAAATTCATCCTTGAGAACATGCTCAAGAAAACACTGGATCGAGACCTCGTCTTCAACAATCAACGCTTTCACTCAGCTTCTCCCATGCTAAACAACCGCTTTGATATTCGTTAGAGCAACCCGGTCATGCTTGGTATCACTCATTGAGTGGCGCGCTCAAACCAACGTCATCAATACGGTTTGACGAGCACTGATAAGCTTTATCTTTTTGTTTCGCCTTATTCGATTTTGAATTTCTTCTCGAAGCGAGCAATCACTAACACGCGCTTGATTTGAGGCATGGTGTTGATAAGACGAATATCTCCGTCTTTTTGTTCGAGAAACGTCTGCATGTTAAGCAGCATGCCTAATCCGGCGCTGTCGATGTATTCCGTACCACGGAAATCGACCACAATGTCTTTACCCTGACAATCCTGATAGGCCGTGCGAAACTCTTGCACCACACTAAAATCGAATTGCCCATTTACATGAATAACGACACTGTTCCCTTCTTTTCTTTCTTCACAACTGATGGCCATACCGTCTCCTAAAACAGTTCGATGTCGCCTTCCTCAGCAGACACTTGTTTAGCCGGGGCTCGCTCGGATGAACCCGCCATTTCTTCAATCGCATCGATGGCTTGATGCAGTGCAGCCCAATCCACGCCACCTTCATTCAGTTTTTCAAGGATGAGCGCATTCAACCCTTCAAGAATGTGCAGGTTATTGAGAACATGCTGACCTTGCTGAGACACAATGTCCGCAAATTGCAGCCCTTGAATGCTCTTGGACACTTCGCCACGTACAGACTCTCCCAACGCCGTCACTTTCCCAATTTCCATCGTTACTTGCTGATTGACCTGTTGAACACCTTTCAAGAGGTCTTCTATGTGTGTTTTCGATTCAATGGCCGCCGTCATGTCCAACGTGGCAATTTCGCCCACGATCGAATTCGTTTGTTTCACCGTGTCTTGTGCCAGGTTGATATCGCGATGAATTTGACTGTTCAGTTCAGTCGCACGGTTCGCTAGATCACGCACCTCTGATGCGACAACACCAAAACCACGTCCAAGATCCCCCGCTCTCGCGGCTTCAATCGCTGCGTTCAACGCAAGCAAGTTAGTTTGATCGGACATTGCCTGCACTTGATCGAGAAGATTAAACACCGCATCAAGCTTTTCTGACATGTCATGAATGCGGTGAATGGCAGTGATGCTCTTTTCTGACACCTGAACGAGAATGTCGATGTAGGTATCAATGGCCAGCTCCGTCTCGGGCAACACTTTTTTCAGGCTGTATTCGCTCTCATCATTGTTGAGCAAATCCTTCACCATATGTTGCGACAGGGTCGCTTGAGAACTCACGGCTTTTTCCATCCCAAAAAAACTGGCGTTCAGGTTATGCACGGAGTCATTAATGACTTCTTGTTGGCGGTCAAGTTGCTCCCGAATAGGCACCAATTCAATCGTTAAAATGTTGTGGATTTTCTTGAGTATTTGCGTGGACTCGTACGACACATCGGTGTGGTTAAACGCGGCCTCTTCTTCGCCAATATTGGTCTTTGATGCTGTTGATGACTGCCACCACAACAACGTAACCCCTGACAAGACGATCATTGAAGATGCAAGATTCGCCACGTTTAGCGAATTCAACAGTGGAGCACATGCAGCGGCGATGGCTAAGAGCGCAATGAGGGTTCTTAGGTGTTTGTTATCCATAAACTTTACCTACCAAGTACGTTGCGATTTTGTCCAAAGGTAGAACATGCTGGGCAGCTTCCAGCTCAACCGCTGCTCTTGGCATTCCCCATACAACTGAACTGTGTTCATCTTGTGCGACAGTGATTGCACCTTGTTGACGCATCTCTAGCATGCCTTGTGCGCCATCTCGCCCCATTCCTGTGAGCAAGACCGACATAGCACGCTTGCCCGCCGCTTGGGCAATGGACGAAAACATCACGTCCACCGAAGGTTTATGGCGCTGAACAGGTTCACTGTCGCAGCGTGTGCAGTAATACCGACCGCCTTTTTTAATGATCTTCAGATGCACATCGCCTGGCGCGACATATACACGCCCGTTTATCAACGGTGCTTTCCCTGTCGCGAGCTCTTCAACGGTCAGTTTTGAAGCACGATTAAGGCGCTCAGAAAACGATTTACTGAACACCGCTTTGATATGTTGAGTGATGACAATCGGAGGCATCAATTCGGGCAGGGCTTCCAACACATTGCGGATGGCTTCTGTGCCACCCGTTGAAGCACCAATGCCAATAATGTCGATGTCATTGTTAAGCTGTCGGCCAGACACACTTATCTCGCCCGATGGCTTATGCACCGCACCCGCAATATTGGCAGTGGCGGCCATTTTGACCTTCTCAACCACCAATTGACGGTAAGTGTTTAACTCCGCTGCCACGTTATCCGTTGGCTTGGGGAAATAATCCACCGCACCAATTTCCAATGCCGCGAGGGTTGCTTCTGCACCATGTTGTGTCAGCGTAGAAATCATCACGACAGGCATCGGATGAAGGCGCATTAAATTACGGAGAAATTGAACACCATCCATTTTTGGCATTTCGATGTCCAGCGTAATGACATCGGGTTTCAACTTCTTTATTTTTTCTCTCGCTTCGTACGGGTCTACCGCCAAGCCCACAACGTCTAACTGTGGATCTGCATCTATGATTTCACTAAGCAATGCTCTAAAAACCGCAGAGTCATCAACAATAAGAACCTTGTGTGCTCGCTTTTTCATTAGAATAATTCCGCGTTGTCTTCATCATCTCGTTTTGCTTCATTGACCAGACGACGGTTGTAGTTATTCTCTTCCGCTTCCATTTCGGCACGATAACCACGCAGTTTCTTCACCCACGCTTTCCCCGTTATCGGATCAAATACCACTTTGCGCGGATACTCACTCCCCAAATCTTCGCCAACTAACGTCAGCCCTTCGCTTTCGACATAATTGCGGATAAAGGCGATATTTTTTTCGCCAATATTGGCTTGCTTACCCATCACCAATCCGCCACCAAACAACTTCACACGCAGTCGACTTTTTACCGCGCCCTGCTGAATTAAGGTGTTAATCAACAACTCCATGGCATAGTTGCCATAGCGCGCAGCATTGGAGCGCCACTGGGTGGGATCCCAATCTTCTATCTCTTCGGCATCCCCAAAAGGCAGCATGAAGTGGTTCATTCCGCCCAACGCAATGAACGGATCCCAGACACACGCTGAGATGCACGATCCTAGCCCTGTCGAGATCAGTTCCCGCTCAGAAGTCACGTACACTTCTCCGGGCTGAATTTTCACCATCATCATTTGCTTACCGGGGTGGTAAAAACGCTTTACCCCTGCCCCTATTGGGCACCCCGTAAGCTCCAACACTTTATGCATATAGCGGATACTGTCCTTAAACGACGTTTCCCGCCCTAAGGCTTGCGAAACATGGTTTGACCGAGATTATCGAACCGGCTACCCATTTCGCCGATGCTTTCCGAATGACCGATAAAAAGAATGCCGCCACTACCGAGTTTTTCCCAAAACCGATAGATGAGCTCTTGCTGCATCTCCCTTTCAAAATAAATCATGACGTTGCGACAGAAAATCGCATCGAGTGGCCCTTTGTGGGGCCACGTCGCCATCAAATTTAACTGCTTGAACGCGATGTGTTTTTGTAACAAGGGTTTTGCTTTTAGCAGCTCTTGCTTCGAGCCTCTCCCTCGAATAAAACCGTTCTTGAGTTCTTTGTCCGGAATCACCTTGCAGGCCTCAATGCCATAGGTGCCATTTCGGCCAACATCCAATACCTGCGTATCGAGGTCGGTGGCAAGAATACGACTATCATATGGTGCGGTGAGTAAACCATGCGCCGCTAAAGACGACGCAATGGTGTAGGGTTCCTCGCCCGTTGAACACCCTGCAGACCATATTCGAATTCGATGTTTATTTTTGTGCTGCCATTCCGGCACCAACACATTGGACAGAAAATCAAAATGATGCTTCTCTCTGAAGAACTGTGTTTTGTTCGTCGTGAGTGCATTAATAAACGCCACACGTTCGTCTAAATCACTGCGGACTAAATCAAAATACTCACAAAAGTTGTCTATACCCGTTCGGCGAAGCCGACGAGCAAGGCGTCCATAAACCATCGACGTTTTGCGCTCAGAGAGCGATATACCCGTCTCTCTGAGCATGAATTCCTGAATGTGGACAAAGTCATCTGCGGTAAACTCAAATTCACGCTGCTCTTCAATTTGACAAAGCGCTTGAATAGCATCCACCGTCAGAACTCCTCCCAGTCATCTTCAGATGACACACTCGGCGGTACCGCTGCTGTGGTGCCATTTGCTACTTTCTTCGCAGCAGATGACGTCACCTTAGGGGGTGGGGGGGTAGGTTGACGAAAACTTTTAATGGGCTCTGCCGTCACAGCATTTAAGCCAGTACGCGCACTGTCCACTTGGAAGAATCCAATCAGATTCATCAATTCGCTGCCTTCATCACGAAGGGACTGACTCGCGGCAGACGCCTCTTCGACTAAGGCCGCATTTTGCTGTGTCATTTCGTCCATTTTAACAACGGCTTTTGATATTTCATCAATGCCAGTTGCTTGCTCTTGGCTCGCAGAATTGATTTTGCTAATGAGCAGAGTTACCTCGCCGACAGCGTCCACAATCTCGTTTAACACATCGCCTGATTCATCCACCAAACGCGAGCCTTCCGAGACTTTCTCCACACTGTCTTTGATGAGATCTTTAATTTCTTTCGCGGCGCCTGCACTGCGCTGTGCAAGGTTTCTTACTTCACCAGCCACCACGGCAAAGCCTCGGCCTTGCTCGCCTGCGCGAGCCGCTTCAACTGCCGCATTCAGCGCCAACAGGTTTGTTTGGAAGGCAATTTCATCGATCACACTGATGATGTCTGCAATCCGTTTACTTGCCTTATTGATTTCTCCCATGGCAGAAACGGCTTGTTTCACCACGCCACCGCCTTTCTGGGCCTTCGAGCTCGCATCTTGAGAAAGACGATTTGCGGAATTCGCACTCTCCGCATTTTGTTTCACCGTCGACGTCATTTCTTCCATGCTCGCGGCGGTTTGCTCTAAGCTGGCAGCTTGCTCTTCAGTACGCTCACTAAGATCACTGTTCCCATCCGCAATCTCACCCGATGCCGTAGCAACTCGTACTGATGATGCAGTGATTTTCTCAACCATGTCGCGAAGGTTAATAATAGAGGTATTCACCGCGGCACTAAGCTCAGAAAATTCACCTTTATAGTCTTCTGGCATGCTTACCTTAAGGTTACCATTCGACACTTCCGTCATGACTTCACGGCAGTTATTCAGTGGCCCCACCATGTTATCAAGTAAGCCATTGATGCTTTCACTGAGGTTCGCCATGAACCCAGAATACTTCGACGTATCCATTCGAGAGTTAAGTAGGCCTTGAGACGCATCATTGATCAGCCCTTGGACCTCTCGTTGCCCCATCATCTGCTCGGTAATATCAACCCATTGCAATGCAGGACCGATATAGTTTCCACCTGGGTCGAACATCGCAATACACGTCAGTTCGAACTCCAATTCTTCCACTTTAATTTTCGCCGTAAACGGCAGTCGATCAGGGTTCGAAATAATGGAGCGTTGATGGGCGGGGTTTTTATGGAAGATATCGATGTTTCTGCCAACCAAGCTTTCAACCGAAAAACCAGGGAACGTTCGGCGTAGCTGTTCCTCGCGTTTTTGAAGAAGACGCTTAACGGCAGGATTTAAGAAAAGAATGTTGCCATCCGTATCTGCCATCATGATGTTCGTTGTCATCCCTTCAACGGCAGACACAAGGCGGCCTACTTTCAGCTCATTTTGTCGAAGCTCTGTGACGTCTCGCCATTCGAGGCTGTTACCAATGTAATTGCCTTTGGCATCGGTGATGGCTGCTACATTGAGCTCAATGGTAAGCTCACTGACGCTGATATCTGTTTTATAAGGTAAGTTGGCCGGGTTCGCCAAAAGCTGTCGTTGGTGAGCCGGATTTTTATGAAACTCGTCGATACAGCGCCCTATCAACCATTCTCGGGTCGCCGTGAAGCCCGGCCAAACCTCTCTAAATGACGGTTGGTGCTTATCGAACAGCGCTAGGGTCTGTTCATTCACATAGGTAATGCTGAAATCTCGGTCAATCAACACGATCGCGGTCAATGACTGATCAACTGCGGCTTGAAGGCGAGAGCGTTCGTTATCTTTCTTGATGTCTTCGGTGATGTCGTCCCACTCTAAGGTGTTACCCACATACTCGCCATTTGCATCGATAACAGCCCCCACGACAAGGCGCAAAGTGACATCCTCGATTTCAATGTTAGCCACATGAGGCAGGTTGTTGGGGTTCGACAACATTTTTCGCTGGTGCTCGGGATTCTTATGGAAAAGGTCAATGCATGTCCCTTCGATCCAGTCTTTTTCTGCACGGAAGCTTGGCCATTGTTTGCGAAAGAGTGCTTCGTGTTGCCTGAGCAACTCAACAGATTTTTTGTTGACGTAGAACACTTTAAAATCGCGATCTACCATCATAAGCGCGGTTTGAGCCGTGTCCAACGCTGAGACAATATGCGCCTTCAACGCACGCTCTTCGCGACGTTGCTGTTTCTCAACGGCCTTTTCTCTATTCCACCAAGACATAATCCTTAACCCTCGCTAACCAGCTCTGGCTGCGCAACTTCATGCAACTCATCAAAATCAAAAAGTGTGTCCAATTGAATCAAGACCACATGCTTCCCATTAACCGAGGCGATGCCTTCAATAAACCGTTCATCAATTTTCACGTAACCAGGCGCGGCCTTAATTTGTTCTGCCGAAAGTTGATAAACTTCAGCCACCGCATCAACAATGATCCCTAACGATTGCCCTTCTTCATTACGGACAATCACAACCACCGTGGTATTGCCCAATGTGGCGGGTTCCATGTTGAATCGCTGCCTTAAATCGACAATGGGAATGTATTCACCACGAAGCTCAAGCACACCCAGTAGATAGCTTTCACTGTTAGGCAGTTTCCTAACATCGGACCAACCTCGAACCTCTTTCACGTCGAGGATGTTCACACCATATTCTTCGTCATCAATCAGAAAACTCAGGAATTCTTTTACTTCTTCAGCCATAGCCCCTCCTAATGCACCAACCCTTCAATATCGAGCAAGGCGTCGACATCAAGCAGGCTCATGACTTGGGCATCCACATTCAGCAGGCCACTCACAAAAGGCATGACTTGCGAATTACCAATCGGTGGAATCAAACTGTTGTCACCCATGTCGATCACGTCCGACACGGCATCAACAACGATCCCCATCATGCGGTTTCCCGCCGCTTCTCCGGCTCTCAAAATCAGCACCACGGTCGTCGGTAAATACTCAACAACCCCAATGTTAAATCTCACCCTTAAATCCATAATGGGCACAATCATTCCACGCAAATTGATGACGCCGAGAATGAATTTGGGCGCACGCGGAATAATGGTGGGAGACTCCCACACTCGTATCTCCTCCACCGCTTTGATGTCCACGCCATAAAGTTCATGAGCGAGGTCAAAGCTCAAGAAATCCGAGCCTTTTAATCTGTCTGTACCTTCTGCTGTCTCTTGAGGCGCTGCTATTTGTTCACTCATTGTCATCACCTATGCCGCTGCAATGTGGCTTTTGTTGTCGCCAACACGGCTCAAGAACCCCGACATCAAACCTTGCACATCCAAAATGAGGGAGACAGAACCATCACCGAGGATGGTGGCACCCGAGATGCCATTTACGCGGGTATAGTTAGATTCGAGGCTTTTGATCACCACTTGCTGCTGCCCGAGCATTTCATCAAGCAGCAATCCCACGCGATTCCCACCCGCTTCAACAAGACACAACAACTGCTTATCAAGCGCACCCGTTTCGCCCAGTTCAAATTCTTCTTTTAGACGAAGGATCGGAATGTTCTCTTCGCGCAGACGATAGAGTTCAACGCCCCCTGTCGCGACTTTCACGCGGTCAGATTCAATTTGGATCGATTCAATGATCGAAATAAGTGGAACCACAAAAACCTGATCCGCCAATTTGATGAGTTGGCCATCCAAAATGGCTAACGTCAGAGGAAGACTGATGCGGAAGATACTGCCTACATTCGGCTCAGAATCGACCTCAATGTGTCCACCTAGATCTTCGATGTTTCGCTTCACCACATCCATACCCACGCCGCGCCCCGACACGTCAGACACTTGTTCTGCGGTCGAAAAGCCTGGCGCGAAGATCAGGTTATAAACTTGGTGATCGGACAGATCATCCAACGCCATGTCATGATGCAGTAAGCCTTTTTCAATGGCCTTCTTCCACACGCGTTCTTTATTCAAGCCTGCGCCGTCATCACGCACTTCAATAACAATGGAGCCGCCTTGATGATACGCATTAAGAGACACGCGACCCGTTTCAGACTTGCCGTTGCTCAGCCGTGCTTCTGGCCCTTCTAAACCATGATCGACCGCATTTCTGACAAGGTGAACCAATGGGTCGGTAATACGTTCGAGCACTGTCTTATCGAGTTCGGTTTGCTCCCCTTCAATGACTAATTCAACCGTTTTACCCAGCTGTGATGAGAGGTCGCGAATAAGGCGAGGAAAGCGATTGAAGGCAAAGCTGATAGGCAGCATGCGAATGTTCAACACGCTTTCCTGCAATTCTTTGGTGTTTTGAAGCAACTGGTCGAGACCGGCTTGGAGACGCTCAAGTTTGCTTTCGGAGAAGTTTTGTCCCAACTCAGTGAGCATGGACTGGGTGATCACTAGCTCCCCCACCAAGTTGATCAAGTTGTCTACTTTGTCGATTTCAACACGGATAGAAGATACCGCATCTGCTTTTGCAGCAGGCTTGGCAGGTGTTTTAGGTTTGGGCGGCACTGGCGCGGCAGCGGATTCAGCCGCAGGTTCTGACGCGGCTTTCGGCGCCTCATTCCCGCTAACATCACTGTTTTCTGCCTGACCACTCCCAGAGGTATTCGTATCAGGTTTTGAAATCTCTAATGAGCATTCGTCTTCAACCCATTCAAAAATTTCTTCGATCAGGTGTTTCTCAAGCTCCCCATCAACCACGATGTGCCATTTGAGATAACACATCTCAGGTTCGAGTTCGCTAAAGGAGGGAAGGTCATCTGCGATGCATTCGACGGTACAATGCACGCCAAGGTCAAAAAGCTCTCTTAGGATCCGAACGGGATCGTTTCCTGAAAAGAACATGTCTTTGTTGGGGATAAAACGAATAACCCAATCGCCATCACCTTCAGTAGGCGTTGCTTCGTCGCTCGTTGCGCTAGGTTGCGCTTCATCTGGGCTATCGCCACCAAGCAATTGATTAAGTTGCTTGGTTAAATCATCACGCAGTTCGTGGTCGAAATCAGTGTCTGTTTCATAGGCGACCAACATACTGTTAATGCAGTCGCCACCTTTGAGGAGTAAATCAATGGTATCGGCATCAAGCCGACGTTTACCCTCGCGGGCTTCGTCAAGCAAGGTTTCCATGACATGGGTAAACTGGCTGATTTCATTGAGGTTGAACGTCGCACCACCGCCCTTTATTGAGTGCGCAGCACGAAAGATAGTGTTGATGATATCGAGATCAACGTCACCATCAGGGTCTAGTGCTAACAGTTCACGCTCTAGGACTTCGAGGTTTTCACGGCACTCCTCGTAGAAAATCCGGCGCAGTTGGTCCATGTCCAAAGCCATAGTTCTCTCCTAGGTGGAACACACTTAGATCACGCGTTGCAGCGTCTTTAAAAGCGTATCTGGATTAAACGGCTTAACAATCCAACCAGTTGCCCCGGCAGATTTACCCATGCTTTTCTTCTCCGCGGAGGTCTCCGTGGTAAGCATGAGAATAGGGGTGAATTTGTATTGAGGAACGGCGCGGACTTGGCGAACAAACTCCAACCCGTCCATGTTTGGCATGTTGACGTCAGAAATGATCACGTCGTAATCGCCCGACTTCGCTTTTGATAGCGCTTCAGCACCATCATTGGCGGTTTCCACTTGATAACCCGCTTCTTTCAGTGTGTGGCTTACCATTTGACGAATTGAAACTGAATCGTCCGCAGCTAGTATTTTTCGCATGCTGTCACCCTAATTAACTTACGTGAAAAGCTATAAAGCAAAACCGTTTAAACCCAATGGCTCAACTAAACCCAACGTTCTTGCAGCACCCACTAATTCGCTCGAAGCGCCCTCCCACTGCCAGTTGATGTTTTTTTCTTGGCAAAGATTTCGTGCGGTAAGTAAAAGTTGTAATCCCGGAGCATCAACACGAGAGACAGCGCTGCCATCAATAAGCAAACTGTCTGACTGCTCCAACTCGGCTTGCAGGCGCTCTTTAATGTCCATGACCTGCGTGATATCTAATTGCTCCCCTAATGCGAATCCCATGTCAGCATTCCTTCCGGTGCTTTTTTGGCTCTCACCATTTAGATTTATGTACCTGTAAGTGTAGCAATAGTGGGAAAATTGATAGATTTTTAGTCAACTGATTTTATATTGAGACAAAAAATGTGGTTATTGCCTAAAAGTTTGGCTGAAGAAATCCGAAAACAAAGGAGAGTATGGAAGGATTGATGAAGTGAATGGGTTCAATTCCGCACCAAATTGAATAATGCGTCTAGGTTCACAGATCCAAAATACTGGTCAACAGAACACCACTCTGATTGAGATGCACTCAAACAAGCTAAAAAAGCAGCAAACGAACTCTTTTGGCAATAATTTATTTTGACAAGATCACGCGAGTCCTATTTAATAGCGCTCGTTGCCTCGATAGCTCAGTCGGTAGAGCAGGGGATTGAAAATCCCCGTGTCGGTGGTTCGATTCCGCCTCGAGGCACCATTTTACAAGTAATCGCTTTTAGCGGTTACAAGGAAATGGGGCTCAGTAGAAGCAACATTTTCAAAGTTTGTGTGCCGGCTTAGCT
>NZ_MDAG01000047.1:0-245 GCF_002876705.1 Enterovibrio norvegicus | reverse complement strand
GGCGGTTTGTTCACCATTAACCCCAGCACGGGAGAGGTCACCGTTGCGGGGGGACTTGACTATGAAACGGCCACCGAGCACACAATTACTGCGTTGGCCACATCGACCGATGGTTCAACATCCAGCAAGACGATTGTAATCAATGTCAGTGATGACAAAAGCGAGTATTCAACGTCGTCTGTCACAGACATCGATGGCGTGAATAGCGTGGTGTCAGAAAACATTGCACTAGGGTCAACCGTCGG
>NZ_MDAG01000046.1:0-134295 GCF_002876705.1 Enterovibrio norvegicus | reverse complement strand
ATCTATTGAGGTGTTAGCCAGCGGGTATCCGAAACCCACACAGCCTGTTGCGACCTTGCAACGGCAAGGCAACCTTAATGGACGATTCTGTGCCAATCATGCTGCCCTTTTCTGCGTGCTTATAGGTAGCAAGCCATTGGGCTGAATCAAACCCTAAACGTTTGAGTATCTCTGGTTCTTTCCCATCAACAAGAACTACTGGGACATAAACTTTTACACAACAACACAACCCCCCAAACAGCACTCTTCAATTCACAGCATTAAGGCTTGTTATGTGAGTGTCCCACTTGTTTGCCAATATGTGCGGTAGCTTTGATACTTGCAGGAAGTGTTGCTGGTTGCTTTCTTAAAGTGTCTGATGAGATGGACGCTCCCAAATACGGCGTCATGCGCCAAACTGAGATTGCGACAAATCAGTTAATCAGGAGCGTCCGTTATGCAGTGTAAAACCATAGGTCTCGATCTGGCTAAGAACACCTTCCAAGTTTGTGGTGTAGGCGAACATTCCACGCCGATTTTTAACCGTAAATTGAAACGCAACCAACTGGTACAGTTTTTCGCCCAGCAATCTCCGACAACCGTGGTCATGGAGGCCTGCTACTCCGCCCATTATTGGGGGCGTGAACTGGCTAAACTGGGCCATCATACCAAGCTCATTCCCGCACAACATGTCACGCCTTTCGTGCGAGGAAATAAGAATGACCACAATGATGCCTTAGCCATTGTTGAAGCCAGCCAACGGCCTCATGTCCGTTTTGTGCCCGTAAAAACCGAGTACCAACAAGAAATTCTGTAGTGGAACTACTGGGACACACACTTTTAGACAACAACCAAATCACCCTCAAACAACATTCTTAAAATCACAGCATTAAGTCAGCAACATCTCACCCTTTCGTCATTGGCAGAAAAACTTGGCGAATTTACAGAGAATTGGCAAATAACAGTGTCCCTGCAAACACCATCCCGCTTTTACAAAGTCTGGGAGATCTCTTTCACCATTCACCAAAAATCACTTAAATGAATGATAATAAAGAATTTTAAGTGGTGGGTGAAAGAGATTTCTCTCATTCACCACCCTCTTTCACCAAGCTGCAACCCTTGCCACATAAGGCTTTGATCCAAATTTGGTGAAAGGGTGAAAGAGTTTTATCAACTTTTAGGATTTGGCTAATTAACGTTAAACCAACCTGACTTGTGTTGAAACTAAGAGACCGCATCCTTTTTGCGGGCAATTTTTTGCCCTCAAATGATCTGGTGCCTGCTTTTTAGTCATTGCCATTGCAAAGACTGCGTTTGTTATTTAAACAATGCTCAATAAGAGTTGGTAGAGTGGGGCAATATATGGTGAAAGCAGTCAAGGTAGGAGACCAAGGAACCGATCATGATGGGTTTCCTCCGACGCCGGTAATCGCAGGATCTCCTGACGTCAAATTTGATGGTGTGCCAGCAGCTCGCGTCGGCGATCCTCTCGCTCCCCACGATAAACCCAAACACCCCCCACATGGCCGTACCATTGTGTCTGGCTCTTCTACCGTATTCATTAACGGTAAAGCCGCTGCTTTGACAGGAGGCTCCATCAGCTGTGGTGGTGTCACCATCGGTAGTGGCACCGTCAACATTGGGGACCAACCAGGCAATACATCGGTCGAAGGCATTTCACCAATCCTGACACAGAACGCAAAATGGATTAGCTTCAGAGCACCAGAGGACGTCAGTTATAAAGGGCTTACAGTAAAAGCAACGATGAATGATGGCTCAATACTATCTGGTCAGTTCGATGAGACGAATTCACTGACTTTCACTGGTATAGAGGCTTCCCGGTGTTCAAAGCTGGAACTAGAGAACTGCGAGGTGACCAAAACAGAAGCAAGCTTGACTGATGTCCTGCTGAGTAAAATTCAAGGATAAGAACAATGAGCATGATGGAAGTTGACGGCCAATATTCGTCAGAACAAGAGCATTCGCTTGAACAAGATATTCTCTCGACAGCAATTGCAGGCTTGGAAGGTGCGGCAACACGTTTTTCTTTAGATGCGATCAGTGATGCCAATGTCAGACAAAGCTATCAATCCAATATTCGCCGTATGGCTAATGAAGTTAAGGAGATGGTGAAAACCAAAAAGATCACTATCAAAGAAGGGGCTGAGTTTTGCTATGAAATGCGTAATAAAATTATGGCGGAGCACAGAAAGATCACTTCTGTTCAAGGTCTCGCCAAAGCCCAGCAATACAAGCTCAACCCCCAATCTCTAGATCAGCTTTACGACAAGGTTGCAAAACGACAATTTGGTGAGTCATATAAGAATTTGACACCTAAACAGCAAAGCGCTGTTCAATATGGCATTATCGAATCGTCTGCAAAGGACAACGCCAAGTTCACGTCTGCAAATAAGCGCTTAAAAATTCTAGGTAAGGTTGGCATCATCGTTACGGCTTCTCTAGCTACTTACGAAATTTTGAATGCCGAAAACAAACCGAAAGAGGCTGTGCGTCAAGGAATACAAATAAGCGGTGGTGTTGCAGGCGGTTGGCTAGCAGGGTTAGCAGTATCCACAGTTTGTGGCCCTGGCGCGCCAATATGTGCGGTAGCTTTGATACTTGCAGGAAGTGTTGTAGGCGGCGTGGCGGGATCTTATCTTTCCGATTATTTAGACGAAGAGATTGAAGAGTTTACTAAATGGCAAATCAACTAACAGAAGATGATTTGATAGAAGCCCTATCTGGACTCTTCATAGATAATGAAATTGACTATGAATCAATCGCATCGGTTGCGCGAGTGTTCCCGATAGAAAAGGTGGAGTACACCCTTTTTTCTTTGGTAGCCCCAATTTGCCATACCAATCTATCAACACCGGCACCAGAAGTATGGTTGGCCTTTGAGCGCGAACAACTGCTTGATAACGTAAAGGCCCTCAAAGCTCGCAGGAAACAAGCGGGATTTTTCTCAAGACTCAAAGACAGCGCTTTGGAAAAATACCTTCGAAACCACTTCTCCTCTGAGTGGCATCAATTACAGAAGCAACTGTAGTACCGTTTAGGCTCTCAATCCGAAACGAGCTTTTACCCATGGCTTCTTAACGAATAAGGGCGGTTCTTCTAAAAGTGGCATAATTGCCCAACTAGACCTGTCGAGCAAAGCGTATAACAAGGCAGAGCGGACAGCTTTCCGCGCCGCGTTTTTATTGCAAAAACACTCTGCTACGATCTGCCGCTGTTGGCGGCGTTATGTGGTTGAGGAAGAAATGACTGAAGTTCTCGATATTATTGATAAGGCAATTAAAAGACTTGTGGCTCCAGCAGCAATGGCTGTGTTAGCGCTTTGGGCTCTCGGTTACATGGTGTTTTCAGCTAAAGAAGCGATGCAAGCGTTTGATGAAGCAAATATAGGTAAGTATAAAAATGTATTGTTAAGTACCTCATTTTTAATAGTTTATTTTGTTCTTGCTGCCGCTGCTATTCGACTGGGGTTTGACAAAATCACATAACTTCAATCATCAAACCTAACCTGCTTTTGCCCCAAAGTGGTTTAGACTAAAGCACATCGAAATTCTGGTGGAACTACTAGGACACACACTTTTAGACAACAACCAAATCACCCTCAAACAACATTCTTCAATTCACAGCATTAAGGCAGCAACATCTCACCCTTTCGTCATTGGCAGAAAAACTTGGCGAATTTACAGAGAATTGGCAAATAACAGAGATGCAAAAACCACCAATACGGTGGGAATTCGATGATGGAAGGTATCTATTGAGGTGTTAGCCAGCGGGTATCCGAAACCCACACAGCCGTTTGCGACCTAGCAACGGCAAGGCAACCTTAATGGACGGTTCTATGCCAATCATGCTGCCCTTTTCTGCGTGCTTATAGGTAGCAAGCCATTGTGCTGAATCAAACCCTAAACGTTTGAGTATCTCCGGTTCTTTCCCATCAATATGCCCACGCTTATCGTCTCGGCTTTGTCGCCCTGTCCAATCCACAAGCTCTAGGTAATCCATCAATCTAAACGGTAAGCCATCAGGCATGTTTTCTCGCGGGTTGCCTGCGAAGGGAAACATATTAGGGGGAGTCGCTTGTGCTGTCTTTAATGACGCAATACGCGCTTTGACGGATGTGTGTTCTGACGTTTCTGGAGTTTCCGCTATCGCTGCCCGTACTGGATTCAAATCAACATACGCCATGGCAGCAGCCAGCGCTTTTTCATCCAGCAATGCTTGGCTTTTAAATCTCCCCTCCCAGAAATGTCCTGTGCATTTATCCTCACGATTTGCTTCTGACGAGATGTACTGGTTGAGTAAACGCATAAACCAACTGATTGACGATAGCCGCTCTCGCCACACCTCTATGATGTCATTGCATCGCTCTATTTCAGCGTCTGAGAGTTTATCTCCCATGATTAAACGCTGAATAAGTGCAGGGCCTTGATGAAAAGACAACCAGCGCTCAACGATTTCGTTTTGTTTTAGACGGTTGGCCTTTTCTACGTTGATGTGGAGAACCACATGATAATGGTTACTCATGATGGCGTAAGCACAAACATCAATACAAAACGCATTGGCAAGGGCTAACAAGCGTTTTTCAATCCACCCTCTTCGATGTTCATAAGATTGTTGCGCTCGTTCATCATATCCACATAAAAATGAACGGCGAACACAACGAGACACACAGTGGTAATAGGGCATCGCATCGACACTGATAAGAGAGGCGCGTGCTTTTGTCATTGAAACTCAACATGGTTTTGCATTGGCGATATGAAAAGACTATCGCCCAATGACTCAGCTTTCATCTTCATCTGCCACGTTTGAGCATAAACCCACGGAACAATGAAACTGACAAACCTATGCTTTTCGTAAAGTGTGTGTCCTACTTAGGATATGATTACACCCCCACCAGCAGATCCTTCACTTCTCGCCTTGGTGATTCTGGCGTTCTTTGGGCTTTTCCGAGTCTGAACACCATTTGCACAGTGTCTGTTTCTGACACATTGAAATACTGCTTAAATGCTTTCTGCAATGGCAGCATATCTTTGTATTCTTGCAAGATTTGGCTCATGGGGTGTTGGGCGATGCCCATGGTGGCGGTCAGCAGGTTGATGCGATTGTATAAGCGCCCGATGTCGACCTGCGTTTTGCGGGTGTTGTCTTTGCTGATCAGTAAGGCAAAGTGCTGGGTGCTTTGAGTTACCGCTTCGGTCAACTTGATGCCTTCTTTCCCAAAACTCGCCGGGTCGCTCTCAGCTGAACGTCGAAAAACAAAGAATGTTTCGGCAAACCAACGTTTTGCACCTGTTACGCCGTTTTGGGCAAGCCCGAAACCGTCGCGATGCTGTGCATACTCTTTGTCATTGAAGCGGAACATGCCGATTGTCTCTAAGCTTCTGTCTGCATTTTGTTCTTCGATGAACATGGCTTGGTTTAAGAAGCCTCGCATCGCGGCTTTCCCTTCATCGTCTTGCACTAGGTCAATGCGGTAATCGCTGCCTGCAGCGGCGCGCACTATCTTGTTTAATTCAGTGTCGCTGAGCAGTTCTTGGGTGTATTCGGTCTTGGTGGATTGTCGCGTAAGTAAATACGGGAACAAGGGATCTGGCGTGATGCTGTCGTCGCGTTCAAGGGTGATAGTCGCTACCGGTTTGTCTTGTAATGCTTGGTTGCTGTATTCGCCTTGAGGGAAATAGTGAACATTCGCCCTCACCCCAAAGTGTGTGGCGGCAATGACAAGGCTTTCGATGAATGTGCCCTGACCGATGTGAATTTGGCGATGAACAGGGTCGGTTTGTGGCAGCAGCCTGTCGCTGTCCACGAAAAGTTGCATCGTATCTTTGCCCTCGAAGGCGACTTTCCAAGGCTGAATGTTGTGCGGGTTTGGACATAGCATGGCGTAGCTGATCAGCGTTTTACGAATGTCGGAGTAGGTCAACGTCGGTCTGAACGATGCCGTGCTTGCGCCCGAGACTTGGCTCACCACTATAGGCCCTGCCGCTAACACAACCGCGCCCGTTCCCATCACTTTCATGAAGTTCCGTCTATTCATCGCTATCCCCTTTTTTCATGTTCTGTTAAAGTATATTCCATGGAATAAATATACATTCCTTGGAATATATATCAAGAGGTTAGTTGCATATGCTGACAGAAAAACAAATGTTATCTTTTAAGTTAATGATTTCATTAGGTATCGTTCATCAACTTACGGATGCTTGGCTGAGTAAAGCGCTTGAGCCTTGTGGGCTGAACCAATCACAGTTCAATCTACTGAACCACTTTTCTCACCAACCTGAACGCGAGCAAACCATCAGCCAGCTTGCGCAGGTGATGCAAATGAACCAGCCGGGTTTAACCAAGGTGGTGAATAAACTTGCGGATCAAGGGCTCGTTGATATTCGAAAAGATGACGCGGATGGCAGGAAGAAGTGGATTAAAATCAACGAAGAAGGGCTGAGTAAAGTGCAAGCCGCTTTCATGCGTTTTCTTCCCGTGATGGATCAATGCTTTGATCAGTGGGATAGCGAAGACATGCGCCAAATGCTGCAACACACTGATACGCTAAAAGACTGGTTAGACACTCACAGGGATCTTTCATAGCGTTGGCGGGCGTAGGTTTACATGGCGGCGCTTTACACAAACCGCGCCCTGAACGCGGAAGGGCATAACCCAATGACTTTGAGAAAGACTTTACGAAAGCTGTTGGCATCTTCATAGCCAACGCTGAGGGCGATGTGTTCAAAGCTTTGCGTGGTGGTTTCAAGCAGTTCACACGCTTTTTGTACCCTGACGCGTTGAAGGTATTGTGTCGGTTTTAGTGTGGTCGCTTGTGTGAATTGCCGTAAGAATGTCCGATCACTCATGCATGCCTGGCTCGCTAAATGAGGGATGGACATGGGCTGGTGATAATGCGCCTGAATATGGTGCTGCACCTGCAAGATGGCTTTATTGCCATGATCAAATTTGGGCAGAAAACTCTCGTAATACCGTTGCTCACGTTTGCCAGTATCAACAATCAAAAACTTTCCGAGCTTGCGCATGATATGTGACTTTGCATACTGCGCGACGATCTCTAGGCCTAAATCGACCCATGACATGAGGCCACCCGCGCTAATGATATCGCCGCCATTGATCAGCAGGCTTTCACTCTCTAGCGTCGTATGGGGAAATGCGGCTCTGAATTTGTCAGCCAACTGCCAATGCGTGGTCACAACGCGCCCGTCTAACACCCCTGCCCTCGCCAAAAGAAATGCCCCTGCACATGCTGAACACAATATGGCGCCCTCTTGATGGCTCTGGTGTAAATACTGAAGGAGCGAAGGATGAGGTTGGAGGTAATAGTCTCCTTCTGCGCTCGGCGGCAAAATGACGATCTGGCCGTTGTGGGTTGATGACGCAAGGTGATCAGGTTGCACAATGCACACGGAGAACGTCAGTCCACTCTCTTCCTCTGCCATGATGTTATTGGCAAACAGAAAGATCTCTTTCAACCCATGCACTGCGCTTTGCAGCGCGCCGGGGTAATCAACAATGCTAATGCGAAGACACGTTGTCATTTTTGCCTTGTTTTATGGCAATTTCGCCATCGGTAATCGGGGTGAAGGCTCGACATAATGGGTTCTACTGGTAACACGAACCGACAAATGGAGAACCTGTTATGTCTAAGACTGCCTTACTATTGATTGATTTTCAAAACGATTATTTCCCGTCTTACTCTGGTGCTAAATGGGCTTTATCAGGCACAGAAGCGGCTGCAGCCAATGCGGCAATTTTGCTCGATGCATTTCGCCAGCAAGGGTTGCCTGTGATCCATGTTAGGCATGAGTTTCCGTCGAATGATGCGCCTTTCTTCTTGCCTCACTCTGACGGCGCACATATTCATGCCAGTGTGGCACCCAGAGATGACGAACCTGTGATTTTAAAACACCAAACCAACAGTTTTCGGGAGACGGAACTGCAACACACACTGACGCAGTTAAACGTGAATACATTGGTGATCGTGGGTGCAATGAGCCATATGTGCGTTGACGCTGTCACCCGTGCTGCGGTTGATTTTAACTATGAATGCCATGTGGCGCATGATGCCTGTGCCACGCTTGATCTTGTGTTTAATGGCGTCACTGTGCCTGCCAGTCAGGTGCATGCGGCCTTTATGTCGGCATTAGTTTTTGGTTACTGTAATGTCGACAGCACACAGGCGCTTTTGGCGCTGGCGAAATAGTCTGTCCGATCTGGGAGAGGAAATAGCTTCCCCTCCCGTTCATGAAGGAACATCAGGGGAAGGGGAAGTAAAAGTGACGGACCCTGTGCTTTTCGGCCTTCTTGCACGCCCCGCTACAACTGAAAGTTCGCTAACAACCTTTCGCACGTGGCTTTGAGTTGTTGCAGTTCTTCTCTCTCTAATTGGCTTTTACAAAAAATAGCACCAGGCACGGAGCGCGCTTTTTCTTTTAATGCATGCCCTTGCTCGGTGAGAAACACCAAACGAATGCGTTCGTCTTCACTGCTGCGTTTTCTGTCAATAAAGCCTTTGCTTTCTAGGCGTTTTAGGAGCGGTGTCAGTGTGCCTGAGTCAAGGTGAAGATCGTGCCCGAGATCTTTCACGTTAATCCCGTCTTTTTCCCAAATCACCATCATGGCGAGGTATTGCGGGTAGGTCAGACCGAGCGCATTGAGTAATGGGCGATACGCGCGGATCATGGCATTCGATGCGCTGTATAGCGAAAAGCAGACTTGGTTTTTAAGCAAAAGCTGAGGCGCTTCTGCCTGATTGTCATTACGTTTTTCCACTGAGTTCGCCATCTCAATACACCTTAGAAAAAATAGATTGTGCACAATATACTTGTATTTCATTTTAGGATCGACTTATACTCCTTCAAATTAAATTGTGCACAATTTAATTGCTGGCAATTAAAAATAAGATCAGATTTTAGATGGAAGGGCGAGATAATGACGACACTCTACAAAACGAAAGCTACCGCTTCTGCAGGACGCAACGGTCAGGTAACCACTGACGACAACATGCTGGATCTTGCACTGAGCTACCCGAAAGAAATGGGCGGCACAGGTGACGCGACGAACCCTGAGCAGCTGTTTGCTGCGGGTTACTCTGCGTGTTTTTCTAACGCTATTCTTCACGTTGCGCGTGAAATGAAAATCACACTCTCTCAAGCACCTGTCACGGCAGAAGTAGGCATCGGCCCAAATGACGCAGGTGGTTTTGCACTGACCGTTGCCT
This sequence comes from Enterovibrio norvegicus, assembly GCF_002876705.1. Taxonomy (GTDB): domain Bacteria; phylum Pseudomonadota; class Gammaproteobacteria; order Enterobacterales; family Vibrionaceae; genus Enterovibrio; species Enterovibrio norvegicus_B. The sequence continues at coordinate 125,075 of NZ_MDAG01000046.1, read as the reverse complement.
TGGCTGTCACGTTAGATCTCGACGATGAACAAGCGCGGCGAGTAGTGAAAACAGCCCACCAGGTTTGCCCATACTCGAATGCTGTAAAAGGCAACATTGACGTTGCGCTCTCTGTAAACGGTTCGCCGCTATAGCTATCTAATACTAGTTATCTAAGACTCGCTCTCAACGATTAACCCTCAAGGATTGATGAACATGAACACACTATTGCTGACCGCTGGTCGCGTCCTGCTGGCTTTGTACTTTTTGATTCCCGGCATCATGAAGTTTGCCTCGTGGGACATGCATATCCAGTTGATGGAAAAGCATGACATGCCGTTCACCCCTATTTTGTTGGGGCTTGCGGGTGTTTTCCAAATTGGCGCGGCACTTTTGCTGATAGCAAACCGCTTTACTTGGCTGGTAGCGTTATTGCTGGCGGGTCTTGTACTGGTGATCAATGTGTCGTTACATGATTTCTGGAACTACTCAGGTATTGAAGGCGCGCATGAAATGCAGAACTTCGTGAAGAACCTAGGGATTTTCGCTGGCTTATTGGTGTTGTCTGGTCATGCTTTGGCTGAACGCGATAAAAACGCCTAATACGTTCACCGGAATATGGCAGTGGGTGAGTGAACCCGAATGTCGTTAAACAAAGGAAGGGGGAGATGCATTGCTCCTCTTTTCTACTTTCTATTTTTTAATTCTCTTTTCTATCTTTCTGTTTTCCTCTTTTATTTTTCCTCTTCTACTTTTCCTTCTCACTCAAACGTTATGATCGCTTTTCGTTTTTGTCAGTATCAATATCTATCGTTCAACGGCACTAGCATGCGTTTGCTTGTTGAAGCTTGGTCACACAGATAAGGGCGGATAACACACATGAAAAAAATGATGATGATGGGTATTGGCTGGCTTTGCCTGAGCAATCTCGCCTTCGCGGCGAGTTGTCCTGATATTTTGAAAGGTTCGCAACGTAAGTTGAATTCCACGGATACGGTGAACTTGTGTGAGGCGTTTCAGGGCAAAACCCTGTTGGTGGTGAACACGGCAAGCCAGTGCGGGTATACCTCTCAGTTTGACCAACTCGAAACGCTGTATCAGCAATATAAAGATCAAGGCTTCGCGGTGGTTGGCTTTCCGTCGAATGATTTTAATCAAGACCGAGGTGGTGAAGAGGCCAGTGCCAAGGTGTGTTACCTCGATTATGGCGTCACCTTTCCGATGATGGCGAGAAGCAATGTCCGAGGCAGTGGCGCTAACCCGGTATTTGCCGAAATAACGCGTCAGGCCGGTGTCGAGCCGAGATGGAATTTTTACAAATACCTGATCAATCCAAATGGCGATGTGGTGGCAACCTTCCCAAGCTCGGTGTCGCCGCTTTCACCCAACCTGTTGTCTGTGATTAAAAAACAGTTTAGCGACGTTCTGTGAGAGCAAGAAACCGTCTTATGCGGCACACCTCTCGCTAATTTGTTTATTTTTCATTGAGGTAACGCCATGTCGTTTTCTATATTCGTAGAGGGCGAGTAAACGACGAGTGGCAAAATGGGACACAACTTAGACATTCAAAGCATGTTTGTTTTGGTGAAGATGTATGAATTGCGCAATGTGAAGCTTGTCGCCGACGCCTTGGGCAAAACCTCAAGCGCGATCAGTAAGATCCTCTCTAAGTTGAAGGTGCATTTTGAAGATCCCTTGTTTGTTCAAGGTAAGCTGAGTTTTGAACCCACCACGTTTATGGACACCAACCATGCCCATTTCGAGCAGATCTTAGCCACCTTCGATGCGATTCAGCACAGTGAATTCTCGCCGCAAACCTTAAAGCAAGAAATCGTCCTCTATGGGCACACGCTGTTTTGGGATAACTTCGGCGGAAAACTCTACTTGGCACTTCGAGAAGAAGCCCCTTTAGCAAAGATTTCAATGCGTCAGTGGAGTTTAGAAGCGCGTTCTCGCATGGTGGAGGGGGAAAACGCCGTGCTGTTCAGCACCTATGATGAAACACTTCCACAAGTCATTTTACAAAAGCCGTTGTGCGAAGTGTCGCCAACGTTTTATGTAAGACAAGGCCACCCTGCTCACACCTTTGATGAACTCAGCCAATACCCGTTTGTTATTACACGTAACCCCGGCTGGAATGATGTTCGCTACCCATTGCTTGAACGCTTGGCGACGATCGGTTACCAAATAAAGCCGACCGTGGAAGTGGAAAATACCATGGCCATCGAATGCATCGTCAAACACTCCGATCATTACTCGTTCACCATGTCTCGACTGATCCCTGAAAACTGCCGTGGTGTTGCGTTACCCACCTTGTCTGACGTTCGTGTTAACTGCGTCATGAGTTATCACCGCGCTAAGCAAAACGATCCGCAAAAGGAATGGATTCACCGCGTCTGTCAGCGTGTTCTCAATCAATGTGAACAATAAACACTGATGGTATTCCCACGCGCCTGAGCTTTTTCACCCAAGCCGCCTTTCATGTGCTTGGGTGTGCTTTGTTTAATCTTCTCTTATCTTCGCCCCCCTCACCTGCACAGGCAGCGTCTGAGCGTCGCATCTCTCTGTTCACCATCATGTTATGAGACATTAATCGCACCACTTTCCAAAATGGAAACCTCGGGTTTCCTCTACTTGTGATCAAAATCTCATTAATCTTATTCCTGTCGAGAGGGGAAACCCGCTAAACATTCACTGAATAAGGTAACCACATTATGAAAAACATACTCATCATCGCGCTATCACTCTTCTCTGTGTCTGCTTTCGCAACGGGCACTGCAGGTTCTAACAACGGCCTAAACGGCGATTTAATTCAACAAGCAACGGCGGCAGGTCTTTCTGGCGAGCAAGCGACAAAAGGCGTTGTCACGGGTCACATTAGCGTGGGCATGACGGCTGAACAAATGCGCGAAACGGTTCGTTAATTCTAGCGACGCGCACTGATCTGAAAAGCTGAAAAAGTAACAGAGTAAACCCAATCAAAAACAACAATAACGACGAATCAAAAAGGAAAATATTATGAAAAATGTACTCATCATCGCGCTATCACTCTTCTCTGTGTCTGCTTTTGCAACGGGCACGGCAGGATCGAACAATGGCCTAAACGGCGATTTGATTCAGAAGGCAACAGCCGCAGGCCTTTCTGGTGAACAAGCGACAAAAGGTGTTGTCACTGGCCACATCAGTGCTGGCATGACGGCAGAACAAATGCGTGAAACGGTTCGTTAATGTCGAACCACAATGGGCGGGCTGACGCGCTCCCTAAGCAACATGACGATGTTTGAACAAGATGTAGGTTGATAACATGAACATGTATTGGGCTGGAATGCATCATGAGGTGCATTCCTTGTCTTTTTCTTGCGCGCTCTCCCTATTTCCCACTCTGCCCCGCATTTATCTTTCTGTTATTGCAACAATTCACCTATCCTGTTGTGACAAGCTCAAAATTTAAACAGTCGTTTTATGTCTAGATGCCAATCGTCATCTAGGATGCATATAAGCTTACAATTAATAAGGTTATAAGACGATGCTAGACAGACTTGATTACCTTCAAACGCTGTTACCCAGTGAAAAAAAGAACCGCGTTGTCCCTATCTATATGTTTACGACCGACGATGGATTGCCCGTCATTCTTCGCATTAACATGGGCAATGCACGAAGCGATATCCCGGTCGCGTTAGTGGCGTTCGATATTGACCCGACAGCCCCGTCGTTTCGCTGTGAAATCCAATACCCAAGAGAGGGAGTAAAACGCCATCTCTACGGGAGGCTAACAGGCAAACGGTTTGTATTGGGCACCACAAAGATTGAAAACTGGCAAACGCTGGAAGGGATAGTGACGGCACTTCTTGTTGAGCAAGAGGCCGAACCGATTCCTGAGTGAAATACAATATAAACAGCTTGCCTTTACGCTCAGTTATTGAGGGGTTACCACGGCTTAATACACCACATATTTTTGCGTTTTTGTATCCCACTTGAATGAGCGTAACAGGGTTTTTGTTGCATGTTCAATGTCATCTAAAATCAGATGAATGCCTTCATCGTTGATCGCTTTAAGTTTAGATATCTGGTGATAAAAAACAGTCCATGACACGGTAGCATCATCCCAATACACCACATCTTTCCCCTGACTCCCTTCGGTCACAAAGATATATTCTGGTGGCTCTACGTGTTGATTCGTACTGTCTGAATCAACGTGATACCTGGCAATTTCCGCTTCAATCTCGTCCACCAGTTTTTGTTGTCCGGCACCGCAGGCAGAAATGCTAATGAGCACTTCTCCGTTGTACTGGCTCATGTCTTTTAAAATGGGAGAAAGCGCGAGAAACAAACGGTGCCAATTCAGGAAATCGCGACCAAAAGAAATGCCACTCGCGTTGCCGTGTGCCGAAATGTGAATACATAAGGGCACCCTACCATGGTTGGCCGCAGTGTAATTCCCATCAATGGATGAAATGTAATCGAGGTATTTCACCAAGTCCTGCTCACAGAACGCCCTAAGAATGGCGACCTCGTGACCAATGGCTTTGCAAATTTTTTCTAACGCTGTCGCTTCTGAGCGCTCTTGAAGTAGATCCATGGGATCAACACACTCGATGATAAAAAGGCGAATTTTGTCTATCACTGTCATGTCCGTTTATCAGTCAATCGCTGCCTAAAAACTTACCATATTCAATAGGCAAGGAGAGGATGAAGGCTGAACGGTGAGAGGCTTACTAAAAATCCGCTTGTTCACCTTAGCCCTGTGACCTTCCAGCAAACTCCCTCTTTCACGTCACATCTCTAACGCCTCGCTGTATTGAACCTAAGAAAAACGAAAGACTTGATGGACTGTATTAGTTACAACTTCATGTGGACGAGGTATACCTACCTGTGGATTCTCGTGTTTTGATGTGGCCATTCGAACCAAAAAGAAAGCGCTTTCAAAATAGATTTGAAGGGGAATTCTATTTTCGAGTCGCACTGGGATTTTGCGTGAATACCTTTATCAAAAACTGACGAAAAACGGAGTAGCAACATGGAAGTGAGAACGCTCTCTGCAATTTTTATCGCATTGTCTTCAACGATGATGCTGTCCTGCACATCTGACTATGACAGGGAGAGACCTTTGACTCAGAACAACAAAGATTACGGATTATCGTCAACGGCTAAGATCCTGCTTACCAGTGAAGCGGGCGACAAGATGGCGGTAATGACCAATACGTCGTTCACTAACGAGGCTGCAAGCGGCACGCAGATCGTGATCCAACCTGATGTCATTAAACAGACCATTTCAGGGATTGGTACCTCGTTCACGGAATCCTCGGCGTTTGTTCTGGCACACCTTCCTGTCGAAAAGCGCCATGAAGTCATGGACAAACTCTACGCTGACACAGGGGCGAATTTTTCCCTGACGCGTACCCCCATTGGCTCGACCGATTTTTCTGTTGAAGGCAAATTAGGCTACGCCGAAGTGGAAGGTGATAGCACGCTTAAACATTTCACTATCGCTCCTGACAGTGACGGATTTTCAAAGGCAAAATATGCAGGGATTCAGGATGAATCTTTTGACGTATTGCCCATGATCCACGAAGCCATGGCGATCAAAGCGAAACAAGACGATGGCACCTTGAACATCATTGCTTCTGCATGGACTGCGCCGCCTTGGATGAAAGACATCGATACTTGGTTCATCAAAGGAACAAAAGAAAACAACTGGGAAGGCACTGGCGGAAAGCTCAAGCCGGAATATGTCTCGACCTATGCTGATTATCTAGTGAAATACCTTGAGCATTACAAAGAAGCGGGCGTTGATATTTGGGGTTTAACCCCTGTCAATGAACCGCACGGCAACAGCGGCAACTGGGAAAGCATGCATTTCACAGCAGAAACCCAGAATACGTTCATCAAAGAGTTTCTTGGCCCGAAATTAAAAGAGAGCGCGTTCGCTGACACCCGCGTGCTGATCTACGATCAAAACCGTGATCACTTGGAACATTGGACTGACGTGATCTTGGGCGATCCTGACACTGCACCTTATGTATATGGATCAGCGGTTCACTGGTACTCCAGTACAGTCGACGTGTATGAAAAGGTGATGGATCGCGTACACAACAAGTTCCCAGATTTTGCGATCATTCACACCGAAGGCACCATCGATGATCTCGGTAAGCCTGCACCAAACGGGATTTTAGATCCGGTGAAGTTTCAAGAGTCAGGTTGGTTTAACAATGACGAATTCTGGTGGAATGAGAACGCAACGGATTGGGCATACACCGCAACGTGGGCACCCAACCCTGAAAACCATCCAATTTATACGCCGGTTCACCGCTACGCGCGTGACATCATTGTCAGTTTGAATCACTGGATGGCTGGCTGGGTTGATTGGAACGCCGTGCTTGATAGCAATGGTGGCCCTAACCATGCGGGGAACTTCTGCGGCGCGCCGATCATGATCGACGTTGAAAGCGGCGATGTGTATTACACCCCTATTTACGATGTGCTCGCACAATTCAGTAAAACCATTCGTCCTGGCGATAAAGCGGTACAAGCCGATACGCTTTTGGATGGATTGGATAGCGATGCCCTGCACGCCAGCGCATCGATCAACAGCGACAATCTGTTGAGTGTTCAATTGCTGAATACCACGAAACAACCCATCGCCTATGACTTGGTCATCGGTACGCAGCACTCAGCCATCACTATCCCTGCAAACGCCGTCCAAACTGTGCGTGTGCAACTTTAGTGAGAGCACTTATAGTGAACGGTGAGATATGAGCACGCACAAACAGACGAAAATCTAGTTGATTTTTAACCGCTATCAACAATCAGTTGATGGCGGTTTTTGTTTATTTTGAGGGATTGATCCAAACTATTTCAAGCACTAAGAGGACATGACCTTACTCTCACATACTTATTGATAAGTTTGACATATTAGACAATGTTTTCTTGTACACTCAGAAAGAAGGACATAAGTGAATGGCGCGTAAAAAAGCAAGGCAATATCTAAAAAGTGGTAAAATTTTTGCGCTGGCATACATAAATGTACTACTCCGTTCACATATATTTGAAACCAATCGCAGTTTAATCACTGCGAGATGATAAATTTCACAGACTTTCTCTCATGAATGTAAGCGCAATGCCCGATTTTAAGGCGATACTCGATCTACATCCTAACCCTTGTGTCATACACATAAATTTCGTGCCGCAATACGCGAACAATGCGTTTGCGAAATTTAGTGGTATGGCGTGTGCGAAAGATGTGCTCGATCTCGAAAGCATTCGCGTGTTGTTCGAGGAATCTCATTGGCCTGAAGCTCAGCGCCGCTATGAGAATGCTATCCGTACGGGCATTCCCACCCCGCCGCAAGTGATCAACCACACTGATCTCAAAGGCAATCCAATGATTGCTGAAATCACCGACCAAGTGATTGATTGGCATGGCCAAAAAGCCATGTGTACCTTTATCAGCGTGGTAACAGACCAAATTCATCGTGAACGCACACTGCGTGACATGGCGAACCGTGACGATCTAACTAACTTGTATAACCGTCGTTATTTGGTGGATCAGTTTGGTCGACGTTTGACGATCCCTGATCGCGTCCAATACCTTGCCATTGTGGATATCGACCACTTCAAGCGCATTAATGACACCTGGGGACACCCTGTTGGCGATCAGGTGTTGCGTCAGCTTGCTCGCCTTATTACCGAATTTAGCGAAACCGGTGAATGCGCCTCGCGAATGGGCGGTGAAGAATTTGCTTTGCTTTTGTGGGTGAAAGATCGAGACGAAGCACACGCGCGCTTAGAGTTTCTGCGTAATAGCATCGAGGAATTGGTGGTGCGCGTCAGCCACTCAAACCGTCAGCCGTTGTCGATTCGCAGCACGGTATCCATAGGTACTACCGCTTTGCTGGCGAATGAAGATTTTCTCTCCGCAAGCCTACGTGCTGATGAAGCGCTGTACATGGCGAAAAAGGCCGGAAGAAACTTAGTGATCGATAACGACACGAAAACAAAAGTGCCGCGTTCTTAATCTTCTCTACGCTTGCAGTGATTGACTCAAATCGATGAAGAGTTAATCACTTTTTGGGTTACATCCTTTACACAAGGTGTTGGATGTCACTCGAGATAATCACTATTCAAATCCTCAAGAATCCAGTGATAACAACCGTCTAATCACCGTTAACCTCGCCGTTCTTGTGGGGAAATCCCCTCTGTTCCCGACTCTTTGCTTAATCGTTGCCAATTAGTGATCTACCCAAACTTATGTGGTAAATTTACAGCCCCTGAACCGAGGCACGATGTTGTATCGTTTAGGTGGAAAATGAAATGAAGATGGGAATATCTTTTTTTCCATTGCCTGCGATCAAATTTCCGCCACATAAAGCATGTATACTTGTGCCCGCCTTCATGGATGAGTTGTGTTGTCCAAGCGAATTAGCGGTTTTCGCTCGTTTGGACAACGCAATTAAATTGTCATGAACCTGTATTAACGCTGTAAGAGCTCTGTGCAATCCTGCCGCTCAACATGTTTCGCTTGTTGTTTTATTACAAACATCAAGCAGATGAAAACTGTCATTACAGCGACATTTTATCCCTTGGGTAACGTTCGACCGGAGAGAACCCTACATGAAAAAGACCAAGATCGTTTGTACGATTGGACCAAAAACTGAATCCGTTGAGATGCTGACCAAGCTTGCTGATGCAGGCATGAACGTTATGCGTCTGAACTTCTCACACGGTGACTTTGCTGAGCACGGCACGCGTATCGCGAACCTGCGTCAAGTAATGGACAACACCAGCAAGCAACTTGCTATCCTTCTGGATACCAAAGGTCCTGAAATCCGCACTATCAAACTAGAAGGCGGCAACGACGTTTCTCTGGTTGCAGGTCAAACGTTCACTTTCACCACTGACGTAACTGTTGTTGGTAACGTTGAGCGTGTAGCGGTGACTTACCCTGGTCTTGCAGAAGATCTTAAAGCAGGCAACATCATCCTTGTTGACGATGGTCTGATTGAAATGGAAGTTGTAGAAACCACTGCAACTGACGTTATCTGTAAAGTTCTAAACAACGGTGACCTAGGCGAAAACAAAGGTGTTAACCTTCCTGGCGTTTCTGTAAACCTTCCTGCACTGTCTGAAAAAGACAAAAACGACCTAGTATTCGGTTGTGAGCAGCGCGTTGATTTCGTTGCAGCATCTTTCATCCGTAAAGCATCTGACGTTAAAGAAATCCGTGAGATCCTAGCGGCGAACGGCGGCGAAAGCATCCAAATCATCTCGAAGATCGAAAACCAAGAAGGTGTAGATAACTTCGACGAGATCCTTGAGCTGTCTGACGGCATCATGGTTGCTCGTGGTGACCTAGGTGTTGAAATCCCTGCAGAAGAAGTTATCTTCGCGCAGAAGATGATGATCGAGAAATGTAACCGTGCACGTAAAGTTGTAATCACTGCAACTCAAATGCTGGATTCAATGATCAAGAACCCACGTCCAACTCGCGCAGAAGCGGGTGACGTTGCGAACGCAATCATGGATGGCACCGATGCAGTCATGCTTTCTGGTGAAACTGCGAAGGGTAAATACCCAGTTGAAGCAGTAACCATCATGGCACAAATTGCTAACCGTACTGACGGCGCAATGAAAGCTGAAATGGGTTCACGTCTAGACAGCGATCGCCTACGCATTACCGAAGCGGTATGTAAAGGTGCGGTAGACACTGCTGAGAAGCTAGGTGCTCCACTGATCGTTGTTGCTACTGAAGCGGGTAAGTCTGCACGTTCAGTACGTAAATACTTCCCAACTGCAAACATCATCGCAGTCACCACTAACGAGAAAACTGCAGCGCAACTATGCCTATCTAAAGGCGTAACGACCGTTGTTGTTGACCAATTCTCAAGCACTGACGAATTCTACCGTCGCGGTAAAGAAATCGCGCTAGAGTCTGGTCTTGGTGCTAAAGGCGACATCGTTGTTATGGTTTCTGGCGCACTTGTAACGTCAGGCACTACTAACACGTCTTCTGTACACGTTCTGTAATAGACGTTTACTGAAGTAAAAAAAAGGAGCCGATTGGCTCCTTTTTTTATGCCCGCGAAAGAGTAGGAAGTGCAGGAAGTGCAGGAAGTGCAGGAAGATTCTGGTCCTCTTCATCTGAGATGCAAGTACGTTTTTAAATTTGTCTCTCCTTAAAAAAGCCAGCCCTTTCTCGCTCTCTGCTCCTTCTGCTCTCTCTGCTCCTTCTGCTCTCTCTGCTCTTCCTGCTCCTTCTCGCCCCTCGAAACTGCTCTTCCTGCTTTTCTGCTCCAAAAAAAACCGACAGCGTTTCCGCCATCGGTTTTTCTTGTTCAAGCTGCTTGTCGTATCAAGCAGTGACGATACGCTTACTGACGTAAGGCACGTTCACCACGAGCAATACCCACAACACCGCTTCGTGCGACTTCAATGATGTCTGTGACGTCTTTCATCGCAGAGATGAAGGCATCAATCTTTTCACTCGTGCCCGCTAACTGAACGGTATACAGCGAGTTGGTGACATCGACGATCTGTCCACGGAAGATATCAGCAGTACGCTTCACCTCTGCACGTGCAAAACCAGACGCCTTCACTTTGACCATCGCCAGCTCACGTTCAATGTGGTCTGACTCCGACACATTGCTGACTTTCAATACGTCGATCAGCTTATGAAGGTGCTTTTCAATTTGCTCACGCTCAGAATCTCTTACCACGGTCGTGGTGATATTAAGGCGAGACAGCGTTGGATCATCTGTCGGCGATACCGTCAGTGATTCGATGTTATAACCGCGCTGAGAAAACAAACCCACAACACGGGACAATGCGCCTGGTTCGTTCTCCATTAAAACCGATAAAATACTGCGCATTATGTTCTCTCCGTCTTACTCAACCACATTTCGTTCATCGCACCGCCTCGAACCAGCATTGGATATACATGCTCGGTTTCATCAACGCTGATATCAAAGAAGACCAATTTGTCTTTCATCGCCAAACCACGTGCCAGCTCACTTTCAAGCTCAGCAGGGTCATTGATGCGAATGCCCACGTGACCATAGGCTTCTGCAATCGCAGCGAAATCAGGCACTGAATCCATGTACGATTGTGAGTGACGACCTTGATAAATCATGTCTTGCCACTGCTTCACCATACCGAGGAAACGGTTATTGAGGTTGATAATTTTAACGGGAATGTCGTATTGCAATGCGGTCGACAGCTCCTGAATGTTCATCTGGATACTGCCATCACCGGTGACACAAATCACTTCAGCATCCGGCAGTGCGAATTTCACCCCCATGGCTGCTGGTAAGCCGAAGCCCATGGTGCCAAGGCCACCGGAGTTGATCCAGCGACGTGGCTTGTCAAACGGGTAATACAGCGCTGCAAACATCTGGTGCTGACCCACATCGGATGCCACGTAGGCATCACCATTAGTCAGCTTGTAGACGGCTTCAACAGCCTGTTGCGGTTTAATACGCTCGTTATTGGTTTCGTACGACAGGCACTTGCGATCACGCCACACGTTGATGTTGCTCCACCATGCTTCAAGCGCTGCAGCATCGTTCGTGCCACCTTGCTCAACAAGGATCTTCAGCATGGTGTTAAGTACTGCGTCTGCAGAGCCAACGATCGGGATGTCCACCGAGACGGTTTTCGAAATACTGGATGGATCAATGTCGATATGCATGATCTTGGCATTCGGACAGTATTTTTCGACGTTATTGGTGGTTCGGTCATCAAAACGCACACCGATACCAAAGATAAGGTCGGAATTGTGCATTGTCATGTTGGCTTCGTACGTGCCGTGCATGCCAAGCATACCCAGCGATTTGTCACCCGTACTCGGATAAGCGCCTAAGCCCATCAATGTACTGATAACAGGAATATTTAAGGTGTCTGCCAGCGTTTTAATTTGCTCGCCACACTCAGAGATGATGGCACCACCACCCACATAAAGTACCGGTTTCTTCGCCTCAAGCAGGGCTTTTAAGCCACGCTTGATTTGTCCTTTGTGACCCGTGGTTGTTGGGTTATAAGAACGCATAGATATGCTATCTGGGTACTCATACGGGAAAAGATTGGCTGGATTCAGCATGTCTTTTGGCAGGTCAACAACCACAGGACCTGGACGGCCTGTCGATGCGAGATAAAAGGCTTTTTTGATGATTTTCGGAATGTCTTCCGCGTTTTTCACTAAATAGCTGTGTTTGACGATAGGACGTGAAACACCCACCATGTCACATTCTTGGAATGCATCGTTACCAATCAGGTTACTCATCACCTGACCAGACAGCACCACCATAGGAACGGAATCATAATACGCGGTAGCAATACCTGTAATGGCGTTGGTTGCGCCTGGCCCTGATGTCACCAGTACCACGCCCACTTCGCCGGTCGCACGGGCATAACCATCTGCCATGTGAACCGCTGCTTGCTCATGACGAACGAGCACGTGCTCGATATCACTTTTCTCATGCAGTGCATCATAGATATCCAACACTGAACCGCCCGGATACCCAAATATATGTTTTACGCCCTGATCGATCATTGAACGAACGACCATGTCGGCTCCTGATAACATTTCCACTATATGCCTCCATGTATGCATAGTATTAGGACTTATTTGTAGCCTAGTGATGGATGCCAACGTGACGTCTTAACTGCTGCCATCCATGCCAGCTATGCCTTTGATTCCGGTCGTAACAAGAATCAAAACAGCACTGCTTGAATCCTCTAATAAAACTCGCCCAAAAGCGGTGTTTTGAGGCCATCCAAGCAACCCCAACTTTAACGCTTTGTTAGCAAATCTGTCTATTGGATAACCAATATTTACATGAAAACTCTATCTGATTACGTTTTCGTCACCAAAGACTCTACAAAGCCCCGCCAGTGCAGAATCAAAAACTACAAAAGAAAAGCTAAGCGAGATTTACTGTTTATCAGAAGTGAAAATACAGCGTACTGAAAGGGCTTTTTTTGCTGTGTTGGGACGAAAATCTGGCTAGATTGGGAGGAAAGTGAAATTTCTAGATTTGGATATCATCTTTGAGACACATAAGAAACCTCACAAACAGCCTGCTGATATCACTTCATGCCACGCGTTAATTTATGTTTCATCAAACCCAAAACATAAAAAAACGCAGAGGTAAAAACCTCTGCGTTCTGTTGTGTACGTTGCTGAAATCAGCGTCGTAATATCGGTCAAGAATGCTTCTTATACATTGATTCAATTTGCTTTTTATAGCGTTCCAGAATCACTTTACGGCGTAATTTCAGCGTTGGCGTTAGCTCGCCATGCGCCATGGAGAACTCGCTCGGCAACAAGGTGAATTTTTTCACTTGTTCAAATTTCGCTAACTCTTTTTGTAGCTCGGCAATGCGCGCTTCAAACATCTCGACCACGTCACTGTGTTTTATCAATTCCATACGGTCGTGATATTTGATGTTTAGCTCTTTCGCCCAACCTTCCAACGATTCGAAGCAAGGCACTACCAAGGCAGACACGAAGTGGCGTGCATCTGCAACCACGGCAATTTGCTCAATGAAGTGATCTTTACCTAGCTTACCTTCGATAACCTGTGGTGCGATGTATTTACCGCCAGAGGTTTTCATCAGTTCTTTAATACGGTCGGTAATGAACAGGTTACCTGCTGCATCAATGTGTCCCGCATCGCCAGTTTTTAGGAAGCCGTCTTCGGTGAAGGTTTCTTCCGTTTCTTTTGGCTTGTTGAAATAGCCGCGCATTACCATTGGGCCACGCACAAGAATTTCGTTATTTTGACCAATCTTTACCTGTGCACTTGGCATCGCAAGACCGATTGAATCTGGGTCGAACGTTGCGCTGTCCCAGCACGATACGGTCGCGGTGGTTTCGGTCATACCGTAACCCAGTTTGACGTTAATACCGATGGCATGGAAGAAACGGCCAATTGCAGGCTCAAGTTTCGCACCGCCACACGGCATCATTTTAATCTGGCCACCCAGTAATTGACGCAGTTTGCTCAATACCAGTTTGTCCGCCATTTTGTAGCTTGCTTGAAGCATGGCTGATGGCTTTTTGCCTTGCTGTAAGGTTTCAGACATCTTGTTGCCGATCGCCACTGCGGCGCGGAACATGCCTTTTTTTACAGGACTCGCCGACGCCACTTTCTCGTGTACGGCGCTGTAAATTTTCTCGTAGAAACGTGGAACCGCACACATGACGGTAGGCTTCACTTCTTGCAGCGCTTCACGCACCGCATGGGTGTTCGATAAGTAACAGTTGGTCGCACCGTTGTGCAGTACAAACAGCGTCCAGCAGCGTTCAAACACGTGTGACAGTGGCAAAAACGCCAATGACACTTCGTTTTCGCTAATAGAAAGCACTTGATCGTGACTTTCAAGCTGCGCGGCAAAGTTTGCGTAATCCAACATTACGCCCTTTGGCTCGCCCGTGGTGCCAGAGGTGTAAATTAAGGTCGTTAGATCATCCATTGACGCATCAGAAATGCGAGTCTGCATTTCCTGCTCAACATTGTCATTGCCCAAGGCGATGAACGCTTTCCAGTTCATTCCCATTGGGTGACCTGCAAAATCAACGTTCTCGTTGAAGCTAATGATGTGCTCAAGCGCAGGGCATTGTTCTGCAATCGACATTGCCGCGTCAGCATGGGTTTGGTCGCCCACAAACAAAATACGCGCGCCTGCATCTTTTAGGATGTAAGCGGTTTGGCCTGGGGTGTTTGTCGGGTAAATAGGCACAGGTACACAACGGATTTGTAGTGCACCCATATCTGCAATGGTCCACTCTGCACAGTTATTCGCAAAGATACCCACTCTGTCCTGAACCGCTAGCCCTGATACAAGCAGAGCACGGGAGATCGCATCAATATCTACGCCAAACTGACGCCAGCTAATGTCGCCCCAGCCCTTTTCGGTCTGGAAACGGAGTGCGGTCTTTTCACCTTGAGCGATAACTTGCTCACGGATACGGTTCACGATATGAAACTTCAGCGCCATTCAATTCTCTCTCAGCACATCAATCGCCCCAAGAATGCAAAGTGGGGGTTCGCTTAAAATGAGCTTACAAGTGTTAGCTCAAACTTTCAGGCAGTGTAATGCTTCACCTCGTAAATACAAGCAAAAGCCGCTTAATAATGCCTAAAAAGCGAACGATTGTTCTGCTGAACAGCGTTCATTTCAGAGTACACCTGTTCTCTCAAATCATGGAAAAGTGTAACAATCTATATCTGTAAAAAACGCCAGATACAAAAAAAGCCAGCGTGTGCTGGCTTTTTAATACGTGCGTAAACGTTACGCTAAAGAGTTGCCACAAATCGACAACAATTGGTCACGCATCCAGAGGTGGCCTTTGTCTTTTTCAGCAGATGCATGCCAGCTTAAGTAACCGCTGATGCGATTATTGTCTTGTGGCAGCGGCAACATTTTAAGGTTATCGCGATGGTGACCGGTTTCGATCATCCAACGTGGTGCGACCGCAATCAATTCTGATTGGCTCACAACGTAAAGAATGTTGCTCAAGCTTACGCCTTGGTAAGCTTCGCGGTAACGACCGTCGCGGTATAACGCTTCGGCATACCCTTGCATCTCACCGTTACGCTTCAACACAGCGTGAGATTCACTTTGCAGCTCTTTCGAGGTAATCGTACCGCCCAAGCGAGGGTGGGATTGGTTTGCCACCACCACCAGCTCATCATTGAACATTTCAGTACTGCTGAAGCCCGCTTCGCCAAAGTGCATGTAATCAATCACGAAGTCGATTTCTTGATAACGCAGCTTACGCGCCACATCACGATCAAATTCAGTTTCAACTTGCACTTGCACGTTCGGCGCAATTGCGCTGATGGTGTTCAAGATTTGTGGTGCAAAACGCATGTCTGACGGGCTGCAAATGGCCAGCTTGAAGGTGCGTACACTTGTCTCAGGTAAAAATACGGACGTCGGCAATTCGTTTTTGATCAATTGAATCGCTTGGCGAATAGGACCGAACAGTTGGCGTGCACGTTGTGTTGGTTTGATACCACGGCCATTTCGCACGAAAAGTTCATCGTTAAACATCACTTTAAGACGTGATACCGCGTTACTTACCGCTGGCTGTGACATACCTAAATTTTGTGCTGCGCGAGTAATGTTTTGCTCTTGCATCACAGCGTCAAACACAGTGATGAGATTCAGATCCACACTACGCAGTGTTGTATCTGTACGGTTGTCCGAAGTGTTTACCAACTCTTTTTGTGTCATATCTAAACCTTGAGGAGTAGCAAAGTGTAAAACGTTCTATCCGTTCGTTTGCGTGCAACTTCTTGCCGAAGAAGTTGTGTTCAATGTCGCGGCAAGACAGTGCTTCAAATAAACGTCAATCACTCGTTACCTTGATGAACGTGCAGTATAAATTCGCAAACTGAACAACAGTTGACCAAGACTCCAATTTAGTAACATACGTTGATGATACGACCCCAGTAAATCGTTATAAAACCTTGTGTATATGACCCACTAAAAAACCTAAAAACACCCACACAAAAACATTCAATAACAAATGGTTAGATCTAAAAAATGAGCCATAATGACATGTTGCACATCTATTCGTTTAATCAATATTGCCGTGCTTTTTTATTTGCAATCGCAGACAGTTGCAGACTGAACATGGCGCGTTTTCGTTGCTGACTTGGCCAAAAATCTGACAATAAATCGGTGACATGTTCAGGAAAGATGACTTGAGACCAAAGGTGTTCTCTAAGTGCGGGCAATGTTTCCATATCACCTTCAGCAAGCCATTTTGCTAACGCGCTCGCCACATCGGGATACACGACGTTACTGCTGTCTGTTTTCGTTAGCCATCGGCGAATCACATCAATATCCAAGGTATTCATCGCACTGGCTAAGCCAAGCATATCCAAGGTGGCAACGTTACTTTGCTGCTCGAACTGCCCGCTTAGCGGCTTTAATAGTAATTTTTTACCCAGTGACAACACTTCTGACGGCAGTTCAAAACCACCATTAGCAATCACACCATCACACTGCATCAATGCCTCATGAAATTCGTATTTACTCAATGGCCGAACATCCACGTTACCTTGTCGGTTTGCCGATTTGCACTCAGGGTGGAAACAGATAAAGGAGTGGGAGAAATGTTGCAGCGTAGCAACCACGTTCTCTAATTTTTCAAACGGTAAATACGTCAAAATCGGGCCTGAATGGGACGATTCGACATCAGGTAAGTCAATGATCGGCGGTAGGATCGGCTGATTGAAGTGATACCAGTGCAAACCGATTTTACGCTCTGTTGGCGCGAAATGGCGCATGACAAACTTATCGAACAGACCTTGCCCGTAGATTGGCACATCGTAGGTAAATGCAGACTGATGACTGATCGACAAAGACGGCACGCCTTGGCGTTTTGCAGCATGGGCGGAAACCGGCTCAAAATCAGAGATCACGAGATCGTAGGCCGACACATCAAGTTGTCGCACATCGAGCAAAAACTGCCAGACGTTGTTGCTCTGTGCCGTTTTGAGCAAATCCACTTTTCCCTCATGGCTTACAAAGGTCAGCCCACGCCTGGCGAGGTAATCACCAAACACCGCCATGTCGAAGTAATTCGCTTCAGGCCGACCTGAAAACAAATACTGCACCTTCACATTGGGGATTTTTGCAAACGCGGCTGCCATCGCACGCGCACGAGATATATGTCCATTACCCGTGCCTTGAACACCATAAAGGATCTTCATTTATTCACTCTCTTTTGTTGCATTCAAAGTGGAAACGAAAAGGTCAGCGCGTAACTCGCCACCCCAATACCGAGTGCTGCACCAGCCAATACATCAGTAATGAAGTGCACACCTAACAACACACGCGACAAACCGATCGCTGCCGCCCAACTCCAATAAAGTGTTTCCATCTCAGGGTAGAAATGGCTCAGCAGCATCGCCATAAGAAAGGCTGCTGCGGTGTGCCCAGAGGGCATGCTGTAGAGATCAGAAGGGGTAACAAAGGCAGGCAGGTGCGTGGGTCTCGCTCGGCGAAAACAACGCTTCAAAGAGATATAGATGGGTAACTCGATGGCAAACGCCAACAACCCACAGAGTAAAAAGGTAAGGCCGTTCTCGCCGCCACTGCAGGCGAGTAAGAGACCAATCGCGAGATAGAAATGTCCATCCCCACTCTTTGAGACCCAACGCGATACGCGGGCCACTGATGGGCTGAATCGGTGACTTAAACATAGGGTTGATACTGCCTGATCAACCCGTTGAATCGTGCCAAGACTTCGCATGCATCAACTCCACATTTATTGATGTTACAAAGTCAGCGTAGAAGGGAGGAATGACAGTCCTGTGACGCTTTGCAGACGTCTTGATGAAATTTAAGATCGAGAGACGAGGTGCGAGAATAGAGAAAAGAGAAAAGAGAAAAGAGAAAAGAGAAAAGAGAAAAAAGCCTAGCTCTTATCTCTATTCTCGAAACTCGAGACTCAAATCTCGCCTCTCGCCCCTCTAACCTCACCCAGGCTTTCTAAACCAAGCGCGCGTGTCGTTTCACTTTGCCGAAATCCGCCAAGATCGCGTAAGCGGCGGGGATCATAAACAGCACGAGCATGGTAGAGGCGAAAATACCGAACACGATGGAAATCACCAACGGTTTAACCACTTGGGCTTGGAGGCTGGTTTCCAACATCAGCGGTAACAGACCAGCTGCAGTAGTCAGCGAGGTTAAGAACACGGCGCGGAAACGTTCCTGACTGGCACGAACCACCGCATCGTAAATGTCTTCGCCTTCATCAAGGTGATGGCGAATGTATTGCACCAGCAAGATGGAATCATTGACCACGATGCCCGCGAGCGACACAAAACCGAGCATGCTTGGCATACTCAATGGGTGACCAAGGATCCAATGCCCCCAGATCACGCCGATCAGCGCCAGTGGGATCGCCAGCAAAACAACAAATGGCTCTAAGTAGCTGCGGAATTGGTAGCTCAAAATCACGAAGATCCCGAACAGCCCCATCGCAAACCCTACTGCCATCGATTGCTGCGTTTCTGCCGTGTCTTGGCTTTGCCCCTCAAACAGCACTCTCAGCCCTGGGTACTGCTTTTCAAGTTCAGGCACTACATCCACTTTTAACTGTGCAAGTACATCGCCAATGCTGACCTGACTTTGTATGACATCGCCATACACACTCAATGTGCGCAGGCCATCAATGCGTTGAATGCGCACATAGTTACGTTGATAGTTCAGTTCAGCCACGGTCGATAGTGGCACTTGGCTACCATCCCCCAGCACTATCGGGAAATTCGCCAGGCCTTGCAGGCTACTCGCATCTCCTTTATCCAGTCTGACATCAATTTCGATGCTTTCTGGGCCAACCTGAATTTCATCGGCGGTTTGTCCGAAATACGCAGAGCGAAGCTGTCGCGCGATCATTTGGCCATTAATGCCAAAGGCTTCTGCGCCAGGACGCAATGTAATTTTGACTTCTTCTTTGCCGGGGCGCATGTCATCAAGCACGCCGGACACGCCTTCAAACTGGGCGATGAATTGCTGGATCTCAACAGACGCTTGCTTCAGTTCATCCAAGTTGTCGTGTTGCAATCGAATATCGAAGTCTCGTCCACCCGGCCCCATGGCTGGCTGTTTGATCACCAAGGAAATCGGCTCGGTCAACACGCCAATGTCTTGTTCCCACGCAATGGCAAAGTCATCAATCAAGGTGTTTCGAATTTCAGCACTCAGCAAATCCAATCGCACGGTCGCGATATGCGGCCCACTTTCGTCCGCATCGGCATTGGCATTAAATTGCTGCGTAATGTGCGAAATCAAAGGCTCACTCTCGCCGTTGTCTTCACTCATACTATCGCCAACGCGCACCGCGGAGGCCACTAAGGAGTCGACCACCTTTTCGGTCTGCGACAGTGACGAGCCCGGCGGCAAAATGATGCGCGCTTCCACGATGTCGCCATCCAGCTCAGGGAAACCCACAAACCGGACAGAACCTGACGCAAGAAGCGCAAACGAGATCAACAACATCGCCATCACGCCACCAACGAAGGCATACCGCCATTCAACAACACGTGTGACTAACGTGGCGAGCGTGCCGGCACGAAAGCGTTCAAATGCCGCCAAGAAGCGACGCTTAAACGCCAAATCGGGTTTTGGATTGCCAGCATTGGATAACGAATGCTGAAGGTGATGCGGCAATATCAGGAAGGCTTCTACCAAGCTCAAGGTCAGCACCAAGATAAGCACCATGGGCACGACGCGAAGCACGGCCCCCATCTCCCCTTGAAGGAAGATCAAGCTACCGAAAATACATACGGTGGTGAGGTAGGAAGAAACCACCCCGGGCATCACTTTCTTCACGCCATTGACCACGGCATCTTCAAGCTTCTGTCCCCGATCGATGTGTGCGGCGATGGATTCCGATATCACAATGGCATCATCCATCATGATACCGATGGCCATCAACAGCCCCACCAGCGACATGATGTTTATCGATAAGCCCAACTGCGCCATCAAGAAGAAACCGCCCAAGAAAGCCACGGGTAAACCCGCTGCAACCCAGAAGGAGTATCTGAATGAGAAAAACATCCACATGACACCGAACACCAACAGTACGCCCTGCCAGGCATTGCGTACCATCATGGTGAGGCGATCCCAAAGCAGTGACGAAAAATCATTGGTGAGGTTTAAGGTGACGCCGTTTGGTGCAATGGCTTGCTGATCGTTAACAAACTGCTCGACCCGCGCTTTGATCCGCAGGGCATCGTCGGCTTTGTTTTTGCTGATTTTGAGCAGCGCAGACGGTTTTCCATCAAACCACACTTGTTGCTCATCTAACTCAAAGCGTTCAGTCAGCGTGGCGATGTCCTGCAATCGGATCACACCACCTTGGCTATCTGCCGCCACCACCACGCGCCCTAAGGTGCCCGCGGTAATGCGCCTTTCATCAAAACGAATCAGCAAGCTTTTGTCAGCAAGTTCAACGTTCCCACTCGGCAAGTTGATGTTTTGGGCGCTGATTTGCTCAGCAATGTCTGACACGCTCAAACCAAGCTGACGCACGGCACTTTCTTTTACTTCTACGCGGATTTGACGATCAGAAAAGCCTGCGACGCTGACCAAGGGCACGTCATAGTCTTGCTTTAAAGTCTGTTTGAGTGACTCTGCGTAGGCTTTTAATCCCACCCAGTCGGTGTCTGCAGCAATCGCGACATCCACAACAGGTTCATTCCAATCAAGCTCACGGACAACTGGCGGTTCAATGTCGCTAGGGAAATTGTTCACGGCATTGATCTGCGTTTGAATGTCCACCAGCATGCGAGAAATATCGGCGGTTTTATCGAGTTTCACCACCAAAGAGGCTGAACCTTCTAGGGCTTCACAGCGTGTTTCTTCGATATTCGACAGACCATCAACGGCTTCTTCCATCAGCAAGCAAATGTTTTGTTCTACTTGCTCAGGGCTCGCGCCGGGATAAACGACATTGGCGAGAATAAAGGGTGGAGCAAACTCGGGGAAGGTTTCGCGCTTGAGCTTAGGCAATGAGGTTAAGCCAATTAAGATCAACGCAAGCATCAGCAGATTGGCCGCGGTGGGATGCCGCGCGAAATAGCGGATCATGATGCGTCCTCATTCGCTGCGTTTTCGCTTTCGGCACTGTCATTGGTAGCTTGATCATCGTCAGCGACCACGCGCTCCCCATCAAGCGTAAAGGTGCGTAAAGCCATGCCCGGCACAGCAGGCAGCAGATCGTTCACTACCAATTGCTGACCGTCTTTGAGATCACCCGCGATCGCGACCAAATCGTCGTGACGGAATAACACATCGACAGGCTCAACGGTCAGCACGCCTTCTTCCATCAAATACACCTTGTCGCCACGCAGCGCTTGCTCTGGGATCACCCAATGCGCCACCGGCTGCCCTTCGATCGTGGCTTGAACAAACATGCCATTCACTAACGAGGGCAGTGCGGCCAATGGGTTTGGCGTTGCAACATCGGATTGTGACGATGAAAGGTTAAGAGGAATTTCGAGGATCACGCCGACCGTTGCCTGGTTCAAGTTCACCGTATCACTCAATCGTGCCACGTTGGCTGACCATGTTTGATTGAAGCTACCACTGGACAGGGCAACATTGGCGGTCAATCTCGCCAAGTGCCCATTCGCTGCGGATTGCGCGTCACTTTGATTGCCACTTTGGCTTTGGCTTGAAGCCGCATTGAGAGAATCAAACAGAGTTTGCATGTCATGAATCGACACTTGTGCATCAACTTCTACGGCTTCCAACCCGTGCGCTACCAACATGATTTGCTGCGGCGTGACAAACTGATCTTTTTCTATGTTCACTTCAGCAATGCGGCTGTTAACAGGCAACACGACATGGGTTTTTTCCAGATCGCGCTCCGCTTGCGTGAGTGCCAATTGGCTTGCATCCAACTCTGCTTCGGTAATCAGGCGCTCGTCGGGCAGCACTTTCAGTTGGCTTTCTAAATCTTGTACGCGGGTTTGTTGCGACAAGTACGCTTGCTGTTCGGTGTCTAAATCCGATTGCGATGTAAGGCCTTTTTGGCGAAGATTTTTCTTTCGTGTTAACTCGTCTTTGCTCAAGGCTAAACGACGTTTTTCAATGTTCAGCGTGGTTTTTAGGTTGCTACTGTCCAAATCCAACTTGGCTAATCGCGCTTGTTTGGCGCTCACATCGGCCTGCGCTTGGGCGACGGCGAGTTGATAATCGGTCGGATCGATGCGAAGCAACTCGGTGCCCGCAGGCAAAATGCTGCCTTTTTCTAGTGCAGGGTTACGGTAAATCACCTTGCCATTCACTTCCGCAATGGCTTGCCAGGTGAGTTTTGGCGTCACCCGCCCAAACCCAGTCACCACAGGAGAAATGGTTTGCTGCGACAAGGTGAGAACGTCAACCGGTCGCGCTTTTGATTGCGCAGGTTTCACAGGAATGTCTGGGCGGGTTTTAATCGCCACCACCAACACCAGAATGCCAATCGCAAGAACAGGGAAGAAAAGCAGCTTTCGGCGCAGTGTCATCGTGGGAGACCTCCATATCTAACAAGGTGTTTTATGCCGTTGAACGCATAACCGCTCATGCTTTAGGCACGAAAAGTGTATTTAATGACAAATACTACGTTGGAACATCCACCTTTTCTCTCAATTTACAAAACATTGCATTCCTAGATAATCAAATTGTGACAAGCCGAACTGAACAATGCTCCTGATACTTCACGACATCACGTTCACTTCTTTGTAAGTCATGCGCTCTTCTTTGTTAGTCATAGCAGCTACATACCGTTAATCCGCTTTCAGTGCTGAGAAAGTTCAACATTCGCCCAAAACTCTAGTTAGTGAATAAAACCAACTCTCAACACAAAAAGCAGTGTTTTGCACCACAGTTAACACAATGAATAACGCTTTCTTGTTATTTTCTAATTTAATATTGACGTAATAGTAAACAGTTTGGTATTTGTTTGTGCAGAGCCTTTTAGAGAACTGTAAAAATGATGAAACGCATTTTCCTCCTAGACCTACTCCTTCTCGTGAATTTTTCGCGCGGGTAGTCATGGACTGAAAATAGCATTCACCAAGACTTACGAAACCCGCGCCGAGAGCGCGGGTTTTTTCGTTTGGCCTGCAGCGGTGCGGAGTATTAACCCAAAAACGGGCAAGAGAGGGAACGACCATGAAAGACCGAGTCATCATATTTGACACCACCTTACGTGACGGCGAACAAGCGCTGTCTGCCAGCCTTACTGTGAAAGAGAAGCTGCAGATTGCACTCGCACTCGAGCGTTTGGGTGTGGACGTGATTGAAGCGGGTTTTCCGGTTTCAAGCCCAGGTGATTTTGAATCTGTTCAAACCATCGCGAAAACCGTCAAGAACAGCCGCATTTGTGGTTTGTCTCGCGCCGTCAATAAAGACATTGATGTTGCCGCTGAGTCATTGAAGGTGGCAGAAGCTTTCCGTATCCATACCTTCCTGTCGACATCGACCATTCACGTTCAAGACAAATTACGCCGCAGCTACGACCAAGTGGTTGAAATGGGTGTTAACGCAGTGAAGCGTGCGCGTCGTTATACCGATGACGTGGAATTCTCGTGTGAAGATGCTGGCCGAACGCCCATCGATAACTTGTGCCGCATGGTTGAAGAAGCCATTAAAGCGGGCGCAACCACGGTGAATATCCCTGACACTGTAGGCTACACCGTACCGGGTGAGTTTGGCGGTATCATCGAAACCCTGTTCAACCGTGTTCCTAACATCGATAAAGCCGTGATTTCGGTTCACTGTCACGATGACTTAGGTATGTCAGTTGCTAACTCCATTGCAGCCGTGCAAGCCGGTGCGCGTCAAATCGAAGGCACCATTAACGGTATTGGTGAGCGTGCGGGTAACTGTGCGCTGGAAGAAATTGCCATGATCATCAAAACCCGCAGCGAGTTGCTGGGTGTGGATACTGGCATTAATCATTCCGAAATCAGCCGCACCAGCAAAATGGTCAGCCAGCTTTGCAACATGCCAATTCAATCGAACAAAGCGATTGTGGGCACGAATGCATTCAGCCACAGCTCTGGTATTCACCAAGATGGCATGATCAAAAACAAGAACACCTATGAAATCATGACACCCCAGTCGATAGGTCTTGGTCAAAAAGCCTTGAACCTAACCAGCCGCTCTGGCCGTGCTGCGGTGAAGAACCACATGGACACCATGGGCTACAGCGACACAGATTATGATTTGGACAGCCTGTACCAATCATTTTTGAAGTTGGCCGACCGAAAAGGCCAAGTTTTCGATTATGACTTGGAAGCCTTGATGTTCTTCAATAACCTGCAAGAAGAAGATGACTTCTATAAGTTGAAGTACCTAAGCGTACAAAGCGGCAGTGTGAAAGCGACCGCCACCATCAGCTTGCAGTGTGGCGATGAAGAAGTCAGTGATGCCGCCATTGGTAATGGCCCCGTTGATTCTTTGTATCAAGCCATTTACCGCATAACAGGTTATGACATCGTGCTGGACAAATTCGACCTAACCGCAAAAGGCGAAGGGGAAGATGGTCTGGGTCAAGCTGACATCATCGCAAACTACAAAGGCCGCAAGTACCACGGTACTGGCGTGTCGACAGATATCATTGAAGCGTCGGGACAAGCGTTGCTACACGTCATCAACAGCATTTATCGCGCTAACCGCATCGCTCAAATCAAAGAACAAGCAACGTTAAAAACGGAGACAGTGTAACCATGGCAGGTACGTACAAAATTGCCGTTCTACCAGGCGACGGAATTGGCCCTGAAGTCATGCAGCAAGCACACAAGGTGCTGGATGCGGTTTCTAAAAAATTCGATATCCAATTCGAAAAAGAAGAGTTCGATGTGGGCGGCATTGCCATTGATAACCATGGCTCATCACTACCAGATGCAACCTTAAAAGGCTGTGAAAATTCTGATGCGGTGCTGTTTGGTTCAGTAGGCGGCCCAAAATGGGAAAACCTGCCGCCGAACGAGCAACCAGAGCGCGGCGCACTGCTGCCTTTGCGTAAGCACTTCCAGCTATTTTGTAACCTTCGCCCTGCCCAAATTCATGCAGGTCTTGAAGCGTTCTCACCATTGCGTGCTGACATTTCTGAGCGCGGCTTCGACATCGTCGTTGTACGCGAACTCACCGGCGGCATTTACTTCGGTCAACCAAAAGGCCGTGAAGGCTCTGGCCCTGAAGAGAGAGCGTTTGATACCGAGGTTTACCACCGTTACGAAATCGAACGTATTGCACGTATCGCGTTTGAATCTGCGCGCCTTCGCCGCAAGAAAGTCATGTCTGTCGATAAAGCGAACGTTCTTCAAAGCTCTATCTTGTGGCGTGAAGTGGTAGAGGAAGTCGCCAAAGATTATGCCGATGTTGAGCTTTCACACATCTACATCGATAACGCGACCATGCAGCTGATCAAAGACCCTTCGCAGTTTGACGTCATGCTGTGTTCAAACATCTTCGGCGACATCATTTCTGATGAGTGCGCGATGATCACAGGCTCAATGGGCATGCTGCCTTCTGCCAGCCTGAACGACAGCAAGTTCGGTATGTATGAACCTGCAGGTGGTTCAGCGCCAGATATCGCAGGTAAAAACATTGCTAACCCAGTGGCGCAGATCTTGTCTGCCGCACTGATGCTTCGTTATAGCTTGGGCGAAGAAGATGCGGCGCGTGCTATCGAAGATGCAGTAAGCAAAGCACTCGAAGCAGGCGAGCTAACCGCAGACCTTGCAGGTGACAGCACCCCACTGACCACGTCAGAAATGGGTGATAAGATCGCCGCCTATGTCAGCGAAGCATAAAAAATTATACGGATCATGATAGCTCTACGTCATCGGATTCACAGCTAGGCCCTAAGAGAACCAACGCCGTGTGAATTCGATTGGCGACGAGAAAAAGGATTAGGCAATGTCGGCAAAAACATTATACGAAAAAGTCTACGACGCCCATGTGGTGGTAGCAGCAGAAGGCGAAACGCCTTTGTTGTATATCGATCGCCACTTGGTGCACGAAGTGACCTCTCCTCAAGCCTTTGATGGCTTACGCGAAAAAGGGCGTCCTGTACGTCAGGTATCGAAAACCTTCGCGACCATGGATCACAACGTTTCCACGCAAACCAAAGACATCAACGCGTCTGGCGAGATGGCAAAAATCCAAATGGAAACGCTGGCGAAGAACTGTGAAGAGTTTGGCGTTACCCTTTACGATTTGAACCACCCATACCAAGGTATCGTTCACGTCATGGGCCCTGAACTGGGCATTACCTTGCCAGGTAACACGATTGTTTGTGGTGATTCACACACCGCCACTCACGGCGCATTTGGTGCATTGGCGTTCGGCATTGGTACGTCTGAAGTTGAGCACGTTCTTGCGACGCAAACCCTGAAGCAAGGCACTGCCAAGACCATGAAAATCGAGGTCAAAGGCAACGTCGCGGAAGGCGTGACAGCAAAAGACATCGTGCTTGCCATCATTGGTAAAGTGGGTCACGCCGGCGGTACGGGCTATGTGGTGGAATTCTGCGGTCAAGCGATTGAAGATTTGACCATGGAAGGCCGCATGACGGTGTGTAACATGGCTATCGAACTGGGTGCGAAAGCGGGCTTGGTTGCACCAGACCAGACCACCTTCGATTACCTGCAAGGCCGTAAATTCTCGCCAACTGGTGCGGATTGGGATGCCGCCGTCGCTTACTGGAAAACACTGAAAACCGATGACGACGCAACATTTGATGCGATCGTGACGCTAGAAGCGGCTGACATCAGCAACCAAGTCACTTGGGGCACAAACCCAGGTCAGGTTGTTGGCATTAACGGTGTAGTTCCAGCCCCTGAAAGCTTCAGTGATCCGATCGAGCGTCACTCTGCTGAGCGTGCGCTGAAATACATGGGCATTGAAGCAGGCCAGAAAATCACTGACATCAACATCGACAAAGTCTTTATTGGTTCTTGCACCAACTCACGCATTGAAGACATGCGTGCTGCGGCGGCCATCGCAAAAGGCCGTAAAGTGGCAGCAGGCGTTCAAGCCTTGGTCGTACCGGGCTCTGAGCAAGTAAAAGCACAAGCAGAAGCAGAAGGTCTGGATAAGATCTTCGTTGACGCAGGCTTTGAATGGCGTCTGCCGGGTTGTTCTATGTGCTTGGCAATGAACAACGACCGCTTAGGTCCAAAAGAACGCTGCGCATCAACCAGTAACCGTAACTTCGAAGGCCGTCAGGGCCGTGAAGGTCGTACGCACTTGGTGAGCCCTGCAATGGCTGCGGCAGCCGCAGTTGCTGGCCACTTTGTTGACGTTAACAGCTTATAAGGAATCACCATGTCAGGAATTAAACAACATACCGGTTTGGTGGCACCGCTGGACGCAGCAAACGTCGATACTGATGCCATCATCCCGAAGCAATTTTTGCAGAAAGTAAATCGCACCGGATTTGGTAAGCACCTTTTCCACGATTGGCGTTTTCTGGACGAAGCAGGACAGCAGGATAACCCTGAGTTCGTGCTAAACCAACCACGCTACAAAGGCGCAAGCGTGCTGCTTGCTCGCGAAAACTTTGGCTGTGGCTCTTCCCGTGAACACGCACCGTGGGCATTGGCAGACTTTGGTTTCCAAGTGATGATCGCACCGAGCTTTGCTGACATCTTTTACGGTAACTCCATCAACAACCAGATGGTGCCTGTTCAGCTAACAGAAGCGGAAGTGGATGAGCTGTTCGCGTTTGTCGCAAACAACGAAGGCGCGGAGATCTCACTCG
Organism: Enterovibrio norvegicus; assembly: GCF_002876705.1. Lineage (GTDB taxonomy): Bacteria > Pseudomonadota > Gammaproteobacteria > Enterobacterales > Vibrionaceae > Enterovibrio > Enterovibrio norvegicus_B. The sequence continues at coordinate 96,817 of NZ_MDAG01000046.1, read as the reverse complement.
ATCTTGAAGCACAAACAGTCACTGCTGGCGACAAATCGTACTCGTTTGAAATCGATGCATTCCGCCGCCATTGCTTGCTAGAGGGCTTGGACAGCATTGGCCTGACGCTGCAACACAGCGATAAGATCGCCGAATACGAAGCGAAGATTCCATCTTTCTTGGCGTAAGCGCGACAGTCGCTCTCGTATCAACAGAAACAAATTCAAAACCGGCGCTCATCGCCGGTTTTTTTCTATTCTTATCTCGTTGTCCGATCAATTTCCTTAAAGGCCAACTATGCGCTTATTTATCTTTATCTTGATATTATTTACGTCTCAGAACCTTTCGGCACGCACAGAAATCGAGGTACTCGCACCACAGGAGCCCGGTGACGAGTATTGGCAAGCGCTATCAAAAGAGGTGGCCAAAGAATTGGTTGATTTTGCGAATACCTCATTGCCGATCAATGATGAGTTAACGCTTCAACTTGGAGGTAATGATGGACCACTGTTTGACCCTCAAACACTCACCATCCAGATTCCCTACTTCTTTCTAGAAGAAATCCATCAAAGATATAGCAATGCAGAACCCGTTTTAGAGGATGTCTCTGCTGATGAAGCAACACAATTCGCTTTACTTCATACCTTGCTGCATGAATATGGCCATGCCTACATTTTCAGCTGGGACATTCCCATTGTTGGAAAAGAGGAAGATGCTGTCGATAACTTCGCAACGATTATTCTGCTCGATGAATTCGATAATGATCATGCCGCCTTTGTTGCAGCTGACTTATTTGCTCTAGAAGACCTAGATACAGATGCTTTCACTGAAAGCCATTTCTGGGGTGAGCACAGCCTTGATGCTCAACGATACGCAGCTTCACTTTGTCTCATTTACGGCAGCAATCCAGAGAAATACGCAGATCTCCTCAACGATGAATTACGTGACATGGACAGAGATACGTTTTGCGTTTACGAATACGAAGCAAAGCGACGCAATTGGTCTCGAATTATACATTCCTATTCTGGAGAGAAATAAAAATCCATCAAACAAGGTCTTAATGAATAGACGCATTTTTGGGGAATCATATGAATAAGCCACGGCCAATCAAAGCGCCCATTATTCTGGCGTTACTTCTAGCCACAAGTCAGGCAGTAGCCGCGCCAAAAAGTGAACTTTGGTCATTCTGGGACAAGAGTGATCAAAACAATAGCAATGCCATTGAGCACACAGCATGGCAGCAAACTCTCGACACTTACCTTGTTGAAAAAGGCCAGCACAACCTGTTCAATTACAGTGCCGTCTCGACAGCAGATAAAGCGGTGCTTGATCAATACATTGCAACGATCACATCGCAAGATCCCCGCAGCTATTCATTGGATGAGCAGTTCGCATATTGGGTGAACCTTTACAATGCGCTAACCGTTCAATTAATCCTTGATGAGTACCCCGTTAAGTCCATCACTAAGCTTGGTGGCTTTTTAAGCTTTGGCCCTTGGGATGACGACATTACAACCGTCGCGGGGAAAAAACTGACGCTCAATGATATTGAACACCGAATACTCAGGCCAATTTGGAATGATTCACGCATTCATTACGCCGTAAACTGTGCCAGCTTTGGTTGCCCTAACCTCGCTTCAGAGGCGTTCACATCAACAAACAAAGAAGTGCTGCTCGACAGTGCCGCCTCGCATTTTACTAACAGTGAAAAAGGCGCGCGTATAGAGGGAAGCACGCTCACACTCTCCTCTATCTACGATTGGTATGGCTCAGACTTTGGCGATGATGAGCAAGCGATCTTGCGTGAGATTGACAAGTACCGAGACGGTGAAAAGCTGGAAGGTTGGTCAGGAAAAATCAAATACGAATACGATTGGTCTCTCAATCAGCCTTAGGTTTTAGATTGTTCATGTGTTGAAACACAATGATCAACCACAGATCCCGCACCTTAGACGGGTGCGGGTATCTCTCGCTATCTTCATGGTTTACAATGTCTGACATCTCGTGGGGAGCATGTGCAATTCGCACTGGCTGAGATTGCGAAAGCTAAACCCATAGACCTGATCCAGATAATGCTGGCGTAGGAATTGAGATGATCCGAACTCGGATCAACCCACCTCAAGCCTCGCCGAACATGAAGTGAGGCAACCATGAAAATTCGCGTTTCTGCAATGATGTTAACTATGGCCATGGCAGGTCCTGTGTTAGCAGACCCTTCTGATACCCTAACCGTATACACCTACGACTCTTTTGCTGCGGATTGGGGCCCTGGTCCTTCCGTCAAAAAAGCGTTTGAAGCGCAATGTGATTGCACCTTGAATCTCGTGGCATTGGATGATGGCGTGACCATTCTTAACCGCTTGCGTTTAGAAGGGAAAAACAGCAAAGCCGATGTTGTACTCGGGTTAGACACTAACTTGATGACAGAAGCTGAGAAAACCGGATTACTGGCTCCTCACAGCGTTGACACCAAAGCGATATCATTACCAGATGGCTGGGGCAACAGCACCTTTATTCCTTATGATTATGGCTACTTCGCCTTTGTTTACGATAAAACCAAGCTGAAGAACCCGCCTAAGAGCCTAAAAGAATTGGTGGAATCACGCGATGACATCTCTGTGATTTACCAAGATCCGCGCACATCAACGCCAGGACAAGGTTTGATGTTTTGGATGAAAACTGTGTATGGCGATGATGTTTCCAATGCATGGCAGCAACTGGCAACGAAAACAGTGACTGTCACCAAAGGTTGGTCAGAAGCGTACAACATGTTCCTGAAAGGCGAGTCTGACATGGTGCTTTCATACACCACCTCCCCGGCTTATCACCTGATTGCGGAAGAAAACCCAAACTTTACGAGCGCAAATTTTGAAGAAGGCCACTACATGCAGGTTGAAGTGGCGGCAAAAGTAAAAGCCTCTGAAAACCAAGCACTCGCCGATGAGTTCATGCAGTTTGTCTTAAGTGATGGCTTCCAAAACACCATCCCTACTGGCAACTGGATGTATCCAGTGACCAATGTTGCCCTACCAGACGGTTTCGATACACTGTCTGTTCCTCAAAAGAATCTGCAATTCACGCCAGAGATCGTCGCGGATAACCGCCGCACTTGGATCCGTGAATGGCAATCCGCATTGGTGAAGTAATTCTGTGCTAACCCCTTCAAGAACGTGGCCGGGCCTTGTCTCGGCATCGTTAATCGCGGTGCTCATTAGCGCCGCGTTGTTTTCTTTGCTGTCTCAAGCACCGAGCTTAAATATCGCCTCGCTGTGGCAAGATCCGTATTTGCAGCATGTCACCGTGTTTAGTCTCAAGCAGGCATTCTTCTCTACCTTGCTGTCGGTCGGTCTCGCCATCCCCATCGCACATGCGTTATCGAGACGCACTTTCGTTGGTAAAACGCTGCTGTTAAAGCTGTTCTCCATGACACTGGTGTTACCCGTGCTGGTCGGCGTGTTTGGCATTCTTGCAATTTATGGGAAAAGTGGATGGCTTGCCAACGCACTCCCTGCAATCGGCATGACGTGGGACATCAACATTTACGGTTTGTCCGGCATTTTGCTGGCACACGTTTTTTTCAACCTGCCTTTTTCCGTGCAACTTCTGGTTCAAGCACTCGATCAAATTCCCAGCGATCAGCGTCGTCTTGCCCAGCAATTGGGAATGCGTGGATGGTCTCAATTCACCTTGCTTGAATGGCCATACTTGCGCCAGCAACTCCCCCACGCTATTGGCTTGGTGTTTATGCTGTGTTTCACCAGCTTCGCGACTGTCATGGCGTTAGGTGGCGGTCCAAGCGCAACCACGATTGAACTGGCGATCTATCAGGCCATTCGTTTTGATTTTGATTTACAAACAGGCGCGTTATTGGCGCTGTGGCAGCTTTTGCTTTGTGGTTTCTTCCACATCCTCATTCAAAGACTCACGAAGCCTATCGCGCAACAAGGTAAAGACAGCAACATCTCTCTTCCTCCTCGTTTAGACAGCATCGCGGAGAAAGTATGGGATGGTGTGTGGATTTGCGCCGCCGTGTTACTCGTTATCCCGCCCTTGTTAATGGTTATCTTGAGTGGGTTAAATCCCAGCGCCCTTGCCATATTGACGGAATCCGCGATTTGGCATGCCACCGCAAACTCCCTGTTATTGGCCAGCAGTTCAGCCCTCAGTGCCTTTGCACTCGGTGCCACCATCGTGTTGACGAGCCGATATTGGCGACTCTTCGGGAAGCGCTCTCAAGCGGACGGCATTGAAATGACAGCCTCTTTGGTGCTCGTTGTACCAAGCGTTGTACTCAGCACGGGGCTTTTTTTAATGCTCAGAGAACATGTCGATGTGTTCAGTTCTGCGTATTGGCTTGTGTTGGCGGTGAACACCTTGATGGCACTGCCCTACGTAGTCAAAGTGCTCAGCCAACCTGCTTACCAACTTGCACAGCAATACCATGGTTTGTGCAGCAGTCTCGGCATCAAAGGCATCAACCGCTTGCGCTTGATTGAATGGCGAGCGTTGAAAGCACCTATTGCACGGGCCCTGGCGATCAGCTTTGTTTTATCAACAGGTGATCTTGGTGCGGTCGCGTTGGTGGGTGGACAAGGGTTCGAGACCTTACCTTTATATCTCTTTCGTTTGATGGGCAGCTATCAAATGGATGCAGCGGCAGCAGCATCACTTATTTTATTTGCAGTGAGTCTTGGCAGTTACGCGCTCATTGAAAAAGTCATCACGAGGAACGCCCATGCTCAAGGTTAACGCACTGTCTTATCACTATCAGGCAGAATCGTTGTCGTTTACGTTTGATCTTGAGCCTGGCTCTATTACCGCGATTTTAGGCCCAAGCGGCGCAGGAAAAAGTACGTTACTTTCTTTGCTTTGTGGCCTTCTGCCGCCAAGTGGAGGGAACGTTGCGTTTAATGATCTCAACTTTACGCAACTGCCCGCCCACGAACGGCCATTGTCGATCTTGTTTCAGGAACACAATTTGTTCGGGCATTTAAGTGCATTCGACAACATCGCTTTAGGCATCGATCCGCGCTTAAACCTGAGTCCTGAACAAAAACAGCACGTTCAACAGGCTGCCTGCAACGTCGGATTGGAAAGCTACCTTGAGCGTCTTCCGGGGCAATTGTCCGGCGGTCAAAAACAACGAATAGCGTTAGCGCGATGCCTAGTTCGCAATCGACCTTTACTGCTTTTGGATGAACCATTCTCGGCATTAGACCCGTCTTTGCGACGTGACATGCTCGAACAAGTGAAGGTGCTGGCAAAGCAATTTGGCACAACAATTTTGATGGTGACGCATCATCCTGAAGATGCAAAAGCGATAGCGGATAACGTGTTATTTATAGATAAAGGCACTGTCGCTTATCACGTTGATATTGCTGAACTTGACAACCCTACCGACCAGATAAAAACCTATCTTTACTGATAATCTTACGAGGTTGCCTGACAAACATTGCGCATCAAACAACCGCATCTATACTTATTTTTAAGACACTTAACCCATAAGAGAGATGCGATTGTGACTGTTACCAGTATTGATGTGCTGGACTCGGTGGTTGATATCACAGCACAGACAGAGTCAGATACCATTTCCGAAAGCCTCATCACGACCATCTTGCAGTTAACGCCAGCCAATCAGGTTTTGGTTCTCGACTACAATCCTGACACAAATCCTGACTTCATGGTCGTCGCATGCTCGGATATCTTTCTCTTTGAAGAAGAAAAAGACGCCATTGAACGCGTCCTTCGTAGCTGCGTCGCCATTGGCGACAACGTTGTCGAATACAGCAAAACAGATAACCAATCTTTGCTCGCCGTGCCGATTCGTTTTGGTGAAAAAGACGACATTCACGCGGTGGTTTTCTGCAAGTGTGATCAGGTGAAAGGCGATGAAGTACAGCTCATCGAAGGGCTAGCAAAGATCTATGAAAACTATCAAAAGATCATTTCCGCCAGCGAGCGTGATGGGTTAACCGGCCTTTACAACCGAAAAGTACTGACGACAAAAATCGACCTTCTCCTCGATCGTTTTCTTATTCAAGGGTCAAGCATTACGGATGATCCAACGCATCATCATTGGGTCTGTATTTTCGACATCGACCACTTTAAGCAGATCAATGACACACTCGGTCATGTGTTTGGCGATGAAGTTATCTTGCTCATTACGGCAATGATGAAGCAAAACTTTGATGATGAGGACATCTTATTCCGTTATGGCGGCGATGAATTTGTTGCCATCATGCACCCTCAATCTCGCGAGGACATGGAGGCAACGGTCAGAAACTTCTTCGATGCCGTCAATAATCGCGATTATGGACAAGCCAAAAACGTGTCGATTTCGATGGGTGCCGCCTCAATCAACGACCAAGAGCTCAACGCGATTACCGTGTTAGGCTTCGCAGACCAAGCACTCTACAAAGCCAAACAAAATGGACGTAATCAGGTCGCGTTTTACGAAGACTTGATTGCAAGTGGAGAGCTAAAATCGCTGGTCCCTGAAGACGACGTCGAACTTTTCTAGGTTCAGTCGCGCATATTTGAAGAAACCGCCTCTATTGGCGGTTTCTTTTTGAGAAGTTGCTTGCAATTTAAACAGCGGTGAAGGATTGACAATAGTTTGATTTAGTCATTTCATCCCCGTGTGTAGTTGCGTATAATCAGCGTCAGGGAATCTAGACAGGGTTGTTTTTAGAGTTGGTTTTTATGTCCGGCATTCGCCAGTTTGTAGCTATTTCACTGACATTGCTCTTTTTGTTCGCGTCTCCACTTTCTTTGGCTGCGCCGAAACAACTGATCATTACAGGCTCTTCCACATGGCAGCCATTCTCGTACATTAATCGAGAAGGCAAACCCGACGGCATTATGATCGACTATTGGCGGTTATATGGCGCGATCAATGACGTGGATATCGAGTTCAAATTGTTACCTTGGAGTGAGTCTCTCACCTATGCCGCAACGCATCCTGGCGTTGTACACGGTGGCTTGGGATACACTGGCGAGCGCGCAGATGTGCTCGCATTTTCACGCGAACTCCCTTTAAAACGTTATAACGTCAATCTATTCGTTCAGAAGGATCTGCCTTTTGATGATCTGAATGTGCTGGATTCTGTGATTGTCGGCTCAGTCAATCAAAGCACCAAGCATGCCTTCTTAAGTGCTCGCATCCCTGAAGAAAACATCAAAATATTTTCCACGTTTGGCGCCCTCAACGAAGCAGCATACCGCGGTGAAGTTGATGTTTTTATTGATGATTTAAACACCGCCCTCTATGACATGCGCCATACGGGAAATACAGGTTTGTTCACACCTCGTGGTAAGTTGTATTCCTTTCCATTGCATTTTGCTGTCAGTAAAAGTGCACAAGAAGACATTGCGCTGATCGAGCACGGTTTACACCGTATTAATGAGCAAGATGTTCAGCAAATTTATGACAAGTGGATGCCCCCTAATAAAATGCATCTTACATTGCCATGGTTGGACAAACACTCTCAACACCTCATTTTTGCCTCTGCCATGCTGTTGCTCATTACAGGTTTAGTTTTCTATCGCAGGTTGCTGAACAATCGCACTGAGCAGTTAAAAACCATGGTGGAAGCACTCAAAGATTCCAATGAACGCCTTGAAAGCGCAGTACAAAATGACACGCTTACGGGCGCAAAAACACGCCATCAGTTCTTCACGCAGTTGGCGGACAAACGCTTTTCTCCGACCCCTTACGTGGTGGCAGTGGTCGATATCGACATGCTCAAGCATATCAATGAAAGTTACGGGCAAGACATTGGCGACATGGCACTCAAGCACCTGTCGATGCAACTTCGCCTTCAAATGTCGAGCCGCGCTTTGTATGCACGCCTTGGTGGTGGGCAGTTTGCGGTCTTGTTTGATTTAAGTGATACCAGCCAAGCCACACGAAAGATTCAGCAGCTACAAAATGCGCTGCAATTGAGCCCTTTGCACATCGACCAACTTGTTGTTCCGGTGAAAGTCAGTGCCGGTGTTGCTTGCTACCCTTATGACAGTGAAGACGGTGAGTCACTCGTGCGTATCGCAACGTCACGTATGCGCGCCAATAAACCGAATTATGGTTTTGCCTCTGATAGTGAAAGCGACGTAAGAGAATCGGGGCTAAAACGCCACTGGGCGTAGTGTCGAGAAGGCTTCCCCTATCACCAAATATAAAAAAGCTGCCGATTGGCAGCTTTTTTCTTACATTTGGCCTGTCCTAAATCAGGATTACAAATTCTCTTCTGCAAACTCTGCCAAGCGACTACGCACAACACCGTTGAGATAGACGCATGCACTGCCTTCAAAGTTTTTGAAGCGCTCTACAATGTAAGTGAGCCCCGATGTTACTGGGGTGAGGTATGGACTATCAATCTGCGCCAAGTTACCGGAGCAGACGATCTTCGTGCCTTCACCACAACGTGTGATGATGGTTTTTAGCTGTGATGCCGTCAGGTTCTGACACTCATCAAGGATCACAAACGCATTTTGAATAGAGCGCCCGCGCATAAAGTTAATCGACTTAAATTGAAGATTCGCTTTATCCATGATGTAACGCATTGAGCCTTCAGTGCACTCGTCGTTCTTGTGCAACGCCTCAAGCGTATCGGTAACCGCCCCTAACCAAGGCATCATTTTTTCTTCTTCCGTGCCCGGTAAGAAGCCTATCGATTCCGCAATTTCTGGTGTGTTTCGCGTCACGATAATTTTGTCATACATGCCCTTCTCAACCACTTGTTCAAGCGCAGCAGCCATCGCAAGAATGGTTTTACCACACCCAGCAGGGCCGGTGAGAATAACAAGGTCAACATGAGGATCGAGCAAGGCGTCTACCGCCATTCCCTGATAAATGTTCTTCGGCCGCACGCCCCATGCCTCTCGGTGCATTAAGCGTTCGCGACTGATGTCTTTCAATTGCATTTCTTGGTCGCTAAGTGCAACCACACGTCCTGCAAAGTCTTCACTTTCATCCAGTAGATACTGGTTTACATAGGTATTTTCAACCAACTCACGAGGCACAGTATGCAACGTGGTACGGCCGCTGTTTTGCGTTTCAACCTGACCCACTTTGTCCCAGAAGTTACCTTCAACGATTTGGAAACCTTTGGTCAGTAACTTCACATCATCAATCAATTGGTCGGTACGGTAATCCTCTACATACAACACACCCGCCCCTTTGGCGCGTAGTCGCATGTTAATGTCTTTGGTGACGAGAACCACTTTTCGAGGAGCACGTTTGGCTTGGAGGAATAACACGGCATTCAGGATTCGGTTATCACCCGCTTTGTCCGCGAAGGCTTGTACCGTTTCTTTGATTTCAAAGTCTGCAACAATGGAGACAGTACCGGTACCGCCTTCCTTACCGACCACAATACCTTCGGTAATTTGATCGGGCGTTGCATCCTTGAAGATGTCTTCGAGCGCTCGAATCGCAACACGTGCATCGCGGGCGATGTCACGTTTACTGTCTTTGATTCGGTCGAGTTCTTCTAGGACGGTCATCGGAATGACCACATCGTGTTCTTGGAACGAATAGATGGCGAAAGGTTCATGAAGCAAGATATTGGTATCTAGCACAAAGAATTTCCGATCGGCATCGCCCATAGGCACCTCCTTGGTAGTACAGGCACGTGGGTTACCCCACATCTTCCCCAACTCACCACTACCCGTTTTTACCGTGTAGCGTAGGTCAATTGGGTATTATCTTAATCGTAAGACAAATTCGGCGTATTACACGTCGACTACTGCACATTTTCATTAAAATGTTACTTATCTGTTACTCAGCCCGAAATTCCTACTTTGACCGTGACCATGCTCACAACTTCAAGTACCATTGTCGGCCATTTTCGCCATGCGAATCATGGCCTACACTGTAGTTCTCATCTGGGGCCTGTAGTTTCGAATTAAGTCAGCTTTAACCAGAGGTTTCTCTCCCTATGTCATACGCCATCGGACAACGTTGGATCAGCGATACTGAAAGTGATCTTGGTCTAGGTACTGTCGTCGCCATTGACGCACGCACCGTGACCCTCATGTTTCCGGCCAGCGAAGAAAACCGCTTATACGCCAGCAGTGATGCACCCATTACCCGTGTGATGTTCAATGTGGGTGACGCCATTGAAAGCCACGAAGGTTGGTCGCTAAACGTTGAACAGGTCACTGAGCAACAAGGTGTACTTACGTATATCGGTACCCGTACTGACACCGGTGAAGAAAACGTGCAACTGCGCGAAATTCTGCTCAATCACCACATCCGATTTAATAAACCTCAAGATAAACTGTTCGCTGGTCAAATAGACCGGATGGATCGCTTTGCACTTCGCTATCGCGCATTGAAAAACCAATATGAGCAACACAAGAGCCCAATGCGTGGCCTGTGTGGTATGCGTGCAGGCTTGATACCGCACCAGCTTTTCATTGCACATGAAGTGGGTCGTCGTCACGCACCGCGCGTTTTACTTGCCGATGAAGTAGGCCTAGGTAAAACCATCGAAGCGGGCATGATCATCCACCAGCAAGTGTTGTCAGGTCGAGCTTCTCGTATTCTGGTGGTTGTGCCTGAAACATTGCAGCACCAATGGTTGGTTGAAATGCTTCGTCGCTTCAACCTACATTTTTCTGTGTTTGACGAAGAGCGCTGTATTGAAGCCTTTGCCGACGCTGACAACCCATTTGATACCGCGCAATTGGTGCTGTGCTCATTAGATTTCCTTCGCAAGAGCCGTAAACGCGCTGAACAAGCCGCAGAAGGTGAATGGGATCTGTTAGTGGTTGATGAAGCGCATCACCTTGAGTGGAGCGAAGCAAAACCAAGCCGCGAATACCAAGTGATCGAAGGCATTGCTGAAAACACGCCTGGCGTACTGCTGCTTACTGCAACGCCTGAACAATTGGGCCATGAAAGCCACTTTGCACGTCTTCGCCTACTCGACCCTGATCGCTTTTACGATTACCAAGCGTTCGTCGACGAAGAGCGCCAATATGCGCCTGTTGCGGATGCGGTAAGCCAATTGTTGTCTACTGATGCCTTGAGCAATGACGCGAAAAACAGCATCACTGAATTGCTGTCTGAACAAGATGTTGAACCCTTGCTGCGCATCATTGAAGCCGGCGATGTGGAAGACCAACAACGCCGCGATGCCCGTAACGAATTGATTGACAACCTCATGGACCGTCACGGTACCGGACGCGTTTTGTTCCGTAACACCCGTGCTGCGATCCAAGGTTTCCCTGAACGCCATTTGAACGTGTACCCATTGGCATTACCAAGCCAATACCAAACTGCAATGCGCGTAGCAGGCATGATGGGCGGCAGCCAAAGCATTGAACAAAAAGCCGTGCAATGGTTGTACCCAGAAGATATCTACCAACAATTCGAAGGCGAAAATGCCAGCTGGTGGGGCTTCGACCCGCGTATCGATTGGTTACTAGATTTACTTAAATCGAACCGCAACGAAAAAGTACTGGTGATTTGTTCTCGTGCGCAAACGGCGCTGTCTCTTGAACAAGCGTTGCGTGAACGTGAAGGCATCCGTGGCACGGTATTCCACGAAGGCATGTCTATTCTAGAGCGCGACAAAGCGGCAGCCTACTTCGCACAAGAAGAGAGCGGTGCGCAAGTACTGATCTGTTCAGAGATTGGCTCAGAAGGCCGTAACTTCCAGTTCGCAAACCAATTGGTCATGTTCGATTTACCGATGAACCCTGACTTGTTGGAACAACGTATCGGCCGTCTTGACCGTATTGGTCAGCAACGTGATATTGAAATTCACGTGCCTTTCATGGAAGGCACATCGCAAGCCTTGCTGGCGCGTTGGTACAACGAAGGCCTGAATGCGTTTGAAGAAACCTGTCCGACGGGTCGCGCCGTGTTTGAACATGTTCAAAGTGACCTTTTGACACTGCTAGCCAAAGGCAGCATTGATGAATCACTGGACACTTTGATTGAAACCAGTGCCGAAATGCACCACCGCTTGAAAGCCTCACTAGAGAAAGGCCGTGACCGTTTATTGGAAATGCACTCTAACGGCGGCGATGAAGCGAAAGCATTGGCTGAGAAGATTGCCTCTTTTGATGGCGATACAAACTTAGTGACGTTCGCATTGGGTCTGTTCGATACCGTAGGTTTGAACCAAGACGACAAAGGCGAGAACGCCATTGTGGTTACCCCCTCTGAGCACATGCTGGTTTCTAGCTACCCAGGACTGTCAGACGAAGGCTGCACCATAACCTTCGATCGTGAAACGGCACTGTCTCGCGAAGACATGCGCTTCATGAGCTGGGAACACCCAATGATCCAAGGCGGTATCGACTTGATACTGTCAGAAGATGTAGGGACAACCGCGGTTTCATTGTTGAAAAACAAAGCGCTACCGGTAGGTACACTGTTTTTGGAAATGCTGTTTGTTGCCGATGCGCAAGCACCGAAAAGTTCAGGTATCCATCAATTCCTACCCGCAACACCGATTCGCGTTCTATTGGATGCAAGCGGCAACAATTTGGCGGAGAAAGTGGAGTTTGAAGGCTTCCACCGTCAGCTAAGCCCTGTTAACCGTCATTTGGCGAGCAAACTGGTGTCATCCATTCAAACCCAAATCCATGGCTTGATTGAACTGGCCGACCCAATGGCGCAAAAGCAGCTCGCGACCGTGAAAGAGAATGCGGAAGTGGAAATGACACAGAAATTGCGTGCAGAGCTTGATCGCCTTCAAGCCCTAAAAGCGGTAAACCCAAACATTCGTGACGATGAGTTGGAAAGTTTGGAATCACAAATGGGCGATTTGCGTGGCTACATAAACCAAGCACAAGTTCGCCTCGACGCGCTGCGTGTCATTGTGGTTAGCCATCAATAATCAGCGCTAACGTGTAACCCGGAAACTCAAAAGGCACGGCTTCGGCTGTGCCTTCTTTTTTCTCTGTGCCCCTTTGTCTCTCTTCTCTTTCAAGCCTGTCGTGCTACACTTCCGGCCGTCCAAATATCGAGCGAAAACATGAGCGATTTTATCTACAATCCGCCAACGGAGCCTTGGCTAGATGTTATTTATCAGGATGACGACATCATTGCCATCAACAAACCAAGCGGTTTGCTGACGAACCCTGGCCGCGATCCGGCGCATTACGACAGTGCTTGGTCTCGCATTAAAACGGAATACCCAGATGCCGAATTAGTACATCGTCTCGATATGTCGACGTCAGGCTTGATCGTGTTTGGCAAACACAAAGATGCTGAGCGCCACCTAAAAGCCCAATTTCGTGAGCGCGTGACACACAAACTATACTACGCACGTGTTTGGGGTATGGTTGAGCAAGATGCGGATCGTATCGATCTGCCGTTGATCTGCGATTGGCCAAACCGTCCGTTACAAAAGGTCTGCTTCGAACACGGCAAACCGTCTGTGACCGACTACGAAGTGATTAAACGTGAGAAGAAAACCACCTTGTTGCGTTTGCTGCCGATCACTGGCCGATCACACCAGCTTCGCGTACACATGCTTTCTCTCGATCACCCTATTGTGGGCGATGATTTTTATGCCCCCCCTCACGTACTGAGGTATTCGCCAAGACTTCAACTTCATGCCGCTGAACTCGCATTTTTGCACCCAGGATCTGGCGAGCCCATGCATCTGTCTGCGCCTTGTGAATTTTACAAAAATGCACCGAGCGATACTTTGGTCACACGCGGTATCGAAGCTGACCCGAGCTTATTGAAATAACGGTGACGACCTTTTACAGTGGCGGAAAAAGGAAGTCCGCCATGGAAAAGATCGTCTTTCTCGACAGTGCCACTATCCCTGCTCATATCCACATCCCGACACCGTCGTTTGATCATCAATGGATAAGCTACCAAGAAACAGCACCCCATCAGGTTATTGAACGTCTTACTGATGCCACCATGGTGATCGTCAACAAAGTCGTTTTAGATGCAAATACGCTAAGTCAACTCCCTCACCTTAAGCTCATTGCTGTTTCAGCGACGGGTTACAACAATATTGATCTGACGTGGTGTCACGAGCACAAGCTGCCTGTGTGCAACATACGCGGCTATGCGACGCGTTCTGTTCCCGAACATGTGATGGCATTATGCTTTGCCCTTCGCCGCAACCTCACGGCGTATCATCGCGATATTGAAGACGGCGTTTGGCAACAAAAAAACCAGTTTTGCTTTTTCACGCACCCGATCGGTGACATTGCAGGCTCAACGATTGGTATTGTGGGATCAGGCAGTTTAGGACAAGGGGTTGAAGCGTTAGCAAACGCCGTTGGCATGACGGTCCTCAAAGCAGAACGCAAAGGTGCCATCGCCATCCGTGACGGCTATGTCTCGTTTAATACCCTGTTAGAGCACGCGGACATCGTCACTTTGCATTGCCCTCTCGATACCTCGACATCCAACCTCATTGGTCGAGAAGAGCTTGAACGCATGAAACCTTCAGCCATATTGATCAATACCGGACGTGGCGGGCTAGTCGACGAATTCGCACTCGTTGAAGCGCTGAAAAAAGGCGACATTGCAGGTGCGGGAGTAGACGTGTTCACGCAAGAGCCCGCATCGCTCAGCAATCCATTACTTGCCCATGCGGGTATGCCGAATCTCATTTTAACCCCCCATGTCGCTTGGGGTTCAGATTCCAGTCTCCAAACACTGGCCAACATATTGATTGAGAACCTCGATGCGTTTATCGCAGGAGCACCTCAAAACCTGGTTTGATGCAGCGCGTTCAGGATGACGTGTGAAGAAAAAACGCTCAAGGCGATAACCTTCTGAGCGTCTTTTGAAAAGGTGAGTAAGGGCTTATTTGAAGCCCTTTTCCTTTTTGATGAGATCGTAAGCCGCTTGGATTTCTTGGGCTTTTTGTTTCGCCATTTCCATCATTTCAGGGGGTAAGCCCTTCGCCACCAGTTTGTCTGGGTGATGTTCATTCATCAGCTTGCGGTGAGCACGTTTAATGTCTTGTCCGGTAGAATTTTCATCCACACCAAGGATTTTATACGCATCTTGTACCCGGTTGGCAGCATGCTCAGGTTGCCAATGTTGCTGGCTGCCACCGCCTTGACGATAAAACTTAAACGATGCTTCTTGCATGGCTAGACGCTGCTCCAACTGCTGGCGGGAAAAACCCAGTGCTGACGCAACAGTAAACAGAATCTGTCGCTCACTCGGGTGCATCGACCCATCGGCGTAGGCTGCCTGAATTTGCAATTCGAGGAAAAATTGAAGGAGATCAAAACGCCCTCCGCAGTTACGGCGAACGTCATCCAGCACCTCATCCAACGGAAAGCCGCTGTCTTTCCCTTCACGAAAGGCATCTTGTGCTTGTCGGCGGGATTCGCCTTGCAGCCCCATGCGATCCATGATTTCTGACGCTAAACGGATCTCATTTTCAGTGACCTGTCCTTTGGCTTTAGCCACATGTCCCATGACAGCAAAGGCGCCATGAAAATACGCTTGCTGGCGCTGTTGTTGACTCGCCCCACGAAATCCACCACCAAAGGCGACATTTTGTTTCGCTTTATCGAACTTATGACCTAAGAAGAGGCCTAACAATAAGCCCGGAATGTTCCCCAGCAGGAAGCCAAAGAATGCCCCCAGCACTTTCCCCCAAACCATCATCAATCTTTCTCTATTGGTTGATTTATCTTATTTGCGCCAGACATCTGGAACCTAGCAGGTGCTGTTAGACGCAATTTGCATTATCATGACCCACATTTTTCAGCAAAAATTGCTAGGACGCAGCGCAAGAGTATACCAGTGCTGTACGCCAACAACAGGATTGAGTTTTTAATGTCACTGACAGCAAGAAGTTTTTTGTCCACCATGATCTGCTTTGCCCTCTATGGACAAGCCATGGCGGAAGAGAATCCTGCCGCACAGGACGGCCAAGCACCACTGGTAATCCCTACGGATACCTGTCTCGCGCCAGAATACCGCTGCCTTAATAAAAAAGAGCAAGTCGAAGACGTTAACAACGAACCTGTCACCATTGTTGCCGATCGCGCAGAAGCGAAAGCAAATGACAAGGCGATTTATAGCGGGGATGTTGTCGTGACTCAAGGTCATCGCACCATGAAGTCTGACACAGCCACCTTGCGCCAACCTGAAAATATTGTGACGGCCGAAGGCAATGTCTATTTTCACGATGGTGAAATGGCAGTCTCTGGCAAGTCGCTGCAAAGTAACTTAGATACCGAAGACACCACGCTGCTCGATGCTGAATACCAAATGATGTGTGAGCCGGGACGCGGGCAAGCGAAACGCGTTTTTAAAAATGGCACCACGTTTTATGAACTCGAAGACGGAACCTACACCACGTGCCCTGATAACGATGACAGCTGGCGTTTCAGTGCGGGCAAAATAGAAAAAGAAGACGGTGATATCTTTGCCGACCTCTACCATGCGCGTTTCGAAGTGCTCGATACGCCTGTTTTCTATCTTCCGTACCTTCGCGTACCGGTGGAAGATGGTCGACTGACCGGCTTTTTATATCCATCAATTACTTGGAATGATAATGATGGGGTTGAACTTTCAACGCCATTTTATTGGAACATTCACCCACAAACGGACATGGTTATTACGCCAAAATACATGTCAAATCGTGGCACCTTTTTAACGATTGAGCCGCGCTACCTAACAGAAGTCGGCAAAGGCTCAATGGTCATTGAGTACATGGGCCAAGATGATCTCTATACCGATTACTCAAAAAGCTGGGGATTTAACTGGCAACATGCGGGTATTCAAAATCATTGGAAGTATGACGTTGATTACAGCAAGGTCAGCGACATCAATTATTTTACGCGCCATACCGATTCTCGTGTTGGTAACCGTGAAGATAACACCTTGCTACAAACCGGCAGTGTGTCTTACCGTGAAGAGAACTGGAACAGCACGCTGAATGTTCGAAACTTCCAGGCGCTGAGTGACAACGCCTCGGTATACCGCCTGCTGCCCCAGCTCGTTTTTAACTACTACCGTCCTGAGATGGGTTATGGTTTAGATTTTTCTATGCCCAGCCAAATAAGCAAGTTTGCTACAGACGATGACAGCAAACCCGATTCGACACGTATTAACGTAGAGCCAACACTGACTCTGCCTTACACCTTGCCATGGCTAACAGCAACCGCCGAAGGTAAGGTGTTTTATACCTATTACGATCAAACCAACATTGATGGTGTACAAGGGGTAAATGGCGAAACGCTGGAATCAACGGTGTCTCGCGTGGTGCCGATGGCAAGATTGCACAGCGTAGTGACCTTAGAGCGTGATACTTCTATTTTGGGAAGTGATTACACCCAAACGTTGGAGCCTCAAGTCCAATACCTTTACATCAAAGACGTTGATCAAAGTGGTATCTACAACCCAGTAAATTATTCGGGGGGTGGCTATGACACGGCCCGACTGCAAACGGACTACTACGGCCTATTTCGCGCGAATCAGTTCAGCAGTGTGGATTACATCAACCCTGCGAACCAATTTACTATTGGTGCTGCCTCTCGCTTCTTTGATGATAGGTACAAAGAGCGTTTCAACATTGCCTTTGGCCAAATTTACTACCTTGATAGAAAAAATAGCGAGACTGATAATTCTATCAACTACTCAGCATGGGCGGTGGAGACCGAGCTTAACGTTGATGATAAGTGGTTTGTTCGCGGTTCTGTGGAATATGACAGCAATATCGAAAGCTTGCAGTTTGGTAATGCAACCGTGGAATATCGTGGAGGGGGCTTCTTCGCTCAAACCAGCTATCGCTATGTCTCAAAAGACTATATTTCCAGCACCATCGGCTCTGGAAATTTAGACTTGATTACAGAAGACGGTATTTCTCAAGCCGGTATTGTGACTGGCTTTCCCCTCGGAAAAGGGGTGAGCTTTAGAGGTCAATACTTCCAAGACCTGACGCAAAATATCATGCTTGAAAACCAATTTGGTTTTACTTACCGCTCCGATTGTTGGGTGATAGGCCTGAGCTACAACGAATACCTGCTGTCACGCAGTAATATCAACAACGATGCGAGATATGACAACAGTATTGCTCTGTCATTCAGTCTCCTTGGTTTGGGCGACGGCGCTAGCTTTGGCTACCGTACCGCAAGCGGCAATGCATTGGGATATCGCAGCCCGTTCGGATTGAAAAATTAATGACGACATCTTTGGAAAAGCAAATGAAAAAATGGACGAAAGCTTTACTGGCCGTTGCTATCTCTGCCAGTTCGTTATCTGTGTCGGCTGCTCCGGCGGAACTTGATCGCGTCATTACCGTGGTCAACGAAGGGGTTATTCTTTCTAGCGACATTGATACGCTAAAGAAAACAGTATCCCTAAACGCGAAAGCAGAAAATTTACCGCCAGAAGATGTGCTCGAACAGCAGATCCTTGACCAACTGATTTTGGAAGAACTCCAGCTTCAAGAAGCAAAACGCCTTGGTATTCGCATTGACGATTCTCGTTTAGAGCAAGCCATTGATGGCATCGCAAAAGACAAAAACACCTCGGTAAAACAGCTTCGTAGCGAACTAAAAGCCAACGGCATTTCTTGGGCGCAGTATCGCGACCAAATTCGTCGTGAGATGACCATCAGCGAAGCGCGAAATGCACAGGTTCGTCGTCGCATCAGCATCTTGCCGCAAGAAGTGGAATCGTTGGCGACGCAACTCAACGCCAAGAACCTTGAGAAAGTCGAGTACCGCCTCAGCCATATCCAACTTCGTCTCGATGAGGACGCAGATAAAGCAGAACGCGATAGCGTCTCTGACAACGCTGATGAGATCGTGACAGAGCTAAAAACAGGCCGTGACTTTGCCGCCCTTGCCCTCGCCAACTCAAAAGGCCCTAAAGCCCTAGACGGTGGTGATTGGGGATGGATGCGCTTGGAAGAAATGCCCACCATTTTTGCTGACCACATCGGTAACAATGGCAAAGGGGCCATCATCGGTCCTTTCCGAAGCGGTGCGGGTTACCACGTCCTCAAAATTACGGATGTAAAAGGCCTAGAATCGGTGGCTGTTACTGAAGTAAAAGCGCGTCATATTCTGATTAAACCATCGATTGTATTGAGTGATGAAGGTGCGCAGCGCCAATTGAAATTGCTCACCCAGCAGATCAATGACGGTGACAAAACGTTCGAAGAACTTGCAGAGCAATACAGCGCAGATTCAGGCTCAGCGGTAAAAGGTGGCGACTTAGGTTGGCAAACCACTGAGATTTATGTCCCTGAGTTTAAAGATACCGTTGATACGCTCTCTGAAGGCGTCATCAGCGAACCGTTTAAAACCGTTCATGGTTGGCACATTGTTGAAGTTCTTGACCGTCGCCAAGCCGATCGAACAGATGCTGCAATGCAAAACCGCGCATACCGTATGCTCCTAAATCGTAAGTTCAATGAAGAAGCACAAGCATGGCTCCAAGAGCTTCGCGCCGGTGCTTATGTTGAACAGGTGGGTGATGAAAATGACGACAGCTAATCCACAACGTATTGCCATCACGCCGGGAGAACCTGCAGGCATTGGTCCAGATTTGGTGTTGGCACTTGCACATGACGAATGGGCGCATGAGTTAGTCATTTGCGGAAACAAAGACATGCTTGCTCAGCGTGCCAAGCTATTGGGTCTCGACGTCACTTTGGTGGACTACAACCCAGATGCTGCACCGAAAGCACACACGCCGGGCACGCTCGTTGTGTGCGATGAGCCATTGGATGCAGAGGTTATTGCAGGCCAGCTCAATGAAGCGAACGGAAAGTATGTGCTAAACACATTAAGCCGTGCGGCTGAAGGCAATATGCAAGGCGAGTTTGCTGCCGTGGTGACTGGCCCTGTCCACAAGGGCGTGATTAATCGCTCTGGGGTTTCGTTCAGCGGGCACACGGAATTTTTCCAACACCAAGCCAATGTGCCGCAAGTAGTGATGATGCTTGCCACAGAAGGATTGCGTGTTGCGCTGGTAACAACGCATATCCCTCTTGCATATGTGTCAAAAGCCATTACCGAAGAGCGCCTTTTTCAAGTCATCCACATATTGCATGATGATTTGAAATCTAAGTTCGGTATTGAAGAGCCGAAAATCTATGTGTGTGGTTTAAATCCACACGCTGGTGAAGACGGTTGTTTGGGCAGAGAAGAGATCGAAGTGATTGAACCTGCTCTCGAAAAGTTACGAGAACAAGGGATGAACCTGGTAGGTCCATTGCCCGCGGATACCCTTTTCCAAGACAAGTACCTGAAAGAAGCGGATGCCGTGTTAGCGATGTATCACGATCAGGGCCTGCCTGTGTTAAAATTTAAAGGATTTGGTAAGTCAGTCAACATTACACTTGGACTGCCTTTTATCCGAACTTCTGTAGATCATGGTACCGCATTGGATTTAGCGGGTACCGGAACGGCGGATACTGGAAGCCTGCGGACAGCGCTCTCCCACGCCCTTGAATTAGTAGATAAGAAAGCATGAGCGATAACGTCCACTTAGGTCACCGCGCCCGTAAGCGCTTCGGCCAGAACTTCCTAAACGACCCGTACATCATTGACGGCATCGTATCAGCCATCAACCCTCAGCCAGGTGAAAACTTGGTAGAAATCGGTCCCGGCCTCGGTGCACTGACTGAGCCTGTTGCGAAAGAAGTCGACAAACTCAGCGTGGTTGAGCTTGATCGCGATCTGGCCGAACGTCTGCGCCACCACCCTGTGTTGTCAAAGAAATTGACGATTTATGAGGGTGATGCCATGAAGTTCGACTTCACAGCGCTGTCTTCACCAGAAAACCCACTGCGTATTTTCGGCAACCTGCCGTACAACGTATCAACGCCATTGATGTTCCACCTTTTCACTTTCGCAGGCGCTGTGAAAGACATGCACTTTATGCTGCAAAAAGAAGTGGTTAACCGTCTGGCGGCGGGTCCAGGTAGTAAAGCATATGGTCGTTTGACCGTGATGGCACAATACTACTGCAAAGTTGTTCCGGTGTTAGAAGTTCCACCAGAGGCATTTACACCTGCCCCTAAAGTGGATTCAGCCGTCGTTCGACTGATGCCGCATAAAGAACTTCCGCATCCAGCAACCAATTTAAAATGGTTAGAACGAGTATGTCGTGAAGGCTTCAACCAACGCCGTAAAACAGTTCGTAACTGCTTTAAGGCTTTGATGGACGTCGATACGCTCGTGGCATTAGGCATTGACCCAACAACGCGCCCAGAGAACCTCACTCTGGCTCAGTTTGTTGCCATGGCGAACTGGTTGGACGCAAACCACCAACAATAATAAAAAGGACACATTACAGGGATGGTAAATAACAATTTCACGGTTCGCGTGCTCACGCACTATGTTGAAGAGCAATCTGAACCGGATAATAAACGTTATGTGTTCTCATACACGGTCACGATTGAAAACAATGGTGGCCGTGATGCGCAGCTTTTACGTCGTAAATGGTTAGTCACAGACGCGAATGAGAAGAAATTGGTGATTGAAGGGGAAGGTGTTGTTGGCGAGCAACCTGTGATTGTCGCGGGTGATCAATACACTTATACCAGCGGCACTGTCATTGAAACTCCTGTTGGTGTAATGCAAGGTCATTACTCCATGCAGTTTGACGATGATGAGACACCGTTCACCATCGACATCGCACCTTTCCGTCTAGCCCTGCCAAATATCCTTCACTAGGAGTTTTCTTGGCTACCTATCTTGTTGGCGATATTCAAGGTTGCTATTCCGATTTTCGCAACCTACTTGATATCGCCAAATTTGATCCTAACATCGATCATCTTTACATCGCCGGCGATCTTGTCGCGCGAGGCCCTGATTCACTTGCAGTACTTCGTTTTGTTCACGGCCTTGGCGAACACGGACACGCCGTTTTAGGAAATCATGATCTACACCTTCTTGCTGTTTCAGAAGGGATCATGAAGGTCAAAGCAAAAGACAAAACACTGCCCATACTCGAAGCGCCTGATAGCAACATACTGCTTACATGGCTGCGTCAGCAACCTCTGCTAATCCACAAAGCGTTAGATAATGGCACTGCACCAGGCTTTGTCATGACACACGCTGGCGTGCCGCCCGTTTGGGATCTCGCCAAAGCAAAAAAGCACGCCCAAGACGTGGAGGCCGTTTTACGCAGCGATCGCTATCTATGGCTTTTACAAAACATGTATGCGAATGAGCCCTCTGTATGGTCTAAATCCTTAGAAGGTATCGAACGACTTCGCTACACCATTAATGCATTTACCCGCATGCGCTTTCTCACCCCAGAAGGCGGCTTGGACATGGCGTGTAAACTCCCACCCGACAAGATACAAGACAACTCACTCATGCCTTGGTTTGATGTTGAACGCAATAAACCCATGAAAGAGACGATGGTGTTTGGTCATTGGGCAGCATTGAATGGTGTGTTTCAAGAGAATGTCTTAGGGCTAGATACGGGGTGTGTCTGGGGCGGTTCGCTGACGATGGTGCGTTGGGAAGATGGGCAAAGATTTACTCTTCCTTGCCCAATACATGCTCACTAAAATCTAAACCAAAGATCGACTTATCTATCGAGTACAACAAATTCCATGTTGTACTTGTTCTTCTCATCCGCAGCGTAATGCTCAGAGTGACTGACTTTCCATTCCTCTCCCCAAGCAGGAAAACAGGTATCGCCCTCAATATCCGCATCGATAAACGTCAAATACAGGCGATCAGCCTTAGGAAGTGACGCATCATAAATCGTCCCACCCCCGATGATCACAGCCTCTTCCACACCTTTAACCAAGGTCAGTGCTTGCTCGATGCTGGTCACGCTTTCAACGCCTTCCGCCATCCATTCACTGTTACGGCTAATGATGATATTCCGACGTCCTGGTAGCGGTCTACCGATAGATTCATACGTTTTTCGCCCCATGATCACAGGCTTTCCCAAGGTGTTGCGTTTGAACCACCCAAAGTCGGCAGGCAGGTGCCATGGCATCGTGTTGTCTTTACCAATGATTCTATTTTTTGCCATCGCTGCGATCATGCTGATTTTCATCGTGAACGGATTTCCTTTGTCATTGAGCGTCGTATTTTATTCAGAGATCACTATGCTACACCACGGATTTTCTGCGGTAAAACAAGAGTCCTGGCATTGCTAGACCGATCGCTAACGCCGCGATAATAAACAGTGCCTTAATGCCATTATTCATCATGCTCGCCCAGAGTGCATCACTGAATCCCAAGCTATTAATTTCCACTAATGCAATCATGGCTTTGAACGCAAACACCCCCGGAACCATCGGGATAATGGCAGCAACCGTAAACACTTTAGGGTGCGCCATAAAACGTTGAGACCAATACACCCCCACCATACCCACTAGGGTTGCTGCACATAATGTCGCCCATTCAATCGGCACACCGTAGTGCATCAAAAGATATCGACTACCGTGCCCAAGCGCACCACCAATCGCGCAATATTTCAGGGCCTTCACAGGCACATTAAACACCAAGGCAAATCCAACAGCGGGAACCGCTGCAAACAACATGTCATGAAGGAGACCAAGTAGCAGTGTCATAGCCATCCCCAAATGCCTGTCACATTCATCGCACCGACAATGCCAAGGCTTGTGGCGAGGGTTAACAAGCTCGCCATCACCCAACGGGCAATGCCCATATTGACGTACCCTTTTACCATGTCAGACACCGCGTTAATCAGTGGGAAGCCGGGTACCAACATCAGTACTGACGATGCCATGGCAAGGTAAGGCTGATTGCCGATGCTCATCATGGCGCCAATGCTCGATATGAGCGTTGTCACAAAGGCCGTGACACCAAAATTTAGCAAAGGGTTGAATTGACGATGACCAATTTCCTGACGCACAACCATGCCGATGAACGAAGCAACAAATGTTAGGGAAAACACCGACCAATCACCACCAGATAAGCGGCTGAAACTCGCACATGAAAAGCCGATGACAACGGCCACAAGCCAGCGGTTATAACGCTGAGGGGAAATACGATTTAAGCGCGTCTTTACACCATCTTTATCAAGTAGGTGTTTTTCCGTCATGATCAAAATACGCTGGATCTCCGTGATCACCCGCATGTTGATCCCACGATCAGGGCAACGGCGTGCCGTCGTAATACAGTGATCATCGTGTATCGTGGTGATCACCATCGAACTGGCCGACAACGATATTTCAACACTGTCCAATCCCAGCGCCTCACCCAAGCGACAACAAATGTCGCTCACCAAACGGCTTTCCGCACCGTGTTGAAGCAACATTTGGCCAGCTTGGCTCACCAAGCGGGAAACGTTCCGCTGCGCCTCTTCATCCATTCCACTTGTTCCTTGCGCCATGGTCACTCCCTCGTAGATATTAACCACAATGTGATGAACTTCGGTTTTACGTGAATTCTGTTCGGTTTACTTTGATTTGGGCGAAAAAAAACCGCCTCTTAGGGCGGTTTCTTATTGGGGTATGATTATGGGCGGTAGATGATTTCTACATCGTAGTCATCTTCGTTCCAATCATCCCAATCGTCGTCATCGTCGTCACTAGACTCAGCATTTTGCTTCTTAAGCTGCTCTTCGTGGTAATCGTCCCACTTGAACTCAACCTTACCTTCCTCTTGGGTTTCTTCAACCAACTGAGATGGCATTGAGTCGATAAGTTCCATCAAGTCAAAGGTAAGTTGCTGTGTATTGTTACGATTGATCGCTGAAATCATATAGTAAGGTTCATCCCAACCTAATGCTTCCAGCACACGTTCTACCTGAGCTTGCGCGTCTTCTTCAGACATCAAGTCCATTTTATTAAAGACAATCCAACGAGGCTTATCAGCGAGCTTTTCGCTATAGCGTTGAAGTTCTTCAATAATAGTAAACGCATTGTCGACAGGATCTGATTCGTCAACTGGCATCAGATCAATCATGTGCAACAGCACACGACAACGCTCAAGGTGTTTCAAGAATCGAATACCGAGACCCGCACCTTCAGCCGCACCTTCAATAAGGCCAGGAATGTCAGCAACAACAAAGCTCTTGTTGTCTGCAACACGCACCACACCTAGGCTTGGCACCAATGTTGTGAACGGGTAATCCGCCACTTTTGGTTTTGCTGCAGAGACCGCGCGAATGAAGGTCGATTTACCCGCATTAGGCAGACCAAGCATACCAACGTCCGCAAGAAGCAAAAGTTCAAGGCGTAAGTGGCGCAATTCGCCTTTTGTACCCATAGACTTTTGACGAGGCGCGCGGTTTACAGAAGATTTGAATCGGGTGTTACCCAATCCATGCCAACCGCCTTTTGCCACCATGATCTTCATACCATGTTGAGTCAGGTCGGCAATCACTTCACCGGTGTCTTCGTCTACAGCACGTGTTCCAACAGGCACGCTTAGTACCAAGTCGTCACCACGCTTACCTGTACAGTTACCACCTCGGCCGTTTTCGCCACGAACCGCGGCATGAAAACGCTCAAAGCGATAGTCAATCAGGGTGTTCAGGTTTTCATCAGCCAGCAAATATACATCGCCGCCGTCACCACCATCACCACCGTCAGGACCGCCTTTTGGCACGTACTTTTCGCGACGGAAACTGATGGTACCGTTACCACCGTCTCCCGCTTCTACGCGGATCACCGCTTCATCTACAAATTTCATCTTAATTCTCCATACCCTACGTCACCCAGACATGCTCAGGTAAAACACGCCTCAAGGGTTAACGTTGGCGATATAGCAGCAACCCTGATAGAGCAACTTTGGGTTAATGATCCTTATGATCTTAGGATCAAAAACCGTTAAGCGATCTTTTACGCCATGAATAGTTCACAGACTTAAACAGTCGTGGCATTACTGACGCATACGTGACGGTTAATCCTCACGTAAACATGTTCACGTTTTCACGAAAACAGCTGCGCTATCGCCTTTAAGGGCGATATACCCAAGTGACTTTAAGCTGAAAATTCAGCAGGTTAAAGTCACTTGGGTACACAACAAAAAGCCCCGCCTAAAGGCAGGGCTTCTAAATTAGAATCGAGTGCTATTATTCAGCTTCGATGCTAACGAATTTACGGTTCTTAGGACCTTTAACTTCAAATTTTACTTTGCCATCAGACAGAGCAAAAAGAGTGTGGTCTTTACCGCAACCAACGTTAGTGCCTGCGTGGAACTTAGTACCACGTTGACGAACGATGATGTTACCTGCTAGTACAGATTCGCCACCAAAGCGCTTAACACCAAGGCGTTTACTTTCTGAGTCACGGCCGTTACGAGTAGAACCGCCAGCTTTCTTATGTGCCATTTATCTCTTCTCCTAAATTAAGCGCTGATGCCAGTGATTTTGACTTCAGTGAACCACTGACGGTGGCCCATTTGCTTACGAGAATGCTTACGACGACGGAACTTAACGATTTTAACTTTGTCGCCACGACCGTGAGTAACTACTTCAGCAGTTACTTTACCGCCTGCTACGAATGGTGCACCAACAGCGATTTCTTCGCCATTAGCTACCAGCAGAACAGTGTCAAATTCAACAGTTGAGCCAGTCTCGATGTCTAGCTTTTCCAAGCGAAGGGTTTGACCTTCACTTACACGGTGTTGTTTACCACCACTTTGGAAAACTGCGTACATGGTTTTCTCCGCATTTCCGCACAGCCTACTGCGTTTAAAAATTGTGCAGCGAGGGGTGCATTTAATTCATCAATAGGGCGCGAATTCTACGGCAAGATTCGCTAACTGGCAAGGGGGGAATGAAAGAAAATTGGTGAAAACCTGCTCAGTGATTATTCCTTTGTTCTTTATCGCAACAGACCCTGTGTCGAGGGGCTAAATTTAGTGTAATATCATCGCAAAAATGACAGCAGCGTACTGCATTCTACCTTGGACCGGACGCATCAATGGATTTTAACACCATCCAAGCACTTACTGCCGATGACATGGCAAAAGTGGATAAAAAAATACTCGCGCAACTGAATTCTGATGTCGCACTGATTAACCAACTTGGTTTTTATATCGTCAGTGGTGGCGGGAAACGCCTGCGCCCAATGTTGGCAGTTCTTTCTGCCCGCGCGCTTGACTATCAAGGAGAGGGTCACTGCACGGCAGCCGCTTTCATTGAGTTCATTCACACCGCCACTTTGCTTCATGATGATGTTGTCGATGAGTCAGATCTTCGTCGAGGCAAAGCAACAGCCAACGCCATGTTTGGTAATGCTGCCAGCGTTTTGGTTGGTGATTACATTTATACGCGCTCTTTCCAGATGATGACGGAACTTCGATCCTTGAAGATCCTCGATCTAATGAGCCATGCGACCAATGTGATTGCTGAAGGTGAAGTTTTGCAGCTAATGAACTGCAACGATCCTGATACCACCGAAGAAAGCTACATGCAGGTTATCTACTCAAAAACTGCACGTTTGTTTGAAGCCGCGACGCAAATCGGTGCCATTTTGGCTGATGCGCCAGAAGACATCGAAAAAGCAATGCAAGATTACGGGCGCTACCTTGGCACTGCATTCCAATTGATCGACGATGTCATGGATTACACCTCTCAAGGCGACGAGATGGGTAAAAATACGGGCGATGATCTTGCGGAGGGTAAACCAACCCTGCCATTGCTTCACGCCATGGCGCACGGAGATCAAGATCAAATTGCAATGATCCGCGAAGCGATCGAGAAAGCCAATGGCCTTGATAAGCTCGAACAGATCCTTGCCTGCATGAAGCAACACGGCTCACTGGAATACACGCAGCAACGTGCAGAAGAAGAAGCAGAGAAAGCGATTCTTGCCCTCGCGCCTATTCCTGAGTCGCCCTATAAAGAAGCGCTGAAAGCCCTCGCGCATCTTGCAGTCAACCGCAAAAAATAAATTTACCCTAAACGCACTCTCCTTGAGTGCGTTTTTCTATCTACATTACTCCCATCCTCACATTCTTCATGACAAGGAACACATGTTGACGTCTTCACTTTCTAAAATTGCATTCGCCGCGCTTACCAGCGTACTCCTACTTGGCTGTGCGTCAGGCAATCGCATTCCAGCTACATCCTTCACCACTTATGAAGATTTTAGAGCAGGCCCAGAGGGCGGCGTTGACCTCGTTTGGGCGAGAGTAGGTCTGCGCACCGAAGCGCGATTAAAGAAAAAGCTCGCCCAATATGATTCAGTCGTCATCGATCGTATTTATGTGTTAACCAGCGAAGACAATGCGTTAGATGATGATCAGATTAATGAACTAACCGCCTATTTTATTGCTCGACTCAAAGAAAAAATCACAGCGTATAAGCCCATTGTCGACACCCCAGGAGAGAACAGCCTGCGTCTAAGCTTTGCACTCAGCAATGTAGAAACACCAAACCCTATCTTAGCGGTAACAAGTAGCCTATTACCTGTAGGGTTAGGCATTTCAACGATCTCTAAAATCACCACAGGTGAACACACGAACGTTGGCGGTGCCACCGTCGAGTTACTGGTCAGTGACGCAAAAACAGACAGGCCTCTTTTCGCTGTCATTGATCGTGAGACCGGCAACAAAGATCTTGCGACAATGATCGATTCACTGGATGACGCCAAAGACGCCATTAACTGGTGGGTAGAACGACTTGGTAAAGCCTTAGACGGGAATTTCGAGCAGGAATAGTGATGACTCAGACCGTCCTGTTCCATACAGAACATTGGCGCTGAAAGACAAAAAAAAGCGGCTTTTAGCCGCTTTTTTCCTTACGTTCTAATTGATTAAGTTCGTCAGTTACTTAACAAACTCTTCGCCCATGGTGATATCACCACGTAGCGTATCTAGCATGCTATCAAGCGCATTTTGCTCAAATGCACTCAATGGGCCGTGGTCAAGAATTTCTTCTACGCCATCTTTACCCAAACGTACTGGTTGTGCGAAGAAGCGAGCGTACTTACCGTCACCCTCAACGTATGCACATTCAATAACGTCTTTCTCGCCTTGTGCTGCGCGAACCAATGCCAAACCAAAACGGCAAGCTGCTTGGCCCATAGACAGCGTTGCTGAGCCACCGCCTGCTTTTGCTTCAACCACTTCAGTACCCGCGTTCTGGATACGAGGTGTCAATGCTGCCACTTCTTCTTCAGTGAACTCAACACCTTCAACTTGTGAAAGTAGAGGAAGAATCGTCACACCAGAGTGGCCGCCAATAACAGGAACACTGATTTCGCTTGGGTTTTTACCTTTCAGTTCAGCAACAAACGTTTCTGAACGGATGATATCCAGCGTAGTGATACCGAAGAGGCGTTTCTTGTCGTAAACACCCTTCGCTTTAAGCACTTCTGCAGCAATCGCAACAGTGGTGTTTACCGGGTTAGTGATAATACCGATAAGTGCTTTTGGACATACGTCAGCAATTTTTTCACTTAGAGAACGCACAATGCCAGCGTTCACGTTGAACAGGTCAGAACGATCCATACCAGGTTTACGAGCAACACCTGCAGAAATCAAAACGACATCTGCACCTTCAAGCGCTGGTGTTGGATCTTCACCGCAGAAACCTTTAATTGAAACGGGTGTAGGGATGTGGCTAAGGTCAACCGCAACACCTGGTGTTACAGGGGCAATGTCATACAGTGCCAGATCTGAACCCGCAGGCAGGTTGTTTTTCAGAAGCAGGGCTAACGCCTGACCAATGCCGCCAGCGGCGCCAATCACAGCAACTTTCATCTCGTTCTCCTTATTTACGATTTTTATATTTCAGACCTTTGGTGGCATTCCATTGCGATGCCGACAGCGGCACGATACTCACAGGAAATGACACAAAAAATGAATTCACAAGCATCATACGTGCCTATTACCTTCAGCGACAAGCCTACGACTGTGAGGATAAGCCCCGCTTCTCAATTTTCTTTTTTACAGGCGAAAAGCAATGACCAGAGTCTGTTGAAAGGTGATTAGTGCGTCACTTTACTGCGGATTTTATTGCCCATGACTGAATCACTATGCAAAAATGCGCCATTCTGACACTGGGAAAGAAAAAAAATGCGTAATTCAGATAAACAAGACCTATTAGTGAAAGCGTTTAAAGCGATCCTAAAAGAGGAAAAATTCAGCTCCCAGGGCGAAATTGTTGATGCGTTAAAAGCGCAAGGCTTTGAGAACATCAACCAATCTAAAGTGTCTCGCATGCTGACTAAGTTTGGTGCCGTCCGTACGCGAAATGCGAAAATGGAAATGGTTTACTGCCTGCCAGTAGAACTCGGCGTACCAACCACCAGCAGTCCGCTCAAAGAGTTGGTGATGGACATTGATTACAACGATGCATTGGTTGTGATTCACACAGGCCCTGGCGCAGCACAATTAATTGCGCGTCTTTTAGATTCACTGGGGAAAGCGGAAGGCATCCTTGGTGTGGTCGCGGGTGACGACACCATCTTCATTACTCCAACCAGAGCGACAACCACCGTTGCTTTGTTTGAAGCAGTGTGTGATTTATTCGATTACTCTCGCTAAAAAAACAGCCCTTGTTTTTTAAACACATCTACTAGGCAGAAAATAACACCTACATTTTCTGCCTAATTCTTCGTTCTACCCTTCCCTGCACTATCATTAAGTGTCTCACTATTGAGCATGTGATGCATTTATCTACGGTTAGTCCACAAATCATTGTGAAATGCCATGACAAAATATTTCCCTAGTTTTAAATTTTGGATACAAGTTTGTTATCATTCCCAACAATGAAACTCGAATAGAGCAAAATAAACTGAGTGTTAGCCGGAATCCTTGCCACCAGTTGTGACAAGGGAAGCCATAACAAATTTGTGTGAACACGTTGTAGAGTCGACCCGCCAAACTGGCGGGTTCTCCTCATCTTGTGTCAGTAAATTTTACACTTTCATTTGCCGATAAGGGACAATGGCATGACGAAGACGACCGAGACACCGCTCGACGCACAGGACATCGTCGCGCAAGCGGACACTGGTGCCCGATCACCTTCAGGGATCCCAGGACGTATCCTGTGGTTCGTTCCATTGTGCTGGTCCATATTCCAGCTCTGGTACGCATCACCCTTTACTGTTGCGCTAAACGATACAGAAGCGCGCTCTATCCACCTTGCGTTTGCTATTTTTCTCGCATTTACCGCTTACCCAGCTCTAAGAAGTTCGCCACGAGATCGCATTCCACTCCAAGATTGGATCTTTGCTCTCGCAGGCAGTTTTTCAGCCGCGTATCTTTTCCTTTTCTACTCCGATCTCGCTACGCGCGCAGGGGCACCAACATCGACTGATATTGTTGTTGCCGTCACAGGTATGGTTCTGCTCTTAGAAGCCACGCGCCGAGCACTTGGACCACCGTTGATGGTGGTTGCTGCTGTCTTCTTGGTATACACCTTTGCGGGTCCACACATGCCAGATGTGATCGCGCACAAAGGTGCAAGCCTCAACAAAACCATGTCACACATGTGGCTAACAACCGAAGGTGTCTTCGGTGTTGCCCTTGGCGTGTCGACCTCGTTTGTATTCCTGTTTGTTTTGTTCGGCGCATTACTTGATCGTGCAGGCGCAGGTGGCTACTTCATCAAAGTCGCGTTCTCTTTGCTTGGCCACATGCGTGGCGGCCCAGCAAAAGCAGCGGTTGTTGCATCGGGTCTATCAGGCCTGATTTCAGGCTCTTCTATCGCCAACGTTGTAACCACAGGTACCTTTACCATTCCGTTGATGAAACGTGTTGGCTTCCCTGGCACGAAAGCAGGTGCAGTCGAGGTTGCGGCGTCAACGAACGGTCAGCTTACGCCACCTATCATGGGGGCAGCGGCGTTTTTGATGGTGGAATACGTGGGTATTCCGTATATCGAAGTCATTAAAGCGGCGATCTTGCCAGCCATCATTTCTTACATCGCACTGATTTATATCGTTCACCTTGAAGCGTGTAAGGCGGGCATGACAGGTTTGCCACGTCGCCATACGTCGACATTCCTACAAACCCTTCAGAACATCGTGGTTATCGTTATCGGTATCTGCGTACTGAGCTTCGCGGTTTACTACGGTATCGGTTGGACGAAAGATGTATTCGGTGCAGCAGCAAGTCCAATCATTGGCGTGTTGATATTTGCCGCTTACGTCGCACTCGTACGCTACTCTTCACAATTCAAAAAAGAAGCGGTTGAAGACCCTGCCGCCACAGACCTTTCAGAAGTGCCCGATCCAGGCCCGACTGTTCGCTCAGGTCTTTACTATCTGCTACCGATTGTCGTGTTGGTGTGGTGCTTGATGGTAGAGCGCTTCTCCCCAGGTCTGTCTGCATTCTGGGCAACCTTGTTCATGATGTTCATTGTTGTTACCCAGCGCCCATTGATGGCTTTCTTCCGCAAAGAAGGTGAATTTGCCGCAGCGATAAAAGCAGGCTTTGTCGACTTAGCAGAAGGTTTTGTCGCAGGTGCGCGCAACATGATCGGTATCGGTGTAGCAACGGCTGCAGCAGGTATCGTTGTCGGCGTGGTCACGCTAACAGGTATCGGCTTAGTCATGACCGACTTCGTTGAGTTCATCTCTGGCGGTAACATCATTCTGATGCTGTTATTTACGGCGGTTATCAGCTTGATCTTGGGTATGGGCTTGCCGACCACGGCAAACTACATCGTGGTATCGACCCTGATGGCGCCCGTTATCGTGACCTTGGGTGCGCAAGAAGGCCTGATCATTCCATTGATTGCGGTTCACTTGTTCGTGTTCTACTTCGGTATCCTCGCGGATGACACACCGCCCGTTGGTTTGGCCGCATTTGCAGCCGCAGCGATCGCGAAATCAGACCCCATAAAGACGGGTATCCAAGGCTTCACCTACGATATTCGAACCGCGATTTTGCCATTCATGTTCATCTTCAATACACAGCTGTTGTTGATGGATCTTGATGGGCCGTTGCACTTGTTCCTTACCATATTCTCGGCGGTCGTCGCCATGTTGGTGTTCTCTGCTGCCACACAAGGTTGGTGGCTGACGAAGAACAAATGGTATGAAACCGTCGCCATGCTGTTGATCACGTTCGCACTGTTCCGTCCAGGGTTCTTCTGGGATGAGCTTTACGCACCAACCAACGACTACGCGGGCACAGAAATCATCAAAGTGGCGGAAACATTGCCCGATGGCCAAACCCTGAACATTCAAGTGAAGGGCGAGAATATCGACGGCAACATCGTCACTAAGCACGTGCACCTACCTGTTGATACCGCAAAAGCAGAAGGCTTGGCGCGCGTCTTGTCGACGGGTTTAGAGCTACGTGACGAGGACGGCGGCAAGTACATCGACATGATTCAGTTCGGTAGCCCTGCAGAGAAAGCAGGTATCGATTTTGATTGGGAAGTGGTTCAAGTCAGCACACCGGCTGAACGTCCGATGAAAGAATGGGTATTTGTACCAACTTTATTGCTACTGGCTGGTTTGGCGTGGAATCAACGTCGCCGCCTGAAGCAAACGGCATAACAACGGTCGGGGCCTTGCGCCCCGCCGGATTACTTTAACGAAGAGAGTGTAATCCATGTATAAGCACATTCTGGTCCCGGTCGATTTGAATGATGAGCACTTCGGTGACAAAGCCGTTGAGCATGCCGTTTGGTTAGCAGGACAAACAGGGGCAACCTTGCACTTACTGACCGCATTGCCCGGTATTCATAACTCCATGGTCGCATCATACTTTCCCGAAGATGCTGCGCTCAAAATGAAGCAAGATGTTCAATCCAGCCTTAAAGCATTTGCCAAGCGTATGATCCCTGAAGGCATTGCCTACGATTACTCTGTATCAGAAGGCAAGCCTTATAAAGTGATCGTGAAATCAGCAGAGCGTCTTGGCTGTGATTTGATTGTCATGCCAAGCCACAAGCGCTCTCGTGCCAACAAGCTACTTATCGGCTCTGTTGCCACCAAAGTGCTTGAGCAATCTAAAGTCAACGTATTGATTTTGAAGCCTCAGCAAAACTGATGACTTTGGTATCACTAGCATGAAAAAAGGGACGGTATCTACCGTCCCTTTTTATTTGGAAAACGATCAATCACTCTCATGACCGTTGATCATATCCCCAGCGCGGCACTAAGCCTTGCTCTACACCGAGATGATCCAAAATACGTGCAACCATGAAATCGACCAAATCTTCGATCGTCTGAGGTTGATGATAAAACCCTGGCGCAGCCGGCATGATGGTGACACCCATCTTTGACAGCTTAAGCATGTTTTCTAAATGCAAGGTCGAAAACGGTGTTTCACGGACAACCA
Source organism: Enterovibrio norvegicus (assembly GCF_002876705.1). Taxonomy (GTDB): domain Bacteria; phylum Pseudomonadota; class Gammaproteobacteria; order Enterobacterales; family Vibrionaceae; genus Enterovibrio; species Enterovibrio norvegicus_B. The sequence goes on along the minus strand of NZ_MDAG01000046.1, from coordinate 62,680 downwards.
ATAACAATTGGCCTCGCTCTTTTAGCACCACATCCGCAGCACGTTCAGCCAAGTTATCCGACATACCATGAGCAATCGCAGCAAGTGAGCCCGCAGAGCATGGACACACAACCATCTGCTTTGGCGCAGCCGAGCCAGACGCGACAGGAGAAAACCAATCCTCCTTGCCACACACATTCAACTTATCCGTCGATACCGTAAGGTGCTTTGTCAGCGCCTCCTTTGCGGCATCAGGGCCTGATGGCAGCTTTAAACCATGCTCCGTTGCTAGTACGACACGCGCCGCAGATGAAATCAGCAGATAGACCTCGTAGTCTGCTGCCAACAAACATTCCAACAAGCGAATACCGTAAGGCGCGCCGGATGCTCCGCTCCACGCCAGCGTGATGCGTTTGTCGTTTTTCGCCGAATTAACCATGCGCCTCCAACGTGTCACGGTTTGAAGTTCTGTTTTCTAACGCTGCTTTAAGTTTGTCATGGATACCGCCAAAACCACCGTTACTCATGACCAATACCACGTCGTCGCTATTCACATTTGTCGCAATGGAAGCGACGAGAGCATCAATGTCATCAAAGCACTCAGACGGCGCTTTACACGCATCAGCAACCTCTTTCACCGACCATTTGATGTGGTCAGGTTGGAACAACGTCACAGTGTCAGCACTGTCCAAAGACGGGGCAATATCATCTTTATGTACGCCAAGCTTCATGGTGTTGGATCTTGGTTCTAGGATCGCATGAATACGTCGCTCACCCACTTTCGCTCGCAAGCCTTCCAATGTGGTTTTGATGGCGGTTGGGTGATGCGCAAAATCGTCATACACAGTCACGCCCGCGAAATCACCTTTGTGCTCAAGACGGCGTTTGGTGTTGATGAAAGATCCGAGCGATTCACAAGCCAAATCTGGCGTGACACCCACATGTCGCGCGGCGGCAATGGTCATTAGCGCGTTGCTCACGTTATGATCGCCAATCAAGTCCCACTTGACCGTACCAACACGTTCGCCGTCAAACCACACATCAAACTCACTGCCATCAGCAACACGCTTCTCGGCTTTCCATAAGCCATCGTCACCGGCAAATTCAAGCTCGCTCCAGCATCCCATGTCCAAGGTGTCTTTTACGTTCACATCTTCTGCAGGGGCAATGATGCGACCAAGACTTGGAACGGTACGCACCAAATGGTGGAATTGACGTTTTATCGCAGCAAGATCGTCAAAAATGTCAGCATGATCGAATTCTAAGTTATTCAAAATCAAGGTGCGTGGGTGGTAGTGAACGAACTTCGATCGTTTATCGAAAAAGGCACTGTCATACTCGTCCGCTTCCACCACGAAGAACATGCTTTCACCCAAGCGTGCTGACACACCGAAATTACCGGGTACACCGCCAATCAAAAAACCTGGCTGGTAGCCGCAATCTTCCAGCACCCACGCTAACATGCTCGCTGTGGTGGTTTTGCCGTGCGTTCCCGCAACGGCAAGCACCCAACGATCTTTAAGCAAAAATTCAAGCAGCCACTGCGGACCCGACGTGTAATTCAGATTCTTATCGAGGACATATTCGACACATGGATTACCGCGGCTCATCGCATTACCGACAACAACAAGATCGGGCGCGGGATCAAGCTGGACAGGATCGTAACCTTGAATGATCTCGATCCCTTGAGATTCAAGCAATGTGCTCATTGGCGGGTACACGTTGGCGTCACAGCCTGTGACTTTATGGCCCAGTTGTCGGGCTAAGATGGCTGCGCCACCCATGAAGGTGCCACAAATCCCTAAAATATGTATATGCATAACGTTTCGTCAGCCTTGAAAGTCACTTTATCTTGGCGTGTACCGCGCTGCGATCACAGTTCCAAGCTCGTTCAAATTACTTCGTTACTAATAAAAAGTTCTACACTTTAAACTCGGTAACAAGTTGATTTATTGTTCAGATGTTGCGCAATTCTTGGGGGCTTTTCTCTTTGCCACCCGTCTTATGTCTACATTGAAAAGAATAAATCAACGGGAGAACACTGGTGCGATTTTTGTTTGTCGCTTGCTAAATGCACCTTCTTGTTTTCAATCATCTTACCCAAGAATCCGATTCCAGACATCAAAAGGATCTGAAATGTCCGATATGCGAACACTTGGCGAGTTCATCGTTGAAAAGCAACATGAATACCCAACTGCCAGTGGCGAATTGAGCTCGTTGCTGTCTTCCATCCGTTTAGCCGCAAAAATCGTTCACCGTGAAATCAACAAAGCAGGCTTGGTTGATATTACCGGTGGGTTCGGCAGTGAAAATGTGCAAGGCGAACAACAACAAAAACTCGACGTCTATGCCAATGAAAAATTCAAAGCCGCCATGGCTGCTCGCGACCAAGTGTGTGGCGTCGGCAGTGAAGAAGAAGACGATGTTGTCATCTTTGACGAAGCCCATGGACTGAATGCCAAATACGTCATTTTGATGGATCCTCTCGATGGTTCATCAAACATTGATGTGAACGTCTCTGTCGGTACGATTTTCTCCATCTACCGCCGTATCTCCCCTCTCGGCCAACCCGCCAATCTTGACGACTTCCTTCAACCTGGCAACAAACAAGTGGCTGCGGGCTATATCATTTATGGTTCTTCCACCATGTTGGTTTACACCACGGGGAACGGTGTACATGGTTTTACGTACGATCCATCAATCGGTGTGTTCTGTTTGTCGCATGAAAACATGCGCATCCCAGAAGAAGGCACGATCTACTCGATCAACGAAGGTAACTACATCAAATTCCCACAGGGTGTGAAGAAGTACCTCAAATACTGCCAAGAAAATGAACCGGAAGATAATCGCCCATACACATCGCGCTACATCGGTTCTTTGGTTTCGGATTTCCACCGAAATATGCTGAAAGGCGGCATCTACCTCTACCCAAGTACAGCGGCCTACCCAAGCGGCAAGCTGCGCTTACTGTATGAGTGCAACCCAATGTCGTTCATCATGGAGCAAGCCGGCGGCAAAGCCTCCGACGGTAAGCAGCGCATCCTTGATATCAAACCGACAGAACTCCATCAGCGCGTGCCCTACTTTGTTGGATCTACGCATATGGTAGACAAAGTGGAAGCGTTTTTAAGGGACAGCCCTGACCAAGAATAAGACACAAAAAAGCCCGCAACTGCGGGCTTTTTCTTATGTGCAAAACTGACACTACTGTTCGAGTTGGTCGCTACTTAATGCTGAACTGATAGAGCAAATCCACAGCATTGTCAGCACCCGATACCGCTTCCAGATACAGATCTGTCAGCAAGCGATACCGCACCGTAAACTCCGGCAAACTCGTGAAGATCCCCACACCGTATTTCACCTGTAAGCCAGGTAAAATATAGCCAGAGACTTCCACTTTTTCATCATCACCGCTGCCTGATGTATCCACCGACAAATCTTGAACACCAAAGGCCTCACCAAGCTGCCCAACCAGCTTACCGCTTTGCGATAGGCCAAGGCCGATCAACATGGATGTCATGCCATTGCCATCAGATTCGCTATCGAGATTTCGACCTCGCACCAAATAAGACAATGCATTTGCCTGTGGCATTGCAGGATCGGAGAACACCGACACCTCTGGTGCATCAGCTGGGCCCGTGACACGAATGCCCGCTTCGACGTTATCTTCAATCGCGTTCGGGTTTCGGATCGCTTCAATCTGCAAATAGGGCTGTTCTGGCGGCCCATTAAACAAGATCTGCCCCTTTTTGATGGTCAAATCCTGCCCAAAGGAGCGGTATGTCCCTTCTTCTAGGTTGATATCACCCGACACCGACGGCCCTTTGCGATTACTCGCCACATTCAGATCACCCACCAGCAAGGTTTTCAAACCAAAGGCTTCTAATCGCACATCGTCGCCTATATTGACGTTGATCGCGGCGTTGATCGTGATGGGCGATGCTTCCTCTTTGCTAATCGGCTGAAGTTCATCATTCAAAAGCACTACGTCGCTAGAAACTTGCACCGCAGATTCTGGCAGGGTTTCAACAATGATGCGTCCCCAAGGCACTGAGACTTTTCCGGTCACATCAATTCGTTTCGGGTTCGCTTTCAACGTCATGTTGGGGCTAACTTCCAGCGCCACCATTGGCGGCACCACCACTTTTAGTCGCTCACCCGCGACATTCAGAGAGGCAAGCCACGCATCTAATTTCGTCCAATCGGCAGTACCTGACAGCGTAAGATCACCATCAGGGGTTTTAATGCCACCGTCTAACTGGCCTTTATAACCTTTTAGGTCGATACCAATTTGACCCTGAGTGATCTCAACAGGTGCCGCCAAGCTTTGTAACTTCAACCCAGTAAGATCAATGTTACCGGTGGCACTGGGGGCATCAAGTGCACCATTGAGCACAACGTTACCGTTTAGCTCTCCTTTCAAGATGGAATCTTCACCGAGCGCAGCAGAGAGGAAATCAAGGTTCACGCCCTCTAGCAAGAAAGCACTTTTCAACGCGCGATTCTCACTCGAGAGTTTGGTCATTTCAGCGTTCAGTGTCACCGAGCCGTTGTTGGTTAAATCCAGGTCGAAATCCGCATTCAATTTTTCGTTAGCCAATACCGCATTCAGATCGAGTTTGTCCCAACCGAACGTTAAAGGCAGATCCATTTGTTCGACAACCTGGCCTTTAGAGAGAGACACTAATGCATTCACTGTCGGCAATGCATTTGGTGTCCAACCCACATCGGCTTTCGCATCAAGTTCACCTTGGATCATGGTGGTCACTGGTAAGTAGGCCTGTAAAATATCCAAATTGAAATCAACGATAGACACACTTGCCTCGCCGCTATCCGCAACCTTGGCAGGTTTGTCTAAGCAAACGCGGCTTTGGTGCTGCGTCCAACAAAACGCGCCAACATCCACCGACGATGTTTTAAAATCCACCGCCAACGGCACGTCGTTTTCCAATGTCCAAGGGCCAACCGGTGTGGTCAGTTTGGATGCGTATAATTTTCCTTTCCAACCCGTTTTACGATCTAACTGCCCTTGCAGAGCCAGTTCGACGCCCACAGGAGTGCCATCAACGTTGAGCGACACAGTTTGGTCGCTTTCATCGCCAGAAGCGCGTAACGACAGCGTTGAAACATCCACGCCTTCCGCTTTCACTCCAGCAACATCAACCACAAGACCGCCACTTACAATAGGCAATGGAGACACGGAGCCGCGCATTTTGACGCTCTGTACCGACACCAATTCTTCCCACGCCAAAGTAGACGCATTGAGGTTCACAGACGCCGTTGGCGCGTCCAAGGTGCCAGATAACGCGACCTCCCCTTTAACACTGCCTTTCGCCTGTGGTAGCGACGCAGAAAGAGACGGTAAATCCAGCAACACATCGAGATCGAGTGCTTTGTCTATTTGCCCTGAGACATCAACGCGGTTTGGCCCATGGCGCAATGACAACCCTTGGGTTTCCACCAACAAATCGCCTTTGCCTTTCACGTCAGACGCATCAACTTGCCCTATCAATGTGAGTGCTTGCTCACGGATAGTGCCCTGAATATCAAGCTCTGGGACTTCGACTAGCCAGCCACCTTGCGACGTTAAGCGCCCTTTATTCGTGAAGGTGCCAGACAACCGCCCTTCAGCTTCAGGCCATTTCAGCCCCGGCTGAATATCATTGAAACTGAGTGCTGTCTGCCAGTTCACCTGTTTTGCCCAATCCGCGTTTGCAGAGCCTGCAATGTTGCCGCCCAAGGTATCGAGTTTAAAGTTGCTTAACGCGATCTTCGACAAACTGCCCGAGAGATTCGTGCTGAGCGTCATGTCAGGAATGACATCCCCAGTGGCGCTGGTTTTTAGCGTAGCGCGATAATCCGCCAAGCTGCCATTGGCGCGTAGTGCCGTTGATGACAGACGGTATTCCGCAGGCTTATCAATAGGCCATTGCAGATTACGGCTCGTGAGTAACAGGGAAAAAGGAATATCAGGGTCAATCACATTCAGCTTGCCTGACAAGGTTGCAGCCAACACACCTTTCAACGCGGCATCCAGCTCCAAGGCCTTGAGATCACCCTTCGCATCAAGTTTCAGCGAATGCCCACCAAGCGGTGCCATACGCACCTTGGCCAGCGCATCCAATGTCAGTGGGTACTCACCTTTTAGTGATACATCACCATTGAGTGACACTTTCCCTTGTTCGGCATCCAAGACTAATTGTTTGATCGCAATGTCATTTCCACCTGCCGAGCCTTCCAGCAAGAACTGATGGATCGTCTGTTTTGCGGGCAAACGTAAATCGGCATCTTTCAGTTCAAAACGCTCGATAACGACATTCAGTGGGATGTTTACTTCAGGTAAGGCCAGTGCTTGCTTTTGCGCTTGTGGCGCAGATGTCGAGGTGTTGGCTGACGTGTCATTGCTCGCTGGCGGCAGTACGACAGAGATGCCCTGCCACGTTGTTGGCTTTAATGTCAGTGTGCTGCGCTGCATTTGCGCGGCGGTAGTCAAGGAGTCCCAATGCACTTTTGTGCCGAGAATATCCAACGTGATATCACTCAGTGCTACGCCGCTTAAAAAGAGCGGAACAGGCGTCGATATCTCCGTCACAGGCTCTGAAGGCGTTTCGTCTTCTGGCGAAGGGGCTGTTTCACCCACCGTCACGACAAGACCGTCAGCGGTTAGACCATCAATACACAACACAGGCGTCAGCAAACACTTTGCATTGATATCCAAGAACAAGGAGTCACTGGTCAATGAAAACGCCGGCGATTGGTAAGACACCCCTTTCAAGGTGAAGCCATTCAATACTGCGCCTTCTTGATCCTCAATGCTCAATTCAGGTAAGGCTTCTTGAGCCCCCCACACCGCAAATTTAACGCCGCCAGGGGTAATTAAGAACGCCCCTACCACGACGAAAACAAACACCATCAAGAAGAAAACGGTGACAAGCAATCGCTTAATCCAGCGCATCATAGTTCTGGCCCCAAACTGAAGTGGAGCTGAAAGTCATCGCTTTCATTTTCAAAGCCGTGGGCGATATCGAAGCGCACAGGACCAACCGGAGATTCCCAACGCACACCAACACCTACCGACGTTTTCCACGAAGGGCTGCTCGTTGTCCATGCATCACCGGCATCAACAAACAATGCCGCCCACCAGTTTCCTGTCACACGGTAGTTGTACTCCAAGCTGCCCGTCGCCATGTAGCTACCACCGAGCAAATTACCTTTTTCATCCCTGGGAGAAATCGATTCATAGCTATAACCACGAATGCTGTTGTCACCACCCGCAAAGAAACGCAACGACGGTGGCACACGCTCAAATTCATCGGTGAACACGCCGCCGCCGTTAACTCGAACGATACCGCGATTGTTTTCATTCAAGCTACGGATCCACGCAGTTTGCCCAATCACGCGATAGAGATTGATGTCTGCACCCCAAATAGGATCTGCCATTTCAAAGGTAATGGATTGCTTGTCACCCCAATATGGCATTGCGCCACCTCGGCTTCGAACACGGGAAAAGTTAATCCCCGGTAAAATGAGGTTTGAGATATCAGAATCCGTCCCTTGGGTGTAATCCGAATAGAGCCAACGAAGGAACACCGACCGCTGCCAACCCGTGTCAAATTTCCAATGGCGTGACACAGATGATGTCAATTCCAAGCTTTTCGTGTCGTTGTTGTCGAGGTTCTCGGCACCGACTTGCACTTGATAGTATTCGCGCTGAACATCTTCAAGTGGGATCTTATAGGTCGATTCAAGCGTCTGTTTGGGTGAGGAAACATAAAGGTCGGTATTCAGGCTATGCCCACGGCTGTTAAACCAAGGCTTCTTCCAACCAATTTTTACACGAGGGCCGGTGTCCGTGGAGTAACCCACACCCGTTTCAAATTGATTTCGTGGTGCTGGCGCAAGTGACACAGAGATAGGTACGCGATCATCACGCATGTCATCAAGCCCGGCTTCCACCAATACCGACGAAAACCACCCTGTATTCGATAGCGCTTGGTTATACGCACCTAAATCCGTGACCAGATAAGGGTCGCCCTCAGTAAAGGTCAACATGCTTTCGAGGCGTTCTTCATTGATTTGGCTATCGTGAAACACGATCTGGCCAAAGTGATAACGAATACCACTTTTGTAATGCAATCGGAAATACGCTTTTTGAAGGCCAGGGGCAACTTCTAGTCGAGAAAGGATGTACTCGCCGTCAAAATAACCGCGTCGTATGCCAAGGCTTTGAATGGATGATTTGAGTGAATCGTATTGCCCTTGGTTTAACACATCGCCCACTTTAGGTGCAGATTCAAGCAACGCTTTGAAAGCGGGGTCATTTTCCGCTTCGCCTTCAAGTTTTACATCCATGTCTGCAATTAAAATCGGTGGACCCGGGTCTATATTGAGCACCACGGTGGCGTCATCACTGGACGCTTTATCTTCAACAGTAAATGTCACTGTCGGATCATAGTACCCAAGGGCTTGAAGTGCTCTGCTCACTTCATCTGTTACACGAGATTGAAAACGGAAATTTAGACGTCGTTCATTCTCAGGAATCGCATCGAGATAAACCCTGACATTTTCTTCCAAAGGCTTTTTTAGCCCGTCGATGTCGAAGTCAATGTCCGCAAAAGCCACCCCAGGCATCAACATCATTCCACTAACAAGCCAAGGTATTAATCGTTTATCTATCATTAACCGTACGTCTTTCTCTCACCTTGAGAGTCACAATGAAAACAAAATACTTAACAGTATGACCGCTTAACGGTGGGGCTGTTCTGTTGCAAAAGTGCATCAAAGCACGATAAAAATGCTCAACCCGACCTAAAATCCGTTTAGCGCTAAGAGCCCGCCTCTTAGAATGACTGAGAGTATACAGGGTCGAGAGAAACCAGACGACAAGGAGTCGAAGTATGATAACAAGTAAACAACATACTATAACCGCTCAAGAGGCGCTTCCAGATAGAATGGAACAAATAATTCCGACTGAGCCTCATGCCGTCAATGGATCGGTACTGCGCGCCGAAACGCCAGATAATCAGGAACAGATCCTTGTGGGGATGGGCTGTTTCTGGGGGGCTGAGCGCCTATTTTGGCAACTCGATGGCGTGACCTCAACGTCGGTCGGATACAGTGGCGGCTTCACTGTAAATCCAAGTTACCGCGATGTGTGTACGGCGCAAACTGGTCATACAGAGGTTGTACAAGTGGTCTACGATCCAGCGAAAATTCAGCTGGAAACCATACTGACTACTTTTTGGCAGAGCCATGATCCCACGCAAGGGATGCGCCAAGGAAATGACGTGGGTACTCAGTATCGTTCTGCGATTTATTACTATAATGACGCGCAAAAAGACGCAGCGTTAGCAAGCAAAGCCGCTTACCAGGCAGCGCTGGTTGATGCAGGTAAATCGTCAGAGATCACCACTGAAGTCGCCGAAGCAGGCCCTTACTATTTTGCAGAAACCTATCATCAGCAGTACTTAGAGAAGAACCCTCGAGGTTACTGTGGCATAGGTGGAACGGGGGTTTGCCTTCCCCCTTGGGAAAGGGACAAGTAGGGCCTAATACCCTATTGAAAGCCGAAACCTAAGATGCGTTCATTTGGTAACGCATGGATCAAAAAAGCCCAGCAGTGCTGGGCGTTTTCTTTAGAATACAACTAACGGATTGTGCGTCGTGTTATGCAGCAACCGCCATGGCGCGAATTTCACTGTTCACTTCATTCATGACGGCCAACGCCCGTTTATCCTTTCGAGATGGCGGTAACAACTTGCCGCAATCAAACTCAAATGCGCCAACGCCGTCGATGTATACACGACCGCGGAAGAAGCCTTTCACATAACGCGCAACCTGACGGGGACGGTATTGATGAAAAATTCGTAACATTGATGAACTCCTCCATGTCTTAAGATAAAAGACCTGCATCACACGCCATAGGTTTCATTTATGGCAGACATTTGTTTGATGCAATCTAAATGCCAACTACTGGGGCTCACTTCACATTGTGTGGGTACTGAATATTTGGACAACGTGTCGACATATCGTTCCCACTGTTTTCTACAACAACCCTCAAAGCGTAGTCAAAAAATAACACGTGGTAAACATACGACACACAGTCTCAAATAAGATTCAATTAGTGGTAAACCGAATGTCGTTTTTGAGTGGTTGGATCTGTTATTGATACGGTCAGGCTTTCGGTTTCGGCTATATTCTTACAACACTCTAATAAATGGGGAATAAACCTCTATGCGTCAACTCAAAATGCTTGCCTTGGCAACCGCTCTCATCTCCACTTTTGCTCAGGCACACAACATCAATAACGGCCAAGCTCTGCCATCAGTGTCGGTTGAAAAATACGGTGAACTCACACTTAACGGCGATGATGTCGGCTTCAAAACGTGGAGCAGCGCAGAACTCACCGGTAAAGCACGTATCATTCAAGCCATCGCAGGGCGCAGCAGCTCGAAAGAGATGAATGCACCACTTGTAGAAGCAATTAAAGCGGCAGATTTCTCAAACGATACCTACCAAACCACCACCATCATCAACCAAGATGATGCGATTTGGGGTACGGGTGGCTTTGTAAAATCTTCAGCGGAAGACAGCAAACGCGAATTTAGTTGGTCTTCTATTGTTCTGGATGAAAGCGGTGCGGTTGCAGGGGCATGGAACCTAAGAAAGGAAAATTCAGCCATCGTTGTTGTCGACCAAGAAGGCGTTGTTCGCTTTGTTAAAGAAGGCGCCCTCAATGAAGTTGAAATCAAACAAGTGATTGATCTTGTTAACAAACTGATTCAGTGATCTTTCTCACTCATCAAAACAAAAACCCGCCAATTGGCGGGTTTTTTAATGTTTTGTCTCGATCAGCCGATAAACTGAGAAAGGTAGAGCAAGGTGGCGACATAAAAGACGACAAGCAGGATATTCACTGTGTTTACTTTGAATTTCTTCATCGTAGCGTTACCTCCCTGTCAAAACCAATCGATGCCAAATGTTAACAAATTTAATTTAATTTTAACATAGCAGATTAAATACAACCTTCTCTAAATCGTCGCGAAAACATTACCTTAACGTTGTGAAATGGATGAGATCATGGCTGAACAACGCAACCCCGTACTGATTGACGTCAATGAAAAAGCGGCTTCTGAACCAAAGAAAGAGGCTGAAAACGCCCATCACCGCCAAGAAAACCACATCAAATCGAGTCAACATCGACTCGAGGCAATCGCCGATCTTCACCATATTGATGCAATGTTGCACGAGGTTGAACATGACAGCCTGACAACCCGCGCGGCATATCGACAGTTACAGCTGAAGCAACAGCAACAAGCTAACCTCGAAAAGATCATCAAGTTAACCCACGATCTTTGCCGCGACGAGGCCGCAAACTCACCGGATCCTGATTGGCTTTACCGCTTCTTTGAAATGGCTAAAACCATCTATGGCGATGCCATGCAAAACTTGTGGGCGCGTATTTTAAAGCAGGAAATGATCAAACCCGGCAGCACTTCTTTGAAAGCACTGTCGCTGCTCGAAACCATGACACAACGCGAAGCGCAAGCACTGCAACGCGCATGCACCCTCGCCTGTACCTTTGGCAGTGATGGCGCAAATAAGCTCATCACAGGCTTTAGGCAACCCGAACAAGGCGTGAAACGCTGGTTTAAACCAGACTTGGCCGAGCGCCTTGCGCTGGGAAATTACAAGCTGCCGTTTACGGATCTGATGCTGCTGATGGATCTGGGGCTGATTTTGAGAACAGAATTGGAATCTGGCGCGATGGATCCATCCGCCGATCTGGCGTTATCAGGTCAAGGGAAAACCTTCATGCTGACACCGTTTAGGAAGGGAACACGTATTTACTATTACCGTTTCAGCCCAACAGGCAATGAGTTGGCGAAACTGGTGGGTCAAAAGACCCACCCTGAATACCTTGATGCCCTAATGGCACTGCTGTCACACGCGTTCGACGTTAACAGCGACATAGGATCGACGGTTAACGCGAAGGCGTGATCAGCCGATCACACCCGCTTTGCGCAGTTGCTCCACACACTGATCAACCAACGCATCAACGCTGTGCTGATCGGTGTGCAAGTGGATCTCGGGTTGCTCTGGCGCTTCATAGGCAGAGCTGATCCCAGTGAACGCCTTGATCTCTCCTGCACGGGCTTTCTTGTATAGCCCTTTAGGATCGCGAGATTCACACACCTCAAGCGGTGTATCCACATACACTTCGAAAAACTCACCGTCAGGCAGAAGTTCACGCACCAATTGGCGCTCTTCACGAAACGGTGAAATGAAAGCAGACAGGACGATCAATCCCGCGTCGCTCATCAACTTTGCCACTTCGCCCACACGGCGAATATTTTCACGACGGTCTTGGTCAGAAAACCCCAGATCGCGACAAAGACCATGGCGAACATTGTCACCATCAAGCAAATACGTATGATGACCTAACTCAGCGAGTTTGTTCTCTAGCGCACCCGCAACGGTCGACTTGCCAGAACCCGACAACCCTGTAAACCACAGCAAAGCTGGCTTTTGTTTTTTCTGTTCAGAACGGAACTGCTTGTCAACGGCATGCTTGTGCCAAACCACGTTCTCATCCGGATGCGGCGTATCCGCTGCACTCATAACTCAATCCTTGTAAATCAAAATGGAAAAAAGACGGGGATCAATCCCAGCACCAACGCGGAATACACCAACGACAACGGCAAGCCAATGCGAAGGTAATCAGTCAGTTGATAATTACCCACACTGTAGACCAGAAGATTCGTTTGGTAACCATATGGCGAAATAAAGCTCGCGCTCGCACCAAATAATACCGCCATGATAAAAGGCATCGGATCCACGCCATAGCCTAATGCCAAGCTATAACCGATCGGAAATGCCAGTGCTGCGGCGGCGTTATTGGTAACAAGTTCCGTCAGCACTAAGGTGAGGAGATAGGTCGCAATTAATGCGCCATAGACACCCCAACCATTAAATAAATAGATAAACAAATCGCCCATTCGGGCTGACATACCTGTTTCAATCATCAACTGCGCCAAACTCAAGGCACTGCCAACAATCACGACAATTTCAGCAGGAAAACGGCGTTGTACCTCGCCTAAATTGACCACACCCGTGAGCAGTAACACCATCAAGTATGCCGCAAGTCCATTAAGCAAAGGTACCCATTCCAACAGCGCAGAACCGATGACAGTGGCAAAGCCTGCTAGCACCCAAGCACTCATGGCACCATCAAGGCGCGCACTTGAATCAAGGCCATTCACCAACACGAATTCACGTTCGAGTTGTTTTTTCTGAGCCACAAAACCTTTACCTGGCACAATCACCAAGGTGTCACCAGCAAGCAATGTGATGTTGCCTAGCCCACCTTCAAGCTTCTCATGTCCGCGGCGAATTGCGACCACCACAGCATCAAAATTTTCACGGAATTTTGCTTCTTTAAGGGTTTTTCCTAAAATCGAAGCACTGTGGCTAACCACCACTTCCAACAGATTCTGTCCATTGATGTGGTGCTGACCAAAGAGCGCCAACCCTTCAATTTCTTGCAAGGTCGCGACACTTTCTACGTCACCACAAAACTGCAGTTTATCGCCTTCTTTTAGCACCATGTCTGGGCAAACTGGCGCAATCAATTCACCATCGCGTACCACTTCCGCCAAATACAAACGACGCAGTGCACGAAGGTCATTGTCTGATACGGTTCGACCAGCAAGTGGCGAGCCAGGTTCTATCGCCGCTTCCAACACATACGGCAAATCATCTTCACTTTGGTCATCATAGTCAGGCAATAGATAACAAAATGGGATAAGCACGAGCAAGCCGCCCGCGAGAACGGCAAGGCCAATGGCGGAAGGTGCAAAGAAACCGAGACTAGGTAGCCCTGCGCTTTCCACAAAGCTATTGATGATGAGGTTGGTAGAGGTACCGATAAGCGTAAGGGTGCCGCCAAGAATCGCCGCGTACGACAGGGGGATAAGAAGACGCGACGGCGCATGGCGACGATTTCGTTTTACAGCGCCAATCAAGGACACGACAACCGCCGTATTGTTGGTAAAAGAGCTCAGTACTGCCGTAGAAAGCCCAAGCTTAGCCACAACAGTGCCCAGTCGACCACTGGCAAGTTGTCCACTCACCCAACTCACGAGGCGCGTTTTCTCAAGCGCGGCGGAAGAAAGAATAAGCAATACCAAGGTCAGCAGGGAGCTGTTGGTGAAGTTCCCTGCTAATGCCTCGATTTTCACCAGTCCAGATTGAAACGCAATGAATGCTGCACCAGCGAATAAAATGGCAGGTTTGATTTTGGTAAACACCAACCCTGCCACAATAGCCAGCAACAGACCTGATACCAGAGACTGATCCCAGCTCATGGGAATTACCCCAACAACTTACTGATATCGCGCGCATTCCAATGTGGGAAATGCTTACGAACCAGCGCATTGAACTCAACTTCAAACGCCGAGATGTCAGTACCTTGAACAGCCGATGCTTGATCATCAAGTAGCTCACTGATCATGCCCGCGCCCACAGTAACGTTCGTCAGACGATCGATCACGATGAAGCCACCAGTATCCGCGCACTCTTGATACAGATCGAGTGACACAGACTCCGTCAGTTCCACTTCACACTCTGCAATGCCGTTAAGGGCAAGGCTGTCAGTGTTAAAAGTATCCAGCGAATTGATGTCGACTTGGTGGCGGATTTTGCTCACCGAACCCACGGTTTTCTTGCCCGCCACTTTGATGTCATATTGACGACCAATTTCTAACGGAGATTCATCCATCCACACAATGCTTGCCGCCAGTTTGCTGGTCGCTTTGTGCGTTTCAGCAACAGGGACAATCAAATCGCCGCGGCTGCAATCAATCTCATCTTTCAATGTGATGGTCACCGCTTGACCTGCATGGGCAAATTCAAGGTCACCATCGAAAGTAACGATGCGATCAACCGTTGAGGTTTTGCCTGATGGCAATACTTTCACTTCATCACCAGGACGAATAGAACCACCAGCAATCGTGCCTGAGAAGCCACGGAAATCGAGGTTTGGACGGTTCACATACTGCACAGGCAGACGGAACGGACCTTTATCTTTGTCGCTGCTTACGTCCACGGTTTCCAACATGGTCAGAAGCGTATCGCCTTCATACCATGGAGATTGCGCGCTGCGCTCAACCACGTTGTCGCCTTCAAGGGCAGACAAAGGCACAAGCTGAATATTGATGTTACGGTTCAGCTTCTTAGCAAACTCCAAGTACTCCGCTTTGATTTCTTCAAAGCGTGACTCTTCAAAGCCCACCAAATCCATTTTGTTCACCGCAACAATGAACTGGCGAATACCCAGTTGGCTCGCGATGTAGGAATGACGACGGGTCTGATCCAACACGCCTTTACGCGCATCAATCAAGATCACCGCCAGATCACAGGTCGATGCACCGGTTGCCATGTTACGGGTGTACTGCTCATGCCCTGGGGTATCAGCAATAATGAATTTACGTGGACGCGTTGAGAAGTAACGATACGCAACGTCGATCGTGATCCCTTGCTCGCGCTCTGCTTGCAGGCCATCAACCAGCAATGCCAGATCGGGTTTCTCGCCCGTCGTACCGACTTTTTGACTGTCGGAATGGATTGCCGCAAGTTGATCTTCATAAATCTGGTGTGAATCGTGGAGCAAGCGGCCGATAAGGGTACTTTTACCATCATCCACCGAACCACAGGTTAGGAAACGCAACAGGGATTTATGCTGATGCTGATCCAGATACGCTTCAATGCCTAGCTCGGCAACTTGTTGTTCAATTACGCTGTTCATGCTTAATCCCTTAGAAATATCCCTGACGTTTCTTCAATTCCATTGAGCCGGACTGGTCGTGGTCAATGGCGCGGCCTTGGCGCTCACTTGAGGTCGCCACCAGCATTTCTTCAATGATGCCCGGCAAGGTATCTGCCGTGGATTCAACCGCACCCGTCAGTGGATAACAGCCAAGTGTTCTAAAACGCACACTCTTGTATTCAACTTTCTCGCCTTCGCGCAATTCCATGCGGTCGTCATCGACCATGATCAGCATGCCGTCACGCTCGACCACTGGGCGAATTTCTGACAAATACAGCGGCACAATGTCGATGCCTTCTAGGTAGATGTATTGCCAGATATCAAGCTCGGTCCAGTTCGACAGAGGGAAAACACGGATGCTTTCGCCTTTGTTCACTTGGCCGTTGTAGGTGTGCCAAAGTTCAGGACGTTGGTTTTTCGGATCCCAACGGTGGTTCTTATCGCGGAAGCTATAAACGCGCTCTTTTGCACGGCTCTTTTCTTCGTCACGACGTGCACCGCCGAATGCTGCATCAAACCCATATTTGTCGAGCGCTTGCTTCAGACCTTGGGTTTTCATGATGTCAGTGTGCTTTGAAGAACCATGCACGAACGGGCTACAACCCATTGCGATGCCTTCAGGGTTTTGGTGAACCAGCAGTTCAAAACCATGTTCTTTCGCGGCACGATCACGAAACTCAATCATTTCTTTGAATTTCCAATCCGTGTCAACGTGAAGCAATGGGAACGGAATTTTGCCCGGATAAAACGCCTTGCGCGCAAGGTGAAGCATCACGGAGCTGTCTTTCCCGATGGAATACATCATCACGGGATTA
Source organism: Enterovibrio norvegicus (assembly GCF_002876705.1). Classification (GTDB taxonomy): domain Bacteria; phylum Pseudomonadota; class Gammaproteobacteria; order Enterobacterales; family Vibrionaceae; genus Enterovibrio; species Enterovibrio norvegicus_B. The sequence continues at coordinate 46,060 of NZ_MDAG01000046.1, read as the reverse complement.
TCAAATTCCGCCGCCACTTCACGAATGATATGGATACTTTCTGCCTCAAGCTGCTTGAGGTGGGTAAGGGTCTTGGCTTCCATTCTTTGATATTTCCTTAGCCTAAATTAACCACGGCTGGAGCGTGAATATCACCCGCCGTATTGAAGGATTGCTTTCCAAACCAGTTCAACTGATCAGCAAGCTGTACAACTTCGCCGACAACAATCAATGCAGGAGATCCCACACCTTCGGCCAACGTCGACAACTCGCCCAATGTACCTGTATAGATTTTTTGATTGGTACGTGTTCCGTTCTCTATGATTGCAACGGGCGTCTGAGGGTCACGCCCATGTTGAATTAATTGCTCTTGAATATGAGCGCTTTTCATCAAACCCATATAAATCACCAAGGTTTGACGACCACGCGCCAGTGTTGACCAGCGGAAGCTGTCGTCTTCTTTTTTAAGGTGACCTGTAATGAACATCGCCGTTTGAGCATGATCGCGATGTGTAAGAGGAATGCCGGCATACGCCGTTGCGCCTGCAGCGGCGGTAATGCCGGGCACCACTTGAAATGGCACACCCGCTTCTTGAAGCACTTGAAGTTCTTCACCACCACGACCAAACATGAAAGGATCGCCGCCTTTCAAACGCACCACGCGATGTCCCTTTTGGGCATACTTCACCAACATGTCATTGGTCTCTTCCTGAGACACACTGTGATAGCTTGCACGTTTGCCGACACAAATAAGCTCAGCATCACGACGGCAAAGCTCCATGATTTCGTCAGACACCAAGTAGTCATAAAGCACCACGTCCGCTTGCTGCATCAATTGCAGGGCGCGCAGTGTCAACAAGCCTGGGTCACCAGGGCCTGCACCAATCAGTGCCACTTCGCCTTGTAGCGACACACCCGTCGTCAGTTTTTCCAGCTCGGCTTTGGCACCGTCTTCGTCACCTGCCGCCACTAGCGAGCTAAAGCGACCATCAAACGCCATTTCCCAGAACTTTCTGCGTCCGTTCAGGGTGGTGACTTTCTTTTTCAAGGTGTCACGAAACTCGCCGGCAAGCTTTGCCATGCGACCAACATGAGAAGGAATAAGGGTTTCAAGTTTTTCGCGTAACAAACGCGCTAAGACAGGGGATTTACCCGCAGAAGAAATCGCAATCACAATCGGGCTGCGATCAACAATAGAAGGAACAATGAAACTGCATTTCGGCGTGTCATCCACCACATTGGCAAGAATGTTTCGCGCATTTGCCGCTTGCGACACCAGTTCATTCACGAGTGGATTATCAGTCGCTGCAATCACCAAGAACATGGATTTTAAATGCTCAGGCGAGAAGCCTTCTTGCACCCAAACCAACTCACCACGTTTTGCCGCTTCGACCACTTCAGGATCAGCGTCGGGAGAGACAACGGTAACCGCTGCGCCGGTTTTCATCAGCATGCGCGTTTTGCGCCATGCGACTTCGCCGCCACCAACCACTAAACACGGTCGGCCTTCCAGCTTCGCAAAAATCGGCAAGTAATCCATAGTGAGCGTCCTTTCAATCCTTTAGACGTCACTATAAAGAGTTGCTGATATTACTTGAAATTCTAAAATTTCATTTTTTATAACATTTTGGTTATTTGACACCTTTCTCAAGCCTAAAACAGGGCATGTGATGAGATCACAAATTTCACGCTTCGCAGTGCGCAAAGCGTGAGCAGCATTGAGATTAATTGAAAATCGAGATCACACTAATCGATGAAATGTAACCTATCGCGGTGCCTACTATGCACAATATGACCACATCCACTTTTTGCATAAAAAAGTAGGTAATGCCCCTTTGTCGTAGATCCTCAGGAGACACACATGACACTTTCACCTCGACCACTCTCGATAGCTGTTCTATCTGGCCTGCTAGTGATGGCAAGCCCAGCGATGGCAGAGACCATCAAGCTGCGCATCATCGAAACCACCGACATTCACACCAATGTGATGGATTACGATTACTACAAAGACAAGCCAAGTGAGAAAATCGGGTTGGTCCGCACTGCCACCTTGGTGAAAAAAGCGCAAAACGAAGTGAAAAACAGTGTCCTCGTGGATAACGGAGATCTGATTCAAGGCAGCCCAATGGGCGATTACATGGCCGCTAAAGGCATGGAAAAAGGTGACATTCACCCTGTTTACAAAGCCATGAATCAGCTTAACTACGACGTGGGCAACATTGGCAACCATGAATTCAACTACGGCCTCGACTTCCTCGACCGTACCCTTGAGGGCGCAAACTTCCCGTACGTGTCGGCAAATGTCTTCGATGCCAATACGGGCAAATCCTACTTCACGCCTTACATCATCAAAGAACACACCATGACAGACACCGATGGCAAAGCGCATCTGGTGAAAGTGGGTTATATCGGTTTCGTGCCACCACAAATCATGGTGTGGGATAAGAAAAACCTAGACGGTAAAGTGATTGCGAAAGACATCAAAGCCACCGCAGACAAGCTGGTGCCTGAGATGAAAGCCAAGGGCGCAGACGTGATTGTTGCCATCCCGCACTCAGGCTTGTCGCAAGACGAATATAAAGCCATGGCAGAAAACTCGGTCTACTACCTCGCCGACGTTGAAGGTATTGATGCCATTGCATTCGGTCACTCTCATGCCGTTTTCCCGGGCAAAGGCTTTGATGACATTCAAGGCGTCGACAACAAAAAAGGCACCATCAAAGGCGTCGCGGCCGTCATGCCGGGCCGTTGGGGTAGCCATGTCGGCATCATGGATCTTCAGCTCGATAAGCAAGGCGATGATTGGGCAGTCACGCCAGTACAAACTGAATCTCGCCCGATCTTTGATGGCGAATCAATCGCACAAGCCGATCCTGCAATGCGTAAGGCGCTAGAACACGATCACAATGCCACCCGTGAGTTCGTCAACCAGCCAATTGGCCAAGCCAATGACGTAATGTACAGCTTCTTGTCGCTCGTACAGGATGATCCAACGGTTCAGATCGTTAACCTTGCACAGAAAGATTACGTTGAGCGCTTCATTCAGGGCGATCCGGATCTTGAAGGCATTCCTGTTCTTTCTGCCGCAGCCCCGTTTAAAGCCGGTGGCCGTAAAAACGATCCCGGTAACTACACCGAAGTTGAAGCCGGCGAGCTCACTTTCCGTAACGCCGCAGACCTTTATCTTTACCCGAACACCTTGGTCACACTCAAAGTGACCGGTAAAGAAGTGAAAGAATGGCTGGAGTGCAGCGCCGGGCAATTCAACCAAATCGACCCTTCATCTACGGCGCAGCAATCGCTGATCAACTGGGACGGTTTCCGCACGTATAACTTTGATGTCATTGACGGCGTAAACTACCAGATCGATGTCACCCAACCTGCTCGCTACGACAGCGATTGTAATCTGGTTAACCCAGAGGCAGAGCGCATCAAACAGCTGACCTTTAACGGCAAGCCTGTACAAACCAGCCAACCCTTCTTGGTGGCGGCGAACAACTACCGCGCATACTTGGGCAAATTCCCAGGAACAGGCAACGATTTCATTGCCTTTGCCTCGCCAGATGAAAACCGCACTGTGGTAGCAAACTACATCAGCAGCGTGACCAAGAAAAAAGGGGAAGTCACACCAACGGCCGACAACAACTGGACCTTCGCGCCGATTAAAACTGACGCCAAACTCGATGTCGTTTTTGAAACCTCGCCAAGCGACAAAGCGGCACAGTTCATCAAAGCCAAAGGGCATTATCCGATGGAAAAAGTCGGCAATGATGATGTTGGCTTTGCCCAATACCGCATTGATTTAAAGAAATAATTAACAGCCTGTTAATTCAATGTTTCATTAGTGAAAATTGTTGAATTTAGTACAAAAAAACCGCGGCCTACGCCGCGGTTTTTTATTATCTTATCAAGCAGTTTTGGGTGAAATGGACTAATTTTTGGTGACATAGACGAATAAAGATAAAGGCGTGTTTACCTTTCTTGTTTACCCGAGCATGACGTTTCCTAGACAACCATGACGTTCCATACACAACCACGGCGCTCTATAAACAAAAAAGGTAAGCGCGTTATCGCCCAAGATTTTTAATAATTAGTAGGAAAATAAAACCATGCAATGGATAACCTTGACCTTTCGTCAGTTGTCTACGCGGCAGCTGTACGATTTACTTCGATTACGTACCAATGTGTTCGTGGTTGAACAAAACTGTGCATACCCCGAGCTCGACGGCCACGACCTGCATCCTGAAACCCGACATGTGCTCGGGTATCGAGATGACAAGATGACCGCCTACGCCCGCCTCTTACCGGCAGGTCTCACCTACCCTGAAATGAGCATAGGGCGCATTGTAACGGCGCATACAGAACGCGGAAATGGCTGTGGCAGCGAACTGGTGAAACACGCACTACGCCAAGCACAAGAGGTGTGGCCGAATGCGCCAATAACCATCGGGGCGCAATACCATTTACGTAAGTTTTACCGTCAACACGGCTTTGAAGAAATTTCGGAAGAGTATTTGGAAGACGGCATTCCACACATTGATATGCGCAGAGTAGGCATTACCACCCCAGCATAAGATCAGCCGCGCAGCCCTTAGCGCTTGAACGCAACGCATTCACCGACAAACATCAGGGCATGAAGATTTTCATGCCCTGATTTTCTTCGCGTCCCATGTGAGCTGTTGCGACTTGCCCGCTATTTACGACGCGCAAAACTACCATCAGACAATCGAAAGAAGATCACCGACGTGTCTTTCGAGACCTCAATCTGGATCATGTCTAATTCACCTTGGCTATCACGCTTAAAGCGCAGCAACTGCCCAGGCTGAATGCGGCTCAACGGTTTGTCATCCCCTTCAATCGAAGAGATTGCGTAGAGGTCAGGCAAAGGCAGGTCTTGCTGTCTGAATATATTCGACAAGGTATCACCCCGCGCCACTTCGTAATTCACCCAATCCGTATTCACGTTTTGTGGTGTATTGGCATTTCGCTGTGACACCGTTTGGGTTGACACCACCTCTGAACCATTTTGGTTAAACCCGTCATCTTCAGCAGGGTCTTGGTTTTCAAACGTCAGCGGTAACGCAACACGCTCACCATTCGCCGTGGTTTCTGGCACCACAGCGGTATCATCACTGGATGGCCACAGTAAAAGCACCACAAGGAGCCCTGCAAGCGCAGACACGCCAATGCGGTGTGGTTTTGGCAACGCATCCCAATAGGGCGTTACACGGGCAAAATAAGGTTTAATTGTCGCCATTGCTTTTTCAATGGCCGCCTTGACAGCGTCACCCATAGGCGGTGTTGCTGCTTGTCCCTTTTCGCGTTTTCCTTTCAGGGTCATAACCTCTCCCAATCTTCCCATCGGGTAATGAAGGAATCTGTTTATCTATCAATGATTCATTATGAATGCGTCTTACCCGAGCCGCATAAACTAGCGTGGGTATGTCAGCGAAATGTCAGCCGCTAAAAGCTTCGCGCATCATCCGTGTCGATTGGCTAACATTTGTACTTTCCAGCATCTTTAATGAGGAATCAACCTAAAGCTAAATTTGTCCGATCCAACCTGCTCCTGTATCCTTCCAACACTTTATACCCAAACTACATTCAGATGTAGTTTGGGTATAAACCCACAAACGAAAGAGAAATGACATGTCTGATGTAAAATTGGAGACCGTAGAGCAAAAAGCAAGCTACGGCATCGGCCTACAAATGGGTCAACAACTAGCAGGTAGCGGCCTTGAAGGTCTAAACGTTGACGCAATCGCGAAAGGTATCGCAACCGCTCTAGCGGGTGACATGCCAGAAATCGAAATCGACGACATCAACAACGCACTGCGTGAACTGCACACTCAAGCAGAAGCGGTACGCCTAGAAGCGTCGAAAGCAGCAGCGGCAGACGGCGAAGCTTTCCTAGCAGAAAACGCGAAGCGTGACGAAGTGACTGTGACTGATTCAGGTCTTCAGTTCGAAGTGCTTGTTGAAGGTACTGGCGAAATCCCTACCAGCGACAAGCAAGTACGTGTTCACTACCACGGTATGCTGACTGACGGCACTGTGTTCGACAGCTCTGTAGAGCGCGGTCAACCAGCTGAATTCCCAGTGACTGGCGTAATCCAAGGTTGGGTTGAAGCACTTCAAATGATGCCTGTTGGTTCTAAGTGGAAACTGTCTATTCCACAAGACCTAGCATACGGCGAGCGCGGCGCAGGTGCTGCTATCCCTCCGTTTGCTGCTCTAGTATTCGAAGTAGAGCTACTAGACATCCTGTAATTCACAGGTGTGTAGAAGACAAAAAGCCAGCGCTCTCGCTGGCTTTTTTTGTTTAGGCCAAATCAACGCTAGAGATCATTCGATGCCTGTCTGCGATTCAATTCTTCAAGCATGATTTCATCGTCCCACGGCAGATGATCGGAGAAGTGATCGGACAAGAAATCCACAAACAGTCTCACCTTGGCCGACAGGTTTCGGTTAAACGGATACACAGCCCATACCGCGGAATCAGGGCCTTTGTAATCCGCCAGCACTTCTACCAACTCGCCCAGTTGGATTTTCGGTCGCACATAATAATCAGGCAACTGTGCCAACCCCATCCCGCGTAAAGCGGCATCCAACACCGCACTGCCACTGTTGCCATGCCAGCGCCCTTTCACCTTCAATTGGGTTGCTTCACCCTTATCCTGAAAACTCCACGCCTCTGCAGACCCAACCAAGCAATTATGATTGGCCAAATCCGCCAACACTTTAGGCTCACCAAACTCCTTGATGTAATCCGGTGACGCGCACACATACAGTTGTCGCGGCGCTAATCGCCTTGCCATTAAGGTGCTGTCTTTGAGCATGCCAGTACGAATCGCGAGGTCATAACCGTCATGCACCATGTCGACAATGTCATTGGAAAAATGCAATTCGACACTGAGCTTAGGGTGCGCTTGGATAAACTCGTTCGCCAGCGGCGCTATGTACTTTTCGCCGAAAATAGAAGGTGCCGTGATTTTGAGCAAGCCAAGTGGCTCGGTCTGCATTTGCGTCACCAAGGCTTCTGCATCGCAAAACTCCTCGATCAAGGAATTACAATGCTCGAAGTAGACTTTGCCTACCTCGGTTAAGGTGATTTGACGGGTAGTGCGATAAAGCAATCGCGTGCTTAGCCGGCTTTCCAACGCATCAATTCGACGACTGACGTGCGACGTGGACACACCCAACTTGCGCGCTGCGGCTGTAAAACTACCACTGTTGACGACCTCAACAAATTCTTCAACACCGCTCCAACGGTTCATCTTTGCCCCACTGAAAAAAAGTTTACTTGTGGCTGCAACAATAAAGTCCGCCCAGTGACGGTCTGATTGTTATCCTAATGTTAATCCAAATTGGATAGCTCTCTGCCACGTTCCTACTAAGGTAGGAGACTTATTGGATGAAAGTAGTATGAAGCATCGTGGAAAGTGTCGAGCATTTTGCTCCGACTGCGCGATATTGCTTTGTTTTTGCGCCATGAATATCAGTGCAGAGACAAACTCATCGCCCGTCATAGAACCCAATGATTACCGAACCGAGCACTATCGCGCCCCCGTGCCGACCACTTTGCTCGGCGCATCGGTCATTAATGCGCCCGATGAACTTCATGCCTTTATCGAACGAAAAACGCCGCGCCTGATTGATGTCTACCCCGCGCCAAATAAACCCGAAGGATTGGTCAAAAACACCCTGTGGATTGAGCCCACCCGCGACACCTTACCCAACACCTACTGGTTGGCGAATGTCGGTCACGGTATCGTCCCGGATGATCTGGTGGCGCTGCTAAAAGCCCACCTACCAATAGACGACACGCCCATTGTGATTTTCTGCGAACCAAGCTGCTGGCACTCGTGGAATGCCAGTAAACGCGCGCTTGAATTGGGAGCAATCCATGTCTATTGGTATCGCGCAGGCGTCAAAGGTTGGAAAGATGCGGGCTATCCGCTAGAAACCATTGAACCCATTCGTCCGTCAATGCGTCATCCATGAACACATCACGAATGAACACGTTCACGCGCATCACCGCTCTGCTCGCCCTGCTAAGCTTTCCTTTTGGCGTACTGGCCAATGCGCCGACAACACTGGTTTTTGACGAAATCGCACCGGGCGTGCATGTGCATCAAGGAAGAATCGACGACCTTTTCACGACGCCATTTGGCCCTGTCGCCAACGTGACATTTATTGTGGGAGAAACGTCCGTCGCCCTGATTGATTCAGGCGGAAGCCGACGTGCAGGAGAGATGATATATACGGCGATCCGAGCCGTGACGTCGCTACCTATTCGTTATGTCATCAATACCCATGTTCACCCCGATCACAACTTCGGCAATCAGGCCTTTCTGTCTGAGAAACCCGAATTTGTCGCCCATTTCCGTTACCCCGGCGATTTCGCAGCAAAAACAGCTTATTACCTTCAACGCCTCAACACACCGTGGTTTGAAGGCACAACGCCCGTTGCGGCAACCTTGTTGATCGACACAAGCACGCAATTCGATCTTGGTAATCGACGCATCACACTCACGCCACACGATCGCGCCCATACACGCCACGATCTCTCCGTGTTCGACGAACAAACACAAACATTGATCGCCGGCGATCTGCTATTTGTTGAGCACATTCCAACGTTAGACGGCAACCTGATCGGGTGGCTGAAAGTGATGGATGAACTCGATCAACTGCCCTATCAACGCGTCGTTCCCGGCCATGGCGCAGTACAACTAAGAACCACCTTTTCAGAGCGAAGTGCCTTTGCTCATCAACGTCACTACCTTGAATCTCTCACCGCGTCGGTTCGAGGCGCCATTCATCAACACATTGATATCAATACTGCCAGCAACACCTTAATGAAAGATCACGCGAAGCAATGGGCGTTGTTCGATGCTTTCCATCCGAGAAACGTCATTCAAGCCTACAAGGAGTTGGAATGGGAGTAACAGGAGAAGCACACCATGAAATCAATCATCGCACGCCAACCTAACACGTCGAAGCAACGTGTAAATTTCAAATACATTGCGATAGCAGGTTTGTTGGCCTTGCTGCCATTCACGGTCAACGCAACAGCCAAAAGCGTGGAAGATAGCCCCAATTGGCTCACCATTCGTGACAGCCTGTTCCCCGACACTGCGATTGCACAAGATGCCTTAATCACGCTCGAAACCCCCGCTCGCGCGCAAGATGCCGCTATCGTGCCATTGAGCATCAAAGTGAACGTTCAGCAAGATGACCCCAACCCGATTGAGAAGATCTTTCTTGTGGTCGATAACAACCCATCGCCGATTGTGGGCATCTTTGACATGACCCCCAACAGCGGCATTGCCAATTTGTCGACGCGTGTTCGCGTCAATGCTTACAGCCCTGTCAGAGTCATTGCGCGAACCGCGGATGGTTCGCTACACATGGCAGCAAACTTTGTAAAAGCGTCTGGGGGATGCTCCGCGCCTGCGGGGGCTGATGACATGTTGGCCCGCCAACGTATGGGCAAAATGAAACTGAAAGACTTAGGGCAGGACGGTTCACGGGCACTGCAATTGTTGATCAGTCACCCAAACTACAGCGGGTTGCAAATGGACCAACTCACGCGGCACTGGATCCCATCAGATTATGTCAGCGACGTGAACATCACGTTAGAGGGCGAGCCTGTATTGCGCTTCAACGGCGGTATTTCCATTAGCGAGAATCCAACCTTTACCTTTCATGTCGACGAAGGAAAGAAGGGCAAACTGAAAGCTGACGTAAAAGACTCAACAGGGCGATCGTTTTCGAGTGAGTGGGATATTTAGCGGCGTTACTGACATCCGCACCACCGCGCAATTTTCATTACACAAGGATCGTCCGTGAAGGTGGTCTTTGGGTCTTGAAAGTTGCGCACCCTCTCAATTGGCAACACACAGTGACAAAGAAAAATACCGCTATTTATCTGATGGTTAAATACCCTTTCTCGTCATGCGGACATTGTTGCTCGAGAACAAAAGTGTTGTGCATCTTTGCCCCTCACACAACCTCAAATGCTGCCATAAACTCTAATCACCGACGCAAATGAAGCAGGGCGTTTCAACACTCGCCTGTCTGTTTAGTCGGAACCGAATGGCATTAAGGTGCAATGCTGAAACGCGAACCCGCATCGTTGTAGACCGCCTAACGCTTCTTTCAACGCTTTCCCCTTGAAGCAAATAGAAGACGCGGCAAGTCAAAAAAGAGCGCCCCACAACCCGCGGATTGCGATGTCCCTACATTCAAAACAAGGCCGACAAGTGAAAAGACATCCAAAGATTTGGTGCGTTGAACTCACACGCTGTCGCGGAGGAAGTTACTATGAAAGGTGCACAACGGTCGTTTAGTCGCGGGTTAGCGATAGCGGCACTCTCCCTGCCCATGCTGTTTTCAGCAACATCGCAGGCAAATGATGAGCTACTCAAGCTTCAAGATGATCCCAACCAATGGGTGATGTGGGGTGCGAATTACGCAGGTACACGTTACAGCTCGCTCGATCAAATCAACGCAAAAAATGCCAAAGACCTACAGGTAGCATGGACCTTTTCAACAGGGGTTCTGCGGGGGCATGAAGGTGGCCCATTGGTGATTGGTAACACCATGTATATCCACACGCCATTCCCGAACAAAGTGTTTGCGATTGACATGGATAAGCAAGCGCTTCGTTGGTCGTATGAACCGAAGCAAGACTCATCCGTTATCGCCGTCATGTGTTGTGACACGGTTAACCGCGGTCTCGCTTATTCAGACGGAAAAATTTTCCTGCAACAAGCAGATACCACCCTGGTCGCGTTAGATGAAAAAACAGGCGACGTGGTTTGGAAAGTCGTGAATGGCGATCCAAAGCTGGGTGCGACCAATACCAATGCACCATTGATTGTGAAAGACACCATCATCACAGGGATCAGTGGTGGTGAATTTGGTGTGCGCGGGTATCTCACCGCCTACAAGGTGAAAGATGGCAGCGTGGCGTGGCGTGCATACAGCACAGGCCCTGACGACGAAATGCTGGTCGACCCTGAAAAAACCACCGCCATGCTCAAACCCATAGGCAAAGACTCAAGCCTAGAATCATGGGAAGGCGACCAATGGAAAATTGGTGGCGGTACCACATGGGGCTGGTTTACTTACGATCCAGAGCTCAATCTGATTTACTACGGAACGGGTAACCCAAGTACGTGGAACCCTTCTCAACGGCCCGGTGACAACAAGTACTCCATGACCATCATGGCGCGTGATGCCGACACGGGTATGGCGAAATGGCTATACCAAATGACACCGCACGATGAGTGGGATTATGACGGCGTCAACGAGATGATCCTTGTTGATAAAAAATTCAAAGGCAAAGACCGAAAACTCCTCGTTCACTTTGACCGAAATGGCTTTGGTTACACGCTCGATCGTGTGACAGGTGAGCTATTGGTGGCAGAGAAGTTTGACCCTGCCGTGAACTGGGCAACCCATGTGGACATGGAAACCGGACGCCCTCAAGTTGTCGCCAAATACTCTACGGGTCAAAACGGTGAAGATGTCGATACTGAAGGGATTTGTCCTGCCGCATTGGGTTCAAAAGACCAACAGCCTGCTACCTACAGTGAACGCACGGGCTTGTTCTACGTGCCAACCAACCACGTTTGCATGAACTATGAACCGTTCGAAGTTTCCTACACCGCCGGTCAGCCTTATGTGGGGGCCACCCTTTCCATGTTCCCTGCACCAAACAGCCATGGCGGTTTGGGTAACTTCATCGCATGGGACGCTGAAAAAGGTGAAATTGTCTGGTCTATCCCTGAGCGATTTTCTGTATGGAGTGGGGCGCTTGCAACGGGTGGCGGCGTCGTGTTCTACGGCACACTGGAAGGCTACCTCAAAGCCGTCGATGAAAAGACAGGCAAAGAGCTTTACCGCTTTAAAACGCCGTCCGGCATCATCGGCAACGTCAATACCTACATGCACAACGGTAAACAATACCTCGCCGTACTCTCAGGCGTAGGGGGTTGGGCCGGTATTGGTATGGCTGCAGGTCTTGAAGGCGACACCGATGGGCTCGGTGCAGTAGGCGCATATCGCCAATTGTCTGACTACACCCAGTTAGGTGGCGTATTAACTGTCTTTGCTTTACCTGAAAGCTAAAAAGAAAAAGGGGAGTGAATACTCCCCTTTTCGCTTTTCGCTTTTCGCTTTTCACTTTTCGTCTCGAGATTCGAAAAAGCGTCCACAACCCGCGACTAAGGCATAACCAAAAGGAATCCGCATGGCTAAACGACTTTTTTGGGTAATTTTGTTTTGGGGATTCGTCTCCGTCAGTCAAGCCGCAGAACATGAAGTTCGCGCAGTGGGTGTGAAATTCGCTCCCATGTTCATCATTATCGAGCCCGGCGACAACGTTTCCTGGGTCAACATGCCTGCTCATATGATTGAGACCATTGATGCGATGGTGCCTGAGGGCACGGAAAAAATCATGACGGAGTTGGGCGTTGATGTGAATTTCACGTTCGATCTTGAAGGAATTTACGTTTACAAGTGCACACCGCATTGGGGAGCACGCATGGGTGGCGTCATGCTGGTCGGTAATCCAAGCGATATCGAAGGAACGATCGATGCTTACCTCGCAGAAATTCAAAAAGATAAGTCTCTACTGCCTGCAAAAGGACTGCTGAAGAAATTCAAAAAGCATCTCCAAAAGCAGGGAGTCATATAACGCCAAGACGATCAGGAGGCAACATATGACACGTTTTACTCCATCAATCAGCATTATGTTCATTCTCGCGCTTTTCGGCTTATCGCCGTCAGCCAGCGCCAATGATTTCCCAACGCTTGAGCGTGTGAAATATGTGCAGGAATGCATGTCACTCAATGGCGGACCGACTTACGTCAACATGTACGGATGCAGTTGCGTACTCGACAAAATCGCCGCACAAATGAGTTACGACGACTTCGTTCATGCTGATGCATTTGCACGTTTACGTAACATGCGAGGAGAACGTGGCGGGTATTTTCGCTCCTCGAAAGACAGCCGTTCCGCCAGAAAAGAACTCACCACATTACGCGATGACGCGATGCAGCAATGCTTCGTGACACAGCAAATCACCTTGAACCAGTAGGGGGCTCGCATGACACGTTTATTGTCTCTTTTTTCCGCGATTATGCTGCTGGTATCTTCGGTATCATGGGCTGGCGAACCCGCCTTCCCTTCCCCCCTTCCCGATAAGTTGAGGGTCTGCGCCGATCCCAACAACCTACCCTACTCCAACAAAGATCAACAAGGGTTTGAGAATAAAATCGCAGAGCAACTTGCGCAGTATTTTCACCTCGATGTGGAATATGTCTGGTTTCCACAACGGATGGGGTTCATTCGCAATACGTTGAAGAATTACTCCGATGAATCGGGGCGTTTCGCTTGCGATCTTGTGATTGGCGTACCAACACAATTCGATATCGCAGCCACAACCAAACCGTATTATCGATCCTCCTATTCGATCATCTTTAAAAAAGACGGCCCACTGGGCGCGGCGGCAACACAACACGATGTTGCCACATTGCCTGATAGCGTGAAGCAGTCGCTGAATGTCGCGGCTTTCGCACCTTCTCCCGCCGTCACCTGGCTCAGAGACAACGGCTTTAAAGGAAACACATCATTTTTCCGCATCATGAACGGCGATGCAGAAGATTACCCAGGGAAGATGGTAAACCGTGTTGCAGACGGTGAATTTGACATGTTAGTGATCTGGGGGCCGATTGCAGGGTACTTTGCTAAATCCAACCCCGATCTTGCGGTGATCTCCATGACATCAGAAGGCGGCAATGTCTTTGATTTCCCTATTTCTATGGGCGTGAGATACGGCGAGCGGCCTTGGAAGAAAACGGTCGAAATGGCCATGGAAGCCAACGCCCCAGAAATCGCGATGATCCTCAACGATTATGGCGTCCCTGTTGTTGAAGCATCGTCAGCCCCTCTAGGTGGCGATGATGATGATTAAACGTGCGTAGAAATAAGCACAATGAGATGCCATTTGTCGTGAAAAAGACGGTAAGTGGCATCAAACCTTTCCTCATCATGGCGCTCATTGCACTATTATTGGGCTGGATCCCCATTGGTTTTGCGCAAGTTGCAGTATTGGATTTTGAACTGAAAGACATGACGCTTTCCCCACCACAAAATCAGACATCACGCTCAAGCGACTCCCCTATTAACATCAAAGAAATCAACCGAACAGCCACGCTTGCTCCTTTGCTGAAAGACGCACTCGCGCAAAGCGACAACCCTATGATCACGCCTGTTTCGCCACATTTGTATCTCGAAGCACAAAAAGGGATTGGCTATCTTTTTGAACGCCCACAGGCGGCCGCAAAGTTAGGGAAGAAACTTAACGCGGAATGGATCATCGTAAGCCGCCTTCACAAACCAAGCCACCTGTTTGCGTATCTTATTAGTCGCGTTGTTCATGTTCCGACGGCGGAGCCAATGCCAGAGATCATTATTGAGATCAAAGGCCAGCAAGATCGCATTAGTCAGCGGGGAATTAACAAGCTGGCTCAGCGCATCCAATCACAGATGAATCTGACAAGGTAAACACAAAACAAACAGCAACGCGGCAAGATCTCCATACGATTAGTTGATAGAGTGAATAACAAGGATCTCAACACGGGTTGGCTTTTTCATGAAAAAAATCATACGCACACTATTTATCGGTTTGTTTGCCGCCATGAGTTTAATGGCTTGTAGCGCGGATATTGGCCGTGAAATGGCAGAGCAAGATTGCAGTAAAATTCGCAATAACGCAGATCGAGACCAGTGCTATCGAGACGTCGAAAAAACGTTTGAGAACTATTAAAAGCAGGCCATTTCATGTGCCATCAGACATAAAAAATGACACCCGAAGGTGTCATTCTTGTATTCAATGAAGCGGGACTAACTGATATTAGATACCGCCGCCGTCACTCACATCTTCGTGCAAGCCACATTCACGCTTGAGGCCGAAGAAACGCGTTTCTTCTTCTGTCATGCCTTCTTCAAGTTTACGCGTGGTGTGGACATCGCCCACCGACACATAGCCTTGATCCCACAATGGGTGGTATGGCAAGCCATGCTCTTTCAGGTAGTAATGCACGTCTTTGTTGGTCCAGTCGATCACTGGTAAGAACTTGAACACACCATTTTGAATACCAAGAATTGGCAAGGTTTGGCGAGAGCTTGCTTGGTCTCGGCGCAGGCCAGAGAACCACGTGCTCACGTTCAATTCATCCAATGCGCGACGCATCGGCTCAACTTTGTTTAGACGGTTATATTGTTGAATGCCTTCAACACCTTGCTCCCACAATTTGCCATATTGTGCTTCCTGCCATGCCGAGCTCTGCTCTGCACGGTACACACGTAAATCCAATGACAACTGCTTCGTCAAATCATCAATAAATTGATAGGTTTCAGGAAACAAGTAACCCGTGTCCGTCAGAATAATGGGAGTGTCGGGTTTCGCTTGAGTCACCAAATGCAGCATGACGGCTGCCTGAATACCAAAGCTAGATGAGAGGGCGAATTCGCCCTCCAAATTCTCCAATGCCCACTGAACTCGCTCCTGTGCTGACAGGCTTTCCAGTTCAGCGTTGATGGGTGCTAGCTCTAGGATTTGCTGCGCCTTGTTCAGGCCTAGCAAATCGGACAATTGAAATTTAGGCATAGAAATCCCTCTTGGAGACAATCACTTCTGCAATCACGCCAACACGAATGACGAAATCACCGAAGCCCTCACCGTCGTTACGCTCTGTCGCCCAACGACCGACTAATGTGTCGATCTCTTCGAGGATTTGCGCATCGGTGATGTTCTCTTTAAACATCTTAGGCACGCGCGTTCCTTCACGGTTGCCACCTAAGTGTAAGTTATAGCGACCTGGGGCTTTACCCACCAAACCGATTTCCGCCAGCATCGCGCGGCCACAGCCATTCGGACAGCCCGTAACACGCAAGATGATGTGCTCATCTTCCAAGTCGTGTTTTTCCAAAATGTCTTCAACGTCTGTCACAAACTGTGGCAAGAAACGCTCAGCTTCCGCCATGGCCAGAGGACACGTTGGGAAAGCCACACACGCCATAGAGTTTTTGCGTTGCTCACTCACGCCATCGTCAATCAATCCGTACTCGCGTGCGATCTTTTCGATCTTCGCTTTGTTGGATTTCGATACGCCAGCGACGATCAAGTTTTGGTTTGCTGTCATGCGGAAGTCACCTTTGTGGATCTTCGCAATTTCAGCCACACCGCTTTTCAGAGGCTTACCAGGGTAGTCCAAAAGACGACCGTTTTCGATGAACAGCGCCAAGTGGTGCTTGCCATCAATGCCTTCCACCCAACCGATGCGATCGCCACGGTCAGTAAATTCATATGGGCGAACCGCTTCAAACGTAATGCCTGCGCGTTTTTCCACTTCCGCTTTGAACACGTCAGTGCCGACGCGATCAAGGGTGTACTTGGTCTTCGCATTCTTACGGTTTGAACGATTACCCCAATCGCGTTGTGTGGTCACAACCGCTGCAGCAACGTCCAAGGTTTTATCGAGTGCAACAAAGCCCAAATCATCGGCTTTACGCGGGTAGGTTGCCGTATCGCCGTGGGTCATTGCGAGGCCACCACCGACCAATACGTTAAAGCCTACCAGCTTGCCGTTATCGGCAATCGCGACGAAGTTCAAATCGTTCGCGTGAACATCAACGTCGTTTTGCGGCGGAATAACCACCGTGGTTTTAAATTTACGTGGCAGGTAGTTAGAACCCAGAATCGGCTCTTCGTCTTGATGACCTTCTACCTTCTCACCGTCTAACCAAATTTCCGCATAAGCACGTGTTTTTGGTAGCAGGTGTTCACTGATTTTCTTCGCCCACTCGTAGGCTTCTTGGTGCAATTCAGACTCAACCGGGTTAGTGGTACACAACACGTTACGGTTCACGTCACCAGCGGTTGCAATCGAATCAATACCAATTTTGTTCAACGTTTGGTGCATCAATTTGATGTTCGGCTTCAACACGCCGTGGAACTGAAATGTTTGGCGCGTCGTCAGACGAATACTGCCGTACATGGTGTGGTCAGTCGCAAACTTATCAATCGCCAACCATTGCTCTGGCGAGATGATGCCACCGGGCATACGTGCACGCAGCATGACGTTTTGCAGCGGCTCAAGCTTTTGCTTTTGACGCTCAGCACGAATATCACGATCATCTTGCTGGTACATGCCATGGAAACGGATCAGCTGGAAATTGTCTGCTGTGAATCCACCCGTCACACGGTCTTTCAGATCTTTCTCAATCGTACCGCGCAGGAAATTACTTTCTCTTTTAAGGCGCTCATTGTCCGCTAGTGGGCCAAGCTCTGTACCCAACTCAACTTTCTTGTCACTCATTAATACACATCCTTTTGATAGCGCTTGGCCTTACGCAGTTCATTCAAGTAGCTTTCTGCGTCTTCTCGGCTTTTGCCGCCTTGTTGCTCAACAACCGTAATCAATGCTTCATGGACATCCTTCGCCATGTGGGTCGCGTCGCCACAGATGTAAAGGTATGCACCTTCTTGTAGCCACTGCCAAACCGCTGAAGCTTGCTCAAGGATTTTATGCTGAACGTACTCTTTCTCAGCTTGATCTCGGCTAAAGGCAAGGTCGATATTGGTCAACAAACCGTCTTTTAGGAATTTCTGCCACTCTACTTGGTAGAGGAAATCTTGCGTGAAGGTACGGTCGCCAAAGAACAACCAGTTTTTCCCTTCCGCGCCACGCGCATCACGCTCTTGCATGAAAGCACGGAATGGTGCGATACCCGTGCCTGGGCCAACCATGATAAGTGGCGCATTGTCATCGGCTGGCAACTTGAAGTTATTGTTGTGCTCGATGAACACTTTTACCGATTCTGCTTCTTCCGCACGGTGTGCAAGGAAGCTTGATGCACCGCCAAAGCGGGTGTTATCACCGTTTTGGAATTCCACCAAACCGACCGTCAAGTGAACTTCTTCACCCACATCTTCTTGGCTTGATGCAATAGAATACAAACGCGGCGTCAGCTTACGCAGCAGACCGACTAACTGCTCAGCAGTCAGCTTGGTTTTTTTCTCGCCAAACACATCAACCACTTGGGTGTTGTTGGCATACTGGCGAAGCTTGTCTTTGTCTTCTGCCAGTTTTTGAAGCTTCTTGCTGCCAGAAAGCTCAGCGTATGCTGCCACTTGTTGTGGGTTCGCTGACGTAATTTCAAACTTATCTGTCAAAGCTTTACGAAGCGACAATGACTCACCAGCAACATCCACCGCTTCATCACCCGTCAGAGCGACTTTCGCCAAGATCTCATCAACAAGCTCTGCACCGTTGCTGTAGTAAACGCCCAACGCGTCACCCGGCTGGTATGTCAGACCGGATTCGCCCAAGTCAATCTCGATGTGGCGAACGTCTTTGCCTGAATCACGGCCCGTGATTTTTTGGTTTGCCACAACTTCCGCAGCATACGGGTTTTGCTTGTTGTAAGCAGACACAGCGGCTGCAGATTCAACACCGTGGATAGGCACAACCACTTCGTGAGCATCGCTGCTCAGTGCTTCTTTTACCTTGCCCAGGATGTCAGTGCTCCAGCTTGCCGCTTCGGCATCGTAATCCACATCACAATCAAGGCGAGGAACGATCGCTTTCGCGCCCTGCTTAGACAGGAAAGCATCAAAGTCTTTACCGGTTTGGCAGAAAAACTCGTAGCTTGAGTCACCCAAACCAAGCACCGCGTATTGCAGGTTATCCAGCTTCGGGGCTTTCTTAGACTGAAGGAATTCATGCAGCGAAATGGCATTATCAGGCGGCTCGCCTTCACCATTGGTCGACGCGACAATGATCAAGTGGGTTTCTTTTGCGATATCACGCGGCTTGTAGTCGTCCGCCGAGAAAAGAGAAACCGTCACACCGTCTGCTTTCGCTTGCGTTTCCAACGCTTCAGCAACGCCTTTGGCGTTACCTGTTTGAGAGGCATAAATGATCGTTAGCTTACCCGCAGGTTTCGCTGCAGTCGCTACCGCTTGTGCAAGAGGTTGAGGGTTGCTTGCCGCAGCGGCTGGTGTCTGGCTCAAACCCCAGAAGTAACCGCTGATCCACGCCATCTGTTGTGGCGATAGCTCTGCCACGGCCTGCTGAAGCTGACCGATCTGTTGGTCATTAAGCGGGCTTGCCAGTGCAGAAAGTTCCTTGAGTAACATGTCACGACATTCCTTTTTTATTTCGTGAGCATAGATTAGCCATTCGCCGTAATAACTAAAAATAATAGAAATGCATGTTTTATAACTTTGGGTTTGAATATCCTGCAAATTCGGTCAGAAACTGTGACATAGAGTATGTGAACCGACCTAAAAAGGATGGCGCTTGAGAGAAACGCGTGAGGTTTTAAGGTGAGAAAAACCACAGCCAGAGTAAAGACTGCAGTTATGGTTACATTGAAGGTCTAAGGCAGTGTTTCAGCGTTCAAAACGGAAAGACAAAAGAGGCTGACCAACTGGCATAGACCGGATCACATGTCGACGATACGTACCTGATGAAAGCCCACTTCCAAGGCATTTTCTGTCGCCATATCAACGTCGCCGAAGCATTGTTCTACGCCATTTCCATCGGTTAATGGCACAAGCCCACCGCGGGCATGGCGAAATTCGACAATCCAGCCATCGCTCGACAGCGACGGTTCGATCATGGCTTCCACCAGCATTTCTTGACTGTAGAGGGAACGTAGTTCTGATTTTGTCATTGGCTCTTCCTGCTTTTTTCAATGCTTAGGGTTACGCGATTAACCACATGCATCGTCTGGTAAAAGCATAGTCGTCAGCACGGCGATGTGCCACGGCGAGCACTATCGTTTGTGAGACAGAAACGGGGGATGCAATTGTCCTGTGCCCTCGCCTTTTTCGCCATTGAGCAAATGCACCAAGGTGATTTTTAAGCGCATTGGCGACACCGGTTTGTGCTGCACCAAATACCCAAAATCCCGCGCTTGTTGCTGCAACGCTTCACTGCGGTTGGCTGTCACTATCACGGTTGGTACGGGCTGTAATCGCTGCGCATTAATGTATTGTGCCAAGGACAAGCCCGTCATTTCAGTATCGAGGTGGTAGTCCACAATCAAGAGTTCCACGGGAGCCTGCACCGTATCGCAACTGATTTGAAGCTCCTGCAACGAGCACGCCGTCATCACCTCGCAACCCCAGCGTTGCAGCAGTTCTTCCATGGCATGACAAATATTGGGATCGTTATCAATCACCCACACCCTTGCCCCCTGCAGTACGACACCCGCATCAGGGACCAAAGCTTCAATGCTACGAGGGCTGTAAGTACTTCGGTTTCCATACGGCACAAACACGGAAAAACGCGATCCACGGCTAGGGATAGAATCCACCGACACACCATGCCCTAGCACACCCGCGATCTTATCAACGATCGCAAGCCCCAAACCCAGTTGTGTATGGTGAAGTTCTTGATCCGCAGTGAGGCGTTTGAACTCTTGGAAGATCTCTTTCTTTTTGTCTTCCGGGATCCCAACGCCGGTGTCGAGCACTTCAATGCGAAGTCCATCTGTGCAGCGACGGCAGCCCAGCAAGATCTTCCCCGATACCGTGTAGCGCAGGGCGTTCGTCATCAGGTTACGAATGATCCGAGCCAGCAATTGTGAGTCGGTATACACGTACGCGGAGCAAGGCACGTATCGCACTTCAACAATGCTGCCTTCTGCGGCGTGGGAGAAATCATCGGCAATGTTGTCGAGCAAGTCGCTGATGGGGAAAGACTGCTTGTCGGCCCTGACCACGCCAGCATCCAGCTTGGATATCTCGACCAAGGTCGTGATCAATGACTCCACGTCTTGAAGCGAATGGGTGAGAGAATCCACCAGCTTTCTCGCCGCTGGGGACATGCGATGGCTGAGTAACGACCCTAAGTAAAGCTGCGCGGCATTGAGCGGCTGCAAAAGATCGTGACTGATCGCTGCGAGGAATTTAGTTTTGGATAAATTGGCATACTCGGCGTCTTTTTTGGTTTCAAGTAGCCGTTCTTGCATGACGCGCCTTTCTTCCACTTCGCCTTGCAGTTGATCGTTCAAGGTTTGCAGCTGTGCCGTGCGCTCTTGCACCCTCAGCTCCATGGTTTGATAGGCTTGTTCTAACGCCTCAGCACTGCGCCTGCGCTCAGTGATGTCCCAATTGAGCACGAAAAGCCCGGTGATATTGCCGGCGGAAGAGAGATTCGGTACATAGCTTTTCACCACATATCGTGTGTTGCCGCTGGCATTGTTCTCTTCGATTTCGAACATCACCGACTCACCCGATAAGGCGCGATCGAGGTAGGGTTTCAGTGCCGAGAATTTCGATTGGCTGCGCATGATCGAGATGTGTTTACCGATCAACTCACCACGCGGATAGCCATACCATTCATCGTAAGCACGGTTCGTGAATTGATAGTGAAGATCATCACCCACATAGGCGATCAAGGCGGGCACATTATCAGTGATCAAACGCAGCCATTGTTCTGTTTCTCTCAGTTCTTTTGCATCCAAATAACGCTGCGTGATGTCGGTGTACGTGTTGACGTAGCCTTCTTCTTCCATGGCATGGCTGCGCACTTCAATCACGCGACCGTCCGGTAACGTCTGAACCCGAATACCTTCTGGCGGATGCGCACCACCGCGCCCGATACGCTCTAAGGTGATAGGGCATCCTTCACGGATATCATCCAATCCTGCGCCTGAAAGGTGTTCCTGTGTCAGCCCTGAAATCACCACAAAGCGTTGATTGAAAACCTGAATATTTCCTTCTTTGCTGACCAACAGCACCCCTTGAGAAAGGTTGTCTACCATGTCTTGAAGCAAACGGCTTTTTTCCGCCATGGCCGCTTCAAAGCGTGCCGTTTCTGCTTGTTTAAGCTGGGTGATGTCGGAATACACCATCACCATGCCGCCATCACTGGTAAGACGCTCTTTGATTTGAAGCCAGCGATTGTCATTCAGTTTTAAAGTGTGGCCGTTGTTGGTGGTTTCTGGCTCACTCACGATCAACCCACGCTCATGAGCGAGTTCGCGGATCTTCTCTGGTGTCAGCGACGTGGTATCTAACGAGACCGCGTTATCTTTCCAGTAACGCTGAAAGCGGCTGTTGGAGTACACCAGTTCACGGTTCGGATCGTAGAGCGCAAAGCCATCAGAAATGGACTCAATGGCATCGATAAAACGCTGATGGGCTTGTTCTGCTTGCGATTTGGCTTGAGACAGCTGACGGTTGGTGGATTCGAGCGATTGAAGTGCATGGTTGAGTTCTTCGGTTTTATCGCGCACTTGATCGGCCAGCACCACGGAATGCTGGAAAGCGCCCCATGCATCCACTTGTGGGCTTCCCCCTTGCTCAACGCGATGCACTAAGGCTTCAATCATCTTTTTCTGACGCGCATTTTCTTCTTCTAACGCGGCAATACGTTGTTTGAGTTCCTTCTCGTTTTGACTCAATTCACCCTGCCTTTTGCGCCAAATACGGCGACATCTCTGTGGCTTCTTGCGCCGTGTTAGCATCCCTTGGCACTGCGCCATCCCTAGGAGGCTTTCCAATCATCACACCGGTGAGCGTTTGGTTCATATGGATACCATTAAGCTGCTCACCATAGGTGTTGAACCCCACCAAACGAAAGCGGGAAATCATGGCTTTCGCTTGGTCTTGTTTCATGGTTTGCTCCACTTCCAAACGCCTCAAGAAGCAATCACACGCCAAGGTCACTTCCAGTTCCCCAATGCGCGCCTCCATCGCCGAGAGCGTTTCCTTAGTATTAGCAAAGAGATCCCCAGGTCGCATCGCTGTCACGACGATCCCATCGTCCACCGCACAGTAAAAATCCAAGCTCAGATCTTCATTCACTTTTTGGATCGAACGGACGTAATACTGATCACCAATCAACACCGCCAAAGGGTGAAGCGCGTAGATCTCCGGGCGAAGATCATTGAGATGAATACCCACTTCCCGCGCATACACTTGTGCCGCAGGCTCTGCGTTGAACTCATACACTTTGCGCGACGTGCAATCGGCTTGCGTCACCACCAGCTTGCTATCAAGGCTCTCTATGTGATGCGTCGTAAACACTTCAAACGGACAATGGGTATTGAACATCACCACGATCGCGGAATTGGTGTAAAACTCGCCGTCACAATACACATGGGTATTGGCAAGATTGATGTCATCCCCAGCGGAACCACCAAAGTGTGGTAAGCGTCCTAACGCGGTATCTAAGGTCACCAGAAAACGTTCTTCAATGGGCGACAACCCATCAATCAAGGTAAGCACAAAGGTATTGCCGTTGATTGGCGCTTTAAGATCCGTTTGGCAGGCTTCAATTAACGTACTGACACAAAGCTGTGCCGACTGAAGTGTAAAATCTTCCAACGGCACACGCATGCCAGAAACCTTAAAATCTTTATGGGAAAACCCCAGAGCACTGATGCTACTTTTCGAGTAACCATAAGGCGTTACTTCCCCGGCAGATGTGCAGCCCATGACCTCACAATGCAAAAATGCCGACGACATTTCTTTGCTCAGGGCGTGTAAATCATAGGCTGATGAGCAGAAAAACAACACGAAGCCAATGTCATCGCTATCAAGCTGTAACGCCAGTTCTCGCGCGGCTTTCACCACGTCGAGTTGGTAGGTTGCTGCGCTGTAAACGGCTTGCCGCTGCAACGACGATTGCTGTGCTGTCATGCCCTGTCTCCTGAAACTTTTCGGCGTTTCACTAATCGGTACTCATATGACGTAAGTGTAAGCAGTGCACAATTCTTCGCGCTTCCTCCTAAAGGATGATTTTTATGTTTTTGCAAACCCCTCATGATGAAAGTTTCAAGATTGGGACACCTCAAGGGCCGCAAATGGAATCAGGGTCACTACACTGAAAAGAATGAAGAACGCAATGTTTTGGGCACCATTTAGGTGTATTTCCACCCGTAAAATCACAGCAATATCAGGGGTCATCAGGACGATGGCGGGCGTTTAACTTACGTAGTGAAAGGGACTAAGCCATGTACAAATTTCTTGTTGCCGATGATCATCCACTGTTTCGAGATGCACTGATCGCCGTCATTCGGTCCCGCTATGAAGAGTGTGAAATCCTGCAATCAGAAGACATTACACATGCGTTAGACCTTGCCGCCACACACACCGACCTTGATTTAATTTTGCTGGATCTCAATATGCCCGGCATGGCCGGCTTAAAAGGCTTGTTAGAACTAAGAAACCAAAGCCCAACCATTCCGGTGGCGATCATTTCCGCAGAAACCAACAAACAAATCATTCTTCAAACCATCGCTTATGGTGCCGTAGGGTTTATTGCGAAAAGTGCGCCGAGAGAAAAGATGCGTGAAGCCTTCGAGCAGATCCTTGATGGGCATGTGTATTTGCCTGCCGATATTATCCGCGCAGAAGGGGATCCAGATTCGTCGCATCGCCGCCAAGATGAGCCCCATTTTTCGCCAGAAATGTTGCATACACTCACGCGAAGACAACTGTTGGTGCTGGAATCCATGGCGCAAGGGGCGGCAAACAAGCAGATCGCGTACGACCTGAACATTTCAGAAACCACCGTCAAGTCACACGTGTCTGCCATCTTGAAAAAGCTTGGGGTTCACAATCGTATTCAAGCCGTGGTTGGCGTCACCAATATCGATTTCGACCGTTACCTCAAGCGCTGATCTGCGTGCCATCAATGCAGGGTAGGCTGCTTCAAGGCGGCTAATACTCGCGTCACCAAATTTACCAATGAATCCGGCGTGGTTTTTGAAACATCAATGGCCGAGGTCTGCCCCACCATCCCCAATAAAGCGCGATGAAAACGTCCCTGCGATTTATTGTACTTCGCCGACACCAGCCCCAAACCGCCATGACAGGCTTTTTCGAACATCGGGTCATCCAAGGGCTTACTGAGCACCTCAAATGCGTTGAGCAAGGCAATAAAGCTCACGCTTGGGTCGCCATCGGCAACGGTATCGAAGGTTAATTCATAATGCATGAGGTCGATCCCGACACTCACGGCATAGCAACGCCCACCAAGGCGGCGCTTTTGGATCATACTCGTGGCCATCACGGCTTGCCCCAATAAGGCAATGTCTCCTGCTTCCACCGTGTGTGGAAATGACAAGGTAACATGCATGGCCGAGTCTTCATCTTTATGGCTCGCCATGACACTTCCCGTGCGATACACAGGCGCACTGCCTCTACCCAGGAACACCATGCCATCTTCAGTGCGCTGCCACGTTCCCGGTATCGCCTCAATCTCATTCATTCGCAACGTGTGATGCCAAAACTGGCGCAGGGCTTCAACCTCACTGACGGGCAAATCAACGGTATACCCGATGATGACGGCGTTCGCACAGTCCCACTGACGAATATCGCAAAGTATCGGGCTTCCTTTCATCCACGCCCATCGCAACGTACGTTGCTGACACAAGGCTAACCATCGTTCAATGGCTGCACGGGTTGCCTGATCGCGCGCCTGGCAGCGGCACAAAATGGATAAACGTCTCAGTGGTTGGCAAGGTGATAGCCATTCGCCTTGAGGTTCAGCAAGTAACCTCTCGGATTCATGGGGTAACGTTTCCGTGTTTGGCATGGCTTTTAGATAAGGCGACGCGAACGGTGAAATGGCGAAATCATGAAACAAACGCTGCAAGCCATCGCCCCAGCGATTCGCCATGAGCCGCCCTTGTTCCAGCGCAAAATACTGTGAGTGCCACGCGATACGACGTGCTGATAAATCATGTTGAACATGCTCAAGCCATCGCGACAGTGCCGCGATATCAGTATGTTGCGTCACGCGAAACCGCAAGGTGGGTTTAGGCTGAAAATCCGAATTTAACGGCAGCAAGATCGCCCCCATTTCGGCAAGCTTCTTCTGGCAACGCAGTGCCCGCAAAGCAGGGTGCAGCACGCTCGCCCAGTACGGCGAAAAGTGTAGGGTTTCGATGCGTAGCTCGGGCAATGCGGCCGGCGAGGAAACAGGGCGTTCATGACGTACCTTGTCATCGTCATCCGGTGTTGAAAGTGCCTTACCGACATGGGATAACGCTTTCGACACTTGACGCCACAACCCAATCATCGGCCATGATCCCGACGATATAAGTACCGCGTTCTCCGGCCGATAATACGTATTGTGGTAACGACGCAGCTTGACGATATCCAAGGCTTGCAATGTGTCTGTCATGCCGCCGTAAAGTGGCGCTCTCGGCTCACTGTTCACCGCCATGTCGACCGATTCATTGAATCGTGCGTTACGCTGATATTCCGTCAATTCTCGATATAAGGTGCCATCCAACCCTAAGCCATCCGCGCGCACCGTATGACGAATAATTTCCTCGTCAAAGTCATCGCTGTTCAGTAAGGGGGAAAACACGCAATCAGACATAAATCCGATACCACGAAGCACCGAGGCTGGGTCGTAACCTGAAAGGTGAAAGCGGGTGCTCTCTTTTTGGGTGGTGGCATTAAATTCAAGCAGGGTCAGTTCGGCGCGAAGGGCCAGAAAGGTTTCAGGTTCGGGGTAACGTGTTGAGCCGCGAAGCACCATGTGCTCCAGCGCATGCGCAATGCCACTGTCATCGTCTGAGGGTGTGGGTATCACAAGGGCAACGCTGAGTCTGTCTTCGTCTGAGGCGGCATGGTGCCAATGCATCACGCCCGTGACGTGGCGGTATCCCACCCATCCTGACGCCAACTGCTGCTCAGCAGGAGGAAGTAAAAACCAATCTGGCGCGGCAGGATGTGGTGTCGCCATAGCCTCTCCTCATGAAATACATCATGGTTTTGTGGACATGATCAGGTGGCTATTTTTCACGTTCCTTGCCAATGCTTCGCTATGACAGCCTTGATTGGCCTTCGCCACCGCCTCCTCGATCACCTTGTGATGCGGGGATTTACTGCAAACAGGATCCGCATTGGCGGCATCGCCTGTCAGCAACAATGCCTGACACCGACAACCACCAAAATCCGTTTCCTTCTCATTACAGCTTCGGCAAGGTTCGGGCATCCAGTCAAATCCGCGGAAGCGATTAAAGCTTTCAGAGTGGTACCAAATGTCTGAAAGTGCCTGATCTTTCACGTTTGGGTGAGGCAGATCGAGCAAGGCAGCACTGTGGCACGGCAGGGCTTTTCCATCCGGTGCGATATTGAGGAAAATGTTTCCCCAGCCACTCATGCAAGGCTTCGGGCGCTGTTCGTGATAATCCGGCGTGACGAACAAAAACTTAGGCCCTTTGCCTTCCTGCTTATTCCGCAGTGCATTCACGCGCGCTTCAGCACGCTCGATTTGCTCATGGGACGGCAACAAAGCATCTCGGTTGTGCAGCGCCCATCCGTAGTATTGAGAGGTGGCCAGTTCGACATAATCCGCATCAAGTTCAATCGCCAACGCCATGATGGCTTCGATGGATTCAATGTTTTGCCGTGTGATCACCACGTTCATCACCATGGGAAACCCATTGGCCTTAACGGCGTTGAACATGGCCTTTTTGTGCGAGAACGCGTGGCGTTTTCCCGCGATCGCGTCGTTAAGATCCGGATCGGCAGATTGGAAACTGATCTGAATATGATCCAAGCCAGCCGCTTTCAGTTTGATGATCCGCTTTTCTGTTAGCCCAACCGCAGAGGTGATCAAATTGGTGTAGTAACCCAATTGGTGAGCATGGGCCACAATCTCTTCGAGATCTTGGCGAAGTAACGGTTCGCCCCCCGAGAAGCCGAGCTGCACAGCACCCAACTCACGCCCTTGCTCTAGTGCGCGACACCATTCTTCCGTCGTCAATTCATCTGCCGGATCGCCCAGATTGATCGGGTTTGAACAGTACGCACAATGCAGCGGACAGCGATATGTCAGTTCAGCCAGCAACCACAGCGGCGGGCTAACAGCTTTCGAGCCATTTCTTATCACACGCTACCTCCACAAATTCCGCGACATCTTGTGCCAAATCCACACCGGGAAATTTGGTTTCCAACCGAGAAATCACCGCCGACACAGGGCTCGGCTGTTCAAATTGCAGCAAGATTTCAGCCGCACTTTCGCTGAGTTTCACCATGCCTTCAGGGAACAGCAACACGTAGCTCTCTTGGGCCTTTTCGAACTGCATTCGAAACATCGCATTGCGTTGGTAAACCACTTCATCACTCATGCCCACTCCCTACCGTTTGCTTTTGCTTTTCTAGGCGCTGATCTCGTTACTCAAATTTCTCCACTCGACGCTGTCCGTCTCTATTACCGATCAATCGCATGATGCCAAACCGGCGCATCCGTCACCCCAACAAACGGCGGACGATCAAACTCATACGCCATGCTGAGCGCATCCAACAAGGACCACAAAATATCGAGCTTAAATTGCAGGATATTGAGCGCCCTTTCCTGTTGATCCGCAGTTTGAAAATGATCGAGGGTGATCGCTATGCCTTGCTCGACATCACGACGGGCTTGGCTCAAGCGCTGGCGAAAATACGTTAAGCCGCTTTGATCAATCCAGGGGTAATGGGTCGGCCAGCTATCGAGGCGAGATTGGTGAATTTCAGGGGCAAACAACTCGGTTAATGAAGAACACGCGGCCTCTTGCCATGTGGCTCTACGGGCAAAATTCACATACGCATCCACCGCGAAACGCACGCCCGGCAGCACCCATTTTTCATCGAGCACCTCTTGGCGATCTAACCCCACGGATTCCGCCAAACGAAGCCACGCCTCAATGCCGCCCCATTCACAATCCAAGCTTTCATGGCCATCATGATCAAGAATGCGTTGCACCCATTGCTGACGTACCTTTTGGTCGCGACAATTGGCCATGATGGCAGCATCTTTGATGGGGATAGCGGTTTGATAATAAAAGCGGTTAGCGACCCAGCCACGAATTTGCGCCTTGGTACATTTGCCGCTGTACATCGCTTTATGGAAAGGATGATGGATGTGGTAATACTGCCCTTTCGCAAGCAAAGCAGCTTGAAACGTCTCTCGGCTCATCGCGTCTTTCATCATCCCTCCTAGATCTCAATGTTCATGCCATCAAACGCAATCTCAACGCCCGCATCCAGCACAGCCTTGTGCTCAGACGCATCGGGATCGAGTATCGGGTTGGTGTTATTAATGTGGATCAGCACTTTTCTCGGCTTGTCGAACTGATCCAACAAGGCCAACATGCCGTCATCACCCGACACAGAAAGGTGCCCCATTTCGCAGCCTAAACGTGTGCCTAGCCCTTCGCGGATCATTTCATCGTCTGTCCACAAGGTGCCATCCATCATCACGCAATCCGCGCTTGCCATGGCAGACAGAACGGCACCGTCTGGTGCACCTAAACCTGGCGCGTAAAACAAGGTGGCGCCCGAGCGCGTATCCACAATACGCAGACCAATGTTGTCGCCAGGGCGAGGTTTATTGCGATAAGGAGAAAACGGCGGCGCATTGGATGCCAACACGATGGGGTGAAAGCGCAGTGCAGGCACTGAAGGAATTTGCCAGCCCTCGTCAGACGTTGGATCGACAGTGTGTGTGCGATACCCCCCTTCCCAATGTTTCATCATGGAAAGAATGGGATAGCTGGTGGACAGCTCTTCCGCGACTTCTGCTGTGCAATATAAATCGAGCGGTAAGCCTTCACGGAGGATCAGCAACCCGGTGGTGTGATCGATTTGCGCGTCCGTGACAATCACAGATCGAACGCCTGATCCGCGAGCACCATTGGCGTGAGCAAGCTGAGGCGACGCATTGATTTGCTGGCGAATGTCAGGTGAGGCGTTAATGATCACCCAATGTTCACCGTCATCACTGACAGCAATCGAAGACTGTGTTCTTGGTTCAGCACGGCTGGTGCCATTTCGAACTGAAGAACACATACGGCAATGACAGTTCCATTGCGGGAACCCGCCACCTGCGGCAGAGCCTAACACCACAATCTGCATTCGCGCGCTCCTTGGCCATTCATTCCGCTGTCGCTGAGATATCAGCGAGCCCTTTCACGTCATCTAAACATCAGGGATAAATGAAAAGTCAGGGCTGAGCTTGGGGAAAAAGAATAAAAAAAGGGATGCATCCCGAAGGCGGCATCCCATCACGACTCTCTCAACGATTGCTGATGTAAAGGGTAACTTCAAATCCGAGTCGCAGTTCCGTAAAGCTAGGTTTTTTCCACATCGTGATTGCTCCTTGTGCCTGATACGAATGTGACAAAATTATCGCCACCGTTACTAGCCTAAATACAAGGCGAGAAACTACCAATCCTACTTTGTGATGATTTCTCTCGTCCGAGACGCAAATGAGTTTTGCTAAAACTGACATAACCCTGAATCCAAGGTTATGTTTTCGAAAAATCACGAGGTGAAACAGTGACTACCACGCCGTCATCAAGTGTGTTTGTTGCACGTCTCGATTTTCGTTTCTTGCCGTATTTGTTCGCCACACAGCGGTGCTCATCACTCACAATGGCCAAACACGCCAAGCACTGCACACACTCGTTGTAATCAATCTGCCCGGTTTTTTGAATGGCATTAATACCGCAATGTTTTTCACACAACCGACAGGGCTGACCACATTCTTCACGCCGCGTGAGCCAACTAAAACGCCGCAGTCGCCCTAACACAGCCAAGCCCGCACCCAAGGGGCACATATACCGACAATAGGCTTTGTGAACGCGAGCACTCAGCGCCAGTAGCAACACAGCGTACAACACGAAAGGCCATGCCCTGTCGAACACTAAGGTCACCGCCGTTTTGAACGGCTCGATTTCAGCGAGGGTTTCCGCGAGAGAGAGTTGATAGAACGCCATGCTCACCAACACCATCAGCACACCATATTTGACGGTGATGAGTGTTTGATGCAGACCGTCACTGATTTTCCATTGCCGTAAACGATACTTTTCCGCCACGGCAGCCACCAACTCCTGCATGGCGCCAAACGGACACAGCCAGCCGCAATACAGGCCTCTTCCCCACAAGAACAGGCTAATGAAGACATAACTCCACAGCACAAACAAAATGGGATCGAGCAAAAAGACCGTGATATCGAAGCCCTTCCAAAGCGACAAAAGCAAGGTGTAGATGTTGACGACAGAGAGCTGCCCTTGGGCATAAAAACCGATAAACCCGATCACGAATAACAAAGCAGTGAGTCGCACTGGCGTTAAATAGCGGCCAAATCGAGCCAAGCGATGCTGAAACACAAACACGCCGGTCAGTAGGGCGAGATACACAGAAAGGATCGCGATCTCGACAAGCCGATCATTCCAGATTCGCTGCCACAAAGGGATAGGCGGCTTGGGTGGTTCAACAGGGATCAACACGTTGTCGGGCAGACGATATTCGGTGTCGATCAGCACATGCTCTGATTCCAGGAAGTTTTTCTTCAACTGGACTGTCATACCAAACGACAAGGGCAACGACGGATCAAACCCACTTTGATCGGAGAACGTGAGAATTTTCACGTCATCAAATGCAGGCATTAACACGGCAATCTGCTCTGCAAACACGGGCGATTGTGCGTGATACAAATCGGCATCCCGAAGCGCCAGAGGGCTACCTTGTTGGCGAAGAGAAAACCTCGCAGGCGTTGTGCCAGCGACAAAGTCGTCCGCCACAAACGAATAGCCACCACGAGAGCCAACAAGGAGTGCAACTTCCCCAGGCGCAAGAGATTGCATGATGCGTTGATATTCCGCGTCACCCAGCAGGTTTTTCCCCACGCTTGGCGGGTTCAGTAGCGCGATCGAGAGATCGATAAAAGGCGTGTTTTCGTCTCCGGTATCCCTTGCGGCAAGCAACCTCCCCGTATTCACCGACAATTGTTCCGCGGCCTCATCGTCGCTAAGTTGCCATCGGAAAAGCGCCCGTTCATTGCGTAATACGTCAAAGGATCGCGGTGTGAACTGTTGCATGTTCAGCGTTGCTTTGGCGGAAGAACTAAATCCACTGAGCCTCGCCTGCGCGACTTTTCGCGCCGCCGCCAAAATGGTGTCATGCACCACCATCACCGAAACTGTCGCCTTGGTAACGCCATCAAAATACGCCAAATCATCACTGGCAATCCGCGCTTGGTCACTCCCCACCAACACCTGCTGTTTCAACGATAACCCTTGGTATTGGGCAATGAATTCATACAAGGGCGCTTCACCCAGCCCGTGCAGGAAAATCGGCTCATGGTGGCGTACCAACACCAAACCAACGATGCGCCCTTGCACATCGAGCCCAACACGCAAATTAATGCTGTCGCCTGAAAAGCCCGGAAAATCGGTTAAATCATCGGTTTCAAACAGATAGCCGATGGTTTGATCGAGTTGATAAATATCGGTGATAGGCATGGCATCTTGCGATGCTTTCATGCGGGTGGCGCTGGGAAAGAGGGCTTGCGCTTCATCACTCACTTCAAGCCAATCTTGGGCAAAAAGTGACGGTGTAAAGAGAATCAAAAAGAAGCTGAGGCAAAGCCAACGACGCCAATACATACACTGCTCTGGCATGGAAATACCCGTTAAAAAAGCGGAGTACGAACTCCGCATCGCGTATCCGTCAGGCAGCACTGGGAACGCTGCCGTCAGGTTGCTGAAAGGGGTTAGAAGAAACCGAGCGGGTTGATGTCGTAACTCACCAGCAGGTTTTTGGTTTGCTGGTAGTGATTCAGCATCATCTTGTGGGTTTCACGGCCAATACCGGATTTTTTGTAGCCACCAAATGCTGCGTGCGCAGGGTAAAGGTGGTAACAGTTCGTCCATACACGGCCTGCTTGAATGGCACGTCCCATGCGGTACGCACGATTAACATCTCGCGTCCAAAGCCCTGCACCTAGGCCATATTCCGTGTCATTAGCAATCGCCAACGCTTCGGCTTCATCTTTGAAGGTCGTGACCGCAATAACAGGGCCGAAGATCTCTTCTTGGAACACACGCATGGTGTTGTCGCCTTTGAAAATGGTCGGTTTCACGTAGTAACCGCCGCCGAAGTCTGCCGACTCGCCGCCCATCAGCAGCTCAGCGCCTTCTTCACGACCAATGTCCATGTAGCTCAAAATCTTCTCGTATTGCTCATTAGAGGCTTGTGCGCCCACTTGTGTTTCGGTGTCGAGCGGGTTGCCGTGCTTGATCGCTTTGGTGCGTTCAACCACTTTCGCCATGAACGCATCGAAGATGCTCTCTTGTACCAACACACGCGATGGACACGTACACACTTCGCCTTGGTTGAAGAAGGCCAACACGCACCCTTCAACGGCTTTGCTGATGAACTCGTCTTCCTGCTGCATCACATCTTCAAAGTAGATATTTGGCGATTTACCACCCAATTCAACAGTTGATGGGATCAAGTTATCTGCCGCGCAGCGAAGCACATGATTACCAATCGCGGTAGAACCTGTGAAAGCAATCTTGGCGATACGGTTAGATGTCGCGAGCGCTTGGCCAGCTTCTGGCCCCATGCCATTAACCACGTTCAACACGCCCGGTGGCAGTAAGTCACCCACCAGCTCCATCAACAATAGGATGGTCGTTGGCGTTTGCTCGGCAGGTTTTAAAACGATGCAGTTCCCCGCAGCAAGCGCAGGCGCAATTTTCCATGCCGCCATCAGCAGTGGGAAGTTCCAAGGAATGATCTGTCCGACAACCCCTAAAGGTTCGTGAATATGGTAGGCCACGGTATTGGCATCGATCTCAGCCGCAGACCCCTCTTGGGACCTAATCGCCCCGGCGAAGTAGCGGAAGTGATCGACACAAAGCGGGAGGTCAGCGGCGAGGGTTTCGCGCACGGCTTTGCCATTTTCCCACGTTTCTGCAACGGCCAAATATTCGATGTTGGCTTCGATGCGATCAGCGATCTTGAGGAGGATGTTAGAGCGCTCGGTGGCGGATGCTGCTCCCCACGCAGCTTTCGCTTGATGCGCGGCGTCGAGTGCCAATTCAATGTCTTCTGCACTGGAGCGAGGAATTTCTGCGATCGACTCGCCTGAGCAAGGCGATGTATCAGTGAAGTATTGTCCTTTAACCGGCTCAACCCAGTTACCGCCAATGTAGTTGCCATAACGCGCCTTAAAATTAACGACGGCTCCGTCGGTATTTGGTTTTGCGTAAATCATTGTCCACCTCATCATAATTCGTTGGCGATATCGCCTTCGTCTTCCCTGACGCTCCCTTTGGAGGTCATGTCAGGCGTTGTACTTAGAGTATGGAAAGGAGGTGGGATCTCACCATCACCCCTTGGTTGGCAAAATCTCATACTTTCGACGGGTAGGCGGAAAGAAGGAGGAGAACACGCTTGTGTGTATCGCCATTTTCTTTTTGTTTTTTCGCGCTAACCCACGTCAGAAAGTACATCATGACCCACCATGATTTACCTGTGTGTTTCATCACGCACGAACGTGTTTGGCGCTCGTTGGATGAGACGTTCCAGCGACTTTTTACGGCCTCGGCGCACTGCGGAATCGTCAGTAGTGAGTATTTACGCTGTGACATAAGGTGCATGTCCCGATTTCAATAATGGGGGAAAGCGGGGGGCGAGAGGAGATATGAGGGGTGAGATAGGAGATACGAGATACGAGATACGAGATACGAGAAAGAGCCAGAACAAGAAGAGATAAAAGAGAAAAGAGAAAAGAGAAAAGAGAAAAGAGAACAATGCCGAGCACAGGGCTCGGCATTGAGGTGCAGATCTTAAAACCTGTTAGCTTTTCGGCAGCTTAAAGGTCCATACCGTGCCACCTTGGTTAAAGTTCTTCACACGCTTGGCGACGTCTCCGCCCCATAGCGGTACTGCACCACCCCAGCCGGATAAGACTGAGACATATTGCTCGCCGTCCATTTTCCATGTCACAGGGCTGCCCACGATGCCAGAACCGGTATTGAACTTATAAAGCAGCTCGCCCGTTTTGTCGTCAAAGGCCATCAAGTAGCCCTCAGGGTTACCGGTGAACGCCAAACCGCCTGCAGTGGTAAGCACACCGCCCCACAGTGGCGCATAGTTTTTGAACTCCCACACCTTCTCACCGGTTTTCGGGTCATACGCCCGGAGCACACCGATGTAATCATCGTTGTTCGAGCGAATAGTAAAGCCTGCCCCTAAGTAGGCTGCACCGCGTTTGTAGGACACAGGCTCGTTCCAGATATCCATGTGCCATTCATTTGCAGGCACATAAAACAACCCCGAGTTTTGGCTGTAGGCCATCGGCATCCAGTTTTTACCGCCGAGGAAAGAAGGGGCGGCAATCACGGTTTTACCCTGCTTGCCGTCTTTCACTTCACTTGGATCGCCAGGGCGGTTTTCATCAACATACAAAGGACGCCCTTTGTCATCGAGGCCTTTCGCCCAGCTGATTCTGTCGACAAACGGGAAGCCACGAATGAAGTCACCATTGGTGCGGTTTAAGACGTAGAAAAAGCCATTTCTGTCCGCCGTTGCTGCCGCTTTCACCGTTTTACCGTCTTCTTGGTAATCAAATGAAATCAGCTCGTTTACACCATCGAAGTCCCAACCATCGTGCGGCGTGGTTTGGAAGTGCCACACAATTTTTCCGTCATCAGGGTCGATCGCAAGGCGTGATGAAGAGAAAAGATTATCGCCCGGACGCATGTGTGAATTCCACGGGGCAGGGTTACCCGTACCAAAGAACAATAAGTCAGTATCGGGGTCATACGTCCCGCCTAACCACGGCGCGGCACCGCCACTTTTCCAGAGGTCGGCTGGCCATGTTTTTCCTGGTGCGCCACCTGAGATGCCGTTTTCGATTTTCTTGCCATCTTTGTAGACGTAGCCCATGTGGCCTTCAACGGTTGGGCGCTCCCACACCAGCTTACCTGTCTTCGCATCATACGCGCGCACTCTCCCGACAATCCCAAATTCACCGCCCGATACCCCTGTGATGACGTTGCCTTTCACAATGATCGGTGCAGCGGTAATGGAATAACCGTCTTGGTAATTATCGACGGTCTTTTTCCAACGTACCTTGCCCGTTTTCGCATCAAGCGCGACGAGCTTGGCATCCAAGGTGCCAAATATCACCAAGTCGCCATACAGTGCGACCCCACGGTTGATCACGTCACAGCACGGCATGATGCCATCAGGCAAACGTGCATCGTATTGCCATAATTCATCGCCGGTTCTGGCATCAATGGCGTACACCCGCGAGTAAGAACCGGTCACATACATCACGCCATCTTTGATCATCGGCTGGCTTTCTTGGCCACGCTGTTTCTCACCGCCGAGGGAGAACGCCCACACGGGGCGGATCTCTTCCACTGTCTCTCTGTTTATCGCGTCCAGTGGACTAAAACGCTGTCCTCTAAGGCCGAGGCCGTAGCTCACCACATCGTCCGTGGTGGCCTGATCGGCGAGGATATCTTCATCCGTGACGCCCGCATAAAGTGGCGATGATGCCAGCGCGAGCGAGAGTGCGGCAAATAGCGCACCGCGTTTAAATGACGTTACTGTCATGGGAATACCTCTTCGTTAGCTAACTGCTTTTCAGCAACTAGGTGTCCATTGAGAATCAATAAATCCTGTGGGTAGTAAAACCACGATGTCCCTTTTCGTTGAATTCAGGCCGAGCGCTGCCTAGCCTCTTTTTCTGTGGTTGGCAAAAAATGCATCCACGAGAAGAATCAGGCGAGAGAGGAACAAACCGTGTTGTTTTACTGAAAGGCGATATGTCGATCGCTTGTTGAGATGTTTTGGTTAGAACCAACCGTGACGTATGTTCAAGGGGATTGTGCGAGCGTCGCAACAGGCTCGACCTTCTTCCCTTTTTCATTGTTATCCCGTGCAGACGCCGTGCTCGGCGTGATATCTGCAAACCTTGTCGGCAACTTAAAATCAACGCCATATTGCGTCGCCCAGCGGGAAAAGTCGCCAGAGCGAATATGTGCAAGCACGATGTCTTCGAGGGCATACGCCAATTGGCGATAATTGTTGTGTACCGCCATGCCCAATTCCCAATCCGCGCGCCCCAATAAAGGGAACGCCAATTCAGTGAGCACAGGCTTGGAGTGTTGACTGCCTTGTGATGTTTGATTGTCTTGTGACGTACCTTGGTGCGACGGGGAATTCAGCCATTCCAACTGCGAACTCATTCCCATCACCATGGCAACGTCACCAAGGTTCAACGCATCAAATGCGTCATTTATGGAGGCATACGTGCGGGCATTTTGGCGAAAACGCCCACCGTAGGCCGTGGTCAAAAAGAACTGCGGCACGGTGTCGACTTCCACGCCAACAAGGTGATACATAAACCGCGCTGCGGTCTGAGGACGTTCAAGTTTTGCCATGTCATACGCCAGCAGCCAGCGCTCTCTTTGGTAAGGCGCAAACATGTGTACAAGCTCATGGGCGGGCAACCCTAAATCGTCTCGTTGCAAGGCAAACTCCCGGTCGTAAGGCACGCGCAGCATGACATCGGCTTTCACCCGTCGTCCGTCTTCACTGGTTAAGTTCATGCCTTTCCACAGGTAATTTCGCATGTCATCGTCGACGGTTTCATCCGGTGTCATCCACCGTAAATCCAGTGACACACCTAAACCGTCAGCAAGGGCCTGTGCCAATGCCACGTCGATGCCAGACGCGTCGCCCTGCGCATTGATGAACGAATAGGGAGGGAAATCTTTGTACACCGCAATGCTGATGCTGCCACTGGCCTGAATGTCATCATAAGAACGCGCACTTACTGGCGAACTCCATGCTAACCACGCCATGAGGAGCAATAACCAGGTCACGTTGATCATCAGCCAAAGTCTGGCAAACACGGAGAATGTTCGGGTAAACAATGCCATGTCCTCACCTCCTTTTATCACAATGCTGACTAGCCGTTCTCAGGCGCGACAGACTCAAGCCAGGTTCGGATTGCCCACAGCGCTTCTTGATTAAGGTGCTCGGTCATCTTTGGCATGTAGACCGCGCCATTACGTACAGCACCGTTTTGTACACGGTAGATGTACCACTCATCGCCGTCGTAGTCGGGAGAAAGGATGCGAAGATCAGGGGCGATACCACCAGAGATCCCTTCAAGGCCGTGGCAGCGGGCGCAGTTTTGGTTGTAGGCAGATGCGCCGATGCGTTCGATTTCAGTTTTCACCTCCCCTTCCTCATCACGGTAGGGGTTCGTTTCTGTCCACTCCGCACCTAGGGTAGGAATGCTTGATGTGTCGATTGATTGTGGTGTGACATCTCCGTGTGCGAACACGGTGTGAGATGACAATACGGCGACCAGCGCGAGGGCGGTAATAATACAAATATTGCGTTCAACGTTTTCCATGTCACTCAGACTCCTTCGTTTTTCGATGCTTGGAAAAGTGTAGGGGCGAGCCGGATTTGACGACATGCTACAAAGGCGGGGAAATCCCTCATTCTTTAGGAGGATTTTTAACAAATCGACGGCTTGTCGTTGGAAAAAGAAGGAGCCACTGCATACAGTGAAGGCGTTGATAACGTTGGAGTGTGTCGCATGGCAGAAGACAAAAATTGCAGCAATACATTGATTATCAAAAGCCTCTTCGTCTTTTTCAGCATGTTTATCGTGCTGGGATTGTCATCGTCCGTGAACGCCGAGGTCGAGATGAACATTGGCTTACTTCGTCAGCCTTCCACGGTCACCACCGCCGTTCCTGAATACCTACGCGCCGCAGACAATGACGGCGAGGCCGGTGCTATGAGCGCCATTGGGGACGCTAACGGAACAGGTAAGTTTCTCGGTCAAAAATATACGCTTAACAGCCAAACCAGCGATGACATCAACACGCTCATTGCTACGGCGACATCGTGGTATCAACACGGCACACGCTTTTATATCACCGATCTCAATACCGCAGAGTTAACGAGGCTTCGTCAATCGCTACCTGACGATGCTGTTCTGCTCAATTACGGCAACGCGGACGATGCGCTTCGCGAATCCCTTTGCTTACCGAACACACTGCACACGGGCGTCAGCTATGCGATGCGTGCTGATGCCATTGGGCAATGGCTCCGATTACGCCGGCTCAATACCGTTTTTTTAGTCGCGGGGCCTAACGCGGCTGACCAAGCTTCTCTTGCTGCGGTTAAAGCCACGCTCAAGAAATTCAATCATCGCGTGGTCGATGAAAAGGTCTGGGATTTTGACACCGATCTTCGACGCACGGCCTCTCAAGAATTGCCGCTTTTTACACAAGCCAAAAACTACGACGTGGTGTGGGTGGTGGATGAAAGCAATTTTTTCGGTCAGCACCTGCCTTTTAATACATGGCTCCCCCGCCCCGTCATAGGCTCTCACGGCATGC
This sequence comes from Enterovibrio norvegicus, assembly GCF_002876705.1. GTDB lineage: Bacteria > Pseudomonadota > Gammaproteobacteria > Enterobacterales > Vibrionaceae > Enterovibrio > Enterovibrio norvegicus_B. Next base: position 6,813 of record NZ_MDAG01000046.1, on the reverse strand, counting down.
GAAGCGACGGCTGGCATTACGCGATCGAGCAATGGGGTGCCATTCAGCTGCAAAATCGCTTCAAAAAAGACTTCGAACGCCCCATGACTGCCAAAGATTTTGCGGCTTGGGTGGCGGTACGTACCCTCAATGAAGCCGTCACCGCACTTAACACGGCAGAGGTAAAAGACGTTCAACGCTTTGTCCTCAGCGATCGTTTCCAATTAGCCGCTTACAAGGGGCGCAAGCTCACTTACCGCACGTGGAACGGGCAACTTCGCCAGCCTGTTCCCCTGTTTTATTCGCAGGCACTTGTCGCCACCGCGCCCTTCGAGGGTTTTCTTCATCCGCGTAACGAGCTCGATACGCTCGGCGTCGACCAAGCCCAAAGTCAGTGCCGCCTTTACCCCACTTTTTAAGGACATAGGATCATGAATCGTTTCACTCATTTCATCCCCCTCTCCGTTACCACCTTGTTCGGCGCATCGCTGCTTAGCCTGTCACTGATCAGTGCCAACGTGTCAGCCAAAGAATTGGCTTACGTCGCCAATGAGAAAGATGACACCGTCAGTGTGATTGATATGGACTCGCTGACAGTGATAAACACCTTTGACGTTGGCGATCGCCCTCGCGGCATCGAGATCAGTAAAGATCAAACTCAGCTGTATATTTGCGCGAGTGAATCAGACACGGTGCAGGTCTTCGATCTCGATTCCGGTCAGATAGCGGGCGAGCTTCCGTCGGGGGAAGATCCTGAGTTGTTCGCTCTTCATCCTGATGGAAAACGCCTGTACATCGCCAATGAAGACGATGCGCTCATGACGGTCGTCAACATTCCTGATGCCAGTGTCATCACGCAAGTGGAAGTTGGGGTTGAACCCGAAGGTGTGGCCGTTAGCCCAGACGGAAAGCTGGCCATCATCACCTCTGAAACGTCCAACATGGCGCACTGGATTGACACCGAAACCAATGCCATGGTGCACAACACCTTGGTCGATGCCCGCCCGCGCTACGCGGAATTCAGCCCAGATGGAAAACAACTCTGGGTAAGTGCAGAAATTGGCGGCACCGTGTCTGTGATTGATACCGACAGCAAGGCCATCATCAAGAAAATCAGCTTTGCACCTAAAGGCGTGCACAAAGACAAAGTGCAACCTGTCGGCGTGAGGCTCAGCCAAGATGGCAACACCGCCTTTGTGGCTTTGGGTCCTGCCAACCACGTCGCCGTGGTGAATGCCAAAACGCTGGAAGTGGAAGATTACCTGCTGGTGGGGCGTCGCGTCTGGCAAATGGCGTTTAACGCCGCACAAGACAGATTGCTGACCACCAATGGCGTGAGCGGCGATGTGTCCGTGATTGATGTCACCAACCGCAAGGTCATCAAAACCATTAAAGTGGGTCGCTACCCTTGGGGGGTCGCGGTGCGTCAGGTCAACTGAGTCCGTATGCTCGACATCTATGCCCTTAGCCATACTTACGGCCAACCAAGCGCTTCGAAGCCTCACGGGGGGCGACAAGCGCTGAATGACATCAACCTGTCGCTGGGCGATGGGTTACACATGTTGCTCGGCCCTAACGGCGCAGGGAAAAGCACCTTATTTTCCCTGCTCACTCGCTTGTTGCCCGTTCAGTCGGGCTATGTGCATTTGCTCGGCGAGCCCCCCAATCGTCAGACCATGGCGAAATTAGGTGTGGTGTTTCAACAAAGCACCCTCGACCTCGATTTAACCGTCGCACAAAACCTCAACTACTACGGCGCATTACATGGCTTTAGCGCGACACAAACCCAGCAGCATGCCGCCCCTTTACTCGCCCATTTTTCACTGAGTGATCGGCTCAAAGACAAAGTGCGCACCTTGAACGGCGGCCATCGCCGGCGCACAGAATTGGTTCGCGCCTTGATGCATTCCCCCTCCATATTGCTGTTGGATGAACCCACCAGCGGCCTTGATCCCAAAGCACGCGCATCCTTGTCGGATGCCGTGCGATCTTTGTGCGAACAGAAACCATTATGCGTGTTATGGGCGACACACCTCATCGAAGAGGTTGCCCCAACGGATGATGTGTTGGTGTTAAACAAAGGTCAGCTTAAAGCCCATGACTCTGCGAGAAACCTCATCGCTTTTTATCAGGCTGAATGCTTGTCTGAGGTGTTTTCTCAACTCACTGATGAGGACGTGCAATGAGGTATTGGTATGCCTTCGTTGGGATTTGTTATCGTGAATGGCTGCGCTTTTTCTCGCAACGCGCACGCTTCGCAGCCAGCCTCGTGAGGCCGTTGCTCTGGCTGGTGGTCTTTGCTGCGGGCTTTCGTGCCGCTCTTGGCATTGCGATCATGGAGCCTTACGCCACCTACATCAATTACGAGGAATACATTCTGCCCGGCCTTTGCGCCATGATATTGCTGTTCAACGGTATGCAAAGTTCGTTATCCATTGTCTATGACCGAGAAATGGGCAGCATTAAAGTGTTGCTCACCAGCCCGCTCCCACGTCCGTTTCTTTTACTATCAAAACAGATCGCCAGTGCCATTGTGAGCGTCTTACAAGTGGGGGCATTTTTGGTGATTGCGGCGCTGTATGACAGACCACTCGAGCCAATGGGCTATGTGATGGTTATCCCCGCGCTGTTTTTAACCGCGTTGATGTTAAGCGCGCTCGGCATCGTGATCGCATCGCGCATTCGCCAATTAGAAAATTTCGCAGGCGTGATGAATTTTGTCATCTTCCCCATGTTCTTTCTTTCGTCTGCGCTCTATCCATTGTGGAAGATGCAAGAAGCCAGTGTTTGGTTATATGAAGTTTGCCGCTATAACCCGTTCACCTTTGGCGTTGAGTTGATTCGTTTTGCCCTCTACCAGCAATTGAATATCACGGCATTGTTGGTCGTTGGCGGGTGTACGTTACTTTTCGTGATACTCGCAGTAGCAGGCTTTCAGCCCACGCGAGAAAAAAACAAAGGTGGGCCGCCTTAATACTCACTTCTCACCGCCAGAAACAAAAAAACCGCGCCAAAGCGCGGTTTTCACTATTCAGAACGGGCAATTAGAAGTTGAATTCAACGCCGCCAAAGAAGCCATCGTTCATGAATTTACCTTGGTTAGCACCAAAGTAGTTGAAGTCGTAATCTTGAACGCGGTAACCCGCTTTAAAGTTCAAGTCTGCTGCAACCAAGCCCAGCGTGAATAGAATCCCCGCTTCACCATCAACGGTGCTGGTTTCATCGTAGCTACCAAAGCTGAAGCTACCGAACAAAGACACAGGGGTTGCAGGAATGCCTAGGCGAACGTCACTGTATACGTTTGGCTGCCACTCATCGAAGTTTTGGCTCTGGAAGCGACCTTCGAATTTTTGCAGGTTCAGACCGATGTCGAAAGAGATCAGGTCGTTATCCAAAATTTCGTAGTACGCAATGAAGTCGTACTGAGTGAAATCAGTATCGAACTTATTTGATTCCACGCCGGTGTAACGAATTTTTGCGTTAGGAACCAAAGGAATGAAATGCTCAAACGCCGCGTAGTAAGAACCTTGGATGTTGGCATCATCTGCGCGCACATCGTTGATTTTCGCATCCGCATACCACGCGTCTGCACCCACTTTGGCCCCTAGAAGCACCGCTGCTTGCGCAGGCATTGCAAATGCACCAGCCACTGCTAACGCAGCAAGAGAAAGGTTCAGTTTTTTCATTGAAAGGGCTCCGCCTAACTTTCTATTGGATTATGTTTGCGAGCACTATAGCAAAAACGAGGCAAACATTCCGCACAAAACTGCCCAGTTTTTATGCGGAATGATTCATATTTATCGCCTAATTATCAGTAGATAATAGACTAGTATCGGCGGGCACGTTGGTAACGACGCGTGCGTTTTGAACAATATTCGCGGTACTGGGTTGCATGCTTATCTCGACCTTTCAGTAACCATACAACAACGGCAATCAAGATAATCCAAGGCAGCATTTTGAACATCAGTCCAATCATGCCAGCCAGCGCCATCACGATGAATCCCACTGCCACCGCAGCAATGATACCAATGAAGCTCAACCCTGTTGCTAACAAAGCAACCGCAAAACCAACCAAGAATAGAAACTCAATCATCAGACCCTCCTAAGGTACTCAGTGACTTTTCCTTTGGTGAATAGATTGCACGAACCTTGCCAACTTTTTTATTTGTTTACTATCAATAACATAAACAAAAGGCGTTACCCATAACGGATAACGCCTTCAAAAACATGGTAAATCACACCAACTAACGCGGCATTTTTAACCACATCAGGTTAAGTCTGTGTTGATGCTGTTATACATCCAATTCCGCAGGAATTTTCGCGAGTGCAGCTTCAAGCACTTCAATACCAGAACCTGGCTTGTGTGCATTCTCGCTGATGTAGCGACGCCATTGGCGCGCACCCGGCATGTTCTGGAACATGCCCAGCATGTGACGGCTGATGTGGTTGAGGTAAGAACCGTTACTCAACTGCGCTTCGATATACGGGAACATCGCTTTCACCGCGTCGCTGCGCTTGATGATCGGTGCATTGCCGCCAAACAAACGGTTATCGACTTCAGCCAGCATATACGGGCTTTGGTAAGCTTCACGGCCAATCATCACGCCGTCCATAAACTTTAGGTGCTCTTCCGCTTCTTCAAGGGATTTGATGCCACCGTTAATTGCCATGGTCAGGTGTGGGAAATCTTTCTTCAATTGATAAACGCGTGGGTAATCCAACGGCGGAATTTCACGGTTCTCTTTCGGGCTCAAACCTGACAGCCATGCTTTACGCGCATGAATGGTGAAGTTGTCACAACCCGATTTCTCGTTAACTGTACGTACGAAGTCCACCAAGAACTCGTAGCTGTCTTGGTCATCGATACCTATGCGGGTTTTCACCGTGACAGGAATATCAACCACGTCTTTCATTGCTGACACGCATTGCGCCACCAACTCAGCTTCACCCATTAAGCACGCACCAAAACGGCCATTTTGAACACGGTCAGATGGGCAACCTACATTCAGGTTAATCTCATCATAACCACGCTCAACCGCCAACTTGGCACACGTCGCCAAATCAACGGGGTTAGAGCCACCCAACTGGAGTGAAACGGGGTGTTCTTCTTCATTGAACTGAAGAAAATCGCCTTTGCCATGAATGATCGCGCCGGTTGTCACCATCTCGGTATACAGCAATGCGTTCTTCGACAAAATACGGTGGAAATAGCGGCAATGGCGGTCGGTCCAATCCAGCATCGGCGCGATTGAAAAGCGTGCGGTAGGGAAATTCGGGGCTAAGTCAGGCGTGGCCTGCGTGTACAGTGGTTTAGTCATAAATTCAAATTGCCTGTAATTGCTTTGAAATGCCGCTAATTTCGCTATAGAGTACCCCTATAGTTTCCCTCAAGCGGGTAGGACAAATGGCGTCTTTTTCGGTCGAAACTCGTAAATTAACGAGTGGTGAACTGCGGTTCAAAGCAACAGTTATCGTAAAAAAAAGCGGAAAAATTATACACCGAGAATCCAAAACATTCAGAAAAAAAGCGCTGGCGCACACCTTCGGCAAAAAGCGCGTGAATGAATTGGAAGAAAATGGCGTAAACAGTAGCAAAGCGGTTTCCCTCGGGGAACTGCTCGACAGGTACATGTTAGAGGCGGATTTGTGGAACAACACAGGCCGCACCAAACGTTACGTCATTCAAATGCTGCGTGATTGCGATATCGCACTCGTAAAAAGTGACGAACTGAAAACCAGTGACCTGATCGCCCACTGCAAAACACGCCGCAGCGCGGGTGCTGGCCCTGCCACCATTTACCATGATGTTGCTTACCTTCGCGCCGTCATGAAAAAGGCCAAGCCCGTTTGGAACATTGACGCAAATTACGCCGTGTTCGATGAAGCCGTGCCGATCTTGATTGACATGAAACTGGTAGGCAAAAGCCAGAAGCGAACGCGACGGCCAACCGAGAACGAAATCGAAAAGCTCAAAGCGGGATTGATCGAAAGAGAGAACTTCCGCCCCAACGGCCCTACCCGCATTCCGTTCACTGACATTCTTGATTTCAGCATTCTAACGTGTATGCGAATCGGTGAAGTGTGCGCCCTACGCTGGGAAGACCTGAACGAAAACCATAAAACCATTGTGGTGCGAGACAGAAAAGACCCGCGCAAGAAAGAAGGCAACCACATGATTGTCCCGCTTCTTGCAGGTTCGTTTGATATTGCCATGCGCCAAGAGAGGCAGGGTGATCTCATCTTCCCCTATAACAGCCGAAGCGTAACCGCAGGGTTTCAGCGCGTGCGCAATGATTTAGGGATTCAGGATTTGCGGTACCACGATTTGCGAAGAGAAGGCGCAAGCCGTTTGTTTGAGAAAGGGTATTCGATAGAAGAAGTGGCCCAAGTTACAGGCCATAGAAACTTAAACATTCTTTGGCAGGTGTACACCCAACTATTCCCGCATAAGCTGCACAATAAATTTGAGTTAAACACTGATTAAGTTTATTTTGTTTTTGTTCCTGCTCTTGCTGATGACAGCAAAGATGCACTAAGACTTCATCATAGGGTGAAAGCAAAAGCCTCGTTAAAAGCGAGGCTTTTTTGTATCAAAAACATTGATGTTTAGGCATGGTGACTGTCTTCAGGTATTTCGCCTGTTTCAAGAAGAGTTAGGAAGTCAGGCTCATTGATGATGATCGCGCCTTGGGTGCGAGCCTTATCTAGCTTCTTTTGGCCCGCATTGTATCCGTAACAAAGAATGTTTAAGTGCTTAGTTACTTCTGAGCGAACAGTCATCCCTGCGGTTTTAGCATGGTCAGTTAGTTTTTCTGGGTATGCGGATTAGAGTGA
>NZ_MDAG01000045.1:0-710 GCF_002876705.1 Enterovibrio norvegicus | reverse complement strand
AACTGTGGACGGTAGCCTTTGAAGAACGGAGTATGACGGCCGCCTTCATCTTTCGACAGAACGTAGATTTCTGACGTGAAAGTAGTGTGTGGAGTGATTGAACCTGGCTTAGCAAGTACTTGACCACGTTGAACTTCATCACGCTTAGTACCACGTAGAAGAACACCAACGTTCTCACCAGCACGGCCTTCGTCAAGAAGTTTACGGAACATCTCAACACCAGTACAAGTAGTGGTGATGGTGTCTACGATACCAACGATAGCAACTTCGTCACCTACGCGTACGATACCTTGCTCAACACGACCTGTTACAACAGTACCACGGCCTTGGATTGAGAATACGTCTTCGATTGGCAGGATGAATGGCTTATCGATAGCACGCTCTGGCTCTGGGATGTAAGAATCCAGTGCTTCAGCTAGCTCAATGATTTTCGCTTCCCACTGCTCTTCGCCGTTCAATGCACCTAGTGCAGAACCTTGAATTACTGGGCAATCGTCGCCTGGGAAGTCGTACTCAGAAAGAAGTTCACGAACTTCCATCTCAACCAACTCTAGAAGCTCTTCGTCGTCAACCATGTCACACTTGTTCATGAAAACAAGGATGTAAGGAATACCAACTTGGCGACCTAGAAGGATGTGCTCACGAGTTTGTGGCATAGGACCATCAGTTGCCGCAACAACTAGGATACCACCGTCCATTTGCGCAGCACC
>NZ_MDAG01000044.1:0-2500 GCF_002876705.1 Enterovibrio norvegicus | reverse complement strand
CTAAGCGCTTCGAGATTGGCAAGGTGTCCCGTTGATGACCTTGTTAGCCGCTGATTCTTAATACTATCGCGGCTATGCCGCCAAAACCCAACGAACGCGCCGTTTTGTGAATTGAACTGCAGCCCTAAAGACATAATCACTCGATAAAACAAAAGGCATTGAATGCAACTTAGCAAAGATAGCCACATGATTTTGCATCGAGTTTGGGATTGGTTTGGTGAGCGTTTTCAGAATAAACAGCCTGCGACGAAGAGAGGAAATAGCTAACCAAACATCGAGAACTAAACACTGAAAGAACTGACGGATAACGTTGTGATAACGGGCACTTGCCCGCACTAAACCTGACCAAACCAATGTATTCACACCACTTTCTAAGCGCTTCGAGATTGGCAAGGTGTCCCGTTCATGACCTTGTTATACGATTGCAGTGAGGTCATCATCGAAGTATTGATACCCTGACAAAACGCCTTTAACTGAAACAGTATAAATTGGGCGTATTTTATTAGTATGCCAATGCGTCTTTTCAATTACACCGTTCTCACCCTTACGGTTTACAAGAACAATTTCACCCACTTTAAACTTTGGTTCACTGACATGTTCAACATAAGCATTCTTCACGCGGATAGTAATCTCTCCGTCACGAAGATATTCATATCCATTAATGGATCCGAGATACTCGAAGCAACGCCGCTGCCAACCACTTGGATAATGGAATTTTACGGATCCTTGATCTGATGGATGAATATTTTCCAAGTCTTCATCGTTCAAGATCAATAGTGAGCTAAAACAATAATTCATAATTTCATATAACGCTTTAAGCAGCGGAAAACGCGAGCGCAGCGAGCGGTTTTCCGCTGCTTTAACTTGTTATACGCACTATTCGACGTAATTACCGGTGATAGTGCCTGTTGGACATTTGGAATGCTTTATAAGAGAACGAGTAATTCGAGCAATAGTTTGTTCTTTGTCCCAGCCGTGACTTTGGTGCATTCCATTTGCAATATGTTGAACTGTATCTGCAAGAAGTTCTCCCCATGCATCTCTTTCATCAATATCGCAGTCCTCTGCGTCTTCCCACATTCCGAGATGAAGTGAAACATTAAGGCTGTCATGTGCTAGCCATATTCTGATCATTTCTCTAGCTGCATCATCTCCAGCAGTTCCAGTAGGTATAGGTAGTTCATGCATGTGATTGACTTTCCTTGTGCGTATAACGCCAACCTAAGCGGCGCTTAATTGAATTAAAATCAACCACCTGAATCACGGCAGTCGTTGGAAAAAGTGCGCAAATGTTAAGCGTCCAGCTTTAGGTTCTTGTTATGTGTCACTTCTGTAGGCGATTTAGTAATTTCTCAACCCCCACTTTGAACTCTTTGTACATACTGCTCTCGCTCCAGAGTACAGCGAGTTCAGAGTTACTAATATTCAAGCACCTATTTAAAGCAATAATTGCCAATTCTATTTTGGCATCATTCGCTTCGATTTTTCCTGAAGTAACCCAGATATTGTTTTTAAATGGAATTGCATTTAAATCACCATCTAATTTTGATGCTAGCAGTTCACTAGCTGCAAGTGCCATTTCACATTCATAAGACTCGACAAATGCATTAGGCTCCAAAGATAACGCACGGTTAATGTCTTCATTAGGAGTTAAGCTTGAAGAAACATCTAAATACCAGTCCTGTGCTGAGTCATTCTCAAAAGCAAGAATCCCCCACGTACCTGCAAAACTCAAATTTGACATTACTAAGCAAAAAATAATCATGCCAATTTTCATAAATTCCTCACTCAGGGCACATAACGTTCGAATAACGGGCGTTTACTCGCCCAAACTGTTTGAAATTCCTGAATCACAGCATCTCTTTGAAGAAATGCGCCACGAGTAAACGTCCCTCGTTCATTCGCTTGTTATGTTCGTACCGGTTCGAATTTGATGCCTTTTAACTTCTCTTTTTCTACTATGTCGGCGAAGTACTGAGACGAAAAAAGCAACGGATGCTTCCCATTACCGGAACCAAACATTACATCACTACGGCAGATGTCCGAAGGAAGTTTCTCTATTAAAAAGGCAGGAGTCGCACCAACGATCGATTCGTAGTTACCGCAATTTGAACAGAGGTTAATGCGCCTTGAGTTTCTCTTTTCCATATCAAAGCACACTACATTTCTCACGAACATAACAAAGAAATCTGGTTCTTCTTTTAGTTGAATAAACTCAATGCCTTTCAGGCTCTTCCTCTGAACTGTTTCTTTGAGCTTCAGAGATGCAACGTAGTATCCATCATAAGTAATAGACAAGTCGTAATTCTTCCTTTTCAAGGAAAAACTATCACTCACATGTTCGAAGTCTGTACGATACCCGCATGATTCACAAACACATAAATGAACTGGATTATCATAAATAGTATTGTCACTTGAGCACATGAACGAATCATTATCATTTAAGTCGATATAGAACTCTGTCATATGCCCTCCTGAGAACATAACGTCGCAATAACGG
>NZ_MDAG01000043.1:4645-5131 GCF_002876705.1 Enterovibrio norvegicus | reverse complement strand
CCCGTTATCACAGCGTTATATGCAATCATGATTAGCGAGAACGAGAAAAAACAATTAGATAGAATTCAGTATGAGGAAAATACTGATGAGATAATTTCTATCGCCAAAGCATCAGCAAACCCAAGCTTTCTTCAGGAATGTGCCTACTCATACAACTGGAATGATGGAATGGGGTTGCCCACCACTATTGCTAATAATGAGCATTGTGACTTGGGTACAGCTCTGACTTTATTTTGGTTAGCTGGCGGGATGAGCTATTTCTTAAAAGAAATAGAACGAAATGAATACAATAATGAGTGGGCCGATTTCTGTGAGATGGTTGTCAAAAAACCAACCAGTAATGCCTACCCTTCTGGTCAGGTGAGTTTTAAACCAAATATAAACAAGCTTACCCTGTATAAATATAAAAAGGCTGGCATTCCTTCTGTTCTATATCTGGAGGTAAACGGCGCAAGCATATAACAAAGTCATCAACGGGACACCTTG
>NZ_MDAG01000043.1:1257-3888 GCF_002876705.1 Enterovibrio norvegicus | reverse complement strand
AAGTGGCGTGAATACATTGGCTTGGTGAGGTTTAGTGCGGGCAAGTACCCGTTATCACAGCGTTATGGCTTACATCAGAAATTTGGAAGAATATGGAAACTAAGAGTCGTCTTGAATCAGCATGTTATCATGTTAAAAAAGCTCTAATTGAAACACTTAATGAATCTTGGGACAAAGGTGATCCTTTTGTTCCATCAGAGTTTGATTCCTTTCCAAGAGGTGCATGTGAAGTTACTAGTCTCTGGCTAGGTAAAATGTTAATGGAAATCGGGTTTCAAGATATACATGTATGTAACGGTTCTCATCGTAAACCTACTGGTGGTAGCGCAAATAATCACGTTTGGCTATTTGTTAATTCCAAGTTTTATGTGGATATTACAGGCAATCAGTTTAAAGAGTGTGGGCAAGAGATTGTCGTCTCAAATGAAATACCGAAGTATTTATCCAACTACTTTCCTTTTACAAAAACGCCACTTGAAAAATACTTGGCAGTTTGTCTCACTGATAACAATTATGTCGAACTTGAAGCTGCTTTTCGCACTACTTTGGAACAGCCATAACAAAGCATTTAAGAGTGATTCGCAACGCTTGCCGTTTTCGCTTCGCTCAAAGTATAGGCAAACGCTGTTCACACCTTAATGCGGCGTTAAAAGGCCATCATGAATCAGCCTCAAGGTTTAATTTCGGTGCTTCTAGACCATAACGCAAGTATCTCTGAGCGTGATGATGCTGCTATGGATTTAGAACAATATAAAACACCAGAGTCTGAGAAAGCTTTAATATCTACATTGTTACTGGGCACGGCTGGCTCAACTGTACTAGAGAGCTGTCTCGAATCGCTCTCAAAGATTATGCCTCGTGATATTGCCAGTGATTACAATTGGGCAGTCGAGGTCGAATATTTCATGTCTAAGCATAAAGAACAACTAACGAGCAGGTTAAAGTGTTTGTAACTAGTCTGCTTTTAACAAACGCAATCACTCGGACCGTGTTTAAGCTGTCTTCGTTTTTGCAAAAGGGCCGCAAAAATCGCAGCCATCTCAAATCCGTCCGGTGTTGCGGGCGTTATATGCCTTATCAGCTCAGGAGAACAAGTGGATATTTTAGTTGAACAAGAAACCGAGCTTCATCGGTATGAAGTTCGTCAAAGTCGAGCTGATGTTGAGCGATTGATCCATCCTAGTTTTGCTGAAGTCGGTAAGTCAGGTCTCAGTTTTGACTTCGCTTCAATCGTTAACGTGATGAGCGCAGAGGAGCCTTCAGGCTGCAGAGTCCATTCGCAGAATTATGAATGTGTTCAACTAGAGCCTTCGGTTCAACTTCTTAAATATGAGTCAGCTATAGTCGCTCCATCAGGTGAAATCAGTGACTACGCAAAGCGTTGTTCAATTTGGGCTTTTACAGGTACTTGCTGGCAGTTGAAGTATCACCAAGGAACACCGTGTCCAGCCTTTGAACTGAAATAAAAATGGGATTGGTGAACAGCGGCCTATAACAAGGCAATCAATGAGAGACGCTTTGTCAACGCGGCAGCTTTTTAAAGTGTCGTGAATACAAGGAATTAAAGCGGTTTGGGCGGTTTAATAAGCGCCCATTATTGCAACGTTAAATTTCAGGAAGAATAGAGAATATGGCTCAAATTAAGATTTATGGATTGAAGGACAACCTCGATAAAAATCGAGATGCTATTTCAAGTTCTATTCATGATTCAGTGATGAGTGCTCTTGAATATCCAAAGGAAAAGAAATTCCACAGATTCATTTCACTGAATAAGGATGATTTCATTTATCCAGATGACCGAAGTGAAGAATACATAATTATAGAAATCTCTATGTTTGAAGGCCGTTCAATCGAAGCCAAGAAATCGCTGATACGTGAGTTATTCAATAACATAAATACTGCTACTGGAATAAGTTCCCAAGATATAGAGATTACCATTTATGAAACGCCAAAAGAGAATTGGGGTATTCGTGGTATGCCTGGTGATGAATTGGCTTTAGGTTATAAAGTTGAAGTATAAATTTAACAAGGCGCAGCACCGACTTCGCAACTGTGTCACTTTTTGTGCAAAAGGCCGTACAAAAACCGCCAAAGTCGCTAGGCTGTGTGCGCGGCGTTAGCTACAGGGAAGGATGCTATGGAAAAAAAAGATCCACATTTGGGAAACTTTTCTGGTGCTCTTGAGGAGCTTTCCGGCAGGCCAGAAGAGGGCCCATTCGAAACACCAGACTTTTCGACAGCACCTCTTCGAGATCGATTTTTAGCACAAATGGCAGATTCACTAATTAGTGGGCTGATTTTTATCGGTGTTTTTTACATTCTAAGTGAAGCTAAATTAGATACAGAAAGCGTTCGAATATATTCACTATCTTTTTCTGTGTCTTATTATCTTTTGAGTGATTCATTACCAAAGGGTCGAAGTTTGGGGAAGTGGTTTTTTAAAATCTCGGTTATTGATAAAAAAACAGGAGCATATTGCTCATTGGTCCAATCATTTTTTAGAAACCTTCTTTGTATTACTCTTGGGTTCATAGATTCAGCATTTATTTTGGGTAAAAAGAGAAGACGTTTGGGCGATTTGTTGGCTAGAACTATTGTCATAAAAGATAGCTAACAAGGTCATGAACGGGA
>NZ_MDAG01000043.1:0-428 GCF_002876705.1 Enterovibrio norvegicus | reverse complement strand
CCCGTTATCACAACGTTATAAAACAAGGATAGTTACATGGATGTAGTATCAATAATCACGGTCGTTTTAGTCGATTTGTTGTTAAGTTCCATATTCCTCTGGGTCGGAATGAAGGCTGCGTCACTATACGCTGGTATCCCTCTATCAACGGCTTATTGTAGTTTCTTTGGCATCATAAAAGTCTGCTTTATATCGGCATTGTTCAGATTAATACCTTATGTAGGTGTGATTGCGTCTTGGCTTGCCCTTTTTTACTTCCTTAAGAAAGAGACTGAAGCAGAAATCGGTGAAGTTTTGATAATGGTAATTGTATCCAAAGTATGTGCTTTGGCTACAATCATCTTCATTTTTCCATTGGTGTTTTAGTTTTATAACAAGGCAATAAACGTGGACGCTTTTTCAATGCGACAGCTTTTCAAAGTGTTGTG
>NZ_MDAG01000042.1:0-1577 GCF_002876705.1 Enterovibrio norvegicus | reverse complement strand
ATAGTATCGTTAAGGAGGTGATCCAGCCCCAGGTTCCCCTAGGGCTACCTTGTTACGACTTCACCCCAGTCATGAACCACACCGTGGTAAACGCCCTCCCGAAGGTTAAGCTATCTACTTCTGGTGCAGCCCACTCCCATGGTGTGACGGGCGGTGTGTACAAGGCCCGGGAACGTATTCACCGTGACATTCTGATTCACGATTACTAGCGATTCCGACTTCATGGAGTCGAGTTGCAGACTCCAATCCGGACTACGACATACTTTCTGGGATTCGCTCCACCTCGCGGCCTCGCTGCCCTCTGTATATGCCATTGTAGCACGTGTGTAGCCCTACTCGTAAGGGCCATGATGACTTGACGTCGTCCCCACCTTCCTCCGGTTTATCACCGGCAGTCTCCCTGGAGTTCCCGACATTACTCGCTGGCAAACAAGGATAAGGGTTGCGCTCGTTGCGGGACTTAACCCAACATTTCACAACACGAGCTGACGACAGCCATGCAGCACCTGTCTCAGAGTTCCCGAAGGCACTAAGCTATCTCTAGCGAATTCTCTGGATGTCAAGAGTAGGTAAGGTTCTTCGCGTTGCATCGAATTAAACCACATGCTCCACCGCTTGTGCGGGCCCCCGTCAATTCATTTGAGTTTTAATCTTGCGACCGTACTCCCCAGGCGGTCTACTTAACGCGTTAGCTCCGAAAGCCACAGTTCAAGACCGCAACCTCCAAGTAGACATCGTTTACAGCGTGGACTACCAGGGTATCTAATCCTGTTTGCTCCCCACGCTTTCGCATCTGAGCGTCAGTCTTTGTCCAGGGGGCCGCCTTCGCCACCGGTATTCCTTCAGATCTCTACGCATTTCACCGCTACACCTGAAATTCTACCCCCCTCTACAAGACTCTAGCCTGCCAGTTCAAAATGCGGTTCCCAGGTTGAGCCCGGGGCTTTCACATCTTGCTTAACAAACCGCCTGCATGCGCTTTACGCCCAGTAATTCCGATTAACGCTCGCACCCTCCGTATTACCGCGGCTGCTGGCACGGAGTTAGCCGGTGCTTCTTCTGCAGCTAACGTCAAGATAATGAGGTATTAACTCATTACCCTTCCTCACTGCTGAAAGTGCTTTACAACCCGAAGGCCTTCTTCACACACGCGGCATGGCTGCATCAGGCTTGCGCCCATTGTGCAATATTCCCCACTGCTGCCTCCCGTAGGAGTCTGGACCGTGTCTCAGTTCCAGTGTGGCTGATCATCCTCTCAAACCAGCTAGGGATCGTCGCCTTGGTGAGCCATTACCTCACCAACTAGCTAATCCCAACTGGGCCCATCCCGACGCGAGAAGCCCGAAGGTCCTCCTCTTTGGTCCGAAGACATCATGCGGTATTAGCAGTCGTTTCCAACTGTTATCCCCCACGTCAGGGCAGGTTCCCAGCCATTACTCACCCGTCCGCCGCTCGCCGCCCAACAAATCATCCGAAGAATCTTTGTTGTCGCTGCCGCTCGACTTGCATGTGTTAGGCCTGCCGCCAGCGTTCAATCTGAGCCATGATCAAACTCTTCAATTAGAATTTTGTTGTTA
>NZ_MDAG01000041.1:0-1663 GCF_002876705.1 Enterovibrio norvegicus | reverse complement strand
GCAGTTCTAGAGGCAGGAATGCAAGCCGCAGAAAAATGGAGCATGTATTTCAAAACTAAGAAATATAAAAAACTAGCGGAGCAAGAGCGTGCCAGAATCGACAGCATGTAACAAGCGCATGTTGTCGGACTGGTTTTCCGCTGCGCTCCAAACCAGCCGCAAATGCGGGCGTTATGCATTAAATTTGAGTTTGGTAAGTAAATGAAGTTAATCGAAGAAATTATCGAGTTGTTAAGCTCTGGCGAAAGCAACTTAAAAGTAGCATTGTTGAAAACAAAAGTTCTTCTTCACCAGTTAGGTGAGAAAGAGCTTTTCGACTGGGTTGATAGTGAGCTCAGAGGATATGGAAATCGTGAGTCTGTTCCCTCCTATAGGAAACTACATCTTACAGTTAAAGGCAATTTGAGTAATTCTGTATATAGATACCAGAATCAAACTCTGCCTTTGATGCACTTAGATGATGAAATACGCGAAAGGCTAGACACTAAATACTTGATGGACAGTATTGCTGTTGTCGAGCAGTATTCAACTCAAGAAAATTTACAGGTAAGTATCGCACCTGAGTTCTATCCACTCTTGTCTGAGGGTTTTGATGATAGCTATGGTGTAGAAACCGCTTGGGCTGTTCATTCTGCGGGTGCGATGACGCAAATATTGACAGAGGTTACTACTCGACTTTTAGATTTCGTCTTGGAATTGTCTGAAAAATTTCCAAATGAAATGGAGTTGAGTGATATGAAAACAAGAGCTAAAGAGGTTGGTGTGTCAGATTTATTTAACAATGCAGTTTTTGGTGATAATGCCACTATCGTAGTTGGTGATTCAAATACTCAAACTATTCGTAATACTGTAAACAAAAATGATATGGCTTCCTTAATCGAAGTCCTCAAACAAAATAAAGTTAGTGATGAGGATATAGAGTCACTTCAAGTTGCAATAGAAACCGATAAAGGCAGTACGGAAGTAGAATCTGGTAACTTTGGTTCATCCGTATCGGGCTGGATGGGCACTATGGTATCTAAAGCAGCATCTACGTTATGGGATGTTAAGGTCGGTGCTGCTGGTAGTCTACTGGCTACAGCTATCGGCAAGTACTATGGATTTTAATGCATAACAAACGCTTTAAGACGGATTCGCAACGCATGGCATTTTCACCATGCGTTGATTTTAGTGATTAGGTGGTGTGCGGAAACATCGCATTGTGTTGCTCACCACTTAAGCGGGCGTTATGTGCTTGGAGGAAAAATGGAATATTTTCAGTACTATGGAATCGACTGGGTTGCAATGGTACTTACGTTTCTTGCTATTTGGCAAATTGGAAATAAAAACAAAATTGGGTTCATTTTAATGATGTGCGGTAACACCAGTTGGGTTGCAGTTGGTTATCTTACGGGCAGTGTGGCAATGATAATTGCAAATATCATCTTTTTCTCAATGAACCTTAGAGCAATCATTAAATGGTCGACATCAGAGAAAGAGCCTAAAGTAAGCGTGGCTGAATAGTCATCAAAAAGCTAAAAGTCCGCACATAACAAGGCGTTTAAGACGGATTCACAACGCTTGGCATTTTTGGTTTGAATTGACTTTAGTGATTACTGCACAATGGTTTAGGTAAGGTGGTAGCGTTGTTCACCACTTAACGCGGCTACATGGATCCCCCCGT
>NZ_MDAG01000040.1:0-7101 GCF_002876705.1 Enterovibrio norvegicus | reverse complement strand
TCTAAATATGAAGATAGTTGCTCTGATAGAAAACTTGGACCTTCGGCAATTTTTTGCTGAAAGCCACTGGGGTAATTTATGTAAGCTAAATATAAAGTAAAAACAATCAACAGACTGCCGAAAACATGTTTCTTATCCATTTTACTAGTACTATTTCTTTTTAAAAAAATTCAGAATCCACCACTTGGTAGTCGCTATCAACTAATGCTATTTAAATTAAAAATAGAACTAAAAAGCCCTGGTTTGATTTTCATCTAGGTAGATTACTGGCGTTAGGGTCTTTATTAGGTCCTTGGCAACTTCACGTGCTTTTTCAAGCTCAGAGTCATCTAAGAATTTCAGATTGAACTCGTTTGTTATGACATATTCATATCTCTGAAATTGTCTACCATAATCAAAGCTACGGTCATTACGGTTAAAATCATCAACCATTGCCCATGCTGCTCCTTGCACCAGCGCTGATCTATTTGATTCAGCTTTTCTAGCAAATGCAGGTCCGTATTCATATACTTTACTTAATAGTGTTAATGTCCGTAGGATTTGGTCATCAGTATAGCCCTCGTCAATAACTGCATTTTCACCAATGCTTGCAAAAGGTAAATTTAGATTAATAGCATATGCATCATTATTTTTTGCTGCTAGCTTATACAGGTTTTTTAAAATTCCTCTGTCTTTTTCAGATAAGACCTGAGTATTGTCATCTGTATCACTGCTGCTTACCCAAATGGGGTAGCTGTAGCTTTGACGATATAGACTTGCTAGCTCCATGAGTGGATAATAATAATGATCCTTTACACCATCAACAGCCGCTTTTGTCAGAACGTTAAAACTTTCTTCGCTTACAGCCGTTCTGTTACCACCTTTTAACATCACATCATGGTGAAAAAGAGCGTATCCCGCTCTGGCATCACCAGTCTCAGCCAATTTTTTCAGTATGACTCTACCCTTTTCTCCCCATTCTTCGCTACAGTGATATCCCATATATCGAGTACATTCAATGTCTCTACTGTCTAACCTAATTGCGGCGTAGGGGTTGCCGAGTTTGGCGGCTTTTTTAAATAGTTCGGCTGCAGCATCCCCTGAATAGATACTTTGTCCGTAGGTAATTTCTGCTAACCAAAACATGGCTTCTGAATCGCCTTTTTCTACTAGAGGTGCTAGTAGAGCTTCCGCTTTCTCTTTGTTGTCATATTGAATGGCTAGCAGTGGGACATACAATGGATCTTCTGGGCGATATCGGCTTGCTGCATAGGTATCACTATGTGCCTTATTGTCGTCTAAATATGAAGATAGTTGCTTTGATAGAAAACTTGGACCTTCGGCAATTTTTTGCTGAAAGCCACTGGGGTAGCTTTCAATAACAATGTATGTGGCAATAAGAATAAATACGCCCATAAAAATATGCTTTCTTTTAATAGTCATAAAATTTTCCATTTTTTCTCTTTCCAGCTAGGAGCGTTTTTTATTTTTTCTGAAAATTCACTGTAGTCCTCGCTGGAAAACTCTCTATATAGAACGACATCTTTCACAATTGCCATATAGCTTTTTTCATTCACATACAGGTTCATTCGCGAGCACAATCTAGGCGCCAAGTTATTGAAGTCTCTCTTTGCATCTTTTGCAATTACTTTTGATTTTTCATTTAGTCCTACTGTATCAAGGTTGGAAATGAAATCAGCTAATGTACTCCAGCCTTCTGCAAATCGTCGGCATCTCTCAAGGCGACTTTGCGCGCTTTCCAAATTGCCTTCCATCAGTATCAAAGACTTTTCAAACTGAGAGCACCTTGTATCTTTGTCCTTGTCATCCTTAGGGTAGATCCATTCCATGATTTTCACGATAGCCTGAGCTTTTATTACCTCATCTTGAAGCACTTTGACATCTTTCTCTAAGAACTCTGGCACATAGCTGGCATTGGGAGCGGCTCGCCAGGTGTCATACTTCTTATTGCTCAAGCTGAGAAACAATCTGGACAGTGTTTCGGGTGGTAAATTCTTCACCCATGTTTCCACTTTTGAGCTTGGTCTTTCGACGATGTGCTTCGCTATCATGGGGGCATAATCTTCTTCAAGTATACTCTGAAGATAATCATTGTAAGTTTTGGTTGGCAGTAGCAAGACTTCTGCGAAAGTTAAACCGAGTGCCATGGCAACGGTGAGAACTTGATTGAGTTCTTCGAAATCTTTATTGTTACCATCTACATCAATATCACCCAGCGCTTCGACATATTTAAATCCGCTCTCTTTTAATATTCCAAGCAGACAATCAACAACCCTGTCTGCATTGATTGGGTTCACTTTGATTGCGACTTTGCCACTTACGCCAGGGCCACAAACGAGCCTTGCTGCGGTGATCAAGAAAAATTGCCCATTGTGAAAACCAATTCGTAACTCGCCCGAAAAACCAATACCGTAGTTAACGGCAATTTGTCCAGAAATACTGCCGAGTTCAATAAAATCAGAATTGTATTGACTACCGCTAACTTCTACCACAGGTGGCAGCCAGGATACTTCCGTAGAGCTTATGCCTCCTGCTTCTACTCCGGCAAAAACGTCAATGCTAGCACCAGCTTGCGCTGAAATACTCTGAGGTATTCTGGGGCTACTCGCATCACGAGTGCGTATTGAGTGCCCCCCATGAACGTGTGCATTGTAGTCTGGGGCTTTGAAGGCTTTACCTTTGACGCCAATGTGACCTGGTTTTGCTTCCGAAGGACCGAAAGCGAGGTTGCCGGAGAGCATACAACTGGCCCCAGCAACGCCATAAATTTTTGTGGAAAGCTTGAGTCTGAAATGCCCCGCATTGTACATTTTGCTTTCTGGTTTTTTATTCTTATCAGGTTGAGCTACGTAGGCGATTTTTAAATGATATCCCTCTTTTTTAGGAAGATACGTTGCAAATGATATCTCGCCACTGAGAAGTGTTAGCTTAACTTTGGCTGACGTATCTCCTGTGAGAGACATATTAGTGCTTAGGCCGTTAATCTCGCTACCCGGTAAGTTTAAATCTCCAGTGCGGCTGACGGTTAACCTTAAAAACTGTGCTTGCGCGTTGGCTATGTATGCTGACGATTTACCCTTTGGTCCAATACCATCTTGCCAATGGTAACTGTCTTCCCAAAAAGCCTTATCAAAATCCTTCACTTGTGCACTTAAGTTTAAAGGTTTCGTCACGAAATCATTTTTTGCATCTGGTGCTGCAATTAAGCCTTTACCTATGTCTTTTAGTGCGTCTTTCAACGTGGTTCCAGGCGAGTCCTTACTCACTGTTGGATCTGCTAGTGTGGCACTTTCAGTGATGTCCTTGACATGCCCCAAATGTGATTTGTTAGCGGATGATTTAGGGATTAGCCAACTTGGACCGCGTATCCATTTGACTTCACCATCAGACAATAAACTGCACTCGACGGCTTGAAGGTCAGCAGCACCAGCGTCATTTTTAAATATGCCTCTTTTCATTTCTGTTGGTGCGTATTGTTTTTCATCCCAGATGAGATGAAGACTCTTCGGCATATTGTCGAGTAACAGTATGTTTTTAATATCACCTGAAATAGCTCTTTTCTCGGCGACTTTCTTGAGCTTATTAACTCTGTTGATGGCAATTTTTTTAATTGTTATTAGTTCATTGAAAATGCCGGGCACAGTTTGGTTGCCATTCAGAATCGAACCCAACGCAGACATGTGTTTTTCTAAGGTAACATCAATCACTCGCAAAAGAGCTATTGTAGGATAATAGGCCCACGCTATATCGTCAGAAGCCCGCTGGATACTGTCTTGGGCGATTTCTCCATTTGTCGTATACATACTAAGCTCAAGAAGTATTGCCTTTCTCAATTCGGCTTCTTCTTTAAGTCCTTTTTCATCAAGTGCCGCTGCTTTGACACCAAACATTAGGTTGTCATTTTCGCGCCATTTCCCGAAAGCGCTGTCTGAGCCAGATAGTGCCTTAGGGCCCTGATGGATGAGTAGTGAACCTTCTAGCTCATCAAAGGTAAGACACTGCTCTTTAATGACATAGCCGTGACTGTTTAGTTCTCTCAGTGCTTTGGTGACACCGTAGGCATAGGCTGCGTTAGGAGGTGTACGTGAGTTTCTCTTTTTCGCTAGGTGAGCGTTAGAATTAGGTACATGTTTAAACCAGAAAAGCTTTAGCTGGGACAACGCATTTTCATGAGGTGTTAGCGCAATTTCGTCTTCAGTCCATTTGCGTGCATCGGTGAGATTTTTAATTTGTTCTGTGACAGTTTCTTGTTTTTCACTTGTAAAATATTTACGTTCTTTATCCCAAATAAACTTAGTGCCGTCTTTAGAAGTCACAGTCTTAGCGTTTTTGACCGCTTTTTCTTTTAAATCTTCAATGCTTTCGTTGAGATGCTTAACTACACCATGAAAAAAGGACAGTCTCGCTCTTTCCATGAGTTGCGCTTCTTTTTCTTTTTCACTGATTTCGTCAATCAGATCCGTGGCTTCTAGAACATATCGGATAACTACAGCACCAAGGTGGCTATCCCAATAGAATTGTTTAAATTTCTCCCATGAGACATGGCGGGCCAGCAGCTTGTTATGATCCAAATTTTCTTGCTCAGCAACCCTAATAATGAAACCGTCTTGGCCTCCATGTTCATAGAGCTTTGCAGCACCTGAATTTATTGTGCTGATAAGCCATTCAAGGTGGCGAAGCCTTTTTCCTTCCTTCTCAGTCAGAAATGCTTCATGTGGTTTAGCTTCAAATTTCGAGAGAACTCCTAGATTGTTTAAATTTTGGAGTGATGTTTCGCGATTTTTTGCAACCATGGCTTCTGCGAGTAACGACATTTCTTTTTTGATCGCCTCTTTAGCCACATCGGTAACGGCATACCACCTTTTTTCGCCATCTTTCGTTTCTGGGTGAGACGGAACATACAGAATGTCCACGAACTCTGGGGTGCTAGAGCCACAAAGGTCATCGCCACAAGCATTGGTTTCTGGAGGATCTGGAAGAGGTACTCTTTCACCCGTTTTCACCGGGATAGGAGCGGCTTCGTTACCAGGTAGCTTGATGGTGTCGCCTGCATAAATAAGATCGACATTTTCAATCTGGTCGCTATTAAGGTTAACGAGGTCGTCTTCGCTCACACCAAATTTTTGAGCGATAAGACTTAAACAGTCACCTTGTTGAATTAAATATTTATCAGTTTGACCAGACATATCGCTAAACTAATTCCTTGAAGACTGCTGAGTGGAGGCGGATAGGAGAAGTTGCCTTTTTGATATTTTCTGCATCAACATGCTTTGGAAATATGACGGAAAATAGGGATGACCCTGATGTAAACCAAGCAAGGGAAGAGAAGGGACCCAGAATGCTATCAAGATCTCTCTTACTGATATCGCTTGAATGCATGTGCCAAAAAGTTGATGAGTAGTATCGAAAGTAGCTGGGATATTCCTCAACGACGACTGTAAGCAACGCGCGCAAGTGGTCGGAGAGTAGATCGTTCTCGATTTGTGTTTCTGCTTTTAGAAAGATACAGCTCGAAGAAAATACTCCGTCTTCTATTAAACGTGCTTTGAGTGCTACCGTAGCTTCAATCGGAGAGGCTATCGGAGATACTTCATTTAAGTGTTCAAAAGCGGGACCATTCAACAAGGTAATGACATCGGCTTTTGGTTCATGTTGGTATAAAAATGTTCTGATATCAGGCACTCGAACAGGATCCGCCACTATCCAATAACTATGATCGCCATTTTGGAAGAAATTTTCTAGTGAAACTTCCATTTAGCTTCTCCCTAAACAAGGACAATCTGAACGAGGGCAACTACCGTCAGGTCTTTTCTGGCACATTTTTGCCATTGGGCGGTCGGATATGGATAGATATGTGAAAGCATCGGATGAGATAAGTTTTGGGTCGGTAGCATATTGAGTCGCGCTAAAAAGTATTTTCTCTGCTTCATCCGGCGCTTTCGGCGCAGTTACCCCACCCGGCAACATCGGCATTGCCCCACCAAACCCAGAACCCGAACCAGCGCTTCCGCCTGAGTTGATATTGATCACGGAGCCGACGATGTGAACGCCTGCGGGGTCGATCTTCACGAAGTTGCCGCCGACTTTGAGTGTGACTTCGGTATAGGCTTCTAGAATGTTTTTGTGACCGCTTTTGAGGTGAATTTCCGATCCCGCTTCATTCAGGAAACTGTCGCCGGCTTTGATGTGCAGGGAGCTGTCAGTGACGATGGTTTTGTCACCTTTGATGTGCTCTTTGCTCTGCCCATCCACTGTCAGGTGGTCATCCACCTTGATGTGCGAAAACCGCTCGTTCTCCACATCCAGATGCAAGTCGTGTTTGATGTTGTCTTTGCGGTCATTCTCGACCAGCAAGTTCATGTCCTTTTGAGCATGAACATAGATTTCTTCTTGCCCCGCTTCATCCTCAAAACGCAGTTCATTGAAGCCTTCCCCCTGATGGGTTTCGGTTCGAAGTACTGTGCGGGTTTTGTTGGCCGGTAACGGGTAGGGCGGCACATTGGTCGCGTGATACGTACGACCCGTGATAATCGGTTGGTCTGGGTCACCTTCGAGGAAGGAGACAATCACTTCATGGCCGATGCGCGGTATCGCCATCATGCCGTATTGGCCGCCCGCCCAGCCTTGGGATACACGCACCCAACAACTCGATGCGTCATCACTGTTGCCGTAACGGTCCCATGGGAACTGCACTTTTACGCGCCCGTGTTCATCACAGAAGATTTCTTCCCCCGCAGGGCCCGTCACAATCGCGATTTGAGGGCCATGCACACAAGGTTTGGCTTCCGGAATGGGACGCCAAGGGCGATGGCCTGGAATCACTGAAAACGTATTGTGGAAGGACGTCATGCCTTCGCCGCCATGCTCTTCCAGTGCTTGAGGCTGCGTGCCTTCACTGTACATGGTCACCACAATCCAATCCCGATTGGTCGTGTCATCCGGGTGACCGTCAAGGTCAAACACCATCCCCGCATCTACCTGCATGATGGTGCTGGACGCGGTCGCCGTTAACGCATCACTGCGCAAGTGCTCGAGTCGGTATTGGGTAAAGGGCTTACCCGCCGCATCGCTTTTGAAGCGCCCTGGGTAATCATAGTGTTC
>NZ_MDAG01000039.1:0-707 GCF_002876705.1 Enterovibrio norvegicus | reverse complement strand
GACGATGACAACGACGGCACGCTCGATATCTACGATGCCTTCCCGTTCGATCCTAACGAAGACACGGACACCGATGGTGACGGCGTGGGTGATAACGGCGATGCCTTCCCTACGGATGCCACGGAAACGACTGACACTGATGGCGATGGCGTGGGCGATAATGCCGATGCGTTCCCAACAGACGCCTCTGAAACCACAGACACCGATGGTGACGGTGTCGGCGACAATGCCGATGCCTTCCCTGACGATGCCACTGAAACGTCGGATTCAGATGGCGACGGCGTGGGTGATAACAGCGACATCGACCGCGATAACGATGGTTTATCCGATGAGTTAGAGCTTCGCACCAGTGCTGACATTGTGGATTGGCCGGTGCAAACGGGCAATTCCAGCTTCACTGACGGTGTGCTATATGCCAACGGCGGTTCTTGGGGCTATCAAGCCAATTCTGCCCTCTTCTCGAATTACGGGTTCAGTGACGGCTATCGCTTGAACTTCACGGTGGATGCGCTCGGCAGCAACAACATGTTTGGGTTAGGCACAGTAGAAACAGGTGCGGCATACCGCGATATCGAATACGCCTTCTACGTCGTTAACACCACGCTCTACATCTACGAAAGCGGCACCTATAGAGGAAACTTCGGCAGTAACAGTGTGGCGGTCGGCGACGTCCTGACGCTGGAAGTCGATAACGGCACCGTGCGTTA
>NZ_MDAG01000038.1:0-535 GCF_002876705.1 Enterovibrio norvegicus | reverse complement strand
CAACAGATGCCTCTGAAACCGCGGATTCCGATGGCGACGGTGTGGGTGATAACAGCGACATCGACCGTGATAACGATGGTTTATCTGATGAGTTAGAGCTTCGTACCAGTGCTGACATTGTTGATTGGCCGGTGCAAACCGGCAATTCCAGCTTCACTGACGGTGTGCTCTCCGCCAACGGTGGCTCGTGGGGCTATCAAGCTAACTCTGCACGTTTCTCTACTTATGGATTTGATGACAGCTACCGTCTCAATTTCACCGTCGATGCCCTCGGCAGCAACAACATGGTTGGTCTCGGTAACACCGAAACCACAGCACGTTACACTGATATTGATTATGCCTTCTACATCGTCAATACCACCCTGTATATCTACGAAAATGGTTCACACCGCGCCAACTTTGGCGCAGGCAGTGTGGCGGTCGGCGATGTGCTCACGCTGGAAGTTGATAACGGCACCGTGCGTTACCTTCGCAATGGCGAGCAAATCAGAGAAGTCAGTTACAGCGGCGACACACCAGACTTCTATGTCGACTC
>NZ_MDAG01000037.1:0-773 GCF_002876705.1 Enterovibrio norvegicus | reverse complement strand
GCATTGTCGCCCACACCGTCACCATCGGTGTCGGTGGTTTCAGAGGCGTCTGTTGGGAACGCATCGGCATTATCGCCCACGCCGTCCCCATCAGTGTCAGTCGTTTCCGTGGCATCCGTAGGGAAGGCATCGCCGTTATCACCGACGCCATCACCATCGGTGTCCGTGTCTTCGTTTGGATCAAATGGGAAGGCATCATAGATATCGAGGGTGCCGTCGTTGTCATCGTCTTCATCGTTCGGGTTGGAGATACCATCACCGTCCGAGTCTTCGGCACGATCGTCAACCCCGTTACCATTCACATCACCGCCCCCTTCGCCATCTTGAAGGGTAAGCATGCCGTCACCGTTAGTGTCGAAGGCTGCGAAGTGGTAACCGTGCATGTCGAAGGCGGTGCCGTCATTTTCAGCATTCTGACTTTCTAAATCCAAGTAATCTGGAATGCCATCGCCGTCAGAATCTGGGGCAGGGTCGACGCTGGCTTGCAGGTCAATGCTATCAACAGTCAGGCTACCATCTGCATCAGCGAGGCCGGCTTCGATCACGTCAGGGATGGTGTCGTTGTCGGAGTCCAAATCCACATCGTTGTTCACGCCGTCATTGTCTGCATCGGCGGTAAAGCCAGCACCAGACAGGGGCGTGAGTTCGATATTGCTTAAGCGCATTGCGCCGCTGTAGAAGCTGGAATCGACATAGAAGTCTGGCGTGTCGCCGCTGTAACTGACTTCTCTGATTTGCTCGCCATTGCGAAGGTAACGCACGGTGCCGTTATC
>NZ_MDAG01000036.1:0-1178 GCF_002876705.1 Enterovibrio norvegicus | reverse complement strand
TAACGCACGGTGCCGTTATCAACTTCCAGCGTCAGCATATCGCCGACCGCCACACTGCCTGCGCCAAAGTTGACGCGGTGTGAACCATTTTCGTAGATATACAGGGTGGTGTTGACGATATAAAACGCGTAATCGATGTCTCGATAACTGGCAGAGCTTTCAGTGTTGCCTAACCCAACCATGTTGTTGCTGCCGAGGGCATCGACGGTGAAATTGAGACGGTAGCTGTCATCAAATCCATAAGTAGAGAAACGTGCAGAGTTAGCTTGGTAAGACCAAGAACCGCCGTTGGCGGAGAGTACACCGTCAGTGAAGTTTGAATTGCCCGTTTGCACGGGCCAATCAACAATGTCAGCACTGGTGCGAAGTTCTAGCTCGTCTGACAAGCCATCGTTATCGCGGTCAATGTCGCTGTTATCGCCCACACCGTCGCCATCGGAATCCGCGGTTTCAGAGGCATCTGTTGGGAAGGCATCGGCATTGTCGCCCACACCGTCACCATCGGTGTCTGTGGTTTCAGTGGCATCGTCAGGGAACGCATCGGCATTGTCGCCCACGCCATCGCCATCAGTGTCTTTGGTCTCTGTGGCATCCGTTGGGAAGGCATCGCCGTTATCACCGACGCCGTCACCGTCTGTGTCAGTATCCTCTGAAGGATCGAACGGGAAGGCATCATAGATATCGAGCGTACCGTCGTTATCGTCGTCCTCATCGTTAGGATTAGACAAACCATCACCGTCGGCATCTTCCGCACGATCATCGACACCGTTGCCGTTCAGATCGTTACCGCCCAACTCATCATTGCCATCGAGCATGCCGTCGTTGTTGCTGTCGAATGCTGCAAAGTCATAACCGTGCATGTCGAAAGCGGTGCCGTCGTTCAGGGCGTTTTGGCTTTCCAAATCAAGATAGTCTGGAATGCCGTCGCCGTCGGAATCTGGGGCAGGGTCAACGCTGGCTTGCAGGTCAATGCTATCAACCGTCAGGCTGCCATCTGTATCAGCGAGGCCAGCTTCGATCACGTCAGGGATGGTGTCGTTGTCGGAGTCCAAATCGACATCGTTATTCACACCGTCATTGTCGGCGTCGGCGGTAAAGCCAGCACCAGACAGGGGCGTGAGCTCGATATTGCTTAAGCGCATTACGCCGCTGTAGAAGCTGGAGTCGACATAGAAGTC
>NZ_MDAG01000035.1:368942-369079 GCF_002876705.1 Enterovibrio norvegicus | reverse complement strand
GTACGAGGTACGAGGTACGACTCTCAGTGTGTGTTACGAACAATAACCGTCAAGTTCTAATTTTCAGCTCTTGCTCTAATCTGCTCTTTCTCGACACTCGCAACTCGCCATCTGGCGCTTCCTGCTCTTCCTGCTCT
>NZ_MDAG01000035.1:166149-368178 GCF_002876705.1 Enterovibrio norvegicus | reverse complement strand
CTGCTCTTCCTGCTCTTCCCGCTCTTCCCGCTCTTCCCCTACTCCGCCAACGCCGTCGTAATCACGATCTTACTTTCCAGCGTCTTATGCACCGGACACTTATCCGCGATTTCCAGCAAGCGCTGGCGCTGTTCGTCCGTCAAATCACCCACCAGCTCGATGGTGCGCGCGAGGACTTCGACTTTCGAATGTTCTTCGTCACAGTGCTCGCAATCCGCGCCGTGTTGGCGGCTATGA
Organism: Enterovibrio norvegicus; assembly: GCF_002876705.1. Taxonomy (GTDB): domain Bacteria; phylum Pseudomonadota; class Gammaproteobacteria; order Enterobacterales; family Vibrionaceae; genus Enterovibrio; species Enterovibrio norvegicus_B. The sequence goes on along the minus strand of NZ_MDAG01000035.1, from coordinate 367,941 downwards.
GACAGTGTGACTTTCACATCGTCCAATGGGAGTTTCTTGCGATTGGCATACATGCGAATGGTCATGGATGTGCAGGCACCTAACCCTGCCAGCACATGTTCGTAAGGGTCGGGGCCAAGGTTGTCGCCACCAAAATCAACGGGCTCGTCGGCAAACCATTGGTGATGATCCGTCTGGATAGTGCGCGTAAAGGCTTTGTTGTGTTCACTCACCAGCACTTCGCCCCGTGTGACACCTGCTTCTGCTTCTTTGATGGGCGAGGCTTTGTCGATGTAGCGTTGCGACCACGCAGCAATCAGTTCAGCCACGTATTGTGCATCGTCTTTGTTGGAGAGCAGGTGATCAGCCGTGTCCAAGGTGACGAAGCTTTTCGGGTGTTTGGCACGGGTATAGATTTTCTCTGCTTCTTTAATCAGCACAATGCTATCAATAGGCGAATGCATGACTAACAGAGGAACACGCAAGTTTTCGATGTCATCGTTCTCGGCGCGAATATCATCAAGGAATTGTTTTTTGATGGTAAACGGACGACCTGCAAGGCTCACTTCCGCCTGCCCTTCTGCATCAATATTCTCAACGTGTGCCGCGAATTGCTTCGACACGTGTTCTGCATCTGCAGGCGCGCCCACTGTGGCGACCGCTGACACTTCAGGAATACGATGCGCCGCTGACAATACCGCGCGACCACCAAGGCTGTGTCCAATAAGAAGAAGAGGAGCTTCATAGTTGTCACGCAAGAAATCAGCCGCCGCCACAAGGTCGTCAACATTCGATGAAAAGTTGGTATTTTCAAAGTCACCGTCACTGCCGCCAAGGCCAGTGAAATCAAATCGAAAGACAGCAAAACCAATGTTCACCAATGCGCGTGAAATGCGCGATGCCGCCGCCACATCTTTACCACAGGTAAAGCAGTGGGCGAATAGCGCATAGCCCCGCACGTTTTGTTCTGGCGTTTCCAGCAAGCCAGCAAGCTCTAACCCGCCGCTTGTGAAGGTCACTTTATTGCGTTTTCCAGCCATTATTCTCTCCTGATTAAACCCATGTCTTACAATGACACCTTTCCTGAAGGCCTTTCGAAAAGTATTACAGACCTAATAAGAGACCGGAAAACGAGAAAAGTATGACAACGCCTCACAAACTTATTTATGAGACGTTAAGTCACTGAATTTATTGTTCAAAGAAATCAAGCGCGGCGCATCATAATGAGTTACTGAAGCACTTCTTTGATTCGATGGTACGTCATGCCAATGGCGAGTAACGGTGAACGCAACAACGGCCCACCCGGAAACGTCATGTGCTTCACCCGCGCAAACACATCAAAGCGTTCCGCAGTGCCCGATATGGCTTCTGCAATCACTTTGCCCGCCATGTGTGTCGCGTTCACGCCATGCCCAGAGTAAGCCTGCGCGTAAAAGATATTCGGGGAATCTGGCAGGGTGCCAATTTGAGGTAATCTGTTTGCGCCGATACCGATCATTCCCCCCCACTCAAAGTCGATGTTAATGCCTTTTAGTGCAGGGAAGACAAGCTCTAAATTCGGCAACAATGCGCCAGTGATGTCTTTCGGGTCTTTGCCGGAATAGGTACATAGTCCGCCAAATAAGAGACGGTTATCGCCCGAGAGGTGGTAGTAATCCAACGCAATGCTTAAATCCGCAAACGCCATATTTTGAGGAATGGTCTGGCGAACTTGTTCGTCGGTCAAAGGCTCTGTGGCAATGATATAGCTTCCCGCAGGCAACACCTTCCCACCAATATAGGGTTCAAGTTTATGGCCAATATACGCATTGCCCGCCAGTAATAGATAACGGCAGGTCACTTGTCCTTTTTCGGTTTTCACCACAGGCTTATCGCCTTTCGTGATGCTCACGGCGGCACTGTCTTCAAAGATCTGCACGCCCAATGATGCGGCTGCGACCGCTTCGCCCGCCACTAAATTCAGTGGGTGTAAGTGACCACTTCCCATATCGAGCATACCGCCTGTGTAGCGATCTGAGCCAATCACATCGGGCAGGTCGGCTTTGCTCAACATTTTAATGTCATGAGGATAGCCCGATGCTGTTAACGCATCGAAGTCTTCTTGTAGCTCTTTAATGTGGCTAGGTTTTAATGCGAGATCGCAATAGCCCATCGCCAGATCGCAGTCGATATTGAATTCACCCACGCGATCTTTGACGATCTGCACTGCCTCTACACCCATTTGGTTGATGGCGTCTACGCCTTCGCGACCAATTTGGTTGGTGAACTGCTCGATGCCGTGGCCGATGCCACGAATCAACTCCCCGCCATTTCGACCCGATGCGCCCCAGCCCACCTTGTTCGATTCAAGTAACACCACGGAATACCCACGCTGCGCCAATTCAATCGCGCTGTTCACGCCACTGAACCCGCCGCCCACGATGCACACATCGGCAGAAATGGATTCTGATAATTGCGGATAACGTTGCGGGTATTTTGCTGTCGCTGCGTAGTAAGACGACGTGTGCGGCAGGTTCGTTGTCGCGGTGCGCATGGCGGCATCCTCAATGTAAAATATAATTAACAAAGACTAACGCATTCATTGGTTTTCGTTGTCGCGTTTGGTCTCAATTCTTATTGGTTGCTCACAAAACACTTGATTACCCACCGTGAGTCAGTAGGATCTCATGTTCAAAATCTATTACAGTTATCTGTGAGTATCTCGGGATTCGGGCGTGCTCAACCACTTTTAGGAACAAAAAAGGAGACGCTGACATTGGATATCGGTGCCAACCTTAAAGCAATAAGAAAGAGCCGTGGCTTGTCCCAACGCGAACTCGCAAAACGCGCGGGCGTCACCAACAGCACCATCTCAATGATTGAGAAAAACAGCGTCAGCCCTTCAGTAAGCTCCCTCAAAAAGGTGCTCTCCGGCATTCCTATGTCACTGGTGGAATTCTTTTCTGCCGATATCGCGGAGGCAGACACCGCGCCTGTTGTTTATCGCCAAGAAGACCTTCTTGAAATCGGCTCTGACGACGTTTCAATGAAAGTCGTCGGTAAAGCCTTTCCCAACCGCGCATTATCCGTGCTATCCGAAATCTATCCGCCCAACACCAACTCAGGTGATGACATGCTTCAGCATGACGGTGAAGAATCTGGCATTGTGATCGAAGGTCGCCTTGAACTGACGGTTGGTGATGACGTTTTTGTGCTTGAAGCCGGCGACAGCTATTACTTCGACAGTAACCGACCGCACCGTTTCGCCAATCCTTTTGAGGAAACCTGTCGCATTTTCAGCGCGACAACCCCTGCAAACTTCTGATGGCTTTTGCCGTCAATCACTCCGCATTCAAATCACTGAACGCATCGCCTCCAGCAGCTTGGTTGTGGAGGCGATGAGTAAAACAATGCATAACGTTCGGCTTCAAATACCAAACTTATCCCGCACCGTGTAATACCACGCCCCTAACATTGAAAACGGTACGCGCAGCATGTGCCCACCAGGGAACGGCAAATGTGGTAGAGAGGCAAACGCATCAAAGCGCTCGGCTTGCCCTTTCAACACTTCTGACATTAGACGCCCAGCAAGGTGCGTGTAGGTGACGCCATGGCCGCTACAGCCTTGGGAATAGTAGATATTGTTGCCAATGCGCCCGACTTGCGGCAAGCGTGACAAGGTCATTAAGAAGTTGCCCGTCCAGCTATAATCGATTTTCACGTTTTCCAGCTGAGGAAAGGTCTTGAGCATTTTGGGGCGAATGATGGCGTTAATGTCTGAAGGGTCGCGTGCGCCGTACACCACACCGCCGCCGTAAATCAGACGCTTATCGCCGGATAAACGGTAATAATCGAGCAGGTAATTACAATCTTCTACGCAGTAATCTTGCGGCAAAATGGACGCTGCCAGCTCATCAGATAACGGCTCTGTGGTGATCACTTGTGTCCCACAAGGCATAGACTTGGCTTTCAGTTCGGGCACTAGCCCACCAAGGTACGCATTCCCCGCCACGATCAAAAACGACGCCGTTACCGACCCATGCTCGGTGAACACTTTGACCGGTTCGCCGCGTTCAACGCGCACAACCGCCGAGTCTTCGTAGATTTTACCGCCAAGGCTTTCAACGGCTGCCGCTTCCCCTAAGGCGAGGTTTAACGGATGAATATGACCGCCACTTTTGTCGAGTAAACCACCCACGTACTGGTCGGTATCCACCACATTGCGCATGTCAGATTGAGAGAGCATTTCAAGTTGGTCATTTCCATAACGCTCCCACAGCGCTTTTTGGTGCTGAATGTCTTTAAGCTGTTTGTCGTTTAAGGCGGCAAAAACGCCTCCGTTTTTGAGGTCGCAGCGAATGCCATACTTTTCAACGCGTTCACGGATAATACGCCCGCCTTCAAAGGCCATGTCACCGAACAAGGCCGCATTTTTTTTGCCGACGGTTTTCTCGATGACATCAATGTCGCGGCTATAGCTGTTAACGATCTGTCCGCCATTTCGCCCCGACGCGCCCCATCCGACACGTGCGGCTTCAAGCACGGTGACACGAAACCCCGCTTCAAGCAGATGCAAGGCCGACGACAAGCCCGTGTAGCCTGCGCCGATAATGCAGACATCCGTTTCGATGTCTGCGGTTAACGAATCGCGAACCGGAGAAGGGTTGGCAGACGCCGCGTAATACGAAGGCGCATGCTCTACGGCTGCATCAACGATCCCAGACGCTGCAGCGCCTGCATCGTGTTCACTCGAACGTGTTTGTTCCAGCATGATGTTATCTTCCCTACATGAAAAAACGCTTAACGGTTAATTACGGTTTCAGATCTAACGTCTTTGGGTCCTGAGTCCTGAGTCCTGAGTCCTGAGTCCTGAACAAAATTATCAGGTTCTGGTTATGACGCTGGCAGGTCTTCATTCATCCGTTTCATGTCTTCCAAGGATTTCCGCTCGGCGCGACGCGCCACGTACCAAGAAAGAAACGCGAACAAAGAAACGGCCAGAATAATCAGGGTCGCGAGTGCATTGATTTTCGGCGACACGCCAAGCCTGACAGACGAGAACACCACCATTGGCAAGGTCGTTGAACCGGGGCCAGAAACAAAGCTTGCGATCACCAAATCATCGAGCGACAAGCTAAAGCTCAGCAACCACCCCGCCACCAGCGCAGGCGCTATCATGGGCACGGTGATCACAAAGAAGACCTTCAGCGGCGTGGCACCTAAATCCATACCGGCTTCTTCAATGGAAAAATCGAGTTCCCGCAACCGCGATGACACCACCACAGCCACATAAGCCGCACAAAATGTAGAGTGTGCAATCCACACCGTCGTCATGCCGCGCTCTGCTGGCCAGCCGAACAACTCGCCCATTTGCACGAACAAAAGCAACAGCGACAAACCGATGATCACATCTGGCATCACCAAAGGTGCAGTGATCATATTTGATAGGCTTAAGCGTCCCCATGAGCGTCTAAATCGTGTCATGACGAACGCTGCCAATGTGCCAATGATGACGGCCATGGTTGAGCTATAAAACGCGATACGAAGGCTTGTCCAAACGGCTTGCAGAATCTGTTCATCTTTAAAAAGTTCTGCATACCACTTAGGTGAGAATCCCCCCCACACAGTCACAAGCTTTGACGCATTGAAAGAGTAAATCACCAAGATAAGCATGGGCAGATAGAGGAACACCAACCCGACCCAGAGCATCACGGTAGAAAATTGCCAACGTTTCATCGGTCAGCCTCCATGTCTTTGGATTGATAGTGATGGAACAAGGTGATCGGAATGATCAATAACAACAGCATCACGATCGCCAAGGCCGATGCGACAGGCCAATCTCGGTTATTAAAGAATTCCTGCCACAGCACCTTCCCTATCATCAAGGTTTCAGGACCGCCTAGCAGTTCAGGGATCACGAACTCACCCACAACCGGGATAAACACCAACATGGAACCCGCAATGATGCCGCCTTTCGACAGCGGTAAAGTCACCGTCCAGAAGGTATTGAAGTTACGTGAGCCGAGATCGGAGGCTGCTTCCAACAAGCTCCCATCCAGCTTCACCAAATTGGCGTACAGCGGCAGCACCATAAACGGTAAATAGGTATAAACAATGCCGATATACACCGCGACATTGGTGTTAAGGATCTGAATGGGATCTGTGATGACACCCAGCCAGATCAGCGAACTGTTGATGATGCCCGTGTTACTCAGCAGCCCCATCCATGCGTAAACACGGATCAGAAATGACGTCCACGATGGCAACATGATCAGCAAGAGCAGCAAGGTTTGCATACGAGCAGGAGCACGGGCGATGGCATACGCCATGGGGTAGCCCAACAGCAAACAACCTAACGTCGAGAAGAATGCAATTTTGAGGGAACTGAGGTACGCGAGGTAATACAAATCGTCATCAAGAATACGGATGTAGTTTTCAAGGTTGATGGCAATTTCGAGCACTTCATCGGCGTATTGTGCGATGGCTTCATAAGGCGGAATGGCAATGGCTGCGGTCGAGAAACTGATTTTCAACACGATGGCAAACGGCAGCGCAAAGAACAACAGTAGCCAAAAGAACGGGAAGCCCATAGTGAAATGACGGCCCTTCGGAAAAAGGACGCGTGATTTGTGCGGGGCTACCGTTTTTGTGCCGTTTTGCATTGGGGAAGTTGAGTTTGTCATACGCGCAACACCACACCACTGGTGGCCTCCCAACTAATGAAGACTTCATCGTCCCATGTGGGTCTGTCTTGACGACGTGTCACATTGGCCATACTGCACATGACAATTTTATCGGTTGGCAGTTTCACGTAGTACACAGAGGTGCCGCCCAAATACGCGATATCGTGAACAATGCCTTTCGCCCAATTGTATTGATCGTCAGGTTGGTCACGCCCGATTAAGGCTTTTTCTGGTCTCACCGCCAACCACACCTTTTTGTCTTCAAGATTGGTAGCAACACCATAGCCAACAAACATTGGCTGCGGCGTTTCTTGTGACTCAATGATGCAATGGTCCGCTTCGTCGGTAACGATTTCCCCTTCGAATAAGTTCACTGAGCCAATAAACTCAGCAATCATTCGGCTGTTCGGGCTTTCGTAGATGTCTGTCGGCGTACCTGTTTGAGCTATCCATCCTTCATGCATGATGGATATCCGCCCTGCCATGGTCATGGCTTCTTCTTGGTCGTGCGTCACCATCACGCAGGTCACGCCAACGCGTTCAAGGATCTCGACCACTTCTAATTGCATTTGCGTCCGCAGTTTTTTATCCAATGCCCCCATTGGCTCATCGAGCAACAATAGCTTCGGCCGTTTGGCGAGTGAACGCGCCAACGCCACACGCTGACGCTGACCACCTGACAGTTGATGCGGTTTCCGGTTGGCAAAGGCTTCCATCCGAACAAGACGAAGCATTTCTTCGACGTTAGCGTTGATCTCGTCTTTCTTCATCTTGTCTTGCTTCAAACCAAAGGCAATGTTCTGCGCGACGGTCATGTGCGGAAATAAGGCATACGACTGAAACATCATGTTGATCGGTCGATCATAGGGAGGGATATCGGTGATGTCTTCGCCATCAAGAAAAATGCGCCCGCTCGACGGTTTTTCGAACCCCGCCAACATACGTAGCAAGGTCGATTTCCCCGACCCAGATCCGCCAAGCAACGAGAATATCTCGCCTCGGTCAATGGTCAATGACACATCATCAACGGCTCGTACATCGCCAAATAGCTTGCTGACGCGATCGATTTTCAACAGCGGTTCTTGTTTCGCCGCGCCCTGCTCCGCGCCGTCTTGTAAATTACTGGGTTGCGGATTACTGGTCGTCATGAGACCTCCTACTTACTGCTGCAGTCGCCGTTATTGCTCTGGAAGGACAACCACCTAACATTCGACATGCCTCGGCAGCTCATTTCACTAAGTGGCTCTCCTTCGAGCGACACAACTGGTATGGAAACACGCCGCGCTAGATCTACTGATAAGCGCGGCGTAAAGCCTGCGACAAGGCGTCGCTATTGCCCCGTTTTCATGCGGGTCCAAATGCGCGTTCGCACGCGATTGATTTTCAGAGGGAGGACTTCAGAAATGAACAAACGATCCATCACTTCTGGTGTTGGGTAAATCGATGGGTTCTCCAAGATCTCTTTTTCAATCAGATCATTGGAGGCGGGGTTCGGGTTCGCATACACCACGTAATCGGTGATCGGAGCAATCACTTCAGGACGCAGCAAGTAGTTCATGAAAGCCAGTGCATTTTTGGCATTCTTCGCATCGGCGGGGATTGCCATCATGTCGAACCAAAGCTGTGCACCTTCACTTGGAATGGCGTAATCGACGACTTGACCATTCCCTGCTTCATCCGCACGGTCTGCGGCTTGGAAAATATCGCCTGAGAAGCCATACGCTAAGCAGATATCACCATTCGCCAAGTCTGTGATGTAGCGAGAAGAGTGGAAATACGTAACATACGGGCGGATTTTAGCGAGCGCTTCGCCCACGGCTTTGTAATCTTTCTTGTTGGTTGAATTGGGATCTTTACCCAAATATTGCAGCACTTGTGGCATGACTTCGTCAGCTGAATCGACCACGGCAATCCCACAACTCTTCAACTTGGCGGCGTATTGCGGGTCAAGTAGCAGATCAAGTTTGTTCTCAGGTAACGGCCCACCCAACGCAGCTTTCACTTTCTCTACGTTGTAGCCAATGCCATTAGTTCCCCAAAGGTAAGGAATCGCATATTGGTTACCCGGATCGGCCATTTCGAGACGTTTCATCATGGCGGGGTCAAGGTTGCCGTTGTTGGTCAGAAGCGTTTTATCTAGCTTTTGAAACGCGCCAGCTTGGATTTGTTTGGCGAGGAAATTACTGGAAGGCACCACCAAGTCATAACCAGAGTTTCCTGATAATAATTTGGCTTCGAGTACGTCATTACTGTCGTACACGTCATAGGTCACTTTAATGCCGGTTTCTTTTTCAAAGTTCTCTATGGTGTCTTCGGCGATGTAATCGCTCCAGTTGTATATACGTAGGATTTCTTCCGCATGAACGCTGGTGGACATCATCAGTCCAGATGACGCCAACAGCCCCGCAAGGGCAGCTGCGGTGGTCTTATTTCGGATTGCCATTTTCATGTTCTCTCCTTTGGGTCCTTTCCGTATCGGAGATAGAGCGCGCTATCACATCCCTGTCTCCCAACCAGATCTATCCAATCTGGCGTGATGGTGTGCGCACACCGAAATATGCGCATGATATCGTGTCCTGTCGATGTCCCTTACATTAACGCTACACCGCGTCGAGGCGTTTAAGATGCTCGAAGGTGAGATCCAAGGCCAAGCTCGCTTTTTCAACAAGTTCATCCACTTCCGAATGTGAGATGACAAGCGGTGGGCTGATGATCATGGTGTCGCCGCAAGCCCGCATAACAAGGCCGTTCTCGACACTCAGGTCGCGACAAATTTCACCAATACCGACAGATTCATCGAATCGTCCACGTGTTGCTTTGTCTTTCACCAATTCAATGGCCGCGACAAGTCCAACACCTCGTGCTTCTCCCACCAGAGGATGATCAGCCAGTGTTTGCCATTTGCTTTGCAGGTAAGGCCCAATGTCTTCTTTGACATACTGAACCAAATTCTTTTCTTTCATCACTCGCAGATTTTCGAGCGCCACGGCCGCAGAAACGGGGTGCCCTGAATAGGTGTACCCGTGGTTGAAATCACCGCCCTTTTCTTCAAAGGTGTTCGCCACGCGGTCGCTCACAATCACGCCGCCCATAGGGATGTATCCCGAGGTCATGCCTTTCGCGATGGACATAAAGTCAGGATGGATACCGAAATGTTGACTGCCGAACCACTCACCCGTTCGGCCAAAGCCACAGATCACTTCGTCAGCGATCATCAAAATGTCGTATTTCTCGAGGATACGGCCGATTTCAGGCCAATAAGTAGAAGGGGGAATAATCACGCCACCCGCCCCTTGAAAGGGTTCAGCAATAAAGGCGGCAACCTTGTCTTCGCCGAGTTCAAGAATGGCTTTTTCGAGTTCTTGCGCTGCTTGAATACCAAACGCTTCTGGGGTGAGGTCCCCACCTTCCCCAAACCAATAAGGTTGAGGAATATGGTGAATGCCAGGAATCGGCAAGCCACCTTGTTTGTGCATGGCTTTCATGCCACCGAGGCTCGCACCGGCAACGGTAGAGCCGTGATAGCCATTGTGGCGGCCGATAATGGTAAATTTTTCCGGTTGGCCTTTGAGTGTCCAGTAATGACGCACCATACGAAGTACAGTGTCGTTTGATTCCGAACCAGAACCGGTAAAGAACACCTGATTCATGTGGTCCGGCGCGAGATCGGCTATCTCTTTGGCAAGCTCAACCACAGGAGGGTGAGCACATTGGAAGAAGCTGTTGTAGTAAGGCAGTTCCTGCATTTGACGTTGCGCAGCGTCGGCCAGACGTTTCTCGCCATAGCCAATATTGGTGCACCAAAGGCCAGCCATTCCATCCAGGATGCGGTTACCGTCGCTGTCCCAAATATACACCCCTTCCGCACGCACAATCATTCTTGCGCCCTTCTCTCGCAGCGACTTGTGATCACTGAAAGGGTGAAGGTAATGTGCATTGTCTAGTGCTTGTAAGGTTTGTGTATCTTGGTTTTGCACGGCGTGTGTCATGTGACCTCCACATCCATGTTGGTTTGTCATCGGCAACCCGCGCTACGTCATGCAGGTTGCCACCTTTTCTTCATTGTTCTTTTCTCGCTGGTTTCTTTCTATGTAAATTGCATTTATTGATTTCTTGCTTGGGTTTTATGCCCGTAAACCGATCACAGCTAGACCGTTAGCAGCAAGAACTCGCGCTCCCATGAACTGATCACGCGCTTGAAGTTCTCTTGTTCCTTGCGTTTCACCGCGATGTAGGCTTTCGCGAACGCATCACCGAGATACTCTGCCACTTCATCACACGCTTCCATCGATTCGAGCGCACTCTCTAGGGTGTAAGGCAACACAGGGCTACGGATTTCATAATTGCGCCCTTGTGCGGGTGACGTTGGTTTTAATTCTTTCATCATGCCGATGTAGCCACACAACAAACTCGCCGCGATCGCCAAATAACTGTTGGCATCCGCGCCCGGCAGACGGTTTTCAACACGACGGTTTTGTGGTGAACAACTCGGTACACGCAAACCACAGGTGCGATTTTCTTCCCCCCACTCCACATTCACTGGCGCTGACGTATCAGGCAAGAAACGGCGGAAGGAATTCACGTTGGGCGCGAATAACGGCAGCATTTGAGGAATGTATTGCTGTAGGCCAGCGATGTGACCGTAGAAAAGTGATGAGCTGGTGCCATCTTCACTGGTGAAGATGTTCTTACCTGTTTTGGTATCCAGAATACTCTGGTGCAAGTGCATTGCACTGCCCGGCTCATCCGTGATTGGCTTGGACATGAAGGTAGCAACCACGTTGTGTTTGAGTGCGGCTTCTCGAAGCGTGCGTTTGAACACAAAGACTTGGTCGGCAAGCACCAATGGATCGCCATGACGGAAATTGATTTCCATCTGCGCGACACCTTCTTCATGTATCAAGGTGTCAATCGACAACCCTTGGGTTTCACACCAGTCGTACATGTCTTCAAACAGGGGATCGAATTCGTTGGCAGCATCAATGGAAAACGACTGACGGCCTGTCTCAACACGGCCTGAACGACCAATCGGCGGCTCAAGTGGTAAATCTGGATCGGCACTTCGCGCGGTGAGGTAAAACTCCATTTCTGGTGCTACAACGGGTTGCCAGTTTTGCTCTTCATAGAGCTTAAGAACTTTTTTAAGCACATTGCGAGGCGTCAGATCGATGGGGTTTCCCATCTTATCGAAGGTGTCATGAATGATTTGCGCGGTTTTTTCTACGGTCCACGGCAAGAGGTAGACCGCGTCTTCGTCAGGCTTACAAATGAAGTCAATATCCGCTTCATCTAACAGTGCGTAATAAATGTCGTCATCGACATAATCACCGGTCACAGTTTGAAGCAATACACTCTCAGGCAGGCGCATTTCGCCTTCACTGATGAATTTATCGACAGGGGCGATTTTGCCGCGTGCAATCCCAGACAAGTCGCCGACCACGCACTCTACTTCTGTGATTTCATTGTCTTTTAACCACTTCTTTAATTTATTCATTGGCTTTCTCACGTTCCTTCGCTCGCTGTCTGCAGGCATTTCCGAATACTTCGAAGATAGCTGAATAAAAGGGATTTTTTGTGACCTTCCACTCAGGATGCCATTGCACACCTAAAGCAAATTGTTTCGCATTGATAACAGACATGGCTTCTATCAAGCCATCAGGGGCTGTCGCTTCAGGTCGCAATCCTTCACCCAACCTGTCTATACCTTGCGTATGAACAGAATTAACGTCAGCAGAAGTGCGACCCCACGCCTCGCAGAGGAGGCCCCCGGGTTCAATGTTTACGGTGTGAGAGAGGCCGTATTGAATATCAACCGGCGCGGTTTTGTCTTCGCGGTGTTCAATGAAGTCACCCACGTCGTGCAATTTCTGGTGGAGCGTTCCACCCATCACCACGTTCATTTCCTGAAAGCCTCGGCATATAGCGAGAAAAGGCACGCCCACCTCTAAGGCGAGTTTCATCATAGGAAGTGTGGTGGCATCGCGATCTGGGTCGTGTTGCGTGCCCGGTTCGCTGGGAGTACCTGAATAGTGATGGGGTTGAATGTTGGACGGCGATCCCGTGAAAAGAATGCCATCGAGTGAAGACAACAGTGCGCCCATAGGCAGCGCATCACCCAACGCTGGGATAATTAAAGGACAGCAATTGGCTCCGTCTGACACCCCTCTCAGGTATTTGTCTCCCGCGATGTGGAAAGGATGCAACCCAAGCTGGCTTGTGCAGCCGCTCACTCCAACCATAGGCATTGCTGAGCGAGTCATAAACACCTCATTATCATTCCATCTCTTGATTAGGCCATCTTTTGATCAAGCTACTGGTCGCACTGGCGATGTGCCTATACATCACGATGCTCGCCCTTTATTTAACGTTCCTCGTGTTTCACGTCCATTACGTTTCAATACGTGATGAGGCGGCGATTTCAAAACCCTGTGATGTTTTACATTATCTATAGTGCGTTCGTTTTTTCACACGCTACACGTTAAAAATAAATTACGCAAGAGAGCCAATCAACATTTGCGTTCGATTTATTTTTCATTTTCTTAACATTGGTAATGGCTTGATTTATCGCGCCTTATCGCATTGATTTTATGAGATAAGATGATTTTTGTGAACCGTGACGCGGTTGACATTCAACAGGGTTTACTATTCACTCAGAGGTATCACTAGGAGTGATTGATATAATTTACACCCAGACAGGTGACATATGCGATATCAAACAGACAAGGCATTGTTCAAGGAAAAAGATACCGCGCTGCCCGACCCAAAAGAGGCATCGCAATTTCTCGCAGAACACCCAGAAATGGAGTTCATAGACCTGTTACTGATTGATATGAATGGCATTGTTCGCGGAAAACGCGTCGAGAAAGACAAATTGCCAAAAGCCTATGAGCACGGTATCGCCCTTCCTATCTCTATCTACGGCATGAATATCAAAGGAAATCCGGTAGAAGAAACAGGATTAGGGTTGGAGATTGGTGAATCCGATGCCATCTGTTTTCCTGTTGCAGGCTCGCTAACCACTCAGCCTTGGCAAAAGCGTCCTATCGCACAATTGCTGCTCGAAATGTACGAAGATCCACAAACCCCTTTCTTCGGCGATCCCCGCATGATCTTGCGACGTCTTGTTAGACAGATTAAAGACAAAGGCTTAACGCCTGTGTCGGCATTTGAATTAGAGTTTTATTTAATCGACAGTCAGGAATCTGGCCAAGCACCACTGCCGCCGATTTCCCCCGTGACAGGCCGACGCCCAGAAAACACCCAAGTCTATTCGCTGGATGATCTGGACGAATATTCAGAGTTCCTAACGGGCATCATTGATGCGGCGCGAGAACAAGGCCTGCCTGCGGATACCATCGTCGCAGAGTCCGCACCAGGGCAATTTGAAATTAACCTTACCCATACCAATGATCCGCTCGCAGCCTGTGATTATGCCCTTTTGCTTAAACGCGTGATCAAGCAAGTGGCCCACGAACACGAGCTTGATACCACCTTTATGGCAAAGCCTTATGCGGATCAAGCGGGTAACGGCATGCACGTTCACATCAGTTTGCTCGATGACGAAGGTAACAATGTATTCCAGCCACCTGAAAATGGGGAAATGACAGACACATTACGCTGGGCCTTGGGTGGCATGCTGGCATTGATGCCGGATTACATGGCAATCCTGTGCCCAAACATCAATTCCTTCCGTCGATTCGCCCCGGATTTCTACGTGCCGAATGCGGCAACGTGGGGTGTTGAAAACCGCACCACGGCGCTACGTATCCCGGGGGATGCACCCGAAGCGACACGTATTGAACACCGCGTGGCGGGCGCAGATGCGAACCCTTACCTCATGATGAGTGCCCTGCTGGCGTCGGTTCTTTATGGCATTGAAAACAAAATCGAACCTTCAGAGCCGGTTGTCGGTAACGCCTACGACAAAGAGTTAGAATTCGATGCATTACCGACGAACCTACGTGATGCGCTGCGCGTACTTTCGCAATCAGAGCCGATGCGTGAATACCTCGGCACCGATTTCGTGGATGTTTTCGTCACGTGTAAAGAGAAGGAATTGGAAGAGTTTGAACAGCATATTACGGGCTTAGAATACGATTGGTATTTGCACGCTTTTTAGGTAAGCAGCTGTTAAGTAACCCCTAAGCAATCATGAAGGCGAAGCGGTCTGAACGCTTCGCCTTTTTCATCGCTGTCGCAGACTCATTTAAGTCGTGTTCAGGCTTATCTTGACTCTGTTTCTGTTGCCTTCGAAAATAGGCGCGATTTTACTTTATCGAGCGTCTTTTTCATGACCACGAACCCCATGAACGAACAACAACCTAGCATTGATCTTTCTCTTGCGCGCGAGTCAGCGTGCCCGTGTTGCAGCAACACACTTTATCGTGATTGTTGTGAACTTGTTCACCTCAACCACGCAAATGCTGACCACCCAGAAAAGTTGATGCGCTCTCGCTACAGCGCACATGCATTGGGCTTGGTGGATTTTGTGATAGATACGTATCACCCGTCATGTGAAGCGGAAAAACACCGTGACGCCATTGCGCAATCAGTCAACAGTGAGTGGTTGGGCCTAGAGGTGATCGCAAGCTCTGTTGAAGCCGAAGGTAACCTTGGCTACGTGCAATTCAAAGCGCACTACGCTGAAAACGGTAATGAGTATTGTCTGCAAGAAAAATCGCGCTTTGTCACGGAAAAGAAAGGCGATGACACGGTGTGGTATTACCTCGATGGCGAATACCCACAACAACAAAAAGTTGGCCGCAACGATCCTTGCCCCTGTGGCAGCGGTAAAAAGCACAAAAAATGCTGCGGTTAAAAAACACTCAAGTCGAGTGAGCTAACGCCGATAACATAGGGGAACGGATCATGAGGATTGATTATGACTTGGTTCCCCAAATTGACAGAAGCGCCGCTCAAGAAAGTCGGGACGATCTTGAAGCAAGATGCGACCAAATCTAATGCCGAGCGCGATATCGAAAATGACGAACAAGAGGCATCGAACAACGAGACCGCCAATAGCACGGACAAAAAGAAAAAAGACGGGTTACTTGATATTTACGTCTAGAACCCCTTAAACACATAAATCTGAAAGAAAACCGTCTTTTCAATGCCAAGGCATCGCCCTGTAATCAAGAGAGCGGCCTCTTTATCCACTCGAAAGACGTTGCAAAAAAGAGTCATCTAACTGTCACTAAAGTGTCTTTCAAATGCGAGTCAACTCAGCGTTTCTTGCCTTTCCCCGCGAACCCCTTCTGTAAATGTAGAAATCCACAAATTACTTGTTGCAATATTTAGTGAGTTTGTTAGTGTTGATGCCAAGTAAACGTTAAACCAATTTATGATGCACATTGCAAACATTGTGCTCTGGTTTACACAAATACGCAGACAAGGTAGTCAAGTAAATATGCAAAAATCGCTCATGACCATTCACCATCATCACCATCCTGAGTAGTCTTTCGGGAAGATTGGTTTCGACTGGAAGACAAGGATTAGGTTCTTCCAACGGTCATTGAAAGCGAATACAAGATTCAGACCCCCGGAAGCGAACCTTCCGGGGGTTTTTTACATTTTAGGATTAAAAATTGTGACAGCGTCTTCTAGAAGGGAGCGTTGAAACCAAAGATACAGGGATTAGATCATGCAAACAGAACGCTTAAGAATCGCGATACAAAAGAAAGGCCGCCTAGCAAAAGAGTGCTTTGAGCTGCTAAAACGCTGTGGCGTTAAAATCAATGTTTCTGGCGACCGTCTGGTGGCGCACGCTGAAAATATGCCTATCGACCTATTGTTGGTGCGCGATGACGATATCCCAGGCCTCATCATGGATGGTGTGGTCGACCTGGGTGTTATCGGTGAAAACGAACTGGAAGAAGTTCGTCTAGAACGCGTTAAAGTTGGTGAGCCAAGCGAATACAACAAACTGCGCCGTCTAGACTTCGGTGGCTGTCGCTTGTCAGTTGCTGTTGAAAAAGACCAAGACTATAACGGCCCTCAAGATCTCGCTGGCAAACGCATTGCGACGACCTATCCGAACATCCTTAAAGCTTACCTCGACAAGCAAGACGTTAAATTCAGCACCTGTATGTTGAACGGTTCCGTTGAAGTTGCGCCACGCGCTGGCCTTGCTGACGCGATTTGTGACTTGGTATCAACCGGCGCAACCCTCGAAGCAAACGGCCTGAAAGAAGCAGAAGTCATTTTCCGCTCAAAAGCCGTGCTTATTCAACGTACTGGCGAGTTTGCAACAGACAAAGTCGAATTAATCGACCGTCTTCTTACGCGTATCAACGGTGTGATTAAAGCGAAAGAATCCAAATACATCATGCTTCACGCACCAAGCGAAACGTTAGAAAAAATCGTTGAGCTTCTGCCGGGTGCAGAAGATCCAACCATCCTTCCTTTGGCGCACGATAAACAGCGCGTAGCGGTACATCTTGTGAGCACAGAAAACTTGTTCTGGGAAACCATGGAAAAACTGAAGGATTTGGGTGCAAGCTCCATTCTGGTGCTGCCAATTGAGAAAATGATGGAGTAAGCCATGAAAACGGTGGTTTGGAAATCTCTCAGCGAACAACAACGCGATGCATTGCTGGAACGTCCAGCAATCAGCGACAGCGCATCGATTACTGATGCCGTTACTGGCGTACTTCGCGATGTACGCGAAGGTGGCGATGCGGCGCTCAAAGCCCTTACCGAAAAGTTCGATAAGGTTGTGCCTGAGTCAATCCGTGTTAGCCAAAGCGACATTGATAGTGCAGAAGATCGCTTGGGCGATGACATTAAACAAGCACTGAAACAGGCCTATGCAAACATCGCCTGTTTCCACCAAGCGCAAAAAGCCCAACCACTGAAAGTTGAAACCATGCCGGGTGTGGT
The DNA here is from genome assembly GCF_002876705.1 of Enterovibrio norvegicus. Taxonomy (GTDB): domain Bacteria; phylum Pseudomonadota; class Gammaproteobacteria; order Enterobacterales; family Vibrionaceae; genus Enterovibrio; species Enterovibrio norvegicus_B. The sequence goes on along the minus strand of NZ_MDAG01000035.1, from coordinate 350,422 downwards.
CTGTGAGCTGGTTACTCGCCCTATCAATCGTGTTGGTTTGTACATCCCGGGTGGCAGCGCGCCATTGCCTTCCACCGTTTTAATGCTGGGTGTGCCTTCGCAAATCGCAGGTTGTCGTAAAGTGGTGTTGAGTTCCCCTCCGCCAATTGCCGATGAAATCCTGTATGTCGCGAAGCTTTGCGGTATCGACGAAGTCTATAACCTTGGCGGCGCACAAGCTGTTGCAGCCATGGCTTACGGCACAGAAACTGTCAGCAAAGTGGACAAAATCTTCGGCCCAGGCAACGCCTTTGTGACCGAAGCAAAGCGCCAAGTCAGCAATGATTTCAAAGGGGCTGCCATTGATATGCCGGCAGGACCTTCTGAAGTGCTCGTGATTGCCGATGAAGAAGCCGATGCGGATTTTGTTGCGGCAGATTTGCTGAGCCAAGCGGAACACGGTCCTGACTCACAAGTCGTGCTGGTGACGCCTTCTCCAGTATTAGCAGAGAAAGTCGCAGACGCTGTTCAGCGCCAACTTAAAACGCTAAGCCGCGCAGACATCGCAAGCAAAGCACTTGGTTCTAGCCTGATCATCATTGCCGATAGCCTGCCGCAATGTATTGCGATTTCGAATAACTACGGCCCTGAGCACTTGATCGTGCAAACCAAGAACCCACGTGAATCGCTGCCGTTGCTTGATAATGCAGGCTCGATTTTCCTCGGCGCTTGGTCACCAGAGTCCGTCGGTGATTATGCCTCTGGCACCAACCACGTGCTGCCTACCTATGGTTTTACGCGTACCTATTCAAGTCTTGGACTTGCGGATTTCAGCAAACGTATGACCGTACAAGAGTTGTCAGCCGATGGCCTACAAGCATTGGCACCCACCGTGGTTGCCATGGCTAACGCAGAAGGGTTAGACGCACACAGAAATGCCGTCACGCTTCGCGTTGAAAAACTCAACAAAGCTTAATTCAGGGGTTGTTATGGATATTGAGAAGTTAGCCCGTAAGGACGTTCAAGCGTTGACCCCTTACCTGTCTGCTCGCCGTTTGGGCGGGCAAGGTGATGTTTGGCTGAACGCCAACGAGTCACCGTTCAACAATGAATATGTGGTCAGCGGCAATAGCCTAAACCGCTACAGCGAATGTCAGCCTGATCCTTTGATTCGCGCTTACGCAGATTATGCAGGCGTGCGACCAGACCAAGTGCTGACCTCACGCGGCGCAGACGAAAGTATCGAGCTGTTGATCCGCACTTTCTGTGAAGCTGGCGAAGATTCGATTCTGTTCTGTCCGCCAACGTACGGCATGTATGCCATCAGTGCAGAGACCTTTGGCGTTTCGCGTAAAACTGTGCCGCTCACAGAAGACTGGCAGCTGAACATGCCAGAGATCGAGAAGCAGATTGATGGTGTGAAATTGGTGTTCGTTTGCAGCCCAAACAACCCAACAGGCAACCTACTGAACCGCAATGACATTGAAGCGCTGCTAGAAATGACTGCAGGCAAAGCGCTGGTGGTTGTCGATGAAGCGTATATCGATTTCTGCCCGGAAGCGTCGACGGTCGATCTTTTGGTGCGTTACCCGAACCTTGCGATTTTACGCACCATGTCGAAGGCTTTTGCCCTTGCAGGTCTTCGTTGTGGCTTCACACTGGCGAATACGCAAGTCATCCAACTAATGTTGAAAGTGATCGCGCCTTACCCAGTGCCAGTCCCTGTCACAGAGATTGCTTGCCAAGCACTGTCAGAAGTGGGCCTTGCTCGCATGAAATACCAGGTGCTTGACCTCAACGCCAACCGCGCATACCTGCAAGCAGGCCTGTCCATGCTGCCGGGTGCTCAGGTGTTCGACGGCTACGGTAACTACCTACTTGTTAAATTCGATGATGCTGACCTGTTGTTCTCAACACTGTGGGATAACGGCATCATTTTAAGACGCTCACCGATAGAAGGCTGCATTCGCATTAGCGTCGGTAACCGAGAAGAGTGCGAAAAAACCCTGACCTTTATTCGCCAACAATTGGCGTAAAGCAGGAAGCGAAGGACGTATTGTTAAGGAAAGCAATGTGAAAGAAAAAATTCTCTTTATTGACCGCGATGGCACTTTGATTGTTGAGCCACCAGTAGACTTTCAAGTCGACCGCCTCGACAAGCTCAAGTTCGAACCTTTCGTGATCCCAGCACTTCTCGCACTGCAAGACGCTGGCTACAAGCTGGTCATGGTGACGAACCAAGATGGCTTGGGCACCGACAGCTACCCGCAAGCAGATTTCGACGCACCACATAACATGATGATGGAGATTTTCGAATCTCAAGGCGTGAAGTTTGCTGACGTTTTGATTTGCCCGCATTTCGATAACGAAGGCTGCAGTTGCCGCAAACCTAAACTGGGTTTGGTGAAAGACTACCTGCAACAAGGCCGTGTAGATTTCAAACACTCTGCCGTGATTGGCGATCGTCACACTGACATCCAGTTGGCTGAGAACATGGCGATTCGTGGCATTCAATACAACCCAGAAACCTTGGGTTGGAAACAAATCTTAAAAGATTTGACCACCAATCCACGTGTCGCATCGGTCACCCGTACCACCAAAGAAACCGACATCAACATCACGGTCAACTTGGATGAAACCGGTGGCAATAGCATCAGCACGGGTTTGGGTTTCTTCGACCACATGCTGGATCAAATCGCGACCCACGGCGGCTTCCAAATGAAAGTAGCTGTGGAGGGCGATCTGCACATCGACGATCACCACACGGTTGAAGACACCGCACTGGCACTAGGCCAAGCGCTAAAAGAAGCGCTCGGTAACAAACGTGGCATCGGCCGTTTCGGGTTCAGCCTACCAATGGACGAATGCCTTGCACAATGTGCGTTGGATCTATCTGGCCGTCCTTACCTGAAATTTGAAGCCAGTTTCTCACAAGAGAAAGTGGGTGACCTTTCAACAGAAATGGTTGAGCACTTCTTCCGTTCATTGACTGACACCATGGCTTGCACGCTGCACCTGTCTTCAGATGGCGATAACACGCACCACATCGTAGAGAGCTTGTTCAAAGCCTACGGTCGTACTCTGCGTCAGGCCATTCGTGTTGATGGCAATGAACTGCCAAGCAGCAAAGGCGTCCTCTAAGGAGAGAACAATGAGCAAGATTGTCATTATCGATACCGGATGCGCCAACGTGAGCTCAGTGCGCTTTGCCATTGAACGTTTGGGCTACGACGTGACCATAAGTCGTGACCCTGCGGTCGTCTTAGACGCAGACAAGCTGTTCTTGCCCGGTGTGGGCACAGCAACAGAGGCAATGAAAAACCTTGAAGAGCGCGACTTGATTGCGCTCGTTCAACAGGTAAAACAACCTCTGCTTGGCATTTGCCTTGGTATGCAGCTTCTGGGGAATTCCTCCCAAGAAGGTAAATCTGACGTCAGTTGTTTAGGCCACGTTCCTGCCAATACCTCATTGATGGATACGGGCGATTTGCCTCTGCCTCACATGGGCTGGAACACTGTGACACCCGTGGATAACCACCCACTGTTTAAAGACATTCCAGAAAACAGCTACTTCTACTTTGTACACAGCTACGCGATGCCAGAAGGTGATTACACCATCGGCCGTTGCGATTACGGCCATGCATTCAGCGCCGCAGTACAAAGCGGTAATTACTATGGCGTGCAATTCCACCCTGAGCGTTCAAGCAAAGCCGGTGCGCAGTTAATCAAAAACTTCTTGGAGATGTAATTAGGGATGATTATTCCAGCGTTAGATTTGATCGACGGACAAGTGGTTCGTCTTTATCAAGGTGACTACGGACAAGTTACCGAATACAAAGTGAACCCGAGTGAGCAATTCGCGCTTTACCACAAAGCAGGGGCAAACTGGCTTCATCTTGTCGATTTGACCGGTGCCAAAGACACCTCTGCCCGTCAAATCTCCATGATCAGCAGCTTGATTGAAAGTACGCCAGCAAACATCCAAATCGGTGGCGGCGTGCGCAAAGAAAGCGATGTCGTTGAACTGCTTCGTGCGGGCGCAAAGCGTGTCGTTATCGGCTCTACTGCCGTAAAACAACCCGAAATTGTGAAAGGCTGGATGGAGAAATACGGCCCAGAACAAATCGTCTTGGCTCTGGACATTAACATCGACGACAACGGCAACCGCATTGTTGCGGTATCTGGCTGGCAAGAAGACTCAGGCGTGACCATCGAAGCGCTGCTTGAAGACTTCCTAAAGGTTGGTTTGAAACACGTACTGTGCACCGACATTTCGCGAGACGGTACACTGGCAGGCTCGAACGTTGAACTCTACAAAGACCTTTGCGCCGCTTACCCAAGCGTTCAATTCCAATCATCCGGTGGCATCGGCTCGTTGGCAGACATTGAAGCCTTGAAAGGCTCTGGCGTGGCGGGTGTTATCGTCGGCCGGGCGTTGCTGGATGAGAAATTCACCGCTGAGGAGGCATTCGCATGCTGGCAAGAAGAATAATTCCGTGTCTTGATGTGCGTGATGGTCAAGTGGTGAAAGGCGTCCAATTCCGTAACCACGAAATCATCGGCGACATCGTCCCCCTTGCTGCGCGTTACGCGGCTGAAGGCGCAGATGAACTGGTGTTTTACGATATCACCGCATCAAGCGATGGCCGTGTTGTCGACAAAAGCTGGGTTGCGCGTGTGGCTGAAGTCATCGACATTCCTTTCTGTGTGGCAGGCGGCATTAAAACCGCAGAAGACGCCAAGCGCATTCTGGAGTTTGGTGCAGATAAAATCTCCATCAACTCCCCTGCTCTCGCTAACCCAGAACTCATCACTGAGCTTGCTGAGAAATTTGGCGTGCAATGCATCGTCGTCGGTGTCGATTCGTATTTCGACAGCGAAACAGGCAAGTATCAGGTCTATCAATTTACTGGCGATGAAGCGCGCACCAAAGCAACAAAGTGGGAAACCCGAGATTGGGTTCAGGAAGTGCAAAAACGCGGTGCTGGCGAAATCGTGTTGAACATGATGAACCAAGACGGCGTTCGCAACGGTTACGACCTCGACCAACTCAACATGGTCCGTGAAGTGTGCCATGTACCACTGATCGCCTCTGGCGGTGCAGGTGAAATGGTTCACTTTAAAGATGCATTTGAAAAAGCCAACGTGGATGGCGCGTTAGCCGCTTCAGTTTTCCATAAACAAGTCATCAATATTGGTGATTTGAAACAATACCTAAAACAAGAAAATGTGGAGATTCGCTTATGAGCCAGACAGAAGGAAACGCAGCACTGGCTGAACGCATCGATTGGGACAAAGTGGACGGGCTCGTGCCTGCCGTTGTTCAAAACGCAAAAAGCGGACAGATGCTTATGCTGGGTTACATGAACCAAGATGCCCTAGCAAAAACCCTAGAAACAGAACAAGTGACCTTCTGGTCGCGCACCAAGGAACGTCTTTGGACCAAAGGCGAGACCTCAGGCAACGTGCTTCAGCTTAAGCACATCGACCTTGATTGCGACCAAGACACCCTGCTGGTGCAAGTTGATCCAATCGGCCCAACCTGCCACCTCGGCACAGAAAGCTGCTTCGGCGAAGACGACGCGAACAAACCTTCTTTGGTGTTCCTTCATCAATTGGAGCAAGTGCTGGCATCCCGTCGAGGATCCGATCCTTCTACATCTTACACTGCGTCACTTTACGCTAAGGGTACCAAGCGTATTTCGCAGAAAGTGGGCGAAGAAGGCGTTGAAGTCGCGCTTGCAGCGACGTCGGGCGATAAGGAGGAATTGATCAATGAATCCGCAGACCTGATGTACCACTTGATGGTGCTTCTGCAAGACCAAGGTTTCTCACTAGAAGACGTGGCGAACAAGCTAAAAGAACGCCATAAGTAAGCATCAGACGCATCGAATATCAGGGCAATCCATGGCGGGTTGCCCTTTTTTTACCCTGACAATCACGGTGTGTGCATTTTTCTCCAACGAAATCCGACGCTATCAGTTAAAATTACTTTAAATACTGAGACTAATGCTTAAGGATTGAAATGTTTAACGGCAAGTCGATTTTGATCACCGGTGGAACCGGATCCTTTGGAAAGAAATATACCCGCACTATCCTTGCTCGTTACAAGCCTAAGCGTCTTATCATTCTCTCTCGCGATGAACTCAAGCAATTTGAAATGCAGCAAGAGTTTAATGATCCCTGCATGCGCTACTTTATCGGTGATGTAAGAGACAGCGACAGAATGATGCAGGCCATGAATGGCGTGGATTTTGTGATTCATGCCGCGGCGTTAAAACAAGTACCTGCTGCCGAATACAATCCAATGGAGTGTATTAAGACCAACGTTCATGGCGCGGAAAACATCATTCGCGCAGCCATCGCGAACAATGTTGCCAAGGTCATTGCGCTATCCACAGACAAAGCCGCCAGCCCAAACAATCTCTATGGCGCAACCAAGCTGTGTTCAGACAAACTCTTTGTGGCTGCCAACAACATGCGCGGTGAAAGCCAAACCCAATTTGCGGTTGTTCGTTACGGCAACGTCGTCGGCTCTCGCGGTTCAGTGGTGCCCTTTTTCAAAAAGCTGGCGGCAGAAGGCGCAGAATCTCTGCCTGTGACGCACCCAGATATGACACGCTTTTGGATCACCTTGCAGCAAGGTGTCGATTTTGTCTTGAAGAACTTCTCTCGCATGCAAGGCGGTGAAATCTTCGTGCCGAAAATCCCCTCGGTTCGCCTCATCGATTTAGCCACCGCTTATGGTAACGGCTTGCCGATCAAAGAAGTGGGTATCCGACCGGGTGAGAAAATGCATGAAATCATGTGCCCAAGCGACGATTCTCATCTCACACTGGAGTTTGATGATCACTACGTGATGCGCCCAACGATTAAGTTCTACTCCGCAGATTATGACTATTCCCATAACCCATTGGGTGAAACAGGTACCCCTGTTTCAGAAGGGTTCGAATACCACTCTGGCAGTAACCCTGAGTTTCTGAATGTTGAACAGATTTTGGAATTTGAGCAGCAATCATGATCCCTTACGGTAAACAAACCATCAGCCAAGCCGACATTGATGCCGTTGTCGATGCGCTGTCGTCAGACTTCATCACCCAAGGCCCAAAGGTCGGTGAATTCGAACAGGCCGTTGCCAACAAAGTCGGCGCGGCATTTGGCGTGGCTGCAAACAGCGCCACATCCAGCCTGCATTTGGCCTGCCTCGCGCTAGGACTGGGCGCAGGCAAACGATTGTGGACGTCCCCGAATACCTTCGTCGCCTCCGCGAACTGCGGCTTGTACTGTGGCGCAGGGGTCGACTTTGTCGATATCGATCCGTCTAATTACAATTTGTGCCCGAAAAAGCTCGAAGAGAAACTGATTGCCGCTGAACACGCTAACCAACTTCCTGATCTGTTAGTTGCCGTGCACATGTGCGGACAAAGCTGCGACATGGCGGCCATTGGCCGTTTAGCGAAACAATACGGCTTTCGCGTGATTGAAGATGCCTCCCATGCCATTGGCGGCACATACCAAGGTGAGTATGTCGGCAACTGCCAGTACAGCGACATCACAGTATTCAGTTTTCATCCCGTAAAAATCGTCACTACCGCAGAAGGCGGCATGGCGGTGACCAACGACGCTGAATTAGCGAAAGCCATGGAAAACCTGCGTAGCCATGGGATCACCCGTGACCCCGCAGCGTTAAAAGACGCAAACCAAGGTGCTTGGTACTACGAGCAGCAATCCCTCGGATTCAATTACCGCATGACGGATTTACAAGCCGCACTCGGTGTTTCTCAACTCACCCGCCTTGATGAATTTGTTGAACGACGCAATCAGCTTGCCCTGCGCTATAACGAGAAACTGGCGTCTCTAGCACTTACCACACCGACATTGCTCAATGATTGTAATTCGGCATGGCATTTGTATGTGATTCAGCTTGAGGACCCTTCTTGCCGTCGTCGCGTGTTTGATGCGATGCGGGAACAAGGTATTGGTGTGCATGTTCACTATATTCCTGTTCATACCCAGCCGTATTATCAAGCGTTGGGGTTCGATTGGGGACAATTCCCCGTCGCTGAAGCGTATTACCATGCGGCACTCAGCTTGCCCTTGTTCTTCGACATGACGGAAGACGAACAAGATCAGGTGGTGGCAGCGCTTTCTGACGCTATCTCGTCGGCGCTGAATATCAGCTAAAAGGACAATATGAAAGTTTGTATTATCCCTGCCCGTGGTGGCAGCAAACGTATTCCGGGTAAAAATCTGAAGACCTTCATCGGTCAGCCTATTATCGCCTATGCCATTGATGTGGCGAAAAAGTCAGGGTTATTCGACCGCATTATCGTGTCCACAGACAGCGATGAAATTGCTCACGTCGCGCAAGAATACGGCGCAGAAATCCCCTTCGTTCGCCCTGCCGATATCGCCAACGACCATGCCACGACGCTAGATGTCATCAAACATGCGATTGAGTGGCTTGAAGAACATGACGAGCGTCCTATTGATGCAGTGTGTTGTCTTTATGCGACCGTGCCGTTTACCCGCCCTTCAGACCTTGAAGAAGGGTTAGCCTTACTGGCTGAAAACAACACCCAATATACGTTTGCCAGCACGCGTTTTTCCTTCCCCATTCAGCGCAGCATTCGCATGAATAATGAAGGTAGTGTGGAAATGTTCTGGCCTGAACATTTCTCCACCCGATCACAAGATTTAGAGCCGGCGTTTCACGATGCGGGCATGTTCTATTGGGGCAAACCAAGCGCCTTTGTCTCGGGGCTACCCATTTTTGCTCCGCACTCAAAATCGGTTCAAATCCCGCACTTTCGTGTTCAGGATATCGATGAGCCCGATGATTGGGTGCGCGCCGAAATGCTTTACGAGATTCTCTCGCAGCGAGGCGAGTTGTGAACGTTGTTATCCGTGTTGATGCCTCAAACCAAATAGGTACTGGCCATGTGATGCGCTGCTTGGTGCTGGCGAAAAAGCTCCTTGAACGCAACCACACCGTCACCATGCTGAGTCGCGAACTAAAGGGCAATCTGATTGATTATTGTCGTCAGCAAGGCGTATCCGTCCTTGCGTTGCCGGCGATAGAAGAAACCGCCACTTCTGACCGCAATGACTACCAGCAATGGTTAGGCGTAAGCCAAGAAGAAGACGCGAAACAATGCCTAACAGCACTGAAAAAAATACCTTTTGATTGGGTGGTGTTCGATCACTATGCGCTGGATACCCAATGGCAATCGTTGATGAAATCACAAGGCGCAAAGATCTTCGCCATTGATGATCTCGCCAATCGTCAACATAACTGCGAGATTTTGTTCGACCACAACACTTGGCCTGATTTCGAAAATCGCTATCACGCACTCGTTCCTGCATCGAGTCAGCAATTGCTTGGGCCAACATTCGCGTTACTGCGTGACAGCTTTGCATCGCTCAGAGAAACACGCCACGAAGACATCAAAAACCAAGTCATCGCATTTTTCAGCGGCACAGACCCGACTGGCGAATGTTTGAAGCTTCTTTCGGCTTGCCAGCAGTTCCCTAGTTTGCCCTTTCGAGTGGTGCTGGTTTATGGCATGTCGAACCCAAGGGAAGCGCAATTACTCGAAAAACCGTTACCCACCTTTGTCACCTTGGTAAAAAGCCTGCCCGAGTTTGAAACAGAACTGGCGCATTCTCGCTATGCGTTTGGCGGTGCCGGGGTCAGTGCTATCGAACGCACCTGCTTACGCTTACCAAGTACGCTGGTATCCGTGGCAGAGAACCAACGTGAAATGGCAGAGCACCTCACGAAGTCTGGGCTCTATCGTTACCTTGGTGTCAGCGATGCAACCACGCCAGCCTATTACACCAATGAGCTTGCATGGCTTGCTGAACATTGGGAAACCTTGCCTTGGCGATTACCCGAATCAGACATTGATGGTGACGGAGCTAACCGCGTTGTTGATGCGATGGAGGCTTTCTCATAATGCCGCAAGTTGCTTCAACGACAGTATCGCTAAGAGCCATGACCAAAACCGACCTCGACGCAGTTCGTCAATGGCGAAACGCCCCAGAAACCCGTGAGAAAATGTTCACCACCCACGAGATCACACCCGACGAGCATGCAGCTTGGTTTGAACGTGTTCAGCTTGATAAAACGAAGCGCTTTTACGTGGTGAGTATTGAAGGTAAAGATATCGGCATGGTGTCGTTCACAGACATAAATCAAGACAGTGGATGCGCTGAGTGGGGATTCTATAAAGCCCCTAATGCGCCTGCTGGCATAGGGCTTGTCATGCTGCATGCTGCATTGAATCACGCTTTTGACACACTGAGTTTGAAGCAGGTTACTAGCCGCGTATTGACCATTAACCCGAAAGTGCTGCACTTGCACAACAAGCTTGGCTTTACACAAATTGGCGAAGCCATTGCTTATGACTCCGACGAGAACGCCATTACTTACGTCGATTTCGCGTTAACCATCAACACTTGGCATTCTCAAGAACCGAGTATCAGAGAGCAACGCCTAGTCCCTTCGCAGCAGAGCAAGACACTATGACGCAATTTATCACTATCGATGGACGCAAGATCGGCCCCGACCATAAGCCTTACATCATTGCTGAAATGTCGGCGAACCATAATGGTTCGTTGGCACGCGCCTTTCAAACCCTCGCCATGGCGAAACACGCCGGGGCGGATGCGGTAAAAATGCAGTCTTACACTGCCGATACCATTACCTTGAATTGCGGCACTGACGAGTTTCAAATTCACGGCGGACTCTGGGATGGGCGCTCGCTTTATGATTTGTACCAAGAAGCGCATACCCCATTCGATTGGCACAAACCGCTGTTTGATAAAGCACGCGAACTGGGCATTACGCTGTTTTCCTCGCCGTTCGATTTTACTGCCGTTGATCTGCTCGAAGACCTCAACGCGCCCGCGTATAAAATTGCCTCGTTCGAAGCCATCGATTTGCCGCTGATTCGTTATGTGGCACAGACAGGCAAACCGATGATCATTTCAACGGGCATGGCAGACGATGAAGAAATCGCGGAAGCCGTTGCTACTGCGAAAGACAATGGGTGCCAAGAATTGGTGTTGCTGCATTGCATCAGCGCCTACCCTGCACCTGCTTCGCAAAGCCATTTACGCACCATCCCAGATTTAGCAGAACGCTTTGGCGTTATTACCGGCCTTTCCGATCATACGCTCGGCACAACCGTGTCTGTCACCGCCGTTGCACTTGGCGCGTCGATCATCGAAAAGCATGTCACCTTGAGCCGAAACGACCCAGGGCCAGATTCAACCTTCTCGTTAGAGCCAGATGAACTCGCGACGCTATGCCGTGATACTGACACCGCATGGCAAGCTCTGGGGCATGCAGGTTATCAGCTCAAAGAAGCAGAGAAAGGCAACAAGCAGTTTCGACGCTCGCTGTATGTCAGCCAGCCAATGAAAGCAGGCGACACCTTCACCGCGGATAACGTGCGTAGTGTCCGACCGGGCTTTGGCTTAGCGCCGAAATACTATGATGATGTTGTTGGCAAAACAGCTAAAACGGACATTCCGTTCGGTACCGCGCTTAACTGGGATTTGATTGATTAGGCGAGCATTTCATTTAATCAGAGAAATCAGCGCGGGCGACCCCCGCGCTTTTTTGTGCTTACAGCGTATTCATCATCTTCAACGTAATCGCCACGGAATTGTCCGCCGTCACTTGCTTCGCTTCTGCATACACCATGTGTGCCGAGCCATCCGCTTTGTCGGAGATAGTGCGGATAACTACCAGTGGGATATCAAACATGTCGGTGACTTGCGCGACGGCAGCACCTTCCATCTCAACCGCCATGGCATCAAACTCTTCGCGCAGCATTTTCACCACGCCTTTGTCAGCAATGAATTGATCACCTGTTGCTATCACGCCAAGATGCACGCGCTTCTCGCCGATCGACGCTTTCGCCGCGTCTAGCGCCAATTGCTGAAGCTTTTCGTCGGCATAAAAGAATCGGTCATCGTAGCCGCTCAGTTGTCCTTTCGGCGCACCAAATACTGTAAGATCAACGTCATGCTGCACGAGTGCAGAAGACACCACCACATCCGCGACATTGAGCTCAGGGCTGGCTGCACCCGCAATACCGGTAAAAATAATTCTGTCAGCATCAAAATGATTAATCAGCACGTACGTTGTAATGGCCGCATTCACTTTGCCCACGCCAGAGCGCGTTACCACCACAGGTTTTCCTGCGATCTCGCCAGTGTAATACGTATTTGCAGACACAGTATGCGTCTTACGGTGCTGGATTTCAGGCAGTAGTTTTTCAATTTCAGCATCCATCGCGCCCATGATGGCAATGGGTTGCGCTGCGAAGGCATTAAACGAAATCAGGGACAGGAAAAGCGAACACGCCAAGGAGAACTTACGCATATTGGAACATTCCAAGCAGTTGAGAGACGCGCATCATAGCGAAAACGCGGAGAAAGAAAAGATCAAAGCAATCGTTTGCGCAAGCCTTGGTCAATTGCAGATAGAACGGCGCTTAACGCACAAACAGGCTCGCCAAAGCAAGCCTGTTTGTTCGTCAACATCTCTGCTACTAAACCTGCCATTAAAGGCTCAGAGGTTTGGCCCTTTTGCAAAACTCAATGGATGATTATCTCTGAGCTGCTGCATGCCCTGCGTTAAGCGATAAATCCAAAGCACGATCGCACCAACTGCGAACACCATTCCCACAAAAGGAATGGCATAGGCCAAGCGATCTATCATCGGATTTTGGTACCAGTAATCACTGATGCCCACCAAAATGCCATTCGATGTCGCCACCGTTACCACCAGCACGACGAAAAAGGTAAAGGTCAGAAAGAAGGTGCGAATCAACCCATAGTAATGGGTATTCACCACGTCTGAATCTTCCCCTTTATCTAACCGATACCCAGCATAAACAATGGCGATCACGCCCGAAATCATCAAGGTGAACGGCGTCAGCAAGCTAAGAATATAGGCAACCCATATGCCATTATGATGCTTAGTCATTGAGCGGCGGTCCTCCAATGTTCGGCTTGTGATCAGGCATTGGCTTATCCTCATGTTCGGACGAGTGCGACACCTTTTCTCCCGTGAGTTCTTCATACCAAAGATCATGGTGCTCTTTGGCCCAAGTTTCATCCACTTCGCCCGTGACCATGCCTTCGAGCGCGCCTTCCATCCCGAACAAGCCAATGTAGATATGGAAAACAAACCCACAAATCAGGATCAACGCGGAGACCATGTGAACGAGGTTCGACACTTCCATGTCACTGCGCGTTTGACCGAAGATGGGGAAATCCAAAATCAACCCACTCACGGCAGCAATCGCGCCAAACACAATCAACAGCCAGTAAATGGCTTTTTCACCGCCATTTGAAAAACCCGCCGAAGGGTGCGTGCCTTTGTGTTTGCCCACCATGCCTCCAAGCTTCATGAACCAGCTCACGTCGGTTTTGTTAAACAAAGATTTACGCCACCACTTGAGGAGCACAAAGATCAGCAAAATGAAGAACAATGGGCCGATGTAGTTGTGGTATTGCTTCGCCAACATCACGATGCCGCCCCACAAAGCTTCTGGCACATAGGGTTTCAAAAAGTGTTTGCCATACACCAGCATCAAGCCACTCAACGCAAGCGTGAGGAAGGTAAACGCCATGCTCCAATGCAGCGCTCTGTCCCAACGAGACCAGCGTTTGAGCTTTTTACCGGTTCTGGGTTTGCTGAGCATCAAGGGGCCAACAAACACGTACGCCATGATCACCAATGCAATACTGCCAAAAATAGCGACCGCCGCTGCTGGCGACATCCATTTTTCTTTCAAAATGAACCAGGTTTCGCCAGGGGTATTAATCAGCACACCATGTTCAGGCGATTGCGAGGTGGTATACCCTTCTTCCCCCGCACGGATCTGACGCCACACATCGGCGCCCACCAATTGCACCATTTCTTTCGACGGTTTGGCCGACTCCGCGTCGTCAGCAACACTCGCGGGAACCCAGCAGGTCGCTATCACCATCAACATGGCGAGCAATGTTTTCAACATATCTCCTCCTAAACAGCGACGTAACACGTCACTGCCATGTCGATAATCATTAGCTTTTCGTTGCGTCGTAAGCCAAGTCTTCACCATTGGTCCAGCCTGCGCCTTTCGCGCCACGCTCAACCACGCGTTGACGGAAAATGTCAGAGACTTTTGCTGCATCACCCGCTAGCAAGGCTTTGGTGGAACAGAACTCGGCACAAAGCGGCAATTTGCCTTCCGCAATGCGGTTTGCACCATAAAGTTCACGTTCAGCCTCCGAGCCATCCGGCTCAGGACCGCCCGCACAGAAGGTGCATTTGTCCATTTTGCCTCTTTCGCCAAACGCCTCTTCTTTGGGGAACTGAGGTGCGCCAAACGGGCAAGCAAACAGGCAATAGCCGCAGCCTATGCACAAGTCTTTGTTGTGCAAAACAATGCCGTCTTCCGTTCGATAAAAGCAATCAGCAGGGCACACTGCCATGCAAGGCGCATCGGTACAGTGCATACACGCCACAGAGATTGAGTTCTCCCCCGGTACACCATCATTCAAGGTGACAACGCGTCGACGCTGCATACCCCAACCCACCGCTTCCGAATTTGCGTTCTTACACGCAGTGACACAACCATTACACTCAATGCAGCGCTTGGTATCACACAGAAATTTCATATTCGCCATAACGTGATCTCCTATTACGCAGCGCTGATTTTGCAAAGGGTGACTTTCGTTTCCTGCATCAAAGTAACAGGGTCGTAGCCATAGGTTGTGGCGGTATTGGCCGCCTCGCCAATCACGTACGGGTCGGCACCTTCTGGGTATCTCGAGCGCAAGTCTTCACCTTCGAACTTGCCGCCAAAGTGGAATGGCATGAATGCGAGTCCCTCTTTCACGCGGCGCGTCACCATGGCTTTCACTTTTACGCGGCCCTGCTCTGCCCCTTCAACCCACACATCCTTACCATCGCGAATGCCTAAGTTGTTCGCATCCACGGGGTGAATTTCAACAAACATTTCTTGTTGCAGCTCAGCAAGCCAAGGGTTTGACCGGGTTTCTTCGCCGCCCCCTTCGTATTCCACCAAGCGACCGGATGTCAGAATAATGGGGTACTCTTTCGACACATCGTTGTCTTGAATCGACTTGTACAAGGTAGGAAGACGGTAAATATCGGCTTTGTCATTCCATGTGGCGTATTCAGGCAACAAGTCGCGACGCGGTGTATACAGTGGCTCTCGGTGAAGCGGCACGCGATCAGGGAAGGTCCACACAATGGCTCTAGCTTTCGCGTTGCCGTAAGGAATGCAGCCATGTTTAATGGCGACACGCTGAATGCCGCCTGACAGATCGGTTTTCCAATTTTTGCCTTCCGCAGCCGCTTTCTCTTCCGCCGTGAGTTCATCCCACCAGCCAAGCTGCTTGAGCATTTTATCGGTAAACTCTGGGAAGCCATCTTCCAGTTCGCAGCCTTTCGAATAGCTATCAACGGCCAGTAAGTTCTTGCCTTCGTACTCCACGCCAAAACGGGCGCGGAAGTTACCGCCACCTCTCGCCACTTCTTTGGATGTGTCGTAAAGAATATGGCTGCCCGGGTGCTTCATTTCCGGCGTTCCCCAACAAGGCCAAGGCAAGCCATAGGTTTCCCCGCTAACCGGTCCCCCTTCAGCCTCAAGCGTCGTGAAATTGAAGGTATGCCAATTCTGTTGGTGAGTTTTAATGCGTTCGGGGCTTTGGCCGGTATAACCGATCGTCCACATGCCTTTGTTGAACTCTCGGGTGATGTCTTCAATCACAGGCTCATTGTTTTTCACCTCGATATGCTTGAACAATTGATCGGAGAAACCCAGCTTGTTGGAGAGCAAATACATGATGGTGTGGTCAGGTTTAGAATCGAACAGCGGTTCAATCACCTGATCGCGCCATTGCAGCGAGCGGTTAGATGCAGTGACAGAGCCAAAGGTCTCAAACTGCGTGGTGGATGGCAGGAGGTAAACGCCATCAGTACGATCGTTCATGACCGCTGCAACCGTTGGATACGGGTCGACAATCACCATCATGTCGAGCTTTTGCATGGCTTTACGCATTTCAGGCCCGCGAGTCTGAGAGTTCACCGCATGCCCCCAATAGAACATGGCGCGAATATTCTCTTTCTGCGCGATCTTGTCTTTGTCTTCCAGCACACCATCAATCCATCGAGAGACAGGAATGCCGTTGCTATTAATGGGTTTTGACCCGTTGTATACCGTTGGGTCGAAGCGATCTTGAATCCAAGTGAAATCCACATCCCACACTTGTGACCAGTGCTTCCATGCTCCGTCGGAAAGACCGTAATACCCAGGCAGGGTGTGAGAGAGTACGCCTAAATCGGTCGCGCCTTGCACGTTATCGTGACCACGGAAGATGTTTGCTCCTCCGCCAGATTTACCCATGTTACCCAGCGCCAGTTCAAGGACGCAGTATGCACGGGTGTTGTTGTTACCCGTCGTATGTTGCGTTCCGCCCATGCACCAAACTACACAGCCCGGACGATTTTCAGAGAGGATTTTCGCGGCTTTGTACATGTCTTCTCGTCCGACACCGGACACGCGTTCGACTTCTTCTGGCGTCCACTTCGCAACTTCTTGGCGGATTTCATCCATACCAAACACGCGCTGGCGAATGAATTCTTTGTCTTCCCACTGATTGTCGAAAATGTGCCAGAGCAGCCCCCAAATGAAGGCGATGTCCGTTCCCGGACGCAATTGCACAAAGTGGTCACCTTTTGCGGCAGTGCGGGTGCGGCGCGGATCGGCGACGACAATTTTGCAGCCGCTCTTTTCTTTCGCGATGAGGATATGCTGCATCGCGACAGGGTGTGCTTCCGCAGGGTTTGAGCCAACAAACAACATGGATTTGCAGTTGTGCATGTCATTAAAAGAGTTGGTCATGGCGCCGTAGCCCCACGTATTGGCAACACCTGCAACCGTGGTGGAGTGACAAATTCGAGCTTGGTGATCGACGTTGTTGGTGCCCCACAGTGAAGCCATTTTGCGGAACAAATACGCCTGTTCATTGCTGTGTTTCGCCGACCCTAGGAAATACACCGAATCGGGCCCCGACTCTTTGCGGATATCCATGACCTTGTCGCCGATTTCGTCGATGGCTTGATCCCACGTGATTTTCTGCCACCTACCATCGACCAGCTTCATCGGGTATTTCAATCGACGTTCACCGTGTCCGTGTTCACGCAACGCCGCGCCTTTGGCGCAGTGGCCTCCGGCATTGAAAGGATGATCGAATGCCGGCTCTTGCTCAGTCCATACGCCATCTTGTACGTATGCATAGACGCCACAGCCCACGGAGCAATGCGAGCATATGGTACGTTTCACTTCGACAGGTTTGTTGGGGTCAACGTCTTTGGCAGTTGCTTTTTTCATCATGCCGGGCGCAAACATGCCCGCCGCTGCGATGCCGCCTGCGGTGGCCAAGGTTGAATTGCGCATAAAGGTTCGACGCGATACCCCAAGCTGTTTTTCATCCTTGCTGACTGAGTCAGAGCGTTTGGTTAATTTCATGGTCAAACTCCATCAATCGCAGGGTTATAGAGAATCGTAGTAATCGCGTATATGTTGCGTTTCACGATAGCCAGACTTGGGCTTTTCTTCGGGGCTCACGACGTCCACATCCGCTTGCGCAGACGTACTGACCACAGATGCCGCTGCGCTTGCTGCCGCAGCAACGCCCAATCCTTTGAGGAACTCGCGCCGTTTTTCGTTGGGTTGTGCGCTCTCTTTTTTGTTCTCTGACATGACTTGCTCCTTTGTGCTTATTCGTCCAACACTTTAGCGACCACTGTGTTTTCGCGGGTTCTGCTCACCAAGGGCGTTGGGTAAAGCGTATTTTTTCTATCATCAAAAACTGCTGTGCAAGCTCAGCCACCGCGGTATAAAACACCGCCGCGTCTGCGCGTTTAATGTCGGTAAAAAGCGTCTCAAACCAGGGGGCAACATGACGGTTAAAGAAGGCGGCTTGTAGCGTTTCATCCCCTTCTTCCACCAACATGCCCATGACTTCGAGTAACGCGGCAATGTGGTCTTCAGGCTCTTTGGTTTCTTCTTGGCGCTCAAAACCAAGCTGACGTAAATCTTGGCGAAGCAGTACGAGCGGCAACTCCATCAGCGAACCTGTTAAGTACCAAGACCCAAACGGCATCACCTCTCCACGCCCTACGCCAATAAACAGCAATTGATATTCATCTGCTGCTTGCACAGGTCGCGTGGTTTTCGCACTCAATTTCAGCACTGACCACGCCGCAGCCATGCCCGCAGAATGTTCATCGCCCTCGGTTTCCAATGTTGCCAGCCACGCCAAGGTGCTCTCATCAGGAGCTTGTCGCAGCAGATGCGCTAGCAGGCCGTAAATATGGTGGCGAAGCTGGTTCTCTTCATTGCTGATATCGTCGACGTTGATCATCTCTTGCATTGCCATCTTCGCCTCCTACGCCTTTATCTGCTGGTCAGGGTTTTCAATCATGTCTGCGACCATGTCGCGCACACGGCAGTCTTCGCACATCGATAAACGTTTTATGGCGTCATCTTGGAAATGGCTGTGATTGCGAAGACGTTCGATCAACATGTTGACCATGGAAACGGGGGCGAAAGGCTTGCCGCAGCTGATGCACTCGGCGGCTTCCTCTTCATGAAGGGTTTGGCGTTGCTGGCGGGATGCACTGTCCCAGTTATATCTTGGTGTTAATGAGATAACGGATTCAGGACAGCTTTGCTCACAGAGGCCACATTGCACGCAATCTTGCTCTCTGAATGTCATGCCCGGCGCGGTGCCGATGGATTTCAATGCATCGGTCGGACAAACGGTGACACACCCCATGCACAGGGTGCAGCCCGAGGTGTCGATATCAATGCGACCATACGGGGCGTTTTCAGGCACGGCGACAATGGGGGGCAGTATGTCGGTGTGGGCGGCGAGCAAATCTAGCGCGCTAGTGAGTTTTTCTCGTTTGCTGCCTTCTAATTTGGCTCGGGGCGCGTTGTCGTTCGACGCATCGGATGACATCACGTCGCTGTCGAACAAGGTCGCGTGGCGCAATTCAGCGACGGGGAGCATGGCGATACGTTGCGTTTCCAGCCCGAGCGCCTTTAAAAAACGCGCGGCAATGTCCAGTTCTTGCACAAGCACACGGCGTGTTTTCGCATGAAGTTGTGGTGATTCAGCTAACACCACTTGCGTAGCGCCATACACCAAGGCAGAGAACCAGGTATCAATGCCCACGGATGCCAGTTCTTCCAAACGAACAGGAATGACTCGGCTCGGCATTTGCGCGATGGCATTCGCCAATGCGGTTTCGCCCGCAGGAGCCATGTCGTCGTCAGCATAGAAAAGCACGATTGGTGCGACACCCTCTTTTGCATGGTAATGCGTCAAAAGCTGGTGGAGAAAATACTGCGTGTTGTCGGGATCAGGCAATGCATAGCTTATGGCTTCTGTCGGACACGCCGTCGCGCACGATCCCATGCCCTGACACAAATACGGGTTGATGGTGATGGCACTCTTCACGATATCCAAGGCATCGGCAGGACACGCATCAATGCAGCGCGTACACCCTTCTAGCCCGCGAGATGTATGCGCGCATTTCTCCGTATCCAAACGGAAATACTTCGGTTTGTCGAATGTTCCCGTCAAATCAGGCAATGCTTCGATGGCATCCGCTTCTGAACACAATCCTCGCCCTACAGCGTAATACCCCAAAGGGGGCAACTCAGCCTGGTGAATGCCCTGCTCCGTCAAATCCACCACCACATCGAACTGTGGTTGCCCAGTGGTTATGACTGCGAGGTTTTGCGCTTCATGACCAAGCGCGCCTTTTTGAGGCTTTCCATCGGCTGCCGCACTCACGCCAATCTGCACATCAAAGGCACCGAGAAACCCACCAATCACGATATCGTTGGCGTAGAACACGGAAAATTCCGGCGGGGTCACCGCACCACTGCTGACGCCTTCAGTGCAGAGCAACACGGTATTGGCATGCATCGAGGGTGGTAGCTTTTGCGCAAAGCGGAAAACCGCTGTCGCTGCGCCAGCCACAAGAATGCGACCGTGACTTTCGAAGCTCACCGTCGGAGGAATGAGGTTTCCCAACGTCACCGTGCTCTGCAACGCATGTTGTCTTGCAACGCCATTGCGATCAGTGTGTTGCGTAAGAACCTGATTGATTGTTGTTATTGTATTTTCTGTCGACATTGTCTCGTTAGCCATAAACACCTGCTTTCCAAGCTGGTTCAACCCATCCTGCGGTATAACGCATGTTGGTCTGTACTGGCTGTTCTATGCATCCAATCTATTTTTGATTTGTCTATTATTTCAATCACATCATTGGCTGTGGCGACGTTCACTCACTTAGGCATAGCTTGCCTAGGCTGGCAGGTGACGCAGAGGAAAAATCAACAGCAATTCAATTGAAACAATAACTTGTCATTAGTGGCCTTTTATAGAGCAAGTATTGAACCAGCTTTGAGGGAAGAAAAATGACGAATACGGAGTCAGAATCCGTCTGAATTCTTATCCATGCTTTCAGTTGGGACATTTTGACGCACGCCGTACGACAAATTGTCCCTATTTTTCTCTAGGGTACTTTTTGTCTCACTTGCTAAGGTGAGGTCGGGTTCAGTTCCACTCTCCTCTTCACCCTCATTTCCTGTTTCCTCAGCGTTTGCGTGTGGGCGTGCGTTCGGATCAGGAGAAGACGCGGATTCTTCTTCAGTGATGGAGGATGCTTGATCATTAAGCTCGGTCATTTCCTCGACGTTTTCTTTCGTCCACTGACGCAGATTCGCAGCCACCTCAGCAGCCAGATTTGCGGTGTTGGAATAATCGAGGTCGTAGTCGTTCATGCCATCCAGCACGTTGTAGGCATCGCTTCGAAACAGCTTTCGCAGCGCCGCTTTTTTCACTTCGGATGACACGCCTTTCGCCAGAAACACCGCGGCTGAATCACCTTCCTGAAGGTTTTCAACGTCGTCCATGGTCGCAGGCGGCGGCAAAGCATCAGCATCGTCAGGGCTTTCGCCATGTTCGATAACATCGGTGAAAGAAGGCTCTGAGGGGAGGCACGCGCTGTCGCATTGCGTGTCGTCTTCGCGGATTTCTTCTGCGTCATCAATCAACTCGCCGCGTTTTTTCGCTGACCAGCGTTGGAGAAAAGAATCAGTTGCCACTTGCCCTCCCCGCGCCTTTGCGTTTTTTCTTGCGGGTTTCCAGCAGCTCACCATGGCGACCAATATAGGCTTCCATCCACGCTTGGATTGGCAGCGGCATCGGTTCAGAAAGCACCAGATAATCGCCATCCATAAAGCTCGCCGCCCCGGTTTGAGATGCCGTGACTTGCAAAGGTTTTAGCGATTCATCCTCTTCCACTTCAAAGATAAAAAATAGGTGGGGGTCTCGGGAACTGAGGTTAAATCGGTAGTCAGTACGCTCGTCTTTAAACAGCATCAAAGGCAACGAATGCGCTGATTCAGACAGCGTTTCTTGGTCTTTAGGAAGGTGCAAATTTACCAGCGACCACCGCGTTGTATTCCAGCGGCCAACCGTGACGATCGTTGTCTCTAAATCGAATTGCAGTAACCATTGTTGTGGGTCTTTAATTATCTCACTCACACATCACTCCTTCGTGTTTCCGCAGCGAAATACGCGCGCGCTGCAGCGGGGTTTAGCTGACCCTCAAGGTGTCAATTTGCAAAACACATACCAGCGTGGCGCAAAACACATACCAGCGCGCCTTCACCCCATTCAAAAAGTCATGCCAACGCAAAATGCTGGAACAGGTTTTGCTTTTTGCTTCTCTAGCGGGCTGGAAACAGGCGCGCTGTTTTCATTCCCCAACGCAAAGGAAGCGGGTAAATGACCCAACCAAAAATCATCAAAACGCAGTCTGATATCCCGCAAACCATTGATGTCACCGTGTTCGACGAATACGGCGAGCCCATGACAAAACAGATTGCCTGCGAGCGGGCACTCACTGTGTATCTGAACTGGCGAGAAATCGTGACCTTGATGACGCTCGGCGCGAGGCCTGACATGTTGGTGTTGGGTTACCTTCGCAACCAAGGCTTGTTGCATGACGTCGATGCCTTAGACTCCGTCATCATCGACTGGGAAACCCAATCAGCGGCTGTCGTCACCAACGAGCAAAACGACGACATCGAAGAAACACTTTCCAAGAAAACGGTCACGTCGGGCTGCGGACAAGGCACTATGTTTGGCAATGTGATGAAGAAGCTCGACGACTTAGTGCTCCCTACGCCCCACCTGAAACAATCGACACTTTACGGGTTGCTTGAATCTCTGACACATCACAATGACACCTACAAAGCTGCAGGGGCTGTGCATGGCTGCGCGGTCTGCAAAGACACTGATATCCTCTCTTTTGTTGAAGACATCGGCCGTCACAATGCGGTCGATACGCTAACCGGAGAAATGTGGCTTCAAGACCAAACGGGGGGCGACAAAATCTTTTACACCACAGGCCGCCTCACGTCTGAAATGGTCATCAAGGTCGCGCAAATGGGGATTCCTGTGCTGCTATCGCGCTCTGGCGTCACACAGATGGGCTTTGATTTAGCCAAACAACTTGGTATTACCATGATCGCGCGCGCCAAAGGCCATCGCTTCCAAGTGTTTAACGGCGCAGAGAACATCGACTTTGATGTCAAAGGATCGCGGGATGAGTGATTTCCCTGAATTCATGAACGCCCGCCAAGTCGCGGAATACATCGACCTCAATGAAAAGAAGGTCTATAGCCTTGCTAATGATGGCGTGATCCCCGCCACCAAGGTCACTGGGAAATGGCTTTTCCCGAAAAGCTTGCTCGACCGTTGGTTGTTAGCATCGAGCCATAATGGGGTGTTCAACGACAGGCTGCTCATCGCGGGTTCTGACGACCCGCTGTTGCAACACATCGTGAGTAAAATGGCCGCCACACTCGGCAGCACAGCGCTGGTGGGGTATACCGCCACGGGCACCAAGCAAGGACTGGCCATGCTTGAAAAAGGCCATGTTGATATGTGCGCCATTCATTGGGGTAACGCGGAAGAAGCAAAACTTCGTCATCCCGCTTTGCTGCAACAATATTCGGGGCATAAGAATTGGGTGTTAGTCCACGGTTTCGAACGACTTCAAGGCTTGATTGTAAGGCCAGAACTGGCAGATAAGCTCAATGACCCTTACCATTTTTCCGACAAACGGTGGCGTTGGGCTGGCCGACAAGATGGCGCGGGCAGTGCGCGCGCCATGGACGAATGGCTGTTTCGCAACGACATGACGCGAGACACGTTAAACACCGTCACCACTTGCTTGAGTGAACGCGAACTCGGTTCCGCGATTGCGCGCGGTTCTGCCGACATAGGCTTTGGCAGTAAAAGTGCGGCAGGAGAATTTGGCTTGGCCTTTCTGCCCATCGCCAACGAAGCGTTCGAATTGGTGATCCCGAAAAACATCTATTTCCGCACCTTGGTGCAGCAGGTTATTCACCATCTGGATGATGAAGAAAGTCGTCAGCAAAGCGAATTGTTTGGTGGCTATGACTTTCAACACACAGGCAAACAGATGTGGTCAGCGAGTTGATGTTTAACGATGTCAGACAATAAAAAACACGCCGACGATGGCGTGTTTTTTGTTTCACGCGTCACCCGCTACTCAAGCATTTTCAGTGGTGTAATGTCATCATCAGACGGGATTTTTTCTCTGAGATACAGCACGAATGTACTGCCTTTCCCCACTTCGGACTCAACCTTAATTTCGCCCCCCAAGCCGCTCACAATACCTTGTGTCACAGACAAGCCTAAGCCAGTACCTGAGCGCCTAGTGGTAAAAAACGGATCGAACACTTTGGTCAGATTTTCGTTCGCAATGCCGCAGCCAAAGTCTTCGACCGCAATAACTGCGCCGATGGTGTCGCCGCGCTCGTCGATCCAATCGTCAGAACGCACTATCAACTTACCTTTGTCGTTCATAGCATGAATGCCATTCATTTGCAGGTTAACCAAGACTTGCAGCAATTGATGACGGTTAATCTCAACGCTACATTTGGCGTTCAACGCCGTCACGATTTCAACGTCTTGTTTCTTCGTGCCAGAACGCACCAAGATGACACTTTCTTCTATGACGGGATTGACGCGCTGCCAGGTAATTTCATCTTGCACGCCGCCTTGACGGCTGTATTGCAACAAGCTGCGCGTGATGTTTCGAATACGGTCGATTTGCGCTAAGACGGCAGACATTTCCTCCGACACCAAATCGGCATGCTGTCCGAGTTCATATTCCATGAGCTCGATATTGCCGAGGATCACCGCCGCTGGGTTATTGATTTCATGGGCAATGCCCGCGGTTAGCTCACCCAAGGCCGCCAGTTTTTCATTGAGTAAGAGTTTGTGTCGTGTCTGCTCTAACAGTTTGATGTGGTAGCCCAGCTGCTCGGTGCGTTCATGCAAGCTCGCCGTGCGCTGGCGCACTTTGTCTTCAAGCTCTAACGCATTTTGGCGAATCGCGTCGTTTTGCTGCTTTAGTTGATCGAGCATGCTGTCGAACTGACGCGCCAAACTTGCCAGCTCGTGCTCAGGATCTAGCCCTAGCTTGCCAATTCTGATGTCTTTTTCGAATTGCACCAATCTCACTGCACGGTGAATTTTTTCTATCGGGCGGAACAGATCCCGTGCGCCGCGGTAGACAAATAACCCGGACACAAGGAGTGTGAGCAACACACCAATGCCCAATTCAACAATGTTGGTCAAATAGCGGCTAATAAATGGCCATTCGAGATAGCCGGTATAAAGCATGCCAATCACACGATTGTTGAAATCTCGAATTGGCATGTATGCCGAAATATACCAAGCGTCATACACATAGGCGCGGTCTACCCACTCCTCACCTTCCACCAGCACCGTTTGCTGCACTTCTTGCGACACGCGCGTACCAATGGCGCGGCCAAATTTGCTGTCGCTGTTTAACGGCACATTGGTACTGACGCGAACGTCGTCCAAAAAGAGGGTGACAGTGCCCACGCCCGCATCGGGCAGTTTTCCTTCGGGGAAAACAAGGTCGCGGATCCTATCGACCAGCACCGTGCTGTTATTCAGTAAGATACCGCCATCCACGATCCACTCTAGCTCACCATTGGCATCGAAAAGCGGCAGTAAACTGCGGCTGATCAGCCCACGCTCTTCAAAGGTGTTTTCGTTCAAAAGCGGGATTTCAGCACGGGCAGGAAGGTCGTTGGTTAGCGATGCTAACTCAATTTCTGACATGACTTGGAAGAAGGTACGCTGCTGGCCTCTCAGCAAAGGAAGGCGCAAGGTTTGCGGCAAGCGATCGATGTCTTCTGCTGCATACACGGCAAGAAAATCCACATCGTATTTCCCTGCCCGTGATTGCGCCCACGCAGTGAGCCCATCAGGGTCGGTTTGGATTTGCATTTGGAATTCATAGGAATCTGCGATGGCGTGAAGTTGGCGACGTTGCTCTCGCTGCAACACTTCCATGCTATTGCTCGCCACCGCAAGATCGGCGCGAACACCCGCTAAGGCGTTGGTCCATGAATACGCCAGCGTCCAATACAAGGTGAGTCCAATCAAGACGAACAGCGTCAACAAAATTGGGACTGACGTTAATACCAGCAAGCGATAGCGCACCGCAGTACGAAATCGTGTTCGCCACTTTGTTAGCCACTTCATCCGCAACCACCCCATGCAAACCATGTGTTTACGTAGCGGCGGGATAAGCACACCATGGTTACAGCCATTCTTTGAATTTGCGCTCTAAGGTCTTTCTCGCCACGCCCAGTTGACGCGCCGCAGCAGATTTATTCCCTTCGTGCGCATCGACCACCCGCTCGATGTGCGCGCGTTCAACGTCTTTCAACGGCCAACCCAACGGATAACCGTCCTCTTGCAGGGCTATTTCTTGTTCATCACACTCAAGGTCATGCGCAGGTGCTGTCACCCCGGAACTGCCGAGCCACTGCGTCACATCTGGCTTGCCGAGCAGTATCGCGCGTTCAACGGTGTTTTTGAGCTCTCGAATATTGCCCGGCCAGCCGTAGTGTTTCATGGCAGCCACTTCTTCATTTGCCCACACCACGGGTTTCATTCCCATGTCTCTGGCGAGCACATCGGAGAAGTGATTGAGCAAAAGGCCAATGTCTTCAACGCGCTCTCTCAGTGGCGGGATCTCCACCGACAAGACATTCAAGCGGTAAAACAAATCTTTGCGAAAACGCCCTGCTGCAACTTCTTCATGCAGGTTGCGGTTGGTGGCAGCCACAATGCGCACATCCACATTCACCTCGCGTTCTGCACCAACGGGACGAATGGTTTTCTGCTCCAAGGTGCGAAGGAGTGAGGCTTGCATCGACAACGGCATTTCGCCGATTTCATCAAGAAACAACGTGCCTTTGTCAGCCACGCGAAACAAGCCATCTTTGCTTTTCCTCGCCCCCGTAAATGCGCCCGCCACATGACCAAATAACTCGCTTTCCAATAGCTCTGGCGCTATCGCCCCGCAGTTCAAGGGCACAAAAGGGCCATTTCTACCGCTTACCGCATGCAGTGCACGCGCCACCAACTCTTTCCCCGTGCCTGATTCACCTTCAATCAACACAGCGGCAGGCGATGGCGCGAGGCGTGTCACCAGCTCTCGCATCGCCAAGGTTTTGGGGGCGTCGCCAATGATATCGACAGGGAAAGACCGTGCGACGTCGCGTTGCAGCGCGACATTTCGTCGTTCCATCATGCGTTTATCTAAACAGCGCTGAACAGATTGCAGCATTTGTTCGAGGTTGAATGGCTTGAGAATAAAATCGGATGCACCCGCTCGCAGCGCTTTGATGGCGGTTTCAAGCTCGGCATAACCCGTCATGAAGATGATGTCGCTGCGTCGTTCATCGTCATTAAAGGCTTCATGCCAATCAATGCCAGAACGCCCGGGGAGGTTGATATCGACAATCAACAAGTCGAAGTGGTTTCGCTTTCGCAAGGCTTCCGCTTCTTCAAGAGAAGACGCCGTTTCTACCTGAGTGAGCTTTTTCGATAGCGCTTTGTTCAATATCGCGCGCATGCCAGGTTCATCATCAACCACCAAGGCGGAGAACCCAAACTGCTGTAATGCATCTTTCATTTCTTGAATGCCTTTCCTCTCTCAGGTGCCCATATGATACATGGGACATTTTGACTCAGTCCGATAGCAGCATCACTTTTTCATGCACGAGCATGACTCGCCGACATCAACACATGAACGCTTAATCTCTTATATTTCATCACGATAAAGTAATTCCACCACAAATAGCAAGGTTGGCATTTTTGTTGCTTTGTCTACTTCCTTTTCTACAACTCGATAAGAAGTTTCGTCAACAACGTCAGGAAGACACATGACAGTCAGAAGAAAAACCAAAGCCATTGCGTTAACAGGCTTGCTCCTTTCAATTTGTTTCACCGCCAATGCGGCGGAGGTGATTCGCCTTGCGACCACCACCAGTACTTACCATTCAGGGTTACTCGATTTTCTTCTTCCAGAATTTAAAAAAGACACGGGGTATGACGTGCAAGTTCTCGCTGCAGGCACAGGTAAAGCCCTTAAAATGGGGGAGAACGGCGATGTGGATGTGGTAATGACCCATGCACCCAACGCCGAAGCCACCTTTGTCGACAAAGGATTTGGCGTGCTGCCCCGCACCCTGATGTACAACGATTTCGTGCTTGTTGGCCCACAGAGTGACCCGGCCAACATCAAGGGCAGCAAAAGCGTCGCACAGGCATTGAGCAAGGTGGCAGATATGGATCAGACGTTTGTTTCTCGTGGTGATGATTCTGGCACCCACAAAAAAGAGCTGCTGCTTTGGGAAGCGGCGGGCGTGCAACCGGCATTTTCTGGATACAAAGCCGTGGGCCAAGGAATGGGGCCAACACTGACCATGGCGAATGAATTACAAGGTTATGCCCTGACCGACAGAGGCACATGGCTGGCGTACCAAAGCAAACTCGACATGGCCGTGCTCGTCGAAGGCGATGACCGTCTGTTTAACCCTTATCAGGTTATCTTGATCAACCCGACGCGCTACCCTGATTTGAACTATCAAGGCGCGAAAACGTTCAGCGATTGGCTGGTAAACGAAAAAGCCCAACACTTGATTGATAACTTCAAGGTCAGCGGGCAGCAACTCTTTGTGGCGGACGCAAGCTAATGAACTTACTCGACACCACCCAACAAGCGGTTTCCCTGCTGTTTAGCGGCGATACAACGCTATGGGGCATTGTTGGCGTGTCGTTTTCCGTTTCACTTATCGCTATCGGGCTGGTCTTGATTCCAGCCCTCCTCATCAGCTTCGCCCTAGCGTATTGGCGTGTGCCGGGAAAATGGTTCGTGCTTTCTCTCGTCAACACACTTCAATCTGTGCCGACCGTGGTGGTGGGATTACTGCTTTATATGATGCTGTCTCGCGCCGGGCCACTGGGTGATTGGAAGATGCTGTTTACGCAAAAGGCGATGATTTTGGGACAGATCCTGATCAGCTTCCCGATCTTGATTTCCATGATGCACGCAGCATTCCAAAACAGTGACCGACGCGCATGGGAGACGGCCTATACGCTCGGTGCATCCATTCCTCGCGCCATGATGACCTTGATGTGGGAGATCCGTTTCCCTTTGCTTGCCGCTGTGATCACTGCATTCAGCCGCATCATCACAGAGGTCGGGTGCTCCATGATGGTCGGCGGCAACATCTTGTATTTCACCCGAAATATTCCCACCGCGATTGCGCTAGAAACATCAAAGGGCGCCTTCGCCCAAGGCATCGCACTCGGCATGGTGCTGCTGTTACTGGCACTCACCATGAATTTCTTCATCAGCTTTGCCCATGGCAATGGCCACCTGAGAACCTAAATTGAGCGAGAGTATGAGTCAGATAACCTTAGAAGCTTTTGATCTCTCAGTGAAATACAAACATCGTTTGTTGTTTCACATTCCCTCATTGAAGTTGTGTCCGGGTGATGCCGTGTACCTTTCAGGCCAAAACGGCATTGGCAAAACGACCCTGCTGAAAGTGCTCGCGGGTATTCAGCGACCGTCCAGTGGTTCGCTCAATTTAGCTCGCGCCTCTTGGCTACAACGTTTAGCAGGTTTTACGGGGCAAAGTGGTGTGATTTACATGCACCAATCGCCGTATTTGTTCGATGGTTCAGTGATTGAAAACATCGCCTATGGCCTGAAAGGAAAGCATGTCTGTCAAAGAAAACAGCGACAGCTTACAATGCAGGCATTACGTATGATTGGGCTAGAATCGCTGAGTCGCGAGCATATTTCTGTGCTCTCTGGCGGTGAAAAACAGAAAGTGGCCATGGCGCGTGCTTGGGCGATTAATCCTTCGATTTTGTTGATGGACGAATCCTGCGCTAACCTCGATGTTGAAGCGATTAACGCACAGAAAGTCATGGTGGATGATTTGCGTGACCGCGGCGCGAGTTTGGTGCTCACCAGTCACCACCCCAACACGCTCACCGACGGCTGTAATCAGCAATGGTTGCTCGAAAACCAACGCCTCATACACAAACCAAAACTCAATATCATTAACAAGGATAACCATGCCTTCGCATCCTGACATTACATGGGTCATTCTTGCCGGCGGACAAGCACGCCGCATGGGCGGCCAAGACAAAGGGCTTGTCACGCTCAACGGCAAACCGTTTATTGAATTCGTCCATGAGCGCCTAACAGAACAAGGCGCAACCATTGCGATTAACGCCAATCGAAACCAAGAAAGGTACGAACAATACGGCCCGGTTTTTGGTGACGTATTGGAGGGCTTTCCCGGCCCATTAGGTGGCATGCATGCTGCGATGTCGAACATCGACAGCGAGTGGCTTGGCTTCGTCCCTTGCGATTGCCCTAACCTGCCCCACGCCTTGCTGGAAAAGATGTATCACGCCATCAGCGCAGACGCGGAAATCGTGGTTGCCCATGATGGTGAGTCGGTACAACCGGTTGTGACCATGATGAAGCGCAGCATCTTCGAAAGGTTGAACACGTTTCTCGCAAACGGTGACCGCAAAATTGTCTTGCTCTACGACCTATGCAATACCGTCTTTGTGGATTTCAGCGCCGAGCATGACGCCTTTATCAACCTCAATACGCCCGACGAACTGTCGCGTTACGGAGAGTTGTCATGAGCCTGACCCATTGCTCACTGCCCGTTTTAGGGTTTGCAGCATTTAGTGGTACAGGCAAAACAACCCTGCTGGAAAAGCTCATTCCAGCCTTGGTGGAAAAAGGCATTCGCATCGCCATGGTCAAACACGCGCATCATGATTTTGATGTCGATAAACCGGGCAAAGACAGTTATCGCCTGCGCAAAGCCGGGGCGACACAAATGTTGATCAGCTCTCGCTATCGTCACGCATTGATGACAGAAACCCCCGATCACGAATGCACGCTTAATCAATTGCTCGGGCAACTCGATCAGAACAACGCGGATTTGGTGTTAGTGGAAGGCTTTAAACACAACGCTTTCCCCAAGATAGAGCTTCACCGCGCAGCACTCGACAAGCCTTGGCTTCACCCAAATGATCCAAATATTGTGGCGGTCGCCTGCGATGACTCTCCGTCTTCTGTCCCCTCTTCCGAGCTTCCATCAACGTCCCTGCCTCGTTTAGATATCAATGACATTGCGAGCTTGGTGGGGTTTGTTCAACGTTGGATGGAAAGCCACAACGCACAAACCGCCACGTGCGATTCCCTGTCGCCAACTCTGTTGTCAGTGGACGATGGCAGAGCAAAAATCCTTGACGCGATTGCGGTGTCGGAACACACCGAAACATGCGATCTGAACGAACTGCCTCATCGTGTGTTGGCAGCGGATATCATTGCGCCTGTGAACGTGCCTTCTTCAACTAACTCGGCAATGGACGGCTATGCCATTCGCAGTGACGACATTAAGCGCGAAGACTATCGCCTCGTTAGTGATGTGTTTGCAGGTCACCACTACGCGGAAACCCTTACGGCGGGAGAATGCGTGCGCATTATGACGGGCGCGCCCGTTCCAGAAGGCGCAGATACAGTGATCATGCGTGAGCAAGCAAGCGACGATAACGGCACCGTGTCTTTCGACACGACCAAAGGGGCTATCCGAGCAGGGCAAAATGTCCGTCAAGCAGGTGAAGATCTTCGAAAAGGCACGACGGTCTTTCATACTGGAAAACGCATAGGCGCAGCAGAGCTGGGGATGATGGCATCGCTCGGTTTTGACCGCGCTGAGGTATTCAAACCGATAAAGGTTGCCCTGTTTTCAACCGGCGATGAAGTACAAGCGCCGGGCACAGCCGCAAAATCTCACTGCATTTATGACGCAAACCGATACACGTTGCGCGCCATGCTCGCGAAACTCGGTTGCGAGATCCTCGATCTCGGCATTATTGAAGACACCGAAGCGGCATTACACGCCACGCTCAGTGCTGCAACTGAACAAGCTGACATGGTGATTTCGTCCGGTGGCGTCTCTGTGGGCGATGCTGACTACATCAAAACCGTGTTAGACCAGCTGGGTGACATTAATTTTTGGCGCGTAAACATGCGCCCCGGCAGACCGCTCGCTTTTGGCAAGCTAGGCGATGTGCCTTTCTTTGGGCTTCCAGGCAACCCTGTGGCCGTGATGGTGACGTTCCTGCAATTCGTTGAGCCAGCGATACGAAAAATGCAGGGAGACGCCTACTGGCAACCTGAAACCCTGTCAGCCATTACGCAAGAGCGCATCCGCTCACGTCGCGGTCGCACTGAATATACACGTGGCATATACAACATCAGTGCCAATGGCCAGCTGGAAGTGAGAGCAACGGGCTCACAAGGTTCAGGTATTTTGCGTTCAATGAGTGAAGCCAACTGCTTAATTGAAGTCGCGCCGGATGTGGACAATGCGGAAGTGGGCGATCGCGTCACCATCATTCCACTGGCGTCTCGACTGTAGCGTTTCGTCTATAACCTGTCCCACATAGCCAAAGCGTATTCAGGCACAAAAAAAGCGGCGATAATCGCCGCTTTTTAGACTTATTTTGAAACGTGCCTGTTGCTATTCGTTTCGGCCACCGTCGTTTCAGCTGCGCTTATTTACCCAGCGCTTCTTTGTAATGCACACGGCAGACCGATTCGTATCTGTCATTGCCGCCAATCACAACCTGATCACCATCAGCAATCGCGTTGCCATCAGCGTCAGTACGAATAACCATGTTCGCTTTGCGTCCACAGTGACAAATGGTTTTAAGCTCAACCAATTTGTCTGCCCACGCCAGCAGGTACTTCGACCCTTCGAACAACTCACCAAGAAAATCAGTGCGCAGGCCGTAACACAGCGCTGGAATACGCAATTTATCGACCACTTCGGTAATTTGATGCACCTGTTCTTTCGTCAAAAACTGGCACTCGTCCACCAACAAACAATCGACTTTTTGATTGCTATTAATATCGCTCACCGCAGCAAAAATATTGTCTTCAGGTGAGAATAATTGCGCATCGGCTTGAAGACCAATACGTGAACTGACTTTGCCCAACCCATAGCGATCATCAATGGCAGCGGTAAAGATAAGCGGATTCATGCCGCGCTCTTGGTAATTGAATGACGATTGCAGAAGTGTCGTCGACTTACCCGCATTCATTGCAGAGTAATAGAAGTACAGCTGGGCCATTAAGCTCTCCCGAGGAAAAAATACGGTGGCATGCTACCGAAAAACGAGGATCGGTAAAAGCGGTGCTGGCCGCGAAATTAGAAATAAGATGACTGAACAATGTGTTAGCGAAATAAAAAAAGCCTCCCAAGGGGAGGCTCCTTCCTTTAAGCCAGTTTACCTGGACGTCGCGACAACCACATGAGGAACATGCACACCAAGGTAAAGACAAAGAAACCCGTCACCAGAGATAACGTCAGTGAATCTGTGAAACCCAATACAAGGTAAGAGAATGCCGCAACCACAGCGCCCGCCAATGCATAAGGCAGCTGGCTTGATACGTGGTCAATGTGACCACAGCGTGCACCCGTCGCAGACAAGATTGTGGTGTCAGAAATTGGTGAACAGTGGTCACCAAATACCGCACCTGCAAGCACAGCTGAAAGCATTGGTAGCATCAGCGCAATTTCTGTTGCTGCTGATAAGTCACCTGCGATTGGCAGCATGATGCCGAACGTGCCCCAAGATGTCCCCGTTGAGAACGCCATTGCTGCTGACAGTACAAACAGAATCAAAGGTAACAACTGCGGTGGCAAGTTACCTTGGATCAGGGTGGACAGGAATTTACCCGTTTCCATGTCACTAATAACGCTACCGATGGTCCATGCGAAGAAAAGAATTAAGATTGCACCGAACATCGACTTGGCACCAATCCACATGGTGCGACCAATTTCAGGCAGTGGCATGCGTTGTTTGAACACAGTGAACAATGCCGAGATTAAGCCCATGCCACTACCATAAAGCAGTGATGTACCCACATCGGTGTTTTCAAACGCGCCCAGCACAGAGAAAGCTTTGCCGCTTTCTTCCAACGTTTGCGCGCCGGTGAAAATCATCAGAGAAATGGTCGCGACGATCAGCACAATGATGGGTACAACAAGGTCAGAGACGTTGCCTTTGCTGCTTTCTTCAATGCCGAGCTCATCGTCCAGCGAAGGACCACCACATTCTTCATCACCCAAACGGCTGCCCGTTGAGGCTTGGTATTCAAAGCGACGCATTGGGCCAACATCCATTTGGAACCAAGCAACAGCAAAGACCATTAGCAATGCAAAGATTGCGTAGAAATTCATTGGGATCATGTGTGCGAACGCACTCAGGGGGCTGTATTCCGTCACGCCATGGCTCACCAAAATGCCGCCAATCACAGTAATGATGTAAGCACCCCAGCTTGAAGCAGGCATGATCACACACATAGGTGCTGCCGTTGAATCAAGAATGTAGGCTAGCTTTGCGCGAGATACGTGAAAACGATCAGTCACCGGGCGGCTGATTGCACCAACAGCCAAGCTGTTGAAGTAATCATCGATAAAGATGAACACACCTAAAAAGGCGGCCAGTAGTTTTGCACCGCGTTTACTTTTAACGCGTGATTGCGCCCATTCTGCAAATGCGCGAGTACCACCTGATAAAGTAATCAGTGCGGTGATCATGCCGACAAGAATAAGGAACGCGACGATACTCATCTTGCCAAAGTTAATGGCACCATCTTCAACAAATAAGCTCAACGCCAATGAAGACAGATAAAAAGTGGATGCAGACAATGAGAAATCGTTCAGCAGCAAGACGCCGGAAACAATACCTAAACCCAATGAAAGCAAAACGCGACGAGTAATAATGGCGAGGCCCAACGCCAAGATGGCGGGCAACACCGATAAAGAAGAAGAAGAAAAATCGACTAAATTCATGATCTCTATATCAACCTGTTAGGTTGGAGATCTACTGCAGAAATGGAAAACCAGATATTTCGAAACAATGGTTATACACATTGATAGAAACTACAGTAGCGCTCCATAGCTAAATCCCAATACTATGGCAGTGTTGTGTCTATTCGAGCACAACCCCAGCAGAAGGGTTTGATTAACCGATTTCTACTTCGGCGCTATTTCCTTTCACATATCCTCAACGGAATCACCCTAAGACATGTTACTCATAAACCGCGCACCTCTACGTGCATAAAGCCATCGTATTGTATGTAACCTTGGAAACTTTGCAATAAGCAGACAAATGGTTTTACACAGCACACCACAAGCGTTAACAAATGCAAAACATTCACTCGGATTTTGGCACCGGAGTAGCATAGCTAATCGAGCATCAATGACAGTTTTGCCAGACAGTGCAAAAGAAATTGAACCCATAAGTATGAAAAACGTCTTTATTTATTATTTTGAATTTGCACTTTCAATAAAATAGTTATCTAATAAAGGAGAAATTAATTCAGCTGATATTGCAAAGATTTAATTATTCTTGCTACTCTTATTGCAGCTATTAATTATTACATAACGAGAGAATAGGATAGGCATAATGTCTGATGCACTAAAAGTATTGCTAAACCTGCGCAGCCTTCGTGCCGTGGCGCGTGAACTTACCCTTGAACAACTACAAGAAGCCCTAGAAAAACTTCAAGCTGTTGTTAGCGAGCGTGAAGAATCAGAAGCTGAAGCACACGAAGCTGAAAAAGAACGCCTTGAGAAAATGGAAAAATACCGCGAAATGCTGATTCAAGACGGTATCGATCCTGAAGAACTATTAGCATCACTAAGCGGTGCTAAGCCAAAATCAAAGCGTGCTGCTCGCCCAGCAAAATACAAGTACACCGATATTGATGGTTCAGAAAAAACATGGACTGGCCAAGGTCGTACTCCTAAAGCAATCAAAGACGCTCTAGACGGCGGCGCGAAAATCGAAGATTACCTTCTTTAATTGCTCATTGCTTTAATGCTTGGTATCGCTGAATCGTCAGAAAGATTCATCATTAACTGATACCCATAAAGCACAAAAAAGAGACGGTTACCCGTCTCTTTTTTTATGCCTGAAAAACAGCAAAGCCTTTTTCTAATGCTCTAAAGCATCAACACGTGTATGTGGTGACTTTTCCCTTTAACGACATAGCACTACTTAACAACTTGGTGCCCCGTAAACGGCAGAAATAGAAAAGCCGAGCGAGGTACAATTCTCGCTCGGCTTTTGCAGGAAATACCGTATTTCAATTAACCAAATTTAATACGATCTGCGAGATGGCTGACAGCGATTGCAAAGTAATGCGAACGGTTCCATCTCATCAAGCTTTGGTAATTTCCATACACAAGGTAGGCTCTACCATATTCATCGTCAGGCTGAATTAACCATGCATTAATATCAACATCTGGCAACGCACTCTTATTCATTGTTCGAACGCCCAATGACTGCCATTCCGCTAAAGATTTAGCTTTATCCTGACCTAGCCCTAACAATTGGGAATTAAGACCTTTTGGTAAAACAACTTGTCTGCCCCAAGTATAACCATCATCCCACCCTGCATTTTTCAAATAATTGGCAGATGACGCGAAAACATCAGGCTTCGAGTTCCAAATGTCTTTCTTTCCATCATTATTCCCATCAGCGGCAAATGATAAGAAAGAACTTGGCATGAATTGGCATTGTCCCATTGCACCAGCCCAAGAGCCTTTCATGGAATCCACACCAATATGGCCTTCTTGCAAAATACTTAGAGCAGAAAATACTTCGCCTCTAAAAAAGGCTTCACGTCGTCCGTCGTACGCCAATGTTGTGAGTGCTTCCACGACATCATATTTTCCGGTGAACGCGCCGAAATTACTTTCTACACCCCAAAGCGCCACAAGGAACCTTGGCTGCACACCATAAATATCGCCGATGCGTTTTAAATCATCGTAATGCTCATCATATAAGCGACGTGCTTTTTTTACTTTCCAATCAGGCACAGCACGTGGAATATACTCATCCAGCGTTAATCTTTTTTCCGGCTGATTGCGGTCTGCCTTTACTGCCCTTTCACGATAACGAATACCGTCAAACGCACTATCGAGAAGCGCAGCATCTATGCCTTTATTTAGACCTTCCTGCTTAAGCTCGGCAACATAGCTTTCAAAACTTGGCTTTTCAGCCATCGCTGGCGCTGATAGCGACAGCGCAGCACCGATGAAGATACCAACTAATCCTTTACGCATAGCGCTCCTTTACAATTTCGTGTTTTTATTTCGAATGTGTTGCAGCGCAGCGTCAGGTTGCGGCGGCATCTGCAAGAAAAAACCATCTGTTTTCAGGCTATCACGAACCTTAGAGATATCAGCAAACCCCAGCTTCTCTCTCTTCTCTAAGTTGACCATCATGACGAACTGAGGGTTCCCGAAAGTTGATAATAATTGTTCAGGAACACCAGAAAAATCGTCCTTTCGATTAATATATAGATAAGTTGACGCTTTTTTACTGCTCTTATAAATCGCGCAATGCATGTTGTACCTCTTCGTCATGCTTTTAAGATCACTGACTCGCTGACCTTATCACCTCTATCCCAATTTAGAGAAACGGCTTAGAAAAATGTCACGAAACAGACGATTAATTCGTCTCATTTCGTGTTGGCGCTTGCCGCAATGTTTTCATGAATATACCATGCAGA
Source organism: Enterovibrio norvegicus (assembly GCF_002876705.1). Classification (GTDB taxonomy): domain Bacteria; phylum Pseudomonadota; class Gammaproteobacteria; order Enterobacterales; family Vibrionaceae; genus Enterovibrio; species Enterovibrio norvegicus_B. The sequence goes on along the minus strand of NZ_MDAG01000035.1, from coordinate 313,263 downwards.
GCACTGTCTGATAATGCACGAATGCCGCTTTATTCTTGGAGTGTGTTAATGACAATGTTAGCGACAACACGATGAACTTTTCTTTGCGCCCGTTGCTCTAAAACAAAAGAGAAACGCAAGCAAAAGGTGTACTCGAATCCGCTTTAGAAAGTCACGACACACTTTGCTCTATTTCCCAAAAGAAGCCTGTGCCAGCTGGAATACCCTTAATGACTAAAAATGCTGAACTCAAAGGCAGTTCATTCACACTTTCTGTGCTTCATTTGCTCGATGACGATCTTGATGGCGCAATGAATGTTTTATTGGAAAAGGTGAACCAAGCGCCTGCCTTTTTCGATGGTGCGCCGGTGGTTGTCGATATTACCCGACTTCATCGCCAGCCCAATTTTGACGCGCTAAAGGCAACCATTGCCAACATGGGTATGTTGGTGGTCGGTATTACGGGCTGTAAGTTGAATTCAACCCGAGAAGCGGCGAAGTTGGCAGGGCTTGCCATCATGGCGCCTGCGAAACAAAGCCGTATCAACGACCCAATTCAAACCCCAACCAAAGTGGTTACCACGCCAATCCGTTCGGGTCAGCAAGTGTATGCGAAAAACGCCGATCTCGTGATTCTGAATCACGTAAGCGCAGGCGCTGAAATCATTGCTGATGGCAGTATCCACATCTATGGCGTACTTCGTGGGCGCGCGATTGCGGGTGCGAGTGGGCAAAAAGAAGCCCATATATTTTGCCAAAACCTGCAATCAGAGCTCGTCTCCATCGCAGGCACTTATTGGCTCAGTGAAGCCATTCCTGACGAATACGCATCTCGTCCAGTGAAGGTATCACTGCAAAATGATTCATTAAATATTGAACCCCTCACGCTCTAACTATCCAAAGGATTGAGGAATGACACGAATTATCGTTATTACGTCGGGCAAAGGCGGTGTTGGTAAGACAACATCGAGTGCTGCGATTGCGACTGGCCTTGCTCAGTCAGGAAAGAAAACTGCGGTTATCGATTTCGATATCGGCTTGCGTAACCTTGACCTGATCATGGGTTGTGAGCGTCGCGTTGTTTATGATTTCGTTAACGTGATCAATGGTGAAGCAAACCTGCACCAAGCGCTGATCAAAGACAAACGCATCGAGAACCTTTTCGTTCTTCCCGCGTCACAAACACGTGACAAGGATGCGCTAACGAAAGACGGTGTGGCACGTGTGCTTGAAGATTTAAAAGCCATGGATTTCGACTTCATCATCTGTGATTCACCCGCAGGCATCGAGGCAGGCGCTCTGATGGCCCTTTACTTCGCCGATGAAGCCATCGTCACCACGAACCCTGAAGTCTCTTCTGTACGTGACTCAGACCGCATTCTAGGCATTTTGGATTCTAAATCTCGTCGCGCAGAAAATGGTGAAGAGCCGGTTAAAACTCACCTTCTTTTGACCCGTTACAACCCTGCGCGTGTCACTCGAGGTGAAATGCTGAGTGTGGCGGATGTCGAAGAAATTCTTCGTATACCGCTGTTGAGTGTGATCCCTGAAAGCCCTTCCGTACTGCACGCTTCAAACAAAGGTGAACCTGTTATCCTTGATGAAGAGTCTGATGCAGGCCAAGCCTATGGCGATGCAATCCGCCGTCTGCTTGGTGAAGAATGCCCTTACCGCTTCCTTGAGGAAGAGAAGAAAGGGTTCCTAAAACGTTTGTTTGGAGGATAAGTTATGGCATTGCTGGAGTTTTTCCGTCCGAGCAAGAAATCGTCTGCGTCATTGGCGAAGGAACGTCTGCAAATCATCGTTGCAGAGCGCCGTCGCGCAGGGAGTCCTGAGCCTACGTACCTACCCCAGCTTAAACAGGATATCCTGAACGTTATCCGCAAGTACGTAGATATCTCGCCAGAACAAGTGTCTGTGGGTCTTGAGCAGCGCGATGGCGACATTTCAGTGCTAGAGCTGAATGTCACCCTGCCAGACGAAGACAAATAGGCTGACGCCCGATTCTGAGCGTTAATAAAAAACCGGCTTTGATAGCCGGTTTTTTTGTTCTTGCTGACCACACAATGAACCCTGAGCATTATTCACACCGATGGTGTACTCAAAGGTTCGTCGTCACAACTGCATTACTTGCGCAGCAACGGCAGTACTTTGTCTTCCAGGTAAGGCTTGCGCCACCCCGACAGCAAATCAGGCATTTTTTCTGGGTTACACTCGTTGATCCACGCCCATTTTAGCATTTGGTGGATCTGCTTTTTAGACCCAACAAACTCAGGCACCACACCCAGCTGCTCTGCCACCGCGTTGGTTTGATCTTTAATGTTCTTCACCGTCTGCTTGTAACCTGGCATATCAACCAAGCGCGCAATCGGTTCAGGGTAATGCGTTTCCGGGGTATTGTCCGCTTCCAACGCCATGGCAATCAAACGTTTACCGTGACGCTCAAGTTCAAAGCGATCAAAATCTTCATCCGCCATTTTTTCTAACGAACGAATATCAAAGCGTGCCACTTTCCAAAGGTTCAGCTCTTTCACCACGAAGTTCAACGCAAGATCGCGACGCTGCGCTTCTTTCAGACGCCAGCTTGCTAGCTTCTGCAGTACCGCCAGTTGCTTTGGACGAAGCTGCCATGCATTTTTGATATCTAAGTACGCTTTGTCTGGATCGGGGGTTTTACCGCGTTTACTCATCATCAAGGCACACTCTTGCTTCACCGCTTCACCCCAGCCAGTTTGCTCAACGCGCTCAGCCAAGATTTCGTAAAGAGGAAGTAAGTAGTGGACATCCGCAGCAGCGTATTCAAGTTGCTTGTCACTCAGTGGGCGGGCACACCAATCGGTACGCGCTTCACCTTTGTCGAGTGCGACGCCAAGGTATTCGTCCACCAGCGCAGCAAAGCCAGTAGAAAGGCCATGCCCCAAAAATGCCGCCATGATTTGGGTATCAATCATGGGTGTTGGCATCACACCCGCGTAGTGGTGAAACACCTCAAGGTCTTCACTGCATGCGTGCAATACCTTGATAACAGATTCGTCCGACAGCACCGCCCAAAGTGGCGAAAGATCATCAAGCTCAATCGGATCAATCAGCGACAGCGTTTCGCCATCAAACATTTGAATCAGACCCAATCGCGGGTACAAGGTGCGTGTGCGGACAAATTCGGTATCCAGCATCACGACAGGAACGTTTCGCGCTTGTTGGCAAACACGTTCAAGGTGGGATAGTTCAGTTACAATTTCAAAATTCACACTATCTTCCATTTTTTAGTTTTTGCCGCGACAAGCGACGCGCCCATCAATTTACGGGGCAATCAAAACAAACATGCCGGCCTAAGCCAGCATGTTTTTAATTGGCGATTCGCCTCTATTGTACGCGCTACTTATTCAGTTAGCACGAGACCTGAGACTCATTCCGCGCTTGCAGCTTTTGCTTCTTGCTCTTCACGCAGTGCGCGACGCAGGATTTTACCCACGTTGGTTTTCGGCAATTCTTCACGGAATTCGACAATCTTAGGCACTTTGTAACCCGTCAAGTGTTCGCGGCAGTGCGCCAGTAGCTCATCTTTGGTCAAGCTTGGGTCACGCTTCACAACACAAATCTTCACGATTTCGCCAGACATTTCGTGCGGTTGACCAATCGCGGCCACTTCCAACACTTTGCCGTGTAACGCAACAACGTCTTCGATTTCATTCGGGTAAACGTTAAAGCCTGACACCAAAATCATGTCTTTTTTACGGTCGACAATGTGCAGGAAGCCATTTTCATCGAACTTCACGACGTCACCCGTCGAGAGCCAACCGTCGTCAGTCAGGACTTCTTTCGTCGCTTCAGGACGCTGCCAGTAACCTTGCATGACTTGCGGGCCCTTCACTTGAAGTTCACCGATTTGATCGTTTGGCAGCACGTTACCTTCGTCATCAACAATACGAACATCAGTAGATGGCACAGGCAAACCGATGGAACCGTTGTACTCAACAAGGTCATACGGGTAAGCGGCAACAAGCGGTGAACACTCGGTAAGACCGTAACCTTCCAATAGGTGTTTACCCGTTAGTTTCACCCAACCTTCCGCGACGGCGCGTTGAACGGCCATACCACCGCCCACTGTGAGGCTAAGGTTTGAGAAATCTAACTCGTGGAAATCTTCGTTATTCAACAACGCATTAAACAAAGTGTTCACGCCAGTAATCGCCGTGAATGGGTGCTGTTTAAGCTCTTTGATGAACGCTGGAATATCACGTGGATTGGTGATCAACAGGTTTTGACCGCCAAGCTCGATGAACAACAGACAGTTAACCGTTAAGGCAAAGACGTGATACAGCGGCAATGCAGTAACAACTAACTCACGGCCTTCAACCAAGACGGGTGAATACGTGCCTTTAGCCTGATAAACGTTGGCTAGCATGTTGCGGTGTGAAAGCACGGCACCTTTTGCTACGCCTGTCGTGCCACCGGTGTATTGCAAGAAGGCGACATCATCACCTTTCATAAACGGTTTCACGTATTGCATGCGACGGCCTTTTTTCAACGCAAGGCGCATGGATGTCGCATGTGGCAAACTGTACTTAGGCACCATCTTCTTGATGTATTTCACCACGAAGTTAACGATGGTGCCTTTTGCGCGTGGAAGCTGGTCACCCAAGCTCGTCAAGATCACATGGCGTACGCCGGTGCTGTCGACCACTTTTTCAAGGGTATGCGCGAAGTTAGATACAATAACGATGGCTTTCGCGCCTGAATCGTTCAATTGGTGCTCAAGCTCGCGAGGCGTGTAAAGTGGGTTTACGTTTACCACGACACAACCCGCACGCAGAATACCAAACAGCGCAATAGGGTATTGCAGCAAGTTCGGCATCATCACTGCAACACGGTCGCCTTTCTTAAGCTTTAGGTCGTTTTGCAAGTAAGCGGCAAATGCACGGCTGCGTTCTTCCAGCTTACGGAAGGTCATCACCTGCCCCATGTTGATGAAGGCAGTCTGATCGGCATACTTTTGTACCGACTTCTCGAACATTTCTACCAATGACGGGTATTTGTCCGGTGAGATTTCCGCTGGTACATCTGATGGGTAGCGGTTAAGCCAAACCTTATCCACTTGAACTCTCCTATTTATTATTCGCGGGTATTATTCGCGGGTATCGCCCCCGCGTCAGACGCAAAAAAGTTAAACGAGCGTTTTAATACTCAATTAGACCATGAGTAACAATCAATTAACATCCTCATGCTCAATGAGGTGTAGCTTGGTCACAAAATCGTTAATCAACGTCGCGGTATCTGCCTGACTTTGTAAGTGACAGTGATGTGTTCCTGTCACCGTTTCTATGGTCAGATCGTTAAACCATTCCGCGCGTTGTTGGGCCATAGGGCCGCGTAATTCCGGGTATCCGTCATTGCCAATAATGGCAAGAACCGGACAACGAATGCCACGAATCAAATGCTCCGCATGGTGCGTTGACATTCGATACACAGAGTCCGTTTTTAATTTCGCATCGTGTCGCCATTGCCACACTTCGCCTCTCTGCTCTATGCCTCGTCGCACCAAAGGCAACAAGTCGTCCATCGGCACTTTATTGATGCCACGACGCAGTTTTAATGCGGCTTCGAACGAGGGTAAATCACGAGGTTGCTTGAGCGTTTCTCTGCTCAGCACACCACTTCTTAATCGATCGACCACTTTATCGTCACGCTCAGACATTGGCCCAAGCGCTTCAATCATAATGAGTCCCTTCGCCCTTTCAGGAAATGCGGCACACCAGCAAGACGCCACTAAGCCACCCAGCGAGTGCCCAACCAAATACAGAGAACGATCACCAAGCTGCAAAATAAGCTGATGAAGATCATCAACATAGTCAAAGAAAGGGTAGAAGCTATCGGGGCCTTTGTGATCAGACAAACCGTGTCCCGGCCAATCGGGTAACACGAGGTCAAATCGTTCGGTAAGCAGTGGCACGAGTGGTTCGAAGCTACCACTGTTATCTTGCCAGCCGTGCAACATAAGAAGCACTGGCTTATTGCTATCGGTAAGGCAAACTTGCGCAGCGAGATCGCCATGCCTTACTGCGAATTTTCTTTCTTGTAATGTCATCATGCGCAGAATAAAACCCAGGGTCTGTTGACCTTAGCTATTGAACAGCTTGAGCACCGCGCTAAGAATGAGCGCGCGCAGCCTAACACAGTAATGTGCAGGGAAGAATATATGGCTTAAGTGGTACGAGGAGTTAAATCGAACCGATTTAGACAAAGATATCAACACCGAATAAGGCCGCCAACTCTTCGCGTCTTGCTTGGTTTTTTATGTCCATGTAAGACGCGAGAGCATGCCGACTTTTGCCATCAGGCAAATCGTAGTGGATTTGCTGATGCGCTTCTTGTGCCATTTCAGGGTTTCGAATGCCAAGGGAGACAGCAGTAGCAACAATAGACGGCTTGGCCGTATTCTCACTGGGTGAGGCATTGTCGCTTTTCTTACGCCGTGTGGTTGACGGGCGTTGAATGGGCTGCGGTAATCCTTGAATCGAAACCATGGCTGACCTTATTGGTAATTAGTAGGCGTTATTCGCGACCTGGCAGCTTTTTCCACGCTACCGTGTCTCGCAAATACACTGGGCTGGCATGTTCTGCATCCACCACTTCACCGCGCAACAACGCGTGATGAGCAAGAATCAGCATGTCTTCTGACTCCGGATACAAGACACCACTCTCCGTTACGGATAAGTGTAGTTGGCTTGCCAAATCTGGGTAGGCTGGCCAACCTGTTCCGGCGATTGCCCATGCATTTTCTGCGCTGATCGCTGCATTTTCACTGAGCTGTGCTGCGAGCATTTCAGGTGGAAGCACCGCTTCCGCATGCACGGTTTCCCAATCACCATTTTCAAGACGTTGGTAACCACCGAAGTAGATTTCATTCATACGCGCATCAATCGCTGACAACACTTGCGTTGATTGATTACGACGGTAAGCCTGTTGTGCCATGGCAGCCATGGTAGAAATGCCCACCATTGGAATGTCTGCACCAAACGCCAATCCTTGCGCAATACCAATACCGATACGTACTCCAGTGAAACTGCCCGGCCCACGACCAAACGCCAACGCATCGAGTTCACGTAAGGTCACACCCGCTTCTGCTAACACGCTGTCTACCATAGGCAGAATTTTTACCGTGTGCTCGCGGGGTGCCATTTCACAGCGCACAATCGTGTCATTACCGATTTTTAGCGCAACAGAGCAGTTTTCAGTCGCCGTGTCGACGGCAAGAATTTTAGATGTCATTTACACCTCAGGCGTTGCTGGAACTTCAGCATCATCGTTGTTATGTGTGTCTATAGCAGCGAGAAACTCGCTCACTTTCTCTAAATCCCGCGTACGTGGGATTGGAGGTAAACTGCGAAGGAATGTTTCCCCGTAGCGTCTGCTCACCAAACGATTATCACAAATGATCAACGCACCGTGGTCTCGTCCGTCTCGAATAAGACGTCCTACCCCTTGCTTGAGTGTGATAACAGCATCTGGAATTTGGACTTGGGAAAACGGATCGCCCCCTTGCAGTCTGCAATCTTCGATTCGCGCTTTTAAAAGCGGATCGTCCGGTGCAGTAAAAGGCAATTTATCAATAATAACACAGCTCAGGGCTTGGCCTCTAACGTCAATCCCCTCCCAGAAAGCGCCTGTCGCCACCAGCAACGCATTTCCAAGTTCGAGGAATTCAGCCAACAGTTTCTGTTTCGACATTTCGCCCTGAACAAGCACAGGTAAATCAAAGCGCTCTCGAAAGCCTTCAGACAAATCACGCACCATTTGGTGAGATGTGCAAAGGAAGAAACAACGCCCGCCGTTTTGTTCAATCACTGGCGTAAGCATGTCCACAAGCTTATCTGCCAACCCATAGCTGTTGGGTTCTGGTAGGAAACGTGGCACACACAATATTGCTTGCGATTCATAGTCAAACGGACTCGGCAAGGTAAATTGCTCTGCGGGTTCTAATCCTAAGCGATGGCTGAAATGGCTGAAATCGTCGTTTACCGCCAGCGTCGCTGACGTGAAGATCCATGCGCCCTGTTGCATCTGAATTTGTTCACGGAATTTTTCCGCCACAGAAAGCGGCGTGATATTGAGGCTAAAGTGGTAACGACTGCACTCATACCAGTAGGAATACCCCGGAATCGTGGTATCACTAAGACGTTCAAGCCGTGCCTTCAACAAGGTGGCACGCTCAAACGCCGCATCCAGTAATTGGCTGCGCCCGAGCGACAGTTTGATCACGTCATACGCAAGCGTTAGTGCATCTGACAATCTCACCAATTCACGCGCAACCGCAGGTGATGCGCTGATTTCACGCCAGTTTCCGCGAAAGCCCGGCTCACCAAGCACGATACGTAAATCCGACGCGCATTGGGAAAGACGGTCTGCGACTTTATCGAGCTGTTTGGTATCACGCAATTCTGTGCGGTACGCAATGTGAATGTCTTTAGCGAGCTCTTGGATTTGACGACTAGACAGGCTTTGACCGAAGTACTGGCTGGCAATGTCTGGGATCTGATGAGCTTCATCAAAAATGAACACTTCGGCTTCGGGGATCAACTCGCCGAATCCGGTTTCTTTGATCGCCAAATCCGCCAAGAAAAGATGATGGTTAACCACAACAAGGTCAGCATCCATCGCTTTCTTACGGGCTCTAACGACAAAACATTCTTTGTAGCTTGGGCATTCTTTGCCAAGGCAATTGTCGTTCGTGGACGTGATGGTTGGAATGATTGGGCTGTCTTCCGCCAAATCATCACATTCGCCTAAATCACCGGTTTTGGTTTCTGATGACCAACCGCGCACTTTCACGAGCTGCGTGAGTAAGGTGGGATCGGCTTGCCCGTCATGACTCTCAATCAATTGACGCCCTAAACGCTCAGGACAAAGGTAATTCGAGCGCCCTTTCAAAAGCGCAACGCGACCTGTAAAGCCCAGCGTATTCATCATCAACGGTAAATCCCGATGAAAAAGCTGTTCTTGAAGATTTTTCGACCCTGTACTGACGATGGTTTTCTTACCACTAAGCAGTGCAGGCGCAAGATAGGCATAGGTTTTACCCGTTCCCGTTCCCGCTTCGACCACCAGCTGAGAGCTGTCTTTGATCGCACGCTCGACAGCCATCGCCATGTCAGTTTGCGGTTGACGTGGTTGAAAGCCTTTAATGGCTTTGGCGAGTGCACCTGTTGTGGAGAAAACCTTCGAAATCATTGGTCATATATACAGTGTTAGAAAGGACTGCATTATGCCAATAAACCCATCGGCCTGCCATGCATCAAATGGGAAAGGTGTGAGAGTGAGAGTATGACGGTGAAAAAACAGCGGCGATCATCCCATCTATCTCGAATTTTTGACCTATTGGAAAATTCAGCGTAAAACAAATGGAATACGTATCTGCTTTACAGCACCACTTTGACTTCGCGAGATTCACGCTTCTATGGAAAGAAAGACTCTGCTGACGGATTGTCCTGACGCGCAAGGCCTCATCGCCAAAATCACCAACATTTGTTACAAGCATCAACTCAACATTATCCATAACAACGAATACGTTGATCACAGCACTGGGCAGTTCTTCATGCGCACAGAGCTTGAAGGCATCTTTAATGATGAAACCTTCTTGATGGATATCGACCAAGCACTGCCTGCTGGCAGCCATCGCAGCCTTGTTGATGCTAAGCGCCGCAAGCGCGTGGTGATTCTCGTCACCAAAGAATCGCACTGCTTGGGCGACATTTTGATGAAAGCTTATGATGGATCGTTAGATGTTGATATCGCGGCGGTCATTGGTAACCATAATACGCTGGCGGCCTTGACCGAGAAGTTCGATATTCCGTTCCACTTTGTCAGCCATGAGAATGTTGAACGCGAAGCACACGAGAATCAGGTTATCGAGATTATCGATTCCTACTCACCGGATTACATCGTGCTGGCCAAGTTTATGCGCGTACTTACACCAAACTTTGTTGCGCGCTTCCCGCGTAAAATTATCAACATTCACCACAGTTTCTTGCCTGCATTCATCGGTGCGCGCCCGTATCATCAGGCGTACCAACGTGGTGTGAAAATCACGGGGGCAACGGCGCACTTCGTGACCAATGATTTAGATGAAGGTCCAATCATCGATCAAAACATCAAGCATGTTGACCATACATTCAGTGCAGAAGACATGGTGAAAGCTGGACGTGATGTCGAGAAGACAGTATTGAGCACCGCACTCAGTTTGGTGCTTGAGGACAAGGTCTTCGTTTACGGTAACAAGACCGTCATTTTATAAACGGTTCGCCAGTTTATGCATGCTAATATACCCAAACAACCTGAAGATGCTCGATGTCAGAGGCCATGCTCGGTGTTATCCCTTTTTGATGAAGATCACTACATCGGCAAAGGGACGCCTAGATCATAACGTCAGTAAACCTCGCTGAATCCTGCATCTTCAGGTTGTTTGGGTATAGAGAGGCACATCGCCTCTCTACTTTATTCAACAATGCATTACTGTTCGCTCTCAATCACTTGTTCTAACGTTACCGAATGAAGCTTGATACACACGCCTTTGGCCTTAAATGCCACCGTAGGGTTTGCTAGGCGTTCCCCTTCGCCAGATGGTGAGCTCAGTTTTACCTTTACCCCTTTTTCTCCCAATGCATTCCACTGCGCTTTCAGGCTTGGAAACAGAGAAAACACATCGTCAAGTAGCGCTTCAGGCGTCGTAGCCTGAGAAGGAATCACCCACTCAGCATGCTCCCAGCCTTCTTCTGGGTAAGCTTTATCTCCGGGATAAGGCAATTCCACACAGTGCGTTTTCCAATCACCAAACGTGAGCGCTTCACGTGTTTTTACCACCACGATTGGGCGACCGTTGATCATATTGTTTGATATTTCATCGCCGTACGCTAACCACGCCAGGTGCAATTGCTTGGCTTGCTCAGTGTTATTCACACGTAGCGCAATATGGTCGGCTTCATACGGTGATAAATCGATCTCAAGCGTTTCAATCAGTTCTTGTAAACGCTGGCTAAACAGCAACAGTGAGGAGAAAAGGTGCTCAACAGTAAGTGATGACATGAATATCTCTTTAATCGTCATAGAAAACACGCTAAGTATCCCACTCCAAGAAGCGGAATAACAATAGCCTCTCGAACGCGTGAATTTTCCCCAGATTAACGCTGTAAAGAAATGAACAAAGCACGGCGATAATGAAATCAGGGTATTTCGCCGCATTTGGGTTTCAAACCGTCGCTGTTTGTGGGTATTATTACGCCTATCTATCTGCACCCGTATTCTGTGCCGAACGCTTGGTATTAAAGCCGTCAACCATGCCCTGCAATGAACATTTCTCATTGGGTATCGTTGACGGATTTTTGCTTTAGTACCATGGCAAGTAAGCCCACCGTCGTGGTCCAATATCACGCTGTGTCAGTCGGGAATCAAAATTAAGGTAAGCACGTGAATATTCAAGCCCTTCTCAATGAAAAAGTATCGGCAGCGATGGTTGCAGCCGGTGCACCAGAAGGCAGCCCAGCTGCAGTTCGTCAATCAGCAAAACCACAATTTGGTGACTATCAAGCAAACGGCATTATGGGCGTTGCTAAAAAACTTGGCGGCAACCCACGCGATTTTGCGCAAAAAGTGTTGGACGTTCTGGACCTAGACGGCATTGCATCGAAAACTGAAATCGCAGGCCCAGGCTTTATCAATATCTTCCTTGATACTGAATGGTTGGCAGCACAAGCTGAAGCAGCACTTTCAGACAGCCGCCTAGGTGTGGAAAAAGCTGACAAACAAAACATCATCGTTGACTACTCAGCACCAAACGTGGCCAAAGAAATGCACGTTGGTCACCTGCGCTCAACCATTATTGGTGATGCAGTCGTTCGTACCCTTGAGTTCTTAGGTCACAGCGTGACGCGTGCTAACCACCTTGGTGATTGGGGCACGCAGTTCGGTATGCTCATCGCGAACCTTGAGCGTCACGAAGCGGAAGGCGGTGACATTTCGATGGATCTGAGCGATATCGAAAGCTTCTACCGCGAATCTAAAAAGCTGTATGACGAAGACGAAGAGTTCGCGAAAACCGCTCGTAACTACGTTGTTCGCCTACAAAGTGGTGACGAGTACTGCAAAGCGAAATGGGAAACCTTGGTTAAGATTACGCTGGAACAAAACCAACGTAACTACGATCGCCTAAACGTTTCGTTGACTGACAAAGACGTTATGGGTGAAAGCATGTACAACAGCATGCTGGCAGGTATTGTGGCTGACCTAAAAGAAAAAGGCTTGGCTGAAGAAAGCGATGGTGCAACCGTTGTATTCCTTAATGAATACAAGAATAAAGACGGTGAACCTATGGGTGTTATCATCCAAAAACGCGACGGCGGCTTCTTGTACACCACCACGGATATCGCGTGTGCCAAATACCGTTACGAAACCTTCAACGCTGATCGCGTGCTTTACTTCATCGATTCACGCCAGCATCAGCACCTGATGCAAGCATGGACCATCGTACGTAAAGCGGGTTATGTGCCAGAGTCTGTCAGCCTTGAGCACCACGCGTTTGGTATGATGCTGGGCAAAGATGGTCGTCCATTCAAAACCCGTGCAGGTGGTACTGTTCGTTTAGCTGATTTGTTAGATGAAGCTGAAACGCGTGCGAAGACACTGATCGAAGAAAAGAACCCAGGTCTGTCTGAAGAAGAGAAAGCCAATATTGCTGAAACAGTTGCAATGGCTGCGGTGAAATACTCAGATCTGTCTAAACACCGTACCACCGACTACATCTTCGACTGGGACAACATGCTGGCGTTCGAAGGTAACACTGCGCCGTACATGCAATATGCATACACGCGTGTGGCGTCTATCTTCAACAAAGCGGGGATCAATCCTAACGCTATCGACGGTAAGATCCTGATTGCAGACGATAAAGAGAAAGCGCTTGTGTCTAAGCTGCTTCAATTTGAAGAAGCAGTGCAGTCTGTCGCACGTGAAGGTCAACCCCACATTATGTGTGGCTATTTGTTCGAATTGGCAGGTACTTTCTCCAGCTTCTACGAAGCTTGCCCAGTACTAAATGCTGAAGGCGAAACGAAGCAGAGCCGTTTGAAACTGGCTGCGTTGACGGCGAAAACCATCAAACAAGGTCTTGATCTACTTGGTATTAAAACGCTAGAGCGTATGTAAGCCAAAAGCTGAACTTTGTTCACAAAATGAGAGCCTCGATCGTAAAGATCGGGGCTTTTTTCGTTCTCGACTAACACAGCGTACGGTTTGTGCATATCATTACTGATAGCTTTGACATGGAAGTGAGAATCAGGAATGAATGAATATGCTTTGATTGAAGCCACAAGGGTGTTCAAACGCGCAGTGCCCTTGATGGTGAAATATAAAGTGCCGACCACACCGCACTACTTTTCTTTGTGGTATGCCTATTGTGCTGGCACCCACCCAGCCCTAAATCGCGCTGTTGACGCCATCGTAAAAAAAGGGGAGCTTTGTACCGTCGAGCAGTGTGACGATTTCATTGAAACGTATTTACTCGATGACGCGACAAAAGAACTCGATACCTTCCGCCAGAAAGTACAGGATTTAGCCGCAGGTCTTGGCAGTAGCATGGATACAACCATGTCCAATACTGAAGAATTCCAAGACATTCTGAACTCTTCCGTTACCAAGTTAGAAGACGTAAAAAACCGTAAACTTCAAGGTAACGAAAGCCAAAAAATCACCCACGACCTTTTACAAGGCTCTCATGATCTTTTGGCGGCAACCGAACAATACCAACTGCATGTAAAAGCGCAAAGGACCGAAATCGACCAACTTAAGCAACAGTTGGAAGACTACCGTAAACAAGCAACCCATGATGCACTAACAGGCTGCCTCAACCGACGTGCCTTTGACATTGCACTCGCCGAACATGTGGGCAAAAAAAATGGTGTTTGTCTTATCATGGTCGATATCGATCACTTCAAACTGTTCAATGATGAATTCGGTCACCAAATGGGTGACAGTGTCCTCAAGATTGTGGCGAACAAGCTAGAGCAAAACATGCAAGAAGTGGCAACAGTGTATCGATTTGGCGGCGAAGAGTTTTCGGTACTGGTGACCGATGTCTCGATCAAAGGGGCTTGGTTAATTGCGGAGAAAACACGCAAAGCTTTGGAACGTCTTTCTGTCACAGACAAACGTTCAGGTCAGAAAATAAACTCCATTACTGCTTCATTTGGTATTGCCGCTTTAGAGACCGGAGAAGAAAGCGCTTCTTTATTGGCGAGGGCAGATGCATTGCTATATAAAGCGAAGGAAAATGGACGAAACCGTGTTATGCCGGGTTTTCGTTAGCGCCAAAAGGTAAAGCACATATCGAGGTTTGGCGACTGCATTTTTACTGCCCAAACCTCGCACCGCCGTCCGCAAGCCATTGAATTTCATCTTCCGTAGATAGTCGTCCTAGCGACGCATTTCGGTGCGGAAAGCGTCCAAATCGCTTCACGATGTCATGATGAATTCGAGCATGACGATAAAAGTGCTCAAACATTCCTTCAAGCCCTGGCCCCGCGCTTTCACACAACTGGCTGTAGCGGAAAAGCGCTTCTTCCTGGTCTTCCAGATGCTCTGAATGCTGCAAAGGCATGTAGAAGAACGCGCGCTGAATCAAAGGGAGTTGTTCATCTTGTGCACTTGCCAATCCACGCTTACATAGCGCCAGTGCAAATTCATCATAACGAAATGCGGCACTCAAACCGCGGTAAATATTGCGACTAAATTGATCCAAAAGAATGATATTGGCTAACGAACCTTCAGGTGAGTCTAACCACTGAGCAAAGCGCCCTTCTCCCGCCATGCTTACATAGGGTAAAAAACGCTCTCGAATAATACTGTCCGTTTCACCTTTTCCTCGAAACCACAGCGACTGACGTTCATCATCGGATTGAGGTGCATCTGCATCCCCAAACCAAAAATCTAAAACCTCAATATAATCCATCCCCGTACCTCGTGATTATTCACGCCCACTGCCGTTATTTTTAGCCTAAACGCTAATCAAACAGCTCGGTGTGTAATTGCCAACACAAGGTTACGTTTTGTGATTGTTACAAGACAATTACGCAAGATGAAGCAACGGGTGATGTCGATAGTTTTATCTGAGTCATCGGTTTACATTGTTAGCAATCCAAAGTAGCTTTTTGAATAATCCTTCATTTAAGAGAAAACAACATGGCATTCGATTTACACCCACGTCTCGCTGCAGATACCAGTTGGATTGGCGACTTCCCTCTTTGCCGTCTTTTACTGATTAAAGAAGCCATTGGCCCCTGGTTTATCCTCGTTCCTAAGATTGCCGACCTACGAGAAATTCACCACCTCGGTGACGCCGATCAGCAGCAACTTATGCGTGAATCTAGCTTGCTTTCAGGCATCATCGAAAAAGAAACGAACCCAGAAAAGATGAACGTTGCAGCGCTAGGAAACATGGTGCCACAGCTTCACATTCACCACATTGCGCGATTCACAACAGATGCAGCATGGCCAAGCCCTGTTTGGGGAAACACGCCAGGCAACTTACGTTCTGACAAAGAGCAATCAGCGGAAGTCGATAAATGGACAGCGATTTTCGCCTCTCACCCCGAGTTTACTGCTGCTTAATCCTAGCTATCCGCGAAACGTAACTCCGCGATGTATCAGATATAAAAAAAGCGCGGTCTCCCGCGCTTTCTTGTCATTGGATGACTGTGATCCCAAACTCGTCATTGGCCAACCAAATATATCGCCGCTCTGGTTTACCTTGTCGCGCCGATACGATGGTTTTCACCCTGCCTTTTTTCACCCAAACAGACAACATGGCATCCACACCATCCTCTGAAAGGTTAAACACTTTTGCCAATTCAGCTTGGCTGCATTTCGGGTGTGCCTCAATGTACTGTTTAAGATCCGTGAGAATCATAGTGTTGCCCAGCGCTGTGTTTTTTCTCGCTTCGCATAAACACCCAAACCAAAAATGCTCAGTAACATCACCGCAATACTTGCGGCAATCCACAGCATGCTGGTAACGGGCGACAATGAGAACGCCAGCACTTGATAACATAAGGTTGCCGCGACAACCGCTAGCAGCATCGTCCAACCCGCAATGAAGGCCGAAAACGCACGCCCAAACTCACGAACATATGCGCCCATTGCTGCAACACATGGCGTGTAGAGCAAGATGAAAACAAGGTAAGCGAATGCGCCCGCTGCAGAGAAGTTCACATTCAAGTTCGCAAAGATGCTCAAATCAACACCTTGGTCTTCCGCCACCGTTTCTTGATCAGGCAAATCGCCCACATCAATGCCCAACGGGTCTGCAAAATTGATCCCTAAAAGGTTCTCTGGAATGCTTTGCACGGCTTCTTGAAGACTGCCCGCAAGATCATACTCAGCACTTTCTTCATCAGACGGTGAGGCATACAGGTTGTTCAACGTACCTACAACGGCTTCTTTCGCAAAAATGCCCGTGATGATACCCACCGTTGCTGGCCAGTTGTCTTCTTGAATACCAATAGGTGCAAAGATAGGTGTGACGATTTTCGCCGCTTCCGACAACACGGATTGTTCTGAATCTTGGTTGCCAAAGCTGCCATCTGTGCCAATCGAATTGAAGAAACTCAGAATGGTCACCACAACGACGATGGTTTTGCCCGCACCCAATACAAAGCGCTTGAGCTTATGCCATGTTTTGAGCATCACGTCTTTTAATCGCGGCAGCTCATAACGAGGCATTTCCATGATCAAGGCTTCACTATCACCAGGGAACAACGTACGTCTAAGTACCATGCCCGTAAAAATCGCCGCGGCAATACCAAGAAGGTAAAGAAGGAAAACGATGTTTTGACCATGTTCTGGGAAGAATGCCGCGGCAAACAATGCATAAACAGGAAGCCTCGCACCACAAGACATGAACGGTGCCATTGCAGCCGCAAGTCGGCGCTCTCTTTCCTGATCAAGGGTACGCGTTGCCATGATGGCAGGCACATTACAGCCAAAGCCCAACACCAATGGCACGAACGCTTTACCTGGCAAACCGACTTTTTGCATAAATTTGTCGAGCACAAAGGCAGCGCGCGCCATGTAGCCTGAACTTTCCAGCAATGACATGAAAAGGTACAAACACGCAATCACAGGGATGAAGGTCGCAACCGTTTGAATACCGCCACCAATGCCGTCCGCGATGATCGTCACCAGCCAAACAGGTAAATGGTTATCGAGCAGGTAATGCCCCCCATCCACCAGCACTGCGCCTGTACTGATATCGAAGAAATCGATAAATGCGCTGCCGATGTTGATAGAGAACATGAACATCAGGTACATCACCACAAAAAACAGTGGCAGTCCTAACCAACGGTTCAGCAATACATCATCTATTGCGTCGGTCACTCGCGCCGTTAGCGGTAAATCTTGCTGTTTGCACTGATGGCACATGTCGGCCACTTGCGAATAGCGCACATCCGCAATGACTAAATCGGTGTCCGCTTTATTGCTTAGTTCAGTGGTAATTTGCTTCACATTTGCTTGCGCATCCGCTGAAAGCTGGTTCAGCAAAATAGCATCACCCGCAAGCAATCGGATCGCTGCTGCGCGTTGATACTGAATCTCGGTGTCTCTTAGGGATGCTGCGATCGTCGAAATAGCGGACTCAATATCAGAACCATATTGAATAGATAACGGCGGACACGCTTGTGCAGGTTGAATTTGTGTTGGTAACGCCTGTTTGAATACTTCAACGTCAGCCATCGACGTGGCTGTCACAGTAAGAACTGGACAACCAAGGGCGTGAGCTAACGCATCGGTGTTGATAGAGAAGCCTTGCTGTTGCACGACATCCATTTTATTCAACACCACCACCATTGGGCGGCCAAGCTCTCGCAATTGCAGCGTTAAATAAAGGCTGCGTTCTAAACTGCTGGCATCAAGAACATTAACGATGAGATCGCTTGGGTGTGTGAAAAGCGCAGTGATCGCGATGGACTCATCAAGACTGTTTTCACCGTCAGCGTTATCTAACGTGTATATGCCTGGCAAATCAGTGATCAGAAAACTCTCATCGCCAATGTGTGCTTGCCCTGTTTTTTTATCTACTGTCACCCCTGCCCAGTTACCGATTTCTTGGCGACCACCGGTCAAACGGTTAAACAGTGTCGTTTTACCTGAGTTAGGGTTACCGACAGTAAGTAGTTGCTTACTTTGCATTGTTTAATACCTCAATATTTTCAGCAAGGCTTAAACGAAGCGCGATATCACAGCCACGAACTCGAACCTGAATAGGGTCACCCATAGGTGCAATGCGCACCACAGTCACTTGTGTATCAGGCAACAACCCCATCGCCATCAGTTTTTTACGCGGAATGACCGGTACGTTCGCAAGCGACGTTACGCGACCTGATAATCCCGGTTTGAGCTCAGCTAACTTCATAATCACAACCAAAATGAGAATCATAAACATTTGCGACTAAAGTATTACAAAATGTTTCTCACACAAAGTTGTTTTTGATCAACAAACAAACGGTTTAGAAAGATCGGTCAGAAGGACTAAACGTTAAAATCGTCAAATTCACGTCATCTGCACACGTAAAACTGTCAGAAAAACTGACACTTTGCCGATATTTTGTATCCACATCCTTTTTATGGACTACGTCATTTCCCGTTAATTTCGTTAAAAACCAGATGAATGTACGCATTTAGCACCCTGAAAATTTAGAGGCGCTACAAAAAAAACCAAGCTTTTTAATCGGAATGAAATAATGGCGGGAAATTACTATCTGCGGAATGGGGGAAACCGCTTTAATGGATTCATCTAATCGAAACAAATTCCAGACGGTGTGTGGTTACCCACACACCTCCGGCAGCAAGCGAAGGTGTCTTTGGCACCCGTGGTATAGCTTGGCGGCTATACCACGCTCTTTTTTTTCTCAATCCCTTCTTTATTTTTATCTTCTTTGAACTGCGAAGGTGTGCAGTTGTATTTTGCTTTGAACGATTTGGCAAAGTAAGACGGCTCATTAAAACCGCATGCAACAGCAACATCGGAAATCTTATCCCCTTGCAGCAACATACAACCTGCCTGTTCCAGTCGCGTTGTAATCAACGCTTCCTTAAACGTACAACCGAACTCTACTTTAAAGCGCCGTTGAAGACTTCGTTCTGAGATAAACAGTGCTTTTGCAAGGATAGATGGTGAATATTCAGGATCATGGAAATGAGTACCAATATGCGCGCTGACTGATGCTCGCCATTCATTGGACTCATCAAGATCGTCTTCCTGATGTTCTACTAAGCGTTCCAACTCCCCGAGTAACGGCGTTTCTTCAATCGACGATAGCATTTGAGGCAAAGGCAAGTGGCGGTAATCGTCGCTGACCTGCGGCGTCACCTCAACAAAGTGCTGCTGTTTTGCAATGGTTGCCACTTTCTTATGTACCGTTTCTCTAAGTTGTCTATTTTGAGCCTTGATAACCATTGTTCGTTTTCGGGCCACAAGGTACCCCAACACACCCATCAAAAGCATAAAGCTGATGTAGTACCAAGGGTTATAGAACCATGGTGCGTTGATCGAAAAAGACAACAATGTTACTTCACGTTCTGGCTCTGAGCGCGTCGGGCTTTTTACAATGAGGGCATAATTCCCAGGTTCGAGGGAATCAAAGACTAAACGCTGATCTTGCGTACTGTACCAATTACCGGCACCACGCCCTTCCAGACGGTACTGGAGCTCTTTTCGATTTCCAAATGGCATCAGACCAACGTCAACCATCAACGCACTTTTACTTGAAAGTGCCAATGGCTCGTTATGCTTAGACCCTAAGCGCCAAGGCTGACCATCTACAAATAACGCGCCGATGCTGGCTTCAAACACTTCCCGTTCAAACAGGTCACCCATTGTTTGTAGATTAAAGGAAAACACACCCCAGTCTCCAGCAAGCGCGAGGGTGTCATCACTAAAATGGCAATAATGCGGCAATGTCGAAGCTTGATTGAATTGGCTCGCGTTGTAAGCGACAGTTGGTACACCAACTAGCATAGGCAGTTTACGTAAGCCCTTACTGGTCACCAGCAACGCTGCTTCACCAGTAAGTGAAAT
Source organism: Enterovibrio norvegicus (assembly GCF_002876705.1). Classification (GTDB taxonomy): domain Bacteria; phylum Pseudomonadota; class Gammaproteobacteria; order Enterobacterales; family Vibrionaceae; genus Enterovibrio; species Enterovibrio norvegicus_B. The sequence goes on along the minus strand of NZ_MDAG01000035.1, from coordinate 293,168 downwards.
GCACCGTGTACGCTCTTCTGCGCTATTGAACATCAGCGGTTCAATTCCCACAGCCGATGGTTGATGCAATCGGCGATAAACGCCTCGATTCGTTAGCACCCATAGATAACCATAGCTATCCGCCTCCAAACTCTGAACGGCACCAATTTGTTCGCGAGACACGACTTTCTTGAAAGCACCATCATAGAAATGAAAAATGCCATTGGTCGTACCCAACCAAATACCTTCATCGTCCATATCAACCACAGCATGTAAACGTGTATTCTCATCCCCCGACCACTCGCTGCCGTAGTTAACGATCGTTTCTGTTTTTGGCCAATAACGATACACACTGCTTCCAGCCATGATCCAAAGCGAATGAGAATCCGCAATCACGCGGTCAATTGGCTGTCGAGTGAACATCGATGGTACACGCCAATGCTCTTCTTCTAACGTTGCTGATGAATACGCATACAGGCCCGATGATGCAGCAACCCAAAGGGTGGCATCTAACCTATCCATACTTTCGACAACAATGTTTAATGTGGCAACACGTTGCTTTTCAAGGGTAGTGGAGGACAGTGCAATCAACTTGTTCCTTACGCTCATAAAATAGCTATCACTATCTTTTTCTAAGCCGCTTACGCGTCCTTCACTCATCACGTCACGAACATCATGGAGCGGAAAGCGCGCAATATTGATTGCGATGATAGAACGATAATTTAGTGCCCGATCAGTCGCTACCCATAAGTCACCATTGTCCGCGATTTCAATGTCATAAACGTTCTTCCCAGCAAAACCGTACATGTCATCCGCATTATTCTCGATCTGTCGAAATTGAACAGATGAGTAATCAAGGTGTAGGCTAACGCGCAAGCCGTCTCGCCCTCCAACCCATACCCCCTCATCGTTGACGTTGATACTTGAAATGACTGAGTCGCTGAGAAGCTTTCCCCCTAAATACCAATGCTGCGATGTCTTTCCTTTTGCAACCGCCAGTTCATCGTGGTGTAAAACGAAGACACCTTCACGAGTACCAACCCATATTGCATCATCGACATCTTGTACCGTTGTTATTGATGCATGTGAAAACACAGGAATGGCGGTGTTCTCTTCAAAATAGAGGTCGTTGTCTTTTAGAAAATATGTGCGCTTTGCCGTCGTGAAAATTCGCTTAACGGGTTGGAGAGAGATCGTTTCAGGTATTCGTTGGCCCTTTTGAAACGCAACGACGGCGTTTTTGGTGGAGACCCATAGACGTTCTCTATTCGCGATGATTTGAGTAGGACCGTCAACGTCATGTCTTGTCAGCGTATTTTCATTTTGATTGTATTCGTACAAATGGCCATCAGCGACCAACCACAAGGCACCATCAAAGACTTCAATACAAGAAACAGGCGTAGACAGCGTAGGGACAAACGCTTCAAGTGCATGAAAGTGAACGCCGTCGTAATAGCTGACGTTACCCGCGGTATCGAGCAACCACATCCCCGAGTTCCCCACCGACTTAATGGATTCGACGGACGTCGTATCATTCGGCTGCTGAAAAGGAAAGGCATAGAAAATAGGGTCAGCAAACGATAGACGAGCTGCAATCAGCAGTGTAAAAGCCATAAAGTAACGGAAAAAGGTTCGAACATGCAAAAAGCGAGGCATGGGGGCTCCACCGCAGTAACGCGTATTTTTGATTCCGCAGATTTTCTCAGGTTTTATTTACTGCTATCCAAGTGCGATTCATTACTGCAACAGTGATCACACAAACAAAACAACATTGAACGCGACAAGGATGAAGCCTATACGGAAACCAATAAACAGCCTTAAGAAGCACTTCGATTGAGACGGGGATGACGAAGGGAAAATAAAAAGCGCCAAACCCTGAGGGTTCAGCGCCAAGATATCGAGCACGGTATTAAATGGTCGTGCGCGTTTTTAATTAAGGCTGAAAGCACTCTAAATAGCTCGATCCTAAAGACAGCAGGAAGTCTTTATAACCTTGAGTATTTAGATCCAGATCTTGCGCCATTGGGTCTAGCTCAACAAGTTTCACACCCGTTCCTTTGGTCACACTCTTTATGAGAGACGGATTGAATTGAGGTTCAGTAAACACGCATTGTGCTTCTTTATTCTGCAATGTTGTACGAATGGTCACCAAGGTTCTTGCACCAGGTTTACGTTCTGGATCGACGGTGAAGTGCCCTCTCGGAGATAAACCGAAAGCACTTTCAAAGTAACCATACGCATCATGAAACAGGAAATAGCCTTTGTTTTCGATCGCAGCGAAATTATCCGTTAGTACCTGCTGCGTTTGGGATATTTCAGCCACAAACTTATCGTAATTATTTTTGTATTCGGCGGCGTTTTGCGGGTCTTTTCTCGCTAAGTATTCACGTACTGCTTCTGCAATCACTTTGCTTTGTTCTGGTCCTAACCAGATATGGCCATCGATACCTGCGTGATCATGACCATGATGATCGTGATCGTCATGCCCTACCTGCTCTCCGTAATACATCACTGGCATGCCATCATAATTGGTTAGCTGCAGTGCATTCTTTTGAGTTAATAATATTTTTTCAAGGAACAACTCGAGTTCAGGACCAACCCAAACCACCATGTCCGCCGTTTTTATCTTTTTAATGTCAGAAGGCTTCAACGCATAGTCGTGCGGCGAGGCATTGGTTGGCAGCAGAACATCAACATTGGCTCTCTCGCCTGCAATATCATTTACGATCAAGGCCAACGGTTTGATGGTGGTAACAATGGATAGAGGGGATGCTGAGGCAGCACAAGTAACAACCAAGCTAGCAATAGCGAGGAGACGGGGAAGATTCAATCTCATAAGTGTTCCGACGGTTGGTGATTTGATCGTAGCGCAAAGTGTTATAATATAACACTTCCTTTTAAACATCATGTCGAATTTATGTCCGCACCTCTTGTTACACTCAATAACGTTTCCGTCGTGTTTGATGGCAGAAGCGTTCTGGACAGGGTTACGTTTTCCCTATACAGAGACAAAATCACCACGCTTATTGGTCCCAATGGTGCAGGAAAGTCGACATTGGTCAAAACGGTTATAGGCCTAAACAAACCCACGGAAGGCAGTGTTGAACGCAGCCGCAATGTGAAGATTGGTTATGTTCCCCAAAAACTTCACCTCAACGATGCGCTGCCGCTTCGCGTAGAGCGCTTTCTAAAGCTAAACCCATTTGCGACATCCGCTTCTATTAACGAAGCCCTGTCACTCGTGGGCGCAACAAAGTTACTCAACGCAAACATGCACACACTTTCAGGCGGTGAAACACAACGCGTTTTGCTGGCAAATGCTGTGCTGAAAAAACCTGATTTGTTGGTACTTGATGAGCCAGTTCAAGGTGTTGATGTCACAGGTCAACTCGCACTCTACAGCCTTATTGCCAAACTGAAAGCCAAACTGCACTGTGGCATTTTAATGGTCTCTCATGACCTGCACCTTGTGATGGCAAAAACGGATGAAGTCATTTGTTTGCAACACCACATTTGCTGTTCAGGTGCGCCTGATTCAATTTCATCACACCCAGAGTATGTCGCGATGTTTGGCCGCCAAGAAAGCGAGCAACTCGCTTTGTATCATCATCACCATAATCACGACCACGATCTATCAGGCAATCCTGTTGGTCCTTGCCAGCATGGAGATCATTAAGATGCTTGAGTTTTTGACCATCCCTGTTCTCGCGGGCATTTTGATCGCAGCCGCAGTCGGCCCCCTTGGCTCGTTTGTCGTATGGCGAAAAATGGCTTACTTCGGTGATACGTTAGCGCACGCCTCGCTGCTGGGTTTGTCGCTTGGGTTTATTTTTCAAGTTAACTTGAACGTCGCGCTGGTTGCGAGTTGTTTACTGATCGCCATGTTGTTGGTCGGCTTACAACGAAAAAGCAGTGTATCGACCGATACGCTCCTTGGCATTATCGCGCACACATCCCTATCGTTAGGCTTAGTGTCTATCAGCTTGGTCGATGATTTACGTGTCGATCTTATGGCGTATTTATTCGGTGATTTGCTGTCCGTTTCAAGCACTGATCTGGGCTGGATTGCGCTTGGCTGTGGGTTAGTGACGCTTACACTGATAAAAATGTGGCGTCCTCTTCTTGCCATTACGGTCAATGAAGAACTCGCGCGTGTGGACGGATACAATGTGGATCGACTTCGCCTAGTGCTCATGCTCATGGTCGGGTTGGTTATTGCCATTGCGATGAAATTCGTTGGTGCGCTGATCATTACTTCCTTGATGATCATTCCTGCCGCAACCGCGAGACGTTTCTCTACCAGCCCAGAAAAAATGGCGATACTCGCCAGCGTGATTGGTGTACTTTCAGTGCTTGGTGGCATCTCGCTGTCTTGGTTTGAAGATACGCCAGCAGGCCCATCAGTGGTTGTGTTTGCCGGGTTATTGTTTTTCATTAGCCAATTCCGCCGACAAGTGGAATAAGCCAATACGCCGTATTGAACGCATAAAAAAACCGCTCATAAGAGCGGTTTTTGTTTTTCAGCGTATCCGAAGACAGCGCGTTAGCTGTATTACCAGCCAGTGCTTTCGCGAAGTGCTTTGCCGATGTCTGCAAGGCTCTTAACGGTTTTCACACCTGCAGCTTCAAGTGCCGCAAATTTGTCTTCCGCAGTACCTTTACCACCAGAGATGATCGCACCAGCGTGACCCATACGCTTACCTGGAGGCGCGGTAACACCTGCAATGTAAGAAACAACAGGCTTAGTGACGTTCTCTTTGATGTATGCAGCAGCTTCTTCTTCTGCAGTACCGCCGATTTCACCGATCATTACGATCGCTTCAGTCGCAGGATCTTTCTCGAACATTTCTAGAACGTCGATAAAGTTTGAACCTGGAATTGGGTCACCACCAATACCTACACAAGTAGATTGGCCGAAACCTTCATCTGTCGTTTGCTTAACAGCTTCGTAAGTCAATGTACCTGAGCGCGATACGATACCCACTTTGCCTGGCTTGTGAATGTGACCCGGCATAATACCGATTTTACATTCGCCTGGGGTGATAACACCTGGGCAGTTAGGGCCGATCATGCGAACGCCAGCTTCATCTAGCTTCACTTTCACTTCTAGCATGTCTAGCGTAGGAATGCCTTCTGTGATGGTGACGATTAGCTCAACGCCTGCATCAATCGCTTCTAGGATTGCATCTTTACAGAATGGTGCTGGCACGTAGATAACAGATGCTGTTGCACCCGTAGCTTCCACAGCTTCCGCCACTGTGTTGAATACAGGAAGACCAAGGTGAGTTGTGCCGCCTTTACCAGGAGAAACACCACCTACCATTTGCGTACCGTACTCAAGCGCTTGCTCAGAGTGGAACGTACCTTGACCACCGGTAAAACCTTGGCAAATAACTTTGGTATCTTTATTGATCAAAACAGACATTATTTGCCCTCCGCTGCAGCAACAACTTTATCAGCTGCTTCAGTCAGTGAGGTCGCAGCAATAATGTTCAGGCCGCTATCGGCCAATTTTTGAGTTCCAAGTTCTGCGTTGTTACCTTCTAGGCGAACAACAACAGGTACCTTAACGCCTACCTCTTCAACAGCACCAATGATGCCATCTGCAATAAGGTCACAGCGTACGATACCGCCGAAGATGTTCACCAAAACGGCTTTTACATTATCGTCAGATAGGATGATTTTGAATGCTTCAGTAACGCGCTCTTTTGTCGCGCCGCCGCCAACATCCAAGAAGTTTGCTGGGCTACCGCCATGCAGGTTTACGATGTCCATCGTACCCATGGCAAGGCCTGCACCGTTAACCATACAGCCAATGCTGCCATCTAGAGCAACGTAGTTCAGTTCCCACTGAGCTGCGTGCGCTTCACGTGCATCGTCTTGGCTAGGATCGTGCATTTCACGCACTTTTGGTTGACGATAAACAGCGTTGCTGTCGATGGTCAGTTTTGCATCTAGGCAGTGTAAGTTACCTTTGTCAGTAATCACCAACGGGTTAACTTCAACCAATGCAACGTCACGCTCAATGAACAGCTTAGCGATGCCCATGAAAATTTTGGTGAACTGCTTGATTTGGTCACCTTGCAAGCCAAGTTTGAATGCAAGTTGACGACCTTGGTATGGCTGAGGGCCAACCAATGGATCAATCGCGGCTTTGTGGATCAGTTCCGGCGTTTCTTCCGCAACTTTTTCGATTTCCACACCACCTTCCGTTGATGCCATGAAAACAACGCGGCGTGTGCCACGGTCAACAACAGCACCAAGGTAAAGTTCTTTGTCGATGTCAGTGCAATCTTCAACCAAGATTTTGCTTACAGGTTGACCGTTCGCATCTGTTTGGTAAGTGACAAGGTTTTTGCCCAACCAGTTTTGAGCAAACTCTTTGATTTCTTCTTTTGTGCTAACAAGCTTTACGCCGCCCGCTTTACCGCGACCACCAGCGTGTACTTGGCATTTTACAACCCATTTGTTGCCGCCAAGCTTGTCCGCTGCTTCCGCAGCTTCTTGAGGAGTGTCACAGGCGTACCCTTCCGATACTGGCAGCCCGTATTCAGCAAACAGCTGTTTTGACTGATATTCGTGCAGATTCATGATGTTCTATCCGTGTCAGTTTCCATGTTATAAGTCTAATATTGCTTTCCACACAGGGGACGTCATGTCCCCTGTTACCGACAGAAGTCGGACTGCTTATACGTCAAGCAGCAAACGCGTTGGGTCTTCTAAAAGCTCTTTAATGGTGACCAAGAAACCTACAGACTCACGTCCATCGATCAAACGGTGATCATAAGAAAGAGCAAGGTACATCATTGGTAGAATCTCAACCTTGCCATCCACTGCCATTGGACGCTCTTGGATCTTGTGCATACCAAGAATTGCAGCTTGTGGTGGGTTAATGATTGGCGTCGACATCAATGAACCAAAAACGCCGCCATTGGTGATAGTGAAGTTACCACCCGTAAGATCGTCAACGGTTAACTTGCCGTCGCGACCTTTAAGCGCCAATTCTTTGATGCCCTTTTCAACGTCTGCCAAACCAAGACGGTCGCAGTCGCGAAGCACTGGTGTTACCAAACCACGAGGGGTTGAAACAGCCATGCTGACATCAAAGAAGTTGTGATAGACGATTTCATCACCGTCGATAGATGCGTTTACTTCAGGGTAACGTTTCAATGCTTCTACTACTGCTTTCACGTAGAAAGACATGAAGCCCAAACGGATACCATGACGCTCTTCAAACACATCTTTATATTGCTTACGAATGTCCATGATAGGTTTCATGTTCACTTCGTTGAACGTTGTCAGCATTGCAGTGCTGTTCTTCGCTTCAAGCAGACGTTCAGCAACACGCTTGCGAAGACGTGTCATAGGGACGCGCTTCTCACTGCGGTGGCCAAGAGATGGCGTATCGTCTTTTGCCTGTTGCGCAGGTGCTGCTTTTTTCGCACCACCTTGCTTAACGAACGCCTCCACGTCTTCACGTGTGATACGGCCACCAACACCTGTGCCTTTCACTTGCTCAGCCTTCAGATCATTCTCTGCAAGCAAGCGGCGAACCGCAGGGCTTAGCGCGTCACTTTGTTCTTCCGTCAGCGACGCCGTGTGGCGTTTGTCTGGCGATGCTTCAGTCGATGCTGTGGAGTCTTGCGTTGGTTCACCAGCAACGGCGCCCGCTTTGATTCTCGCGAGCAGTTGCTTTGAAAGTACCGTAGCACCTTCTTCTTCAATAATAGCTTCCAACACACCAGCTTCAGGTGCAGGCACTTCAAGAACCACTTTATCGGTTTCGATATCTACCAAAACTTCGTCGCGTTCAACAACGTCGCCAGGTTTCTTGTGCCATGTTGCCACTGTCGCATCCGCAACAGACTCGGGTAGGTCGGGAACCAGAATTTCGATTGTCATATCGTTATTTTCCTTAGCTTTCTAGTTCTTAATTCAGGGTAAGCGCGTCTTCGATTAACGCTTTTTGTTGTTTTAGGTGCACCGACATATAACCAACAGCGGGAGATGCTGACGCTGCGCGTCCTGCATAACTCAACGTGGCATCCGCCGGGATAGCGAGACGGAAATTATGTTGGCTACTGTACCAAGCACCTTGGTTTTGAGGTTCTTCTTGGCACCACACAAAGTCTTTCGCATTGACATACTGGCTAATCGCCGCTTGAACGTCCTCTTTCGGGAACGGGTACAGCTGCTCAATACGTACAATTGCAACGTCTTTAATTTCTTCTTTACGTCTGGTTTCAAGCAAGTCGTAGTAAACTTTGCCTGAACAAAAGACTACGCGCTTCACTGCTTCAGCATCCAGATCATCCACTTCACCAATTGCTGCTTGGAAATTGCCATTGGCAAGTTCTTCGAGCGAAGAGGTACATAACGGATGACGCAACAAAGATTTAGGTGACATGACAACCAATGGACGACGCATTGGGCGAAGTACTTGACGACGAATCATGTGATAAATCTGTGCTGGCGTAGAAGGCACACAGACTTGCATGTTTTGCTCAGCGCAAAGCTGCAAGTAGCGTTCAAGACGTGCAGACGAGTGTTCAGGACCTTGACCTTCATAGCCATGAGGTAGAAGCATCGTCAAGCCACACATGCGACCCCACTTTTGCTCACCAGAGCTAATAAACTGGTCAATAACGACTTGAGCACCGTTCGCAAAATCACCGAATTGTGCTTCCCAAATCGTTAAACCACCTGGTTCTGCCGTGGTATAACCATATTCAAAAGCCAATACCGCTTCTTCAGACAACACGGAGTCAAACACTTGGAATGGTCCTTGGTTGTCGTGAATATTCGATAGCGGAATATAGGTGCTTGCATCGGTTTGATTGTGCAATACCGCATGTCGGTGGAAGAATGTTCCTCGACCCGCGTCCTGACCACTGATACGAATACGTTTACCTTCATCAACCAAGGTTGCGTAAGCGAGCGTTTCAGCCATACCCCAATCAAGTGCTTTCTCACCGTTAACCATCGACATGCGATCGTTGTAAAGCTTGTTCACACGGCTTTGTAATACATGGCTTTCTGGGTATTGGCATACTCGATGACCAAGTTCAACCAACCGCGTCATATCAAACGTGTTTGGCCACTCAATAGTCCAATCGTGTCCAAGATAAGGAGACCAATCGACCGAATGAAGCGCCATCGGGCGATATTCTCTAACGACGTGCTCACCACGATCCAAGGCATCACGATACTCGTTGATGAGATACGTAGCCTTTTCAATGTCTGCCACTTTTTGGTCCGCTAAGACATCAGCGTAAAGTTTGCGAGGTGTTGGGTGTTTTTTGATTTTCTGGTACATCAGAGGCTGAGTTGCATTAGGCTCGTCAGCTTCGTTATGTCCATGACGGCGATAACACACCAAATCAATAACGACGTCGCGCTTAAACGTATTGCGATAATCCAACGCTAAGCGAGAAACAAAAGCGACCGCTTCTGGATCATCTGCGTTTACGTGAAGGATTGGTGCCTGAACCATTTTTGCAATGTCAGTACAATACTGTGTTGAACGCGTATCGCTCGGGTTAGACGTTGTGAAACCGACCTGATTGTTGACAACAATCCGAATAGTACCACCCACGCGATAACCACGCGCTTGCGACATATTGAACGTTTCTTGAACCACACCCTGACCCGCAATCGCAGAGTCACCGTGGATAGAAATGGGCAAGACGGTTGAACCATCTTTATCACCAAGACGATCCTGACGTGCGCGAACTGAGCCAATAACAACTGGGTTCACGATTTCTAGGTGAGAGGGGTTGAATGCCATGACCAAGTGGACATCGCCACCCGGCGTTGCAAAATCACTGGAGAAACCTTGGTGATATTTCACATCACCCGTACCCCATGTTTCATCATGCTTACCGGCAAATTCGTCGAACAATTCTGAAGGCTTCTTACCAAGAACGTTGACCAACATGTTCAGACGACCGCGGTGAGCCATACCAACGACAACTTCGCGTGCGCCGTTTGCACCCGCTTGGCGAATAATTTCTTTCACCATTGGGATTAGGGCATCGCCACCTTCCAAAGAAAAACGCTTTGCGCCTGGGAATTTTGCGCCTAGATAGCGCTCAAGACCTTCCGCTGCGGTTAGCTCTTCAAGTAAGGTGATTTTTTCGTCGGTTGAAAACTCAGGCTGACCTACTACAGATTCGATGCGTTGCTGGAGCCAACGTTTTTCTTCGGTATCTGTAATATGCATGTACTCTGCACCGATAGAACCACAGTAGGTTTTATTCAGAGCGTCATACAAATCGGCAAGTTTCATGTTCTCTTGCCCAATAGCAAAAGAACCAACATTGAAGGTCTCTTCGAAGTCATCTTCGTTGAGATTGTGGAATGATGGATCTAAGTCAGGTACACGGTCGCGTTGCCAAATACCTAAAGGATCCAAGTTTGCTTGTTGATGTCCTCGAAAGCGGTAAGCATTGATAAGTTGCAATACTTTAACCTGCTTCGCGTCTACATCTGGGTCACTGACTGAGGCACTATGATGCGCTGTCTCGGTAGCGAGTCTACGGAAATAATCACGAACTCTTGAGTGGGGCTGCTCGGGTGCTTTTCCATTCACAACGGGCAATTCATCAAAAATTACTCGCCATTCGCTTTCTACAGACTCGGGGTCACTGAGGTACAGTTCGTAGAGGTCTTCTACGTAAGTTGCATTGGCGCCAGCCAAATGAGAAGACTCAAGCCAAGCCTTCATCACGCCATTTTGCATTGTTATCCCTTAACCACTTAGTTATATGTGTTGCGATGCCTGGGGACTAGCCGGGCTCCTTTTAAGCTCCCCCTTTCGAGGAGCCTAAATCTAGATTTTTATCAATTCGGCGGCTTAGACAGCTCGTTTGAGCAGCATCGATCGAATATGACCAATCGCTTTTGTCGGATTAAGCCCTTTAGGACAAACATTTACACAGTTCATTATGCTATGGCAACGGAAAACACTAAAAGCGTCGTCCAGATCTGATAAACGTTCGTCCGTCGCAGTGTCTCGACTATCGATAAGCCAGCGGTAGGCCGCCAAGAGACCAGCAGGTCCGATAAACTTGTCTGGGTTCCACCAAAACGATGGGCAAGACGTTGTACAACACGCACACATGATGCATTCATACAGCCCATCAAGGTGTGCACGATCATCCGGTGATTGCAGATTTTCACGCGATGGTGGTGTGCCATCGTTAATCAAGAACGGTTTCACGCGCTCGTAATTCGTGTAGAACTGCGTCATATCTACAATCAAGTCACGCACAACGGGTAGACCTGGTAATGGTCGGATAACAATGCTGGATTTATCAGTCAGTGCTGACAACGGCGTGACACACGCCAATCCATTCTTACCGTTCATGTTAATGCCGTCAGACCCACAAACACCCTCGCGACAAGAACGACGGAACGCGAGTGTTGCATCTTGTTCTTTCAACAAGATCAGGGCATCCAGCACCATCATGTCCGAGCCGTCTGGCACTTCAAGGGTGTACCCTTTCATGTGCGGCGCGTCATCAACATCCGGGTTGTAACGATATACAGAGAAATTCAGTTTCATAATTATCTACCTCCCTTAGTATGTACGCGCTTTAGGCGGGAACGTATCACGATGAATCGGTTCCATGTTTACATCACGCTTGGTCATTGCTTCTGTTTCTGGGTTGTAGATGGTATGGCACAACCAATTATCATCATCACGCTCTTGGAAATCAAAGCGAGCATGAGCACCACGACTTTCGGTACGGTAGTTAGCCGCAACAGCCGTCGAGAATGCTGTTTCCATCAAGTTATCAAGCTCTAAACACTCAATACGCTGCGTATTGAACTCGCTAGAGGTGTCATCCAAGCGTGCTTCTTTAAGACGCTCACGGATAACTTTAAGCTCTTCCAATCCTTTCGCCATGGCATCACCTTCACGGAATACCGAGAAATTGTTCTGCATGCAAGATTGAAGATCTTTACGAATTTGAACAGGGTCTTCGCCTTTCTGCGTTGAATTCCAACGATTCACACGCGCCAGAGACGCTTCAATGTCAGATTCAGATGCATCACGCGCTTCGACTTGTGCTGCTAGCGTTTCACCAAGGTGAAGACCTGTTGCACGGCCAAATACAACCAAATCAAGTAGCGAGTTACCGCCCAGACGGTTTGCACCATGAACAGAAACGCTCGCGATCTCGCCACACGCAAACAGGCCTTGAACTTCAACATCGTTGCCGTTCGGATCTTGTTTGATGGCTTGACCTGAAATTTGCGTTGGCACACCACCCATCATGTAGTGACAGGTTGGAATGACAGGAATAGGTTCTTTGATTGGGTCTACGTGGGCAAATGTACGAGACAGTTCCAAAATGCCTGGTAGACGTGCTTCAAGAACGTCTTTACCCAAGTGATCCAGTTTCAACTTAAGGTGTGGACCCCAAGGGCCGTCACAGCCGCGGCCTTCACGAATTTCAACCATCATTGAACGTGCAACAACGTCACGACCAGCAAGGTCTTTCGCGTTTGGTGCGTAACGTTCCATGAAGCGCTCGCCGTCTTTGTTGAGAAGGTAACCACCTTCACCACGACAACCTTCAGTAACAAGAACGCCTGCGCCAGCAATACCAGTAGGGTGGAATTGCCACATTTCCATGTCTTGCATTGGCACGCCTGCGCGCAATGCCATACCTACGCCATCACCGGTGTTGATGTGGGCGTTGGTTGTAGATTGGTAGATACGACCAGCACCACCTGTTGCGAGGATGGTTGCTTTCGCTTTGAAGTAACAAATCTCGCCGCTTTCCATGTCCATCGCGGTTGCACCAACAACGGCACCGTCTTGGTTTTTCACGAGATCAAGCGCATACCACTCAGAAAAAATCGTTGTTTTGTTTTTAATGTTCTGTTGGTAAAGCGTATGAAGCAATGCGTGACCTGTACGGTCAGCTGCTGCTGCAGTACGTGCTGCCTGCTCACCACCAAACGCTTTTGACTGACCGCCAAATGGACGCTGATAGATGCTTCCATCTTCGAAACGTGAGAATGGAAGACCCATTTTCTCCAGCTCGATAATGGATTGAGGACCCGTTTTACACATGTACTCAATCGCGTTTTGGTCACCGATGTAATCTGACCCTTTCACGGTGTCATACATGTGCCATTCCCAGTTGTCTTCATGGGAGTTACCCAGAGCAACGGTAATACCACCTTGAGCAGACACTGTGTGCGAACGTGTTGGGAAAACCTTAGAAAGCAGCGCACAAGATAGGCCCTGCTCAGAAATTTGAAGTGCAGCACGCATACCTGCGCCACCCGCACCAATAACAATTGCGTCGAATTCTCTTACTGGAATACTCACTTACACACCCCACAAAACGAAAAAGCCGGTCAACAGATAGACGAACAGCAAAGCAACGATACCGAACTGCATCAGCGCACGAAGCAGTGTTGGCTTGATGTAATCAGTCAATACCTGCCACATACCGATCCACGCATGGATTAGCACGCAAACAAGTGCCAGCATGGTAAAGACTTTATTGCTTGTTTGACTCCAAAACTCGAGCCACGTTTGGTACGTTAGCTCAGGGCCAAATGCAAAAAATCCCACCATGTAGAGGGTATAAAGAGTCATTATGATGGCAGTTGCGCGGATCAGGATAAAATCATGAACCCCGTTTCTACCGAAAGAAGATACATGTCCTACCATACTAAAATCCCCGCTAAAACAGATAGAAACGCTGTTACGCCGAATGCAACTTGTGCACTCAACGTGCCTGTTTCAAGTTCTTCGAAATACTTCATGTCCATCATCAGGTGACGGATACCACCAACGATGTGATACGCCAAAGCAGTGAGAATGCCCCACAGAATAAATTTGGCGAAGAAGCTATCTACGAAGCCTGCAGCAGACTCGAAACCACTAGGGGAGGAAAGGGATAGGCTTAAAAGCCATAGTAGGATGGCAACCGATATAAAGGTAATTACACCCGATACACGGTGCGCTATAGACGCGATCGCTGTGATAGGGAAGCGAATGGTCTGGAGGTCGAGGTTTACCGGTCTTGGCTTTCTTACTTTCACGATATGGCCCACTCAGCTCCATTGAGCAATTATTGTTATAACACTCTCTGGTATCACATCTCGCGACTGCGCTAGGCCTACAACATCTTGGTTACGTTTTACGGACTCTACTGCTATTTACTGCAGTTCACGCGCCGTTTTACGCAGAAAAAATATCGATTTCAGCCCCGAAACGCCTCGGCTTTGTGTAATATCCAGAGACCTGCGGCAGAGTATATGCCCCGTAACATTTAAACACAAACCAATAAAATTGACGGAAATCCCGAAACAGAGCATTAACTTAAACTGCACATATTTTTTATACTTGCGCGCACCCGACAAAGTTCACTTCTCTAAATTGACATATTATTCGGCGATCGGTACAACAACGTGGTCCGTATCCGGGATAGGATTATAAAATAACAAAGGAGAATGTTATGGCAGATAAGAAAGCTACCCTACATCTTGAGGGGAAAGCACCTATCGAACTGCCGATCAAAGGAGGCACAGTCGGTCCAGAAGTGATCGATGTTCGTGCTTTGGGCGCAAATGGATTTTTTACGTTTGACCCGGGTTTTGTTGCAACAGCGTCGTGTGAGTCACAAATTACGTATATTGATGGTGACGCAGGCGTTTTACTGCACAGAGGCTATCCGATTGATCAACTCGCCAATAACGCTGACTATTTAGAAGTTTGTTATATCCTTCTGTATGGCGAAAGCCCAACTCGAGCTCAATATACAGAATTCCGTCGCGTTGTAAGCCGTCACACCATGGTTCACGAGCAAATCGCGAGCTTCTTCCACGGTTTCCGCCGAGATGCACACCCAATGGCCGTAATGGTTGGTGTTGTTGGTGCGCTTGCGGCGTTCTATCACGACTCACTCGACATCAACAACGATGTTCACCGTGAGATCACAGCATACCGTTTGCTGTCTAAAATGCCGACCCTAGCGGCAATGTGTTACAAGTATTCAATTGGGCAGCCGTTTATCTACCCACGTAACGATTTAGACTATGCAGAAAACTTCCTTCACATGATGTTTGCCACACCGTGTGAAGAATACGAAGTGAATCCGGTTGTTGCTCGTGCAATGGATAAAATCTTTACCCTGCATGCTGACCACGAACAAAATGCGTCAACCTCTACCGTTCGTCTAGCTGGTTCTTCTGGTGCTAACCCATTTGCCTGTATCGCGGCGGGTATTGCATCACTTTGGGGACCTGCTCACGGCGGTGCAAACGAAGCATGTTTGAAGATGCTGGAAGAAATCGGTTCAGTTGAAAACATCCCTGAGTTCATTGAACGTGCGAAAGACAAAGATGACCCATTCCGTTTGATGGGCTTTGGTCACCGCGTTTACAAGAACCATGACCCACGTGCGACAGTCATGAACCAAGCATGTCATGATGTTCTTGATGAGCTGAATATCAACGACCCATTGTTGGACGTTGCTATGGAGCTAGAACGCATTGCGCTTTCTGACCCGTACTTTATCGAGAGAAAACTGTACCCGAACGTTGACTTCTACTCAGGTATCATCCTGAAGGCGATTGGCATTCCAGTTTCAATGTTTACTGTAATCTTTGCGATGTCTCGTACCATCGGTTGGATTGCACACTGGAATGAAATGCACGGTGATCCTCAAAACCGTATCGGTCGTCCACGCCAGCTTTACACTGGTTACGATCAGCGTGAGTTTAAGCCACTCGAAGAACGCGATTAAGCATACGTTAAGAAACCAAAAACGCCGCAATAGCGGCGTTTTTTTATGTCTGTCAGTCATCAATAAAAAGCAATATGTTCTCGCTTAACTTGACGCCTTAAACAGGGTTGTCAACGTCAATAAAACTGACGTCAAAGCCGTGCTGTTGTGCCAACCATTCACCCAATGCTTTCACGCCATAACGCTCAGTCGCGTGGTGTCCTGCACCAAAGTAATGGATCCCCTGCTCTCTTGCTGAGAATGTGGTGCGCTCTGATACTTCACCAGAAATGAAGGCATCCAGGCCTTTACTTGCGGCAAGATCAATAAAGTCCTGACCACCGCCGGTGCACCAGCCAACACGCTTGATGTCACCGGGCATGCCACCATCAATATGCAAAGGTGTACGATTCAATCTTTGCTGGATGAATGATGAGAAAGCGTCAGCTGACATTGGCGCTTTAAGTTCGCCCCAAATGGCAACAGAATTCGGATTCCCCTCTTCCAGCCCGCCTTTTACATCGATATCCAACATCGCTGCCAACTGGGCGTTGTTCCCCACTTCAGGATGCACATCGAGAGGAAGGTGATAGGCATACAAATTAATACCGTTCTCAATCAACGCTTTGATTCGGCGAAACTTCATGCCTTTCAAAGGCTCAGACTCACCGCGCCAAAAATAACCATGATGCACCAATATTGCATCGGCATTATGTGCAATAGCTTCGTCAATCAGCGCTTGGCACGCAGTCACACCCGTGACTATTTTCTTCACGTCTGGCTTCCCTTCAACTTGCATGCCGTTAGGGCAGTAATCTTTTATGGCCTGAGGCTTCAAAAAGGTGTTGAGCAGCGCTTCTAATTCGAAGTTATTCATGTTCATCCTAAATCACGGAAAAGGGTCGATGTATTCCCACATTGTATACCGAAGCACCCGATTTACGTTAACCTAGCCTTATTGCGTATCAAGGATGTAACTCCATGTTTTCCAACCCAGACCAAATCGAGCGTGATATCGAATGGATCCTCAACGCACCCAGTGTGGTCAGTATCAGCAACGACATTCAAGTTGATGACGCGTTTTGGCAGTTACAACAACGTCCTCACCAATTGGATTATCAAGGCGGAAGACGAATCGGGTTTTACTACCAATGGTTGATTCAATCACTGCTCAATGCGCACCCTGAATACCAAATCGTCGAAGAGGAGCTTCAGGTAGACGAGAACGGAAGAACACTCGGTGCGATTGATTTCATCGTGAAAAATGCGAGCGGTGAATTGGAACATTGGGAAGTGGCGATAAAGTTTTACCTCGCCTATCACGGTGAGTGGCACGGACCGAATGCCAAAGACACCCTCGCAAAAAAATATCAGAAGATGATGGGACACCAACTGCCGCTTTCTCAAACAGATGCCTTTGTGTCGCAATTCCCGCATCTAAACGTGAGCAAGCGGAAATTGTTGGTTCAAGGACGTTTATACGTAAACCCCTTTTTAGATACACAAAAGGTGGAAAACCCTAACGTCGAACCTGATGCAATATCAGGATATTGGTGCTGGGCAAAACAGTGCCCAACGGAAAAACGTTTCTTCGAGCTTGAAAGGCATCAGTGGATGGCTGCACCACAATACTCAACGCTTGAGCCATTTATCATGAGAACGCCACTTCAGCGCGCCCAGCATGTGGTCGACGAAGAGGGTAAACACTGGTTCATTGTTCCTGACGATTGGCCTACTGCACACGCGTAAACATGTTTTTCAATTGGTAGAAACAAAAAAGCCACCGCAATTTGCGATGGCTTTGTCATTTTTCACGCGGGTTATAGTCCTGCGTTTGTGAACACGTCACTCACGATTTTTTCTGCTTCTTCTTCAATCAGACGCAAGTGCGCGTCGCCTTTAAAGCTTTCGCAGTAAATTTTGTAAACGTCTTCTGTACCCGATGGGCGTGCTGCAAACCAGCCAAACTCAGTGGTCACTTTCAAGCCACCAATGGCTTGACCGTTACCTGGAGCATGCGTCAGTTTCGCAACGATTGAGTCACCCGCTAATGTATCCGCAGTCACCATTTCGGCAGACAACTTACTGAGCACCGCTTTTTGCTGTCCATTCGCAACAGCTTGAATGCGGTTGTAACTAGATGCACCAAACTTCGCGGCCAATTCATCGTAATATTGCTGTGGATTCTTCCCAGTTACCGCGGTAATTTCTGCCGCCAACAAACACAATAAAATGCCGTCTTTGTCAGTACACCAAGGTGTACCATCTTTACGCAAGAAAGATGCACCTGCACTTTCTTCGCCGCCAAAGCCGATTTTGCCGCTGAATAAACCATCAACAAACCACTTGAAGCCAACAGGTACTTCACAAAGTTCACGGCCTAGGCTTGCAACGACTTTGTCGATAATGGCACTGGATACCAACGTTTTCCCAACGGCAATATCTGATGACCATTCTGGACGATTGCGGTAGAGATAATCGATGCATACCGCAAGGTAGTGGTTCGGGTTCATCAAGCCAGCAGGTGTCACAATGCCGTGGCGATCAAAATCAGGATCATTACCAAACGCTAAATCGTAGTTGTCTTTGTATGCAAGCAAGCCTGCCATCGCGTAAGGCGACGAACAGTCCATGCGGATTGCACCGTCTTTATCCAACGACATGAAACGGAACGACGGATCAACATCATCATTGACCAGTGTAATGTCCAAATCGTAGTGCGCGGCAATCGCCTTCCAATAATCAATGCCAGAACCACCCAGTGGATCGACACCAATGCGTAAATTGGCTTGTTTGATGGCCGCCATGTCGATCACATTGCTAAGGTCTTCAACGTAAGCAGGCACAAGGTTTTGCTCGACGAAAAGATCACTTGCGATCGCATCGGCGTAGCCCATGCGTTGAACGCCCACAAGTCCCTCAGCAATAAGATCATTTGCACGAGACTCAATGGCTTTCGTGATATCGCCTTCAGCAGGTCCACCATGCGGAGGGTTGTATTTAATGCCCCCATCTTGTGGTGGGTTGTGAGATGGCGTGATCACAATGCCGTCCGCCAGTGTGTCGTTGGCAATGTTATGAACCAAAATAGCGTGTGAAATACCCGGCGTTGGCGTATACCCGCCTTGCTCCTGCGCAATGACATGCACGCCATTCGCAATCAGCACTTCAACCAAAGAACAGAAAGCTGGCTCAGACAATGCGTGAGTATCTTTACCGACAAAAAGCGGTCCTGCGACACCATTTGCAGCGCGAACTTCAGCAATGGCTTGAGCGATGGCCCAAATATGGTGTTGGTTAAATGTCGACTTGTCTGCAGATCCACGATGGCCTGACGTACCAAAGGCAACGTTGTGATCAGCGTTTTGTGGGTCTGGCGTTAACTGGAAGTAGTTTGAGACAAGAAGAGGAATATTGTAGAGATCTTGCTGCTGAGCACGTTGCCCTGCACGATCGCGGCTAGCCATACAGTCGCATCCTTTCAGGAAATGAGTAGTTATATAGAGTTAGAGGCTTGTCAAAGACAAAGCCTCTAAAATTTCGCGTTACGCTGAACAGCACTGAAAGCTCAATGCGTTCGCGTTAATGCTTGGCAACCGCCAGCACTAAATTTCGCCGACAACCTTCTCGGTAATGTCGTTAGCAAAGCCCATTTTAGCCATCAACTGCTCAACCATCTGGCGTTTACGGCCAGTGTTGGTGTTAGTAATAACCCAAAACGGCGTGCTTGGAATATGTTTTGGTTTAGTGGTTTTTCCGCTTTCTAATAGCGTTTGCTCATTATCAGCGAAATAGACACGGGTTCGGCCTTTCAGCGCAGTCGCTTCTGAAAATGATTGCCCATCAATACGATACAGTGCCGACAACACCAACATAAAACGACCAATCGCTTTATCTTGTGCGGCAAATTCATCAGAGATCAACAACGAACGCATTTCCTTAACACGATCGATGGTGTCGCTCTTGCCTGCATCTTTACTAACAACAATACCTTGTGGTCTTGACGCTGTTTCCAACGCAGCAGCGGAAGGCTGCTCAACCTGTGGTGCCATTAGCAGTCGACGCAGAATATCAGATGCGCTTTCACCAATGTGTTGAGTTTGGCTGGCAATGTACCGGTATAGCTCTTCATCAACCTCAATCGTCTTCATCGTTTGATCATCGTGTCCTAATTACAATTCAACGGGGCGATTATACAGAGTTAGAGAGGTATACTCTACGGCAAACAATTCATATTGAGAGAAAACAACCGTGTTTTTGAACTTTAAGATCCAAGGAGAAGGACAACCTTTATTGTTGATCCACGGACTTTTCGGCAGTTTAGATAATTTAGGCGGGCTGGCACGTGTTTTAGCGGATAACTACAAGGTGTATCAGATTGATCTTCCCAATCATGGTCAATCTCCTCGCAGCGACGATGTTACCTACTCATCGCAAGCGAGTGCAGTAAAGGACTTCATAACCCAACAAGGTCTGAATCACGTTTCTGTTGTTGGACACTCTATGGGCGGAAAGGTCGCAATGGCCCTCGCAATGGCAAACCCTGATCTTGTTGATCAATTGGTCGTGATGGATATCGCCCCTGTCCAATACCGTGTAAGACGCCACGATGCTGTGCTAGCCGGTCTGAATGCCACCATGCTGACTCCTATCGCGAACCGAAAAGAAGCAGAGCAAACATTATCTCAGCATGTGAAAGAACCGGGTGTTAGGCAGTTTTTGTTAAAATCACTCGCCAAGCAAGACGATGGGCACTTTGATTGGCGATTCAATGTTGCCGCCCTAGAAGCCAACTACGATGACATTACGGATTGGCCACTTGATGGTGTATTTGACAAGAAAACCCTGTTTTTGAAAGGCGCAGATTCTGATTATATTGCTGCGGAACACCGCGACAGCATCGAACGTCAATTTCCACAGGCAAAAGCACACGTTGTTGCAGGCACAGGGCATTGGCTGCACGCTGAAAAACCGGATACGGTTGCTCGCGTGATCACTCGCTTTTTAACAAAGTCAGAGCGTTAACAGTCCACTCTTTGTTGTGATATAGTGCGCGACGAATAATAGTTCCGAACGGAGGCGGAAATGCTGCACGAGCATTTCGAGTTGCTCGAAAAGATTGGACTGGACCTGCTTTTTGCAGGCATTTTCTTTTTTATCGGCATGGCAATCAAGGACGTACTTAACGAAGGAAATGTACCCCCTTTTGGTCGACGTATCGTTTGGCTGGTACTTTTTCTAGGATGCGCTGGGTTTATCACCAAAGGCGTCATTCAATTGTTTTGGGAAGGAACGGGCATAGGCTGATAAAGCCGTCTGCAAACCCAACTCAAACGCAAAAACGTTTCCGACAGTAAGAAGGCGCGGCCTTCTTCTACACTTAACATTTTGGGGTTGTATGTATTGCACCCCGCTTAACAGAAAATAGGTACTCTCTATTATGGCGAGCGTAGGTCTCTTCTTTGGTAGCGATACAGGTAACACTGAAGCTATCGCCAAGATGATTCAAAAACAACTGGGTAAACAACTGGTCCACGTTCAGGACATCGCTAAAAGTAGCAAAGAAGACATCGATAACTTTGACCTTCTGCTGCTTGGTATCCCAACATGGTACTACGGTGAAGCACAGTGTGATTGGGATGACTTCTTCCCAGAACTTGAGCAAGTAGATTTCTCAACCAAACTGGTTGCGATTTTCGGCTGTGGTGACCAAGAAGACTACGCAGAGTACTTCTGTGACGCGATGGGCACAGTCCGTGACATCGTTGAAACCAAAGGCGGCACCATCATTGGTCATTGGCCAACTGAAGGTTACGAGTTTGAAGCGTCTAAAGCGCTCGTTGATGACAGCCACTTTGTGGGTCTGTGTGTTGATGAAGACCGTCAACCAGAGTTAACCGCTCAGCGTGTTGAAAACTGGGTGAAGCAAATTCACGAAGAAATGTGTCTTGCAGAGCTAGAAGGCTAAGCCAGTGCATTCGAGAAAAACGCGCCGATGGCGCGTTTTTTTATACCTATGCACAAACAACCTGAAGATTGGCGCGTTGAGGGTCTCCCTTCAGGCGAATTGAATCTGGCATTTTCAGGTTGTTTGGGTATGTTTGTTTTTAGACGCTTTTCGATAGTCAGGCTTCTTACGCACATAAAGTACGCGACGAACCCGCGCTACCACTTCGCCATCTTCATTCTTCACATTCACAATAAATTCAGGAAAGACTTTATCTCCCCCTGCGGTTTGCTGCTTTATCGACGTGACCACATCTTCAGAAATAACAAAATCAGCAAATAGCGCGGAAGCACCCGGCTTGATAAAATTGATATCAGCTTCTTTGTCCCACACGAAATATTCTTCGCGTAAGATCCCCATCAGCATCAAGGCATAAATCGGATCAGTCATTGAAAAAATACTGCCGCCATACTGAGTGCGATTTGCATTTTTGTTCCACCAACGCAGCTTCAATCTGACTTTCGTCGCACGAAAGTCATCGCTGATCGACATGATTTTGATACCTGCTCCCCAAAAAGGCGGCCAGCAATTTAATGCGCATTTCACAATCTGTGGTTTGTAGTATTTGTACACAAGACATCCCTTTCTGGTCTAACCAGTCCTATCCTGCCACTTTTGCATTTCGACAACAAGCCGCAAAACCAAGCAATTAAGTCAGATATTTGGTCTGTCCTACTAGCCGCGGCTTATCACATTTGTTACGCTACTTATCAATTTTCCCGTTATCACTCACACTTAGGGAAAACGCAATTACGTAGGAAGCACCGGATGTCAGATAACAACAAGGCACTGAAAGACGCAGGATTAAAAGTCACCCTGCCGCGCTTAAAGATTTTAGAAGTCTTGCAACAGCCGGACTGTCAGCACATCAGCGCCGAAGACCTCTATAAGAAGCTTATTGATATTGGCGAAGAAATCGGCTTAGCTACTGTTTATCGCGTATTAAACCAATTCGACGATGCAGGGATTGTTACTCGTCACCATTTTGAAGGCGGCAAGTCCGTATTCGAATTAGCCACTCAACATCACCATGACCATCTTGTCTGTTTAGATTGTGGCAAAGTGATCGAATTTACCGACGAAACGATCGAACAGCGCCAGCGCGAAATCGCGACCCAATACAATGTGCGTCTAACCAACCACAGTCTCTACCTTTATGGCCACTGCATAGAGGGTGATTGCAAAGCAGATCCTAGTATTCATAACGACGAAGATTAATACCTTTGCAAAAAAGAACATAAAAAAACCGGAGCCTAGGCTCCGGTTTTTTATTATCGACATTCTTGGCGTTTCAATTACTTGGCTTCAATTTTTGCCCAAGTATCACGAAGGCCTACGGTACGGTTAAATACCAACGCGTCAGCCGTGCTGTCTTTACGATCAACACAGAAGTAACCCATGCGCTCGAACTGGAACGCTTGTTCTGCAGTGCCTGCTTTTAGGCTTGGCTCAACATAACCACGGGTCACACTCAGTGACTCTGGGTTGATAGTTGCTGCAAAATCATCTGCGCCACCTGGGTTTGCGATAGTGAACAAACGGTCGTACAAACGAATTTCCGCTGCCACGCCTGCATCCGCAGATACCCAGTGAATTACGCCTTTCGGTTTGCGGCCATCAGCGGGATCTTTACCCAAGGTTTCTGGGTCATAGGTACAGAAGATCGTCGTAATGTTTCCGTCTTCGTCTTTTTCACAACGCTCGGCTTTCACCATGTAAGCGTTACGCAAACGCACTTCTTTACCGAGAACAAGACGCTTGTACTTCTTGTTCGCTTCCTCACGGAAGTCTTCACGCTCGATCCAGATCTCACGGCTAAATGGCACTTCGCGTTCACCCATTTCTGGTTTGTTCGGGTGATTCGGTGCGATCAATGTTTCAATCTCACCTTCTGCGTAGTTCTCAATCACTAACTTAACAGGATCAAGCACTGCCATTGCACGTGGCGCGTTTTCGTTCAAATCATCACGTACGCAAGATTCCAGCGAGCTCATTTCAATGGTGTTTTCTTGCTTAGTTACACCAATACGCTTACAGAACTCACGGATTGATGCAGGCGTGTAACCACGACGACGCAAACCAGAAATGGTTGGCATACGTGGGTCATCCCAACCGTTAACCAAGTTTTCGCTAACAAGCTGGCTCAGTTTACGCTTAGACATCACGGTGTATTCAAGATTCAGGCGGCTGAACTCATACTGACGTGGCTGACATTCAATGGTGATGTTGTCCAACACCCAGTCGTAAAGACGACGGTTGTCTTGGAATTCCAACGTACACAGGCTGTGTGTAATGCCTTCAAGCGCATCTGAAATACAGTGCGTGAAGTCGTACATTGGATAAATGCACCACTTATCACCGGTTTGGTGGTGGTGAGCAAAACGCACGCGATAGATAACCGGATCACGCATCACCATAAACGGCGATGCCATGTCGATTTTCGCACGCAGACACGCTTTACCTTCTTCAAAGCCACCGTTCTTCATTTTATCGAACAGTGCAATGTTTTCTTCAACACTGCGGTCACGGTATGGGCTGTGCTTACCCGGTGCCGTCAAGGTACCACGATATTCACGGATTTCATCAGGGCTCAGCTCTTCAACATATGCCATGCCTTTTTCAATCAACTCGACAGCGTAGCCGTGTAAGCGATCGAAGTAATCAGATGAATAGCAAACCTCGCCGTCCCATTGGAAACCCAACCAATTCACATCGTTCTTGATGGATTCAACGTACTCAATATCTTCTTTCTCTGGGTTGGTATCGTCAAAACGAAGATTACACTGTCCCTGGTAGTCTTTCGCGATACCGAAGTTCAAGCAGATAGATTTCGCATGGCCAATGTGCAAATAGCCATTTGGCTCAGGCGGGAAACGCGTGTGAACAGTTGCATGAGCACCATTCGCCAAATCTTTGTCGATGATTTGACGGATAAAGTTGCTTGGACGAGCCTCAGACTCACTCATCAAAAATACCTCGTAGGAAGAACCGAATTCGACATAACTTAAAAATAACGCCCAATAATCCCCGATCGTGGCTATTTACTCAACCACTACTGAACGCACCAAAGCCATTTGGACAAAAAAAAGCCCGCGAGACGCGGGCTTTGATGCTTTTAGGGGGAATTACAGAGAAACCACGCGACCTTCACGTTGTTTGTCTGCACTCAAAGCGCGTACTTTTACATTAACATTGCTGTCAAGTGCCACCGGCGCTGAGTAATCGATCCATGTCTTACCTGCGTCAATCGAGTATTGAAGCGGTAGACCTGGCATGCTGATGTTCATGTGAAGTTTACCGGCTTCCACTTTCGCACCAGGAACAGGAATGCGGTATTGGATGCCTGCAGCGTCCAGCTTCGCCATTTCACGTTGACCCATGACATTTGCAAAGCGTGTCCAGTCTTGAAGCTGCGCGTCTTTGTTCACGAAGTTAGTGTCTAGGTTAAAAGATTTACCTACTTGGTAATCCGATTCCCAATCCGCTTTGTGCCATGCACGTTCAGCCGCTGCGATCACACGTGGGAAGACCATGTACTCATACTGCTCATCAGTGCGAACGGTTTCACTCCAAAGCTGTGCAGAAAGGCCGTAGAAACCCTCGTTGTGATCTACAGTGCCTTTACCATTGAAGCCATTACCGTCGCGGTCTACAGACGTTTCAGCATTCTGTGGCAAGTTTTCTGGCGCGAAACCAAACATCTTACGGGTATCAGTCGCACGGGTTGCCCAGTAATAACCGCGCTCTTTCGGATCCACTTCGTAAGGCATATCCAAGTACACATAGTCAGGGTTAGACACGATCACATCGTAACCTTTGCTCGCCCAATCGTATGCTGACGCATCGCCGCCCCAGTAAAGAACATCCCAGAAGTTTACGCGTGTGTTTTCGGTTTCAAACGCAGACGCATCTTTCGAGTACTTCAGGCCATCCTGCCATGCTTGGAAGTTTTCAATGCCATGAGCATTAACAACACTGCTTACTCGCTCTGCAAAGTAGCTTGGTAAGTGACCGAAGTCTGCAGCCACACCTTCCGCTATCATTTTTTGACACATTGGAGACTGAGCAAATGGCTTGTCTTCTTTGCTCATATCAATGTTGCCTTTCCAAGCCACAGGCTCAGACGCATTGATATCTTGGAAGCCTGCGTTCAGCTTGATGTTTTTCGCTTCATCACCACCGAAGTGCCATGTATTTAGCGGCATACCCGCTTCTGCATGCATGGCTTTTACTTCAGTAATGACTTTATCAACGAAACGTAGCGACGAATCCATACAAGGGTTGATGAAGCTGCGCTTGTCGTAAAGCTGAACAGTAGTGACATTTGATGTATCCAATGGATCCATCAGACGGAACTCTTCTGCTTTCGTAAGATCGCCTTGTTCGGCATATTTAGAGTAACGTGCTTCCATAGACACAACGGCTGCACGAGAGTGAGCAGGCATGTCGATTTCAGGGATAACTTCAACGCCGCGCGCTTTTGCATGACGCAGAATTTCTACGTAGTCCGCTTTAGAGAAGAAGCCCGAACCGAAGTTGTCTGTTGTTGGACCTGAACCTAGCTGCGGCAATATGCATGACTTCTCAGAAAGATCGTGACAACGGTTTGAACCCACATCGGTCAACTCTGGCAAGCCAGGGATTTCTAGACGCCAGCCTTCATCATCGGTCAGGTGCAGGTGAAGTTTGTTTAGCTTGTATGCCGCCATTTGATCAATGGTACGCAACATCGCTTCTTTTGAGTGGAAGTTACGGCCCACATCGACCATCACACCGCGGTATTCAAAACGTGGTGCATCTTCAATCGCAACCATTGGCAGGGTTGCGTTCTCGCCTTTTTCAGTCAGAGCCAGCAGAGACTGAAGACCGTAAAAAGCACCGACGCTGTCGAAGCCTAGTACTTCTACGCCACCAGCGTTGATCGCAAGTTTGTATGCGCCCGATACCGCTTCTTCGCCGCTAAACGCGTTCTCATCCAGCGTGATGCTTAGCGCGGTTTCGCCTTTGGTGTTTACACCAAGTAGCGCTGCACGTGTTTCAAATGCCGCTAGCTGCTCAGCATCTAACGCGTTGTTGCTAAGCGCAAAACCAGAAGCTACGTTCAACTCGCCGCGCATTTGGCGCGTTTTCAGCGGGGTTGGGATAATTGCAACGTCGATAGCACTTTCAGACAAGGCGTCAACATCGCTGTTTTTCGCGAAACGAGATGCCGCAGTCGCCAGAATGTTGTTGTCTTCAGGCGTGCGCTTCCATTTATTGCCGTCGATTTCAGCAACAAATGCATCAACGTTTTCAGTATTTAGAGAGTCAATTGCACGTGGTGTTGCATCACCAGCAACCACGTAGGCACGTGGCATGAAGTCTGTTTCAAACAACTGCCAGTATTCAGCAATCATCGGAATTTCAACGGTCTCGTCTTTCGCGAAGCCTTTGAAAGATGCTGTTGGGGCTAGCTCGTAAAGGTCACCGGTGATGTGTTTGATGGTGAAATCTTCATTTGCAACGTCCAGAATGACGCGAATGCTGTGCAAATAAATACGCCAGTTGTTATCAGCAACGGCTTCACCTTCGTTAACAACCGTCATGATGACGTTGTTACATGATGCCCACTCAGCGCCCATCGCCTGACAAGCAAGGCCTTCTTGCGCGCCATGGTTAGTTTGAACGTCATAACTGATGTCCAATTGAGAGGCTAATGCATCAACAACATTTTGATCAGCAGATTGCAGTGGAAGAACGCCACAACCTGCGAGGCCTGTTGCAATCGCAACAGAGAGAAAACCAAGCTTAAACGTCTTATTCATGTACATTTTTCCTACGATTCGGCCGAAAAAGGCCCAAAAAAAGCCGACCCCGTTAAAGGCCGGCTAGATAACTAATTTGTCAGTAAATTAGATTATGGCAGTTTGACGTTTGTCAAATCTTCGCTAACGCCAACTTTTTTCATTTCGCCAGCAACGATTTCTGCTAGAGGACCCAAGATAACCTGTAGGTTATTGGTGCCCAATTTAACAACGCCCATCGCACCAAGTGCTTTCAGCGTTTTCTCATCGATCTGGTTGCCATCTTTAACAGTCAGACGTAGACGAGTAATACATGCATCGATGTTGGTTAGGTTGTCGTGGCCACCCAGCGCTTTCAGGTATTGACGCGCTAGTTCACTCGTTTCTTTTGAACCAGTAACACCAGATGTTGATTCTTCATCATCGTCTTCACGGCCTGGTGTTTTCAGGTCGAATTTAACGATAACAGCACGGAACACAGTGTAGTAAATCACTGAGAACACAGCGCCTTGAGCAATCAGCATGAACCAGTTAACGGCTAGCGGGTTACGCGTAGACAGAACCATATCCACAAGACCAGCTGAGAAGCCGAAACCTGCAATCCACTGCATAGATGCAGCGATGTATACAGAAAGACCTGTCAATGCTGCGTGCAGTACGTACAGACCTGGTGCTAGGAACATGAATGAGAATTCTAGAGGCTCAGTCACACCCGTGAAGAAAGATGCAAAAGAGGCAGCGATCATGATAGATGCAACTTTCTCTTTATTTTCAGCTTTCGCAGTGTGGTAGATAGCGAGTGCCGCACCTGGAAGACCAAACATCATGATTGGGAAGAAGCCCGCTTGGTACATACCTGTTACACCAACAGTAGCAGTACCTTCTGCGATTGACTTAGCGCCACCCAGGAAGTTAGGAATATCGTTAATGCCTGCAACGTCGAACCAGAACACTGAGTTCAGTGCGTGGTGCAGACCAACAGGAATCAGAAGACGGTTAAAGAATGCATATAGACCTGCACCGACTTCACCCATACCTTGGATGCCTTCACCGAAGCTTACTAGACCACCGTATACGGTTGGCCATACGTACATCAGGATGAACGCAATGAAGATACCAGCAAAAGACGTCAGGATTGGTACAAGACGCTTACCAGAGAAGAACGCCAACGCTTTGTGAAGTTCAACTGCAGAGAAACGGTTGTACAATTCAGCAGAAACGATACCAACCAAGATACCTACGAACTGGTTGTTGATTTTGCCGAATGCAGCTGGCACAGCGCTAGGGTCGATACCCTGGATTTGTGCAACAGCGCCCGGAGACAGAAGAGTGGTAACAACAAGGAAACCAACAAAACCAGATAGCGCAGCAGCACCATCTTTATCTTTAGACATACCGTACGCAACACCAACTGCGAACAGTACAGACATATTGTCGATAATTGCGGCGCCTGCTTTGATCAAGAAAGCTGCAAGTGCACTGTTAGCACCCCAACCATTTGGATCAATCCAGTAACCAATACCCATTAAAATTGCAGCTGCAGGAAGCGTGGCGACTGGCACCATCAATGCTTTACCTACTTTTTGAAAATACCCAAGAATATTCACCTATGTTCCCCCTATAGTGGTTCTTTCTCAGATGTAGAATGACAACATGGGACTTTTTTTACGATCCTATGTGAGTCATTCGCAGTTTATTCCATTAATTTCGCCCCGCAAATTAAAACATAGGCAAATGTGATTATGGTCACTCAAAACAATAGAAGATCGGGTTTTTTGCTAGCACGCTCATAAAACTTATTTTATGATAAAAAGTAAGATACAATTACACTATGATACGTAGTCAGATTTCGAATTAACTGAGAGGTGTCCCGTGAGACTTATCCCTTTACAAACCGCACATGAAGTAGGCCTTTGGTCAGCACGCTATATTGTTGATGCAATTAATAAATTCGCTCCAACAGAAGAACGTCCGTTTGTTCTGGGTCTGCCGACTGGTGGCACCCCGTTGAACACTTATAAGCAGCTGATTAACCTTCATAAGCAAGGCGAAGTAAGCTTCCAAAACGTGGTAACATTCAACATGGATGAGTACTGTGGCATCCCTGCAGACCACCCTGAATCTTACCGCAGCTTTATGTTCAACAACTTCTTTAACCACATTGATATTAAAGAAGAAAACATCAACCTTCTGAACGGCAACGCAGAAGACCACATGGTTGAATGCAAACGTTACGAAGACAAGATCAAATCGTTTGGTAAAATTAACCTGTTCATGGGTGGTATTGGCAACGATGGTCATATCGCATTTAACGAGCCAGCGTCTTCTTTGTCTTCGCGCACTCGCATCAAGACACTGACTGAAGATACGCGTATCGCAAACTCTCGTTTCTTCGATAATGACATCAACCAAGTACCTAAACATGCACTGACCATCGGTGTTGGTACACTGTTAGATGCAGAAGAAGTGATGATCCTAATCACTGGCCACAACAAAGCGTTGGCTCTGCAAGCTGCTGTGGAAGGTTCTGTAAACCATTTGTGGACAGTGTCTGCCCTTCAGTTGCATCCTAAAGCACTGATGGTGTGTGATGATCCATCAACTGCTGAGCTGAAAGTGAAGACCGTTAAGTACTTCCAAGAGCTAGAAGCACAAAACATTAACAACCTGTAAGGTAGGGAAGTATTCATGTACGCACTGAC
Organism: Enterovibrio norvegicus; assembly: GCF_002876705.1. GTDB lineage: Bacteria > Pseudomonadota > Gammaproteobacteria > Enterobacterales > Vibrionaceae > Enterovibrio > Enterovibrio norvegicus_B. Next base: position 262,942 of record NZ_MDAG01000035.1, on the reverse strand, counting down.
TAACTGCCGTGTATTCACAGGTAGCGACGTGCTGGACAACCATGCCGTCATCGTTGATGGCGGTCTTATCCAGACAGTTTGCCCAGAAAATGAATTGCCAGAAGGCATTGAGACGCGCTCATTAGACGGCGCGTACCTAAGCCCAGGTTTTATCGATCTGCAACTCAATGGTTGCGGCGGTGTAATGTTCAACGATGAAGTGACGGCTGATACCATCCGCACTATGCATTTGGCTAACCTAAAGTCAGGTTGCACCAGCTTCCTGCCTACGCTTATTACGTCTTCTGACGAAGACATGAAGGCATCTGTCAGTGCGATTCGTGAATACCAAGCCAAATACGCTAACCAAGCGCTAGGTCTGCACCTTGAAGGTCCTTACCTAAACGTCGCGAAAAAAGGCATTCACAGCGTCGATTTCATTCGTCGCTCTGACGATGCAATGATTGACTTCATTGCAGCTAACGCAGATGTTGTGACCAAAGTTACCTTGGCACCTGAACTAACACCAGACGAGCATATTCGTCAGTTGTCAGCTGCAGGTATCGTGGTATCGGCTGGCCACACTAACGCTAGCTACGTTGAAGCGCGTAAAGGCTTCCGTGCAGGTATTACCTTCGCTACGCATCTGTTCAACGCGATGACGCCTATCGCTGGTCGCGAGCCTGGTATGGTTGGCGCTATCTACGACACCCCTGACGTTTATACGGGTGTGATTGCAGATGGTTTCCACGTTGACTATGCAAACATTCGCATTGCCCACAAATTGAAAGGTGAAAAACTGGTTCTTGTTACTGATGCAGCAGCGCCTGCAGGAGCAGACATGGATCACTTTATTTTTGTAGGTAAGAAAGTATATTACCGAGACGGCAAGTGTGTAGATGAGAATGGCACGCTTGGTGGTTCGGCATTGACGATGATTGAAGCAGTTCAAAACTCTGTCGAACATGTAGGCATCGCTTTAGACGAAGTGGTCCGCATGGCAACCTTGTATCCTGCCCGAGCTATCGGCATGGACGACAAGCTAGGGGCTATCCAACCAGGATATGTCGCTAACCTGACCGTGTTTGATCGCGATTTTAACGTTAAAGCGACTGTAGTTAACGGCGAATACTCAATGAACTAGGACATTTATGACAGGCGGACAAATTGGTAACGTAGATCTGGTTAAACAGTTAAACGGTGCCGCCGTTTATCGACTTATCGACCAACAAGGGCCGATTTCTCGTATCCAAATTGCAGATGTGAGCAGCCTCGCACCAGCAAGTGTTACCAAAATTACCCGTCAGTTACTTGAGCGCGGCTTGATCAAAGAAGTCGCGCAACAAGCGTCCACAGGCGGTCGACGAGCTATCTCGTTGACCACCGAATGCGCCCCCTTCCATTCCCTCGCAGTCCGTCTAGGTCGCGATCGAATCGAAATCTCTCTGTTTGATTTGTCAGGTCGACTACTTGGTCAGCATGACGAACTCTTCCAATACCAAGATCAAGATGCACTCATCGAGGGCCTTCTAAACCGCCTTCACAGCTTCCTTGCCGCTCAACAACACATTGTTCGTGAACTCATTGCTGTTGCGATCTCATTGCCTGGTCTCGTCGATGCTGAAGCGGGTGTTGTTGAATACATGCCGAATATCTCCATCGATAAATTACCGCTAAGTGACTTAATTCGCGACGAATTTGGTGTGCAGTGTTTCATCGGGAATGACACCCGAGGACAAGCACTCGCGGAACATTATTTCGGGGTGAGTAAAAATTATTTTGATACCCTGCTCGTCAGTGTTCATAACGGTGCTGGTGCAGGTATTATCGTTAATGGGCAGGTTTTCTTGGGCTATAACCGCAATGTGGGTGAGATTGGTCATATTCAAATCGACCCACTCGGTAAAAAATGTCAGTGCGGAAACTTCGGTTGTTTAGAAACCGTGGCATCGAACCCTGCCATCATAGAGCACGCACAACAATTGCTCGCACAGGGCCACGAAAGCATGCTGCAGGGCAAAAAAGAATTGGATGTGTCTGATATCTGCCGCGCGGCTGTCGCTGGCGATGAACTCGCTCGCCAAGTTTTGGTCAAGGTTGGTAATCACCTTGGTAAAGCCATTGCAATGACCATCAACCTGTTCAACCCACAGCAAATTGTTATCTCAGGTGAAATTACAGAAGCTGAGAGCGTGGTTTTCCCAGCCATTCAACGCTGCGTTGAAAACCAATCACTGAAAACGTTCCATCAGAATTTGCCTATTGTTGCAGCGGGCTTATCTTCTACACCAACACTCGGTGCGTTTGCATTGGTGAAACGTGCCATGCTTAATGGCGCGCTACTGCAAAGGCTGTTAGAAGACTGAGTATCGTGAACACCTAGGTGTTCTAAAGCGCACAGCAGCACTGAAAGTCCATAAGGTTAACTTATGGACTTTTTGTTTTCGGGTCGTCGCATCCATATAACACTCTGACAAAGCGAACCCTTCACACCGTGTAACGAATTAAACACGGTAATCCCCCAGTTTTCTTCCCGTTTACTGGCTCTCAAATGTGCATTTGCTTTATCATGCTCACGTAAATTCATATAGAAATCCGCTTATTACCCAGAGATTGCCTTCTCTTGGTTCGCGTTCGCGTGTCTACGACAGTCAGTTAAAAGGAAAATTGCTCGTTTTATGGATCTGATCATTATCGCCGTCGCTTTTGTTAGCGGATTTCTCATGCTGCGCTGCCATATGCCACCTTTGGTTGGCTTTCTTGTTGCAGGTTTCGGCCTTCATGCCGCAGGCTACGCGTCGACGCCTCTCATTCAAACGCTTGCCGATCTAGGTGTCACCCTGCTCTTGTTTAGCATTGGTTTAAAACTTGATGTTAAATCGCTGCTAAATCGCGAAATCTGGCTCGGTGCATCAGTTCATAATGTACTGACGACGGCGGTTTTCACTCTCTGTTTGCTTGTGTTCAAAACCCTTGGCTTGAGTGCTTTTTCAGCGCTCGCATTGAACGACATCGTGTTGATTGCTTTTGCTCTCTCATTTTCCAGCACAGTGTTTGCCATCAAAGCGCTTCAAGAAAAAGGTGAGATGAACGCCACCTACGGCACGCTCGCTATCGGCGTACTGATCATGCAGGATATTTTCGCCGTAGTATTCCTGACAGCGACATCCGGCAAAGTGCCTGGTGTTGAGGCACTGGTGTTGTTTGCTCTACCACTTTTGCGACCTGTTCTGTTCAGATTACTTGATAAGGCAGGTCACGGTGAGGTCTTGGTACTTTACGGTATCTTCTTGGCATTAGTCGCAGGTGCTGGCCTTTTTGACGCTGTAGGAATGAAAGCGGATTTGGGCGCGCTGATCCTCGGCATGATGATGGCGGGTCACTCACGCGCCTCTGAGATGGCAAAATCGCTGTTTAATCTAAAAGAACTCTTCTTGGTCTGCTTCTTCCTCAATATCGGGCTTTCAGAGCAGCCCACAGTGGAAGGCTTCATCATCGCTATCTTGTTTATGCTGATACTTCCTCTCAAAGGGCTTTTGTATTACGGCGTATTCAACAGCTTTAAGTTCCGAGTAAGAACGTCATTGTTTGCATCTCTAACACTGTTTAACTACAGCGAATTCGGCCTCATTGTCGGCGGCATTGCCTACAAAATGGGCTTTATGCCCGGCAGCATACTCGTCGCGCTAGCCATCGCTGTGTCGCTGTCCTTCGTGTTGGCGGCACCCCTGAATACCTTTAGCCACAAGATCTATACCTATGCTTCCGCAAGATTCAGCGATCCAAACCCAGAAAAGATTCACCACAATGATCAACTGATCGACCTCGGTCATTCCTCTATCGTTATCTTGGGCATGGGCCGCATTGGCAGTGGCGCATACGATGAACTGGCGGCAGCCTTTCCCGGCAAAGTGCTGGGCATTGAAGCACGCGATGAGTCAGTCGTACTTCATAAGGAAGCGGGACGACACGTTATTCAAGGTAACGCCACGGATCCTGATTTTTGGTCACGCGTCACCTCCTCTCAGCATATTGAGCTTATTTTATTAGCTATGCCGCATAGCCAAGCGAATACCATCGCTATGGAGCAGATTCATCAATTAGGATTTAATGGAAAAGTCGCGGCTATTGCCAAGTACAGCGATGAGTTGGCATTGCTCAAATCACTCGGTGTGGATGAGGCATACAACATCTATTGCGAAGCGGGGGCTGGTTTTGCCCGCCACGTTAAAGACCAACTGATTGCTCACGAAGAAAACGTTCAAAAAACACACAGCAATTAACGTTTATTCACCAAATTGGCCTTTTTTCCGAATAGATTAAAATCAAGTTTCGAGTTTTCTATTTTTTTCTCCACAATTGGTTGCTTTTTTTATTCAAATTGGCAAATTGGGGGCAACAAAGATTTAAATTACGCACGACATCGTTGCGAAGGGAAGTAAGAGAGGGATTTATGTGTTCTGTATTTGGCATTCTGGATATTAAGTCAGATGCGACGGCGCTTCGTCAATCAGCGCTGGAAATGTCTAAAATGCTCCGCCACCGCGGCCCAGACTGGTCTGGTATTTATTCGTCAGACAACGCGATTCTGGCGCACGAGCGTCTCGCTATTGTTGGCCTAAACAGTGGCGCTCAACCGCTTTACAGCCCTAACAAAAAGCACATCCTTGCAGTAAATGGCGAAATTTATAACCACAAAGAAATCCGTGCACGTTATGAAGACAAGTATGACTTCCAAACGGACTCTGACTGTGAAGTGATACTGGCGCTCTACCAAGACATGGGCGAAGACCTGCTCGAAGAACTTAACGGTATTTTCGCGTTCATTCTTTATGATGAAGAAAAAGACACTTACCTCATTGGTCGCGACCACATCGGTATTATCCCGCTTTACCAAGGCCACGATGAGCACGGTAATTTCTACGTCGCATCTGAAATGAAAGCCCTCGTGCCTGTGTGTAAAACCATCAGCGAGTTCCCTCCAGGTTCTTACCTACGTTCAGGTGATTCTGAACCGCACCGCTACTACGTGCGTGATTGGAATGAATACGCAGCGGTTCAAGGTAACTCCACCAGCAAAGAAGACCTGACGAAGGCATTGGAAGATGCCGTTAAGCGCCAGTTGATGACTGACGTCCCTTACGGCGTGTTGCTGTCAGGTGGTTTGGATTCATCCATCACGTCAGCCGTTGCGAAACGCTTTGCTGCAATGCGTGTTGAAGATGATGGTCAATCAGAAGCTTGGTGGCCGCAACTGCACTCGTTTGCAGTTGGCCTTGAAGGTGCGCCAGACTTGAAAGCTGCACGTGAAGTAGCAGACCAGATTGGTACGGTTCACCACGAGATGACTTACACCATTCAAGAAGGCCTTGATGCGATTCGCGATGTGATTTACCACATTGAAACGTATGACGTCACCACCATTCGCGCCTCAACGCCAATGTACTTGATGGGCCGTAAAATCAAGGCGATGGGCATCAAAATGGTACTTTCTGGCGAAGGTGCTGATGAAATCTTCGGCGGCTATTTATACTTCCACAAAGCGCCAAACGCGAAAGAGTTCCACGAAGAAACTGTTCGTAAGCTTCTCGCATTGAACATGTTTGACTGTGCGCGTGCGAACAAATCGTTAGCGGCATGGGGCGTTGAAGGTCGCGTACCTTTCCTCGACAAAGAGTTCATCGATGTTGCGATGCGCTTGAACCCTGAAGACAAGATGTGTGGTAACGGTAAAATGGAAAAACACATTTTGCGTGAATGTTTCGAGCACTACCTACCAGCATCTATCGCATGGCGTCAAAAAGAGCAGTTCTCAGACGGCGTTGGCTACAACTGGATTGATACACTGAAAGCTGTCGCCGAAGAAAAAGTGACAGACCAACAAATGGAAACTGCACAATTCCGTTTCCCTTACAACACACCAACAACGAAAGAAGGTTATGCATACCGCGAGATCTTTGAAGAGTTGTTCCCACTGCCAAGCGCAGCGGAGTGTGTTCCTGGTGGCCCGTCAATCGCTTGTTCAAGCGCGAAAGCCATCGAGTGGGATGAGAGCTTCAAAAATGCAGCAGACCCTTCTGGTCGCGCCATAGCAGCCGTTCACAACGAAGCCTACAACAAAGGCTAAGTGTGAGAAGCGCTTAAAAACTAAAAACCGCCATTAACGGCGGTTTTTTTGTGCTTGCGAAATCTCAACGTAGTGGGTACTTAAGCAAGGCGATGAATAGATTCTGGTAGGGAGCTTAGTTCACTAAGTGACTGACAGAATCGATGAAATCAACGCAGCATAAGTGCCCAATACGGCAGAGATTTAGCGTTCCCAGTAAGCTTCTTCTAGCGAATCTTCCCTCTCAGGAAGGCCGCGAGACAAACGAGGGGAATGCTGCGCCAATACTTCATAACTTACGCGGTTTGCGTATTTACACACTTGTGAGAACGAGCTGTAGGTGAGGTATTGGAAGCTATGCTTGCTTGAGTTTGGCACGTTATCACGGTGATAACGGTTCGCTGACATATCATGAAGCACGGCAGACAATGCGCCATCGCCTGCACCATTGGTGTTCTTAATGCGCTCTGGGCCACCCATGTATGGTGCGATGTGCGAATAAACCTTAGACGGTGTATCGCAATCTTTCTTCATCATCGGGCGGCTGAATTCGTACATGTTGAATTCTGCAATTGGGCCTGGCAGCAATGGAAGGCTGGTTTCGCGTTTCGCACTCTCTTCAGTGTAACCGGCCATGTAGAGGCCTATTGGGCCTGCAGTACATAGCACCATGTCTACCCACTCAAGGGCTTTATCCGCTGCAAGCAATGGGTCGGATTCACCGGTTAACGCTTCGGCTTCTTCTTCATTCATTGCGACAACTGACACGTGCTCTGCAAGGAATTCACGCCACCATTGCGGGTTGTTTTGAATCACGTATTTCGTGCCCATGGTCATGACCACAGGGACGTCATATTTTTTCGCAAACTCAATGGCTCTCATGGTTGCTTCAGGCATTGGATCACCTTCTTTGCAACGCACGAGGTACGCGGTAAGCACGAGTGCAGATGCATTCTTAAAGATATGCTCTGGAATTGACTCGGGCTTCAGTTGGTTCATCAAACCTTCGCTGATCGCAAACGTACGCTCACCTTCTTCACTGATCAATGCATAACAGCGACCAATTGGCCCTTGAACAGGTTGAAGGTAGTTCAAGTCCATACGGCTTGAGGTATTACACAGGTAACGGTATGAGTAGCTGCCAATTGTAATATCACGACTCATTACACCCAGCAGAATCGATTTATCATCGGCCAGTGTTGAGTAGTTGTGCAACGTGTTACCAATGGTGCCACCCGCAAACTCGTGGCTAATCATGTTGTTTTCTTTTAGTTCTTGGTACAAGGCTTCTGCGCGCTTGTCGTCAATTACCAAAGAATGGCCTTTGCTCAATGCATACTTAGCAAGAAATTCGTCGCTCACCTTGGCTTCAATATCAACCAGCGTCTGATCAATACCGATAACGTGCGGTCGCGTCAGCTTGCGTTGTTCGCTCGCTTGAACCAATAGAGGGTCACGTGCATGCACAGGAAAGTAATGCTTTGATTTGCGTTGGCCTGGAAATTTCATGATATCGATGCGTCGTAGTAGTGGCGAAAGTGAGAATTCTATCACACTAATTTGCAGTGGGAATATCTCCCATACAAATTGGTGCGACAGAAATTCATTCTAGCATCAATGAAACCGTTACCAACCTTGAGTATGACGCTCCACCAGTTGGCGCATCATATCGATATGCGCTGGCGCATCGTTCAGACAGGGGATAAATCGAAATGCCTCGCCGCCCGCTTCCATGAAGCTGTCGTGGCATTGTTCTGCAATTTCTTCCAGAGTTTCCAAGCAATCTACAGAGAATGCTGGCGAGATAATGTCAACACGCTTCACGCCGTCTTTCGGCAATTGCTCTAGCGTTTTGTCTGTGTATGGCTGTAACCATTCTTCGCGACCGAATCGAGATTGGAAGGTGGTTTTAATCTTCACCTCCGTGTTCAAGCGGGCAATCAATCGCTCTGTCGTGTCGTGGCAGTGTTCACGGTAAGGGTCACCATTGTCAGCATAACGCTTAGGAATACCGTGGTAAGAACACACCAACATGTCAGGTTTGCCGTTCGCATCCCAATGCGATTCCACAGATTGCGCAAGCGCGTCAATGTATGCTTTATCATCATAGTATTGATTGATAAAACGAAACTCAGGGATCACTGGTTTGCCTTTCATGGACTTTGCCAGCTTGTCAAACACTGCCGCAGTGGTTGTGCGCGAGTATTGCGGATAGAGCGGCAACACGAGAATTCTTTCACACCCTTGGGCTTGAAGTGATTCAACAGCACTTAAGATACTTGGCTGACCATAGGTCATGCCGAGCTCAACAGGCATATCAATGACGGTCTCCAGCGCGGCTTTCTGGCGCTGAGAGTACACCATTAATGGCGACCCTTCGTCCATCCACACACTTTGATAGAGCTTTGCGACCTTTGGTGAGCGCACAGGAAGAATGATGCCGTGAAGTAACGGACACCATAGCCAACGCGTCATGTCTACAACGCGCTGGTCATGAAGAAATTCGCTTAAGAAAGCGCTTACCGCTTTTGCCGTTGGTGCCTCGGGTGTCCCTAGATTGGCCAGTAACACGCCAGTTTTGTTTTTATTTTCCATTTCAACCTGCTTCAACAGTATGTTACGCCAAAAGAATATCACGAACTCGCAAGCATACCACTACTGATGCAGCGTCTTTTCGGATCAAAAAAGGGCAATCCTTAGACTGCCCTTTTTCCAAAAAAAGCGAGGAATTAACCTAGCGCTTTTTCGATCTCAGCACTGACTTCAGCCACTTGCTTCGTACCGTCGAATGTTAGGTACTGCGTCTTGCCTGCTTCTGCTTCTTTCTTGTAGAAAGAGATAAGCGGTGACGTTTGATCGTGGTATACGCCTAGACGGGCTAGCACGGTTTCTTCTTTGTCGTCATCGCGAACAACCAAGTCTTCACCGGTCACGTCGTCTTTACCTTCCACTTTTGGTGGGTTGTAAACAACGTGGTAAGTACGACCTGACGCCAGGTGCGCACGACGACCGCTCATACGCTCAACGATCACGCTGTCAGCAACGTCGAACTCTAGAACGAAATCAACATCCACACCGATTTCTTTCAAGCCATCAGCTTGTGGGATCGTACGTGGGAAGCCATCCAGCAGGAAGCCTTTCGCACAATCTTCTTGTGCGATACGCTCTTTCACCAGACCTAGAATGATGTCGTCCGATACAAGCTGACCAGCGTCGATAACTGCCTTCGCCTGTTTGCCCATTTCAGTACCGGCTTTGATTGCTGCACGTAGCATGTCACCTGTGGAAATCTGTGGAATTCCATATTTTTCCATGACGAACTGCGCTTGAGTTCCTTTACCCGCACCTGGAGCGCCCAGAAGAATGATGCGCATTGTTATCCCCTTTTTAACTTGGATTTTTCGCAAAAAATGAAACATACACGGTTACGTAAACGCTAGCAAGCCCAGCAATCGTGCTGGGCTTGCTATAGATTATTTACATTTCCGTGGGTTAGATACCATTAGCCTTTAGTCAATAATTGATTAACGGCTGTTAAGAACTGTGACGGATCTTCCATTGAACCACGTTCAGCCAACATCGCTTGCCCAAGTAACATTTCAGCCCAACGACCGAACGCTTCTTCGTCAGCTTCATCAGCCATTTGTTTCACCAGTGCATGTTCAGGGTTCAATTCAAAGATGTACTTCACTTCAGGCGCTTGCTGACCAGCGGCCGCGAGCAATTTCGCCATCTGTGTACCCATTTCAAATTCGTCCGTGACTACAACCGCGGGTGTGCCAGACAATTTGAAGGTGGTACGTACCTCTTTCACACGGTCGCCCAAATACGCTTTTGTACGTTCAACAACGGATTCGAAGGCTTTTTGCGTCTCTTCGCGTTTTTCTTTCTCGTTGTCGTCTTCAAATTTGCTCAGATCCAGATCCGCTTTCGTGATGGCCTGGAACTGTTTGCCATCAAACTCTGGCAGGTAACCCATCAACCATTCATCAATGCGGTCGTACATCAAAATAACTTCAATGCCTTTTGCTTTGAATTGTTCAAGGTGTGGGCTGTTTTTCGCGGCCTGATAAGTATCTGCTGTGAGGTAGAAGATCTTGTCTTGTTCTTCTTTCATTCGAGATACGTAATCCGCCAATGACACCGTTTGCTCACTGCTGTCAGACTGCGTTGAAGCAACACGTAGCAAGCCCGCAATTTTCTCACGATTGCTGAAGTCTTCCGCTGGGCCTTCTTTGAGCACCAGACCAAATTCTTTCCAGAATGCTTGGTATTTCTCAGGCTCGTTCTTCGCTAAACGCTCAAGCATGGTTAGCACGCGTTTTGTACATGCATTGCGGAGCGTTTGGGTCACTTTGTTATCTTGTAGAATTTCACGCGAAACGTTCAGCGGTAAGTCATTAGAATCTATCAGACCACGTACAAATCGTAGGTAGCTCGGCATGAATTGAGACGCATCATCCATAATAAAAACGCGTTGGACATACAGTTTCAGACCATGCTTGTGATCGCGGTTAAACATGTCCCATGGCGCTTTCGATGGCACATACAGCAAACTGGTGTAATCGTTTTTACCTTCTACTCGGTTATGACTCCAAAGCAGAGGATCAGCAAAATCGTGTGAAAGGTGTTTATAAAACTCTTGGTACTCTTCATCGGTTACGTCAGATTTAGAGCGAGTCCAAAGTGCCTGGGCTTTGTTGATTTTTTCCCATTTGCCTTGGTCGGTTTCATTCCCTTCTTCGTCACGCTCATTTGCCCAAATTTCAACGGGGATACCGATATGATCAGAGTATTTACCGATCACTTCACGTAGACGCCAGTCATCAAGGTATTCTTTGTCTTCTTCGCGCAGGTGCAGAGTAATGGACGTACCACGTGAGGCTTTTTCAACACCTTCGATGGTGTAATCACCTTCGCCCGTTGATTCCCATTGCACAGCTTCGGATTTCGGCGTGCCTGCTGCACGCGTTGTCACAGACACTTTGTCTGCAACAATAAATGCGGAGTAGAAGCCCACACCAAACTGACCAATCAATTGGCTGTCTTTGGTTTGATCATCAGAAAGTTGTTTAAAGAAATCCGCCGTCCCTGACTTTGCAATGGTACCGAGGTTATCGATCACTTCATCGCGCGTCATACCAATGCCATTGTCATCAATGGTGAGCGTGCCTGCTTCTTTGTTGACGCTTAAACGAACGCGAAGGTCGCCATCATTTTCGTAAAGCTCTGAATTTGATAACGCTTTAAAGCGCAATTTGTCTGCCGCATCCGATGCGTTAGAAATCAACTCACGCAGAAAGATTTCTTTGTTGGAATACAGTGAGTGGATCATTAAATGCAGTAGTTGCTTTACTTCGGATTGGAAACCGCGCGTTTCCTTACTTTGTAGAGTAGCTTGATCGCTCATTTTAACCCCAAAAACAAATGGTAATAAGTCTAAATAACTCTCTTTAAATAAGGGCGAAGAATTGCTTTTCAACCCTCGTAAATCATTTTTTCATTTCTTGAGGTGCTTTTCTCATTTCAGGTATAATCGTCGCATATTTTACTTAAATTCAGTGTCTGTTCCTTGTGGCACACCCGAATTCCAGCAGGTTAAGTAAACAAATGCTCAACAAATCAAACCGATACCTTTTGGGAGAACGCTTCGTCTTTTCTCCTAGTGACAGCTCTGTCATCGATCTACACGAAGCAGACGAACTTATTCGACTAGGCAGTAATGAAGCTCGCGTTTTAATGGTGTTGATTGAAGAGCCACATGCGATCGTAACGCGCCACCGAATTCACGATTACGTTTGGCGTAAGCAAGGGTTTGAAGTTGATGATTCAAGCCTAACGCAATCCATTTCTACGCTTCGACGTGCGCTGAAAGATTCGACCAAAAGCCCGATGTTTGTCAAAACCGTGCCGAAACGCGGCTATCAGGTCGTATGCTCAGTGGAAGCATACAACGATCAAGACGTTGATATTCCATCTCCACCAGTGATGGATCCGACGCCTATCCAGCAAGACGATGTAACGAGCAGTGACGCACCTGCCAGCGATCAGTCGACTCAGTCGCCTGCCGCACCTGTTGATACGCTTAGCGTTGAGCCTGCATCGGTGCCAAGCGGCGCCGCGACAAACCCTGCGATTGACGGTCCTGTATACACATCCACAAAAATGCCTTTAGGTTCTTGGTTTGCGTTGATTCTTGCCTTTTTGGTGCCCCTTATCTTTTATGCTACCTCCACGCCGAAATCTGAAGCCTTTAAGGCGTTTTTCCAAGTGCAAGACGTCTCGGTATATATCCCTATCAATAATGCGCGGATTGAGAAATGGCAACCCATGATCGAACGATGCGTCGTGAAATACATGGACTATTACGGATCATCTCGCTCACTAAGCGAAGTAATAGTGACAGGCGGTCAAGACAATCAAATTTCGCTGAACTATATCCACTTCGACAAGGACACTGACGATAACCTCACCTATGTTCTGCTCACCAGCCAAGAGGAGAGTCACTCACTATGTCGCTAATCACAACGCCACGCCGCAGGGACCAAATGAAGCGCTACAGCCCATTCCTTCTGCTGCTTCTTACCATCATCGGAAGCTGTTGGGTGTTCTTGGGTGAAGATGTGCGTACGTCGACCTTATTGCTTTCCCGTGAGTGGAAATCAAACACGGTGAATTACATCGAGGAATCGACCTATCGCAACGTGACAGGTCTGACGGCGACCGAGCAGCATAGCAATATGGTGTTTTTGCCAAACAACACCTATTCACGCGACACCCAAATTGTTCTCAAGAATGAGGTCGACAATATTCAAGTGATTATGTCGGTTTCCGAGTCTGGAGAATGGGAAGTCAGTGGTGGCTACTTGCGCTTGAAGTTGGGTGAGTTAAAAGACGTGACCACGGGTGACACATCAGAGTTTTCAAAAGATGATTTAGCGCTCGTGAGAACGTTCTACCGAATGGGCGCCGAAAAAGTACGACGCATTGATGTGCTCAGTGACAGTGCTTTGCTGCTGACCAGCCTTAACCACGGTTCTATGGTTCTCTATAACCAAGGTTGACCCATAAAGATCAGATGAACACCTGCAATAGGTATCTAAACACTGTTGAGTGTGTTTTTGAGATAAAAGAAAGGCCGCTAAATGCGGCCTTTTTCTATTGATTCAAACGATTATCGCAGTCGATGCCTGCCGACAATTGAATGAGATAGCGTTGTTCCATCAACAAGTTCAAGTTCACCTCCCATCGGTACGCCATGCGCAATCCGACTGGCAATGACTTCATGCTCTAAGCATAACTCACTGATGTAATGTGCCGTGGCTTCACCTTCCACCGTTGGATTGGTTGCGAGAATCAACTCAGAAATCGTTTCGGTTTCTAAGCGTTTTTCAAGCAAATCAAGACCAATGTCAGAAGGGCCAATGCCATCTAATGGCGACAAATGCCCCATTAGCACGAAATAGCGGCCAGAGTACTGTCCAGTGGCTTCAATCGCGGCAATATCAGCCGGACTTTCTACCACACAAATTTGACCGTTCTCTTGGCGACGAGGATTGGCACAGATTGCACAAACGTCTTCTTCGGTAAACGTACGGCATTTCTCGCAATGGCCAATGTCTGTCATGGCAGATTCCAGCGCCTCGGACAACTTAATGCCGCCTTGACGATTTCTCTGCAATAAATGAAATGCCATACGTTGCGCTGACTTAGGACCGACCCCAGGCAGACAACGTAGCGATTCCATCAACTGTTCAAGCAATTGGCTTGTACGCATAATGAATAAACGTCGTCGTTAGAATGGCATTTTGAAGCCAGGAGGCATTTGCATGCCGCCAGTGACATCGCCCATTTTGTCTTTTTGTGCTTCTTCAACACGGCGCGCAGCATCGTTAAACGCAGCTGCAACCAAGTCTTCAAGCATGTCTTTGTCATCTTCCATTAGGCTGTCGTCGATCTCGACACGACGCACGCTGTGGCTGCCTGTGATGGTGACTTTAACAAGGCCAGCTCCGGCTTCACCGGTGACTTCCATGTTTGCGATTTCTTCCTGCATTTTTTGCATGCGCTCTTGCATCTGCTGCGCTTGCTTCATCAGGTTACCCATTCCGCCTTTACCAAACATAATTCTCTCTCTTTTAGCTTGGGTGGTTATATTGGTCGAATGCTTTCTTCATCTAACTCAGCAGAAAAACGCTGACAGATAAAGCGAACATTAGGATCATCACTCAAGCTTTGACCCGCTTGAGTGAGTTTTTCGGTGTAGAGTTTATCTCGCCATTCTAGCGGCGTAACCCCTTGCTCTCCTAGTTCAATCGTTAAATTGATTGGAGAACCGATTAATTGACTCAGCCCATCCGCAAGTAGCGTTTGTGCTTTGTCTTTATTCAAGTGTGCTTGCTCGGATCGAAGGGTTAACACGACATCGTCCCCTTCTTTCTTCATCGATGCATTCAATGCCATTTGCTTCACCAGACGAGGAACATCTAATGCATTAGCAACACGGCACCACTCATCTTGATCGATGGATTCTTGCTCAAGCTTTTTACGCATTTCTGGCGTTCGATCATGAAGTAACGCCTTCTTGATTTTTTCTGGCGTGACAACAATCGCTGGCGTTGTCGCGTCAATTTTTGTCGGCTGCCAACGGTAAGCATCATCACTTCTTACCGGCGTCGCACCCGGCGTGGTGAGTTGCTGAAACGAAGCAGGATCTGCAGGCTTATGCTTTGCTGCGATCCTGTCTAGCACCGACGAGGATTCACGACCGGCAGATGCCGGACTACCCTTTTTTGGCGGCTGCCCCTCCTGTTGACGCGTTCTGCTGCGCAGCATGTTTCTCGCTGCGAGCAAATCTCCAGCAGAAGACGGACGCTCACTTGAGGCTGAACCCTGAGCATGTTCTTGCGATGCATGTTGTCGCGGAGCATGAGAATGACTTGGTGATTGTTGCATTGGCGATGACGGGTTGTCATCACGGCCATCATCGTCATATTCACGCTGCGCATCTTGCTCCATCGCTGCCATATGAGACGACAGTTGAGGGTCAACATCTGCGACTTGCTGGCGAGTCGGCGCTTGCGGCTCTACATTGCCTGTTGGGGTACTCGCTGGAACATAAGCATGTGGTGCAGAAATATTTGATGCGCTTTCAGGCGCTACCGACACGGCAGGTTGAGCAGGCGCAACTTGTTGTTGTGCTGCCGGCTGTGCGCGACTTGATGCAACCTGTGCCTTTAAAGACGCGATTCTATCCTGAACAGGGGCGACCTGTGCATTAGTCGTAGCTTGTGCTGGCATAGCATGAGACGACGCAATAGCTCGCGGGCTCGGCTCTGATGACGGCACTGAAATCGCTTCAGGTTCGAAATGTGTTGAGGTCACGGGTCTAAACGCAAGCATCCTCAGCAGCACCATCTCTAACCCTGCTCGCCCATCTGGGGCGTAAGGCAGATCTTGTCGGCCTTGTAGCACGATTTGGTAGAACAACTGCGTGTCTTGAGGCGTGAGCCCGTGAGATAGCATTGTCACACGTTCTGCGTCAGGTGATGACGTATCCACAGATTCTGGTAAGGCTTGTGCCATCGCGACACGATGTAACTGGCTCGCGATCTCTTTGAGTAAGCCGTCCCACTCAACACCAACCTCGGCAAGTTGAGTCAGACATTGCATCACTAAGTTTGCATCACCGCTTGAAAGGGTTTCCAGCAGCAACAGGGCTTGATCGGTACTCAACGTACCCAGCATTTCTGTTACTTGTGCTTCGTTCACTGCGCCATTTCCAAGCGCTATTGCTTGGTCGGTCAGAGAGAGCGCGTCACGCATACTGCCTTCAGCAGCCCGTGCAATCAAAGAAAGCGCACGAGGCTCAGACGCGACAGTCTCTTCCGACAGCACATGTTCTAACTGATGCTTGATCTGGGTCGTATCCAAGTGCTTCAAATGGAATTGAAGGCATCGAGAAAGGATAGTGACGGGCAGCTTCTGTGGATCCGTCGTCGCGAGCAGGAATTTGACGTATTCAGGCGGCTCTTCAAGCGTTTTAAGTAGCGCATTGAAGCTATGACGAGACAGCATGTGGACTTCGTCAATAAGGTAAACTTTGTAACGTCCACGCGCTGGCTTGTATTGGACGTTATCAAGAAGATCCCTTGTATCTTCGACTTTTGTACGCGATGCCGCATCGATTTCAAGCAAGTCGACAAATCGGCCTTGATCGATTTCTTGGCACGTCGAACACACGCCACAAGGTGTTGATGTGACACCTTGTTCGCAGTTCAGACCTTTTGCGAAAATGCGGGCAATCGTCGTTTTACCTACACCGCGTGTACCGCTAAAGAGGTAAGCATGGTGAAGGCGATTGTGATCTAAGGCGTTGGCTAACGCAGTTAATACATGCGATTGACCCACCACATCTTTAAATTGATGCGGACGCCATTTGCGGGCTAGTACCTGATAACTCATAGGTTATAAAATCTTTTCATATATTGCCGCCATCCTAGCACAGAGACAAAAAGAGCGCGATCTCACGAATCACGCTCTATCGCTCACGACGTTTGAAACGCGTAATTTAGTGACCTTCAAATTCACACAGGCTATAAACCTCTAAGCCAAGTGATTGCAGTCGAGTCTCGCCACCAATTTCAGGTAGATTGATGATAAATGCTGCATGTGCAACATCACCACCCAAACGGCGAATCAGCTTAGTGGTTGCCTCAATGGTACCGCCTGTTGCGAGCAAATCGTCAACCATCAACACTTTATCACCTTCGACAATCGCGTCGACATGGATTTCTAACGTGTCTTCACCGTACTCAAGTGCATAGCTTTCACTGATCACTTCACGCGGCAGTTTTCCTGGCTTACGAACAGGCACAAAACCCACACCCAGTTCAAGTGCGAGTGGTGCACCAAATAGGAAACCACGAGACTCTGTCCCCACAATCTTAGTAAAGCCTTGATCTCGATACTTTTCCACTAGCATCGCAATCGTTGCCTGATACGCTTCCGCGTTTTCCATCAAACTGGTGATGTCACGGAAAATAATGCCTGGTTTTGGGTAGTCAGGAACGGATTTGATGTTGTCTTTGATAAATGTGATTTTGTCTTGGCTCATAATGATTCACCACTCAATGTGGTTTCCAACAATATAGGGAGGACTGAGACAGTATTAATGCGTCGGAGTAACACACACAACAAAGCCCCTTAGGTTTGCTCTGCTGCCATGTTATGTATTTTCAGGGGTGTGGGCAACTGCTTCGACTTCAGGCAAACGGTTAAACCAAATTAAAAGTACCGTCGCCATACATATCAGCATGATTTTCTGCCATGTTTCTGGCACCACAAAGATTGAAAGCGTGAAACTTAATACAATGCAGACATTGGCTCGACGCTTCACCCGGCGGTCAATCGCACGGTGATGATGCCATTGATAAAGAATGGGCCCAAACTTGGGGTGCTGATGTAGCCAGTTGGCAATGGTTGGAGAGCCGCGCATGAAGCACGCACTGGCAAGAAGGATAAACGGTGTTGTAGGCAGAAGAGGGAGAAAAATACCGATGACCCCCAGAACGACACAAAACCACCCTAGCGCAACCAATACTACTCGCTTAAGCGAACTCCCCACTCTTCTCTCCTAACCTAGCTGCTGAGCATTTTTATCCACGTAAGTGTCGCTGGCAACGTGGGCAGGAGAATGACCGCTATCAATCCTAGAAAGTGGGCAAAACTAAAAGGGTCTTTGTAGTTGGCATCCATGATTATGTCCTTCTTTTCGTGTACGCCTGTAGGTGGTTTGTCAATATACCCGTTTCAACGCCCCCTAAATACCGACAAATTTCAGGGTTTATCCACTGGAATTGATATATGTCAGAGCCTGTATACGAATTCGAAATAGACTAATACGGATACTTGAGGCGCACGAAGACAAAACCATGCTTGATATAGAAAAGGTAGCACAGCTACAGAAAAACCTGATGAACGAGAAGGAAGTGGTTCGTAGTCGATTAGAAGATGCGCTGATAAGGTTAACAGGCCAAGATGTTTCCAGCGTGCCGACTGCACACCTGATTAAGCTATGTCGCAGAGAAAGCGACGATCTACATGATGATGGCTTTAGGCTTGAGCGCATCGACGCAGCCTTGTGTGCTATTCACACAGGGTTGTTTGGCTACTGCGCTGATTGCGAAGAGCCTATCGATCTTCAAGATATCATTGAGGATCCGACAGAACCGCGTTGCCAAGAATGTCGAGTACACAGTCGCTACTACCACTCTTGAATAACGAGATAAACGCCCAGTGGGCGTTTATCTAAAACTCATTTCGATCACTCTTGATCGATCATCCACTTACGAAACGTCTTACGTTCTTCTATGGTTGCTTTGGTGTACCAAACCTTTAGCTGTGCCAATGCATCACCTGAGAATTCAACATCCCCAGTGTCAGAAACAGCAACGATGACTTCCTCTTCAAGCGTTTTTATATCTTGACCATCAAAGAAAATACCTTCTTTTTTATTGTAGGCAGCAACTGCTTTTGGAAGGTCGCCATAAGGAAGAAAGCCTGGGTTTCCAGGAAGTATATCAATACGAAATGGTAGCGCTGTACCCGATTGTTGTTTGATAGACCACATCACCTCTCCCCTCTTGAACGCATTTTCCGCTTTTTGATACTTACGAAAACGTTCAATAGAAATGGTCAGGTTTTCGTCGACACTCGAAAACTGAAATACATAAGGTTTTGACTCAAAAAATTTTGTTTTTGAGCCATTGTCTAAAATCGACTTATAACGAACAACAATTTGGTTGTCTCCGGCAGCGAGCTCAAGCAAATCACCGCTGTTTGCCTCTACCTCCTTACCATTCAAAACCATGACTTTTAGATCTGAACCAACCCCCAGCTCAGCAGCGTAAGCTTGAAAACTGAATAAAAGAACCAGAATACTAACGAAAAAGTTTCTCATTGTTTCTCATCTCGGAATAAACAAAGAGCCACCCTCAGGGCGGCTCTAAATGTTTTTTAGGTTAAAGTTAAATTAAAATTTAACTTCCATACCTACTAGGAAACCAGTTGAATCGTCTGACTTACCAGTCGTTGGCTCTGGATCTTGATCTGCATAGCCTACCTCAATATAAGTTTTGACGTTGCTGTGCATTTTGTAGGTTGCGTTTGCGTAAACGTTATTACCTTCCCAATCGTTATCCATCTCGGCAAAGTTGTAACCGATGTAGTACTGCCAGTCACCCATGCCATAACCAGCTAACAATTCAACAATACTGCCTGTACCTGCTTTGTTAGTGTCGCCATTGATTTCTTCGTCGATGTCAGTGTAGGAAGCGCCTACAGTAAATGCGTCAACGTTGTAGACAGCACTAACTTGGATTGCAAATACGTCAGTTGTAGCGCTCAAATCAGCATCGTTTGCATACAAAGCTAGATCAACACCAGCAAATGAAGCACCAACGCCCGCATCTGTATGAGAAACATCATCGCCAGTATCTAGATCGTGAGCAATACCAAACCACACAGTTTCGCCTTCGTAACGGTATTTAAGTACATCTTCACCGTCTGCAGGCTCGTTGCTATCAAAGCCTTCCAGACCTAGCTCAATGTCTTCGCCGATGCCTGAATCATCCCAAAACGTGTATTGACGACCAACTGTAAACTTACCAAAGTCACCTTTGAAGCCAGCCCATAGTTCATCGTTTACCACACCGCCTTCGTCGTCTTCATTCTCGAAGTCGAAAAAACCAAGCGCGGTTAGGCTGTCGCTAACTTTAACGTCAACACCAAAGTTCAATTCTCCGTCGTCTAAACGGACGTCTAATTTATTATCTTCATCACCAAACTCGTAAGGTTGGATAAGTTGAACTTCTGCAGCGCCACCAATAGAAACCGTGACACCATCTTGATCGTATACAGTTGCTGCGTTAACCGCACCAGCAGCCATTAGAGCTGGAACTGCCAAAGCTAGAATTGTCTTTTTCATGTTAATCCACTGCCTTTTCTTTATTAGAATGGAATTCCTGTTCCGGGATCCCTTTTATGGTTGCACTCGTCACAACGTCACAACAACGACGCAACAAATACGCTTTAACTTCGAAAGTTATCGTGCAGAACAATCTAAAATCTGTCAAATCAACCTAAAACAAACAAAAAAAAGTAAAAAAACCTTTAAATACATAACGATAAAAACATTAACTTGAGCAGGGTCACGGTATTGAAATAGCATTGTCAATTTTCTGTAAAGTTGCTCGCATTTCCACAACGGAATAAAAAACCAACATGGAACTAAAAAAACACAAAAAACAGCATATATAACTACATATTTGCAACCTACACAGTGAAAGGCATTCCCTTTGCTTTTCATAGTGATAGCTAATATTAGTTCAATCCATAATCGTGATCTCAGTCTCATAAATTAAAACTAATACGCGAATACTTGAACTCATTCACATTCTTTATGCGTGATATACTGCCCATCTACACGCCAAAATGTGCCATCTATGCTTAGTCCATCTACCAAAAAAGACATACGTAGCAGCTACGAGAATCTTCGAGCTCAATTGCAGAATTTTATTCCAAGAAAAGCACAGAATTTTCTTGTTGCGGAGCTTGCCAAAACATTGGCGGGGGAATACAACCCAAAACGCCGGATCATGGTGGCAGAAGCCGGCACTGGGATTGGTAAATCCATGGCTTACCTCTTGGGGTCCATTCCTTATGCGCTTAATAACAATAAGAAAGTGGTGGTCTCCACTGCCACCGTCGCGCTACAGGAGCAATTAATTGAGAAAGACTTGCCACTCTTTCGTCGTGTCGTCACGCGAGAATTCAGCTTTGTATTAGCGAAAGGCAGGCAGCGTTATTGCTGTGGACAGAAACTGGCCGCGTTTGCCAGTGAAGAAGGGCATGGTCAGCAAGCACTCTTCGAACATAAGCCTAAGAAAGCAGAGATTGCCCTGATGAACGATCTCCATAACGCCTATGCCAAAGGAAAATGGTCGGGGGATAGAGATGCATGGCCAAAACCCATTCCCGACACGATTTGGCAAAGCATTGTTTCAGACAAGCATACCTGCCACTCAGGACTCACTGCGCACAGAGGATGCCCTTTTGCTAAAGCACGTGAAAATTTAGATAAAGCCGATGTCATTGTCGCGAACCACAGTTTGTTGATGGCAGATTTGGAGTTAGGCGGCGGTGTGATCCTTCCAGAACCAGAACAAACGCTCTATATGATTGATGAAGCCCACCACCTTCCGATTGTTGCTCGCGACTTTTCCGCTGCGTCAGCAAGCTTGCTCGGTGCGGCCTCATGGCTAGAAAAACTCAATCAATCAGCGTCGAAGCTCGCCAATGCGGGTGACATCAAACGCAGTTCACGGTTTTTAGACAGCTTACAAACGGGGATTCAAGATCTCATTCCAAGCTTAAGATCAGCCCGTGACATGCTGTCAGACATGCCTCTAAATAACGACGGTGTTTATCGCTTTGAAGACGGAGAGCTGCCAGAGGCACTGTTTAATTTATCTAAAGAAACCCAAAAAGCAGCAAAAAAAGCCAACCAGTCGTTAGCGAAACTCCATGATTTGGTTTCTGAGCGCGTCAAAGACGGAGAAATAGCTGCACGCCTTGCCGATCCTATTCAAGCGGAGTCGGCTTTTTTCTTACAACGGTTAGAGAATCTCGAAAAAGTATGGACCTTAATGGCGCAACCTAACGCCAATAAAGGTGCACCACTCGCCCGCTGGATTCAACGCGATGCAGAACGAGAGACCGACCTCGTTGTTCACGTCTCACCGCTTGAGATCGGCTGGCGTCTAGACCAACTTCTTTGGTCCAGAGCAGCAGGGGTGTCACTGATGTCAGCGACGCTGCGCGCATTAAACCAATTCAGCTATTTTTGCCGCCAGGTTGGGCTGGATGAAAATGATGGAACGCGTTTCCTTGCACTGCCTTCTCCTTTTAATTATGAGGAGAATGCACAACTGGTTGTGCCGAATGTCCCCTTCGAACCTCAGCAAGAGCAATTCACTGCCATGCTGCCAGACATCCTGTTGGAATACTTAGAAGGACAAACCGCCAGTTTGGTGTTGTTCTCTTCTTATTGGCAGATGAACCAAGTCGCCGAGAAACTGCGCCTACAGATAAAGAAAAATGGTTGGCACTTACATGTGCAAGGCGAAGCATCACGCACAGCAACGCTCGATGCGCACCGCAAATGCTGCGAACAAGGAAAAGTGAGCATACTCTTCGGCACGGGCAGTTTCTCTGAGGGTGTCGACCTTCCCGGCAATCAATTAACCAACCTAATTATCACCAAGATCCCTTTCGCCGTGCCAACATCGCCTGTCGAAGAGGCACATGCCGAATATATCGAGCGCAAAGGGGGAAATCCGTTCATGCAGATCTCCGTACCAGAAGCCAGCAAAAAGCTCATACAATCAGCGGGTAGGCTGCTGCGCAAAGAACAGGACTCTGGTAGAGTTGTGCTGCTTGACCGACGTGTCATTAACCGACGTTATGGAAAAGCCCTACTGGATTCCCTCCCACCTTTTAAGCGTGTCATTGAGTACACATAAAGAGCCGTAAAATGATCGAGCTATTAGATCCAACCACCATCGTTGTTCTGGCTTTGGTGGCGTTTTCTGCGGGTTTTATTGATGCCGTTGCAGGCGGTGGAGGCATGTTAACTGTCCCCGCTCTTCTCTCTATCGGATTACCCCCGCACATCGCGTTGGGCACAAACAAGCTTTCTGCGACCTTTGCATCGTCCACGGCTGCCTTCACCTATTATAAGAAAAAACTTTTCTCGCCCGCATTTTGGACCCAAGCTTTTATTGCCACCCTCGTTGGTGCAATCATTGGCACACTCATCGTCGATTACATCAGCACTGAGTGGCTTGAGAAATCACTGCCACTGATCATTCTTGCTGTCGCGGTTTACACCATTTGGCATCCCCAGCCAAAAGCGGACAACCATGAATTGCCAAAAGATGATCCGAACCTAAAAACAAAACAGTGGGGACAAGGTCTCGCGCTTGGTTTTTACGATGGTGTTGTCGGCCCAGGCACAGGCGCTTTTTGGACCGTCTCATCAATGTCGCTGTACAAGATGAATATCTTGCTATCATCAGGCCTTGCAAAGGCAATGAATTTCACCAGCAACATTGCCTCTTTGGTGACATTCATTATTTTGGGTCATGTAAATTGGGCTATCGGCCTAACAATGGGCATTTGTCTCATGGCGGGTGCTTTCATTGGCGCACATTCAGCCATACGCTTTGGTGCGAAGTTTATTCGCCCTGTTTTTGTTACTGTTGTTGTTGTGATGGCAGTAAAACTCGCATACAGCGCTTGGTTCTAAGTTTTTATTTGAGAGCAAGATGGATTTATCGACGCTAAAACAGCAATTACAAACCCTTGCTATTAATGCAGCGGACATTGATAGAAAACGGGGTGAGGCGATTAAGCCTTTGTTCGACGAGCGTCTTTTTAGTTGTCTCGCACGCTTGCTCACGCCTTGTGTTTCTGAAGCTCAGAGCCTTGTCGCAACACTAGAACGTGAGCAAGAAAGTGGCCGACTCACTGCTGCACGAGCAGATTATCTGTGTGAAAAGCTGCTTAACCAGATCAGCGCGTTACAGCGAGAAATGGCAACAATCTCCATTCGACAAAAAGAAAGAAGTTTTGCGCCGCGATTTGGCACATCGACAAGCCAGCTTTATCAAGATCTCGCCCAACACCAAAGCTGGGAGCGACGTCTCGACGATATGGTGCGTGATGCAGAGGCAAAACTTGGCCAATGCCAAACACTTGTCGAACAACAACAGATGCAAAAGAATCTATTAACGCTGGAGAAACGTCTCGCGCGTTGCAGTGAAGCAAGACAAAAAATAGAAGCCCGCATCACCTTTCGCGAGAAAAAGCACTGACATGTTGTCCGTCATTTATCACCCTATCTATTCAGACTTCCCTTTGCCTGACGGGCATCGTTATCCGCTACAAAAGTACCAACTACTCAAAACGTACATTGATGACCAAGCCTTACCCGTGGTGTCTCATCAGCCAGAGCAGCTCCCACCTGACGCACTAACTGCGATTCATGATCCTGATTATGTGAATGCACTACTGACAGGGACGCTTCCTCTTGTAAAAATGCGCAGGATTGGATTTCCTTGGAGCGAAGCGCTTTTGCAGAGAAGCTTAACCTCTTTGGGGGGAACAACTCTCACTGTGGATAAAGCCATTCAAGAAGGGGTTGCTATCCATCTAACGGGTGGCTATCACCATGCACATTACGATTTTGGCAGCGGGTTTTGCTTGTTTAATGACTTAATCTTAGCCGCAGATCATGCATTGAAAAGTGAAGATGTAGATAAAGTGCTTATTGTAGACTGCGACGTTCATCAAGGTGATGGAACGGCTACATTAGCCGCTGATCGCGATGACATCGTGACTTTTTCGGTTCACTGCGAGAAGAACTTTCCGTCGCGTAAACCTGACTCTGATATTGATCTGCCACTCGAGAGACGAACAAACAGCGATACCTATTTAGATGCCTTTGTCCCAACACTTGAGCTTGCCATAGCCCAGCATCAGCCCGACATGATCATTTATGACGCAGGGGTTGATATACACGAAGAGGATGAATTGGGATACTTGTCAGTGTCTCAACAAGGCATCGCAGAAAGGGACATGGCTGTCTTTCATGCCTGTAAACGACACCACCTTCCCGTCGCCGCAGTGATTGGCGGAGGCTATCGCACAGAACAAACGGCATTGGTTCCGCTGCATGCGGAGTTAATACATTCGGCCCTCGCCGTCTTTTACCCACACGTATCGGAGAAACCCAACAATGAATGATTCAGGCTTAGAACATGCACCTGATGAAATTAAATTAGCCGTCGATTTAATCTACTTATTGGAAAGCCATGATGTTGCACCAGAGACGGTGCTCAAAGCATTAGCGATTGTGCAAAGCGATTTCGAGCGTAAACTGCACCAAGAAGAGTGATGCTTATTGCTCTTTTATCTCTCCCATTATTTTTCCTTCTTTCTATTCCCTCGCTCTTCAAAAATAGGTCAGTTCAACACAAGCATCGCTTTTCTCGCGCTTTGAGCCCCAAATATAGACGCAAAAAAAGCCGAGGCACCAAAGTAACCATATTGGAAATACATTTGGCTACCTTGTTAACGATTTATGGTGTTTATGTTGGATAATTATCTTTTTATTAAATTATCTGACGCATTTTTAATCAAATGACGAAATTTTAGGATGCTCGACATCTCAAATTGAAGTATTATCGCGCCGTTTTCTTGTAGCGTACACCTGTAAGCCGCAATAGAACTGGCCGTAGGATACATACTCAAATGGAATTGAAGATAGCGCCGCAGGCTCGCTGCGCACGAATACTGGCCATGAATCTCTGCAAGGAAGCGTCGCCAGGGCAACCATTGCCCGAGGCTCAGAGCTGAAAAGGAAGTTTCAGAGCGTTTGTTTCCTCCTTGTTCACTCCGCTGCCTTTCCTTTTTTGACGACAGTAGAGTTTGTTATGACGGAACTAAAAGATTTATTCGTTTCCTTTATCGATGCCGGAAATGGCTTGCTATGGGGAAGTGTGCTCATCTACCTTTTGATCGGCGCGGGCTTGTATTTCACCGTTCGCACTGGTTTCCTCCAATTTCGTTCATTCGGGCACATGATTTCTCTCATCAAAGGCAGCCGTAGCGGTGCTGATGGTGGTATTTCCTCTTTCCAAGCATTCAGTACAAGCCTCGCAGCACGCGTGGGTACAGGTAACATGGCAGGTGTTGCCGTTGCTATCTACCTCGGCGGTCCTGGTGCTGTCTTCTGGATGTGGATTACCGCCCTTGTGGGTATGTCTACCAGCTTCGCAGAATCTACCCTCGCCCAAGCTTACAAAGTGAATCACGACGACAACACTTTCCGTGGCGGCCCTGCCTACTACATGGAAAAAGGCTTAGGCCAGCGTTGGATGGGCATCTTATTTGCTATCTGCTTGATCATCGCCTTCGGCCTTGCGTTTAACGGCGTTCAATCAAACTCCATTGCTGCGGCAATGAACACCGCGTTTGGCACCGACAACACCTGGGTGGGTATTCTTCTTGCCGTCGCTGTTGCACCGATTATTTTCGGTGGTATGCGTTCTGTCTCTCGTGTTGCTGAACTTATTGTGCCTTTCATGGCAATCGGTTACTTGATTGTGGCGCTCTACGTTATCGCCATCAATATTACTGTGCTTCCTGACATCTTTGCCACCATCATCAAGAGCGCATTGGGCTTTGAACAAGCTGCTGGCGGTGCACTCGGTGCGGCAATGATGCAAGGCATCAAACGTGGTTTGTTCTCAAACGAAGCGGGAATGGGTTCTGCGCCGAACGCTGCAGCAACAGCGACCACGCGCCCTAACCATCCTGTCGCACAAGGTTACGTACAAATGCTGGGGGTCTTCATCGATACCATCGTTATTTGTACAGCAACAGCATCCATTATCTTGCTTTCTGGCATGCTTGATACCAGCAGCGATCTTACCGGTATTGCTTTGACTCAAGCAGCACTGGTCACTGAAGTCGGTGATTGGGGTGCACAGTTCATTGCTATCGCAATCTTGCTGTTTGCATTCACTTCTTTGATTGCTAACTACTCGTACGGTGAATCAAACATCGAGTACATTTTCAAAAGCAAACTCGCAATCAACATTTACCGCGTGGCTGTCTTAGCAATGGTTGTTGTAGGCGCTGTGATTGATCTACCTACTGTATGGGCACTTGCTGACTTGTCGATGGGTATGATGGCTATCGTTAACTTGGTTGCCGTACTGGCTTTGTCTGGTGTGGTCATTGCACTGTTGAAGGACTACGAAGCGCAACGTAAGGAAGGTAAAACACCGACGTTCGATCGTAAGAAATTCCCTCAGCTAGACAAGCAAATTGATAAAGATGTTTGGTAATACATTTTGTATTAAATAGACCAACCATGAAAAACAAGAAAGGGAGCCGAATGGCTCCCTTTTTTATTTTGTGTCACGCGAGGAATAGGAATGCAGCGCGTGTCATTCAATGCTAATCGTTAAAACTTACTTTCAAAGCAGCAACTAATGAGGTTGCGACGTTAGAATACGAAGCGCTTCTTTTGCATGTTCTACCGCATCACGACCGATGGCAGTGAGATAACCACCATCGACTTCTGTTACTAGTTTTTTCTCGAACAAACGTTCAGATGCCGCAATCACAAGTGGATCCGCATCGCTGTGAACTTTAATTCCCGCCATATCCGATGACAGTGTAAATTTTACCAACAAATTCATTTCGTCAATCAGTTCTGAAGTAAATGGCATAAGCCCTCCGTTATCTTCTATATCACGTGCTTTTCCAGACTATAGTCCGTGCTTCAAACTGTAAACTGTGCCGAGATCAAGAACTGATCGATCAATCCCTAACTTTTCCTGCAAATATCGATAACTGAGAATCACTCCACATCCTAGGCTTTTTTCTCTCGCCAAATGGCAATTTCGTTGCCAGCTTCCGGCTCAAGGGGGATCAATTGGGATAACACCAGCGAACTGACCGCTAACGCTGTGCCAACTAAAAACACGGACGTCGGCGAATAAAGCCAAACCAGCCCTAATGCAGCGGGAATAACAACTGCAGCAATATGATTAATCGTGAAGCTCACACCCGCCGTAGAAGCGATATCTTCTGGATCAGCAATTTTCTGAAAGTACGTTTTAATCGCGATAGCCATGGCAAAGAAAAGATGATCAACCACGTACAGTACCCCTGCGAGTGCGCTGCTTTCTACAAACGCATAACCCGTAAACACACACGCTAATCCAACATATTCAACCGTCAACGCGCGGCGCTCGCCTACCTTACCAATCCACGCACCAATTTTGGCAGCGAACAAGATATTGAAAACATAATTGATGATAAAGAGAAGACTGACATCCCCCACTGAATAACCAAACTTCTCCACCATCATAAAACCGGCAAAGACGATAAAGATCTGGCGCCTTGCGCCACTTAAAAATGTCAGGCTGTAGTAAAGCCAATAACGGCGACGCAGTATCAATTTTTTGGTTTGTGCATGTGGCGATTCAAAAGAAGGAAAGCTCAACCACAGAAAAAGCACTCCCAATAGACCGAAGAAACCAAAGACCATATAAACAGTGTTGTACGACACTGCAAGCCATTCCATTAGCAACCAAACCGTGCCATAGGCAATCAAGCTGGCCCCACCTTTCCACGCAAGAACCCTTCCCATGAAATGCGCACTTTTGTCTTTATCAACCCATTGCAAGGTCAGTGACTGATTCACCGTTTCAAAATAATGGAAGCCAATGGACATCACCACGGTGGTGAGATACAAGCCCCACTCGCTCGGAAACCACCCGGTCACCGCGACGCCCACACACATGACAGCCAAGAAAATAAGGGCGAACGATTGTTCTTTAAACCACAGTAGTAGGTAAATCGCGGTAAACGCGAGAAAGCCCGGTACTTCACGCAGGCTTTGTAAAATCCCGATTTCCTTCCCCGTGAACGCCGCCCTTTCCACAACAAAGTTGTTTAAAAGCACATTCCAAACGGAAAAGGTCATGGCCATGATAAACGCCATACCAATAAGAAGATTTGTGGGAGTTCTTAATGCATTCACACGCACTTACCTTGAATTCAATGAGAAATATGACAGGCTGCCACTCTAACCAGCTTTTCACCGATAAGCTATTGAGAAACGTTGAACTATTACGCCAGAAATTTTGAACAAAAAAAAGCAGCCACCGAAGTGACTGCTTTATCGAACTTGGTGTTGTAGAGATTACGCTTGAATACCCACAATCAACCATGGCGCATTAGGTTGCGTCATATCGCGCTCTAAGTGCCAAATATCAGTGATATCTTCTTCAGTACCTTCTTGGCGGTCACAGTAGCGGCCACTAAATTGAAGGCTAAGCTGTGCACGATTGCTATCATTGTCAGCGCGTACAATTTCAGCATCGACATACATCACTTCAGTATGTTGTTCGCCTTCCAGTTTACGACGCTCTTCTGTCAGATCGTTGTATAACTCTGGCGTTACATACTCTTGAATGGTTTCAAGTTGATTGTGGTTCCATGCACCTTGAAGGATACGGTAATGCTCGCGCGCACCGTTCACAAAAGACACCATGTCAAAGTTGGGTGGGAAGTTAAAAGGCACGTCATTGTTTACCGCACCAAAACCACCCGTTTGTGACGTTGCCGCCGACTCGCGAAAAGCAGGTTGTTGCTCTTCGTGGTAGTAACCTTTCTGCTGTTGTGGCTCACGACCACCTGCATAGGCTTGTTGATTGGGTCGGTTGATAGAGCCATTCTTGGCCGCCATCATACTCTTGAAGATTTTGAACAACACAAACGCGACAACAGCAATGATAAGGAAGTCCATCATCTGGAATCCTTCAAATGCGCCGCCCATCATGGCCGCAAACAAACCGCCGGCCAATAGACCGCCAAGCAAGCCGCCCATCAAACCTTTTTTCATGCCTGATTTAGCCGCAGAGCCATCGTTTTGTTTGTTGATTGAATTTGTATTTGTTGGCTGAGATTTTGGTGCAGGTGCGGTCTTAAAGCTTTTGCCAAAAGACTTACCGCCACCGAATTTCTTTGCTTCAGCATGCGGGGCAGAAACCACCACGACAAACATCAGCGCAAATAAAGCAAAAAAGCGTTTCATCGCGAACCTTACTTAATCAATTCGTTACAGTACATGAATAACGAGGGTATACCCGTGTGTTTGAAAGTCAAACGTTCAGGACGTAGAAAGTGTTACTAATCGTTTAGTTTCAATACGCCTTATCGTTTGAATTAGTCCAAAATTTTACATCGCTTGGCAACAATAAGACAAAATTCATGTCTAAATATCATTAACGTCATCCACTTCCCGTGTGAGTTACTTTACACTCAGGCAGATTTCATTGGTTCAGGACATTTACATGAACGACACCCATAGCAAAGTCATTGGCTACATACTTTGGATTTTTGGTTTTCTTGGCGCACACCGTTTTTATTATGGAAAACCGGTTACTGGCACCATTTGGCTATTTACGTTCGGCCTTTTCGGTATCGGTTGGCTGATTGACCTCTTTCTGATCCCTTCGATGGACAGAGAAGCCGATCTGCGTTTCCACAGTGGTCAAACCGATTACTCAGTGGCTTGGATTTTGCTGACGTTTCTTGGTGTGTTTGGCATTCATCGCATGTACATGGGCAAATGGCTAACAGGTATTCTTTACCTTTGTTCGCTAGGCTTATTTGGCATAGGCATCATTTACGACTTTTGGACACTAAACGACCAAGTCTCCATCAAGAACAGCAACAAATTCTCTCACTAAGCACGATTCTTAAGGCAAGTTATGCAAACTGAGAGGCGCATGGCTTGCCCTTTAGAAAGTTGGCTCCTAGAATATCGAACATTGTTCACTATTCGCAGCATGAAGTAATGGCACGCAGGAACGACCACAGTAGAGAAGAACTTATAGAGATGACGCTGAATTGCGTCGAAGCCTATCTGAAAGACAATCCCTACCATTCACTGAGCCTGCGAAAAGTCGCTGCGATGATTGGCTACGTGCCAAGCACGCTCGTTAATGTGTTCGGCAGTTACAACATTCTCCTCTTACATGTTGTTGCACGCACCTTGGATGACCTTCGCCGCCAAGCACAAGAAAAGCTGCAATCTTCCACCGATCCAAAAACATCGCTATTCCTGCTCGCTCAAGTCTATTTGGATTTTGCAAAGGCGAACCCTTACCGCTGGCAATTGGTGTTTGAACACAGCATGAAAGGCAATGATATGCCTGACTGGCACAGCGATCGCATTCAAAACATGACAGGTATTCTTGAAGCGCTCCTACACAAACTGTCCCCGTCAAGAAGTGACGAATCGGTGGTTGAAGCAAGTCGCGTTCTATGGGCGGGCGTTCATGGCATTACATTGCTGAGCGTCGACGACAAGTTCTTTACTGATGTACCCGTTAATGGCCAAGAGTTGATCAACAACTTGCTCACTGGATACTTATCAAGCTGGGTTGCCGCGCAGTAATACCAAACGTACCACTAGGAAGAAGCGATGAGCACGCAATCAACACTGCTAAAGCAACGACGTTTTCTTCCTTATTTTGTTACCCAGGCACTCGGGGCATTTAACGATAACGTTTATAAAAACGTACTCCTCATTTTGGTGGCATTCACGGCACCAGGCGCGCTTGGGGTCAGCACCGATCTTTTTATAAATCTTGCCGCAGGCCTCTTCATCCTCCCCTTTTTCCTATTCTCTGCGTTTGCAGGGGAGCTCGCTGACAAGTACGAGAAATCCCGCTTCATCCGAGCCGTTAAGCTCGTCGAAATCGGCATCATGAGCCTTGCTGCTCTCGCATTTCTGTTCGAAAGCTATCTCGTTTTGCTCTTTTTACTTTTCTTGATGGGCACACAATCCGCCTTCTTTGGCCCAGTGAAATACGCGCTCTTACCACAAACATTAAAGCCAGAAGAATTGGTACCCGGAAATGCATTGGTTGAGACGGGTACGTTCCTCGCTATCTTGCTCGGCACTATCGTCGCTGGGCTGATAGCAAATCTCCCCAATGCACAACTTATCGCAGCGATGGCCATCGTGGCATTTGCCGTCATGGGGTATCTCAGCGCCCGCGCCATTCCACCAGCCGACGCAGGTAATCCCGATCTCCGCATTCGTTTTTCACTGCGCCAGCAAATGAAAACGACGTTGGATATCGCAAAACGCGATAAGGTGGTGCTGCAATCCATCATGGGGATCAGTTGGTTTTGGTTTCTTGGCGCAAGTTACCTCACCCAATTTCCAAACTACGCCAAGCTCCATTTAGGCGGCAATGAAGCGTCCGTGTCCTTTTTACTTACGCTTTTTTCAGTAGGCATTGCCATAGGCTCGCTGCTTTGTGACAAGTTATCAGCACACCGAATCGAACCTGGAATTGTACCTATAGGCAGTCTAGGGCTCACCGTTTTTGGCGCGCACCTTTTGTTCTCTACACCTGATGTTCCACCTCAGACTGACACCTTCTTGGCATTCGTTTCTGAACCCTCACTGTGGTGGGTATTTGCTGATTTAGTTTTCATTGGCATTTTTGGCGGCATCTTCATTGTGCCTTTGTATGCCTTGATGCAAAGCCGTTCAAAAGAAAGTGAACGCTCACAAGTGATTGCTGCAAATAATATTTACAACGCGCTATTCATGGTGAGTAGCGCCATTCTCGCCATCGTACTTCTGGGTGTTGTTGGGCTAAGTATTCCGGTCTTTTTCTGCATTCTTGCTGGCCTGAACCTGTTAGTTGCCCTTTATGCAGGCAAGCAGGTTCCACTGTTCGCGCTTCGCTTTGTTACCTGGTTTCTCAGCCACAGCTTTTACCGCGTGAAACACAAAAACCTCGCTAACATCCCCTCAGAAGGCGGCGCGTTGTTAGTGTGTAATCACGTCAGCTATGTTGATGCCCTATTGCTTGCCGGTGCGTGCCCAAGGCCGATTCGATTTGTGATGGACGAAGATTATTATCACTTACCAATACTTAATTATTTCTTCCGCGCAGCCAAAGTGATCCCGATAAAGCTCACCAGCGGCTCTATTCGTTGTGCGCTAAAAGAGATTAAAAAGCAGCTAAGCGATGGCGAAATTGTCTGTATTTTCCCTGAAGGGCACTTAACACCCAATGGCGAAATGCAGCCCTTCAAACGCGGAATCGGATTGATCTTAAAACAAACCCCTGTGCCTGTTGTTCCGATGGCATTGCAAGGCTTGTGGGGAAGCTACTTCAGCCGAGAAGGCGGTCGGGCGTTACTCAAATTGCCGTGCCGCTTTTGGTCGAAGGTCACCGTTTCTGCTGGCAACGCAACGCCACCGCAGGATGCAAGCTGTGCGACCTTGTTCAAAGAGGTAAAACAACTTCGTGGTAATGTGCGCTAATCACTCAAACAGGAAGTGCTAATGGTTGTGAAGCTAGCCATTGAGCGAGGGCGTTGCGAGAAAGCTTAATGCCAGACACACCGACATTCTCTGGCAATGACAGTACAGCTTGCGGACATTGGTAAGCAGGTACTTGCTGCTTCGCCCATTCAAGAAAAGCATCATGTTCGACCCTACCTTGAACGATTGCCACTGGCACTTGGCCCCAACGTTCATGATCAACCGGTAAAATGATGAGTTGCAGAACCCCCTCAAATTGACCGAGCACACGCTCTACAGCCTCAGGTTGTACATTCTCCCCGCCGCAGACAAACATGTTATCCAGTCGACCTAGAATCTGAAGTTCATGGCTTTCGTTGCACCATCGCGCTTTATCTTTAGTTGCAAACCAATGTTCAGTGAGCGGATGTATCTCCCCTTTCACCATATACCCTGCAGCTAGCGTGCCCCCTTTTACCAACACTTCCCCCGCATCCGATAAACGCACCTCTCGGTTGGGTAACACACCACCAACCGTAAAGCGTCCATCAGCACGTTTCGCTGAGATGGTTGATGCCATCTCTGTCATCCCATACCCACACCAGCATTGAATGCCCATTCGTTCTGCGTCATCAACCAGTGGTTGAGGAATGGCCGCCCCGCCAAGCAAAACGGAGCGCAAAGACTGAGACTTACCCAAAGAAACGACACGCTGTAATTGCGTTGGCACCAGTGACGCGTGTGTCGCGCCATCGAGTGATGGAATAAGGGCATCGCCTTTGGTTTCAGCGATTTTTAAGACGGCACCTTTTAAGAGCCACCGCCACACGATCGCAAGGCCGGACACATGAAAAAGCGGCAATGACAGCAACCAACAGTCAGTTTCACTAAAAGGCATCAATGAAAACAAACCTGCCGCGCTCGATAGGTGATGTTCCACCGTATGAGCAACAGCTTTCGGCAATCCCGTTGAGCCGGAAGTTAGCGTTAACGTCAGGCACTTCTCGGGGATGAATGGCGCATCAAGTGTCTTGTTTTGCTCCAAAAAACCGTCTCTTTCAACATACCGGTTTCCGAAGTCATCGTTTTTGAGGGGGGGAAATGAACCGACATTTGTCACCACATCATCAACCGATAAACAATGCTCAATGCCGATTTCTTCCAGTAATGTGGTTTGTAGTTCTGACGAAAATGCAGGGTTTACCATGAGCGTTTGCCAGCCCAATTGCCATGATGCCAGCATGTTCACCAGATCACAGTAGCGATTATCACTGACAATGGCGATACGTTCGACGTTGTCAGTAACACTGATATCACCATGACGGTTGCTAACAGAAGAATGTCTAGCGGTGTGACGGTAAAGCACGGTTTGGGCGCAAGCGATGTCTCGGCAAAGCTGTTGCCAGCTCACCGCGACATCATCCAGCACAACGGCGGTTGCATCAGCGTGTTGTTCACGCCAGCACAACCACGGCCAGGTTGGGAAATTTATTGGTTGGATGCTTGCCATGCGATACTGCAATCTGACAGCGGTGTCGTTGGTAACGTGCAATTTGGCCAAGGCACTTCCAATTGCGTTTGAAAGAGATCGATCGTGTCCAAACCTGGGATTGTCGAAGGCGTTAACCAGTGAGCAACCCTTGCCAGCTGATGTAAACCAAAGCTGGATTCCAAACTGGAACTGATCACGACATCAAGCCCCATGTCATGCGCCTGAGCAACAAGCGCTTTCACTTTTGTCAGTCCGCCGATCAAGGTTGGCTTAATCACGATGGCTTTCAGACCGTCGCACGCTTCAAGCACAAAGCCTTCGTCGCGCAAGGTTTCATCCCACGCTAACCCAATGCCTGAATCTTTCGCAAAGGCGAGGCTTTCTTCTGGCGACTGGCAAGGCTCTTCCAAGAAAGCAATGCGTTCACGGAAAGCGGGATGCACATACTTTGCGAACTGGGCAGCTTTCGCAGGCGTCCACTGACGGTTCGCATCAAGACGAAGCAGCAGATCTGGGATCACCTCAAGGAACATGTTGGCGACCATCCCATCGCGTATGGCTTCATACAACCCGACTTTGATCTTGGCAACCTTCTGCCCTGGCATGTCCGCCAGTTTCTGCACTAGATCATCAGGGTCACCACTGCACAGCGGCGCGACCACGAAGTTACCTTCGACAGGAAGTTCGCCGGATAGCTCAGCCATCGCCATACTGATGCCAAAAGCAACTGAAGGAAATAAAACATCCCAGTCGATTGCCTGACCTGCTAACCAATGATTCAGCATAACTTGGGCTTGTTCACCGGCTTGCTCTGCCGTTTCTTTGCTGAATTCTGGCAGTGGCGCTATTTCACCTCGTCCTATACGCTCGCCATCACGAAGCTCCACAATGAAGCCAACACGTTGTGCGAGACGGGTGTGGCGCAGGATCACGCCACTGTCCATAGGCAGATCGTAGCGATAAAGCGTTGCGTGTTTCATCGCTTCTTCCATTAAGGGTTACGAGGGAATTTGTCGAAATCAGGACGACGCTTTTCGTTAAATGCGTTACGACCTTCTTGGCCTTCTTCTGTCATGTAGAACAGCATGGTTGCGTTACCTGCTAGCTCTTGAAGACCCGCTTGACCATCACAGTCTGCATTCAATGCTGCTTTCAAACAACGCAGCGCCATTGGGCTGTGCTGCAGCGTTTCGCGACACCAACGCACAGTTTCACGCTCAAGCTCCGCATAAGGCACAACATGGTTTACAAGCCCCATGTCCAGTGCTTCTTGCGCATCATAAAAACGACAAAGGAACCAAATCTCACGTGCTTTTTTCTGACCAACGATGCGGGCCATGTATGAAGCACCCCAACCACCATCAAAAGACCCCACTTTAGGCCCTGTTTGACCAAACTGCGCATTGTCAGCGGCAATGGTCAAATCACACATCATGTGAAGAACATGACCACCACCGACGGCGTATCCTGCAACCGCGGCAATCACAGGCTTCGGACAGGTACGGATTTGGCGTTGGAAATCCAACACGTTGAGGTGATGCGTACCTTCGTTGTCTCGGTAGCCGCCGTAGTCGCCACGAATTTTCTGGTCACCGCCAGAGCAGAATGCATGCTCGCCTTGGCCCGTTAGGACAATCACACCCACTTTTTCGTCATAGCGTGCGTCAGAAAGTGCTTTGATCATCTCGTTAACCGTCTGAGGACGGAACGCATTACGCACTTCAGGGCGGTTAATGGTAATGCGTGCAATACCTTCCGCAGACTTGTGATAAAGAATGTCTTCATACCCTTCAGAGCAGTCAGCCCACTCAACCGGTGCGTATAGTTCTTGTTCGGTCAAACCTGTTGTAATCGCCATAATGGCTCCATTGAATCGTCAAATTAAACGGTAGTGATCAGCTTTTTTATCAGCTGGCTAAACAGCCTAGGCTGCTCAGCATGAATATTGTGTCCCGCGTCTGGGACGACATTGAACCTAAACCCCGACCGCGCGGCGACGGCAGAAAACTTGGTGTCGTTTTGCCCGCAGACATAGTGCAAAGGCAGTTCGCATTGCCGTAACGGCTCAGTCAGTTCGGGTTGCTTTGATAACGATGTAGCACGCAACATACTTGCCACTTTAACGCCGAGATTATCACTGCGAAGTGCGACAAAACTTTGTTTTTGCGCATGATTTAGTGAGGAAAAAACGGGTTGTTCATACCAATCTTGAAGCACATCAATAATGGGCTCAGACTCAAAGCGGTGTGCCCATCGGCAATCATTTTGCCAACGAGACTCGCGCTCACTATCGGGTAGCCCTGTGTGGCCGCTTTCAATCAGTAAGCCTCGCAGGTGGGTTGCTTTTTCACTTGCTCCGTCAGCCTGATGATTCGCGGCAATCATCATCGCAAGCCTTGCACCTAGCGAATACCCCACAAGCCAATACGCCCCTTGCACGTGCTGCTCTATGATTTGCATGATCAAGGTATTGGTGTGTTCAAAACTCACAGGGGGAATGTGTTTACTTTCACCGTGCCCCGGTAAATCAATCGCGAGACAAAAATGATCTTGCGACAACGCTTCGGTCACGGGTTTCCAATCATCAGCACTGCCAAGCAAGCCATGCAGAAAAACCAACGCTGGCTTTTCAATTTGCCCCGTTGCTTTATAAGCCAACATCTCGCAGGGTGATAACGTCTCATTGCTGAATGAAGTCATTGGTATCTCTTTAAAACAACGATGTCTTTGCAATATCAGTGAACAAGGCTTTTAAATGAGCACCAGACTCCCCTGCAGGAACACGAAGTTCTATCAGCGTGGTTCCTGCATGTTTTTGCCCTTCCAAACACGCAAAACGCGCCGCTTCCAAGGTTGTTGGACACTGATACTGAAGGCCGAACATGGCCGCTGCATGAGAGAATTCGAAGCCATGTGGCATGCGATAGAAGGCATCTTTGCTTTCTTGTGGAACAGGTAACATATCAAAAATACCGCCCCCATCATTATTCACCACAATGACCACTAAGGGATAAGGGTTGTGAGCCAGTAAAGCGAGACTGTTCAAGTCATACAGCGCAGACGTATCACCCATCAAACACACCATGGGGTTTTGTTGAGCGCGTTGAACACCCGACGCCGTGGCAATAAGGCCATCAATACCCGATGCGCCTCGATTTGCGTAAACATGCAGCTCGGGAAGGCGCGCGCACATATCTAACAAGCGAATCGCTAGGCTATTGCCGATAAACACATCGCTATTTTCATGCAACCAATGCGGAAAATCTGCCGCCATCGCAAGCTCTGACAATTGTTCATTTTTGAGCGCGTGCTGATGCACACATTCCAAGTAGGCTTTACTTGCCAAAGACAAAGCCGCTGCCCAATCTGCATGTTGAACGGCTGACGCTTTGTGACTGAGCTGTGGAGCGATAGATGCGGGCCTACCAATAATACGGGTCGCTTTACGATGACGTGGATCTAATCGCCCTGGATGCTCATCCACCAGCCAGTACTCGCCATGAAAACCATCGAGAAATTGCCCTAACCGCTTCGATACCAATCGCGCGCCAAATTGCAGCACGCACTCCGCTTGAGCCAGAAATTCTGCACAGGCAAGGTTTTGCATCCAGCCATCAAACCCGGCGAAGTCAGACCCCATGCCCGCTTGTGGGTCGCACAGTATCGGCCAGGCCAGTTTATCTGCCAATGCTTGAATGGCAGCCCTGTCTTTTCGGGTCACCCGCCCAACAATAAGCACGCCTTTTTTCTGTTGCGCGGCATACCATTTTTCATTGATGAAAGACGCAGACAAAACCAGCTCGTCGTCGTAAGCACTGACAAAAGACAAATACGGCGTCTGACCACGAAGCCACTCTGCAACAGGTGCAAGATACTCACTGGTATCCTCAAGTTCGCCATACAAGGGCTCAGGATAAGGGCAGTTGATGTGCAAACTGCCGCCGATCAGGGATTGCTGATGCAAGCTCTCATCGAGTGTCGACAACAGCCATGCTGGTGTCGTTAACTCTGAAGGCGAAGGTAAATCACACACGGTATCGGCATGGTCACCAAAAATGCCGCGCTGACTAATGGCTTGGTTTGCACCACATTGAATCAGCTCTGTCGGGCGGTCTGCTGTCAGTAAAATCAGCTTCTCACGCGTAAGGCGACTCTCAGCCACAGCCGGCAGTAAATTGGCAACCGCAGTACCTGATGTCACGATAACCGCCACGGGTTTTTCGGAGGCTTTGGCTAGACCGAGCGCAAGAAAACCCAGCCCTCGCTCATCAAAATGCGTGTGGAGATTTAAGGGTAACGCACCGTCTTCGCGAAGCGCTTCTGCTTCGAGCGTCAAAGGGGTTGAGCGTGAACCTGGTGCAATGCAAACGTCAGTCACGCCAGCACGTTGCAAAGACATCAACACAAGCTTTGCCCAAACGCGGTTCATGGTTGATTGCTTCATCCCGCTTTTTGCTCCATATCGATAGCATTACTCATCGGCAGCATCGAACGTTTTTTCTCGAAAGGCAGGGGATCAAGGACAGGCGATAGCAGGCTCATCAAGGTCGACATTTTACGATCTAACTCTTTCCACTCTGTCTCAGGTTCTGAGCCAGGCACAATGCCCGCGCCAGCAAACAAGTGCAGCGTATCATTCATCACGAGTGCACTTCGGATAGCCACGCAAAATTCACTGCGTTCTCGCCCTAGAAAGCCCACAGCACCGCTATACCAACCACGGGCAAACGGTTCATTTTCAGTGATGAATTTGACGGCGTTATCGCGAGGTAAACCAGCAATTGCAGCAGTGGGCTGCAACATGTCTAACAAGTCAGAACTGGACACGTCATTGTGTAGTTCCGCCTCAATATCACGCTTTAGAT
The DNA here is from genome assembly GCF_002876705.1 of Enterovibrio norvegicus. GTDB lineage: Bacteria > Pseudomonadota > Gammaproteobacteria > Enterobacterales > Vibrionaceae > Enterovibrio > Enterovibrio norvegicus_B. Next base: position 223,523 of record NZ_MDAG01000035.1, on the reverse strand, counting down.
GTTGTACTTTTCGAAGCTGCACCAGATGCGGAGAACCTTCCACCGTCAACGCGATACTGCTCGGCAACAAACGGGATTCGATGTCTTCAACAACCAGACGGTTTTCGTAGATGTTCTTTGGATCGTTGAGCAACCATTGTGCCAAGGCTTTGTCATCTTGCGCAGTTTTACCACGCCCAATGGTGCCAGCAAGGGCTTCCGTTAAAAGTGTCTGACCTTGTCGGTTGAACAATCGCTCAGGGGTCGAACCCACAAAGCTATGTTTTTCATCTAACGCCAACAAGAAATGAAAGTTTGCGCTGTTTTGCTCACGGCTTGCTTTCAATAATTGTGCAGCTGAAATGTGGCGATCGAGCGTCAACGACGTTTTTCTCGCGAGAACAACTTTTTGCAGATCCGTGCTGTCTATTTCGGCCAAGGCTTTTTCAAGCATGCTCGACCACTGCGGATACGAAGGTGAATGTTCTGCATCAAGAATATCGCATTGCGGACGAACCAATGTCGACGTCGAATCAGACAGCTTGTTCAACGCGGCGCGCGCTTTCTCAATGTTATCGCCGATATTGAGCGACAAGGACCACGTCTCGCCAACGCGCGACAATTCTATTTGAGGGAGAAAAAAGAAGGATTGCAAGCAGCGCTGATTGCGCTCGGTGCGCCCATCAAACGAGCGACCGCCCCAAATGCGTTGCCCGTCTTCCAATACCAACTCTGCAGAGTAAGGATTGGAAAACGTTCTGACCTGCCCAAGTGCAACGGTTTCTTCTACACCATCGCGAGACTGCCAATAAAATTTAGGGAATAACGGCTGAGCGTCTAACCATTCAATCGGATCGACATGGTCAGACAATGTTAGATCGACACTGAGTCGTGGTGGAAGCGCAGACAAAGTAGACAACGCGTCACAAAGTCGCCCAATTGCTTGGATCAATTCGGTCAAGTTAACCTCACTAACACCTACAACCTAAAGCTAATCGTCCGAATCCATGGTGTAAGGCTAGCCGCGAAAAATCCTATTGCGCTGGTTGCGATGGTCTTATTTCTTCGTTGAGCGCCCTGTTTCCCGATACGCCGTGAGCAAATCCCCCTAAATAGGGTGTTTTCTCATCAAAAAACGATAAAGCGCGGCAAATTCAGTAAAATTTCCTGTTGGAAATACATTCTACAACCTTATTGATAGTGATGAAAACCGAATGTTCTAGCAGAATATCCCAGCAAGTTAGGATTAAATCACTGAAATCCTGTTTTCTCGCCATTTTTTACTGTTTGCTACTTATATAGTCGAGTTTGTTAGTGTAATTTACTGCAAATACGTAAAAAACACCCTTGGGAATCAAGATGCAAGAAGTTGGGATGTCGACCAAACTGGACAACGTCTGTTATGACATTCGCGGTCCGGTCATGAAACAAGCAAAGCGCCTCGAAGAAGAAGGCCATAAAATCCTCAAACTGAATATTGGCAACCCTGCCCCATTTGGTTTTGATGCGCCGGACGAAATTTTGGTAGACGTGATCCGTAACCTGCCGACTTCTCAAGGTTACTGTGATTCAAAAGGAATTTACCCGGCTCGTAAGGCGGTTGTTCAGCATTATCAAAAGCGTGGCATGCTTGATTTAGACGTTGAAGACGTTTACCTCGGCAATGGCGTGTCTGAGTTGATCGTCATGTCTATGCAGGCGCTACTGAACAGCGGTGATGAACTGTTAGTTCCATCGCCTGACTACCCACTCTGGACTGCAGCGGTTTCTTTGTCTGGCGGTAATCCGGTTCATTACATGTGTGATGAGGAGTCTGATTGGTACCCAGATCTGGATGATATTAAAGCCAAGATCACGCCAAAGACCAAAGGCATCGTACTGATCAACCCGAACAACCCAACAGGTGCGGTATATAGCCGTGACTTCCTGATGGAGATTGCGGACATTGCCCGTCACCATGGTTTGATCATTTTCGCTGACGAAATTTACGACAAAATTTTGTATGACGGCGCACAGCACCATTCTATTGCGCCACTTGCGCCTGATGTTTTCTGTGTGACCTTCAGTGGCTTGTCAAAATCTTACCGTGTCTGTGGCTTCCGCTCTGGTTGGATGATCCTTTCTGGCCCCAAACATATGGCGAAAGGCTACATCGCGGGATTAGAGATGCTGGCCTCTATGCGTTTGTGTGCAAACGTGCCGATGCAACACGCCATTCAAACAGCACTGGGCGGTTACCAAAGCATCAATGAATTGATTCTCCCTGGTGGTCGTCTGCTTGAGCAACGCGACAAAGCCCATGAATTGCTGAACCAAATTCCGGGCGTGAGTTGTGTGAAGCCAAAAGGCGCGCTGTATCTTTTCCCGAAAATTGATATCAAACGCTACAACATCCACGATGATGAAAAGATGATGTACGACTTTTTGATGCAAGAAAAAGTACTGATGGTGCACGGCTCTGGCTTCAACTGGCCGAAACCGGATCACTTCCGCATTGTTACTTTGCCACGTGTTGATGATCTTGAATTGGCGATTGGCCGTTTCGAGCGCTTCCTGTCAACGTACCGACAGTGATTCGCACTTAACAGAAATGAAGAAAAAGCCTGACTCAGTCAGGCTTTTTTTGTTGTTAAGGCAAACAACAAACCCACAGCAGCACCGGCTAAGTGCGCTTGATACGCCACGCCTGCATCGATGAGCTGCGCCGTCATTGAATCGCCACCGATATACGCTTCATAGGCCAATTTCGCACCCACGCCCACCAGCATCATCCATCCCAATGGCACTTTATTCTGTATGTCACGTATCACACCCCACACAAACAACCCATGCAACACACCTGAAAGCCCTGCATACCAGCTAAATGGGCTCCAAAACATCACAATGCCAATGGCCACCATCATGCACCACATCATCATGACTAACGAACGCACGTTGTAGTAGCGCCTATGTAGCACGGTGAGGGCGGCAAATGCCGCGAGATTCATAAGAAGATGAGGAACATTGGTATGCGTGAGGTTTCCTGTTACGATTCGCCACCATTGCCCCGCCTCAATATCCGCACGATCCCATGTCATCCAATGATGAATCGCTGGGATTTGCGCTACAATCGCTACGATAGCGATAAGCCCAAGCAATCGATATACAGGCAAAGGGAATCCTCAAACATCTCAATTTCATTAAGTTATAGCGTACCGTGGGAATGAACCAGAAAGCCAGCCGATATTGCGAACAATGCGGGAAAGCCAAACGCGCCTGTATTTGTCATACCATCACAACGATACCTTGCGATATCCCTTTGATTATTCTTCAGCATCCATCTGAAGTGCACCAACCTATTGGTACCGCTCGCATACTGTCTCTCTCCTTGCCAAACAGTCGGCTTTTCGTGGGTGAGGACTTTTCTGATAACGACGCACTTAATACGTTATTAGATCCACGATCGGGCGTTGATTACGTCGTGCTTTATCCGTCCGATGACGCGATCTCTTTATCATCAGAAAACACAGAGATAATCACGGGGGAAGACGGACGCAAGCGAGGTTTGATTTTACTTGATGGTACATGGCGAAAAGCATACAAGATGTATCAGCTTTCCAAGAACCTTCATGCCCTCCCAGCGGTGAAACTCGATGAGATCGAACAGGGAAACTATCGCATTCGTAAGTCGCCAAAAGAGAACGGCCTGTCGACCGTAGAAGCGGGTTTCTATGCGCTATCTGCCATGACGGGTGAGCAAACACGCTTTCACCCTTTGATGGCTGCCTTTGACAGCATGATTGAGTTTCAAATCAGCCAAATGCCGCCTGGGGTCTATGAGCAGCATTATGGATGTAAAAACGACAATGAAAACGAATAAGAGGAAAGCAACCTTACGTTATTCTCCTCTTCGCTTTTCAATGTTATCGCTTACCTGATTTGATACATCGGCCCTTGGCTGTCAGCCGTGAACATGGTGGCATGCAGTCGCTGAGCGTAACCGTCGGTCATTGCTGAAATGTAGTCGGCGATCACTCGGCGACCACTTTTCCCGTCCGCAACGTCTTTTAGCCAACGTTCACGTGTAGGTACAGGCAGCAATCGCTTCGGATCCGCATCAAAGGCATCAAACAGTCCCATCACGAGTTGTTGTCCCTTGTATTCAATGATTTGAAGCTCGGGCTTTTGCACCACGTATTCGCTTACAAAGGCTTTAAGTACCGCCAACACGCCATGCATGACATCGGTTAAACGCGCGTTCCACTGCAGAATAGGGTCATCAAAGCTGTTCACGCCATCTTGAAGCGATGGTTCGATGGCTATAGACGTCAGCAAGGTATTCACCAAGGCACCGATAGCATCTTTGCGTTCGTAATGTGGCCCGAACATTTGGTCGCTCAAATGGCTAATGTTTGCCTCTAACCATGGGTCTCCGCATTCAGCCAATTTGCTGGCTACCGCCTCCTGCCATTGATCGCGCTGCACAATGCCCATCACGATTGCATCTTCAAGATCGTGCACGCCATAAGCAATGTCATCGGCCAGTTCCATGATCGAGCAATCAAGGGATTTGAACTCGGTTTTACCATGGTGATTGTCATTGGGCTGGCGCTTTAGACGCGTAAATAGCGCAGCGTCTTGTTCTGTCATGCCCGCTAACACCCAATTGAACCGGTCAAGATCATCACGATATAAGCCTTTCGCAGGATGCCAATCCGAGGCTTTCAAATGACGAAACTCAGACACATCAGGCGGAAGGGAGAAACGGCGCGTCTCGCTAAGCAATGCGGGATATTTAAGCAAACCCAACAGCGTTCTTCTTGCCAAGTTCATCCCGTCGGATTCCGTATACGGCTCTAACAGACTGACAATACGAAACGTCTGTGCGTTACCTTCAAACCCATCATCATTGCGCATGAGGTAATTAAGGGCTATCTCGCCACCGTGCCCATAAGGTGGATGGCCAATGTCATGCGCGAGACAGAGGCTTTCCAATAGGCTCGTCGAAGGAAGCAGCGGCCGAAACTCGGGCTGTTTGTCTTTGAGCTGAGCGAGAATACCCGTGCCTATTTGGGACACTTCAAGCGAGTGCGTTAGACGCGTGCGATAAAACTCACTGTGTTCGGCGCCGAGCACTTGTGTCTTGGCCTGTAAGCGACGAAACGCGGCAGAGTGAAGAATACGTGCGCGGTCCCGTTGAAACACCGTACGTTTGTCATGTCGGCGCTGTTTGTTCTCGCTCGCAAGCCTTTCTTCCCACAATGGTGAAAGCGTTTGTGCCGCGAAAAAATTATTGCTCATCACTGATCTCATCAAGGCTCAACGTAAAGCTACTGGCAAACGTTGACATAAAATACTCGCTCGCATCGGTGCTGCGATCTTCCATCGTTTTTTCTAAGCGTCGCTTGGCTTGCTCAAACTCGTGATTACCTGCTGACAACTCTTCCAAACACTTGAGGTAGGCACATATCGCATCCGCTTGTTTCACGATGCGGTATTCCTCTTGGTCAATGCTGTCGCTGTCAATTAACGGGCGGTAATCATCACGGAACTCTTCAGGCAGCATCGAAACCAATTTGTCTTCGGCAATACGCTCTATCTTCTTGTACTCATCAGCAATGGCCGGATTAAAGTACTTAATCGGCGTAGGTAAATCGCCTGTTAGCACTTCGCTGCAATCATGAAACATTGCCAGCAAAGCCACACGTTCCGGCGTTGTACTACCGCCAAATTTCTTGTTTTCAATCAGAGATAAAGCATGCGCAACAAATGCAACTTGAAGGCTATGTTCGGAGATATTTTCGTTGAACACATTGCGCATAAGAGGCCAGCGATAGATAAGTTTCATTCTCGCGAGGTGGGCAAAAAAGTGACTGGTTTTCTGACTCATAACGTCCTTGGCCTTGGTCTAAGAAGTATCCTGACACCATTCTGTTAGTGTCGGCTTGTTTTCTCAAGTCTCTAAAACAAAAAACCGTGGGATGAATAAGACGTGGCGGTCTAGCAACGAACAAAAACAGACAAAAGACAGCGATCAAACGATCTTGCTACCTGCGTTGTTATTACCCGCGTTGTTGTTACGAGTAATATTGTTACGTGAGAAGGAATTATCTGAAAAGCAAACGCGTGTAAACGTGAAATTGCGATGGGAGATATTGGGGAGATCGTTCTCCCCTCGTTTGGTATCGGCGTACCAAACCCCTTTAAAGCACAATGCGATCTTTGTTTTTTTCGATGATACCACCGCCAATGCCCTTGACGTTCTTCAGTGAATCTAACGACTCAAACTGTCCGAACTCTTCACGAAAATCAACGATAGCCTGCGCCTTACTTTTCCCGACACCGTCCAAATACTTATCAAGTTCATCCGCGTCAGCAGTATTGATGTTCACTTCAAACGGTGCATCTGCTCCCGCATTACTTTGATTGTCTTGTGCGAGTGCAACTGGCGCAGCAAACATCGCGACCGCAAATGTGAGTGTTGTGAGTATTTTCTTAAGCATTGATGATTCCTTTACTTAGGTTTCCGTGAATAGAGAAGGCAGGGTAATAAGCGGTGTTCATCAATGCATGTTAAGAAGTAGAAAAAACGACGGGGCACCAAAGGTGCCCCGTCAAAGTAACTTATCAATTACAACGAAGTCGTAATTCGCTCCAAGTCTTTTACTTGGCGCATAAGTTTTTTAGATATTACTGCTCGGCGGTTTCTAATGAATAAACCACGTCAGTTGTGTCTTTAAGTTGTTCGATGGTTGCTGCAAGTTCAGTGTTCGCCAGCGAACGTGCTACGCGGTCAGCCATTTGGCTCTCAAGGCTGATATCGGCAGTTTCAGGCTCTATTACACCATCCAAAGCAACAACAAGCACGTCACCACTGATTGAGCGCGTTTGAGCATATTCACTCGAATCAGCATTTGGTGTCGGCATTGTAAATGCTAACTCAACAACATCACGCTCTGGAGATACACGGCCAATATCAGCCGCGTCACTAAATGCGTAACCTGATGCGCTCAAACCTGCTTCATTACCCGTGTTCAGCTCTTCAACCAAAGTGGTTGCTAGTGCTTGTGCGGCCTCTTCACCTTTTTGGCGTTTTAGCAACTCAGTCACTTGTGTTTCAACGTCACCAAAAGGTAGAACCATTTCTGGACGAACATCTTCAACACGAACAACAACAACGTGCTCCGGCGCAATTTCAATGATGTCAGAGTTCAGACCATCTTCACGCACTTCAGCAAGTTGTAAGGCTTGTTGAACATTGGCATTCGCCAGTGTGCCTTCCAAATCGCTCAGAGAAACAAACTCAGTGTGTTGAACCTTGCGATCCACAGCGTCGGCTGCGTCATCAAGGTTATCGGGCATTTCAAACGCTTTCTCAGCAAGATCATTTGACAGTGCGAAAAACGTTTCAGCGGCATGCTGTTGCTTAAGCTGCGCGACAATTTCATCACGTACTGCTTCAAAAGGTTCTGAATCAGACGCTTTCACATCATCCAGCTTGATGATGTGGAAACCGAAATCTGATTTAACCACACCTGACACATCACTTTTGTTCGCAAGCGCAAATGCCGCTTCTTCGAACGCAGGATCCATCACACCAGCATCAAACCAGTCAAGTTGACCGCCCTGCTCTGCACTGAATGTGTCATCAGAACGAGTTTTTGCCAATTCAGCAAAATCCGCACCCGCATTGAGTTCTGCAAGAACCGCTTCTGCTTTTTCATTAGCAGCATCATCATCACCTTGGATCATGATATGGCTAACTTTACGCTTCTCTGCAGTGCCGTAAGATGCCAAGTTCGCGTTGTAGTAAGCCTTCGCTTCTTCTTCGGTCACCTCTGCAACATCAGCAATACCGTTGCCAGAAAGCTCAACATATGAAATTTTGAACTGCTCTGGACGAACAAACTGAGACGGATTTTGTTGATAGAAATCTTGTTTCTGCTCTGCAGTGACGTCTGCTTTCGCAGCAAAATCGGCAACAGGCAGCGACAATGTACGCACTGTACGAGTTTGGCCTTCAAGCTTATACAGTGATTCTAATTCGCCTTCTAAGGCAAATTCACTGTTTTGAAGTGCGCCCACAAGTTGGTCACGCACCAAATCCTGACGTACATACTCCGCAAACTGGTCCGGCGTTAGGCCATTACGACGAAGTGCCTCAAGGTACAAGTCGTTATCAAACGAACCTAGTGTGCCTTGGAATGCTGGCATTTCGCGAATTGATTGCTTGATTTGTCCTTCACCAACACGTAACCCAAGCGTATTCGCTTGCTGGTCTAGCAATGCTTGGTTAACCATGCGGTCAAGTACATTGCGTCGGAATTGTGCAAGGTAATTAGGATCACTAAGCAGGGTTGCAAAGAAGTCTCCGGCTTGAGCTTGCATCTGCGCACGCTCATTTTGGTAAGCCTGCTCAAATTGGTTGCGGCTAATTTCTTGATCACCCACTTTTGCAGCAGGAGCTACAGAACCACCCGAAAGGTAGCTACCGACACCTGCAAATACAAAGGAAAAAATAATAAGGCTTAAGATGATCTTAACCGCGAGGCTATTCACGCCTTCGCGTAGTCGCTCCATCATAACGTGCCGTCACTCCTACAAATTTAAACGTTCGTTTTGGTTATACCTAAAAACATCACACTGTATGTTTGATGTCTATGCTAGCGACTGGAAAGTGGCTGAGGTATAAAACTAAAAAAGCGCATCATGAGATGCGCCTTTACACTCTGACTGAGCCTGATTATACGCTGATGTCGCGGACTTTACAGCTTTAAACTATAGATGCTGCGACATAGAGCAAGACGGTACAAATAGATTAGTTAACCGCGTCTTTCAGAGCTTTACCCGCTTTAAAGCCAGGTACTTTAGCAGCTGGAATGTTGATTTCCGCGCCAGTTTGAGGGTTACGACCAGTACGTGCTGAACGATCACGAACAGAAAACGTACCGAAACCGACAAGAGCTACCTGATCGCCGTCTTTCAGTGTATCAGAAATGGCATCGATCAGTGCATCTAGAGCGCGACCCGCTGACGCTTTAGACAGGTCAGCATTTTCTGCAATTGTATCAATTAACTGCGACTTGTTCACTTTTTCATCCCCTTTACAAACGAACCACAAATCCCATTTTTTGCGGTGATGGGTGTTTTTACCCATCTAATTTATTGAAATATTTCTATCAAAACGCTGTAGCTGTTATGAATTAAGGGCTTGCAGCGTTTCCATTAAGTTAGCCCTCAAAAAAAAAGCTGACAAGCCTTTTGCTGGCTGTCAGCTCTTTACGTTGCTTAATTTTGCTGCACGTCACTCTTTTTCGGCGTGACAAGCTCTATTCCGAGAGGGTTGTTCTGTAACGCTAACGTCAGAACTTCATCGATCCATCGCACTGCGTGGATGTCTAAGTCTGCTTTCACGTTATCAGGGATCTCTTCGAGATCACGTTCGTTCTCTTTCGGAATCACCACGGTTTTGATACCACCACGGTGAGCTGCTAGTAGCTTCTCTTTGAGGCCACCGATAGGTAATACTTCACCACGTAGGGTAATTTCACCCGTCATCGCGACTTCTGCTCGCACAGGGTTGCCTGTCAAGCTAGAAACCAGCGCTGTACACATGGCTATACCCGCACTTGGGCCATCTTTTGGTGTCGCGCCCTCTGGAACGTGAACGTGAATATCACGCTTCTCATAGAAGTCGTTATTGATACCCAGTTTTTCTGCGCGAGTACGAACTACCGTCATTGCCGCTTGAATCGACTCTTGCATCACATCACCAAGCGAACCAGTTTGAGTCAGCTTGCCTTTGCCCGGCATAGATTCGGTTTCAATGGTCAGCAGGTCGCCGCCCACAGACGTCCAAGCCAGACCAGTCACTTGACCGATACGGTTGCTTTCATCCGCTTTACCGAAATCAAATCGTTGAACACCAAGAAAATCTTTGAGGTTGCCTTGATTGATAGCAATAGACTTCAAATCTTTGTTCAGCAGAATTTCTTTTACTGCCTTGCGGCATAATTTAGAAATTTCACGTTCAAGACTACGCACACCGGCTTCACGCGTGTAATAACGAATGATGCCGATGATTGCGGAATCTTCGATAGTCACTTCGCTTGGCTTCAAGCCATTGCGCTTAACCTGCTTATCCACCAAGTGTTGCTTTGCAATGTTGAGTTTTTCATCTTCGGTGTAACCCGAAAGACGAATCACTTCCATGCGGTCTAGCAAAGGACCTGGAATGTTCATGGAGTTTGACGTCGCCACAAACATCACATCGGACAGGTCGTAATCCACTTCAAGATAATGGTCGTTGAACGCATTATTCTGCTCAGGATCAAGCACTTCCAGCAAGGCTGATGATGGATCGCCACGCATATCAGATGACATCTTGTCGATTTCATCGAGTAGGAATAGCGGGTTTTTCACACCAACTTTTGCCATTTTCTGAACAAGTTTGCCCGGTAGCGAACCAATATAGGTTCGACGGTGACCGCGAATCTCCGCTTCGTCACGCACGCCACCTAGCGCCATGCGGGTGTACTTACGGCCTGTTGCTTTTGCAATGGACTGACCCAATGATGTTTTACCCACACCAGGAGGACCCACAAGGCAAAGGATCGGGCCTTTAAGCTTGTTCACGCGGTTTTGTACTGCGAGGTATTCCAAAATACGCTCTTTTACGCGCTCAAGGCCGTAGTGGTCCGAATTGAGGATTTCCTCAGCTTTTGCCAAATCTTTTTTCACTTTCGAGCGCTTCGACCATGGCACACTAACCATCCAATCGATATAGCTACGAACCACAGTGGCTTCTGCTGACATCGGTGACATCATTTTTAGCTTTTGAAGTTCTTGCTCAGTTTTCTCTTTGGCTTCCTGAGGCATTTTAGATTCTTCGATCTTCAGCTTCAGGCTTTCAAATTCATCAGGCGCATCATCCAGCTCACCCAGTTCTTTCTGGATGGCTTTCATTTGTTCGTTCAAGTAATACTCGCGCTGACTCTTTTCCATTTGCTTCTTAACACGGCTGCGAATGCGTTTCTCAACCTGTAGCAAATCAATTTCCGATTCCATCATGGTCATCAGGAATTCGAGGCGGTCAGCGATATCAATGATTTCTAATACTTGCTGTTTGTCATGCAACTTAAGCGGCATGTGCGCAGCAATAGTGTCTGCAAGACGTGCAGCTTCATCAATACCATTTAGCGAAGTCAGAACTTCTGGTGGGATTTTTTTGTTCAGTTTGATAAAACCTTCAAACTGACTGATTGCCGTGCGAACCAATACTTCTTGCTCACGTTCATCCATTTCTGGCGTTTGCATATACTGAGCATCAGCAATGAAGAAGTCATCTTCACGGAATTTTTTGATTTCTGCGCGTTGAAGTCCCTCAACAAGTACCTTTACCGTGCCGTCAGGCAGTTTCAGCAACTGCAATATCGAGGCAACAGTACCCACTTCATAGAGGTCTTCGATAGCAGGATCATCCGTTGCGGCATCTTTCTGCGCAACCAATAGAATCTGCTTATCGTTGTCCATCGCTGCTTCAAGGCAACGGATCGATTTATCCCTTCCAACAAACAGTGGAATAACCATATGGGGATAAACAACCACGTCACGCAAAGGCAGGACCGGAATTTCAATGCGCTCGGAACGCTCCAAGTTCATATTGTTCTCTCTTCCGTTTTAGATATTAAAGAGTATATGGGGATAGAATGTCAGTATTCAACGGCATGTGCAGCAGAAAACAAAAAAGGGAGCGATTGCCCCCTTTTTTCTTATAATTTGTTGGTTAAATACGCAATTTAACCTTATGGTAGGAAGGTGTTATTCCGCACCCGCTGCCTGATTTTCTGTTGCTTCATAAATCAGTAGTGGTTCTGATTCACCTTTTATCACCGATTCATCGATAACCACTTTCGTGACATCTTTGTTCGATGGTAAATCGTACATCGTATCCAGCAACACAGCCTCAACAATTGAACGTAAACCACGAGCACCGGTTTTACGGTCCATTGCTTTGTGTGCGATAGCCGTTAACGCATCGTCTCTGAATTCAAGCTCAACACCGTCAAGTTCCAACAAAGCAGCATACTGCTTGGTCAGGGCGTTCTTCGGCTCACGAAGAATTTGAACAAGTGCATCTTCGTCGAGTTCACCCAAAATGGCGCTCACTGGAAGACGACCAATGAATTCAGGAATCAGACCGTATTTAACAAGATCTTCCGGTTCGACTTTACTGAACAGGTCGCTCAAGGTTGCTTCTTGATCTTTCGAACGCACTTCTGCGCCGAAACCAATGCCGCTCCCTTTCGCTACACGCTGATCAACCACTTTATCTAGGCCAGCAAACGCACCACCACAGATAAAGAGAATTTTAGAGGTGTCTACCTGCAAAAACTCTTGTTGTGGGTGTTTGCGACCGCCTTGTGGCGGAACAGAAGCAATCGTACCTTCGACCAATTTCAACAATGCTTGTTGAACACCTTCGCCCGAAACATCACGGGTGATAGATGGGTTGTCCGATTTACGAGAGATTTTATCGATCTCATCGATGTACACGATACCGCGCTCGGCCTTCGCTACATCATAATCACACTTCTGAAGCAATTTCTGGATGATATTCTCGACATCTTCACCCACATAACCCGCTTCGGTTAACGTGGTTGCATCTGCCATAGTGAATGGCACATCAAGAAAACGCGCCAGCGTTTCTGCAAGCAGAGTCTTGCCGCTACCAGTTGGACCGATAAGCAGAATATTACTTTTACCAAGCTCAACGCCTTCCGCATTGGTGTCGCCATTTCTCAGGCGCTTGTAGTGGTTATATACCGCTACTGAAAGCACTTTTTTGGCTTTGTCTTGACCAATTACGTAGTCGTCAAGGTGCGCTCGAATTTCCATTGGAGTTGGAAGTTCGTTACTGTCGCGCTTCGGCATGACCTCTTTTATTTCTTCACGAATGATGTCGTTACATAGGTCAACACACTCATCGCAGATATAAACAGAAGGCCCAGCAATTAACTTGCGTACTTCATGCTGGCTTTTGCCGCAGAAAGAGCAGTACAGCAACTTTCCGCTGCCACCGTCTTTTCGCTTGTCTGTCATTCGCTAACCTCTTTAGGCATTTGCCCATGTTTGCCATGATCTGAGTCTACATCAACTCGTCGGAAATTTCCGAAGTGTTAAAGACTCTATTCCAAGACAGTCAGTATCAACCGACTCTAACTGTCTCAGAATTAAAAATTAATCGCGTTTATTTAGAACTGCGTCAACCAGACCATAATCCGTTGCATCTTGCGCGGCCATGAAGTTATCACGATCAGTATCGCGCTCAATCACTTCTAATGGTTGCCCAGTGTGTTCAGCCAGCAGCGTGTTGAGTTTTTGCTTGATGGTCAGAATTTCTTGTGCATGGATTTGAATATCTGATGCTTGGCCTTGGAAACCGCCAAGTGGTTGGTGAATCATTACGCGAGAGTTTGGTAGGCAGTAACGCTTACCTTTTGCACCACCCGCCAACAGGAACGCACCCATTGAGCAAGCTTGTCCCATACATACAGTGCTTACATCTGGCTTGATGTATTGCATGGTGTCATAAATTGACATACCCGCAGTCACTGAACCGCCAGGTGAATTGATGTAAAGGAAGATATCTTTTTCTGGATTTTCTGATTCGAGAAACAGCAGCTGTGCAACCACCAAATTCGCCATATGATCTTCAACTTGACCGGTCAAAAAAATCACACGCTCTTTCAGCAGGCGGGAATAGATGTCATAAGAACGTTCACCACGAGAGGTTTGTTCGACCACCATCGGTACCAGCGCATCCATGATTGAAGGCATTCCGTTTTTTTCTTGAAAGCTCATAGTGTTATTTCCCTAAAATAAATGGCCCGGATGAATTAACTTCATACGGACCATTGTTATCAGAAGAGTGAATTCTAAGTCAATTGTCCACTCGACAATTCTAGCACTTAAGCTTGAGCTGGGTTCATTAGCTCAGAGAAAGCTTGCTCTTTTTCAGAAACTTGTGCTTTAGCTAGCAATGCGTCGATAGCTTGTTCTTCAAGTGCTACGTTACGCATGTTTTCCATCAAGCGTTGGTCTTGCTCATAGTAAGCAACAACTTCTGATGGATCTTCGTAAGCTGAAGCCATTTCTGCGATCAGTGCTTTAACGCGCTCTTCGTCAGCTTTTAGCTCTTCAGACTTGATCACTTCACCAAGCAGAAGGCCAACAACTACGCGACGTTTCGCTTGTTCTTCGAACAATTCACGTGGAAGTTCTGGTGCGTTTTCCATGTTGCCACCGAAACGCTGAACCGCTTGCTTACGCAGTACTTCAACTTCTTGATCGATAAGTGCAGCAGGTACATCGATGTCGTTTTGCTCAACAAGACCGTCAATGACTTGCTCTTTGATGCGATTTTTAACAGCTTGCTTCAGTTCGCGTTCCATGTTCTTGCGCACTTCGGCTTTAAGACCGTCAACACCGCCTTCTTCAACACCGAAACGTGCAACGAACTCATCAGTCAGCTCTGGAAGTGCTTGTGCTTCAACTTTGCTTAGTTTGATATCGAATTTCGCCGCTTTACCCTTCAGGTTTTCTGCGTGGTAGTCTTCAGGGAAGTTCACTTCGATAGTGAATTCATCACCTGCTTTTTTACCCACGATGCCGTCTTCGAAACCAGGGATCATACGGTTTTGGCCCATCGCTAGCGCGAAGCCTTCTGCTTTACCGCCTTCGAATTCTTCACCGTCGATAGAACCGGTAAAATCGATCGTTACACGGCTGTCAGCAACAGCTGCTGCTTCAACGTCAGACCAAGAAGCTTGCTGCTTGCGAAGCGTTTCGATCATTTCAGCAACGTCTTCATCTTTAACATCAGCTTGTGGCTTAACCACTTCAACTTTGTCTAGATCTTTAAGTGCGATTTCTGGATAAACTTCAAAAGATGCTTTGAATACTAGGTCTTTACCTTCTTCAACATCTACTGGTGTAAATGTTGGTGCACCCGCTGGGTTTACTTTTTCTTTGATGATCGCTTCGATGAAATGACGCTGCATCACTTCACCCATCACGTCGTTACGTACTGCTTTGCCGTACATACGCGAAACCATCTTCAAAGGCACTTTACCTTTACGGAAACCATCGAAACGACGATTTTTAGCAATGTTGCGTAGTTCTGCAGTCACAGCGTCTTCGATGTTTGCTGCTGGAACAGTGATAGTCAGGTGGCGCTCTAGGCCTTCTGTGGTTTCAACGGTAACTTGCATTGTATATATAACCTCAAAACTTACTCAGGTAACTGAGTGATGTTGCCCGGTATTTTTCCGGTAGCATCCTTTCGTGTTACAGCGACTTTTTCGCCATAACGCCTGTGAAACGGGATACATAGCGTTCAAACGCGAAGTATCTGTTTGCCCTATTACATAGAGGCTGGATTTTAAGACGCGCCATTATAGCGACACCAACCTTATGAGTCGAGACGGGCTCTATGATTCATGATGTTTCTGTGAGATTGGGACTAGAAATGAACTTTCAAGGGGGAGAGAAGAAAAAGTGATGCGATTTTTACATTTTCCTTCTCCAAATGTTAACGATTTGTCGCATGACATTGCTGACAGAGCTCTTACAACCCTAGCAGTAAACGTTCCCAGCAAAAGCAGGCCTTAAACAAAAATCAAAACATGCCACAGAACGAGGTTCCGAAGACAGTATCTAGCGGAATACTTTCACGCCCTCACCCTCGCCGCAAATATAATTAGACATTTATGATTGCATTATTAGACATTAACGTGATTCAGATCCCGATAACAAGTGGTGAAACAGGTTACTTTTTCGACAAACCATAGCGAACAAAATGACGTATCCTATTGAGCAGTTGGGGAATATTACGTGCAACTGAAGCCAACAATAATCATACATACTCTTTCGGTCATGATGGTTAGCACAGAGATAGGATTCACAGATGAAAGAGAATCATCAAAGCTACCAATCACTAGAACAATTCGTCATACAATTAAACCAAGACGAACAAGTAATGCTGAAAGAAATCCTTTCTAACAATGGGAGGATGAAAAAAATGTCGTGTACTTCTATTGAAGACAGCCCCTTGCTAACAACTGACGAAATGGAAGCGATCATGCAACTGTTTCAGTCAGGAGCGACATAATTTTTGTTGGGTAACTACACCGAGGATAATTTAGGGTGGGTCAACACGTAAAAAGGCCAGAGATTGAAATCTCTGGCCTTTTTTGAATTTGATGGCGCGCCCTACAGGATTCGAACCTGTGACCCACGACTTAGAAGGTCGTTGCTCTATCCGGCTGAGCTAAGGGCGCATCACACACACAAAGTGCGAGTGCAAGCGGGATTATAAGGAGACAAAGCGTCTCGTCAACGGTTTTCCTTAGACTTCATGACCAAACGGCGAATAAAGCGTCACATGGCCAATAGATCGTAAACAAAACCTAAAAACAAGGGTGATAAGAATTCGTCACAGGTTCTATAAAAACTTTTTATCACAACAACGCTTGAGCTTTTCTTTCTTCAAGCCGATAGTTCGCCCTGTTTATACCGCGATTTTTGAATACGCCATAAACTCCCCTCTATTTCTACAATCAGGAACATTTAACATGACAGAGTTTTGGGACATCACACCTTTCAGCTGGGAAGGCGTTTTGTTGTGTGCCACCTGTGGTTGGCTTTTGGGTATTGAGCGCCAATTGAGAGGAAAGCCCGTTGGAATACGCACAGCCATTCTCATCGTTTTGGGCACATATGTGTTTATGCGTCTCGCCATTTCACTTTCTGATAACTCACTTGACCACGCAAGGGTATTGGGCCAAATCGTAACAGGCGTTGGCTTTTTAGGAGCGGGCGTGATGATGGCAAGAGATGGTCAAATCCAAGGCGTAACTTCTGCGGCTGTCGTCTGGTTAATGGCCGGATTGGGAATGATTATCGCATTTGACTATGGTCGCCAAGCACTGCTTCTCTGTGGTTTCGTGCTCTTCGTTCTCGTAGGAATAGATAAAGTTGAAACAACATTTTCTGCACTTCGAAAAGGCGTGCATAAACATTGGAAAGAGAAACGTAAAAAGACGGCGAAACATGCCGAAATCGTAGATTAAAAGCACCTTACCTGCATAACCATTCAATCAATATCTCTTATCGTCACGAGTAAATATTCTCACTTTACGTTTCGAACTGGCGAAATAATAATCGCGACGAAAGTAAGCAAGTTACTGCAGGTTTCCCTTCCACCACTCAGGTGCAGAGAGCCTCAAACAATTTCTAAAACCTGTCCCTCCCGGACAGGTTTTTTCATTCACACCTTTACTAATTGAGAAAAGCATTGCAACAGAACCCAGAAATCAGGGCTGAAGGCAACAGCCCGCTTGTGCCTGTTATTAGCCTAAGTCTATTTGCCATTGCATCCGGTTTCCTGATGAGCCTCATCCCTTTGGCGCTTGTCGAAAAAGGGATGTCATTAGATCTTGCATCTTGGCTTGCCAGCGTTTTTTATGCGGGCTTGTTGGGCGGTGCTTTGATCAGTGCAAAAATCGTCGGTCGTCTGGGTCATCGAAACGCGCTTGTGCTCTTTCTTTTGGTGATTGTTGCTACTGTCAGTGCAATGGCAGTGTTCTCTCAACCATCACTTTGGCTCAGTGCTCGCTTTGTTGCAGGTGTTGCTGTTGCGGGTGTTTTTGTTGTCATTGAGTCCTGGTTACTTATGGCGGACACAGAGAAAGCACGTGCAAAGCGTCTTGGCCTTTATATGGCATCGCTCTACGGTGGTTCTGCACTCGGACAACTAGGAATTGGTTTTTTTGGCACATCAGGCACGTTACCTATGGCAGTGGTTGCTACGCTAATGTTTGCAGCCATCCTGCCACCCTTGGTTATCCGTAAGGGGCATCCTAAAGCAATGGCCCACTCAAGCATTAAGCTGAGTGAAATGAAAAACTTGCCTTCTGCTGCGTATATCGGCTGCATCGTGTCAGGGTTAGTTTTGGGTTCTATCTATGGTTTACTGCCGTTAGAACTGGAAAGTAAATACAGCCAAGAGCAAGTTGGATCACTCATGGCCATCGTCATTTTAGGTGGCATGGCTGTTCAACCATTGGTGAGTTGGCTCAATGCCCGTGTTGAAAAAGCACTCTTAATGGCGGCGTTTTGTTTCACAGGTCTGCTATCTATTGCGATGGTCGAAATAGCGACAGTCACTGGGGGACTAATGACGGGCCTATTTTTGTTGGGCGCTTCAGCTTTTGCGCTTTACCCTGTAGCAATAACATTGGCGTGTAAAAAGGTCTCTGAATCTCAAATAGTGGCAGCTGCCGAGCTAATGCTGTTGAGCTACAGTGTTGGTTCAGTTATTGGCCCAGTGGTCGCTGGTGAAGTGATGGGCGCGCAAGAAGGGCTAATGATTTACTTTGCTGTGTGCTTTACCGCAACGCTCATCTTTATGCTGATATCAACCAAACGCAATCGTCGCAGCGGCGCAGGCGGTGTCGAAGACACGGCAACTGTAGATATCTAAACACGCAGGCTACAACGCCATTAAAAGGTTAGACAGGAAGTAACATTCTTTCTGTCTAACTATAAATACAACCCTTCTAGAACGTAACCAATTACCGTACTTAATCCGCAATAAAATTGACGTTACCCCTCATTCTGCGCGTATACGTACACCGACTTACTTCTTATGTGATTGTTTTATTGTGAGCATATATTACTTTTGATAATTAATTATCTATTCGCACACCATTCCATTAAGTTCATAGTCAAACATCCCTTGTTATACAAAACTCCTCTATTGATTTTTTTGTTATTTAATTCTGCATCGATAAATATACAAACTTGAAAAAACATCTTCCATCCGATTTTCTTAACAACCACAATGTATAAAGGGCCATAAATAACATCAGTATATCAACAACTTAATAATTTATTAAGTGAATTATTTATAGAAACTTGTACGTTATAATTTTCACTCCCTACGCTAGAAGTGTTGACGCGATTTTTGTTCCTACGTCAGCGTTGAGGGAGAGATTTATGTTACGAACACTGCGCTCGATTTTTGTCATCGCCATTTCTATGCATTTGCTCACAGGTTGTATTTTAATAAATGGCCCGACTGAATACGCGAATGAAACGAACGCGCCAAGCATTAATTACCTCCCAATCGGCATTCCTTTTATACTAGGTGGACATGGTTCAAGTGTTCCCCTAACCGAAGACCTAAGCTTAACGGCTAAACACGTCGCTAAACTTGATTACAGCTCCGTAGTTGCTTACCACCCAAGTTGTGATGTCGCCATAATAAAAGAAGACAATCGAAATAAACGACTCGCACCGCTAGGTAGGGTCTCAGCAAATGATAACGTTAAGGCTTACGGAATTGGCTTTTCGGGAAAAGCTATCGTTGGTGAAGGGAAATATTATTTAGATGTGAATTTTGTCGATAGTAGCCTCTTTGCCAATTGCCCTGCGAGCATTATGGATGCGCCCATTCAATCAGGCATGAGTGGTGGCGGAACGTTCAACGAGAAAGGTGAGTTAGTCGGGATCATTTCTGGTATGTCAGGCTCTAGCTTCAAACTACTAGATGGACGAGAGTTAGGGAATGAGCGAACTAGCGTATTCGTTTCCACCCTTTATATTAAAAACTGGATAGCCGATTCAATTGAAAGTTACTACGGCCTTGATATGGATACTCTCATTGCTGGTGTTCCCTCTCTAACTGATGACTTTTTCACCAACACAACGCCTACGTTTAACCCTCACCCTTGATAAGACTCACCAACAATGATCTGAGCCGACTATTTCATAGTGCAAACAAATAGCAAACGTTTGCGCTATAGCCATATCACATTTTTTTTGTCAAAATACGCCAAATTTTCCTGCTCTCGTTTTGCCAAAGGAACACAATGGCCGCTCAAATTATTGATGGAAAGCTTATTTCTCAAACGGTTCGATTAGAAGTTGCAGCTCGCGTCGACGCACGCAAATCTGCGGGGCTACGAGCACCAGGTCTAGCGGTCGTTCTTGTCGGAGACGACCCTGCATCACAAGTCTATGTAGGCAGTAAGCGCCGTGTGTGTGAAGAAGTCGGTTTTATCTCAAAATCCTACGACCTGCCTTCCAGCACAAGTGAGTCAGACTTGCTGGCACTCATTGACGGATTAAACAATGACCCAGAAATTGACGGCATTCTCGTGCAATTGCCACTACCGGCTCAGATGGACTCTACCAACGTTCTGGAACGCATTAACCCGGAAAAAGATGTAGACGGTTTCCACCCTTATAACGTTGGCCGCCTTTGCCAACGCATGCCAAAGCTCCGCTCTTGTACCCCGAAAGGCATCATTACGCTGCTTGATCGTTACAACATTCCCGTACGTGGTATGCATGCTGTGGTTGTCGGCGCATCGAACATTGTTGGGCGGCCGATGACGATGGAGCTCCTTCTCGCTGGATGCACAACGACAACGTGTCATCGCTTTACCAAAGATCTCGAGCATCATGTTCGTCAGGCTGATTTGTTGGTTGTTGCGGTAGGTAAACCAAACTTCATCCCGGGAGATTGGATCAAACTGGGTGCAGTGGTCATTGATGTAGGCATTAACCGCCTAGAAAACGGCAAGTTAGTAGGTGATGTGGAGTATGACGTGGCAAAAGAAAAAGCGACCCATATTACGCCAGTGCCTGGTGGTGTGGGACCAATGACGGTTGCGACACTGATAGAGAACACACTATTGGCGTGTGAGCAGTTTGGTCGTATTAGACCTTAGTTATAGCTATCCAAGGCTTTCTAAGTAAGAAAACGCAGCGCAAAGAGAGCCTTGGATTTAAACAACTCATGTACAATGCATTATCTATTGAAATGCAAGCTACCTCTTAGCGATTAAACTTAAGTTAGTTCTTTTACTTGAGCTATTTTGAGAGTCTAGTTTTTTCCAGACTAAATCTTCAATACCGTTTCGTGGTTCAAAGTCAATAGGCAACGAAATGAGAAGACTTCTTATTACATCATGTTCGAAATTATGACATGCTTCGTCTAATTCACTAAGCACAGCCTCAAACTCCATCAAAGACATACTAACCTCATTTGCCGTCATAATTCTTGGATGAGAGGTCCCCTCGACACTACCACCAATCAACAACTCTTCGAATAGTTTCTCTCCTGGTCTCAATCCGGAAAACTCAATTTCGATATCCCCCATCGGACAGTCATCAGACTTCACTTCCAAACCAGAGAGTTTTATAAGCTTAACTGCTAAATCCACTATTTTAACTGGCTCACCCATATCAAGAACAAACACATCTCCACCACGACTCATTGCTCCAGCCTGAATAACTAACTGAGCAGCTTCAGGTATGGTCATAAAATATCGAATGATGTCAGGATGTGTCACGGTGACGGGACCACCTTTTGCAATCTGATGTTTGAAGAGAGGGATAACAGATCCTGAAGATCCTAGAACATTACCAAAACGAACCATTGAAAAATTTGTTCGACAAGATCCAGATTTGCAGTCATCAGCAAGAGCCTGAAGTGCAAGTTCAGCCATTCGTTTCGTTGCGCCCATTACATTTGTTGGGCGAACAGCTTTGTCGGTCGATATCAACACAAAAGATTCAATATTAGCCTCAACCGCAGCTTTCGCCGCATAATATGTACCAAATATATTATTGCGGACGCCTTCTACTACGTTGTATTCCACAAGAGGTACATGTTTATATGCGGCTGCATGATAAACCGTATCAACCTGGAAGCTTTTAAATATGACAGAGAGCCGGTTGATTCTTTGCACTGAGCCAATCAGAGGAACAATTTCAATATGTACATTAGAGCCAATTGCTATTTGTCTAACCTCCCTTTCTATAGCGTAAAGTCCGTACTCAGAGACATCAAATAAAATCAGCGTTCTTGGGGTTAGGAGCGTGATCTGTCTGCAGAGCTCTGACCCAATTGACCCTCCCGCACCTGTAACTAGAACAACCTTTCCTTTAATGTTTGATTCGAGTAACTCCTGTTTAGGCTCTACAGGATCGCGCCCAAGCAAATCTTCAATTGCAACATCCTTAAGCTCATCAATTTTCGCTTTACCTTCTACAATCTCTTTTAGATCAGGTACTGTTAGAACTTCGGCTTGAAGATGCACAAGTGAATTAATGATTTCTTTTCTCTTAGCTCTAGTGGCACTAGGAATGGCCAGAAGAATCTGAGAGATTTTGTATTTAGAGACAAGTTTTGGAATAGCTTCTACACCTTCGACAACAATCCCCATAATCACAGATTTTCTAAGTGCGATATCCTCATCAATAAATGCCTCGACCTTGTGTGTGTCTGAAGACCGCATAGCTTGGGCTAAGTGCCTCCCTGCAGATCCTGCCCCATAGATAAGAACTTTCTTACGCCCTCTGTTTAGAATTTCCGAAAGAAGTACGCGAACTAAGAGTCGGGAACCGCCGCATAGTAAGCAAAGGAAAGAGCCATATATTAGCGGCACCGACCTTGGCACAAACGCATCAAAGTAGAAGGCAAGCAAACCAAATGTGGCTGCAGATATCGCCGTGCCGATACTCACTACAGCAAGGGCATGGAATGTTAAGTAGCGCAGAATCGCACGGTATAGGCCAAGTCTGGTAAATGCGTAGATAGTAACGAGTACGGTACAGCCGAGGATGAAAATGTACTTTTCATCATATAAAGATACCGACTTACCTAAGCGGGCCCAAAACGCCAGATAGAAAGAAAGCGTAATGAAACATGCGTCAATAGCAACGCTGAGGATACGCTTTTTAGGGCGGGACAAGCGCCAAATTTTATTGAGATTCATAGTAGAAAAGGCTTCTGCATGGTTTGCTTAGCGTGT
Organism: Enterovibrio norvegicus; assembly: GCF_002876705.1. Taxonomy (GTDB): domain Bacteria; phylum Pseudomonadota; class Gammaproteobacteria; order Enterobacterales; family Vibrionaceae; genus Enterovibrio; species Enterovibrio norvegicus_B. Next base: position 200,679 of record NZ_MDAG01000035.1, on the reverse strand, counting down.
CTTGTTGAAGATCTAACTTAAGGCTAGACTATCAACAACAATAGAATGCGTCCTTTAAAAGGATCCTTATGAATTCGTGAACAAAACACCTAAGAAAGAGAATTAATTACACTCTTCTTTGCTGCCATTAACAATTGGAATACACTTGCTAATAAGAATAACAGAAATCATCAACGGTAGCACAGTTCCGTAAGTTGCCCCTTTGCCAGTATGAATCAAAAAAGCAATACCTGACATTGATAGAGCCCCTAACACTACAAATACATCCAACCTGCTAAAAGAATTGATGTAACTTTGTCTGCTAACCAGTAAGCCGACAATAACCAACACAGCAACCAACGAATAGAAACCCACCTCAACTCTTTTGTCTAAAACATAGAAAGTTATTGGAGGTACGTCAGTGACTATGCGTACAGCGCGTTTTATCAGAATGCTTGCATACCAAAATGGATCATCCATTATCGTTCCAAGAAACTCATTCCGGGCAAGACTTGAGTAGTTATCGACCGTCTCAGGCCGTTTATAGTAGTACTGAGTTTCAGGATCATAGTACGTACTCACGACGTTTCTTATTTCCTCTTCAGTAAACCCACTTTTTCCGAGTACTCTGTAGAAAATGTCTATATCAGACCATAGGAAGCCTTTATCCTGACCATAATCTCCCAAGCCAGCTAAGAAAGGATGCCATACAGGGTGCTGCCCTGTCGTGCTGCCGTCAAACGTTACGCCTCCAACACTCTCAACTGTTTTGTATGTGCGCTCATAGGCATCTTCAAAATGCTCGCGGATTGAAGACTTTACAAGAATGAACGAACTTACAACGGCCAAAGTAACTAATATCTTTCCTTTGAGTGAGAGAGAACTCACCACCAACCAATACAAAATCGGAACTAGTAGAACCGTGATATTCTCACCGCGGATCTCTGAAAAAAGACCAGATATTAGCGCAACAAAAACTGAAGCCGCGACTAAATACCATTTTTGTTTCCCATGAAGAATGATAAATAGACTGATTGCAAAAATGTGTAACATGGGCTGGATTGCGAAAATATTGTCTCGAAGGAATGATTCACTAAGAAGAAATGGGGATGAAACGTAAAGCGACACGCCAGCCAACGCAACAATAATACCACCCAATTTATAGCAAGCTATCAACAACAGGACTCCTGTTATGGAAAAAACTGTGGCATTTAGAGGTTTTAGCGTTAATTTATTTATAGGTTCACCAGTGTAATAGGAGGGGAATAGGGCCCAAATACGTGCTGACTCCCCAAACCTGTACCAGTGTTTTATTTCCATCCTAAGCTTTTCAGGGTGTTCTTTAATAAACCTTCGTGCTTTACCCGCCCCCCCATTTAATTTTTTCATGTCTTTTTTTTCAACCGCCAAAGGGAAAAGACCAAGATTTTTATAAAAATAAAAGAACTGTGTAGCCTCACGCAACTTAAACCCAGTCGCATCATTTCTTGAATATTTCTCATTATCTATACTGATGCTGTTCAGCATTATAGTTGAAGACATAAAAACAATAGAAAAAAAAGAAATGACAATATATTTAAATCCATTTTTAATATTGTAAAACAAGTGACTCATGCCTATTTTTTCCATACTGTCAATGTACAGAATGACAATGCTCTACCGATAAAATTTTCGTAAAAAGCACTTTCTATACTAAAAATCCGCTCAACCGTTTTTTCGCTACCTTTGTTTAAACGTGGAAACGCATAAGGGTTATAATAAAGGATATATGCGAGAAGACCTGGATAAAACTTGAACTGGTTCTTTAGTCCTGCCTCCTCAAAGAAAAACTCTAATTCTTTGACAGAGAAGTCACGCTCAGTATCATGGTCAAAGATTTCATTCTTTTTATATATATATTCTCGGACAAATTTATTTAATGGATTGCCATGTGTCGGTTCAAAATTAATAAAAAAACCACCAGATCTTAAGCAATCTGCCAAATTTCTCACTGCCTCTTTTGCAAAATTTGGAACATGGTGTAACCCGCCAATCAAAATAATCACATCATACTGTGCGTCAGCTTTAAACTTTGTAATATCACCATGGAAAACATTTAGTTCAGGAGAGATAGACTTTAGATGATTGACGATCTCTTCGCTATAATCAAAACCACTATATTCGATATCCAAGTTTGCTCTATTTAGTACCTTCAATCCTTCCGTATAACCACACATCGGCTCTAGGACTGAGACTTTCATATCGCGAAGCTCTTCAGGAAGTGAGCTAATCACTCGCTCCCAAATGAGAGATTGGAGTTTAAGAAAGCGGGGATCTTCCTTACCTTTAAGATATTGCTTCGCAATACTATTAAAATGCTCCCTTTGCCTCTCTACGCTTGCACTCATTGAAAATCCCCTTTAATAAAAATAATAATAAACCCCAAAATAATAAACCCACAGCCCACTAGGTTATATATATCCACTTTCTCATCCAGCACTAATTTACCAGCTATTTGAGATGCGATAAGAAGACCTGCAGATGCCAATGGGAAAGCAGTGGATAGTGGCAACATCTTCAATATGACGGACACCCAAATAATATACCCCACAATATAAAGAACATTACCCGCCATAAATAAAAAAGAAAATAGCCCCGTCGACTTTTTAATAAAAACCAAACCAAACGAACTAGAAGCTATATAGAATAAGAAAATTAGTAATTTTGTTATCATTTGTTTTTGTCTTCTTCCACTTTGCTCAGGCTATTAACGTGGTATAATGGTCTATTTCTTACTTCATTTAACACTTGGCCTAAATATTCACCAACAATACCTATTGCAAAAAGTTGCAAAGAGCCCACAAAAGAAATAATCGATACAATTGAAGCCCACCCAGGTACTACTCCATCACCAAAAAAATAAGTGAATATCGTATAAAAGCCGAACATGACTGAGACCATCGCCGTGGCGAAAGCAAGTATGGATGCAAGTCGCAATGGCTTAATGCTTCCCCAAAGGATTCCATTCTTTGAAAGGCTAAGCATTTTCTTTAGACTGTACTTCGATTCTCCATATTCCCGATCATTGGGTTTGTAATGCAAGCTATAGCTTTCGTAACCCATTTGAGGTATCAACCCACGCAGAAATAGGTACTTTTCATCATAAGCGTTTACTTCGCCTAATACTCTTTTACTCAACAGCCTGAAGTCTGAACTCCCCGGCTCCAGATTTACATCTGTTAACCAGCTCCAAACTTTGTAGAATAGTTCAGATGTCCTTTTTTTGAATGAAGGGGATAATGAAGAATCATCTCTTATACCACAAACGATTTCATACCCACTCTTATATTTGTCAATCATTTCATTAACAACTGCTGGTGGGTGCTGGAGATCCGCATCCATACATACAATTGCATCTCCTTCTGCAGCTCGATATCCCGCTCGGAGTGCAACTTGATGTCCGTAGTTTTTAGATAATTCTAAGACTGAAACCTCAAGGTTTTCTTTTACAGGGAGGGATTTAATAATTTCAACAGTATCATCTGCGCTGCCATCATCAACGAAGAGTAACTCATAGCTAATCCCATTCATTCTAAGAGTCGAAGATAGTACGTTATATAAAAGCTCCACACCGGAAGATTCGTTATATGTAGGGATGACTATTGTGATTTTTTCCATCTTCGCGCTCGTTTATTTAGAAGACACAGGGCTAGAAACCTCTGACTGAATCTTATAAAGCTTAACATTTACAGGCTAATAGAACGGCTTCCAGTGACTCACATATACGATGAACTTCATCCACACTCAGTGATGGATGAACTAGAAGCATTACCGAGATATCTCCCAAAGCTTTAGCATTTGAAAGACGAGAGACAGGCCTATACTCGTCAATAAAAGCGTCCTCTAAGTAAATTTCACTGCAGCTTCCTTGAAATGCAGGAATATTAAGCTCCATAAGACGTGCCAATATTTCATCTCGAACACAAACGTCGGTGCTATCGTTCAAGAAGAAGTAATATTTATACCCTGCATGTGTCGAGTATACTGGTATTTTTAGCACTCTAATATATGAGAAATTAGCCAATACCGTGTCGTACATCGACATGTATTTCCGTCTCGTTTCACACCACTCTTCGACTTTTGTCAGTTGGTAACGCCCAATTGCTGCTTGGATTTCAGTCATACGGTAATTTGAACCGAAGCTGTCGTGAAGCCAGCGAAACTTACCTTTAACTTTACTTCCATCGAGGATTTTATCGCGGTTTTTACCATGGTCTTTGTAAGACCAAATAAACTCGAATAGCTCTCGATCATTTGTCGTTATCATCCCACCCTCACCTGCTGTGGTGATAATCTTATCCTGACAAAATGACCAACATCCTATATGCCCAATAGAACCAACTGACTTCCCCTTATACTTCGCACCGTGCGCCTGAGCACAATCCTCAATGACATATAGGTTGGCACTTTCTGCCAACGTCATAATATCATCCATCTCTGCAGGAAGCCCCGCAAGGTGAACTACTATAATGGCCTTAGTTTCGGGAGTTAGAACTTTTGAAATCGTATCAGCTGATATATTTTGATTCTCAATCTCAACATCAGCAAACACTGGCTTTGCTCCAACAGCAACAATGGCAGAAGCAGAAGCAATAAAAGTACGTGGGGTTGTGATGACTTCATCACCTGGGCCAATTCCCATTGCTTTCAATGCGAGTTCTATGGCCACTGTTCCGTTACTTAATGCCACAGCATACTGTGTTCCACACCAACTGGCATATTCTTCCTCAAACGCCTTCCCATGCTCACCTGTCCAGTAGTTAACCCTATTTGAACGAAGCACATCCGCAACGATTTTTGTCTCTTCTTCGGAGTAACATGGCCAAGGAGAAAATTCAGTACCTAACATCTATAAACCTACTTCTTTAGCTCTGTTGCTGGTGACCCGATAACTGTTACTGATGCTCTGACATCTCTTATTACAACAGATCCTATCCCCACGACTGCACCTGTTCCAATCGTGATATTTTGTTTAATTGAACAATTTGCCCCAAGCCAGCAATACTGGCCTATATGTACAGTTCCTGAAAGCACCGCTCCAGGGGAGATATGGCTGTAGTCTCCGATATGGCAATCATGCTCGATAACAGTGGCAGTATTTATAATCACACCATTTCCAACAGCGGAAAATGCATTGATCACCGCGCGAGGCATAACGACAGTCCCCGTTCCAATTTGAGCGGATGTACTAACAACAGAGGATGGATGTATGAGTGTAACCAGTTTGGTGTAGGCGAATCTTTTCATCAAATTAGCCCGGGTTTCGTTGTGTCCAATCGCAACAAAGATCCCAGTATAGTCAGAATACTTTCGTTCGAGATCATCTACAGTTCCACTAACTTCCCATGCACCAATCTTTTGACCGGGCTGTTTTCCATCGTCAAAAAAATCGATTAATGTGAACCCACATTCTGATGCAATATCAGCAACAACCTTTCCATGACCTCCAGCACCTATTATTGCTAAAGATTTCATTTTTCACTTCCCGAGTACGGATTAGATGTGGCGCTATCTGTAGATGTGATATCGGACCTTTTCATTACTTTTAGGATTGTTCTAAGCAAAATCTTAATATCCAACATTAATGACATGTTGTCTACGTACCATACATCATGCTCAAACTTTTCTTCCCATGTAATATTGTTCCTACCATTAACTTGCGCCCAGCCTGTAATTCCGGGTTTTACCTCATGTCGTCTGGCTTGTTTATTTGTATAGAGAGGAAGATATTCAACTAACAGTGGCCTTGGTCCTACTAAACTCATATCGCCTTTTATTACGTTCCAGAGGCCTGGTAGCTCATCTAGACTAGTAGCTCTTAACCATTTACCAAATCTTGTCAGTCTAACTGCATCAGTCTTAACATTTTCGAGACAACCTTCTCTGCTTGCGTTGAGCATAGAGCGAAATTTGTACATTTTAAAAAGAGAACCGTTGAAGCCTGGTCGTTGTTGGCAAAATAGTATTGGCCTACCTAGTTTGAATAAGACAAGAATTGACACAAATAGATAGATTGGTGACAAAGTCACTAAAGCTGTTGTCGAAACTAAGACATCAAAAATTCTTTTAATCGTTAAATAACTCACAATACTTCTCTGCTAGATTGACATAGCTTAACTCTTCAAAAATATATTTATTAGAACGTAAGCTTAAAATTTCCTTATCTTCATTCGATAATGAAAGATACTCTTTAACCTTTCCAAAAAATGCACTTTCATCGTCTGGTTCAACTATTACACCAGCCCCTGAATCTAACAGCATCGGACAAATCACTCGCCCAATACAAATTGTAGGCTTACCCGCATACATATAGTCAACGAATTTATTTGGAGACACTCCATACATAAAAACAGGCTTATCCTCAAATGAGTGCAATAATATGTCTGCTTTTTTTAAGACACTACTTAGTGAGGCTCTAGGAACTTTGGGTGCTATTGTTAAGTTATCGACACCACGAGATATCTCTCTGAGATATTCGAGTTCTGGCCCATCTCCTATTAAAACAAAATTCAAATCCAGTTTGTTTGTTGCACTTTTTGCTAATGATACGAAACGTTCCAGCTTATATGCTTGATTAAATGAGCCAGCATAAACTAGATTAGGCCTGCTATCTGAGAAATAGTGGTCTATGTAATCTGAACTTATCTCAGTTTGCTCGTTACAATAGAAATCTAGACTAACGCCATGGGGTATACAAATAACTTTTTTATTCTCTTTGATCTTCTTTTCTACATGCTGTGTCAACCTTGACATAGTACCAACAATAACATCGGAACGCTTATAACCTAGCTTTTCAACCCATGATAAAGCGATAACAATTGGATTAATTGGCCTTAATCCCTTAAGCTCAATTAGTGATTGCGGCCAAATATCTCGCACTTCGAAAATAAACTTACATGCATAAAAGCGCTTAAAAAATGCTCCAGAGACGGCACTTAGTATTGATAGCGACGATGCAATAACAACATCTGGTTTTTTCTCTCGGCTCTTCAAACCGAAGATAATAGTCATAATTTCAAAATGTAACCAGGATAAAAATCTTTTTGGTGAACTTGGGTTTTTATATTTTAAGGTATTAACCCAAACCACATTAAACCCTGAATATCTTTCTTCTTTAAAAATTCCTTTAAATTCCGGAAGGCCATTATATAAGTGAGAAGAATTAGACAATATTAGAGTGACATTACTACCCTGACTTGCAAATTCTTTACAAAAATAAGACTGTCTAGTGTCAGCACCATATTTTGATATGTTTGCATACTTTGATATATACCAAATATTCTTGCACTTACTTTCCATTGATCAACTCATCATACACACTTATCATTTTGCTCAGTGACACTTCCCATGAGTAATCGTTTATAACATGCTTCCGGCCAGCATTTCCCATCTTGGCTCTTAGACATTCATTTTCAATGAGCTTACAGATTGCATTTGCAGCGTCTTCTGGGTTATCTCTTTCAACGACCAAACCCGTATGTCCGTCCACTACAACTTCTTTAAACCCAGACACATCTGAGACGATTACTGGTAGACTACAGGCGTTTGCCTCTATAGCTGCTACTCCAAAGCTCTCACTGTCAAATCGACTCAAAGCTACATATATATCAAATTCATTGAGAATTTGTGGGACTAGAGAGTTTTCAACATATCCCTTAAATTGTACCAAGTTAGAGATACCGAGGTCGCGCGACAGCGCTTTAAGATTCTCTTCCTCTGGTCCGCTACCGACGATAGTAAGTTCTACTTCAGTATTATTACAACGGTTAGCAGCGAGAGCAAACGCCTTTATAAGGGTGTCAATGCCATATTTTTTATGAAGCAGCTTAACAGTACCTATAGAAACCTTTTTATTAGGGCTGTCCACGTCCTTTTCACTTGGGCAAAACAGATTAGTGTCTACACCAAATGGCGTTACGTAAATTGGAGGTAAAAAACCTTCTATATCTTTTATTACTTTATGCATACAGTGACTAGTAGAGCCGATAGCTTTCGCTTTTTGAAGGTTTCGCTTCACCAACCAGTGGTGAGCTTTACTCTTGGTAGGAAAATCATATACATCAGCCCCCCAAGCAGACATCATGAGGTTATTGTATCCGCTTAGCGCCGCAAGTGTTCCATATCCGCTAACATAATGGGCATGTAGGACATCTGGCTCTATTCTTTTCAGAAGCTTTCTTAAGCTTACAACGGCCAAAATGTAACCATAAGGGACCGACGGTGTTAGTTTATGGAGATGAATTCCAGGTGAGTATTGCTCAATGCTCTGATTGCATGTCAAAAGATGTATTTCAATCCCTCTTGAGTGAAGACCTTCCGCCCAACGTTTTATATGGATACTGTTTGCATTACCAAGTATCGCTATCTTCATTACTTCACTCTTCCTAGAGCTCTTTCAACTTCTATACATCTGTTTTCCCAGGAATAAAGGTGGGCCTTTTCCCTTACAGATTCACCAAACGCACACAAAAGACTAGGGTTAGAAAGTAATTGTTGGAGAAATCGTCTCAACGCCGACTCCGTATAGTCAATTTTCCACCCTAGTCCTTGCTCACTAACAAAGTGCCCTACCCAAGTACCGGAACTAGCTATTACTGGCTTACCGTAACCTACATACTCAAAGAGTTTGATGGGTACAGCGAACTCTCGGTAGGTTGAAGGTTCCATATATAGGCATGCACAATCAGCTTTTTCATAAAGAGGTAATAACTCCTCGCCACTGCGACTGACAACATTAACATTGTCAGGTATATTTGGAATTACTTTCTTCAAAGCTGCAGCATCATCTGGGCGCGTGCATACTGTCAAAAATATATTTTCACTAAAATGCTTTCCAACCACCTCGATAAGAAGATTAATATTATAAAATCCTGTAGTGCCGCCCACATATAGAAGTTGCATATTTTCCTGCTTTATTTTCTTAACAAATGGGTTTGAAACTAAACCAGGGTTGAGCTCAATAAACTTTTCTTTCTGAATATATGGTATGTACTTTTCCATTTTAATTGAAGGAACAAAAACATTATCCACAAAGAGTTTGTAGGTAAAAACCTCCAATCTATAAAAAAATTTAGCAAACCACTTCTTTGCTTTTTGGGTGAAAGAGTTTGGTGAGGTGTTGTCAAACTTCCAATAGATATCGCGATAAAAAACACCACATTTTATCTTGTTATTCTTAAGTGCCTTAAAAAAGCACGCATCTATAAATGGGCTTCTAGGAAGATGATCTATATCAGTAAGCGCTAGAGGCATAGTAGACGCTTCTGAATAGCAAAATAGGTACTTCTCTCCAGCTTGAATATTTCTTAACACTCTCTTTATCGCAGCTTGTCTCTCACTTGAATAACCAACAACAAGATCAACTTCATAGCCAAGTGAAACAAATGCATTATACATCTTCACTGGTCGTATTCCACTACCAGATGATGAATTAAAGTTCAGCGGTAAAGGATGGTGAAAGATTATTTTTTTTGTCATACTTTAAAACTCACACCAAAAAATACACTTCATCCGATGAACGAAGATGATGCCTGACAAAGTACTTTATTTTCTTTATCTCGCGTGGATAATCTTTAGAAAACTTTGCCGTTTCAACACGAACATTTTCAACACCTAATATTTCTTTATACTTATCTTCAGCCTGACTAATTGTGTTCGGGTCTGTAAACAAAGCTCTGTCTTGAAATGACTTTGAAATAAAAAGTAATCCCATCTTCGCATTTTCATATTTTCTTTCCGTAAGACCAAGGACCCTTAAGTAGTTCTCTATGTTTATTAAAGTGATCAGGTTTGCTTTAAAAGGCACACAACTTGCGGATATTACCGCTATTGGTGTGTAAACATTTGATATATATCTTAATATAAATAAACTTAGCGTAAGTTTATCCAATGAAGTAAGGAAATCTAGGGAAGCTACCACCCCTACTAAGACAGAGCTAAAAAGAACAATATTAGTCGCATTTCTGCCGTAAATTCTCATTCTTTCCAATCGCTCGAATGATTTTGAAGATATGCCAACGCCTTCCATCTCAGCTGCTGCTTCAGCCGCTGCTTCCATTGCGTCCTTTTGTGATTCTTTTTTATCAGATCCACCTGTTTTTTTCTGTTTCACTTTAGTTAGAACAAACATAAAGCAAATCAAAAAGAAAACATTAAAAAAAGCTAATATTGGTTCAAAGTAAGTGAGTACAGCGAGCGAAACTAGAGCTTGTGCAAATACAAACGCATTGAGAAACAAGGCTCTCATCGCACCAAATGTACCATCCATACTTTTATAGAAAGTTTCATCGCTTTCACAACTAACAATTTGAGTTGAATTTTTATATTTTTCTAAAAGGCTTTCTCTCAATCTTAGAACTAGCCTGGAGAGACCAACCCTACTGACCGAAAGTACTTTAGAGCTTAGCACCAAAAATAATATCGCAGGTGCCAGCGAAATAACCAACTGCTCGACTTTAGTAAAATCGAAAGGTATATATGAAAGAATACGGGTTATATAGCCTGAACTTGTCGCATCAATATAGTGCTGTACACCAAAATAGAAAAGGCCAATAGCGAAACCTTGGAGAAATATAGAAGCGATATATATTCCCACTAGCAATAAAAATGAAGAACGCTCCTTATTAGAAGCGCCCTTAACCAAGAGATAAGACAGATGCATCAATGAAATAAATGCTGCATAGTCTCCTTTGCTTAGATACTTATTCATTATACGTACTGAAGTATTTTCTCTTTAAATTCTCTTACAGCTTGCTCGGCATCATTCTGTACTTCCTTCCTCGATGCTGGTATTCCATCGACAGAAATACCACAAAGAAGACATTTTCTCACTAGCTTATTAGAGAGTGTTCTATCACCGACGAATTTCACAGTACCGAAAGGAATAAACACAACATCTCGTTCAATTTCCCTTTCTAGTTTGTTAACAGACATAGGTATTCGAGACAGAATCTTCCTCTTAATTCTGACAGGTAGTCTCGTTGCAATAATGAAGTTAGCTAGCCCATCTACAATTTTTGAGTTTTTTACAAGAACTATTTTATCATTAGTTATTATCTTCTCGCGCCACTCACTTTTGCTTAAAGGAATACTTTCGTCATCAATATACTCAATACATCCCTCGCGAGGGTGCAATAGAGGCGTTTTATCATCAAACACAAATATTTTTTTCTCTATGACTTGATGCAAGTTGCCCGAATTTTCGGTCATATAAGAATTCGAAGCTGCTAGAATTGTTGTTGGATGTGCAGGTGATAGTTCTTCGCATTGCTTTAATGAGAAGTCACTAATTATCTCTCTAAACAAAAAACCATTAACTCCATTTAAAAGCTTTTCATCAACCATTACATTGCGAAGGATCTCTTGATCTCCTACGAGATTGGAGTACTGAAAAAACATCGATGCTCCTATTTGGTATCTAAGTAAGCTTTTACGATGTCAACGATTTTATTTGTTGACATCTCGCTGCGATAAGGGGGTATAGCGCCATCGAGCATGGTCATACAATAGTCCTTTAGCGACGGCGCAGTCATTTCATCTAACGCATCAACTGTATGAATATATCCTTGATGATGGAGTTCTTTCCAAATTGGATCATCTCTCAGTACTACAGATTTAACACCTGCATAAGCAGCATCTTTAGGAAGGCCCCCTGAATCTGTTACAACACCAGTTGCGCCTTTTAGTGTCTTGATTACATCGGAATATTTTAATGGCTCGATGACTTTAACCTGACTACTTTCTAGTAAAGCGAGTTCATTAACAGAAGCTTTCGCTCGCAGGCGAGGGTGTAATGGAAGGATAACTTCAGAGTGCTTTGAGAGTTCGACCAGTGTTTCTATGATCAAACCACGACGAGAATCGTCATCCACATTCTCTGCTCGGTGGATAGTAACCAGAATTCTATCATTCACGTCCTTTACATCACCCAGTCGGTCGCTCATGATATGGAATGCGTCGTACATCAGATCTCCAACTAAATGGTTTCTTTCAGATGGTAAACCCTCGTTGGAAACATTGTTGTAGTCTAACTTGGTAACGCAAAAATGGTGCTTCGCTAGATGGTCAGCAACCTTGCGATTAACGCCTTCCTGAATTCCCACATGCTCTTCGGTTCTCACGCCTGCTTCCAAATGTCCATATGGAATTTCTAACTTTGCACAAGCAATTGACCCAGCAAGAGTGGAGTTGGTGTCGCCATAAAGGAACACATAATCAGGTTTAAATGATACCAACTTGTTCCAGATGTTCTCTATCATCATTGGTATTTGTTTTTCAGGACCGTACCCAGCGATATTTCCATACGTAATATTTTGGAAACCAAACTCTTTGATCAGTTCTTCTGACATATTCTTGTCATAATGCTGTCCAGTGTCATAAATTTCCTGAATGATACTTCTATCAGAATCGATCGCAGTCCACAATGGGAACAATTTGATGTATTGAGGTCTGGTTCCAACTATATGTAGGATTTTATTTGTCATTTTTCACACTCATTGTTACTAATTCAAAACGTTCAGCATGACGAAAACCGGAGGCAATACCGGCTTCAACAGCTAGGCTCTCTATCACATTAGGCTGGCTGTAGCTTCTCTGAGATTGGCTTTCAAACATTGAAATGGCTTCAATCTTTTTTCGAAGATTATCTTCTGTGAGCTCAAAAAACACGTTGCCAACAACTTTTCTTGTGTTCCAAGGATGTGTATAGCCTAATAAAGTAGATTGCTTAAAAGCCCGAATGGCTTCGCAGGCCAAAGTATTATGATCTTGATGATAATCATTTTCAGAACTTGTAATCACTATATCAGGTTTGACTAGCTCTCTTAGCTTAATGAGGTCTTCGAGAATTTCTTGACGATAATAAGAAAACTTTCTTACTGGATAGTCATAAAAATATATCTCTTTGTTAAGGCCTAATATCTTCGCAGACGCCCGTTGTTCATTCAGAAGTTTATGGGAATCAGTTCCTTCAGGGAGAGATTCAACAGGATTGCTCAAGACTGCTAGATAGACCTCTACACCTCTTTCGATAAGAACTCGTACCAAGCCTGCCGCCCCAAATTCCGTATCATCAGGATGAGCGGAGATAAATAGTGCCCTCTTAGTTGCATTAAAAATCATTTTTCTACTCGTAGTTTTTTAGCAGGATTTCCAGCTATAACTCCACCTTCAAAAGATTTGGTGACACAAGCTCCTATGCCAACGAAAACGTCTTCGCCCAGCCTAGCACCATTGATGACAGAACTGTTAGGCCCCAACCAATTACCCCTACCTATAGTGACCGACCCTGATAAAGTTGTTGAAGCAGTTAATGTTGAGTTGTCACCTATCTGACAATTATGAGCTATGTGGACATGATCATCTACTAGTACATTCTCGCCTACATTTGTCGCTTGGAAAGTACCAGATACAACGGTAACATTGTTGCTGATTTTAGTATTTTTGCCTATGTAAACTCCCCCGGTATGTACGAGTTGATATCCGAGGTTATTTAGTCTGCCAAAACCAAACCCTTGAAAGCCCACAGAGCAATTTGCACCAATATCTACACCTTCATCTATATATACATTTGTATTCAACTGTGCCGAAAAATGCATCTTAGCGCTTGGATGGACATAACTAATTTGATCACGTCTAGTCCACGATGCTCGTGTGGACTCCAGCGCTACATTCATAATGTAAGCATATACATCTCTTGGATTGTCACAAAGACATAAGGTGATTTTCGACGAGGGTGACCAATTTTCGGGTTTACGCTTTGCAAAAATTACAGCGACTATCTCTGTAGTATCAACTATCCAATCGCTATCCTGGGTATTAAAAACAATCGAAAAATCACTTACATTAGCTAGCGTTTTAAATTCATAGGGAGCTTCGATCAATCGGCCATGAATATCTGTCAGTTCAGATATTTCCTTGACAACATATTTATCTACGATAATTCTAACATTCGACATTTTACAGCCCTATATAACTGGATAGTTTATAATTAACTTTATCATTGTCTTCAACGACACCCTGTACATTAGGGAGAGGAAGATAATCAACTATCCAACCATCTTTACTGAAATCACTAGATATATATATTTTTTCATTATTATGTAGTTGGCGTATCAAACAGCAAGAGGAAATATTTAAATTTTCGAATATAACTTTATCATTGTGATTTTTGAGTTCGATTTTCAGTTTAGAGTATATATCACTATTTTTCTCAAAGTAATTGTCTAGCACATCCCAGTTTCTTTTTTTAAGATGCTTAGCTAAATTCATAGGGAACTCCACATTTAAGCTTACTCGCTTAGTGGCAGAGTCAGGCGCTTCTTTATTCTTACTTCTAGAAAGCCTTTCGATACCTTGATGACACCTTAACTTAACAAACTCTATTCGACTTTCTTTTGAGTATTGATAAAAGCCTTTATCTTCTTTCCTTGGACTCACAATAAAACTGCTACGCGTTTTATTTCTCGTCGAGTCGGTTACATGTCTATATTTTACCACATCGGAATCTGGATAAACTATCTTACCGAGTTTTGCTATGGTCGCCCAAAGATCGTAGTCACAACAGAACCCTGTATAGTTTGGTGGTAGGCAGTCATAAAGTGAGTCTGAGCGCTTCCACATGACAGCACAACCATTGACATAATTACCTTCATGTAAATGGTTTTCTATCTTATCTTTATCAGGAGACCATGTAGTAGTACGACCATCTATATATTCGTATATTGCTTTCCCAATAGCCATCGAAGCGTGAGGCTCTTTTTCAAGAGCCTCAACAAGGTTAATGATCGCCCCTTCTACATGTAGGTCATCAGAAGGCAGGTAAATACAATATTTTCCAGTAGCTAGTTCATGACCAAGATTGAATGTATATGTTGAGGCTATAATACCCGTACCTGGTTTTTTATAATACTTAACATTAGGGTATTCTTCGACAAGATGTGACAAGTCTTTATCACTTCCATCATCAACGATGATATGTTCATAATTTGGATACTGCTGATCTCTTATTGACTCAATACACTCCCTTAATAGGGGGTATCTTCCATTATTCTCGCTAACATAGGCAAAGGTAATAACTGAAACTTTAGGAAGACTATCCATTATAACGCTCCCAGAAATAGTTTAACTCATCATTAATTATATTGGCTACATTTTCTTTAGAATGCCTCAACGCCCGCTTTCTTAAGTAAACCTTTAAGTCTGCTCTCTTTTCTGGACTTATCGAAGTGATTTTATTTAGCTTATCAAGAAAATCCTTCTGATTGCCATCTTTTATAGAGGTACCATCTTCAAGTTCCCAAAAAAATGGATAATCTTCGCCTAATTCATCAACCCTCGCGTCATAGCGCGGCAGTAGAATAGGAACACCAACAGCCATAGCCTCTAAAACTTTTAAAGACCCAGCTATATGTCCGGAAGCATCTTGGTTGTACCAAATAGCATCAGCAGAATGTAGCATATCTGCCACTTGTTCTTGCGGTATTCTAGGCACGTTGACAATTTGTTTAGGTATGCTAATTTTTTTTCCGGCGCCTACGCACTCTGCTTGAACTTTAATAGAGATTTCTTTGTTAGATAAAGCGGATATAACTTGATAAGGATAATTCGAAGGTCTTATTGGACCAAAGTGGCGTATGACTTTTTTTTCTTCATGAGACTTTTTAAAGAGCTTAATTAGTCTATTTTTTAAGCTTACAGGGGCAACCACCTGCTCAATTTTCTCTTTCTTATTTACTTCTATAAAATGCGAGCCATCAATAACCTGAGGGAATAAAATACATATTTCAGGTGCCCGCATGTCCTCTGGATACGTCGCCTGAAAGTAGTCATATTTACTACTATCGTATTTCTCAAGCGCAGTTTTCCAAGGTTTTGTCATACATACGATGCCGTCTGCCTGTTCAAAACATTCCTTATTATATGGGCTGGCAAACCAAAGTTTTGGTGAAGGAGAATCTAGAAAAACTTGTTTATTATTTCGAATGTAAATAAGATCATAGTCTCCATCTTTAGGAGTATGAATAACACGTTCTTTATCACCGAAAGCTTTGTCTTCAGGCTCTACAAGAACACCATTATAATATACTTCATACTCCCCCAGCATAGCTCTAATGATGTTCATTTCATTTATTCTATCACCGGATATTGGTTCAAGGTAAGCTTCTGAACTCAGAAGGAAATATACTTTCTTTTTAGGTGCACTCATTCTTTCCTGACTCTTTCTATAAATTCTAAGTATTTATTGGGGATATCTTCACTAAAGTAAACCATTGACTCTTGTTGAAATTTATTGCTGATGTCATCGTAGTTATTAACAGAATCTAATATTAACTTTGCTGCTTCATCTACATTTTCAATAACTTGGCACATGGGAAATGCTCTTTGAGCACCATTAAAAGGAGCTAGCAAAGGCCAGCTTCTAACTACTGGCACACATCCGTAAGCCATTCCTTCAATAATTGATTCGTGAGAGCCTTCCCTTTCACTAGTAGACAACATATACCCGACGCTTCTAAAAAATGAATCAACTTCCGAAATATACCCTAATTCTTCAACTGTTCCTTTAGGAAGAAGTCTGATTTCTTCTAGTAGTGAATCATTCTCTTTTGATTTTATTTCATTTAATGTCTGACCACACACTACAAGTTTAAATTCATTATCTTTTTCATAGACTCGTTTAAAAACTTCAAAAGCAAATCTAAATCCTTTAACAGGTAGAGCATACTGCATCATACCGATTATTTTCTTTCGGTTAACATTCGACTCAATAAGAGAAGGGTTAATACGATTTTGACATCTTATATTATCTATGACTTCCACATGAATATTTTCCGGCACGAGCCAACCCCACATTTCAAAGAACATGTCTCGAATTCCATGGGATATAAATATCAAGCCATCGATTCTTCCAAAATTTATTGTTGCCGGAAAGAAAGAAAGCACTTCATAAGAATGAACTCTGACAATTATTTTTTTATCCGCGCTACTGTTTTCAATTACCCAATTTGTATTATGATTAAGCCAATCAACAAATATCACGTCTGATTTCCTATAATAGTCGTCAAAAGAATCAGACATATATTTTCGATTTTCTTTGTTATAGTCTTGTTTTTTTATAAACGCTATACCTAGGTTTTTAAATGCTTTTTCTCTGTGATACTTAGATTTATTTTTTATTTCATTGTCTCTAAAGAAAAGCGAATCAAAATCATTAATGTCATATTTGTAACAATCAACTTTCTTTTCTTTAAAACTATCATAGAGAGGATTAATGAAATGCCAACTTCTTGTAGCAAACAGGATGCTGCCATTTGATGAGGGGTATTTATTTCTTCTAGTTGCTGTCTTACAAGCCTGCTTTTTTAGATGGATGCCTAGTTTCGAGTCACCTAATCCATTAAGTGCCTGATTATAATTATTCCCTAGACCTTGATAGGTACTTAAATCATGTAATCTATCATTGTCACCAGTCTTTTCATTATAAATAACAGACAGAATTTCTATCTTAGCTGCATATCCTAAGTTAACGAAAAAAGGAGACATGCGCACCGCATGTCTCAAAATTGAAACAATAAAAGATTTTACACTTCTTTTAACATCAGTCATTATATCTTATAAATATCCATGCATTGGCAAACTAAATACTTGCTTTGAAAGCTTCTCGGCCACAGGGAAGTCTCCCTCTTTATACCCTAAGTATTTAAATGCAGTTTGCATATGCATGCATGTTCTATAGTAAACCATCGTTGGAATACATTCAGCTGCATACTTTTTCATTTCCATATCTCTGTTATCAGAAACTACGGTATACTGAGCCCAAGAGCTATAATACCCATCAGGTATGTATGGCGTTATAAATCTATCAGAAAGTGTTTTATTGTAATTCTCTGCAGCTATATTTCGATTTTCTAATTCAATCGGAAATTCTGCAAGTTTCTCAAGCAAAATAGCCGCTTGGATTGTGTCTAAGCGGCTATTTAATCCAATCCTTACGTTATCGTATTTGTCTGAACCTTTTCCATGTACTCGATAGGATTCTATTAATACAGCAAGATTGTCATCATTAGTGAATATAGCACCACCATCACCATAGCAACCTAGAGGTTTAGCTGGGAAGAAGCTTGTAGTCGCGATATCTCCAAAACTCCCCGCTTTCCTGCCATTTATCGAACCACCAAAACCTTGAGCAGCATCTTCTATGAGTTTCAAGTTATATTTACTTGCAAGTTTTTGTAGTTCCTCATAGTTTGCAGGTAGACCAAATAAATCTACAGAGATGATTGCTTTAGGTTTAAGTCCCCCCTGTTTAATAACGTTTATTATTTGCCTTTCTAAATCGTCAACACATATGTTAAATGTGCGCTCATCGGAGTCAACGAATACAGGAGTAGCTTTTGCATAGGCAACTACTTCAGCCGTAGCAAAAAAAGTGAATGTGGGACAGAACACTGCATCCCCTTCACCAACATCTAAAGCCATCAACGCTAACTGAAGCGCATCAGTTCCGTTAGCACAAGTTATCGTGTGCTTAACTCCTACATACTCCGACAAAGCAACTTCAAGTTCTTTTACTTCCGGCCCCATTATGTAGTGGCCGTGATCTAGCACGTCGTGAATACGTTTATCAATCTTACTTTTTAGGTGCTTATATTGTGATTCTAAATCAATAAAATGCATGAAATTTTACTCTAAAAACAAAGAAACTTTGTCGCCATTAAGCACATATTTTTCCCCAGTATGTTCACATATTGCGATACCAGATCCCGACAGTGGTAAGTCAATTTGTTCTCCATACCTACTCATCCAACCAATCTGTTTTGCTGGAACGCCAACCATCAACGCAAAAGCTTTTACGCTTTTGTTAACAACAGCACCGGCACCAACCAAGGCATATTCACCAATCTCAACACCACAAACGATCGTACAGTTAGCCCCAAGAGTCGACCCTTTACGTACTGTAGTGGTTAAATACTCGTTCTTTCTTTCAATGAAAGAACGAGGATTATAGACATTAGTGAATACCATACTGGGACCACAGAATACACCATCCTCTAATATGACGTTATCATATACTGATACGTTGTTTTGTATTTTTACATTGTTCCCAATAAGGACTTTATTGCCGACGAAAACATTCTGACCTAGCGAAACGCCACGCCCAATTTTTGCACCGCTACAAACGTGGGCCCAATGCCAAACCCGTGAACCTTCACCAATTTGAGCTCCATCGTCAACAATAGAAGTTTCATGTTTATAGAAACTCATCAACTAACCTCATTATTTTTGTAAAAGGGTTCGAATAGTTTTCTACTATAAGCGCATATCAGACTCGTTTAAGCCAAGAACGTGCTTTACATCATAAAGTATGTGCTCTTCTTTCCCCAAACGTCTTAGCGCCTCAACCCCCATGGATTTGGTTTCGCTATGGTCTACAGCGAGAACAATTGCATCATATTTACCTTCGTGAAGTTCTTCGATTAGAGATATGCCATATTCCTCACGAACTTCTTCTCTTGAAGCCCAAGCATCAAAGACATCTACAGTCATATTGTAGTCTTTTAACTCTCTTACAATATCGATAATCTTAGTATTGCGAACATCCGGACAATCACCTTTAAATGTGAAGCCCATAATTAATACTTTCGCTTCATCAATATGTATTTTTCTACTTGCAAGCTTTTTGACTAGTTGAGTGGCTACATACTCTCCCATACCATCATTGATTCTTCGACCAGCTAGAATGACTTCCGGTCTATAACCAACCTCTTGAGCTTTATGGGTTAAATAATATGGATCTACGCTTATACAATGCCCACCAACCAACCCTGGTTTAAATGGCAAGAAATTCCATTTTGTTCCTGCAGCCTTTAAAACCTCTTCAGTATCTATATCTAGACGGTTAAATATCTTTGCGAATTCATTTATAATAGCGATATTTAAGTCGCGCTGAGTATTTTCAATAACTTTTGCTGCTTCAGCCACTTTTATAGAGGAAGCTTTATGAGTTCCAGCATCAATAATCTCACCATAAACACTGTCAACATAGTTGGCTATTTCAGGCGTAGACCCTGATGTTATTTTCTTTATTGTGGTCAGCCTGTTAACTTTATCGCCTGGATTTATTCTCTCAGGACTGTAACCTACAAAGAAATCAACATTAAAAATAAGCCTTGAAATCTTCTCTATGATAGGAATACATATTTCTTCTGTGGCGCCGGGATATACAGTCGATTCAAAAACAACTATATCATCTTTAGAAATAACCGATGCAATTGCTTCAGAAGCTTTTTTTAGTGGAGTCAGATCTGGAGAGTTATCATCTGTTATGGGAGTAGGCACAGTAATTATGTAGAAATTACAATTTCTTATATTAGAAAGCTGAGAAGTGAAACTGAGTAATTTTGAATCTCTTAGTTCTTCTGGTGAACACTCTAGTGTCGAATCTGAACCTTCTTCAAGCTCTTTTACTCGCAATTCATTAATATCAAAACCAATTGTAGGATATTTCTTCCCAAACTCTACTGCTAGAGGAAGGCCAACATAGCCTAATCCAATTATACCAATTTTTAAATTATCTGTGGTCATTAGTGTTACCAATTATTATAGATTCAGTGGTAAGTGTATTTCTTTATGATCCCTAGCTGAGCGATAAGTGCTAATCAATAACTCCAATGATTTTAGCCCTTCTCTACCATCTGTTTCCGCCTCTGCTTTCCCGCGCAAAACATCAGCAACATTCTGAAAGTATGGAGGATGCCCAAAGCCATATACTGATGAAGTTTGATAATTTGCACCCTCTATCTCTGAATCATACTCACGCTTATCTTCAAAAGACCATTCTTGAATATCATTAACTGCGACACCACCTATACGAACAGTTCCTTTTTCACCGAGTATAGATATAGAGCCTTCTAAATTCTTTGGATAAGTGCACATCGTAACAGCCATAGATCCTAATGAGCCATTTCTCCATCGTATATTTACAACGCCTGTATCTTCTACCTCAATATCACGATGAGTTGAGGTCATTGCGTGAACCGTTTCCACTGGTCCAATGAGCCAATGTAGTAGATCTACATAGTGAGTAGCTTGATTCATAAACGCGCCACCATCCATGTCCCAAGTACCTGACCATTTAGCTCGATCGTAGTACTCTTGGGGTCTGGTCCAGAAAACATTCAGATGTACCATATAGATTTGGCCGAAACGTTTATCTGTTACAGCTCGTTTTAAAAGTTGTAATGTGGAGTTTCGTCGATTTTGTTTTACAACGAATAGTTTCACGCCTTCCTCATCACACTTTCTAACCATAGACAAACCGTCTTCCCATTTTGTCGCCATGGGTTTTTCAGTAATTACATTTATCTTAGCTTCAGCAGCTTTTAGAGTTTGAGTGGCATGTAATCCACTAGGTGTACATAGTGTCACTAGATCTAAGTCTTCATTATGTATAAGCTCATCTATGCTGCTATAGCCTGGGACCTTATACTTTTCTCGGTGTGCTTTAAGAACTGAAGTATCAGTATCGCAGACAGCAACAAGCTCATATTCACTCGATAAGCTTTCGATGGAACCAAAATGATTTTTGGAAATACGACCGCAACCCACAACAGCTATTCTAATCTTCCTATCTTTTATCATACGTAAAGCTCTTCTCTAGTCTTAAAAACATATAGCCCACACTTTTACGATATCGACTTGGGTAAAGTTGCAATGTACGCTACCGCCCTTGGGTGTCGTCCCCAAAGCACGAAAATTCATCTTTTTAGGCCTAATGAAAGCCCTATTTGTTATCCAAAATCCCGTTTTCTAACGAGACTTCAACCTGCTTATTGAGCAAGTTAATCATCAAAATCGACCGCAACTCTCCGTCGGCTTCTTTGTAGATAGCTTCCATACCCTCAAATTGCCCTTGCGAGATAGCGATGTCATCTCCATGCTTCCAAACTTCACTTAGACGCTCTCGTTGATCATCACTGTCTTCGATAACCATCAGGTTTTTAATAAGGTCTAAGGGCACCAATTGAGGCTTTGCTCCAACCCTAACAAAATCAACAACACCACGCGTAGAGCGTATTGTTGTGAACGAAATTTTCTCAGGGTCAAACGAAGCAAACACGTAGTTAGGGAAGAGAGGTTCTAAGATAGAGGAACGCTTTCCGCGTCGAATTTTTTCAACAGAAACTTGAGGGTAATAGCAATCGACGCCTTGACGTTTTAAGTGCTGCTCTGCGCGTTGTTGCTCGCTGCGTTTACAATAGAGCAGATACCATGGGTTCATTATGCGTCTCGCCGATTTTCTAGCCAATTCGATGTTACATCGTCTTTGCGATGCAACTCATGAGTATATTAGGCTCGAAACCTCGCATCAAGCGCAGTCTCAGTGACTGGTCATTTTGTCTGCACTGGCTCATGTTTTCATTCGCAAAAC
Organism: Enterovibrio norvegicus; assembly: GCF_002876705.1. Taxonomy (GTDB): domain Bacteria; phylum Pseudomonadota; class Gammaproteobacteria; order Enterobacterales; family Vibrionaceae; genus Enterovibrio; species Enterovibrio norvegicus_B. Next base: position 178,232 of record NZ_MDAG01000035.1, on the reverse strand, counting down.
ATTGAACTTCTCATTTTACGCACAAAAAAAACCGCTGCATGAGCAGCGGCTATTTGTTTCATCTTCAAATGCTGATTAGGCGGTAAGTCTCTGTATATCTAGGCTAAAACTGGTTAAGCCAACTTCACTCAGTGAAACTCGAACGCTTCCTCCTGAAAGGTCTATCGCTTGAAACTGGGTGCTTGCTGCATCTATTCCTAGTAAGAAATCGTTCTTCACAATGACCGCATTGCCCGTTCCATCCACTACTGCGTTTAAGCCAGCGGACAGCACATCAAGTTGATTATCTGACGCATTCAAAATACCAAACATCGCTCTGATTGGGCTGGCATATGTTGATTTCTTGATTGCGTGCTCTATCTGATGAACAAGGTGAATGAAGCCTCTTTCATCAGCATCTTGAGATCGAAGGTATTCGTTGAAAAAGGCCCGAATCATCAGTGTCGTGGCTGTGCCATTTTTGCCAGCTGAACCACTGTCGACCATGTAAAACGCCATTTTGCCATCCATCATCCACATATAATCAAGGACAACTGGATTAGAATCAGCCGATTGAAGCGAATGGTAAGACAGGCGCCAGTCACCCTGTTGGGAATCTTGTTCAGGCATCAACCCCATCAGCAAGTCACGTGCACTGCCCGGGTTATCTAATAGGTCATCGAGGTGCCACTTGAGTTCCTCAGTAAGAGGCTGCTCAGCGTTTTGGCTCACTTTGAACCACTGCTGGGAAAAATCAGTATCCGAGGTTGTGCAACTGTCTGATTCTTCCAGAACCGACAAAATGGCCGATTTGACCACCATGATGTCGTCGATAGGCTTAATGAGGAAATCTTTCACACCAAATCGTAGAGCTTGGGCGACATCAGACATGCCTCCTGTGCCTGAGATGACGATGACAGGAAGCATAGGATACTCAAGACTGACTTCCTCAACGAATTCTAATCCCGTCATTACAGGCATAGAGAGATCGCTCAGAAGAAGGTCTGGGATCCCTTCTCTCAATGCTTTCAATCCATCTAAACCATTTTCCGCTTCTCTAACTACACATCCTTCATGACGAAGAAAACTTGCGATGATCTTGCTGAACACCGGATCATCTTCAACAATGAGAACCTCTTTGCCATCTAACACTGTTTGTTCTCCTGCCTAAATAGGATTCGCTTTCTCGCTCCTTGTAATGCTTGCCAAGGAAAGGGATATCTTTATTCTTAGGATAGATTGAAAAAGCACGGGGCGTTGTTCCGTAAGTAGAAAACCCATACACAATGTGCTTAAGACGATGTATACCCAAAAGAAAAAAGTTAAGGCGATAGACGAACCGTTGAAAACTTCTTATGCGTAAATATGCATCCATGTTTACACATCACAATAACGCTTTCTTGATATGAGACAACGAAAAGTCCCGCATGTTAATTTGAAATGACACCTTCAGTGTCTTTCAGTGAAGGCCATCGCAAGATCGTGAAATCAAATGAAACTAGATGATTTAAATTTGTTCCGTTTAATCGTGGAAAACGGAAACTATACGTCAGCATCAAAGAAAACAGGCATACCTGTCGCGACGTTAACACGAAGAATTCAAGCGCTTGAAGACGACCTTCAGATTCGTCTTTTGCATAGAGATGCACGAAGGCTATCACTTACTGACGCTGGACATTCGTTCTATGAGTCTTGTCGTCCCTTGCTGGAGCAATTGATCACCACAACAGAGACACTCTCAGAGAGCTGTAAGGGTGCATCAGGTGTCTTACGGATAAGTGCGCCTTCCAACATAGCCACTAAGCTGCTCCACCCTCTGTTTAATGCATTTCTTCTGCAGTACCCAGAGATCAAGCTCGACTTATCACTTTCCAATGACGCATCGCCAGATCACTGTGAAGAACGCCATGCATTCTTTCGTATTGGCCCTCAAAGAGATTCTTCACTGATTGCTCGTAAACTCCAATGTGTGAAAGACATACTCGTCGCAAGCCCTCAGTACGTTGCCAATCAAGCCCCTATAACTGACGCTACGATGCTTGATGCCCACCAACTGTTAAAAGGTGACCCGCTCAGACGTTGGCGTTTAACCAGCTCTCAGGGGCAACAACTCAGTATTACGACACAAGGGCGGATTGAATCCACCGAGTTAGGCGTTGTAAGAACTGCCGCCAAAGATGGATTAGGCATCGCTCTCATGCCAGATGTTCTCGTGAATCAAGACATTGCGTCAGGAAAGCTCGTTCAAGTTCTTTCTGATTGGACGTCAAACCCTAGAGATATCTATCTGATGTATCATGATAAATGTAATTTACCGGAAAAATTGCGCGCATTTATCGACTTTACACTTGAGTATTTTCAAAAGAACACATTAAAAATGTGACCGCCATCCGCAAATGTCCCAAATACGATAAGTGGTTAAAAAATCAACTAAGTTTTGTACTATAAAACTTGCTAAGCATCGTCCGCAGAGCTAATTGTTATAGGTATGTAAATCGATCTTATTGACTGATTTAGTACCAATACCTCGCAGTGATGCATCTTTTGATGTGCTACTTCACGACAACAACAATGTTCGGAAGGAGTAACTATGATTTTGGGACATTTGCTCGGCCTCTACACACATCCAAAAGAAGAATGGCAGACAATTTACGACCGTCACGAAGGCACAGGAAGCAGCCTTGGTCACATTGCCATCATCGCGCTTATTCCACCCATTTGTGCTTATTACGCTAGCGTCCACCTTGGTTGGCAAATCGGCGTTGGGGATCCTATTTTCCTGACCTCGCAAAGTGCCCTGATAATAGGTTTTGCCATGTATTTCGCCTTGATCACCGGCGTTATGGCACTCGCTTACTTAACACTATGGATGAGTCGAACGTTCGGTTCTGAGCCTACATATACACAAGCACTCGAGCTTTCTGCTTACACAGCAACGCCAGTGTTCATGGTTGGCTTAGCAGCTCTGTACCCTGTCGTATGGTTTATTATGTTGGTAGGGCTTGCTGGGGTGGCTTATTCGGTATACCTCCTGTACACCGGCGTGCCCATCATCATGCACATACCCGAAGATAGAGGCTTTATCTACGCAAGCTCCGTTGTGACGTGCGGACTGGTACTGATGGTAGCGATTCTCGCCAGCTCAGTCATCATGTGGAATGTTGGCTTCGGCCCAATGTTCATGAATTGACGGCAAGCACACAGCTCAAAAAACACATTTGTCCAAACACAAAAAAGCGCAGATTTCTCTGCGCTTTTTCAATTTATACTTCAGCCACTAGCCATTTAGAACTTGGCCAGTTTTAGCAAAAGCACTGAAATCAGCTTTCGTTATATATCTCAAGGTTCGCCAGCTCTTGCTGTTGCTCGCGAACTGTTTTCGAATCATCATTACGAAGACTTTCAAGGTAATCGAGGTACTCTTGATTGACGTCTTTCGTTACATAATGACCACTAAACACTGAGCTTTCGAACTGTTGAATATCAGGGTTACCTTCACGAACCGCCTCTTCCAAATCAGACAAATCTTGGAAGATAAGTCCATCAGCACCAATGATGTTTCCAATCTCATCCACTTCACGGCCGTGAGCAATCAGCTCGTTTGCGCTTGGCATATCGATACCATACACATTCGGGAAACGGATTTCAGGGGCTGCAGATGCCATATAGACGTGTTTTGCGCCGGCTTCACGTGCCATCTCAATGATTTGCTCTGACGTGGTACCACGGACGATAGAGTCATCCACCAGCAGTACTGACTTGTCTTTGAACTCGGATCGAATAGCGTTCAGCTTACGTCTTACCGATTTACGGCGCTGTTGCTGACCCGGCATAATGAACGTACGTCCAACATAACGGTTCTTAACAAAGCCTTGACGATACGGCTTATCAAGCACTTGAGCGATTTCTAACGCAATATCACAAGACGTTTCTGGAATGGGGATAACCACATCAATGTCTAAGTCTTCCCAATCACGGCGAATTTTAGCACCCAGCTTCTTACCCATGTTTACGCGAGCCGCATAGACCGAAATCTTATCGATAAAGGAATCAGGGCGGGCGAAGTAAACAAATTCAAAAATACATGGCGACAAAGACGGCGTAGCCGCACATTGACGCGTAAATAGCTGGCCATCAAGCGTAATATAAACGGCCTCACCTGGCGCAACATCACGCACAAAATCAAAACCCACCGCATCAAGAGCCACAGATTCAGAAGCAAGCATGTACTCATCGCGACCATTCACTTTGCGCTTACCTAAACACAAAGGACGAATGCCATTAGGGTCGCGAAAACCGATCAAGCCATGACCAATGATCATCGCAACAACCGCATATGCACCCATCACTTGCTCATGCACTGAACGCACAGCGTTAAACACATCATCGGCGGTAACAGGGTGCGACTTTGCTTTGTCAATTTGATGCGCTAAGACGTTTAGAAGCACTTCAGAGTCGGACGTGGTGTTTAGGTGACGGCGGTCTTGAGCAAAAAGAGATTCACGAAGTTGATTAGCGTTAGTAAGGTTTCCATTGTGAGCGAGGGTAATACCGTAAGGAGAGTTCACATAAAAAGGCTGCGCTTCTGATGCACTTGAACTTCCCGCAGTGGGATAGCGCACATGCCCTATCCCTACTGTTCCTTGCAAGCGCTGCATATGCTTGAGTTGGAAAACATCTTTGACTAAGCCATTTGCCTTTCTCAGACGAAAGCGGTTGTCATCGATAGTCACAATGCCCGCGGCATCTTGGCCACGATGCTGAAGCACCGTTAGCGCATCGTAAATCGACTGATTAACCGAGGTTTCACCTACAATTCCAACAATCCCACACATGTTTGCAGTTCCTTGTAACGCTAGAGGGAGCCCTAAATCACTTTGGGCAAAAAGCTGGAGCTTTGCTCCAAATACGAGAAAAACCATTCAATCACTACCCCAAACTTAGGGATTAACTGTGATTGTTTCCACTCGTTGGCGCCAGGAAGGCTGGTGAAAGCATCAAGGAAGAACAGGAGTGCAGCGACGATAAGCACACCACGAATCCCTCCAAATACCACGCCAAGAACACGATCGGTTCCTGACAAGCCAGTCTTTTGGACCAATTGTCCAATGACATAGTTCACGACGGCACCAACTATCAGGGTGGCAATAAACAGCGCTGCAATCGCAGCCCCGTTTCGAATCATTTCATCCTGAATATTCGAAAAATAAGCAGCCAATTGTGGGTAAAAATTGCTGGCAACAAAAAAAGCACCAAACCAAATCACCAACGACAGTGCTTCTTTCACAAATCCACGGACCAAGCTAATCAATGCTGAGAAGCCGATCACTCCGATAATGACGTAATCAATCCAATTCATTCTTTATTTCATCTGAGCGATTCGCGCGCATTTTAACAGAAAAAATGACGACGCAAACGTTTTCTTAAGGGTTGAGTGGGTTAAATCTAAGCAGTTGACCTTTCAAACCGGTCAAAGACTCCAAATCTGCAGTCATTGCCTCTAATTTGTCTTTCGACACATTAGGGCCAACCTCCACGCGCGCGAGCTCACCTTGCTTCACATCTCTAGGCATAAGCTGTGCGGGGTAGCCTTTGCCTCGAAGTGTTGAAACCAAGTTTTTTGCATTTTCTATATTTCTAAAGGTGCCTAGACGAATGATCCAAGCTGAATCTTGATAACCCGCTTTAGGGGCAGACTCTTCAACCTGCGCAACAGCAGCTGGTTCAGAATTATCAGATTCGTTAGGTTCATCTATCGTCACCGTCACGGGCTCTTGCGGCATGAAGGCTTCAACATCTTCAGGCGCTTCAACGGGCGCGGTGAGTAATTCAGTATCAAACTCTTCACGTAGCGGGATCGCTTCGTAATTTTCTTGATAATGTGCTTTTTCACCATCAAAGACGTCTGGGAGAAAAATAACGCCGAGAGAGACCAAGACAAGCGTGCCGACTAAACGATGTTGAAACTGAGTTGCCACAATTACTCCGCTTTAGATAGGAGATCGGCGATTTCACCGACGGTATAAAAGGAACCAAACACAATCACCATATCAGAAACCCCATTAAGTGCAGCTTTTGCAGACTCAAAAGCAACCGTCGGAGAATCAAAACAGATAACATGTTCTGGTAAATGTTCGGCCAATTGCGACGCCGTTGCCGCTCGAGGGCCAGTCAAAGATGCGGGATACCATACATCAACCACGGCTTTCATTTCTTCAAGCGTGGCGGTGATATCTTTATCATGCAACATAGCGACCACCGCATGCACCTTAACGTCACTTCCTTTTTTAAGCTCAGCCAGTTGAGCGGCGAGGTATGCCGCAGAATGCGGATTATGCGCCACATCAAGCAGTACCAATGGCGACTCAGAGACGCGCTCCATACGGCCAGCAAGCTTGACCGAGGCAAGCCCCTCAACAATATGCTCATCGGTGACATTTAATTCAGATAGGCCCAACGCCATCAACGCGGTTGCTGCGTTAGGAAGAGGAAGATTCGGAACAGGAAGGTCACGCAAATCAAATGCGCCGCATTGCCAATGCCAGACGTCGCCTTCTTTTTGGTAGTCGAATTGATAACCCACTTGATGCAGCTGTGCACCGATGTCATCAGCATGAGCAGCAACGCTTGCCGGCGGCTCAGGTTGGCCACACACAGCAGGCTTATTGGTGCGGAAGATGCCTGCTTTCTCGAAGCCAATGACTTCAATGTCATCCCCCAGCCAGTCAACATGATCGATGGCTAAGCTGGTAATAACCGAAACGTCGTGGTCGACAACATTGGTGGCATCTAAACGCCCACCAAGACCAACCTCAAGGATCACAACATCAACGTGGTTATCCAAAAATAGCCAAAGCGCTGAAAGCGTGCCGAACTCAAACAGACTTAAGCTCGTTTCATCGCGCAACGCTTCGATGGCGGCAAATGCCTCTGAATGGCGTTCGTCATCCAATTCTTTACCGTTAATACGAACACGCTCGTTATAACGAATAAGGTGCGGTGAACTATATACACCTGTTTTGTAGCCCGCTTTCAGCAATATTGCTTCAACAATGGCGCAGGTCGAACCCTTACCGTTTGTCCCCGCAACCGTGATCACGGTCGGAGCAGGCTTGGTAAGCTGGCCTTTTTGAGCAACCGCTGACACGCGGTCTAACCCTAAATCAATCGCACTGGTATGCAGCGCATCTAAATACGCCAGCCACTCAGAAAGTGGTGCGTTTGCGTTGGGCGAAATATGTTCTGACATCAGTAATCTACTACAGCTAGTAATACATCAATCATATCAGCTAAAAGACAAAGAGCGCCATAAGGCGCTCTTTTTAGACGTGAAGGTTTGAAGCTGTGCTGCGATAGCGTACTTCTTGCCTCAATACCGTTTACTGCTCGGTATTTTCATCAACCGGTTCAGCTTCGACAACCTCACCTTCCAATGGCTTGTCAACAGACACCACCAATGGGGATTCATGGCCGGTCATTTTAGCGAGCATACCACCGATGCGTTGACGCATTTCACGGCGATCAACAATCATGTCGATAGCACCGTGTTCAAGCAAAAACTCACTACGCTGGAAACCTTCAGGAAGTTTTTCACGCACGGTTTGCTCAATAACACGTTGACCCGCGAAACCGATAAGCGCTTTTGGCTCACCAATGTTCACGTCGCCCAGCATCGCGAAACTTGCCGTCACACCACCGAACGTTGGATCAGTCAGTACAGAGATAAACGGCAAACCTTCTTTCGAAAGACGCTCAAGGGCTGCACTGGTTTTAGCCATTTGCATCAGAGACATCAATGCTTCTTGCATGCGCGCACCGCCACTGGCAGAGAAACACACAAGGCCACACTTGTCTTCGATCGCTTGTTCGACCGCACGAACAAATCGCGCACCAACAACTGCGCCCATTGAACCGCCCATGAACGAAAACTCAAACGCACAGCTAACCACTGGCATCCCAAGTAACTCACCTTTCATGACGATCAGTGCATCTTTCTCACCGCTCGACTTCTGCGCAGCAGAAATACGGTCTTTGTATTTTTTAGAATCGCGGAATTTCAGCAAATCTTTAGGTTCAAGATCGGATGCCAACTCAACGCGGTTATCTTTGTCTAGGAAGGTTTCAAGGCGACGACGGCCGCTCATACGCATGTGGTGGTCACACTTAGGACACACCTGAAGGTTGCGCTCTAGTTCAGCGTGGTAAAGCACCTGTTCGCAAGAAGAACATTTGGTCCATACCCCTTCAGGAATGGACGCCTTTCTTGAAGAACCGATGTTGCTTTTTGTAAGAATTTTTTCAAGCCAGCTCATGAACGACCTTTTCATTTGGAGCACTTGCCTGCGTTGCGTCCCTATTGCATTTGAAAGTGCTAAATGACGAGGGCAGGTATTAGCGGCAAGTGGCCTAGATTTCTACGAATTCAACCAAGAATTAAAACACAACTTGTTAAGACTTTGGACAAAAAACTGGTACTACCTATTTTTTGTCTAGCCTTTCTCACACAGTGTACGCACCGTATTATTTCTACCACTATGTGTGATTCAAGATGATCTGGCGTAATTCTTCGTGAATTACGTCCGTTTTTCAGTGAATTACGTGACATTAAAAACAAGGTGCGCATCGGCACACCTTATAAAAAAATCACTTTGAATCAGAAAGAAACAGCGGACCCGCTGGAGAACTAGGCAGTGCATACTCGGCGGGATAATCCACTTCAACCAAGTACAACCCTTCTGCTTTTGCCGTAGCGGCGGCAAGGTTGCGATCTTTTGCTTCCAATAGCCATTTTATCCATTCAGGTTTTTGCTCTTTCAAGCCAACAGCTATTAAACTTCCTGTGATATTTCGTACCATATGATGCACGAAAGCATTCGCCTTGATATCTATGATCACGAATGCGCCTTGTCGAGTCACATTTAAATGATGGATATTTCGCCAAGGAGAATTCGATTGGCACTGCGCGGCACGAAAAGACGTAAAATCATTCTCTCCAAGCAGGTACTGCCCCGCTTCATTCATCAGTGTTTCATTAAGGTCACCATGATAGTGACTCACACCGTGCCGTAAAATGCCCGGGCGCAATGCGTTATTAAAGATAATGTAACGATAACGACGTGCCGTTGCGGTGAAACGCGCATGAAACGCTTCAGGCACTTCTTTTGCCCAACGCACTGCAATGCTATCAGGGAGGTGCGTGTTAACGCCCATCGTCCATGCACGCATGGGTCTGTCGCAGCTCACATCAAAGTGCACCACTTGACCCGTGCCGTGCACGCCAGCATCTGTTCGACCTGCACATTGCACTTCAATCGGCTCATTCGCGATTTTCGTTAGGGCTTTTTCCAAATGCTCTTGCACACTGGGCACCTCACGCTGTCGCTGCCAGCCGAAGTACTGCGCACCATCATATTCCACACCCAGGGCAATTCTCATTTTTCTGTCTCTGCATTACTGATTTATCAATTTCAAGCTGCGCATTATACCCAAACCTACCCAATATGCAGCGACAATGACCCGTAGACTAACAACGATGAAAAAGAACACCCATTCAAAATGCGAAAACGGCAGGGTTACCTGCCGTTTTTTCAATCGCTATAAAATGAGCGTGTTTAATTCAGATTCTCAATCATCTGTTTGGCTTCAGCTTTAAGTGCCGCATCGTCACCTCTCATCACTTTTTCAAGTAATTGAAGTGCGCCATCCACATCGTTCATTTCCAAGTAAGCTTTGGCGAGATCCATATTGGTGGCCGCCTCTCCGCTACTGTCCACGTCAGAAGGTTCAATGTCACCCAATACATCGGGGAAATCATCTAACCCCACATTGAGGTCCATCGGCACAGTATCAGGATCATCTTGTGGTGAGCCATCATCTTTCATTAGCTCTTCAATGCTGATGTAAGCATCGTCTGATGAAGACTCTTCAATCAACTCACTTTCTGCGTCTTCCAACAACCCTTCAAGATCACCATCCAAATCCATGTCTTTGACATCATTGCCAAGGATTTCGGGTTGCTCAGACCAATCTTCCGTTTCAAGCTCAGGCTCTGGCTCCATTTCGGCTTGCCAGATGTCACTCTCGTCATCTGGGAAAGACAGGTCGTCAGAGTCAAAGCCGGTTTCGTCATCCGTTTCTAGTGTTTCTAACGTTGCTAAGTCATTGTCCGTCTCAAAGTCATTCAATGCCATCGGCTCATCGTCCATCGACTCAGAGAGTAAGGCATCCATGTTAAGACCCGCGACTTGATGCGCGTCATCTTCAAGTGAAGAAAGCTCATCCATCTCCATTGCCAGAGATTGCGGTGCGCTCGGTTGTGAGAACTCACTACGGCTATTCGGTGGAACAGCCTCATCCAACTCTCTTTGCTCATCAAGCGCTGCACCGAGAGCATCTTCTTCGTCAAACTCACCCAAGTCATCAATGCTGATGGCGTCAACAGGCGGGAAGGCTAAGGTGTGATTTTCTGTCGCACCGAAATCGGATTCGCCTATGTCAGCTTCACCTAAGTCAGTGTCACCAAGATCAGAAGGTGCAGAGACGTTATCTTCAACGCCAACTTCATTCTCACTTTCAACCGCAACGTCATTGTTACGCAGGGCTTGTTCGATAAGCGAAGAGGTCGGTACATCGAGATCATTACGAGAAGAAGGTACATCGAACTCAGCCGCGGCATCTTCTTCCGTATATTCAGGCAGTGATGATAGGTCGAACTCATCATCTGATGCATCTTGCTCTTCATCTGAGGCTAAAGCGTCAGGCGCTGTCGATTCACGCTCAGCATTTGGCGCGTCTGCTTCACTGTCAGCCAGCGCAGCTTCTTCGTCATACTCAGGGAAATCAGACAGGTCTAGCGGCGTATCGTCGTCTGCAACGTCAAGCTCTGCATCTGAGGCCGGCACTTCCAATGGCTCTGTATCACCAGCAGACTCAACCGCTTTTTCGCTTTCTTCCGTTTGCTGCTCTTCGTCAGAATCATCGACGTCATCAAGCAGGCTATCCAGTAACGCTAAATCGCTGTCCGATGCATCGGGTTCGGTCTCTAATTCAACAGACTCATCCTCTGCGATTAAACCCGCGATATCCTCTTCATCGACATTAACGGTGTCTTCAAGCTCTGACGAAGTGACGCTCTCTTCGTCCAGGCTCTTTTCAAGCACATCATCAAGCAGACCCATTTCGGTCTCAGACGCCTCTGGAACAACCTCATCAGATTCAACACCATCAGAAACCAGTGCGTCCAATTCGTCGATATCAATGGAGGAAGCATCAGCTTGCTCATCCGTTGTCTCGTCTTCTGCAACAGAATCCAGCAATGCTGAAAGCTCATCGGCCGACTCATCACTCTCCAGCGTTTCATCAACAGACGTCTCGAGTGGCGCCTCAACAACATCATCCGATTCGCTCGGTTCATCCATCACATCAAGGGCTGACAAGGTGTCAGCATCTAACGTCTCTTCAGACTTTTTTTCGTCAGTATCCTCTGATGTCGTGTTGTCATCATCAGCAGAGTCCGTCACCCCATCAATGTCTAATGGATCATCGAACGAGGAAAGGTCGTCAGATGATATGTCATCAGACGCTGATAGCAGGTCTTCGTCGTCAAGTGACAGTAAGTCATCGCCATCTTCTGGCAGTTCGTCTAGAACAGCACTCTCATCGTCGAGATCATCGTCACCCAGAAGCTCATCAAGCAGAACATCGGTTTCTCCGAGATCAACCTCTTCATCATCCGCGGATTCGCCAAGCATGTCGTCAAGAAGATCGTCGTCATCCACCGATTCATCAAGCAGCGCGGTTTCGTCCAATGCATCTTCGTCATCGTCACCATTGAGGAACGCATCAAGCAAAGCATCAGACTCTGAAATGTCGACATCATCGCTGTCCGACGCGATAGAGAGATCATCACTATCGTCGATCTCTTCAGATGCTATCGCCTCGCCGTTCTCGTCAACGTCGTCGACCAACTCATCAAGCAGGGTCTCTGTCTCGCCAAGTATGTCATCGATATCATCTTGGCCTGATGCTTCAGTGGCATTCAAAATATCATCGATATCGTCTTGGCCTGATGCTTCAGTGGCATTCAAAATATCATCGATATCGTC
>NZ_MDAG01000035.1:0-165345 GCF_002876705.1 Enterovibrio norvegicus | reverse complement strand
GATATCGTCTTGGCCTGACGTTTCATTGGCACTGAAAATATCATCAATATCGTCTTGGCCTGACGCTTCATTGGCACTGAAAATATCATCGATATCGTCTTGGCCTGACGCTTCATTAGCACTGAAAATATCATCGATATCATCTTGGCCTGACGCTTCAGCCGCAACAGGAGCATCGTCATCCGATAAATCAATATCTTGAGACAAGTCCACTTCAGGCTCACCCTCTAGCACCTTGTCGAACAAGGCGTCATTGAGATCGTCATCAGTTAAAATGTCGTCTGGAGAATCGTCAGCGGTATTTTCTTCTGTATCAGAACCGCCAGATTGCTCAGCATTTAGCAATGCATCGATATCATCTACATCACCGTCATCGCCGCCGGCCAGTGATTGCTCCCATGCCGCCGCGAGGGCTTCATCAGGGCTGAGTTCTTTTTCTTCGTTATCGGCCATTTCATCGAGCGCACGCTCCATGTCTTCAAGGCCAATAGCGTCGTCACTGCTTGCAGCAACATTCAATTCAGAGCTCGCATCGAAGTCATCGTCGAGAGAGATGTCTGAACCTGCTTCGAACTCATCGTCTATCGACACGCCTGATTCTTCAGGTTCTTCCGACAGCTCAAGTGAATCAGACAAATTGATGTCATCCAATTCAGAATCAAACATGCTGTCGTCACCGAAGAGATCATCGGCATCAGTGTCATCAGTCACTTCAAGCTCATCGTCTTCAAGCACTAACTCATCGGTGTCGTCTTCGACTTCAGGCACCATGATGACATTCATGTCATCTGGCACTTCGCCGTCTAGGCCTTCTGGCTCTTCCGCATCGTCGCTTTTACGACGACGCATAATGATAAAGGCGGCCGCACCAATCACGAGAAGCGCTGGAATGATGGCTACCGTTGCGAGCATCAACGGGCTATTCATGAGCGTTTCAAGGAATGAAGGCTCTTTGGTCTCCATTTTCGCTTGGCGCACGCGCTGAACCTCTAAGAACTCTTTGATTTCTCCTGTGAGTTCCTGATCAACGGTCATTTGTTCTTTTAGCGCTGACAGTTCGTTTTGAACTTCAGCCAAACGAATCTTGAGGATGTGGTTACTTTCAACCAACTTACCCATCTGCATATCAGATTCATTGATCTGATCTTGTACGCCCATCATGTCCGGTTTGGGTGGCGTCATTTTCTCGCCAGCGTCAGCCATTTTATCTGACATTGCACCATCGGTGTCAGCCATCGCCTCTTTAGACTTGGCGTCGTCCATCATCGATTTTTTGTCTTCTGCCATTGCCGTTTCTGGTGCTGGCATTGGTGCTACCGTAGGTGCTACAGGGGCTTTAGGTGTCGGCGCAGGCACTTGCTCGCTCAACGGACGACGATTCACCGTGCGTTGTGCTTCTTTTCTCGCCTGATCAATTTGAAGGCGTTGAGCAACATCATCAGTGCTTTCACGGCGAATCTCTGCCAAAGAAGGCATCACCAAGGTACTGCCCGGCATTAACCCATGAATATTGGCATCTTCAAAAGCGGACGGGTTAAGGCGGAAAATGGCACCAATGGTTTGGTACACACTGACAGACTGGTTTGGCTGGTAGCGTGAGGCAATGGACCAAAGCGTGTCGCTATCGCGGGTGGGGCCCACGGCACTGCGACCTCGCGTTGACGTAGTCGTCGTACGAGACAAAGGTTCAGACGTTGCTTGAGGTTGGGCCTCTTCTTGAGGACCAATGATGCGAATCGCCGATTGCACAGAAAACGTCGCAATGACGCTCAGCAACAAAGACGTAACGGCAAGCGTTTTGCCGAGACGACGGCTGATGGATGATGAAAAAAGGCTTCGCTTCATAACGTTATTAAAATCTGCGTCAGACACTGCCCGCATTCCTCTATGGCAGAAAAAATAGGCTTGATGGTTATTTCCCTAACTATATCGGAAGCCCAGCTGAAAACTGTAGTGAGAAGAGATAAAACTGTGTTTTGTGATCAAACAACCGGCAGCAGATCACTGGTGCCGGTTGTTTTTTCTTGAGTTTGCCCGTGCGAGGAATCGCAAAGGCGACGCAATTTAGAGGTAATCGCGAATTAACACTTCGGCGATTTGAACGCTGTTGGTCGCTGCGCCTTTGCGCACGTTATCAGCAACAATCCATAGGTTCAGACCATTCGGGTGGCTAATATCATTGCGAACACGGCCAACCATGACATGATCTTTGCCCGTCGCGTCTTTTACCTGCGTTGGGTAATCTTCATTGGCAAACACTTCAATGCCTTCCGTACGAGACAGAATATCCATCGCTTCGGTCGCATCAAGCGGTTGCTGACATTCGATATGCACCGCTTCAGCGTGACCATAGAAAACAGGCACACGAACACACGTTGGGTTTACCGCAACGGTGTCATCACCTAAAATTTTCTGGGTTTCCCACACCATTTTCATTTCTTCTTTGGTGTAGCCGTTATCCATGAACTCATCGATGTGTGGGATGCAGTTAAACGCGATCTGCTTTTTATACAGACTTGGTTCTGCTTCTTGGCTGTTCAGTAATTTAACGGTTTGGCCCGCTAACTCATCCACGCCTTTTTTGCCTGAGCCCGACACTGATTGGTATGTCGCGACGTTGATGCGATCAATACCTGCAACGTCATAAATGGGTTTCAACGCCACCAACATTTGGATCGTCGAACAGTTAGGGTTCGCAATTATGTTGCGGTTACGGAAATCAGCAATGGCTTCTGGGTTAACTTCAGGCACAACCAAAGGAACGTCATATTCATAGCGAAAACGTGAGGTGTTATCGATAACAACAACACCTTCGTCAGCTGCCATTGGCGCATAACGGTCTGACAGCTCAGCACCCGCAGAAAATAAGGCGATTTGCACCTGACTCCAATCGAAGTCTTCAACATTACGCACCAGGTGGCTTTTGCCATTAAAGCGAATGGTTTCACCGGCGCTGCGCTCACTTGCTAGCAAGTAAAGTTTGCGCACAGGGAATTTACGCTCTTCCAACACCTCAATAATGGTGCGACCTACAGCGCCAGTTGCACCTAATACAGCGACGTCGTATGCAACATCAAATTCTTCTGTCATGTTTATTCCTCTACGGTAAAACCTAATTTAGCGAGCGACTCTACCCCAAACGCGGCATCGCCCGCTACTGTAATCGCACTGTACTCGCGTCTGTCCCAGTAATTCTTACGCAAGCGGTCAAAGCTTGTCCGCTGCTCAGCAACGTCAGCCATTGCTCGGCGGAAATCACTGTCATCACGACGAATATCATAAACAAGTTGGCAAAGCGCCATCAGATCTGCGGCATCCCACTTTTTGCTCAAACTCACGTGTGGAATAGGCGCAACAGGCAGCAACGACGAGGCCTCGACGCGCTCTTCTTGATTGCCAAGGAACTCGCAGTAAGCGTTGTAAATCATGGTCGTGCCGCGCGCTTTCCCTTCAAGTCCATACCCAGCGACATGTGGCGTTGCAAACGCGAGCAGAGGCAACAATTCGAGATCGACTTCGGGTTCAAACTCGAACACATCTAACACGGCGGTCAGTTTGTCAGCTTTCAGCGCTGCCTTTAGCGCATCGTTATCAACAACAGGGCCACGCGCCGCATTGATCAAAATGCTGTTTGGTTTCAACGATGCCAACTCTTTTTCACCAATAAGGTGATGTGTAGGGTGCTCGCCATTGCGTGTGATTGGCGTGTGGGTCGTAATAACATCACATTCAGCCAACAAGGTTTGCAGAGAATGGAATTGGCGCGT
Source organism: Enterovibrio norvegicus (assembly GCF_002876705.1). GTDB lineage: Bacteria > Pseudomonadota > Gammaproteobacteria > Enterobacterales > Vibrionaceae > Enterovibrio > Enterovibrio norvegicus_B. The sequence continues at coordinate 161,578 of NZ_MDAG01000035.1, read as the reverse complement.
ATCACCTTCCGCCTGTTTTAGCGGGTCACACAGAATGTAAGGAATATTCAAGGCGGCCAGACAGTTCGACAAATAACTCCCTACTTGCCCTGCACCGACGATGCCAACTTTACGGTCTGTGAGTGTGAAATCTTGTTGCTGGCTTAACACGAGTAGTGCGCTGATCACGTATTCAGCAACCCCGACCTTGTTACAGCCCGGCGCAGCGGTGAAATAGATTCCGCGATCGGCAAGAAGGTTGGCATCGACATGATCCGTCCCCGCCGTGGCTGTACCCACAAAGCGGAGACAATTGGCTTTTTCTAACAGCGCTTCATCTACTTTGGTGACCGAGCGAATCATCAAAGCATCAATATCAATCAAATCATCGGCGGTTAAGGTACGCCCTGCCTTGGCTGTTACGGTGCCAAGTTTACTAAACAGTTCTGCCGCATAAGGCATGTTTTCATCAATCAGAATATTCACGTGATCTTCTCTTTCTCCGAACAACATATACCCAAGCAACCTGAAGATGCTGGATACAGGTTGCTTGGGTATATCTGTATTGTGACGGTTTTTACGGCGACTTAAAACGAAAAAACCCGGCCGTAGCCGGGTAAAATCCAGGATCTGAAAGGTAGAGACCGGCTCTCATCGGTCAAAACCCGCGTCTGTTGTAGGCCGTAAGGCCAACGTCCCGGAAATTCGTCAGGAAAGCGAAATCGCTTAGCCTTCGTATTTTTTAATGACCAACGTCGCGTTAGTGCCGCCAAAGCCAAAGCTATTAGACATCACTGTCTTCAACTCTTGCTCACGCATTTCCGTCACGATATCCAAGCCTTCAGCTGCTGGATCAAGGTTGTCAATGTTAATGCTTGGAGCCACAAAACCGTTATCTAACATCAGCGTTGAATAAATCGCTTCGTGAACACCGGCTGCACCCAATGCGTGACCCGTCATCGCTTTGGTTGCTGAAATCGCAGGGCTGTTGTGACCAAAGACTTCTTGGATCGCGCCGAGTTCTTTCACATCACCCACAGGGGTAGAGGTACCGTGTGTATTGATGTAATCGATTTGGTCGACGTCTTGCATCGCCATCTTCATACAACGGATAGCACCTTCACCTGATGGAGCGACCATGTCGTAGCCATCAGAGGTTGCGCCATAGCCCACAACTTCACCGTAGATTTTTGCACCGCGCGCTAGCGCATGCTCAAGCTCTTCGATAACCACCATGCCGCCACCACCAGAGATAACGAAACCATCGCGGTCTGCATCATAGGTGCGTGAAGCATGTTCTGGGTTGTCGTTGTACTTGGTCGACAATGCGCCCATCGCATCAAACATCATGGTCAAAGACCAATCTAGCTCTTCACCACCACCTGCAAAAACAACGTCTTGCTTACCCAGTTGAATCAATTCAACCGCGTGGCCGATACAGTGTGCTGAGGTCGCACATGCAGAGCTCATGGTGTAGTTCACACCACGGATTTTAAACGGTGTTGCCAAACAAGCAGAAACAGTCGAAGACATGGTACGAGGCACCATGTAAGGACCGACACGTTTTACGCCTTTTTCACGCAAGGTGTCTGTTGCTGCTACTTGGTTAATGGAAGATGCGCCACCAGAGCCTGCAACCAGACCTGTGCGATCATTAGAGACTTGGTCTTCAGTCAGACCTGCATCTTCAATAGCTTGTTCCATTGAGAGATAAGCGAAGCCTGCAGCATCACCCATAAAACGAAATTTCTTGCGATCAATATGATCCACTGGATTCAGCTTCAAATCGCCCCAAACATTACTGCGTAGTTTCATGTCTGCGAACTGCTGGGAAAAACTAATCCCTGATTTACCCGCCTTCAATGACTCCAGCACTTCTTTAACGTTGTTACCGATGCTGGAAACAATTCCCATACCTGTAATTACGGCTCGTTTCATCATTTGTTCCTACACTTCAAGTTCGCACCGATGATAGCGGTTTTAAAGTTACAAAGTGGTCAGCTTTCATTGTACCTGTGCTGCACCGAGATTGACGTTATTACCAAACGTGCATGCTACAGCATAAATGTCTGGCAACTAACATGTATTCATTTCAGTTCGAAACCGAACCATGCTCGCATCTTCCTCTGACCTCGCACGTTTTTCACCCCATGCCACAGCGCTCAATTTGCCTAAATCTGTATCTTCACCACGCTTGAAGGTAGAATCCGCGCCCAGACACTGATGATAAACATGAAGGTTAACCTGTGACCCACCCTCGTATTGAACACGCCCAAATTCATTGGAATGACTCGGGTACACCCGTATCAGACAACTTTGATGATGTTTACTTTTCCAATGCCAATGGACTGGAAGAAACACGGTATGTGTTCCTGCAACAAAATCAATTGCCTGCACGTTGGGAAGAAACAGATAAAGACCGCTTCGTCATCGCTGAAACAGGATTTGGTACGGGGTTAAACTTCCTCGCCGTTTGGCAATGGTTTGAGCAGTTCATCACCGAAAATCCGGATGCCGTTACCAATCAGCTGCATTTCATCAGTTTTGAAAAATTCCCCGTGTCCAAACACGACCTCGAAAAGGCTCATGCAGCGTGGCCTGAACTGGCCAGTTATGCAGATGCACTTCGTAAGCACTACCCTGCGGCAGTGCCTGGCTGTCACCGCCTCATCCTTGCTGAAGGCATGATCACACTCGACCTATGGTTCGGCGACATCAAAGACTGTATGCCACAAGTGTGGACATCCGATGACGGTATTGTGGATTGCTGGTTTCTTGATGGGTTTGCCCCAAGCAAGAACCCAGAGATGTGGAGCCAAGACTTGTTTAATGGCATGGCACGCCTGGCTAAACAAGGTTGTACGGTTGCCACCTTCACGGCGGCAGGCTTTGTACGTCGCGGCCTGATTGATGCTGGCTTTGCCATGAAGAAAGCAAAAGGGTTTGGTACCAAGCGTGACATGCTCGTCGGTTCCATTCAGGAGCGCAAACAAACGGGCCTTCAGGCACCTTGGTTTAAGCGTCTCACCCCGCAACAAAACACCTCTTCAGGCCAATCAGACATCGCCATCATTGGCGGCGGCGTAGCAAGTGCAACACTGGCATTGTCCCTTGTACGTCGCGGCAAGCAAGTCACACTCTATTGCGAACACGACAAGCCTGGACTTGCAGCCTCTGGTAACCGCCAAGGTGCAGTTTATCCTTTACTGAACGGCAATGATGACGCGCTGCCTCGTTTCTTTGCACCGGCCTTTTTGTTCTCACGTCAATTTATTGAACAAGCAGCAGAGACTGTGGCATTCGATCACGATTGGTGTGGTGTGACCCAACTGGGGTGGGATGAGAAAAGTGCAGACAAGCTGGCAAAAATGTTCAAAGGCGGATTCCCTGAGACCTTAATTACCGCATTGAGCAAAGAAGAAACCGCGGCGTTAACCAAGGTAGAAACCGGTCATGCGGGGGTCAGTTACCCACTCGGGGGCTGGCTATGTCCACAGCAACTGACTCAAGGTTTAATTGCTAAAGCAGAAGCCACTGGCCTTATGACGAGCCACTTCAATCGTGAAATCACGGCATTGGCGCACGATGGCACGGCGTGGCAACTAACCGCTGAAGAACGCACTTTTTCGCACCAAACCGTGGTGATCGCCAACGGGCACAAATTCACACAATTTGAACAGACTGCAGCAATCCCTGCGTACTCAGTCCGTGGGCAGGTAAGCCACATCAATACCACGCCAACCCTTAAAGGGCTGAAAACTGTATTGTGTTATGACGGCTACCTGACGCCCGTTAACCCAAAGAACGACACGCATTGTATTGGCGCAAGTTACGGGCGAAATGATGCATCACAAGACTTCAAAATGGATGATCAAGCAGACAACAAACAACGTTTGGTGAATTGTATTTCAGCTGACTGGCCGAATGAGGTTGATACGAACCACGGTGCAGGCCGCGTCGGTGTGCGTTGTGCAAGTCGCGATCATTTACCGTTTGTTGGCGACGTGTGTGATTCTGAACGCCTTGCAGCGCAATATAGCAACCTGCGTGACAACAAAGACACAGCTGCAGATGTGCCCGTGTATCCAAACCTCTACAGCATGCTGGCATTGGGTTCGCGCGGCCTAACGTCTGCGCCTATCGTAGGCGAATTGATGGCATCTCAGCTTAGCGGACACCCGCTACCTTTACCTCTAGACGTGCTGAATGCACTGCACCCGGGCCGCATGTGGGTGCGAAAACTGCTGAAAGGGAAAGCGCTCTAATTCGCGTGACCCTATTTTCGCTGGCGATGCGTCGTTTAACCCGGCATTGCAGACACAAAAAAGGCGCTTAATGCGCCTTTTCTCATTGGAACATGTGCGGGTTCTATGTCCGCAGATGAACGCTCAGCTCGCTTTCTTTTGCAATGATGACCACAAGTTAGCCACCAGCACTTGGTCGCTCGGGGTTAACTCATTGGCATTGTCTTTCAAGCTGCCATCAACGCGAACCTTCAAGGCATCCAAATCTTCAATCCCGTCTTGTTCACAGTCAGCAGCTGCGAGAGAAATATGACCACGCAGATAACCACTGGCGAACAACTCATCATCTGTCGCGGTATCTACCATGGCATCAATCAGGTCGAGGATTTTTTCTTCGTATTCTTGGATCATATTGTCTCTCAGGCGTCAAAATCGGATGCAGTCAAAGGAGGCTGATTATAAAACGTTCTCAGTGCGTCTGAATAGGTCTTTGCACGCGATGGCATGCCATCACGCAAATACACAAGCACTTGCTCGCGCACTTTTGCGGTAAACCCACCGCGGTCTGATTCAGCGCCACTTAGGTTATCGCAGCTAACTTGGAAACGAAAACCACAGCTTGCGGAAAGGATCCATTCAACCGCTTGCGGCTTCACTTCTACTTTTTCAAATTCCGCTTGTGTTGCTTCATCGCGGCCATCAGGGTGATACCAATAGCCATAGTCTTCCAATAAGCGGCGTTCATCCCCCGCAATGCACCAATGCGCCACTTCATGCATCGCGGAAGCGTAAAAGCCTCGTGCAAAAATGATGCGATGTTTTGGGTGTTCCGCATCCGCAGGGTAATAAATAGGCTCATCCCCACCGAGTAATAATTCAGTGTTGAAGGAATCAATAAACGTTTGATTAAAAACGTGGATTAGGTCGTTATAGTCGTGTTGCATCGTGATAAATGTGAACAATCAGTTACAGCAAATTAAGTCGGGCGGCATTGTACCTGCCAAAACAGGTCTTGTCGTTGCAATAATGGCGTGAAATGTCCGTTTTACACCCAAAAAGCATGAATCTAATTCATGCGTGAGTTCACAGCTTTTCATTGGATTGAGAAAGCTGTCACACCTACAATCGCGCCACATTCTCCTTTAAACGCATCTTATTGAATAAGCATCATGTTGTTGTCTACTTTGTACATTGTCGGTATCACCGCGGAAGCCATGACGGGCGCGCTGTCTGCGGGTCGCAGAAATATGGATTGGTTTGGCGTCATGTTGGTTGCAAGCGCTACTGCGATCGGTGGTGGCACGGTGCGTGACATTTTATTGGGTCATTATCCTTTAGGTTGGGTCGCTAACCCGCACTATCTCGTCATCGTTTGTGTCGCAGGTATTGTTACCACATGGCTTGCCTCATGGGTTGCTCGTAACCACAAACTGTTTGTGTGGCTTGATTCACTCGGCTTGATTGCGTTTAGCATAATTGGTTGTCGCGTTGGCATGGACATGGGCTTATCCCCATTGATTTGTGTGGTATCTGCGCTGGTGACAGGTGTGTTTGGTGGTTTATTGCGTGATCTCATCTGCCGCCAGCAGCCTATGGTGTTACACAAAGAACTTTATGCATCTGTCGCGTTTTTAGCAGGCTGGGTTTATTGGGCGCTCATCACGCACGGCGAGCAATTTGGCATCAGCGAGAACACCGCAACCTTGTCTACCCTGATGTTGGGTTTTGCTTTCCGTATGGCAGCAGTGAGATTCAGTTGGCGTTTGCCTGTGTTTAGCTTTGCGGAAGAAGAGCAAAAGGTTCTAGGAAAAGAAGGACCTAGGACCTAGAAAAAGCGAACAGTACGAAAAGGGCTGCCAGTTTAAAACTGCCAGCCCTTTTCCTTTTAGTCAGCCCCTACGAGTCTCGCACCTAGGGCCTTTCTGTTAGATTTTAGGGGTTGTGGTTGTCACACCCGAGTTTTGAGCGCGGTGGCGAAGCAAGTGATCCATCAACACGATAGCAACCATGGCTTCTGCAATCGGCACAGCACGAATACCCACACAAGGATCATGACGACCACGGGTAATCACATCCACAGTCTCACCTTCCACATTGATGGTTTCACCAGGGATGGTAATGCTCGACGTTGGCTTCAACGCAAGATGTGCAACAATGTCTTGGCCAGAAGAAATACCGCCCAATACACCGCCGGAGTGATTCGTTTTAAAGCCTTCTGGCGTCAGCGCATCACGGTGTTCACTGCCGCGTTGATTCACAACATCAAAGCCATCACCCACTTCCACGCCTTTCACAGCGTTAATGCCCATTAATGCGTAAGCAATATCTGCATCTAAGCGGTCGAATACTGGCTCACCTAAACCAACAGGCACGTTGTTCGCAACGACCGTCAGTTTCGCACCAATGGAATCGCCTTCTTTTTTAAGCTGACGGATAAGCTCGTCTAGCGCATCTAATTTGTTCACGTCAGGGCAGAAGAACGGGTTTTGTTCCACTTGATCCCAATCAACCTGTTCGACTTTTACATCCCCCATTTGGGACAGGTAGCAACGCACTTCAATGCCGTATTCTTGCTTGAGGTATTTCTTTGCAATTGCACCCGCAGCAACACGCATTGCGGTTTCGCGTGCAGACGAACGACCACCACCACGGTAATCACGAACACCGTATTTTTGGTGATATGTGTAATCGGCGTGGCCTGGGCGAAAACGGTCTTTGATTTTTGAGTAATCTTGCGAGCGCTGATCGGTATTTTCGATGATCATACCAATCGACGTACCTGTCGTTTGGCCTTCAAAAACACCAGAAAGGAATTTCACTTCGTCGGCTTCGCGACGCTGTGTTGTGTACTTCGACGTGCCTGGGCGGCGACGGTCTAGGTCAACTTGAAGATCGGCTTCTGTAATTTCAAGCCCTGGCGGACAACCATCCACAATACAGCCCAACGCCAATCCATGACTTTCACCAAAGGTGGTTACCCTAAAAACTTGACCAATTGTATTGCCTGCCATTACTTCCTCTGTCTTCTTACTGACTGCATGTGTTTCGTCATTCCTGCATAGCAGTTAATGAAACATAACCGCGCATCAGAAGCAAAAGCTTTTTATCGCCGTCGCGGTCAACTCGCCGTGTAAAAGGCATCGTTTGATGAAATGTCGATAAAGTGGCACATAAAAACAAAAAAGGCTGAAACCTGTTGTTTTCAGCCTTTTTGTCTATATGCGGTCAACGCCGTTTGAATCAGTCTTTATAGAGAGCAAACTCGTCAGCAACACTCACCAAATCTTGGTAAGTCATCATGAACACGCCATGGCCGCCGTTCTCAAATTCTAGCCAAGTCAGCGGCAATTCTGGATATTGCTCATCAACGTGGATCATCGAGTTACCCACTTCACAGATCAGCACACCCTGCTCGGTAAGGTAATCTGGTGCATTCGCAATAATGCGGCGCATCAGTTTCAAGCCATCACTGCCTGCTGCCAAGCCCAATTCTGGCTCGTGGCGGAATTCTTCAGGCAAGGAGCCCATGTCTTCTTCATCCACATACGGCGGATTCGACACGATCAGGTCGTATTTATCTTTTGGCAAATCACGGAACAAATCAGAACGCAGAGGGAAAACTTGCTGCTCCATACCGTGATCTTGAATGTTGATTTCAGCCACTGCCAGCGCATCTGTTGAGATATCCACCAAGTCAACTTCTGCATCAGGGAAGGCGTATGCACACGCAATACCGATACAACCGCTGCCTGTGCACAAATCCATGATGCGTGTTGGTTCAACAGACAACATAGGCTCGAAGCGGTTTTCAATCAGTTCACCGATTGGCGAACGAGGCACAAGAACGCGTTCGTCCACGAAAAACTCAAGGCCGAAGAAATACGCTTTGTTGGTTAAGTAAGCCACTGGCGTACGCTCGTTAATACGACGAACAACACGCTCAACAATGCGGTGACGCTCACTGGTAGTGAGGCGTGAATGACGCGTTTCTGCTGGTACATCAATAGGCAGGTAAAGGGTTGGCAACACCAGTTGCACTGCTTCATCCCATGCGTTGTCCGTTCCGTGACCGTAAAACAATCCTGCCGCGTTAAAGCGACTTACCGTCCAACGTAGCATGTCTTGCAGCGTACGTAGTTCGTTGACAACTTCATCAACAATAATCTTGTCCAAAATGGCCTCCACTAGCCTATATCGCCTTCACCCACCACAAGCCCGCGCTGTGTGTTGAGACAATTCCAAATCCGACAGCGAGACATTAAGCACTTTTCGGGTACAATGCGCCTATCGATATTTGGAATTGATTTATGAGTAAGAAAACCCCGATCTCAGACGACGATTTTTCGGCGTTCCGCGATGCGGTGAAAGGCGTTAAAAAACTGCAGCAGGATACCATAAACCCGCCAAGACGCCAGACAGCCGCGCAATCTAAAGCGAAGCTTTCCGATTCTTCCGCACGTGACCATTCGTTTTATTTTTCTGACGAATTTGAACCACTGCTGAAAGAAGAAGGCCCAACGCAATACGCACGTTTCGGGGTCTCTAAATATGAAGTGAAGCGCCTTCGTCGCGGCGTCTATGTACCCGACATGTTCTTAGATCTTCACGGGATGACACAGCTGGAAGCCAAGCGTGAACTCGGCGCGTTGATTGCCGCATGTATTAAAGATGGTGTGAGCTGCGCGTGTGTGATGCACGGCATCGGCAAACACATCCTTAAACAGAAAACGCCCCTATGGCTGGCACAACACCCAGACGTGTTGGCATTCCATCAAGCCCCCTTAGAGTTTGGTGGAGCGGGCGCATTGTTGGTGTTGATTGAAATTCCAGAGCGCTAATCGCTTACTGACCCAACGCCAAGCTATATATAGACGCAAAAATAAACACAAAAAAACGCCCAATCGGGCGTTTTTTTTAATGCGTCTAAAACCACGTCTTACGACTGACTAACCATTCATCACTTGAGACGGTGTTTTTAGCCAAAGTACATCACTCTTGTCGGTCTCAACATCATATTCCACGCAAGACATCGATGATGTAGGGAACATAGGTGGTTGCATACCTGGCAACCACTCTGCGGTTAAATACCCTACAAGCGGCAAGTGAGAGACCACCAGCACCGAATCAGGCTTATCAACCGCGATAAGCGCACGTAAATATGCTGCGACGTCTTCACTGTCACCGTATGGCGTGATGCCTTCATCTGTCAGCACTTTGGTTGCTGCAGGTAAAAGCTTCTCACAGGCTTGCCATGTTTGCTGCGCACGGATGTAAGGGCTCACGAGCACGATATCTAACGTGCCTGTTGGTAACTGCCCTGCAAGCCATTTCGCCATGGCTGCAGATTGGTGTTCCCCCAACTCAGTGAGCTGACGTTCTTCATCACTGGCAGCGAAGGCATGAGCCTCGCCATGGCGCATAATGTAAATGTGCATATTCATACTGCTGGTTTCTGCAATTTCGTTAATGCTATCAGTCTCTACGGCATTCGGGAACGATAAAGCGCACAGATGTTTGCCTCAATGTACTTCGCTGGTCATAATTAAGACCTTGCCCCTACCAGTGAAGGTGCCTTGTGCAAATAAGTCCCAACGATCATCGTGCTTACCGACACATCACTCTCGACAATAAATTACGGATATTATTGATCGAAGATGTGCAAGCACCACGCAGCGCTGCTGCCCTAACCGTGAATGTTGGACACTTCTGCGATCCCGCCGATCGCGAAGGCCTGGCGCATTTCCTCGAGCACATGCTGTTTCTAGGCACAGAGCGCTACCCTGTTGTTGGAGAGTTCCAATCTTTCATTAGCCGCAACGGTGGCAGCAACAATGCATGGACAGGTACCGAGAACACCTCTTTCTTTTTCGATATTCAGCATGATTACTTCGATGAAGCGTTGGATAGATTCGGGCAGTTTTTCTCCGCACCGCTGTTCAATGCCGATGCTGTCGATAAAGAACGCAACGCCGTAGATTCCGAATACAAGCTCAAGCTGCAAGACGATGTGCGTCGTATCTACCAGGTGCAGAAAGAGACCATCAACCCCGAACACCCTTTTTCGAAATTCTCGGTCGGCAGTGCTGACACCCTCGCCGATCGCGAAGGCAATACCGTGCGTGATGAACTGATCGCCTTTTACAAAAAACATTACAGCGCCAATTTGATGACAGCCTCCATCACTGGCCCTTTCACGCTAGATTCGCTGGAAGTATTGGCGCGTGACGTATTCGAAGATATCCCCAATTTGGATCTCGCGCCTTTCATCCCAGACGTTCCGTTTGTCACCAAGGCGCAGACAAAGCAATTCATCACCATTGAACCCTTGAAGGATGTGCGCAAGCTGACCATGGCTTTCTCGCTGCCTGAAACAGACAAACACTATCGCATCAAGCCCCTGTCTTACATTGCACACTTACTGGGGTATGAAGGCTCTGGCAGCGTGATGTCGATGCTGAAAAGCAAAGGCTACATCAACAACCTGTCTGCTGGTGGCGGGATCAGTGGATCCAATTTCCGCGAATTCACCGTCAGTGTCAGTTTGACTGAAATCGGCTTGAGCAAAATCGACGCCATCGTCATGTATATCTTCCAAGCGATTAACCTCATCAAAGAGCAAGGGTTGAATGATTGGCGTTATGCAGAAAAACGCGCCGTGCAAGAAATGGCGTTTCGCTATCAAGAGCCTTCTCGCCCGTTAGACACCGTTAGCCACATGGTGTTGAACCTTCAACACTACGCGACAGACGACACGCTCTACGGCGATTATATGATGCAAGGGTTTGATGAAGCCTTGATTCGAGAGATGCTCAATTACTTGTCGCCTGAACACATGCGACTGACTTTGATTGCGAAAGGCGGAAAGCACGACCGACAAGCAAATTGGTATGACACCCCTTACAGCGTTAAGCCCATTACCGAGAGCCAGCTTGAAAAATGGCACTCAGCACTGATCTCCAGCACCTTAACCCTGCCGGAAACCAACCCTTATATCAGTTATGATCTTGACCCTATTGAACTCGAAGCCCCAGACACCCAGCAACCTGAGAAGATTCAGGAGCTGCCCGGCTTTTGTTTGTGGCATTTGCAGGACACGGAATACCGTGTCCCTAAAGGGGTCGTTTACGTGGCTATCGACAGCCCACATGCTGTCGAATCCGTTGAGAACATCGTGAAAACACGCGTCAGTGTTGAAATGCTCTTAGAGGCCATCAACGAAATTGCCTACCCCGCAGAAGTGGCCGGATTAAATTACAACCTGTATGCGCACCAAGGCGGTGTCACGCTTAAGCTCAGTGGATTCAATGAAAAGCTGCCACTGCTGATGAATTTAGTCTTGGAGAAATTCGCCCATCGCGATTTCAAACCAGAACGTTTCGACATCATCAAAACGCAATTACTGAGAAGCTGGAAGAACGCCACGCAAAACAAACCCATTAGCCGCTTATACAATGCGATGACGGGCATTTTACAGCCAAATAATCCGACGTATGAGCAAATGATTGAAGCGCTCATGCCGTTGCAGGTTTCTGAACTTCCGGACTTTGTCCAATCTGTCATGTCTGAACTGCATGTCGAAATGTTCGTTTATGGCAATTGGCAGAAACAACAAACCTTGGCACTGGCAGACACCATCAAAGATGCACTGCGCGTTCACAATCAACGCTATCAAGAATCCACGCGCCCGCTTGTTCTTTTGAACAACGTCGGCAGTGCGTCTTATCATCTCGATTGTGAAAGCCAAGATTCCGCGGTGTTAGTGTATTACCAAAGCCACGGCACAGAAGCGGAAGATGTGGCCATGCACACCTTCGCGCAGCATTTGATGTCAGCGATATTCTTCAATGAATTGCGCACCAAGCAACAACTCGGGTACATGGTTGGGTCGGGCAACATGCCGCTCAATCGCCACCCTGGATTAATTTTTTATGTGCAGTCACCACAGGTAGGGCCTACCAAGCTAATGGAAGCCATTGATGATTTCCTCAATGCGTTCTTCCTCGTCTTGATGGAACTTAGTGAAGCGCAATGGCAAGCCAGTAAACAAGGCCTGATTGCGCAGATTGAAGAGCCGGATGCCAACTTGCGCGCTCGCGCTCAGCGACTCTGGATAAGCATTGGCAACAAAGACCGCACGTTTTCTCAGCGTCGTCGCGTCGCCGAAGAAATTCGTCAAATGAGTCGCGCGGAAATGATTAAGTTTGTTGTCGACAAGCTCAAACCGCGTACCGCTGATAGGTTAGTGATGCACAGTTGTGGCGGCGCGCATCAAGGACAATGCTTCCCAGAAGAAACGCACGAAATTGATTCAATTACCGCCTTCCGTCGCAACCGATTAGAACGGCCGTAAAGACCTGGTGAGTGATACGAAAAAGCCCCGAACATCGGGGCTTTTTGTTATTTAGCTAATTTACGTGTTGCGCATTACTCGAAGAAGCGTTTTTCTTCTGCTGCCATCGCTTTCAGCAGCGGACATGGTGCAAAACGCTCACCGAATTTGGCTTCATGTTGTTCCAACAGTTCCACTAAACGCTTCGCGCCAATCTGATCCATGTAACGGAACGGGCCACCCAAGAACGGCGGGAAGCCGATACCGAATACCGCACCAATGTCGCCATCACGTGCAGATTTCACCACACCTTCATCCAAACATTGCGCCGCTTCATTAAGCATCATCAACACACAGCGCTGCGCCAGTTCATGACCGTTTAGCTGGTTCTTCGGTTCAACACCTAGCAAGCCATAAACACGCTTATCAACTTCTTTTTTCTTACCATTGTATTGGTAGAAACCTTTACCGCTCTTACGCCCTTTACGGCCGTCATTCAGCATCACATCAAACACGTCTGGTGCACGGAATCGCTCACCCAACTCGTTCAGCAATATTGGACTGATCTTCGCACCGATATCGATGCCGACTTCATCCAGCAAGGTCACAGGCCCCACAGGGAAGCCGAAATCAAGCAGTGCATTGTCGATATGCTCAATGGTTTCACCAGACAGCAAAGTCATCGCGGCTTCATTCATGTATGGCGCGAGAATACGGTTTACATAAAAACCCGCTTTGTCAGCGACAACAATCGGTGTTTTGCCCTGCTTCTTCGCCAGTTTCACGACCGTTGCAACGGCTTTTTCAGAGGTGCCAGCGTGAGGAATGACTTCCACCAGCGGCATTTTATCGACCGGGCTAAAGTAATGCAGACCAACGATGTTCTCTGGTCGTGCAGCACCTTCAGCAATCTGATGGATAGGCAGTGACGAGGTGTTGGTAGCGAAAATCGTGTTTTCACCCAACGCGTCTTCGACTTCAGCAACCATCTTGTGTTTCAGCTCAAGATCTTCAAACACCGCTTCAATGACAACGTTTGTGCGGCTCATACCGCTGTAATCCGTTGAACCACTGATGCGTGCCATTTGTTCTTGAAGCTGCGCTTTTGAAATAATGCGGCGCTTACGCTTTTTCTCTAGCAGCTTGTAGCTGTAGTTCATGGCGTTGAGCAGGCCATCATTGCTGACATCTTTCACACGCACCGGCACGTTTGCCTTCGTCGCAGAAACATTCGCAATGCCCGCGCCCATCAAACCGCCACCTAGCACAGTGACGCCCGTGACTTTCTCAGGCTCTGCATCTGCACCGGTTTCTTTTTTCATTGCCGTGGTTGCAAAGAACAGGCTACGAAGTGCCGCCGATTCCGTGCTCATGACCAACTGGCCGAAATGCTTCGCTTCGCGAGCCAGGCCTTTTTCAATGCCTTTATCGAGACCGTATTTAATGGTGTCGAGAATCGCTTCCGTCGCAGGGTAATTTCCACGGGTTTTCTCACGCGTTTTCTTTGCTGCCTGATCGAAAACCACGGTGCGACCCAGTGCGTTGCCGCCCATGGCCCAGCTCTGCCAGCTGTTAGTGCGCGTTGGCTTACTCTTGAGGGCCAATTCTTCCGCCACTTGCAACAACACAGAATGTGGCACGCAGTCATCGACCACGCCCATTTTCTTCGCTTTCTTACCGCGCAGCTGTTTGCCAGTCAGGATCATATCCAGTGAACCCGCTACACCAATTAAACGCGGCAGTCGCTGTGTTCCGCCCGAGCCTGGTAACAAGCCCAATTGCACTTCAGGTAAACCAATACGTGTTTTGTCGTCGTCTGTCGCGACGCGGCTATGACAACCCAGCGCCAGCTCTAACCCACCGCCCAAACACGGGCCGTGAATAGCAGCTACCACGTGAAATGGCAGCGCTTCAAGGCGAGAGAACAGCTTCTGCCCTTGCTCTGCAATGGCTTGTGCATCTTCAGCGGTTTTACATGCATCCAGCATGCGGACATCCGCGCCCGCCACAAAGTTGTCAGGTTTCGCTGAGTGCAGCACCAAGCCTTTAACATCAGACTTGCCTTCAAGCTCGGTCAAGATCTCGCTGATCTCATCGGCAAAGGTCGCCTGAAGCGTGTTCATGCTTTCGCCGGGTACGTCTATCGCAAGCCAAGCGACCCCGTTATCCGCATAGCGCAGTGAAAATGCTGACGGTGTAGACACGGTTTCCGTCGATTCTGGTGCGGACGTATCTGTCGTTTGTTCGCTCATTATTCTGCCTCCAAAATCATCGCTGCGCCGAGCCCACCTGCCGCACAAGCTGTATTCAATGCCAACCCACCGCCACGACGACGAAGCTCGTTCAAGGTTTGGGTGATCATGCGTGCGCCAGTGGCTGCAAATGGGTGACCATAAGCAATAGAACCACCAAGCACGTTAAATTTGTCCATGTCGATCTCACCAATCGCTTGGCTACGTCCGAGCTTCTGCTCTGCAAACGTTTTAGAGCCAAACATTTTCACGTTCGCCAACGCTTGTGCCGCAAAGGCTTCGTGCATGTCGATCAGGGTTAAGTCAGACAAGGTAATGCCTGCGCGATCAAGTGCCATCGGTGTGGCATAAGATGGCCCCATCAGCATATCGTGTTCAACTTGAATCGCGGCAAACGCGTAAGAGCGAATGTAGCCCAGTGGCTCCAAACCCAATTCCTTTGCTCGGCCTTCGCGCATCAACATCACTGCGGCAGCGCCGTCCGTCAATGGCGTGGCATTCGCTGCCGTCACTGAACCGTGTTTGCGATCAAACGCAGGACGTAATTTGGCATAACCTTCCAGTGTAGAGTCTTCACGGACGTTGTTATCTTTGTCGATCCACGCACGGTAAGGTTCAGGGAAAGCAGTCATGACTTCATCACGCACCAAACCATCAGCCCACGCTTTCGCCGCCAAAGTATGAGAACGGTGCGCCAATGCATCTTGCTCTTTACGGCTGATTTGATGACTCTTTGCCATTTGTTCCGCCGTTTGTCCCATGCTCAAACCTGTTGAATATTCAGCAACCGCTGGCGGCACAGGTGCAAGATCTGAAAGCGATAGCTTGCTCAGAAGCTTAAGGCGCTTACTCATGGTTTTGGCTTTGCTGAGCGCAAGCAAGGTTGCCGCGAGGTGCTTCGACACACCGATCGGCAAGACAGAAGAAGAATCCGCACCGCCAGCAATACCGATATCAACAGTGCCAGACATGATGCTCTCCGTGACATTCACGACAGATTGAAAGCTGGTCGCACAGGCACGGGAGACACTGTAAGCGTCAGTGTGAATGTTCATGCCCGTACCCAGCACGATTTCACGCGCAATATTGGGCGCTTCTGGCATTTGCACAACTTGCCCGAAAACAAGTTGGTCAATCAACTTGGGGTCAATGGCAGTACGATTCAGCATTTCGCTAACGACCATTTTGCCGAGGTCGACGGCCGGGACATCGGCATAGGCCGTAGACTGTCGCGCGAAAGGCGTTCGAAGCCCTGCGACAACTGCGATACGTTCACCTTGACGCGTAGTCAGGTTCTGGGGAGAGTTCATTGCTGCTCCTTGCATGAATTAGAGGTCAGACCAGAAGAGTGTAACCAATTTGTTATTAAATTAAAACGTACGTTTTAAATTGTTCTTCAGTCTGGGATCACAGGCAAAAAAAAACCACACCGAATGGGTGTGGTAACGTATGTGGAAAGCAATCACGTAGAATTCAATTAACGTAAAGCCAATTGCAAATCAGGTATAAAACCTGAGGAGAAAGTAAAGTCAGCCTTCAAAAAAGGAAGTTGTCATCTTGCTCAACACGGTGTCGCACATTCACAGGCCGGTAAACCAACGGGTCTATCAATGCGCTACCAGATGACAGTGCTTACTATACCCGTCAAGCGTCGCGTCTTTTTGAAGCAGATCAATGTTTGGTTCAATTCTTCATCAGCACAAAAACAAAAGAATTGTCATTACAATTGCCCTGTAACGCTTCCTGCCAAACGAGGCCTTTCCACGCGAACATTTCCCCTATCAAAATATACGCATCTATACACACAGCTCCAATTGAGAGATTTCCGTACCACTAACAATGCATTTCAATCAATTGCTCTCAAAATAAACAATCTCACTGTTAGAATATTTAACACCGAGAAGAACAAGGATAAATTGACAGAAAAAACTACACTTACATCGTCAATGATTCATGCTCGCAAGCTACAGCGTCATCCTCATCGTCACCTAATGGCTGTCTTTAATTGCGAAATAACAAAGAGCTAAGGATAGTCTGAATGGTTTTGAAAAAACTTCGAAATAAAACCGAAGATACGCAGGTCTCTACTGATATGGAAAAACAAAGACGATACGAAGCGCTCGTGAGAGCTTGGCACAGGGATCTCTATCGCTACGCATATTGGCTTACCAAAGACCAACATGTGGCGGAAGATTTGGTACAAGAAACTTGTCTACGTGCTTGGCGATCGCTCGATAGCCTTCAAGATGATAATGCGGCGAAAGCATGGCTAATCACCATTCTCCGTCGAGAAAACGCACGCCGATTCGAACGTAAGCAGTTAGAATTGGTTGATATTGACGATCATCAAGTAGCAGACAATACCCAGCCGAGCGAAGAAGCGTCGGTAGAGCAGCAGTGGCTGCATAAACAAATTATGCGTCTTGCCCCCGAATACCGTGAACCATTAGTGCTTCAGGTCATGGCAGGATTCAGCGGCGAAGAAATTGCAGATATATTGGACTTGAACAAAAACACTGTGATGACTCGTCTTTTTCGAGCGCGCAATCAATTAAAAGAGTTCATGGATACTCAAAACACCCCACAAAGAGGAGCGCAAAATGGACGATCTTGAATTTCGTCGCCGTCTTCTCGCCGACCCCCAAGACCAGGATCCTGAGTTGCTTGATGCCAAGCGTAGCTCAACCGCAAACCAGAGCCTTGCTTCAGAGCTAGAGCAATTAGATGCGATGATCGATCAGGCATTGAGAGTTGACGTGCCAGACGACCTAGTCGATAAAGTATTGTTTAAGCAAACCAGCGATGTTGTTCGAGAAAAGCGCCAACCCAAATTTCACTTGGCCATTGCCGCGTCCATTGCGTTTGTATTTGGCATCATGCTTGGTCAGTTTAATTGGTCGAACTTACCTATTTTGCCAGGTGACCAAAGCCTAGGGCAAATTGCGCTACAGCATTACTACCATGAAGAAGGTTTCGCGCTCGCTGCCAACGAAGGTGCAAGCCTCCAACAGGTGAATGCCAAACTAGCACCTTTAGGGAGCACCTTTAACGGGAATTTGCCAGGCCAGGTTGCTTACTTGAACCATTGCAGCTTTGACGATCAGCATGCTGTACACATGGTGCTAAAAGCAGAGAATGGCGAAGATTTCACTGTCTTTGTCGTGCCGCAAAAATCGCCAGCGATGGAAACATTTAGCGACGGTAATATGGAAGCCATTTCGCTTCCGGCAAACAACAGCAGCGTGATTGTTGTAGGTGAAGAAGGTTCAAACATTCTTCCTCTCGCTGAGTCTCTGAAAAAGCATTTGAATCAAAAAGCATAAACTAGGCAGACTTTGCGATAAAACATTCATTTACACAAAAAGGGAGAAGCATCTGCTTCTCCCTTTTTTTATCTATAAAACAATCAACTAAGAAAATATAACGCACAAACAAGACAGCGTCTCATAACTGGTCAGATTTCAAAATTTTATCCTACACAATAGAATCCGCGCGGCTTTATAAAGCCCATATAAACAAAATTACAATAAATTCATTTGGATAGATTCACATTATGAATAAGAAGCGTCTGTTTATTCGTTCAGCTATTGCAGTGGCTGTTGCGGCAAGTTCTACGTCAGCGTTCGCCGCTGGCTTCCAGTTAAATGGCCAGTCAGCAACAGGCCTTGGTCGTGCGTTTGCAGGTGATGCCGTTATCGCTGATAACGCATCGGTAATGGCGCGTAACCCAGCAGCGATGGCGCTATTTGATTCTCCAGAGCTTTCTTTGGGTGTGATCGCAATTGATACTGATGTTCAGATTAAAGGTGGCGATTACACCTACTTGGACAGAATGAGCCTTACTCAACAAGGCATACAGCCAGTGTATTCATCAACAAACTTAGATGATGCACAAGCTGGCGACATTTCTTATGTACCTAATATTTTCTACGTTCACCCAATCAATGAGAAGTTTGCAGTAGGTGCTGGTATCTATTCTAATTTCGGTACAAAAACAGAATTTGACACCAACTTTGCAGCTAACGAACTTGGCGGTCTAACCGACGTTAAAAGTGTTAACTTTGCATTAAGCGGCTCTTACCGCGTTAATGAGCAACTAAGCCTAGGTGCCGGTGTTGATTTCATTCAAGGCACTGGTAAGTTGCAACGTTCGGGTCTCGATCACCTTGGAGAACTGCCTGTATTCGGTTCATCTTTCGAGAGCAGTGTTGGTGACAACATGTTGAACATTGATGCAGAAGGCACTGGCTTTGGTTGGAATGCAGGTGTTGTTTATGAGCTGAGCGAGAAGCACCGTTTTGGTCTTAGCTACCGCCATAGTCCAGATATCAAAGCTGACGGTGACACCATGGTGTACAAAGGGGAGCAGCTAAGCGGTAAACTTGTTTTGCCGCTGCCTGATATCGCAGAATTCTCAGGCTATCATCTGCTCACTAACAAGTTTGCAATGCATTACTCTGTACAGTGGATTGAGTGGAGTACCTTCGACCAACTAGCGACAACCGATGGTACTGTGTTGAATGAGTACAATTGGCAAGATGGTATGCACTATTCTATCGGTGGTACTTACTACTTGAACGATGCATGGACCCTTCGTGCCGGTTACATGTATGACACCAGTGCCCAGGATCAAAAGAAATCTATTTCCGTTCCTGACTCCGACCGTCAGTGGGTATCAGCAGGTGCTACCTTCCGCGCAACCAAAAACTCTACCATCGATGTTGGCGTAACTTACCTTATGGGTGAAGATGTCAAAGTTAGTGACACCCTCTCAACAGAGGTTGGCGGTCAAGAATTGACCCTGTCAAACGTAGAAGCAACCACTCGCGCAAACGCGTGGCTATACGGCATTCAATACAGCTACAAGTTCTAAGCTATGAAGCGATAAAAAAGGGAGCATCAGCTCCCTTTTTTTTGTGCGCGGATTTTGAAATGACATCCCATAAATTCTAATAATTTCAGCGTTTTTACAGCGTACATACCCCATAACTAGCCCCGATAACAGTTACACGTGTTCGCTCAGTTCCAGCGTACATGTGTAACCTGATGCGTATTTAACAGTTGTTATCACCATTACAGAACGACATACCAATATATAATTCCAAATAATGAGTCATCAACAATTCTAAATTGCAACCTATCGTTCCCTCAGTACCCTGTAGCGACCTAAAAAAGCAATCGATGAATTATGAATAAGAATAAAATTCTACCTTTGGCTATTGCAGCCGCTCTTGGCTCTCTTTCTTCAACATCTGCTTATGCGGCAGGTTTCCAGCTTGCTGAGTATTCAGCAACCGGCCTAGGACGCGCATACGCGGGTGAAGCAGCGATGGCAGATAATGCCGCTGCGCAATTCCGTAACCCTGCGATGCTGACTTACCTTGAAGGTACACAAGTCTCGACGGGCATGATCTACGTTGACCCGAATGTCGATGTAGATGGCACGACAACATTCTTCGGTAACGAGACGCAAACATCATCTAAAGATTTTGCTGATGCTGCTGTCGTTCCAAATTTCTATGTATCTCACCAAGTCAATGAACAAGTATTTCTTGGTCTTGCGCTAGCCTCTAACTTCGGCATGAACACCAAGTTGGATGACAATTTTAAAGGCACGCAATTCGGTAACGAAGCATCGATCACCACCGTTGAAATCAACCCAAATGTGGCTTACCGCATTAACGACCAGTTCTCGATTGGTGGTGGCGTCCGTTTTGTCATGGGCGAAGGTAGCATTGGAGCGAAAAGTTCTTCAGCGACCCTAATGCCAAATGGTCAAGGCGGGGTCGCTGTTGTACCAAATGGTACGACGCTTAAATACATGGAAGGCGATGACACATCTTGGGGTTGGCAAGCAGGTGCAGCATGGCAGCTCAACGATTCAAACCGAATTGGTTTCAACTACCGTTCTGCGGTTGATCTAAAGCTTGCTGGTCATGCTTCTGGCTTGTCTTTCGGCACAACAACAGGTCAATTGCCAGGTAGCATGGAGTTGGGACTACCTGCTACAGCAGAAATTGCAAGCTTTCACCAAATCACCGAAAAAGTGGCTGTTCACGCAAGCGTGAATTGGACTGATTGGAGCGAATTTGAAAAACTAGAAGCCAACATTCCTTCGCTGTCTGAGCCAACTCAAATGGTGAAAGAAGAGAATTGGCGTGACAACTACCGCGTTGCAGTTGGTGCGACCTACCAGCTAAACGACAAAACAGAACTTCGTTCAGGTGTGGCTTACGACACATCAGCGGTAGATGATGCGAACCGTACTATCACCATTCCTGAAACTGACCGTCTATGGCTAAGCCTAGGTGCGGGTTACGAGTGGTCTAAAAACCTAACGCTAGATGCAGGTTTCACCTATATCTTTGCAAAAGAAGCCCCTGTAAAAGAGCCTCGTGATCATGTTGCATCAGATCAACTTGGTCAGCTTTTCGGCGGGTCATTTGAAGGTAAAACCTCTGGCAGCGTTTGGCTAGCAGGTGTTCAAGCAAGCTACCGCTTCTAAGCGTCAACTGAGAGTTTGAGTGTAAGCTCAACGTTAGCAGACAAAAAAAGCCACTCAGTCGAGTGGCTTTTTGTTCGATACAGAGATGGCGGCAGCGTCTTAGTAAGCGTCAATCTCGTCCATCAATTCTTCAAGATATTCATCGTCTTCTTCATCAGCGTCGATTTCAACCTCACCGCCACGCGCCTTAAAGGCTTTATTTTGCAAATACGCATCACGCGTGAACGCATACGGGTCCGGCGAGTTTTCAAGAATACCTTCTTGCTTCACCAATGCTGCGCGCGTTTCCATGCCATCTAGCGCCCATTTGATCACTGATTGCGGGAATGTCAGCAGTGATAATGGTGGGTACAACCCATCGACTGTATCCCCTACCCCTTCACGTACCGTGATTGGGCCGTAGACAGGCACCATGATGTAAGGACCTTGCCCAATATCGTAATACCCCATCGCATCACCAAACTGTCGGTCACTGAGCTTAGGGACGTTAGCGGCCGAAGCGAGATCGATGATGCCACCCAGACCAAAGACGGTGTTCAACCAGAATCGGTTGAAGTGTACAAGCGCGTCTTCACCTTCCAGCATAATAAGGCTGTTGATCATGCTCGCAGGTTCTTCAAGGTTGTTGATAAAGTTTGAGATACCTGTTCGCGTCCAACTTGGCACGTAATCAACGTACGCCACTGATACTGGGCGTGCGACATACGGGTCAAGGTAATCATAATTCAACGTCCACATTGCACGGTTAAACCCTTCAAACGGATCGTTAGGGTGCGCAACGTGCGTTTCTGCATTCGTTTCTGCGTCAGCAGTATTCTCTTCAGGTGTTTGAGCACATCCGCTCAACCCCACCACAAGGCCTACTGCCAGTATAAAGCCTTTCCACATTGTATTATTATTTCCAAAAAAGAGGCTGGTTTGCACCAGCCCGTTTCAATTGTTACCAGAAAGTATAAATCAGTTAATACTTTTGGTTAATCACTATCTGCGACTGTCCACCTAATGCAAACGGCAAGGTTTCTCCAAACCAATCGCCATCTTTCGTCATGACGTTTCCATCATGGTCAATACGTGCTTTCACCAAGACTTCAGGCAATGACGACATGAGGCGCTCAGGAATCATACTGTCAGCATCCGTTAGCTCGACGGTCAGTGGAAACTGATTGATAGGCAATCGCTTCGCTGCAATCGGCATTGGGGCGCCATCTGCTGAATGCACAGAGACAATCAATACGCCTTGCTCAGGAAGGACAACATCTTCGTCCAGAGTAACGGTCACAGACACCTTCTGTCCTGAACCCACGTTCATTTGCGTATTTGCGCGAGCAATGCTGCGCTCAAGCATCGCAATGCGTGGATCATTTTCAGGCAGCAATTTCTTCATGGTTGACCACGCTGCAATTGCCTCATCATAAGCACCTCGCTCAAATGCTTCAAATGCTAACAATGAGAATGCTTGCATGTTCGCATGATCTTCTCGAATCACTTCACGAAGTAGACCACGTGCTTTCGTCACGTTGGTTTCGTCCCCCGAAAAGATCAGCGATTGTGCATAACCCAGCTTGATGTCGCTATTCTCAGGAGAAAGGCCATACGCTTTCGCCATAGCACCTTCTGCTGTCTGAATATCACGATTCGCCATGCCAATACGACCCAGTAACAGCCAACCCATTGCATCATCAGGTGTTTGTTGTAGCTTGGTACGGAGTGCTAGCGTGAGGTCAGCCATTTCTTGATCGGTCAACGGCTCTTGTGATTCCGACATCAAGCGCTGGGACAGCTCGGGCAAGTTGTTGGTGGTTTCTTGCCATGACACCACAGCACCGTAACTACCAAAAGTGTTGTAGAGGAAGTAGCTTAGTATCACCAAAATTAACACGCCCGGAGCAAGCATCATCGCTGACACTGTATTCTTGCTTTCAGTGACGGCTTGTTGCGTTGGGATGTCATCAAGCAAGGATTGTTTTAGTTCAACAGCAAGTTCGCCCTGGTTTTCAATCAAGCCTTCTTGCGCTTCTTCCTCAATTTCTTCCATACGATCACGGAAGAATGCTTTGTTCAACTCATCACGACTGGCTTCTTCATCTTGGTCTTTCCCGCGATAAATCGGCAACACAAATATTGCAATGGATACCAGCATCATCAAGGCTGTGATCAGCCAAAACATCGTTTCTGTCATGCTTGGTCATCCTTTTTCTTTTCTGAGTTTTGCTCATCCAGCAACGCATCAAGCCTTGCTTGTTCTTCACTGTCTAATGCCGTGTCTTTCACCACTTTCGGGCTCTTACGACTGCGCATTACCAACACAGTAAAACCACCAATCACAAACAGTAACGGACCCGCCCATAGGATCATGGTTGACGCGGTAAGCGGCGGATTGTACGTCACGAAGTTGCCATAGCGAGCAACCATGTACTCTACGATCTCGTCTTCGTTCTTACCTTGTTTGAGCATCTCATACACTTTGGCACGAAGGTCTTGTGCTAAACCTGCATTGGAATCCGCAATGTTATTGTTCTGACACTTAGGGCAACGAAGTTCTTTACCCAACTGATGGAACGCCGCTTCTTGTTCAGGCGTATCAAACTCATAAACCTCGATGGCTGCAGACACGGAGAATGCTGCACTCGCCGCCAAAATCAACGGCAGCAGGATACGTTTCATCATCCTTTCGCCTCCACCAACATTTGGTCATAAATGGGTTTCAACGTGTCTTCCCAATTACGTGTGTTTACATCACCGGCATGGCGATAACGAATAATACCGTTCGCATCAATGAGGAATGTTTCAGGCGCGCCATACACACCAAGATCCAGCCCCAACATGCCGTTACCATCAAACAGGCTGATCAAGTAAGGGTTACCCAATTGATTCAGCCAGCCGATCGCTTTAACACGATCATCTTTGTAGTTAAGGCCAATGATTTTCACACCGTCGCCTGCCAATTCATTTAAAAATGAATGTTCGGCATAACAGGTTGGACACCATGTCGCCCAAACGTTGAGCAATAGAGGTTGTCCATGGAAAACGCTCTGGTCATAAAGCTTTCCAGCCTCAGCCAAATCTTCCAAACGGAACTCTGGAACCGGTTTCCCAACCAAAACAGACTCTAGTTTGGTGGGATCGTCACCGTCAGCATTGTTACCAAGCTGAACAAAAAACACCGCCACAAGCACCATGAAGAGAGCCAATGGGATAAACAATAAAGGACGTTTCACCCTTAAATCTCCTTCGCTGGCTCGGCGCTGATCACCGATGTCGATTTCTGTCTGAAACGGTAACGTTTATCAGACATGGCAAAGATACCGCCAACAGCCATCAATACCGCACCAAACCAAATCCAACGAACAAATGGCTTGTAGTAAATTCGAACGGCCCATGATCCATCGGACAAGCGTTCACCCATCGCAATGTACAAGTCACGGGTGATACCACGGTCAATCGCAGCTTCTGTCATCATCGAGCGTTGTACGTTGTAGAAGCGTTTTTCTGCATGCAACGTATTGATGCGACGATCGCCACGGTACACATCAAAGTCAGCGATGTAGCCGTCATAGTTCGGGCCATCTTTTTCGCGAAGACCCGCGAAATTGAAGTGATACCCTTGAATTTCTACCGTGTCGCCCGGTGCCATTTTCACATCGCGTTCGATGTCGTAGTTCTGCACCATCGCGATACCAAGAATCGACACAGCAAGACCGATATGACCAAATATCATGGCCCAGTGGCTGCGACCTAGCTTGCGAACACCCGTCATGAAATCATCGCGGTGTGTTGCACGTTGGTACACTTCGAACGATTGCGTCAGGATAATCCACAACCCCATCACTGCACCTAGCGCTGCAAGTGGCATGAAGGCATCCGCGAAAATAGCGACCAGAGCAATACCACCAACAATAGACAAAATGCCGCAGATGATCAGCTCTTTCTTGACGGTTTTCAGGTTGTCGCGTTTCCAACGAACCAGTGGACCAATACCTAACAGGAACACAAATGGCACAGCCAGCCAGGTGAAAAGCAAGTTAAAGAACGGTTCGCCGATAGAGACAGAACCCAAACCAATTTGCTTATGTACCAATGGCAGCAAGGTTCCTAACAGCACAACCACGAGGGCTGCAATCAAAAGAATGTTGTTTGCCAATAACGCATTTTCACGAGACACCAATTCGAAATTGCCCCGGACACGCACTTCAGACGCGCGCAGTGCATAAAGCAGTAATGAACCACCGATGACCGCAACCAAAAACGCCAGAATAAAGAGACCACGGGTTGGATCTGATGCAAACGCGTGCACCGAAACCAGAACACCAGAACGGACAAGAAAAGTACCCAACAGACTCAAAGAGAACGCAGAGATCGCAAGCAATACCGTCCACGCTTTAAAGGTGCCACGTTTTTCAGTCACCGCGAGGGAGTGCATTAACGCAGTACCCGCCAGCCAAGGCATGAATGATGCGTTTTCTACTGGATCCCAGAACCACCAGCCACCCCAGCCGAGTTCGTAGTACGCCCACCAAGAGCCCAGAGCGATACCAATCGTCAAGAAGACCCATGCAGCCGTTGTCCAAGGACGAGACCAACGCGCCCACGCGGTATCCAAACGACCCGCCATCAAGGACGCTATCGCAAACGCAAACGCAACCGAGAAACCTACGTAACCCATGTACAGCATTGGCGGGTGAACAATCAGTCCCGGATCTTGCAATAGCGGATTGAGGTCACGACCATCAACAGGGAAGTAAGGCAAGGTGCGGTCAAAGGGGTTTGACGTCAAAATAATGAAGAGTAAGAAACCGACGCCGATCATGCCCATCACCGCCAATACACGCGCGACTGATTCTTGCGGCATACCACGGCTAAACAGAGCAACGGCAAGTGTCCAACCCGCTTGGATCAGAACCCAAAGCAACAAAGACCCTTCGTGAGCACCCCATACCGCGGTTAGACGGTAATACCAAGGCAATGCACTGTTAGAGTTACTCGCGACATAGCTAACGGTGAAGTCATTGGCGTAAAACGCCCAGCTCAACGCGATGAAAGACATCAGTAGCATGAGGAACATGCCAATCGCCAATGGACGCGCTGAACGCATCATGGCTTGGTTTCCGATCTGCGCTCCCCACAGCGGATAAATGCTCAACAGCACCGAAAATCCGAGGGAGATGATCAGGGCAAAATGCCCCAGTTCAGCAATCATTAGTAGCTACCTTTTTGTTGCTCTGTGTATTCAAGAGGCTGATGGTTTTTATTCATGGCCTCTGCAATTTCGGGTGGCATGTATTCTTCATCGTGCTTTGCGAGCACTTCGTGCGCTTTAACTGTGTTGGCATTGACCAACTCGCCTTGCGCCACAATACCCTGCCCCTCACGGAACAGGTCAGGAAGGATACCTTCAAAAATAACGGTAACTTGTGGGCCTACATCGGCCACTTTAAAACTCACTTTCAGAGAGTCTGGATCACGCTGAACGGAATCAGTGACAACCATGCCACCAATTCTCAAACGCTGACCAACTTCAGGTTTGGTTCCGTCAGGCTTCCCGTTCACCAACTCCGTTGGCGTATAGAATAAGTCCATATTCTGATTCAGCGCATACAGCATAAGCCCAATAGTCGCACCTACGCCCAATACTAAGGCCAGAGCCAGCCCTAATCGTTTTTTGCGTCTTGGGTTCATAATGTGTTCTCCATATTTTGGGCATTTTTGATGCGCTGCTCTCTGGCGGCTCTATTTTTAATGTCATTGAAGAGCTTACGGCGTGTCAGGTGGGCGGAAATAACCAACCACAACAAGGCACCAAACGTAATACCGAAAGAACTCCACACATAAGCGGCATAGCCGCCCATGTCTAAGAATGCTGAGAAGGAAGTAAAATGCATGATTATCCTCGCTCTACCAATTGACGCACCCAAGGGCGGTGCGCTTCACGCTGAAGGATTTTGTTTTTCAGCCCCATCAAGGTTAATGCACCAAAGAAGAAGGCAAACCCAAAAATGTTCAGCAACAATGGCCAAAGCATGTCTGAGGCGATAGAAGGCTTCGCAAATTTAGTGATGGTTGCGCCTTGGTGAAGGGTATTCCACCACTCCACAGAGAAATGAATAATAGGGAGATTGATCACACCCACCATAGCGAGAATGCCGGCCGCACGACCCGCGGTACGCTCATCGTCAAACGCGTTATACAGTGCAATCACACCCAGGTAGAGAAACAGCAGAATAAGCTCTGAGGTTAGACGCGCATCCCACACCCACCAAGCGCCCCACATCGGCTTGCCCCATACCGCACCAGTTAACAGCGCGATGAAGGTAAATACAGCGCCAATCGGTGCCATCGCAGCGGCTGCCCAGTCAGAGATTTTGATTTGCCAAACAAGGCCAATAAAGGCGGCGATTGCCATCGACATATACGCACCCATCGACCAAATTGCTGCTGGCACATGGATGTAAATGATCCTGAAGCTGTCACCTTGTTGGTAGTCAGAAGGCGCAAACGCAAGCCCCCAAATCGTACCCGTAATCAAGGACAACAATGCCAGCACAGAGAACCACGGCAGCAGTGTATTACACAGCTGGTAGGTTGCCTCGGGTTTGGCATAGGGATGAAGCCATTTCCACATTGCTATTACCGCTCTCAGTAAATTATAAGAATTATTGAACACTCACGCGCAGTGCCGCTGACACTGCAAAAGGTGATAAGGTTGCCGACCCAGCCAACATCGCACCAAGAATGGCGAGTTGCCCGTTAATCGGAAATCCATTGGCTGCCATATCAATGGCAGATGTAGCAAAAATTAAGACTGGGATGAACAACGGCAGCACCAATAAGCTCACAAGCACGCCACCTTTTCTCAGGCCAACGGTCAATGCCACACCTATTGCGCCCAAAAAGCTCAACGTTGGTGTTCCTAACAGTAACGTCAACACCACGGCTTTGTATGTCGGCCAATCTAATGAAAGTAATACTGCTAGAAGCGGGCTTATGATCAATAGCGGTAAGCCCGTCAGCAGCCAGTGCGCCACGACTTTTGCAAACGCTAAGACCGGAAGCGGCTCTGGCATCAGCAAAATTTGTTCTAACGAGCCATCGACAAAATCGTCACGAAAGAGTCGTTCCAGTGAGACGACTGCCGCCAGCAATGCTGCAACCCAGATAATACCCGGCGCAATCTCTGCAAGAAGATTTGGTCCTGGCCCTACACCCAACGGGAACAAAGTGATGACAATGATGAAAAACCATAACGGGTTCAGCATGTCAGACTGACGTCGGAAAGCCACCAAGAGTTCACGATGGATAAGTTCAAATAACGCCTTTCCCATTACGCCCCCAAAGTGATGCGACGGAGTTTAGGGTTATCGTGGAACATATCTTGGTGAGTGGTAAACAGCACTATGCCCCCGTTATCAACGTGTTTCTGGAATAGCTGTTCCAATACCTTAACACCTTGTTTATCAATGGCTGTTAGTGGCTCATCAAGGATCCAAAGTAAAGACTCACTGACCCAAAGTCGAGCCAATGCAACACGTCGATTCTGTCCCGCCGATAATTGAGCGGCTGGAACGTCTTCCCGCCCTGCTAGCCCCACACGGGCGAGTGCATCCCAAAGGCGATCTTCATCGGGAGTACCGTGCATTTTCTGGTAAAACGCCAAATTTTCGTAAGCCGTTAGCTCACGCTTAACACCTGTACTATGCCCCAAGAACAAGAGGTCACTGTAGAACTCTTCTCTGGCTTTCGTGACCGAATTTCCGTTCCAAAATACGTCACCAGACTCTGACAATCCCAGCCCCGCAATAATGCGAAGCAGGGTTGTTTTACCCGCGCCATTCGGTCCTTCTATCTGAACAAGATCACCGGGCGACACGGTAAAATTAAGGTCTTCAAACAACACACGCTCATCACGGATGCTGCTTAGTTGACGCACTTCCAACATAGCGATTGTCAATTCCCGATAAAGTAATGAAAAATCTACCCGATAATAACATAGAGGTTTTTAAAATCGTTAGCGGCACGATCCCAACGCTCTCGCTCAAATGTGACTAATTGTGAGTAAGTATGAAAATCGATAATAACAGTAACATCAGTGCATTAATGCTTGAGGTGCTGAAGAATAAGCCCGTAGAAAGCGTGTTGTTAATCGGCAAAGAAAATTCGAAATCTATTGCTAAAACTGGAACGAATAGTTCACAGCTTTCTCAATTACTATCATTGATGAATATTTTCCCACTGTTAACACGTTCAACAGGCACACAGAATGCACCATCAGTCCCTCTCACCATGCTGCTTAATTCTTTGTTTATGCCGAGTAAACCCGAGCTTGCCGCAAACTGGTTAGCAG
Source organism: Enterovibrio norvegicus (assembly GCF_002876705.1). Classification (GTDB taxonomy): domain Bacteria; phylum Pseudomonadota; class Gammaproteobacteria; order Enterobacterales; family Vibrionaceae; genus Enterovibrio; species Enterovibrio norvegicus_B. The sequence goes on along the minus strand of NZ_MDAG01000035.1, from coordinate 131,931 downwards.
AGCGTCAAACAGACAAAAGTACCCTTGATGCGCTACGTCTTTTATCGACCGCTGATAACGAAGGCTCAAGCAAACTAAAAGCGATGCTCATGCTTTTTGCAGAGCAACGCTTTCAAGACAGCAATAAACCGGGGGAGTTCACTTGGTTGTTTCCCTTTCACCCGCAACATCAAAGCCCCGTTCATGTCACCGTTAAAAAGAAGACCCAAACCAAAGCGAAAAAATCTCGTTGGTCTATCACTGTCAATTTAACGCTTTCAAAAAATCGTCAGGTGTTGGCAACCGTGGAACTTGAAGACCAAGAACTTTCGCTGGCGTTTTCCACCAATTCCAAAGGGTTAAAAAAGCGAGTTGAAGCCGCGCTCCCCGTTTTAGAAAAACAGTTGAGCAAACATCAACTTCACTTATCCAATATCAAAGTAGAAGCCACTGAGCCATCAGCACCAGCGACGGTTTCAAGCGGGGTTAATATACAAGTATGAAGAAAGAAAAAAGTGCCGTTGCTCTGCGATATGATGGCGTGAACACGCCAACGGTCAGCGCGAAAGGCTATGAAGCACTGGCAGAGAAGCTCATTGAAGAAATGGAAAAGAATGGCGGTCTCATCCACAGCGATGAGACATTAATGAATTGGCTTTCCGCGCTAGAGGTTGGCGACGAAATCCCTGAACAACTCTATCTTGTGATCGCCGAACTTATCGCGTTTGCGTGGTACCTAGACGGAAAAGCCCCTCCCGGATGGGAAGGGGCTTTTGTGAATCAGTCAGTATAAGCAAGCCAATGCTTGCTTCACTGTACCAGTTATCGCACGAGTCTTTGCTTTCGAATACTCAGAAGTAATTCAGCTTCTGCCTTCGGCAAATCACACTCTTCCATTAACTCATGAATATCTGCGCCTAGTTCTACCATCTTGCTCGCTCGACTATACAGTCGACCGTCTGGGTCGTGCATTTCTAGCTCGTTTTGCTTATCAACAACGTCATCGAAACGCTGTGAAAGCTCTGCGAGCTTCTGGCTCATTCCTATCGAACCTGCACGCAGTTCATTGAACTGTTTGGTCAGGCTCTCCTGCTGCTGGCGCGCATTTTTGTAAACCAATTCCATGGCTTGGAATTTAGTTTCTAGCGCCTGTCGCGCCTTTTTCTCTCGGCGAAGCAGAAGAAGTAGAACAACCCCGATGACAACTGAAACACCGAGCGGTAACCAGTACAACACGACATCGAGCATTACAGCATTGCCATATCAGACCACTCTTCGTCTGAGAGCAGTTTGTTCAAATCAACCAAGATCAACAGGTTACCATTACGGTTGCTCACGCCTTGAATAAACTTGGCGCTTTCGTCCGTACCCACGCTTGGTGTGGTGTCAATTTCAGAGGTACGCAGATAAACCACTTCCGCCACGCTATCAACCATGATACCGATCACTTGCGATTCAGCTTCAATCACGATAACACGCGTGTTGTCAGTCACATCAGCCTGCATCAAACCAAAGCGTGAACGCGTATCGATAACCGTCACAACGTTACCGCGCAGGTTAATAATGCCCAGAACATAGTCTGGCGCACCAGGTACAGGCGCAATTTCGGTGTAACGTAAAACTTCACGAACCTGCATTACATTAATGCCATAGGTTTCTTCTTCCAATTGGAAGGTCACCCACTGCAGGACCTCATCGTTCACGTTGTCTTTTTGGACTTCAGCTACCTGAGACATTTGTTTTCCTCTTTACGTGCTGTGCTACATCAGTTACGCCAATGCATTGGCATCAATACCTTGATTAAGCATGGCAATTAGCGCTTCGACATGAATAAGTGCACACATCTTTTGTTTGACCAATCCAGCCAACCAAGGCCGTTTGCCCGCTTGCTCGCGCCACCGCACTTGCTCTCCGTTGAGTGACTCTGTGCCCAATAGGGTGTTACATGCTAAACCCCATTTGCTGTCACCCAAGATCACAATATAACTATAGTCATCGCGATGGCTGTTATCTGTTATTTTTTCTGGCATTACCCATTTCGCGGTATCAACAATATCGAGTTGCTGATCTCGCTCTGTCTGTAATCCCAAGTACCAATCAGGACGACCAATCAAATGATTGCATTCGCCCAATTGGTGGATACCGCCAAGCTCAGCCAGCGGCACCGCGTAAGTCACGCCCATTGATTCAAAGAAAAGTACTTGGAACGCATGTTCTGGCACGATGTTTTGCCAAGGCGGAATGATATCTTCACCCGCTTGCGTGTCCGGTTCGCTATCAACATCAACATCAGCGTCAACAACAATGTCGCTTTCAACGTCGGAGGCGATGTACACCTCTTCGATAACGTCTACCTCAGCATCTACATGCGTGTCGACATGAAGTGGCGTTACGGTGGCGGGTTCAATGTCTTGTTGAACCTCAACCTCTTCAAGCAGATCTGTTTCTTCTTGAAGTGCCGTCTCCTCCTGAAGCGCTGCTTCTTCTAATACCGAGGTGTCGACACAGCTCTCAACGTCGAGCTCTATGTCGGTATCCATCTCTGTATCTAAATCTGTTTCGGTGTCGCTCACTAAATGCAACGACACTGCAGGCGTCACTTCAGCAATGTCATCAACGGTTTCCGTTAAGGCTTCGGTATACGCTTCTACCGCAGCAGCGGCATCAGTTACCGTCTCGATGTCGGTTTCTAGCTCAGAAGCCAATTCAACATCGGTGAGTTCTTCAACTTCTACCTCCATGTCTTCATCAAGCTTCAATTGGCTCAATAATTTTTCGACATGGGAGAGATCACGTTCCTCCTGCGTCAGTGTCCGACCTGTAAAACGCTCAGGGCTCGTCACTTCTTGCAGTTTTAACGCAGGTGCAGGCGCCTCAGAGAAGTCGGCATCCAGATACATGTTGTCTGGTTGCACAACCTCTTCTTGTTCTTGCTGGAGAGAATCATCGTCTTCCAACAAAGCATCGAAGTAAGCGTCCAGTGCTTCAACACTGGATAAAGCACCGCTATCTTTCATCCTGCTCCAATCGCTCTAGGTAAGAAAGCAGCGTTTTATAGGCAAAAACGCCACGACAGTTTTTTGCGTAATACGATGGTGGCATGTGTTTCAAGCTCGCATCGCGGAATTTGGTGTCGATGGGCACGGCAGATGTCCATACCTGATCGGGGTATCGCACTTTGAGCTCCTGAAGCGTTTCAAGAGAGGCACGCGTCCGCTTGTCATACATAGTAGGAACAATGCACACCTTGAACGCTGAGCTGCGCGACTTCTGCATAATTTGCAGCGTGCGGATCATGCGTTCGAGTCCCTTCATTGCGAGGAACTCGGTTTGTACCGGAATCAATATGCGGTTACTGGCCGCCAATGCGTTCACCATCATTACCCCCAAAATTGGCGGGCAATCGATCAGCGCATAATCGTATTCTTCTTCGAGACACGCGAGTGTCTTTTTCAGCATCAGCCCCATTCCACCACGGTTACCCATAGCGCGATCGAGTGTTGCTAGCGACATGTGTGAAGGCAATAAATCGAGGTTCTTATACTCAGTGTTGAGGATAAGCGGTTTTACCGTATCGCGATTAATCGTCTGAAGCTGAAAGAGATCAAAAAGAGAACGTGGCAATGTGTCCGAATCGTAATTCAGATAGGTAGTGAGCGACGCATGCGGATCGGTGTCGATCAGCAAAACACGCTTGTTTCTTTCACTGAGAAGACCAGCAAGGGTAATCGTGGATGTTGTTTTTCCAACGCCGCCTTTCTGGTTTGCAATACTCCAGACTATCACGACTGCTCCTTATACCAAGTTGAGCTCGACGAGAATGCGCTCAGAAATTCGCTCAAGAGGGAGATCTTCTGTCGATATCCCAGCCTTTGCGACCGCCTGTGGCATGCCATAAACAACGCAACTTTCTTCGTCTTGAGCCCAGACTGTTGAACCTTCTTCTTTCAACATTCTTGCTCCGTCACGACCGTCTGCGCCCATGCCCGTCAAAACCATGGATAATACTTTATCACCATATATCTTGGCGGCAGACCCAAACGTCACATCTACACACGGTTTGTAGTTCATACGGTCACCACCGTCGATGATTTTAAGACGTGCCGCACCGGGGCGACCATCAATCATCATCTGCATACCACCAGGAGCAAGGTATGCGCTACCCGCTTGCAGCGTGTCACCATCTTGCGCTTCTTTCACCGAGATTTTGCATAAGCCATTAAGGCGTTGAGCAAAGGCTGCAGTAAACGTGGAAGGCATATGCTGGATCAACAAAATAGGAAGAGGAAAGTTCGCTGGAAGTGAACTCAGTACTTTCTGCAATGCAACAGGACCACCCGTGGAGGTGCCAATCGCGACAAGTTGATAACGCTTACCACTAGCTTTGAATCGACTCATCGAGACAGGCGAAGTCGGTCTGGTTGATAGCGCAGAACTTGCCGGACTAGAAAGTGGTCGCACAGGCGTGCGCGTCGGTGTTGCTGTTGCCGTCGCCGCAGTTGTTGCGGCAGGCGTTGCAACGGCAGGACGCGCGGCTGGCATTGGACGACGCATGAATGCGCGCTTACGAGCAATTTCATTCACGCGTTGTTGCAGCAGAGAAACCGCTTCATCACGGTTTCTTGCGATGTCTTCAAACTTTTTAGGCAGGAAGTCGAGTGCACCAGCGTCTAATGCGTCCAACGTCGCTTTCGCGCCATCATGCGTCAGCGACGAGAACATCAAAATGGGCGTTGGATTGGCTTTCATGATCTCGCGAACCGCTGTGATCCCATCCATTACCGGCATTTCAATGTCCATGGTGATGACATCAGGCTTCAATTGCGCCGTCTTCTCAACTGCCTCTTTGCCGTTGACTGCACAGTCAATGACTTGGAGACGCGGATCGCCATTGATAATCTCACTCACTCGGCGGCGGAAAAAGCTCGAATCATCCACCACCAACACTTTCACTGCCATATCAGTCCTTATTACTCTTATCGTCCCGCGTAGCGTTTAAGCAGATTCGGCGCGTCCAGAATCAAAGCAATATGACCATCACTGGTGATCGTCGCACCCGCCATACCCGGCGTACCTTGCAACAATTCATCAAGAGGTTTAATCACCACCTCTTCCTGACCAATGAGTGAATCAACAACAAAGGCAACTGGCTGATGACCCATCTGAATGATGACGACATGTCCAGAGTCTTTCTTCGACGCGCGCTTCTTGCACAGCCAATCCTGTAAATAGAACAGTGGGATGGCTTTATCGCGAACAATTAAGGTCAATTGACCATCAACGGTATTGGTTCTCGCCAAATCTAGGCTAATGATTTCATTAACGTTAGAAAGTGGGAAAGCAAATGGGTTTCCGCCGATACCGACCATTAAGGTTGGCAGAATGGCGAGTGTTAGCGGCACCTTGATCGAAATGATCGTACCGCGACCCAATACTGAATCGATGGAGATCGTGCCGTTCAATGCGGTGATCGCGGTTTTCACCACATCCATGCCCACACCACGGCCCGAGATATCGGAGATTTCTGTTTTGGTCGAGAAACCTGGCGCAAAAATCAGGTTGAATGACTCGGTATCTGTCAAACGTGCCGCTGCATCTGCATCCATCACACCACGTTCTACCGCAATGCCACGAAGCTTCTCAGCATCCATACCGCCGCCATCATCTTCGATGGTCAGCAAGATGTGATCGCCTTCCTGAGATGCTGCAAGGGTCACAGTACCTACGCGAGGCTTACCGTTTTGCTCACGCTTGTCCGGCATTTCAATGCCGTGGTCGACCGAATTACGCACCAAGTGGACCATGGGATCGGCCAATGCCTCAACCAAGTTCTTATCCAAGTCGGTTTCTTCACCGCGCATTTCCAATACGATGTCTTTTTTGAGGCTTCGCGCCAAATCTCGAACAACGCGTGGGAAACGACCGAATACTTTCTTGATGGGCTGCATGCGCGTTTGCATGACCGCACCTTGCAAGTCAGCTGTCACCACATCGAGGTTGGTCACGGCTTTCGCCATGTTCTCATCCTCACTGTTCGCACCTAAACTCACCAAACGGTTACGCACCAACACCAGCTCACCCACCATGTTCATAATGGTGTCTAGCGTCGAGGTGTTTACGCGTACTGTTTGCTCAGCTTGAGGAACAGGTGGTTTTTTGTCTTCTGTTTTGGCCGGCGGCTTCGCAGCAACGGCGGGTGGTTTTGCCGCAGGCGCTTCAGCTTTCGGCGCAGGTTTTGGTGCAGGCGCTGGCGCGGGTTCAGCCTTTGGCGCTTCTGCTTTCGGTGCATTGTCGATAGGGCTTTTGCCTTTACCGTGCAAGTCATCCAAAAGCTTTTCAAATTCGTCGTCAGTGATGTCATCACCGCTTGGACTTTCCACCGCTGCGTTTTGAGGTGGTGGCGCGGCAGCGTCACCTTCAAGAGGTCCTTTGCCAGAACCGTGCAGCTCATCCAGCAGTTTCTCGAACTCGTCGTCCGTGATATCACCGCTGTCAGATCCCCCAGCTGGTGCTTCAGCTGCAGGTTTTTCTGTTACTTGTGGTCCCTTACCCGACCCATGAAGTTGGTCAAGTAACCGATCAAATTCATCATCAGTAATTTCATCGACGGAGTCACCCGCAATCGCATCACCATTTTCAGCTGGCGCTTCTGCGACAACTTCAGGTTCCGGCTCATGTTCGGGTTCCGGCTCAGGCTCTGCCGTCGCTTCGTCTTCAGAAGCTGGGCGGCTGTACTTGTGCAACGCGTCCAACAAAGATGGATCTGCGGCAGGGGCAGGTTCGCTTTGCTGAACACACGCAAACTGTTCGTTAACGGTGTCGAGCGCTTGAAGGATGATATCCATCACCTCAGGTGTCAGTTCTCGACCGCCATTGCGGAGATTATCGAAAATATTTTCCGCACCGTGGCAGGTATCTACCAACTCTTTGAGCGATAAGAAGCCAGCACCACCTTTAACCGTGTGGAATCCCCGGAAAATTGCGTTTAGCAAATCGCGGTCTTCTGGCGATTTTTCCAGATCCACTAACTGCTCAGACAACAACTCCAGAATTTCACCTGCTTCGATCAAAAAGTCCTGCAGGATTTCTTCATCCATTTCAAAGCTCATAACGCACCCCTAAAAGCCCAGGCTAGAAAGCAAGTCGTCTACATCGTCCTGACTCTGCATCACGTTTTTCTCTTGACGCTGTTCCTCAGTAACGACCGGACCCTCAGCCTCGATGCCAGATATTTGTTCTGTTTCTTCTTGCTGATCGTCGTCTAACCCAAACGCGGTTAAGATTTCGACCAATTGTTTTTCAACTTCCTGCACCAACTCAATAACGCGTCGAATGACCTGACCTGTTAAGTCTTGGAAATCTTGCGCCATAAGGATTTCAGTCAATTGACCGTGCAGTTTTGTTGTGCCGCCTTCTACCTGCGTCAAAAGACCATCAATCTGATGACAGAGATCTTTGAAACTGACGAGGTCAATCCGCCCTCCCATCAAGTTGTTCCATTGAGGACGAACTTGAGCGAGGCATTCCTGAAGATTATCAGCAATAGGCAACGTCGCTTCGACTGCATCCATGGTTCGGTTGGCGGCAAGTTCCGTTTTTTCCATAACAAAGTTAAGGCGATCTTTTGCATCAGGGATCTCACTATTAGCGAGATCATTGACACGCGGATCCAAGCGGAAATTGGACAACGAATCATGCAGTTGTCGAGTCAGTTTTCCCACCTCATTGAAGAGCGGATTGCGAGTTTCACTGCCGATGCTCAGCAGTAACTCATTCGCACTTTCCTGATTCCCTTCTTCGAGAAAACTGACCAGCTCTTTAGCTTGGTCGAGTGTTATCATCGTTTAAATATTCCTTCACTGCGCGAAGAAGCAGATCACATGCGTTCGAAAATCTTATCCAACTTCTCTTTTAGCGTTGCAGCGGTAAACGGCTTAACGATATAGCCGTTTACGCCCGCTTGAGCAGCTTCAACGATTTGCTCACGCTTAGCTTCTGCAGTGATCATCAATACAGGAAGATGTTTCAACTCATCATCTGCACGGATGTGCTTGAGCAAATCAATGCCCTGCATGCCAGGCATGTTCCAGTCAGTGACGACAAACTCGATTCCGCCTTTCTTAAGAATTGGCAGAGCTGTTAGGCCATCATCAGCTTCAACAGTGTTGTTGAAACCCAGATCACGAAGGAGGTTCTTAACGATACGGCGCATTGTTGAGAAGTCATCAACAATGAGGATTTTCATGTTTGTGTTCAAAGTTGCCTCCGGTGAGGTCCCTTATAATTGTTAAAACTTACTTTGACCAAGCGGATAGCTTAGTCCGTAACCGCTGCATTGCCTGATTTTGTATCTGGCAAACTCGGGATTCACTGACCCCGATAATGGCACCTATCTCTTTGAGGTTAAGTTCCTCATCGTAATAGAGAGAGAGTACCAAAGCCTCTCTTTCAGGTAGCTCGGTGATAGCTTTAGCCAAGTGAACCTTGAAGCTATCCTCCTCCACTTCCTGAAAGGGAAGGTTTTCTTCTCGATGACTTTCAATCACGAAAGCATCTTCTGAAACGCCTAGATCATCCATCCCGATTAAACGCCCTGAATTGATGTCGTTTAATGCGTTGTGGTATTGCTCAAGGCTCATGCCTAGACGTTTTGAAATTTCTTTGTCATTTGGATCGCGCCCTAACTCACCTTCGAGGTGTGCAATGGCGTCACTGATCTGACGGTTGTTCTTGTGAACAGAACGCGGTACCCAGTCACCCTTTCGAATGTCATCAAGCATCGCGCCACGAATTCGGATACCTGCATAGGTTTCGAAACTCGCCCCTTTTGAAGGGTCATAGTTTTGTTGCGCTTCTAACAAACCGATCATGCCGGCTTGTATCAAATCCTCGACCTGAACATTCGGGGGCAACCGTGAGATCAAGTGATGAGCAATACGCTTAACGAGCGTAGAGTACTGCTCAATCACAGTCTCAGTAGATGCGCCTGTCCTGCTGTAGGTGAGCGCTCTATTCACTGAGGTAATCTCCCGCTGCCTCGTCTCTCACGAGCAGTCTTTCAACAAAAAACTCTAAATGTCCACCAGGGTTTCGTGGTACTGGCCACGTCAACGCTTTGTTCGCTAGCGCATTCAATGCCAACGCTGCAGGTGAACTTGGGAACGCATCAACAACCACTTTTTGCTTCTTCACAGATTGTCGCACACGTTCATCTAATGGGACACATGCTACTAATTCTAGATTAGCATTTAAAAATCTTTCAGTTACTCGCGTTAATTTTGTAAATAAGTCTCTACCTTCACGATAACTGCGCACCATATTGGCAACAACTTTGAAGCGCGTAACACCGTGTTCGCGACTCAATAATTTGATGAGCGCGTAAGCATCTGTGATAGATGTTGGTTCATCACACACCACGATAACCACGTCTTGTGCTGCACGAGAGAAGCTCAACACCATGTCAGAAATGCCGGCTGCAGTGTCTACCAGCAACACATCCACTTCTTCATCCAAGGTACCAAATGCACGGATAAGCCCTGCATGTTGTGCCGTGGAAAGTTCTGTCATGCCCCGCATCCCTGACGAAGCAGGGATAATGCGCATTCCGTGAGGACCTTCGACAATAATGTCTTTTAGGTCACACAACCCTTGCATTACGTGGCTCAAATTCTTGCCCACTCGAAGGCCAAGCAAGACGTCGACATTGGCAAGACCCAAATCGGCATCCAAGACCATGACTTTCTTGCCTTGTTTCGCCATGGAAGCGGCGATGCCCAACGTAATGTTTGTTTTACCAACACCACCTTTACCGCCGGTGACGGTAATCACTTTGGTGCGAGTCGGGTTGGTCAGGCGGCGGAGGCCGCTTGCTTGATCATGCATGGTTGTCTCAATCATAAAAGTCCGCCGCATTCGACTCTGGTACATCATGACTCCAGAAATGGTTTTGCTGCTCTGAATCCTGAGCCATTAATTCACTGGCTTTGTTGACCAAATATCTGCCACTTGCCTGCCGGATGTCCTCCGGGACTCGTTGGCCATCGGCCAAATAAGTCACAGGCAGTGCGTTTTCAATGGTCACACTGAGTAATTCCCCCAGACTGAGGGATTCATCCAACTTAGTCAGTACGCATCCAGAAAGTGGAATACGTCGGAAATGGTCAATCGTCTCTTGCAACACGCGACGTTGAGACGTCGCTGGTAACACGAGTAGGCTTCGGATATGTGAACCGCTACTTTGAATGAGCGTGTCCAGCTGTTCGGATAACCTAAGATCCCGCTGCCCCATCCCTGCAGTGTCTAACAGAATCAGTCGTCGATGACGTAACTGATACAGTATATCGGCCAGCGCCTCTGCATCTTTAGCAACTTTTACTGGACAGCCCAAAATTCGGCCGTAGGTTGCTAATTGCTCGTGAGCACCGATACGAAATGTATCTGTTGTAACAAGGGCAATGTCTTCCGGACCGAAGTCCATCGCTGCTCTCGCTGCCAATTTTGCAATGGTGGTGGTTTTGCCTACGCCCGTCGGGCCTAACAATGCAATCACACCGCCTGTTTCTAGCAAGTTTTCGTCTGTAGTAATGACTTGATCTGCAACCAAATCAAGTAACTCAGACCATGCTTCGTTCGGTGGCGTATCCTCTGGGATATAGCCTGCTAATTGATCGGCAAGAACGGGTGATAGACCCATCTTTTCTAACCGTTTAATCAGCATTGCACGAAGCGGTTCTTTACGTTCAACTTCTTGCCACATCAAACCTGATAATTGGTGCTCTAAAAGGCCGCGAATGGTCGCCATTTCTTTGCGCATGGCTTCCATTTCGTCAGTTTGACGTGGTGCATTCTTACGAGATTCCACGCGTGTTGCGTCGAGTCTATTTTCTTGGCGACCATTGCCGCGCATGTCGCGGCGATCTGCTTCGTCACGTTTTTGACGATACAGACGGTCAAGCTCTTGCCCTTTGGCTTGTTGGTTTCGTGCGTGCTGGCTGGTGTTTTGTGACGAGCCATGATTTTGTGACGAACCACGGCTTTGCGAAGCACCGTAACCGCTGCGGTTTTGGCCTGCACTTTGTGAAGATTGTTGCGGCGCGCCGCCATAGCCTTGCGATGCACCCGCATCACGTCGGTTTGATGAAGATTGCCCGGCGTATGCCGTTTCAGTTTGGCGAAGTCGCGCGTCTTTTTGACGGGCTAATAGCGCAGTCAACGAATCCATTTCTTTGCCGGGCTCGTCATCGACTTGGCTCTCAGGTAACTGAGACTGATAACGGTCGAGCAAGCTTGAAAACTTACTGCCTAACGCACCACCCAGAGGCCTTCTCGCTGCTTCTTTGTTGATGTCACGACGCACGTGCACTTTGTCTTCCACCAGACGACGTTGCTGGTGTACGCGATCCATGCTTTGCGCCATTTGTGTACGCGCCGCGTCTTGGCGCGTATCGCGAGTTGGCGTTTCAGTGTCGACAGCCGCCACGATTTCGACGCCGCCAGTCACTTTCTTGTTTGACATGATGACTGCATCCGCACCCAAAGCTTCTTTCACTTCGGCTAGTGCAGTTCGCATGTCTTTGGCAAAAAATCGTTTAATCTTCAAAATCGTTGTCCTGATTTACTGATGCTTGGCATCAGTTGCCAACCGCTCTCACAATTCTTATCTGTTTTTCATCCGGCACTTCTTGGTAAGAGAGAACTCGAAGCGTCGGAATCGTGTTTTTCACAAATCGGGCTAGGGTTGAGCGTAATACACCTGACGTTAACAACACGGCAGGCTCACCCTGCAATTCTTGCTGTTGCGTCGCCTCTGACAGACTTTGTTGCAAACGCTCTGCCAGTCCTGGCTCAATGCCAGTGGACTCTCCCCCTGATGCCTGCATAGTTTTATGCAATATCTGTTCCAACTCAGGAACCAACGTGATAACAGGTAGCTCTGGCGCTATACCATTGATTTCTTGAACGATTAAACGCTTCAATGAAATTCGCACAGCGGCAGTTAAAATGTCGGGATCTTGACTCTTCGGCGCGTACTCAGAAAGTGTCTGTATGATAGTTCGTACATCGCGAATAGGAATGGCTTCATTCAGTAGATTTTGCATCACTTTTACCACCACACCCAGCGAGATAAGATCAGGGATCAACCCTTCTACCAAGCGAGGGGCTTGTCTCGCCAAAAGCTCAACCAGGTTCTGTGCTTCTTCATGGCCCAATAAACGTTCCGCGTTATTGGTCAGCATCTGGCTGAGGTGTGTTGCCAATACCGTGGCTGAATCCACCACGGTATAGCCCAATGCTTGCGCATGTTCACGTTGTGATTTTTCAATCCACACCGCTTCCAAACCAAACGCAGGGTCAATCGTCGGTTCACCATCGATAGGGCCAAAGACCTGCCCAGGGTTAATCGCCAATTCATTGTCAGGACGAATATCAGCTTCACCCACAGCAACACCCATCAAGGTGATGCGGTAGCTATTTGGCGGCAACTCAAGGTTATCGCGAATATGTACAGGTGGGATCAGGAAACCAAAATCTTGAGACAGCTTCTTACGCACCCCTTTCACACGGTCAAGCAACTCGCCACCTTGGTCTCGGTCGACCATAGGGATCAAGCGATACCCCACTTCCAGCCCAATCACGTCAACGGGCTGAACATCATCCCAAGAAAGGTCTTTAGGTTTTGGCGCAACAATTTCTTGTGTCGGCTTGGCCAATTCTGCGGCTTTGATTTTCTCTTGTGTTTTCACTTTCCAATAAGCAAAGCTGCCGCAGATAAGCGCCAATGCCAAAAACGGCACATGTGGCATGCCCGGCACAACCCCCATCACGAACAAAATACCGGTCGAAATGATCAAGGCTTTCGGGTTATCAACCAATTGGAAGACCAATTGTTGGCCCATGTCTTCGTCGGTGTTTTGGCGCGTCACCATCATTGCAGCGCCAATTGACAAGAGGAGTGATGGAATTTGTGCAACAAGACCATCACCAATGGTCAGCAAGGTATAAATTTCAATCGCTTCAGAAAAGCTCACATCATGCTGGATCATGCCGATGGAGAGACCACCAACAATGTTAATGGCGAGGATTAATATGCCAGCAATGGCATCGCCCTTTACGAATTTCGAGGCACCGTCCATTGAGCCGTAGAAATCCGCTTCTTTGGTCACTTCTTGACGACGCGTTCTTGCTTGGTCTTGGTTTATTAAGCCCGCATTCAAGTCCGCATCAATCGCCATTTGTTTACCCGGCAAAGCATCCAAGGTAAAACGCGCGCTTACTTCAGAAATACGCCCCGCACCCTTAGTAACAACCATGAAGTTAATGATCATCAAGATAAGGAACACCACGAGACCTACCGCATAGTTACCGCCAATAACAACGGAACCAAACGCGTCAATCACCTGACCAGCAGCGCCAGGCCCTTCATGACCATGCAGTAAAACGACACGTGTCGATGCAACGTTCAAGGCTAATCGTAACAGTGTGGCAATCAGAAGAACGGTGGGGAACGCTGCAAAATCAAGGGGTCTGCGGGTGTAGATAGTCACCAGAAGCACAACCAGCGACAAAGCAATGTTGAACGAGAAGAACATATCAAGCAAAAAGGCAGGAACAGGCAGAACAACCATGGCCAGCGCAGACAGCACCAATACGGGTGCGCCAATCGCTGGCATAACGCCAATCTTAAATGGGAGTTTGTTTTGGACCTTGTCGTAGAACGGCAAAGAGAGCTTCATGGGTTGTCTGTCGTCTCGGGCTACATCACTAAACCCTATCTAGCAAAAAACGAACCATGTTTTTTTGTCTTTTTAATCAGTTTATTACAAAAACCGCGCAGTTATTAAACGATTAGCGACGTAATTCTGTCGGTATGGGCATTTGCTGTTCTACAAGCGGCTTAGGCTTACGTCCACGCCCCTTCTTGTATTGCTTCAATTGGAAAACATATGCCAGTAATTGGGCGATTGCAGCAAACAAACCGTCGGGAATTTGTTGCTCAAGCTCCGTGCTGTAATAAACCGCACGCGCAAGCGGTGGTGCGGGAACAATCATAATGTCGTTTACCGCTGCAATTTCTCGGATTTTTAACGCGAGGAAATCGGAACCTTTTGCCACGACAACTGGGGCTTTATCTATCTTACTGTCATAGCGTAGCGCGACGGAATAGTGTTCCGGGTTGGTGATGACCACATCGGCGGAGGGCACTTCTGACATCATTCGACGTTGCGCCATTTCACGTTGCAACATACGAATGCGGCCTTTTACTTCTGGCTTACCTTCGGTGTCTTTGTATTCATCTTTGATTTCTTGCTTGGTCATTTTCAATTGATCATTGTGCTGCCAAATTTGGAATGGCACATCTATCGCAACCACAACCAACAAAGAACAGCTGATCAGAAGCACAAAGTTCAACAGAATATCGAGCGCATGAAAAAGGTTTCCGGGGAAGGTTTCGATGTTGAGCTGGAAGAAATCTTCAAGGCTTGCCCACATCAAGTAGAAAGCCACACCAGACACCAAGGCGACTTTCAGTATCGACTTGATAAGCTCCACCATGCTCTGCTTGCCAAACATGCGCTTGATGCCCTGAAGCGGACTCATCTTCGATAATTTTGGTCGCGCGGCTTCCCACGAAAACGACACGCCACCCAAGGCTGCAGCTCCCACCAATCCCGCCACAAAAAGCATCATCAAAATGAGCATGAGTGGCAACACCAAATGGAAGATCGCGCCATAAATGATGTTCCCCAGCGAGGTGACGTCAAAAATCTCATCCCGCGTTAACGAGAAGAATTTACGCATCACTTCGAGCAAGGCTTCGCCAAGCCCGCCACCGAACCACATCAGCGCGACAGAGCCAAGAACCAGTACTGCAACCGATGCCAATTCTCTTGAGCGCGGAACCTGACCTTTCTCCCGCGCCTGCTCCCGCCTTCGGGGTGTGGCGTCTTCTGTGCGTTCTTGACCGTCATTCTCTGCCATTAGGCACCTCCGCCGTTAGCGCAGTCGAGACGAATCAAGTCACAGATGGTATTCAGGCCCGTATCCCAGTGGTTCAAGTAGTGCGGCAAAATGCCACTGAGGATGTACCAACAGATCAACAAACCTACCAGCAACGCAAAGGAGAAACCGAGAGAAAAGATATTTAGCTGAGGCGCAGCGCGCGTCATGATACCGAAGGACAGATTAACCGTGAGCAACGCGATAATCCCCGCCAACGACATACCAAGGCCAACACTGAACATGATGCCGAACCAAGAGGCCATCGCCCGAAAATCTGCAGATTGCAGCGATTCACCGATCGGGAGGCTTTTAAAACTCATCACCACCAGATTAAGCATTTGTAAGTGCCCATCCGTCGCAAGAAAAATCATGGTGGACACAAACATAAAGAGCTGACCAAGCAATGGCGTATTCTGGCCATTGGCGGGGTCAACCATGGAGGCAAAACCCAAGCTCGATTGCATACCCAAAATCTGACCTAGCAACACGAAAGTTTGAATAATGAACTGCGTTACCGTGCCCATCGCCACGCCAATCAAAATCTGCTGCGCCAGCATGATGACACCGCCGAGCGACACCAATTCAACCGTGTCGGGTACACGAGGAATAGAAGGCATTACCGCAAACGTAATTGCAAGTGACAGGTACAAACGTACGCGAACGGGCACGAAACGTGCGCCGAAAAAGGTCATTGTCATCATCATCGACGAGATACGGGTCAGCGGCCAAAAAAACTGGGCTAACCACTCGAGGATGATAGTTGCAGGGTATTCCATACCGTGAGGCTCGTCAGTACAACAAATGCGGTATCTCTTCCATCAAACGGAAGAAATACTCCATGAGCATACGGGTCATCCAATGCCCAAAGAGCATCAGCGCGAGCAAGGTGGCAATCAAACGGGGCAAGAAACTCAGAGTTTGTTCGTTGATAGAGGTCGCCGCTTGGAAAACCGCAACAATCAAACCCACCAACAAACCGGGAATAATGATGGCGCATACCATGATGATGATCAGGTAGAGCGCATCTTGAAACAGCTCTACAAACGCTTCTGGTGCCATAACCGACTCCTACCCAAAACTGCCAGCAAGGGTCGACAAGATGAGGTTCCACCCATCAACCAACACAAACAACATGAGCTTAAACGGCAAAGATACAATCATGGGCGAGAGCATCATCATACCCATAGCCATCAGAACAGACGCCACCACCAAGTCGATAATCAAGAACGGCAAAAACAACATAAAGCCGATTTGGAACGCGGTTTTCAGCTCAGACGTGATGAAGGCAGGGATAAGCACCGACATCGGCACAGTTTCTGGGTCTGTGGCATCAGAGCCTGACATGTTCACGAAGGTTTCGAGATCTTTCACGCGCGTTTGCTTGAGCATGAACTCACGCAGCGGCACCTGCACACGTTCAAACGCCTCTTTAGAAGAAATCTCTTCATTCATGTACGGCTGAACCGCGGATACATTCATTCGGTCAATGACGGGCGACATGATAAAGAACGTCAGGAACATCGAAATGCCGATAATGACTTGGTTTGACGGTGTCTGTTGCAAACCCATGGCTTGACGAAGAATCGACATGACCACCACGATACGGGTAAAGGACGTCATCAAAATCACGATGGCGGGTAAGAAGCCCAGCGCCGTCATTAGCGCGAGAATTTGCAGCGTGACGGAGTAATCTTCTGTGCCGTCTGGGTTCACCGTCATGGTAAGAGCGGGAATTCCCCCTCCCCCATTTTTAGCTTGCATCATTGACGCTTCACCCGCGTCATTTAGCAAGGTTTCGGTGACCGTTTCAGATGACGGTGTCGGCGCAGGTTCCGCTTCTGCGTATGCAAACGGAGTGACAATAAAACAGCAAAGCGCCAGAAAAATGGCGGTGACGGATTTAAGACGCATCATTGTTCTTCAAAATTTTGTTGAGTTGAGATGAAAACGCGCTGTTCGCGTCAGACGTTTTAGGGCTAGCATTCGTGGCTTTCGTGTTGTCTTCTGCATTTCCCATCGGCGTATCAAGCGATTTCAGCAGCGTGATTTGCTGCGACGTCACCCCAATCAAGACCTGTTCACCATTCACATCCAGCACCATGACACGCTCTCTTTGCCCTAATGGAAGCTGACTGACCACCTTCAAACCAGGCTTTGCACCCATGAGCGCTGGCACTTTCATACGTTTTAACAACCACGCCAACGCAAAGATCAAACCAATGACCGCGAGCAACGCTGCAAGGGTTGTTGCCAAGCTTTCGCTTGAAGTGGGCGCGGCGAATGCCGTTGGCGCGAATAATGCGCTAACTATTGCCAGTCGTTTCTGTGCCATCGTGACGTCCATTGAAAGTTGGATAAGAATAAAATGCGTGACGTAAAGAGGGATTAAGCAAGATTCAGGCCTAAAAAAAGCGCCTCTAAACAGAGACGCCCTTTGAACCTTCGCGCATGGCTAAAAATGCACAAACAAACGTGTGTGGCAATGCGCTAGTCGTTAGGAAAACGTCGAATTAGCGCAGTTTCTTGATACGCTCTGTTTGGCTGATAACGTCCGTCAATCGAATACCAAACTTGTCATTCACAACAACCACTTCGCCGTGCGCAATCAATGTGCCATTAACCAACACATCAAGAGATTCACCCGCAAGGCGATCGAGTTCTACCACTGAACCTTGGTTCAATTGCAGCAGGTTACGAATGTTAATGTTCGTGCGACCGACTTCCATTGAAATGGTGACAGGAATATCGAGGATCGCATCGAGTTTACGCTGCTCATCAGCGTTCATCGGTGGCGCTTCATCCACCAGCTCGTCTAAGGGTGCGGTTTGTACGTCATCACCGCCTTCAACTTCAGCTTGTTCAGCAAGCGCTGCAGCCCAATCGTCTTCTACATCACTCATGATTATCTACCACACATGTCGTTATCAATTGTTTGCACCGTCGCTGTTATCGTCTAAGAGCCCCAGTGCCAGATCCTCTTCATCCATTTGAGCTACATCGCTTTTCTGTACTTCAGGACGCTTGAGTTTTTCTGTAATTTTGATCGCAAGGTTGTCATTCGACTGACCCATCTTGCCGCGGAATGTCGGTAAGTCTTCAACAAACACAGTGCATGCATCTGGCATTTTCACTGGAATGACATCACCCACTTCCAATTCCATCATGTCGCGCAATGACAACGTGGTTTCGAGTAGTTTCGCAGTCAGCGCAACTTCCACATCCATCACTTCGTCTTGCAAGGCTTTTGACCAACGAAGGTCAGTATCCATCTTGTCACTTTGGATACCCGCATCAAGCAATTCACGAATAGGCTCGACCATCGAATACGGCATCACGATGTGGAAATCACCACCGCCGCCATCCAATTCGATGTGGAATGAACTCACGACGATCACTTCCGTCGGGCTCACAATGTTCGCCATGGCAGGGTTAACTTCAGAGTCTAAATACTCGAATTCCACCTTCATGACAGGTGCCCAAGCATCTTTGTAATCTTCAAAGATCAACTTAAGCAGCATTTGAATAACACGACGTTCCGTAGGCGTAAACTCACGGCCCTCGATACGGGCGTGGAAACGACCATCACCACCGAAGAAGTTCTCTACCAAAATAAAGACCAGTCGCGCTTCCATGGTGACAAGCCCCGTGCCTTTCAACGGACGGAAGCGAACCATGTTCAAACTGGTGGGTACAAACAAGGTGTTTTGGTATTCACCAAATTTCACCATTTGTACGCCGTTGATAGACACTTCTGCTGTTTTACGCAGCATGTTAAACAAGCTGATACGCATATGACGTGCGAATCGCTCGTTAATTAGCTCCAGCGTGGGCATTCGCCCACGAACGATACGGTCTTGTGAAGAAAAATCGAAATTGGATGCGGAGGCGAGATCCCCACCACCCGATTCGGGCTCTTCCTCTTCTGTATCGTCGACACCATGGAGAAGCGCATCAATTTCGTCTTGACTGAGAAGATCGGTCACATTGCACCTATTGCATTACAAAGCCAGTAAACAACACCCGCTCAACCACAGTTTTGCCGGTGACTTTTTCCATCGCCGCTTGAACGGTATCGACGGCTTGCTTTCGGACTTCCAGTTGCCCTTGTGGCGTACGCAGTTGCTCAACGGTTGCGGCCCCGAACGTGGTCAGAAGGCTGTGTTCAACCAATGGCAAATTCTGCTTCGCCATCACTTCATTACTATCACCACGCACCATCAACTGCACTTTTACCTGTACGAGTCGTTGTTGCATGTCACCTGTCACGTTAAACACAAAGGGTTGCGGTAACGTCACGTAAATCGCTTGTAGGCTGACCGGTTCAGGCTCTTCGATAACGATGTCTTCTTGAGAAGCGCTATCACCACCAGACATGAGGAAGAATGCAGCACCGCCGCCGCCACCAAACAACAGCAAAGCCGCCACAATAATGATGATAAGTTTCTTTTTACCACCACCGCCGCCTTCACCTGCTTCGATATCTTCATCTGCCATATTTCACCTCAGCCCTAAGTCAATCCATTGCGGGGTTTCATCCCCTAAACATGCGGAGCAAGAATGCTACATTAAGCATAATAGTCAACACGATCTTTTGACGCGTTAACATAAACATCGCGATTTATGCCATTGAGATCTGTGTCTTGTTCCAAATCATTCCGTCCAGAGCGATTACCACCTTGTTGACCGCTCTGTCCGCCTTGTTCATTACCTTGTGCTTGGTTGCCTGTGAAGGCCTGTCGTCCACCCGCGTCTTGCTGTTGAACAGACGACTGAGCGAGCTGCAAGCCTTGCTGTTGCAACATTTCACGCAGGCGCGGCATAGATTGCTCTACCAGGTCTCTCGCCTGTGTATTTGCCACAGTGAACTGCACGGTCGCTTGGTCTTGATTCATCGATAGCTTAATTTGCATGCGACCCATTTCTGGCGGATCAAGACGAATATCAACGTGTTTAAGGTTTTTCGACAGCATCATATTGACGCGTTCCGATAAGGCATTTGCCGCTTCAGCTTGGTTTTGACTCATCTGCAGTGGGGTTTGTGCCACGGCATTGTCTAATTTGGCTGCCGTTGTCGTGCTTTGATTCCCCAAGCTCGATGCCAACTGCTGCGCGAGATGCTCAGCTTTCACCTCTTTGCCTGCTTTACCCGTCTCACTCAATGTCTTTGCGGCTGTCGCCTCAAGCAGTGCGGCACTCGATGCTGATTGAGGCTGCGAAGGGTCTGTTTGCATGTTTGCAGGCGTCCACGGAATGGCAGCAAATGCACTCAATGGTGTCGATGCTTGTGCTTGCGGGTTTACAGCAGCTTGGACAGCGGAAGCCGTTTGATTCATGGTGGTTTGTGGCGCTAGACCTCGTGCCGCCATGTCATTGAGCGTGGCTTGTGCATCACCCTCTGCCATCGTGGGAGCAACAATTTGAGCGGCTTGTTGCATTCGCATCATGGCTTCTTGCCCTGGTTTGCCTTGCCATTCAGGGTTACCCCCTGCTTTAGCAAGCATCTCGGGCGTTACTTCCCCCTCCACCACAGAGGCTTGGGGTTGCATAGCATTCAACGCTGCTGCTGATGCCAATGTGGGAATAAGTGCAGCGTTATCACTTTCTGATGCATCTTGCGCCACGACACGTCGCGTCATCTTGGGTGCATCAGACATCAATTCTTCTGGCTTCACACCGCTGCGCTGAATGGCAACAGCCAATGCGAGCGCATCTTCAGTGACGGCTTCATCTGGAGACGTTGATTGTGCTTTTTTCAGCAGGCCCACAAGTTCCGCATCAGACAGTGTTTTTAGGGTTTCAGGAGCAACACCCAATTTTTCTGAAACGGCATCAACATGCTGCTGGGCAAGCATGGCTTTCTCAGTGTCCGAATTGCCTGGTGTCCCTGCATTCGCATTAATGGCAGCGTGTAGATCATCACTCTGTGTCAACGGCAACTCTTTGCCAGCAACGATAGGGGCAGTATCACTCTGCAACGCCATTTTTTCGTCGCTAAGCGGAACAGGTTGCTCAGCCGGTTGAAGAACTGCATTGGCTTCATTCAAGCGCTGCAGCAAGGCTTCACCGTCTTGCTTCGCAAGATGTTGTCTTTCAGGTTGAACGGTATCACCGTCACCTTGTTTTACGGTTTGAGCCAAAAGCGCGTCTTGGCTTTCTGAGTCGAGGTCTGTCACGTTGACGCCATCAGACGCTACGTTTTCACCGTCAAGCTGTTGAAGCTCAGGTAACTCACTGTCCAGCAATACTTCTTCGCCTTCACCTGACGCTGCCACACTCTTAAGCAGCGCATCAGAAATGGCCTCTTCACTCGCCATCGCTTCACCGGATACAAGGGCCTCAGCAGAGACTTCCGCTGCACCTTCTCCATCACCAGAGACAAGTTGAGCAAGCTGTGCAAAGAAGTCTTCGCCATCTGCGCTAGAGGTTTCAGGCGACAGTACGCCTTTCGTCTCGCCGATTAGCGCTTTTTTAGATGACACATCGGAAAGTAAGAAACTGGTTTGATTCATAATGATTCCGCTTCGGATACTTTATCGGTTTTACCAGTCATACTGCTGCTGGCGAATCGTTACAAAGTTTGAAGCAATTATCAGGCCAAGCTAGTAGGAATTGCGTTGTTGTCGGGCAAAACTCAGCGTGGCAAACTCGTCCATCTGTTTTTGTTCTTGCCTTTCAGCCCGCATTTTTGCTTCTTTCTGGCGTTTTTCTATGAGCCATTCGAGCGAGCGCGTTTTTTGTCGACATTGTTGCCAGTGCTCTTGGCAACGTTCGACATTGTCTTCAAAGTCGATTGCCGCTTGGCGCTGTTTTGCCAACGTTTCATCAAGTTGAACGATAAAACGGTTGAGGTGGCCGTAGCTGCTAGCACTCAATCCTTCCTTGCCGCGTTCAGACATTTGACGAAAGTAATCCAAGCGATAGCGCTCTATCTGTTCAAGCTGAACGTAGTAACCTTGCAGCTCTTGTTGCGCTGACACCAACGCGAGTTGGGCTTTATGTTCTAGGCCTTTCGCTTGTTCGAGTAACAGGGACATGGCGTTATCAGACATACTCTATTTACCCCTGCAGCGTTGAGCGCAACATGTTGACGCACATGTCATACGGCACCACGTCTTTCATGCCTTGCTGAAGATAGCCATCAAGGCGTGGCTTTAACGTGAATGCCTGATCGATGCCCTGATCCGTGCCCGGTTTATACGCCCCAATAGACACAAGATCCTGATTTTTACGACAAACGGACAGAATTTGCCGCACAGCGCGAGACATCAACATGTGCTCATCATTAACGATATTTGGCATCACACGGCTCACTGAGCGTTCCACATCGATCGCAGGATAATGCCCAGCGTCCGCCATTTCACGAGACAGAACAATGTGACCATCCAAGATCGCACGTGCGGCATCCGCGATCGGGTCTTGAAGGTCATCACCTTCCGTCAATACGGTAAAGAACGCGGTGATAGAGCCTTGTCCGTCACTGCCGTTACCCGCACGTTCAACCAATGCAGGTAACTTAGCAAACACCGACGGCGGATAACCCTTGGTCGCAGGCGGTTCGCCCACTGACAACGCAATTTCACGCTGCGCTTGGGCAAAGCGCGTCAGTGAATCCATCAGCAATAAAACATCTAAACCTTGGTCTCGAAAATACTCTGCAATGGTGAGTGCAGTCTGGCACCCTTTTAAACGCATCAAAGGGGAGGCATCGGCCGGTGCTGCGATCACCACTGAACGCTCTCGGCCTTCTTTGCCAAGAATTTCATCGATGAATTCTTTTACTTCGCGTCCACGCTCACCAATCAAACCAACCACAACCACTTGCGCTGTGGTGCCTCGGGTCATCATGCCCAAGGTGACCGATTTACCCACACCAGAACCCGCGAACAAGCCAATACGTTGGCCTTTACCCACGGTCAATAAACCATTAATGGCTTTAATGCCCACATCAAGGGGCGTATCGATGGGCTTTCTTGCGAGTGGGTTGATGGTAGCAGGAACAAAAGGTGCTGTTTGGCCGGTGAAAATATCCCCCAAGCCATCAAGAGGGTTGCCGACGCCGTCAATCACACGGCCCAGTAATTCAAGGCCAACAGGAATCCCTTGCTCTTCTGAGATTGGCGTGACGCGCGCACCGGGCAAGACGCCAGAGATTTGCTCGCTTGGCATGAGATAAAGCGTGTCACCGGAAAAGCCAACCACTTCTGCTTCAATGCTGCCATGCAATGTTTCCACACTGCACAAACTGCCAATCGAGGCGCGACAACCAATGGCTTCGAGGGTTAACCCAACCACGCGCACAAGCTTGCCTGATGCAACCGGGCGTGTAGCAAGGTTTTCAAATTTGAGGGTATTTAGGCGTTCAGACAGGCTGACCATCTTCGTCTCCCGCGTCATCTACAGGCGATGTGTCAGTTTCGTTGGTTGAATGCAGATCTTGAGGTGCGACCTCTTCGCCTGATGCAGCATCAGTTTGCTCAGCCATATTTACGGCTTCTTTGTCACTGTCACTTTCTGCTGGTTCAAGATGTGCATCGCTATCTGTCTGCTGATCCGCAGCTTGAATCTCTTGCTGTGGCTCTGGTTCAGACTTGCTTTCTTCTGCAGGAATATCGCTGATATCCACATTGCGAAGCACATCTGCGCCCGCGCCATCTTCTGGCAATTCAGGCTCATTCGTGAGGTTTTGACCGGCAAAGCGCGTTAACAGTTGCTTGATGCGATCGTCCATGCGGTAGTCGACCACGGAATCGCCGCATGCCACTTGAATATCACCACGGTTAAGTGACGGCTCAGAGAACAACTTCCACTGGCGGTCTTGCAGTGATTCTGCTGAATGCGCTTCAGTCACCACATCCATGTCTTCTGGATGCAGATAGATGGCGATTTGTCGTCCCGCCATAGGTAAGGCTGCAACCGCTTCACGCAAGGTATTGAGAATCACTTGAGGGTTGGTCAACACCTCGGTTTGAATAACAGCTTTCGTCAGTTGAATTACCATGTCCATGACTTGTTGATGAACGTGATGATCTACCTGCGTCAAAGGAAAGGCGAGTTTTTCGATAATAGCGTCAAGATGCTGACAGCGGTTTTCAATCAGTTGCTGACCTTCGGTTAAACCTTCTTGAAAGCCTTCCTCTTTGCCAGCATCAAACCCTGCCGTTTTGCCTTCTTCAAACCCTGCGTCACGACCTTCAGTGAACCCCGCTTCGCGCCCTTCTTCCATACCTTCTTCGTAGGCTGAATGGCGGATTTGCTCGAGCGCATCGGGCGTGAGCATTTTGAAATCGATTTCAGGCTCTTCGGGCTCTTCCTCGATATCAGACGGTTCCCAACCTGGGTCGTAATTAAGCGCCGTTTCTTTCGGCAAAGCCGCGTTAGGATCGTAATTCGGGATAGACCAGCGTTCTAAAACACCTTCTTCCTGTTCCGTTGAACGGATGTAACCACGACGACGATCGAAGCTCATGCTACAACCTTACGCGATTGCGAAGACATCATGTTTTCTGAGGGCAAAGCGGACATTTTCATGATTACAAGAACTCGTCCGCACCGCCGCTGCTGAGCATGATTTCGCCAGCATCGGACAAACGACGTGCAACAGACAGGATTTCTTTCTGTGCGGCTTCCACATCGGCAACGCGAATGGGGCCCATGGCTTCCAAATCGTCTTGCAGCATTTCCGCTGCGCGCTTCGACATGTTGCGGAAAATCTTCTCGCGAAGACCTTCTTCTGCCCCTTTGAGGGCTTTTTGGAGGGCCTCTTGCGGAACGTCTTTGAGGATGGCCTGAATACCACGATCGTCCACTTCGGCAAGGTTGTCGAAGACGAACATAAGATCCTGAATTTGCGATGCCATCTCTTCGTCGTTCTGCTCGATTTGTTCCATCAATGCAGACTCGAGTGCGTTGTCCATGTAGTTCATGATATCGGCAGCAGCTTTCAGGCCACCAATCTTCGCGGCTTGTGCACCCGCTTGGCCCGCAAATTGTTTCTCCATGATTTCGTTGAGTTCATGAAGTGCTGCAGGTTGAACTTCTTCAAGGTTAGCAATACGCATCACCAAGTCGAGCGCATCACGCTCTGCAAACTGCGTCAAAATCTCTGCTGATTGCTCTGGCTCTAAATAAGACAAAACAATGGTTTGAATCTGAGGGTGCTCGTTGATGATGATGGATGCCACTTGGCGTGGGTCCATCCATTTGAGGGAATCGAGGCCCTTCGAACCACTGCCCAACAAAATTTGGTCAACAAGGTTCGTTGCTTTGTCTTCACCCAATGCAGCAACAAGCGCATTACGGACGAAATCTTCACTGCCCATACCAATGGCCGTGAACTGTTGAATTTCTTCTAAGAATGTACGGTGGACGGCATTCACTTTGTCCTGGTTCAAATCAGTCATCATGGTCATTGCACCGCCGACTTTTTGAACCTGCTTTGGCTCAAGGTGACGGATGATTGCCGCCGCATCTTGTTCGGTCAAACTCAGCAGCAAAATCGCCGCTTTATCAAAACCCGACAGGGTTGATACATCAAAGTCGGACTTACCGTCTTCTCTATCTTCTTTAGCCATCGCCGTCATTCACCCAACTTTTCACGACTTGTGCTGCAAGATCTGGTTCATTTGCAACCAAGGCGCGGACTGCTTTCAGCAAGTCTTCATCTTTATGTAAGTCTGGCAGGTTGAGGTTCGAAGACCCCATCGAGAAGTTGCCAGAACCATCTAAATCGGAACCGATCAAACCAATGTCATCATCAGGGCTGAGCGGCAATCCATCAGGGCCAAGCATTTCGCCATTCGGGCCCAACATGCTGTCTTCGTCTTTGTGAGGATTAAGCAGTTTCGACAACGCAGGGCGAATCAATGCAAAAATCACCACGATAAACACAAGTGAAGCAGCTAACCAACGAACCCAATCGTTAAAGTTAGGGTGTTCGTAAATAGGCACATCACCCAAGGCTTCGACTTCTGGCACAACAAACGGCACAGAAATAACTTCGAGCACGTCACCACGCACGTCGGAATAGCCAACACCACCAATTAAAAGGCGACGAATTTTCTCAAGCTCAGCATCACCAACCGGAACACGTACCGTTTCGCCGGATTCCACATTCACGTTTTCGAGGTAATCGATAGCAACGGACACGGTTTGACGTGACACGACCCCCGTTTGCGCTCGGCGGTGGCTAATGGTGGTATCCAACTCATAGTTACGCGTTGCTTCACGGTTGAGTGTGCCCTTGTCGCCCGACCCACCGTTTTTCAAATCTTGTACATCTTCAGGAATCGCGGCATTTGCAGGAGGCTGGTTGCTTAACGCACCTGGGATCCCCGCAACAAGATCACTGTTGTTGTAATTCTCTCGCGTGTATTCGCTGCGTGTTGATGGCGTTGATGGGTCGAAACGTTTACGCGTTTCCTCCACCGCACTGAAATCCATGGTGACATCGACTTGTGAGGTAAAGTTACCCAAGCCAAGAACCGGAATAAGAATGGAATTAATCTTGTCTTGCAGCGCGGCTTCTTGCTTACGCTCTAGCTCGTATTCTTTGCGGCGCTGAGACGCCATGGCATCTTCGCTGCCAGAACTGAGTAACCGCCCATGTTGGTCGGTCACGGTCACGCGTGAAGGTTTCAAGCTTGGGACAGCAGAAGCCACCATATCAACAATCGAGTCCACTTCCTCTTGGCCGAGCATGGTCGTGCCGCGCACGGTGAGGAAGACGGTGGCTGTTGCTTCTTGATTGTGGCGAACAAACACGCTTTGTTTTGGCATGGCCAACAACACGCGCGCTTTGCTTACACTGCGGATTTTTTCGATGGCTGCGGCAAGTTGACGCTCTCGACTCAGCTTTAAACGCTCACGCTCTAGCTGCTGCGACACACCAAAACCCATGTCATTCAGCAGAATGTCATCGCCCGCTTCTCGCGGTGCATTCAACCCAGCACGGCTGAGGTTCAGTCTGATCGTCGAATATTCTTTAACAGGCACGCGAACGGTGTTGCCTTCAAGTTGGTATTCGGTTTTTTGCGCATCAAGGTGGTCGAGAATAGGGATTAGCTCTTCGGTTTCATACGTACCGAGTGGACGCATTTCTGGTTCTTGAACCCACACAAACAGCAATGCGATCAAAGCAACACAGATAGCGACAGCAGCGACAAGAATAAGTTGGCGGGCAACATCAGCCCCGCCGAGCACACCTGATGATGGCGTGACATCACGCTCCATCATGTCAGGGTCATGCAACGAACTCGAATCCCCAGCAACAGGCAGCGCTCCCGCACCGTCTGATACTGCAATTTGAGTGTTGTTGTTATCGTCCGCCACAGTTCATTTCCTACATTAAACAGGCATGTTCATCAGTTCTTTGTACGCTTCAACTAACTTGTTGCGCGTCTGTACCGTCGCTTCAAATGCGACGCTAGATTTGTTTCTCGCAATCATAACGTCTGACAAGCTGACACTGCGGTCACCTTGGTCGAAACGTGTTGCAAGATCACCTGATGTTTTTTGAATTCCATTTACCGTCTGAATTGCGGATGACAGTAGTTCACCAAAATCTTGGCCGACCTGTTGACCCGTCGCGTTACGACCGACATTTTGTGCTTCTAATGCCATGGTCTGCATTTCATGCTGCATTGGGGTGATTTTCATTGGTCATCCTCACTGTCAAAACTTTGGCAAATCATGCCTTATAAGGCTTTCAAGACGCTATGGTTAACAAATATGCAATTATCAAGCCAGTAATTATATCGCAGACAGTCGCTAAAAATCATCGATTTACTGGGGAATATCGATGCCAGCATCGCGCATTTTGGCCAATTTGTATCTCAAGGTTCTTGGGCTGATACCCAATCGTTCAGCCACTTCTTTCCGACGCCCCTCACAAGCGCGAATGGTGTCTAGAATAATGGCGAATTCTTGTTCACGGAGTTCCCCACCAAGGCTCTCCGGCATAGCACCAGATGCCGTACTGACACCTTGTTCTGAATCGCTGATAGGCACAGATGGCGAAGCGTCAGACAGGGAGGCATGTTGCGGTGACGTCGGCGTTTGGTGCTTGGCATCGGTATATAGCGACGGCGTCGCTACGCTGGATGCTGAAACCAGATTCTGTAGGCTACCGGCGTCTTGCCAATCAATGCCTTCCAACAAGATATCTGATGCTTGAATTTGCCCTTGTTCACACAGGATCAGCGCGCGCTGCATGACGTTATCTAATTCACGGACATTGCCCGGCCAGCGGTAAGAAAGAAGTTTCTCGGTGGCTTGAGGTTGCAGGTGAGGCACGGCTTCACCCATTTTGCAGCAATGGCGTTGTAACAAATGTTCTGCCAATGGAATGATGTCACCTTGACGATCACATAGCGGTAACCAAGAGATTGGGAACACATTGAGGCGATAATATAAATCTTCTCGGAAACACCCTTCTTCCACGTATTTGCGCAGATCGCGGTTACTGGTAGCCAACACACGCACATCCAGTTTTATGCTCTTACGGCTGCCTAGACGCTCAACTTCGCGCTCTTGAAGAACACGTAACAACTTAGCTTGAAGGGATAAATCCATTTCGCTGATTTCGTCCAGCAAAATCGTCCCGCCCTGCGCTTGCTCAAACTTCCCCGGGCACGCTTGAACAGCACCGGTAAATGCGCCTTTTTCGTAACCAAACAAGGTGGCTTCCAGCATGTTCTCAGGAATGGCCGCACAGTTGATCGCAACAAAAGGGCCCTCAGAACGTTGGGATTGGCGATGGATATGGCGAGACATCACCTCTTTACCTGAACCACTCGGCCCAAGGATCATTACGTTGGCATCGGTTTTAGCGACTTTTTCCGCCAACGCGAGCAGCGCCAAGCTTTTCGGATCGGCAACCACAGCGTCGCTGGTGTCCGCTTTTACTGGTGCATAACGGCTGATCATGTTGAGCAACACTTCTGGCGCGAAGGGCTTCGCCATGTAATCAATCGCGCCTTCTTTCATGGCTGAAACCGCATCTTGAATGTTTGCGTAAGCCGTCATTAACAGCACGGGGAGTTTGGGATAATTAATTTTCAAGCTGCGTAACAGCCCAAGGCCATCCATTCCCGCCATTTGTACATCAGACACAACGATATCAACGTGCTCGTTTTTCAGCAGTAGCAGGGCTTGCTCAGCACTTTCTGCCTCTAGCCACTGATAACCCGCTAACGCGAGGGTATCAACGAGGGCTTCACGCAAGCCCGCATCATCTTCAACAATCAGTACTTTGCTCTGGTTCATTGTGTTTCTCCTGATGCCGCGTGCTCCTCAGCATCGCTATTTTCTGCCAATGGTAGGCAGAGCGTAAAGCAGGTGCCTTGGCCCGGTTGTGATTGCAGAGTCAGCCTTCCCTTGTGGGCATGGCAGACCATCTGAACAACGGCAAGACCAAGACCTGTGCCTTGTTGACGCGTTGTGAAAAACGGTTCGAGTATTTTGCTTTGAAGTTCTTCAGGAATACCGGGGCCGTTATCGGCCACGGATAAAAACAATTGTTCATTGATTGCGCGCGCATCGACAACCACTTTGCTGCCTTTGCCCGCCACTTGAATCGCATTCACGACCAAGTTAGAGAGTGCACTTGCCAGCGCATTAACGTTCCCCAGCAGCGCTAAGGATTCGTCATCACAATTGATCTCAAAATCGATGTCTTGGCTGCTGACGAGGGCTTCAACCATGGGCTCAAATTCATTCAGCAAGCTTTCAATCGTAAACAAGCTCACCACTTTGTTGTCCCCGCCTTTGGCGAACAACAACATGTCATTCACTTGTTTTTCAAGATCATGCAGCCTATCGACAAGTTTGGTTTGAAAGCGCTTACGGGTAGGTTCATTGATATTTGGCGCGGCAAGGTTTGCCGCGTAAAGCAATGCACTTGAAAGAGGCGTTCGCACTTGGTGCGCGAGTGATGCCACCATTTTACCGAGCGACGATAAACGCTGAAGATCGCTAAATCGCGATTGCAACAAACGTGTTTCAGTCATGTCAGTGATCAGAATAAGTTGGCCAGAATCGGACGCGGAAATTGCCAATTTAACGCGACGGCCATCGCGCAAAGATACCTCGTGACCATCATCTTCTCGTGGCGAGAAAGCACGATTAATCACATCCACCCAACGTACTTGATCGAGAGGCTCTCCCAACAAACGACGTGCTTCTGGGTTCGCTTCAGCAACGCGACCATAGGGGTCGAGCAAGATAACGCCAGCAGGCATTACATCGAGGACTTGTTTGTAACGAAGAACCTGTTGATCCACGGTTCCGAGTGGCGAGTCTTTGGCTACCATAATCCTATACATTCAGCTCGTTTTTCTGACGCTGAGTGTCACTAAGCAGAATATGTGCCAATTATTAATTAATATTTTTCAAGGTGTTATGCGTTTGGTCATAAAAAAACGAAGTCAAAAAAATGACTTCGTTTCTTTTATAACCAACAGACTGCTTAAAGCTTAAACAATGCCTTCTTTATTCAGTCCATATTTACGCATCTTCTCAACCAAGGTTGTGCGTCGCATACCGAGCATATCAGCAGCGCGCGCAACGATGCCCATCTGTGCTTCTAAGGCTTGTCGAATCATGTCGACTTCCAAGTCTGCCAGCATGGCTTTTAGGTCTACCCCTTCTGGCGGAAGCCCGGAAGGTTGTGGGCCGAACCCAGGTTGTTCTTCATCATCGAGATCGTCCATCGCGAATACCGCACTTAACGCATCACGTTCGAGCTCTTCATTGTCTTCAAATGAACAATGCATTTCAGGCTGGAACTCAGGAATGTCGCTATAACGGTATTTCTTAGGAAGACGGTTCACGTCGACCATTTGCGAAGGGTGAAGAATGACCAATCGTTCAATCAAGTTCGCCAATTCACGGACATTACCCGGCCACTCGTGTTCCATTAGCGAGGTGATCGCACGTGGTGTTAAGTGGACCATGTTTCCGCCTTCTGCTTCCAAACGCGCCATCAGCTCTTGGATAAGAAGAGGAATGTCTTCAATGCGCTCTCGAAGTGCAGGCATTTCAATTGGGAAAACATTTAAGCGATAGAACAAATCTTCGCGGAACGAACCTTCTTGGATCATGGTGTCGAGGTTGCGGTGTGTTGCTGCAACCACGCGTACATTTGCCTGTATGGTCTTATTACCACCCACACGTTCGAAGTTTCGCTCTTGCAGTACGCGCAACAACTTAACCTGCATAGGCTGCGGCATGTCTCCGATTTCATCGAGGAACAGCGTGCCACCTTCTGCGAGCTCAAAACGCCCTTTTCTTGCCGAAATTGCGCCTGTGAATGCCCCTTTCTCATGACCGAAAAGCTCACTTTCAAGCAACTCGGGAGGAATAGCACCACAGTTCACCGGCACGAAAGGTCCCTTACCACGGTTTGAGTGGTAATGGATGTTACGTGCGACGACTTCTTTGCCCGTGCCTGATTCACCAAGAATCAACACACTGGCTTCTGTACCTGCAACTTGCTCAATCAAGTGACGAACATCGCTGATGGCGTCACTGCGCCCGACCATGCTACGGAACAAGGTGTTCTTGCGGCTCAGTTGCGGGATGTTGATTGAGTTTTTGCCCAAGAACTCTTGGCAATGACGCAATGCATCAGCCAATTGTGGATAGTTCAATGGCAATTCCAGCTCGCCAACAAAGTTAGCAAGCCCTGATAATTCAGTCTTATGTTTTGAAAGCGCAATAACCGGAATGTGGTTATTGATAGCCAGGTTTTCTAGAACCTGTGACAAACGTTGGGGAGAGTGAATATTACCAAGAAAACAAGCTCCCTCGGCTTGCTTCCAATGCATCTCGTTGAGCTCGGTGGTTGAACATAGCAGGTATTGCTCACCAATAAACTCCAAGATAACGCCTAAATCGTGACGAAATTTTTCATCATCCTCGATAACAAGTATCTTCGCTAAACCTTGCATGTGTGAGATATATCTGCCCCAAAACCATCTTTATTGTCAGCGCGCATATAGTAACGGCAACAACAGAATAATCCAGCTATTGTAATTGTTGCTTGATATAAGGCAACTGGAGACACAGTAAAGCTGTGACTCCAGTACCAAGACATTTAAGATTGTAGTGAAAGTAGGTGCGTTTTATGCGCCTGCTTGGGTGATATTGTGATATTCGGCGGGAATTTGATCCCAAGCTGATTTAATTTCGCGCAAAATATCGATGACATCATCAATAGGTGCGTCCAAATTATCGCGGTTCGCTTCGGAAATTTGACGGATCATGAAGTCATACAGTGCATCGAGGTTGGATGCAATTTCGCCACCCTCGTCCATTGACAAGCATGTTCGAAGACTAATAATGATATCCAAGGCTTTGCCTAGACGTTCGCCCTTCACAGCAATGTCGCCCTGCAGCATTGCCGCTTTGCCCTGAATCAAACGTTCAATAGCCCCCGCCATCAACATCTGGATCACTTTATGTGGTGATGCCGCGCTTAGTTGGCTGTCTACGGAGACTTTCTTGTAGGCCTGAAGTGACCCTCTCATAACATTCCTCACCTACTCGAATTTTTTGTAAAGTTGTACTGACTTACGCCCTTTGATAAATCGACTTGCTTGGGCAGCAGCACTATCACGATGTTCTTTTATCAATGTCATTATTTGCTGGGTTCTGCTTACGGCAGTTGACCAAGCCTCTTTTTCCGGAGGTTCCGGCAACATCGCAATGTCGTTCAAACAATGTTTTCTTTCATTCAATAACTGTGCCATTTCATCTGCGTCAACCGCATCTGCTGTCAGCACAGCCAATAAATGTCTATCGATACGTTCTAACTTCAACAAGAGAGGAGACATTCATGCATACCTTATGAAGGCATAATATTCATCATAGCGGATAGCTGAGATTGCATCTCTGCCATGGCATTATCCATCGTAGAGAATTGCTTCAACGTCCGGCCTTCGAGATCATTCATGCGACGATCGAGGGTTTGCTGCTCATCTTGTAAACGTGTTCTTTGATCACCGAGGCTGTTTTCGCGGTTACGAATTGTGCCTGTGATACCCGTGAAAGAATGGATCGTATCTTCCACTTTCTTAGCAAAACCGTCATTGCCACCAAAGAAGCCTTCTAACGCAGAGAAATTTTGCGACAGCTGCTTATCTAACATGCTGTTGTTGATTTCTAAGCGGCCATCCATGGTGGTAGAGAGCCCTAATTCACTGAGTGTTCGAATGGAGTCTGGTGCGCCTTCAATGGGCGTAGAGAATAGACTGCGCATTTGACTGGTGGCGGAGCGAATCACGCTGTCGCCAACCAGAGGTCCACCTTGTTGTGTTTCAGGATCGTACTTAGACAGTGCTTTGGTAACTTGATAAAACGCGTTGTATGCATCGACGAATTTTTCTAGCGAGGCTTTCACCGCATCACGGTCTTCATCAACATTGACCGTTACTGGCCCCTCTTCGGGCGTGGTAACTTGAGAAACATCGAGGCTTACGCCACGAATAGCGTCAGTGAAGGAATTGGTTGCACTAGAAACAGATGCCAGACCATCAATCAAAATGCGTGCATCTTTTGATGCTTGCATTTCGTTCATGGCGTTGAAGTCACTGGTTGGGTTATACGCCAAGTCCTGCAGCGGGCTTGTGAGCGGCGCATTTACCGTAACAGCGATTTGGTTGTCAGCGCCGGTTTTGTCTCCCCCAAGAATCAAACGCGCACCACTGTCATCGTTAATCACCGAGGCTTTAACGCCAGGGTTAGAAGGATGGCTATTAATGGTACGAACGATATCCAGCAGCTCACTGCTGTTTTGGGCGATATCTATGGTGGTTGAACGTCCACCGAGGCTGATAACCAATTGTCCGGCGCCGAAGTCGCTATCTGCGTCTAAGCCGCCTGACACCAATTTGTGGGATTGAGCAAGCTGTTGAACATCGATGGAATACACACCGGTAACAGCCAGATGGTCTGCAGACGCAGAGACGGCTTCCGGGTTATCGGAAGCCGTGCTCCTTGCTGCAAAGGTATTGTTACGGCGAAAGTCATACATCAAGCCTTTCATCGTATCGAGAGAGTCTTTGAGTCTACCGTAAGCACTGATGTTAGTTTCAACATCATTCATGCGCTTAACGATGCGCTCCTGTTTGGGCGCACGTTCAGCATCAACAATTTTGCTGACCATGGAATTAATGTCCATGCCACTGCCGAGACCGGCTGCGCTCAAACCCATATTTTACTCACCTCGGTTATACCTTTTCTTCAACTAACCCCCTCGCATGAAGGGACAGTTGTTGAGCTAGCTCTAACATTTCTTTCTCAGGAATCTGTCTAATGATATCGCCGCTACTCATTTCATAAACAGTGACAATACTTTTTCCAGAGTCCTCATCGAGTCGAAATGACAAGCCCTTATTAAAGGTAGACACAAACTCATCCAGTCGGTCGACCAACGTTTCAAGCTGTTCCTGCTGAAGTTTACGAGTGTCTGCGAGTTGGTTAACTTGCTCTACTCGGCGCTTTTGAAGCTTTTCAGCATTCTCTGCCATCTGTTGTTGGTGTGTGATTTCGGGTTGAGTCCCCCCCACAGATTGATTACTGCTAGCAACTTTCGTGCCTGACTGTGGAGTCACATGAGACAGGGATGACGTGGAAAC
Source organism: Enterovibrio norvegicus (assembly GCF_002876705.1). Lineage (GTDB taxonomy): Bacteria > Pseudomonadota > Gammaproteobacteria > Enterobacterales > Vibrionaceae > Enterovibrio > Enterovibrio norvegicus_B. Next base: position 97,318 of record NZ_MDAG01000035.1, on the reverse strand, counting down.
GGATGATAGGTCCATTGCTGTTCACCTCCTGTTAGCGTATGACGGCGAGCGATAATCTCACCGTCATTCTGGCTACATCTCTATTATCCTAACAGGCTCAGTGCTGCTGATGGTGCTTGCTTCGCTTGAGCAAGTATAGACGTACCAGACTGCTGCAGGATTTGAGATTTCGTAAACTGCGTAGTCTCTTTTGCGAAGTCAACGTCACGGATACGGCTGTTAGAAGCACTAACGTTCTCGTTAACGTTGTCCAAGTTAGCAATGGTGTGGCTCAAGCGGTTTTGCTTCGCACCCAACTCAGCACGGTGTGAGTCGATGTACTGCATCGCGTTATCCACAAGGCCCACAGCTTTCTGTGCGCCACCTACGGAGCTCACATCAACATCTTTCACGGTTTCAGCAACTTTGGTTGCACCCGCCATGCCTAGAGACGTTGCTAGTGCGCCAGCGAAAGTCACATCAGAACCTGAAGCGGCAACGATTTGTAGTTCACCGTTTTCAGTCACAGATGCACTGACTTTGCTGTCAGCTTGACCGTTGATGTAAGTTGCTACTTCTTCAACGTCGTCGCCAGCTTTTGCTGCAACGTTAATCGTTGAAGATACGCCGTCAGCGTCAACGATAGTCATGTTTAGCGATGCACCGCCAGTAGCGGTCCAATCTGCCATTGAAACACCAGCTGTAGACGTAAAGGTGCTACCACCCATCAATGCTTCATCAGCACGGATGTTTTTGAACTCCATCATTACGGCTTCACCCGCATCAGCACCTACTTGGAAAGATTTCGTTCCGTAAGTACCGTTCAGTAGTTTCGCACCACCGAATGACGTTGTTTCTGCGATACGGTTAAGTTCGTCTTGCAGTGCAACAACTTCTTCTTGAATCGCTTTACGCTCTTCAGTGCCGTTCGCACCGTTAGCTGATTGTAGCGATAGGTCACGCATACGCTGCAGGATGTTGGTGGATTCTTCCATCGCACCTTCAGCAGTTTGTGCCATTGAGATACCGTCGTTGGCATTACGTACTGCAACGTCAAGACCACGGCTCTGTGAAATCAAACGGTTAGAGATTTGCAGACCTGCTGCGTCATCTTTTGCACTGTTGATGCGGTAACCTGAAGACAAACGCTCCATTGATGCGTTCAGCGAGTCTGTTGAACTGTTCAAATAACGCTGAGCGGTCATTGCAGGCACGTTAGTGTTTACTGTAATAGCCATAACTATTCTCCTTTAGTACTAAGTCCGGCTTCCGCCCAGCTATCTAGGGAAAACCAGTTCTAAATCTCTTACAAACCATGTAACGGCACCGTTGGAAAAACCTTTACACTTTTTTTTCCGTTTTTTTTACACCCAAGTAATGCTGATCAATGGTCGTAAAATCATGGTGCTAACAAGGTTTTCGTCCTCGATAGAGAAAACTTTAGTGATGAATTTGTTTTCCTCATAAAAACAGGATGATAGGCGATACCAACAAGGGGTACAGAGATGAAAAGCCAAAGAGAAATTGGTATTTAAAGGCACAAAAAAGACGTACTACGGCTGGAAATCAGCTCATCAATATGACGGGAGAAAGCGAGGGGAAAAAATCATGGTGCTGTTTCAACAGGCACAAAAAAAGCGGCAAGTGATTGCCGCTTTTCATAAACGTTGGGAATGCCGCTATTGAAGCAGGTTGAGTGCTGCTTGTGGCATCTGCTTGGCCTGCGCCAGGATCGAGGTACTTGCTTGTTGAAGGATTTGACCTTTGGTAAGTTCGGTCGTTTCTTTGGCAAAATCAGTATCGCGAATACGGCTGTTAGATGCAGACACATTCTCTTGAATGTTCGACAAGTTACTGATGGTGTGGCTCAAGCGGTTTTGCTTCGCACCCAGGTCAGCACGTTGGCTGTCGATGTACTGCATTGCCGAATCAATAATGCCCACGCCCATCTGAGCGCCACCCACAGTGCTCACATCGATGTCTTTCGATGTCACTGCCGAGCCAGCACCCGTTGCCATGCCAAGTGATGCGGCCAATGTGCCACCAAAGGTCACATTACCTGCCAACTTCTCTTCTGCGACGAAGATTTGCAGTTGGCCATTTTCATCAACCGATGCGGTCACCATCTCATCAGATTGACCATTAATGTAGGTAGCAATCTCTTCGATGTCATCGCCTACTTTCGTCGCGATATCCAGACTAACGGTTTTGCCGTCTTTCGTGACGAAATCCATCGTCAGTGACGCTGCACCCGCCGACACCTCCCAACCCGCAGACTTGGGATTTGCCGCAACAAACTCTGAACCACCCATGCGGTAATCATCAGCACGAATGCTGCTTAACCCCATGATAACGGCCTCACCAGAGTCCGCACCAATTTGGAATGCTGCCTCGCCAAAAGAACCGTTAAGCAGTCGACGACCACCGAATGCTGTCGTTTCAGCGATACGGTTAAGTTCGTCTTGCAGCGCCGACACTTCTTCTTGAATCGCAATACGTTCAGAACTGCCGTTTGCACCGTTAGCGGATTGCAGAGACAGATCACGCATACGTTGCAGTATGTTGGTCGATTCCTGCATCGCACCTTCAGCAGTCTGCGCGATAGAGATACCATCGTTCGCATTTCGCATAGCGACATCTAAGCCACGGGTTTGGGAAATGAGTCGATTCGAGATCTGCAGACCCGCAGCGTCATCTTTTGCGCTATTGATTCGACTACCAGACGACAAGCGTTCCATCGACGTATTAAGTTCATTGGTCGATTTGTTCAGGTAACGCTGCGCAGTCATCGCAGACACGTTGGTGTTAACTGTTACACCCATTTTGCTCTCCTTTGACTTTCGCGTATTCTTGCGAAACAGCCTACCCGCGACACGTTAGTCCGATTGCTTAGCGGGGCCAGCTTCAGTTCGTTATTAGGGATGGCACCAAACAGTATTGATACCTACATGCCCATATCTATTCAAGTTGTGTGCCAACTTTAGGAAAGTCTTCATTTTCAATCACTTAAAAATAAACCCTCGAGGGTATCGGCCGAAAGCGGCAAAAGTTTAACCACTTTTTCATACAAGAACGGCAATTCATATCCTCTGTGCGTCCTCCCTTCTTTAACTCTGCTTTACAGATCAAAAAAGCGATACCATTAATGAGCTCAATGTCTCTTTCTGTAAAAACAAATCACTCAATAGCGACACATTATTATTAGTTATAGGCAATAGGCACGGTATTTGCTGCATTTTCTTTAATGCCACCCGCTTACTGCAGATGCAAAATAGATGGATCAGATATGACCGACACCTCCCAAACCAACGATGGCACCATGTCGATTGAACAAGCATTCGAGCATGGTGTTTTTCTGTATCAACACGAAAAGAAAAAAGAGGCGAGACAAATCTTTGAGCAGATCCTAGGTGTTGCTCCTGACAACGCCCCTGTGCTGCAAGTCTTGTCCGTGCTCGATGTGGAGGACGGTTTATGGCAAGAGGCCATAAATAAACTGGATCGCGCACTGCTTGTTGAACCAGGAAACGCCTCACTCTTGTTTGATAAAGCCAATATTTTGGCACAACAAAGCATGAATAAAGACGCACTGGAAATCGTTGATAGCCTGTTGGGTGTGTTACCTGACCATGAAGAATTGCTTGCCATGCGGCAACAACTCACCGCGACGATCGGTCAACGCGGTGAAAGTCGTCGCACGGCAAAAGAAGTGGCATCACTTCAACAGCAAAAATCATCAACCATGAACGATGAAGTCAGCCAAACTCTTGAGCTTGCTGAACAAATGTTGGCATCTGGCAACACAGAACAAGCCAAACAGCTTTTCCAAGCATTGATCAGTGTGGCCGGGGATTTAACCCCTGCATTGGTTGGACTGGCAAGGTTGGAGCTGGCTGCAGATAACATTGGTTTGGCGCGTCAGTTTTTGATGCGCGCCTACAGCGAACACGCACCAGAAAAAGACGTGGCCGTTCTTCTAAGCCACTGTGATATCAAACTTGAGCAATTCACCTCTGCGCGTAAATTGTGTCTTGCTGGCATCAAACGCTGGCCGGAAGATTCAATTCTTTGCCGCCTTCTCGTGCAGAGTTATGAAAAAGAACAAAACTGGCTAGAGGCCTATCGCGCAGCAATAGAAGGCATCAAGCAACACGGTAAAGACGCGGATTTACGCTATCGCCTTGCAACCGCCAGTTTTAACTTGTTAAGAACCCGACACAATTTCACGCCGTCAGCCATTATTGAGTGCCAAAAGCACATTGAACGCGCGGCAGAAATGGCCAATGAAGAAAACAAAGAGCGCCTGTCTACTTACCTCGCCGAAGTACTTTGGTACAAAGGGGAAGCAAAAAAATCCAAACAATTACTCGAAGAATATTTAACGCGCTTCCCGAATGACATTGATGCGGGTTTTAACGTGAGCTTCGTGTACCGCACACTCGAAGAGTGGGATAAATATTATCAAGCCAATGAACTTGGTATTACCTGCGGTCGCCGCCTGCGTTACAAAGGCGAATTGCCACAATGGAATTTGAACCGCCCTAAAGACGACATCGTGCTGGTGATGCCAGAACAAGGCGTAGGGGATGAGATTCTCTACTTCCATAATCTACAACTGGTATTGGACAACTGTCAGAAAGCCTACGTTGCCTGCGACCCTCGACTAGAGAGCGTGCTTAGCAACGCGTTTCCAGACGCCATCATGGTGCCAGTGAAACGCACAGACAACACAGACATCACCTTGCCACCGGAAGTCCTGGCTCACATCACCAGTTGGATCCCAGGGGGAAGCTTGGCTGCACTGTGTTTTGAGCAGCACGGTCGACACGTTTTCCAATCGGGCTATGTCAAAACACCGGACACATTAAAGCAACAATGGCAATCGCGTTTAGATGACATACGTGCGAGCAACCCTGACGCACAGCTGATTGGATTGTGTTGGCGAAGTGGTTTGGCAGCAGCAACACGTAACATGCACTACTTGGTCGCTGAAGAAGTGGCGTATTTGTTGAAGCAATTCCCCAATGCAGTCTTCATCAACCTTCAATACGGCGAATGCAGTAAAGAACTGAAGAAGATCCACAAGATCTCAGGCGTTCAAGTGGTACAGCTTGAAGGGTTAGATTTGCGTGATGATTTCGATGGAACTGCTGCCGTTATCGCAGGTTTAGATGCAGTGATCACCGCAGGTACAGCCGTGCACCGTTTAACAACCGCCGTCGGCACGCCTTGTCACGTATTCTTTGCCGGTACGACTGAATCTCGCTTTGACGAACCCGCTGACATCTATTGCGAGAACGAGTACGGCTATTTCTACCCGCCCATGCTTGAAGACAAGTACCCATTGCTAACCTCCATGGCGAAACACGTCCAGGCGCGTTTGAAATAATCGGCCTTCATTCAGCAACAAAAACAAAAAAGGTCAGCATCTGCTGACCTTTTCTCTTTGAGTTCTCTATTTTCTTTCGCTATTTTTTTCGCTATCGCGACGATTGAGTCAGTGCACCTCTGCTGCCGCTTCTGGTGGGCAAGGCTGTTTCTTTTCTCTAACAGAAAGCATCAAGAGCAACAACGCCACCAGCCCAACCATGATCATCGCGCCAATCACAGAGTGATAATCAAAGAACTGTGCAATCACGCCCACGGTAACACTCGAAATCAAGCTTGCCACCATGATGGCATTGTTAAACAAAGTGGTCGCCACTCCCATTTGGGTCGACATCTTATTTTGGATGACCACCATGCCGAGACCCGCACAGATTCCGACAGCCGTGCCGTTTAGCAACTGAAGGGCATACATTTGCCACAGTTCATCTGCGCCCCACAGCAAGGTGTAGAATAAGCACGCCGCAGTAACCCCAAGGATCATCAGCTTTTGAGGGTCAACACGCGTCGCCCAGAGCCCTGCCAAAATCATGACTGGGATTTCGACAAAGGCTGCTAGCCCCAACAATTGTCCTGCCACGGCGCCATCCATCGCCAATTCTTTCGACACATACAACGGAATCGATGTGACATACATGTTGTTTGCCCAGAACAGCATAAACACGGCGGCAATGTACATCGGCACGCCATCAATGCGTCGCCAAGTGTGATTAACAACAGGCGTTGCCCTTTCTTCTTTTTTGATGGTGACTGATGGGAACAGACGCCACACAATCAGTACTGAAATACTCATCATGGAGCCCGCAAACATAAATGCTCCGTTGAAACCGACCGCATCTTTCACAATGAATGCCAATGGTGGGCCGATCACCCATGACAACGACATCATGGCGCGCATCAAGGACAGAAAAAGTGTGGCGTTGTTACCCAGCTCTTTGTCCGCATACTCACGGCCAATAGCAAACGTCTGTGGCATTGCAGCCGCACTGAAGCTGGAAATGCACATCATAACTGCCAGCGCCAAGTAATAGTTTCGGATAAACAGAAACAGCACCATAACGACAATAAAGCTCATTTGCGACGCTAAGATGATTTTGCGTCTGTCCAAACCAAGATCAGAACGCTTAGCAATGCGCTGCGACACCAACACGCCGCTCAAGATAGAAAATGCGAGGAAAACTCCCATTTGCAATGGCGATGCACCCAACGCATCAACCACAAACAAACCTGACAGTGGGTAGAAGAAGCCGCTTCCTAGCCCCGCAAAGAGGCACACCAACAGGTAGCCAAGCGGCGCTTTTTGCGTCAAAAAACGACCGTAATTTCTCATTTCATATTCTCACTGTCTAAAAACGGCTGAACTTAATTTATGTAGTGAATTTTAGAAACAAACACATTGCATATGTGATGAATATCACGCAATAACTAATACTATTCCTTCAATATCTTTCTTTACACTGACGATATGCGTAAAAACTGATGATAATGCCGCCAACTTGATGAAAGAGCACACAAGATGAAGCCAACCATTGAACCGATTGATAAATCAACAAGTCTTTCTTGGCATTTCGTTGATTATCACTGCGATCATACCGTACGAGAAACCCACTGCGGTTGGCACTATCACAACGAAATTGAACTCGTGGTCTATCAAGACCCACACGGCGTGGTGAATGCTAAAACCGTGCTGGGCGATTACATTGGCGATGCTGAACATAACTGTGCGTATCTGATGGGACCTGGGCTTCCGCATATGATAAGCAGCACCGCATCCGCGACAGAAGATCGCCCCGCCAGTTCGCACGTGCTTTGGTTGGATCAATGTTGGCTAGAATCACTCATTGCCACCGTGCCAGAACTCTCGCCTATTTCAGAGTTGCTGGTTCGTGCTCACAAAGGGCTCAAGTTTTCGCCTCAAACCGGTGAAAAACTGCATGCACTGATGCATCATGCCTGCGATTTAAAACCGTCGATTCAATTCACCCATGTCATCGATATCTTGCTACTGCTTTGTGAAGACAAAGCCGCCAAGCCGCTGACCTCTAGGCCTTACTGTTTTTACGTCGCCAAAGACACACCGATTAACGACAAACTCGAGAAAGCTCAGCAGTTTATTGCCGACCATTATCATAAACCTCTTGGTGTTGATGATATGTGCCGTCACCTGCATATGAGCGAAAGTTCGGTATACCGCATGTTTGAAAAGCACTTCTCTGAAAGTTTTTCTGATCATTTGAAGCGCTATCGCTTAGGCAAAGCTTGTGAACTCTTAATGCGCACAAAGACCCCTATTGCCGTGGTGGCTGAAAAGGTGGGGTTTTCAAATCTATCGAATTTTAATCGCCAGTTTAAAGCGATAAAGAACATGACGCCGATGGCATTTAGGAAGCAGTTTTTGTAGCGAAGCGAGAAGCGAGAAAATCTTAGCTGTTTAGAGCGACAGTCCACCAGTTTTTAGCGAGATAAATAACGACCTTAACAGTGCTTTTGATTTTATCTCGCGTCTAGAAACTGCTCTTTCTCGCCATCTTGATTAAATGTAGTTAAACAGCGTCAAATCTTTTGTCTTCGCAAATGCTTGTTGTGACGCTTGCAGCGCCAACAAGTTTTCATTCATGTCGATCACGGCCGTCGAGTAGTCCAAATCTTCCATCGTCCCGAGCGAACGGTTCAGCACCAGTTTGAAATCTTGGTGCATGCTTTCTTGGCGATCGAGCGTGTTCAAGCGCGTACCCACTTCTGAACGCGCTTTGTTCAAATGCTTAAACGCGGCAGAAAACTGTTCCGTCACTTGGTGAAGTTCTGCCGTTGCCGACGCATTGAAAATACTTTCTTCGGACAATTCCATGCCTTTTCTAAAGGCATCAAACACGTTGAACGTATCTTGGCGAGCCAATGAGATGGAATCACCATCTAGCATCTCGCCTTCAAAGCTCGCGCTTAACGTGCCCCACTGTACACCGGTGGCAGGGTCGTAAACGCCCGAACTCACCATGGCGCCGTTTTGCGTCAGTTCGTACAGCGTTTGGCCATTGCCATCCACACTGAAATTCACCGCATAATCGGACGTATCGGCATTGTTGGTGTTGGTCGCTGACGCTAACAGCAACAGAGAACCGCTTTCCAGTTCATAGTCAGGCTGATAGTCACCAAACGGGTTTTTGATTTCCATGAAAACTTCATCACCCGGATCGCTGGTTTGCACTTCGACCGCAGGGGCAATTTGTGCCGTGCGGTGATAGCTGTCTCCGGCATAACGCACATTGCCTGCATTATCACGATAGAAGGGTTGCTTGCTCGCTTGCGTACCAGAAAACAAGAAATTGCCGGACTCATCCTTGGCGTTGACCAAATTCATGAAGTTATCGTACAAGCCTTTCATGTCTTGCTTGTGCGCGGCACGGTCGTCATCTGACAGCGAGCCGTTGATCATTTCCATCGTGGTACGCTTGGCGCTATCGATCAATTGCTCCGAATCGTCAATCGCGATTTCAGCGCGGGTTTGACGGTTGCGAGCCAGCGTGATCGAATCAACGTATTGATCGAGTTGTTTGTCTTGCTGACGGAAGTTCTGAATGTAGATAGACGCGACAGGATCATCACCAGAGGTAAGCACACGCTTACCCGTTGCGAGCTGGTCTTGATTGTCTTGCAGCTTGACCTGCTGGCGCATCAAATCATTCGATACAGACTGATAGTTGTGGAAACTGGCAATACGGCTAATCATCAGTCATATCCTTATCGGGTTGCACTCAACAGAGTTTCAAAGGTTTCATTGGCAGCCGTCATGATACGAGAGGAGGCCATGTACGCCTGTTGAAACTTCATCATGTTTGCGGCTTCTTCGTCGAGGTTAACGCCAGAAATTTCTGCAACGCGCCCAGCGGCGGCGTCATGCTCAACGCGGCTCACGTCTTCCAAGCGCGCGAATGAAGCCTTTTGCACACCAATGTCAGTGTTCAACCCTTCATACACATCAATCAGGCTTGAGCGACCACCGTCCATCAATTTTTGCGTTTGCAGTTTCTGCATACGGATCAGGTTGCCGTTTTCACCATCTGCGGGTTGGAGGCTAATGGCGAACACATCTTCCGGTGCAGCACCGTCAGACAATTCAAACACGGTACCATTCACATTCACCGACCCTGCGGGCGGGTATGCCTGCGGTGCGACAAGAATGTTACCTTTCATGTCCAACACTGCAAACTGGGTCGCATCCGGAGAAATCGCGACTTGGAATTCTTGCTGCGCACCTTGCGCCAGTATTTTCACATCACCTTGGCCCGTAACGTTGGACTTAGAGCTGACATAACTTTGTGCGGCAATTTTTGCCGGGTCTTCCATGGTGACGCCAATTTGCCCTGCCGCTTGTCGAAGCGGTCGGATAATCACACGCTCGCCAGCGGCAAGCCCTGCATCAACTTGGATTTTCAACCCATCATATTCAAACGCAGGTGGTGTACCTGTTGGGGTGACGTTCACCATGTTCTTTTCGGGGTCAACCAAGGTGTACTGGCTACCATCGTATTTCAGGTGGTAGTCGCCAATTTTCAGTGCCGATAAGTTTTCGAGCGTGACCTTGATATCAGCTGTCGAGTTTGAGCCCTTAATCACGCGGTCACGTGAGATTCTGTCATCGTTGAAATCTGTAAAGATTTTCTCGCCGATCGCACCACTCAAATCAAAACCTTGAGATTGCATGTCATTCAATGACATGGAGAAACCCGCCGCTAAACGACCTAGCTCGTCGCGCACTTGCCCTAGTGTGTTATCGCGGTATTCAAACATCGCACCCAACCTACCGCGGATGTCATCGTTATCAATCGCTTTAAGGCTTTTCCCTTCCACCAGCGCCAAACGGCGTTTTTGATGGTCAGGGTCGCCAGGCACCGTTTTTAATTCACTGGCATGTAAGCCTGATACCAGGGTGTGCCCACTACCAATGATGACGTTATACAAGCCATCATCACGTTGGTTCACGCTCACCTGGGTAAATTCGGACAGCTCGTTGATCAAACTTTGGTGTCTATCGAGCAAGTCGTTATCGACGGCTTGGCTTTTCAGCAAGGCTTTATGAACATCAACGATTTCCGCACCAATATCATTCATGCGCGTCAAGGTGGCATCGATTTCAACCGAGGTATCCATTTCTTGCGCTTGAAGAATGGTATTCATGTCGTTAAGACCGGCAGCAACCAAGCGAGACTTTTCAAGCACCACTTTGCGCGCACCCATGTCACTTGGGCTGTCCGTTAGGCCTTTTACTGCACCATAGAATTCATTCATGTTTTCAGGAATTTTCTTGGCGGAGTGAGACATCATGTCATCCAGCATGGTGAGCTGGCTGTTGCGGGTTGTCGCATGGCTAAGCGCAGAGGTGGAGATACTGAATTCGTTGGCGGCAAACTTATCGTAGTTACGACGCACCGACGCCGCGTGTACACCTTGACCCCATTGGTTTGCTGACCAATAGGCAGTGTCGTTCGCGCGTTGCTCTACAGACTGACGACTATATCCTTCCGTGTTCACGTTAGAGATATTGTGGCCCGTTGTATTTAGCTGTCGTTGTGCTGTTAGGACGCCTTGAGCACCCAGCGCCAGCAAATCAAAACCCATTCAGCCCCCGTATGCGGTAATGCATAGCCGATAAAACTTCTAATATGATCTTCAATTCAAGAATCATGCCATAACCATTACATATCTATATCGGCAATACGGCGGGTTTATGAAGTACTTTGTTTAAATTTTAAGCACAAACAGGCAAGAGCTTGCCGTTAGCCGGAGAGTTGGTGCCAGAGGCCAAAGGAAAAGTTCGGCAGTATGTCTATGCCGGCAAAAGACTTGAGTAAATACAGCGATACCGTGACCACGCAAAACAGCACAAACGTGCCAAGAAGGAGGATTAACACGCGCGAAATATTGGAAATCGTTTGTTCAGCGCGGGTTAAATCACGGCGGTTACGACCAAACAAAAACACGAGATAGTATTGCCAATTCCACGCCCCGACCACGGTTCGAATATCCACCATGTGGCTGGCTTTTGCGCGCGTGCCGTACATGATCTTCACTTGCAGCAATTGCGCATCGGTGAAGGTCTTTTCTACATCGGAAGGTATTTTTTCGAGGAAAGTGCGAATAAACGGATCACGTCGGATCGATCCTGATTGAAGCACTTGAACATTCTCGCTGTTTTTATTTGGCGCGTCTTTTTCCTGTTCTAGCATGTTTGCTGCCTTTCAGTCACCAACGCTAAAACAGCGCCTCGCTCATGCAATTGACAAGCGAGACGTAACGTTCGGAATTATTGGTCCATCAGACCTTTAACACGATTGAACACACTGATCACTTTGTCAGAGTATTGCGGATCGGTTGCGTACCCCGCTTTGTGTAAGCCACGAATAAATTGCTCAGGCTTTTCCGACTGCTCAAGGGCGGTCGCATAGCGAGGGTTGGTATTCAAAAAACGGACATAATCATCAAAGCTGTCCTGATAGGAAGAATAGGATCGAAATGACGCCATTTCCTGCACAGGAATATCATTGTGAAATTCGAGTGTTTGAGTGGCGACCTTTTGCCCAGCCCAGCGAGGGTCAGCTTTGATGTTGAATAAGTTGTGGCTATTGCCACGGACATTCGCAATCACTTTCTTACCCCAGCCCGTTTCCAGTGCCGCTTGCGCTATCAACATCGCCGGGTCAGTGCCCAAGCTTCTCGCGGCTCGCTGCGCATAAGGCGTGAGTCGAGAAACAAACTCATCCGGCGTTTCAAAAGGCTTGGCGTTCATCTCAGGGGCCAATGCGCTTTGCTGAGGCTGCACCTCAACGTTCGGCTTGATCGCCTGTTCCAACGCTTCGAGATTTGGAAGCACTAGCTCTTCGTCTGTATTCACAGGAGGAACACGCAAAGTTGGCAATAAATCGATACGCCCGCTTGCCGTGTTCTCACCGACATCCATCGGCTCACCTTGTGCGCTTTTAAATTGCTGAACGATCAAATCCGCAAGCCCGAGCGACCCTTCACGAGACAAGGCACTCGACAGCTGCTCATCAGCCATTTGCTCGTAGAACTTTGACGTGCGGTTATCAATCAAGTCAGATTTGAAGGCGTCATTCGCCTCACGCATTGATTTAAACAACATCTGCGTAAAAATCGCTTCAAATTGTTCAGCCGCTGCACGCATGGCTTCATCTGATTGTTTCCCATCGCCGTTCGATGCTTTCTGACGCAACGAGTCTAAGCGGCTAAGGTCATGGATGAATCCGGTATCAATGGGCGTTTTCATGGGCTTAAATCACTATCAGTTGACCGTCGATAGCCCCTGCTTGCTTGAGCGCTTGCAAGATGGCCATCAAATCAGACGGCGCTGCGCCGACACCGTTTACCGCACGAACCAAATCATCCAAGGTCACGCCCGGCTTAAAGTGGAACATGCGTCCATCTTCTTCTGATACTTCGACACCAGAATCAGGCACGACAACGGTTTCTCCCCCAGAGAATGCGCCCGGTTGACTGACTTGTAAGTTTTCATTGATCGTGACTGTCATGCCGCCATGGGTAATCGCAGCGGGACGAAGGCGTACATTCTGACCAACAACGATGGTGCCAGTGCGGCTGTTCACGATAATTTTCGCGGCGGCATCGGCAGGCACAAATTCGAGGTTTTCAATGGTCGACAAGAAGGCAACGCGCTGAGACAAGTCACGCGGTGCGCGAACACGAATCGAGGTCGCATCCATCGCTGCGGCAGTATTGGGGCCGAGGAAGCTGTTGATAGAATCTGACATACGCTGTGCGGTCGTAAAGTCCGATTCAAAAAGATTAAAGGTAATGTGGTCGCCACGCCCAAATGGAGACGGGACTTCTTGCTCTACCGTTGCACCGTTGGTGATTCGGCCCACTGTCGGCGTATTGCCCACGATTTTTGAGCCGTCAGCCCCTTCTGCACTGAAACCGCCAACAATGAGGTTACCTTGTGCCACGGCGTAGGTTTTACCATCAAGGCCTTTCAAGAAGGTTTGGACTAACGTGCCACCGCGCAGACTTTTCGCCGAACCGATCGATGACACTGTGATGTCAATTTTCTGACCTTGCTTTGCAAACGCCTGAAGCTCGGCGCTCACAGCAACGGCTGCCACGTTTTTGGTTTTCGGTTTGGTGCCAGGTGCCAACTGTATGCCGAAGTTTTTCAGCATGGCATTAAAGCTTTGATCGGTGAAAGGCGTGCTTTCCCCAGTACCCGCAAGGCCTACCACCAAGCCGTAACCGACCAATTGGTTACTGCGCACACCCGCCACTTCCGACACATCTTTGATGCGGGCAGCATGGGCAATGGGGCTTGCCAGTGCAGCAATCAATAAAAGCGTTAGCCAATTCTTCACGTCAAATCTCCGACAACGTCATTACGTTTACAGAACAACATTGAAGAATCGTGCCAACCAGCCCTGATCTTGCGTATCTTGTCGATCGCCAGTACCAGAATACTGAATGCGCGCATTCGAAATACGCGTTGAAGCCACGGTATTTTCTTGGCTGATGTCATCAGGACGGATGGTGCCGCTCAAGCGAATATATTCGTCGCCCGTGTTCAGTGTCAGCCATTTCTCGCCGCGAATAATCAAGTTGCCGTTCGCCAACACATCAATCACTTCAACAGAGATCGAGCCGCTAATGCTGTTGCTCTGATCGGCACTGGTTGAGCCGCTGGTTTTGTTGTCATGACCCGCGGCGTAAGACAAGTTGGAATCACCGATAGTGACTTCTTGCCCCCCCATTTCAAGCGGGTCCATGCTCAAATCGCTCGATTTGTTCGCATCGGTGCTAGCGCTCTTTTTCGCTTGTGTTTTTTCTTCCAACAACACGGTGACAATATCGCCAATGCCGCGCGGTTTGGTGTCATCATAAAGATCTTGCGCCTGTGCAATACTGAACAGCGAACCTGTGGCTGTTGTGTAGTGCTCAGGTTGGCGTGGCGGATGTAATGGTGACCAAGAAGGATCACCTGCCATCGCGTCTTCACGCTGACGCAGTAATCCAATCAAGCCTTCGCCCTGCGGCTCTGTGTTGCCTTCAACGGCATCGGTCTCTGTGGTGGCTTCTGCCACTTCATTTTGAGCAAGGAGAGCTTCTGGATCCATCAAGCTACAACCCGATACAGTCACCAGCATCAAACTTGTTATTAGTAACTTTTTCATCCGCGCTTTACTCCATTAAAGTTGCTGATTCACGTAGCTCAGCATCTGATCGACAGAAGAAATGACTTTGGAGTTCATTTCATAAACGCGTTGCGCTTCGATCATGTTAACCAACTCTTCGGTGACGTTAACGTTCGAGGTTTCCAGCATTGATTGACGAATGCTGCCTAACCCATCAAGTCCCGGCACACCTTCTTGTGGGTCGCCACTGGCACCCGTTGGCAAGTAAAGGTTTTGACCGATTGGCTCAAGGCCACCTGGGTTGATGAAATCTACCGTCGTTATCTGACCCAACACGGCGTTTGCCGTTTGGCCACGCAGTCGAGCAGAGACTTCTCCGTCAGTACCGATAGTCACTTGAATCGCATCAGGCGGCACAGCAATTTCAGGCTCAAGGGAGTAACCCGCACCTGTCGTTACAATCACACCTTCATCATTCAGCGTGAACTGGCCGTTACGTTGGTAACCGATGTTGCCATCGGGTAGCAAGACTTGGAAGAAACCGTCACCTTCGATCATCAGATCTAAGGCGTTATTGGTCGTTTGCGCATTACCGTTGCTGTGCACACGTTGTGTCGCCACGACTTTAGCACCGGCACCCAACATCAAACCGCTCGGCAATTCAGTATTTTGAGACGACTGGCCGCCCGGCTGATTGATGTTTTGATAGAACAAGTCTTCAAACACGGCACGGGATTTTTTGAAACCAATTGTCGAGGCATTCGCCAAGTTGTTAGAAATGGTCGAAATATTGGTCTGCTGAGCGTCTAGGCCCGTTTTACTCACCCACAAAGCTGGATGCATAATGATTCCCTCTTAATTAACCCAGGCGCAGCAAAGAGTTGGATGCTTGATCCATTTCTTCGGCGGTCTTCATGAGTTTGACTTGCATTTCGAAGTGGCGTTGAAGATCAATCAGACCTGTCATTTCACCAATGGCGTTGACGTTACTGCCTTCTAGCGCGCCAGTAAGCAGAGTGACCCCTGCATCAGCGGCATACGTGGCACCTGGGTTCACAGGCTTGAACACGCCATTTTTGTCTTTGAATAAATCATTGTTGTCAGGACGAACAAGTTTGATGCGATCCACTTCTTCCATGGCTTCGGGTGGTGCACCTTGCGGCAACACAGACACAGTGCCATCCGTACCGATTTCAATTTTTGACACCGGTAATGGTAAGAAGATAGGTGCGCCGCTTTCCCCCAAGATCAAATGCCCATGGCCATTTTGCAGCATACCGGTTTGATCCACTTTCAAGTTACCCACACGGGTGTAACCTTCTTGGCCCGTCCCGTCTAATACCGCCAACCAACCGTCACCTTTAATAGCAACGTCAAGTTCACGACCTGTCGTGATGGTTGAACCTTGAGCAAAGCTGTGCCCTGGACGCTCAGTCATATTGAATACGCGCGTTGGCAAACCTTCACCATAAGCCTGCATTGCTCGTGCCTGCTCTAAATCAGCACGAAAGCCTGTGGTGCTTACGTTGGCCAGGTTATTGGCACGTAATTGCATGCCTTGCATGTCTTGTTTTGCGCCACTCATGGCGAGGAATAATGCGCGATCCATTTGACGTTCTCCTGTCGCTTATGCAAGACATAAAGCAAGAAGGGTGCCAATTTAAAATAATGCGAATTTACAAGGCATTAGTGCACTAAACATACAATAACAGAAGAGAGAAAGGGGGGAATTGTCGGAAATGAATTGCCGCCTGACATGCAAGCGGCAATTTCACGTATCGATCAATGAACCGATTAGCGGATCTGAAGGATAGTCTGTTGCATCGAGTTACCCACTTCCAGTGAACGCGAGTTCGCTTGGAAGTTACGTTGCGCGGTGATCAAATCCACCAGCTCTTGGGTCATATCAATGTTTGATTGCTCGATGGTACCGCTTTTCACTTTACCAAAGGCACCTTGCATTGCTTCACCCCATACAGCATCACCAGATTGCTGTGTGACCTTCCACTGCGTATTACCCGCTTGTGAAAGGCCTTGCTGATTAGAAACACGAACCATTGCTACTCGGCCTAGTGCAACGTTTTCACCGTTGCTATACGTCGCCATGATGGTCCCTTTCGGGTCGATATCGACTTTTGCAAGGTAACCTGTGGTTGCACCATCTTCATTAAATTTACGCATTTCGAACGGTGATGCATATTGCGTTGGTTCTTCAAATTTTATCGCTAGAGATTGAGATCCATCCGCACCGTTCATTTCTAGGTTTGCCCCGTTAGGACCAAATTCAACGGTTTGGATCGGATTGCCACCATTAACTGTATTCACTGATCCATCACTATTAAATTCAATAGAGTGACCTACGTGGCCAGTGGAATTTGTGAAGTCCCCCCCCGCAAGACTAACGGGCTTTTCTCCCGTGGAGTCTGTTGCAGAATAATAAACAGCCCATTTATTTGGTGTCTGGTTATCTTTTACATAGTAGGTGGTTAACTTATATGGCTGACCCAGTGAGTCAAATACGGTTGCTGATGTTGCTTTATTGTAGGTGTCAGGGTCTTCCATATTAAACAACGCTGGTGCTTTTTCTTCTGCACCTGCTGGTAAATTGAGCCCTATATCAACATTCTCAGATGCTCGAGGCTGACCAAATTGATCTGGCACTTGAAGTGATTTTGGCTCAAACGAACCCACTTGGCCGGTCTCAGTATCTACGTTATAACCCAATAGGTACTGACCTTCAGAATTAACGACGTTGTTGTCTTTATCCAAGTGGAAAGCACCGTTACGGGTCAACACGTTGTTTTGTGTCGCCAGTTTGTCATTCGCCACGGCGAAATAGCCGTTGCCGCTTATTCGAAGATCAAGTGGGTTGTTGGTGTAAATACTTGAGCCTTCATGGAACTGCTGCGCCACAATAGAGGTTTGCACACCGCTACCCGTAGTGGTCTTTGCGTTCGAGAAAATCGAAGCCGAGTAAACATCACCAAATTCAGCGCGCGATTCTTTAAAGCCAAAAGTGTTGGCGTTCGCAATGTTGTTACTGGTGGTATTCATGTCCTTTTGAGCTGCCGCTAGGCCACTCAGTGCGATATTCAATGCCATTGCTGGAACTCCTCTATCCTTTAACCTTTGCTCGCGCCGCCGACGTTAGCATTACCTACTTCAAGCACCTCGGTGAGTTTCACCGGTGATGTGTAACCTGCGATGTTTAGCATGACGTTGCCATCACCGTTACCCAGTAGGACACTGTTTACATTGGCGTAAGTCGATAGTTCGAAGTCTTGAGACTTTCCATCAACAAAGCCGCTTACGTTCATGGTGTATTTGCCTTCCGGCAATGGATTGCCACTGTCATCCAAGCCATCCCACTCTACGCGGTGATCGCCCGGTGATTTCGCACCAATACTGAAGTTTTTAAGTAACTGACCCTGTTCGTTTTGAATACGTACCATGACGTCATTCATCGCTTGAGGCAGTTTAACCATGGCTGCAATGCCACCCGCGGCTGCTTTAAAGCTCTCGTTACCTGGCACCAATACATCTTGGCCGACCAGTGACGATGCTTGAAGCGCTTGGCTCGACGTCATCGCTGCATTCAACGAACCAAATTGTTCATTCATTTTGCCAATGCCATCAACGGTCGCGAACGATGCCATTTGGGCAATCATTTGTTCGTTATCAACCGGTTTGAACGGGTCTTGGTTCGCAAGCTGCTTGGTCAATAGTGAAAGAAAGTCTTCTTGATTCAGGTCAGTTTGACCTGTGACTTTTTCTCCCGTATCACCGCGCTCTGTGCGTTGCTTTTCTTGTAGGGCTTTGAGTTGGTCAATGTAGCTACCGCCACCTGCACCACCTGCGCCATCAATCGGATTCATAATGCCGTCCTTCTACCTTACTTACCCATCTGTAGTGTACGCATCAGCATTTGTTTACTTGCCTCTGCCACTTCTACGTTGGTTTGATAGGAACGGGAGGCCGAAATCATATTGGCCATCTCTTCCATTACATTTACGTTTGGTTTGAAAATGTAGCCTTCCGCATTTGCCATTGGGTGATCAGGATTGAATTCGGCACGCAGTGGCTTTTGACTCTCCACGATACCTTCAACACGTACTGGAACACTTTGGCCTTGCGACGCAAACTTGTTCAATTCCGCGGCAAAGATAGGGTGACGTGCTTTATACGTTTCTTCAGCTGAGCTGCTGACAGAGTTCGCGTTCGCCAAGTTACTGGACGTGGTATTCAGTCGAACAGACTCTGCACTCATGGCAGAACCGGTGACGTTGAACACATTAAATAGACTCATCCATTAATCCCCTTTCAGTGCCTTGGACATGTTTTTGAACTTAGAACCAAGAAAGTCCAGCGACGCCTGATATTCAAGTGCGTTTTGCATAAATAAGTTACGTTCTACCTGCGCATCAACGGTGTTGCCATCGCCAGTGTCAGGTTGATTTGGAACACGGTACATCTTTTGGCCATCCACTTGTGAAGAGGCAGTAATGTGCCGCCCATCCGTTCGGCTCAGGCCAATGCTTGCCCCAGAAGTTGCCGCTTGAAGCGCACGTTCGAAATCCATATCTTGAGCTTTATAACCCGGCGTATTCGCATTCGCGAGGTTACTTGCCAGTGTCTCAGCCCGCTGAGAGCGCACACCGACAGTGTGTTGATGAATCCCCAGCGCTTTATCGAACGATATTGCCATGTGGCAACCTCCTAAAATTTTCTATTGATAGAAAAGCAATATGAATGCCAACTTTCATCACTCATTATCAAAAAGTAAAATTAGTAGTTATTATTCAATGTATTACTTTATTTTTCAGTGCTAATTTTTATGCTTTCACTATCCATCAGGCACAAAAAAAGCGGCAACTTCTGTGCCGCTTTTTACGTAGTTCGTGTGTTTGCCTATTTCAGACGGTAAATAATGCCCGGGTTACAACGGATCATTTCAAAACGATCCGTCAATCCTGTCAGAGATTCCGATGCGCCCAGCAACAGATATCCTCCAGGATTAAGGCTTGATGCCATCTGATTTAATACCTGTGCTTTCATTTCCGGCGAGAAATAGATCAGCACATTTCGACAAAAAATGATGTCAAACTTGCCATGTAAGCTGTAGCTTTCCATCAAGTTTTGAGGTTTGAACGTCACCATGCGCTTTAATGAATCATTCACCTTCATGCGGCCTTCGCCAGCATCTTCGAAGAATTTTCGCTTACGCTCAGGAGACAAACCTCGGCTCAATGCCAAATTGTCATAAATCCCTGCGCGACAGTTCTCCAGCATGGTTGAAGAAATATCGGTACCAGTGATTTGTGCGCTTTGAAAAAGGCCAGGTCGCCTCGCAAGCACTTCTTGAATCGTCATCGCGATGGAGTACGGTTCCTGTCCTGATGAGCTTGCCGCTGACCAAATTTTGATTGGGCGTTTGTTTTCCGCTACCTCTGGCAGCAGTTTGTTTGCCAAAACATCAAATGGATAGGTATCCCGAAACCATAAGGTTTCATTTGTTGTCATTGCATCAATAGCAGCAACGGCCAAATCGCGATTGCGGTTGGTCAGTACAAGCTGAAACAGCTCCGACATCGAAGCGAGTTTGTAGCGTGTAAGAAGCGGACTAAGTCGGCTTCTTACGAGATATTGCTTACTGTCGCCAAGAACAATGCCACATTTGCTTTCGAGATATTTACAAAAATCACGGTACTCTTGTTCTGTGATCGCTATATTCGTCATGGATTAGTTTTCTTGACCTTTTACCGCGTTCATTACGGCTTCGCCGAGTTCATCTGGGTCGAACTTCGGTATGAATGCATCTGCCCCAACTCGCTGTACCATAGCTTCATTGAAGACACCACTGAGAGACGAGTGCAATACTACATGAATATCTTTGAGGTTAGGGTCTTTTTTAATTTCAGTTGTTAAGGTGTAACCATCCATCTCTGGCATCTCGATATCTGAGATGACGAGCGCAAGATCGTTAATAGTGTCTTCAGCCGCCATACCCTGGAGTTTTTCCAGTGCATCTCGGCCGTCATGTGCGAGTACAACATTATAGCCAATGGTTTCCACTGCACGTTTTACCTGGCGACGGGCGACACTTGAATCATCAGCAACGAGCACAGTTGTTGGGTCTGAACCGCCCTCTTCAAATACCGGTTTGTTGGCCAGCACTTCCTCACTAATATCTTCGTTCACCGGTGAAATCTGGTTTAGGATTTTCTCTACGTCGAGAATTTCTACCAGCTCGCCTTCAATCTCAGTGACAGCAGTGAGGTAGTTCGAGCTACCGGTACCTTCTGGTGGAGGCAGGATCGCTTCCCAATGCATGTTAACGATACGCTCAACCGAACCCACTAAGAAGCCTTGAGTGGAGCGGTTAAATTCTGAAATGATAATAAAGCGGTTTTCTGGGTCTGTGATTGGTAACCCACCCGTTGCCAGGCTCATATCGATGACTGAAATGGTTTGCCCACGAATATGTGCCACACCTTTGACCAGCGGATGCAAATTTGGCATGGAAGTCAGCTTAGGGCATTGGAGTACTTCCTTTACCTTAAACACATTGATGCCGTAACGTTGTTTTCGCATCAATCGGAAGGTCAATAGCTCTAGGCGGTTTTGACCCACCAATTGTGTACGCTGATTGACCGTATCAAGAATCCCCGACATAAGATAAACTCCATGTTGCCCTGATTTTTTATCGTATTGCAGCAAACATTGGCTCAACAAACTTCATCGTCGAACCAATTCGTGGAACACTGCAGCTATGTTTAACATACTAACCAATTTGTGACTTATGTGTTACCAACGATTAGCTTGTCTCTTTATCGGCACATTTCTCATTGGCTTTAGCTCCATTATAGCCGCTGCTCCGGCAAATCAACTTGAAGCTGTAAAAGTTGCCGCAGAGGAATATGTTACGACTTTGATAACCCCGCCCGCACAGGGGGAACTAAATGTGCAAGCCGGAAACCTCGACTCTCGATTACGCCTTTCAAATTGCCCGTCACCTCTTGATGTCTCCGTTCCTGGACGACAATCATTGAACAAAAGCGTGACGGTAATGGTTACGTGTGAAGTAGATGACTGGCAGGTTTATGTACCTGTGCAAATCAGTCTACTTACACCGGTCGTGGTAGCAAAACGCCCGTTAGATCGCGGTGTGATGCTTACAAACGACGATTTAACCGTTCAACTTGTTGATGCTCGCTTTCAACGCGGTCAAACGTATACAGACGTGTCGACGGTTGTGGGTTCACGCATTAAACGCGTGGTAGGTATTGGGCAGCCAGTACAAGGTAATGACATTTGTATGGTGTGTCGAAGTGATGAGGTCGTTATCACAGCAACGGGCAGTGGCTTGAATATTATTGCAAAAGGTACAGCATTGAGTGACGGTGCTCTCGGCGAACAAATTAAAGTACGGAACAGCAAATCGAATCGAATCGTCGATGCTACAATAACCTCCGTCGGCCAGGTGATTGTAAAATTCTAGTTTCCTGAAATTAAGTGCTAAAGTTCATATAAGTACGGCCGATACTGTGAGCAACAGAAGGTTCGGGCATTTAAAAGGTTTTATTATGGCAAGTATTGATCATTTGCGTTCTGGTCAACCCATTAACACGAACAGAAGCAATCAAAACAAAACGCAAAATGCAGCAGCGGAAACAGGCGCGGCGAGTGATGTTCGCCAAACCCGAGGTGATGCATTTTCAATGAGCGATGAGAGTCGAGCGATTGGCGCTATGAATCAACAAATGGCAAGTGAAGCACATTTTGACAGCGCGAAAGTCGCTGCGATTAAAGCCGCCATCGCAAACGGATCTTACAAAGTCGATGCAGACCGCCTTGCGGCCAACATCATGAAGCACGAAGATGAGCTTCGTAGTATCAAGTAATTGACGATGCCTGACGAAACGCTCACGTTCGAACAACAACTCAGCGCACAAGCTGAGGACGTCAACGCATTACTTGACGTGATGCAAGCCGAAACATCGGCGATTGCTTCTCGCAAAGCAACGGATATTGACGCCCTCGCAAAGCAAAAGCTCGCTTTGATAAATGCCATACGTCAACGCGACCAATTTCTTGCTCGATGCCCTGAGCTCGCCTCTCCTTCTGACGAAACAAAAGACCAGATCATCAACATTCAAGACGTTCTCACTCAATGCCACCAGCAAAACGAAAATAACGGCATTGCCCTTCAGCGCGCTCAGCTCAGCATGCACAAGCTTCGTAATTTATTTCAGGAAGCCACAGGGAAAAGTGAAATGACCTATGACAGTGAAGGTCAAGCGTCTGGCAGCCGCACGCTCGGTACCAACATAAAAGCGTAAGTTAACGTTCAAGCTTCCCGTTTTAGAACAAAACATCAGAATAGAAACCAAATAAAAAAAGCAGCCCATGGCTGCTTTTGTCGTATTCAACAGTATGACGCGAAAAGAGCACGCTTAGAAAATGATCGCGTCGTTACGAGGCACATGGTGAGACTCACCGTATTCCGTCATCTTCTTCATTTTGCGTAGGTTCAACTCAAGCTCTGTGACGTAGCTGTCGCCCACCTGATAAGTGCTCACAACTTCCGCAGCACGAATGATGCCATCGACCGCACCGTGGGTTTTATCAATGCCTAGCGCTTGATCATCCACTTGTGTCAGCCCGCTTACTCGAATGCCGTAAACCTGTTCGGATAATTCTTTATACGCTTCGAGTTTTGATGCGCGCATGGCGCGAAACTGTTTTTCTTCTAGGGTTTCACCACGCTGAGCGGTGACCGACGCGGTACCCACAGCAGTAAGCACTTCATCAGAACGAATACGTGTAATAGGCTGACAAGCATTGAGCAGCATTACCATTGTCAGCATTAGCCAAATTTTCATGTGAACTCCACTCATCAATCTTGTTTGTTCGTTTTCGCCTATCAAGGCTTCAATGTGACGGTATCCGACACGTGCTTGCGTTTGTCGCCACGAATAATAACGCCATCAACAATGCGCACTTTTCGCAGTGTATCAATGTCTCGCCCGATGCGATCTGCAGGCAAGAAGCCTTGCGCGGAAGCCACTACAACGCGTGAACGCATGCCAACAATGCGCGCATTAACCAATACCCCGCCGCCTTGACGCAACATGGTGCCCGTCAGCACATAGTCAATTTGCTGTTCAGGGTTCAATTCTTTCCAGTTACGGCTAAGGGTGAAATCACCTTCAGGCGTCACACGGATGGCCCCAGTGGTTTTAAAATCAATGACCGTAAAACCACGACGCTGCATTTGGTAGATCATACCTTCTGTCACAGAATTGCCGAGCCAGTTGGTTTCATCCATTTCTTCGACGTCAACAAACGACACCACTGCCATCGGCGTTCTTGCCGTCAGGTAGTTATTTGTCTCAAGCAATTCGGTCGCCAAACCATCGAGAAAATAGTCGAGAGTGTGCCGAGGTGTTTGTTGCAACAGAAATTGGCTCCCCGGATACGGTTCTTTACCGTTATAGATCGGGTTGTACGCACAAGATACGGTTGCGAGACTCAGTAATATCACTATCCAGTTTTTCATTGTCGTCTGGCTCCGGATACGTTTAACGCCTGATATTCCACCGCATCAAACGTGTGAAATTTCAAATCCATTTATCGCACCATTTTTTGGGAACATTATTTGCATCTATACGGTTTATTCGTGCAATGTATTGCTAACCGCGTTGCCGCTTTTACTGCGATGTATTTTGGTCTAGCAATTTTTATACCTACTATTGGATATCAGGGCTATGCGTAAAAAAATTCTTAAGCCATTGGTTGCTTGTATTGCACTTTCAGCACCGTCAGCCAACGCGGCATGGTATGAGGTCACTGGCGTCAGCACCATTTTAGAGAACAAAGACCAAGCCCGAGAACGCGCGCTTGAAGACGCCATTTATCAGGCGATGAAATTCTCGGGTGCCGACATCGCTGGCCTAACAGCAATCCGTCCTTACCTCAAAGAGACCCGCAACGACTATCAATTCAGCGGAAATGAGATTCGCCACGTCCAAGTGCTTAAATCCAAGCAATCTGATGGCGTCATAAAATTGACTGCTCGGGTTGATATTTACCCAACGGCAAATGCTTGCCACAAGAACCAATACAAAAAAGGGCTTGTGATGGGGCGCTTTGACATTGTGTCTCCAGACCATGCGGCACTCGGCGGTATTTTCCGCTTCGGTGATGACTTCACCGTTTTGCTTCAACGTCAGTTTGAAACTCAAGCACAAAGCTTTGTGGTTCAAGGCATTACGCCTCATGCCATCTCCCCTACCCAACCTGATGTTGCCACCATGATCGCAGAAGACACAGGTGCACAATATTTACTGGTTGGGAACATCACAGACATGTCAGCAACGATCGATACCAAGGTATTGAGAAAAGACAAAACCAACCGACAATTGGCATTGTCTGTCGATGTGATCGACGGAAAGTCGGGAGACGTGATTTATCAGAACCTGTATCGCGATATCGCCGAATGGCCTTTTGAGCGACACAGCAAAGTCGATACCAAAACCGCCCGTTTTTGGACATCCGCTTACGGTGAGATGGCGCAGCGAATGAGCAGAAACGTGTTGCTAGATTTAGAAACGCATTTGGCGTGCCGCGCAACGACACCAGAAGTCGTGCAAATTAACGGTCAGAGAGGGCAAATTAATGCCGGACGTGTTCATGGTGTGAAGTATGGTGATGAGTTGTCATTGTGGCATAACGCGTCTTTTACCGACCAATACGGTACGCACCGCACCCAGCTCAAGAAAAGTGACATGCTACTCACCGTCACACGCGTGTATGAAAACTCGTCAGAAATCTCTATCTCGCCAGTGGAACTCGGTTCAAGTGTACAAATTGGTGATATGGTGACCAAACACACTCAATAACGTCAGATACCCCTTAACCTGATCTCGTATTTAGGTATACTGGCTTTCGGCGCTGCATAATCCCACCTTGCAGCGTCAATGCTCCTATAGCTCAACAGGATAGAGCAGTCGCCTCCTAAGCGATCGATCGGGGTTCGAGTCCCTGTGGGAGCGCCATTTTCAGTCAATCAACGCTCAAAAACACATCCAATCAAATGACACCTAAGCAGATAGTCAATGCTCATGATTGGTGATGACGATATCCTCACTTTTCAAGATTCGCCTCTAGTCTTACATCGTGTGTTACTTGCCACTTTAAACAAGAAAAGGCCTCGTCGATGACAAAGCCTCTGCTCGAAAAACTATTCAACCATCAATGTTATTTTACGTTTTGTACTGCCCAAGATAGGAAGGCTTTTTGCTGCTCTGGTGACATACGTAAAAAATCAGCTTGAAGTAGGATAAATGAATTGTTCGTCACTTCTGAAGGCGCTGTTGTGGCTGTTGTGGCCTTTGTAGCACTAACAGGTGCACTAGCCTTAACAGCAACCTCTGAGGTTTCAACAACGGTTTGCACACTTCCTTGCATTCCATTCTTTTTGTTGTAGAGAGCTAAATCTCTCGCAAGGTCAGGTAAAATACCAGGGCCTCTCAATAAGATCCCCTGATGAAACTCAACGTGATTTTCGCCTTCAATTCTAACTGAGGGCTTTTGATCGAATCCACTGATATCACGCTCAGACTCGATTCTACGGGTTGGCGCAAACTCAAACTCGGTATCACTTGCATCAAAGGTAACGACGATAGGGCGAGAATTAAATTTATCATGAGAACTGCCATTAGGCAGTAATTTACTCATGCGGATAACAAGTTGGTTTTGACCATTTGGCAATACTTGCTCTTTCTGTGTTCCAAAATTAAAACCCAGCTCTTCGCCATTTATCACCATAAACTCAAGGTCACGATGCAGTTTTACGGTCACATCAGCAATAGCACCTGAAGATACTGACAGCGCTACTAGCGCGAAAACATATTTTAAAAATTTCATTAGAAAACCTTCTAGCCAACTCTAAAACTAACGTTCAACTTTTAACACAAATCCACGCGTCTATGTAATATCGACTTTTAAAATTCAACCCAATTTTGAACACAGGTACATATAGAAAAAAAGCGAGCCAGAAGGCTCGCTCTAATATTAATACTTACTTAACATCTGAAAAATTTCAGCTTAGAAGTAGTATTCAGTACCGATCATGAAGCGAGTACCGCTTCCTGCGTTTTCTTTGTCGTTCAGCATTTCATAGTTACGAACGTCTGCGTACAGTACCCAGCTTGGTAGTGCGTACAAAATACGACCAGTGATTGCAGTTGAAGAGTTGTCAGCAGTTGCTTTGTCAGATTCGAAAGACTCTGCATAACCTACTTTCGCCAACCACTTGTCGCTTAGCCAGTATTGACCAGTCACAGAGATTGCGTCTTGAGAATCAACTTTACCTTCAAGGTCGTTGTTCATCATTTTGTATGCAGCAGTGAAGGTTGCTTTACCAAACCATACGCTACCACCAACCAAGCTGTAATCTACATTACCAGCTTTAGACGTCACGTCATCTGCAGTTGTTTCGTATTCACCTTGAGTGTAGTGGCCACCGTGAACACTGAAGTTTTCGCCAGTGTACGATGCAGATACCGCGATTACAGCAGCATCAGTTGTTGTACCCATGCCGCTCAAAGATGCTTTGTAGTTGAAGCCGCCGTAGTTAGCAGAATCCCAACGCAGCATGTTATCTGCACGGTCTTCGTAGCTAGCGCCGATAGCGTTGTTCCAGTCGAATACGTTACCTAGACCAGGGTTGGTGTGTGGCCAGTCAACGTAATCGTAAACAGGGTTAGTACGACGACCAAATGTCAGAGTACCGATACTTTCGAAATCAAGACCAACGTATGTGTCACGACCACCTAGGATACCGTGGTATTTGTTCCACGGGTCAGTGCCGCTGTCACGGTTGTTCGCGTTACCTGATTCAATTTGCCATACAAAGTTAGGCGCGAAATCATCAAACTCAACAACGCCTTTGAAGCCGATGCGAGATTCAACTTCAACACCTGCGTTTGTGTCGCCTTTACCTGCTGGTTCCCATACTTGGTAAGAAGCCGCTGCTTGACCGTAAAGTTGTACCGCTTGTCCGTGTAGTTCAATTGCTGCGTTAGCAGAAGTAGACATTGCTGCAACAGCAACTGCCATACCTAGAAGTGAACGTTTAAAAGTTTTGTCCATGGAAAACTCCTTAAAAAGTAAATGCCCGGTGAAGAGTTCGTCGCTCTTAGTTGGCCGCCGTGAGCAACGACACCGGTGTTTATTTATTGATTCGATATATCAACGATGTGCAGCTTAATTCGTATCGATTAAAAAAAAACACGCAGCTGAATGAAGTTTGAATTAGTTCAAAGTTAACATCTAAAAGGATATAAACCCTTATTATTCAATAGCTTATTGGATTGTTATTTTGTATAAATATCAACAGTTTTTAGATAAACACTTAGAACAAAGATCTGACTCACACACTTTCTTCTCGAAAAGAAATATCTAATCCAAGATCACTAAAATCTAAACCGCGTAAAGTGAGCTCAGACGCAGAATTCATTTCATTCGAAGGTGAGAAATTGCAAGAAAGCCTATTCATTTGCTTATCGATAGGCGTTGAACAAAGAAAAAGCCCCTCGTAAAAACGAGGGGCTTTCGCGTAGCGAGGCTTAGATTCGTACTATTTGAACTTATTGCACTTCACGTTGAGCAATAAACGCCAATGCTTGTTCAATGCGAGAAACGACGCGCGCTTGTCCAACCAATGCCATCACAGCATCAACCGATGGTGATTGGCCTTGACCCGTAACCGCAACGCGAAGTGGCATCCCCACTTTACCCATACCAAGATCGAGCTCACTGCACGTATCAGCGATCACCGCGTGCAGGTTTTCAACCGTCCATACGTCTTGCGCTTTTACTTTTACGAGTGCGAGTTCAAGCGCTTCTTTAGCAACAGGTCGAAGGTGTTTCTTCGCAGCGCCTGCTTCAAACTCTTCGAAATCTTGGTAGAAGTAGCGACATTGCTCAGCCAACTCGATCAATGTATTGCAGCGCTCACCCACAAGAGCAATAACATCAGCAATTGCTGGACCGTTTTCCGTTGAAATACCTTTAGCATCAAGATGCCATTGAAGGTATTTAGCCACATATTCAGGCTCAGACGTTTTGATGTAGTGGTTGTTCAACCAAAGAAGCTTATCTGTGTTAAATGCTGACGCAGATTTACTCACAGATTCAAGGCTGAACAAGCTGATCATTTCTTCTAGAGAGAAGATTTCTTGGTCACCATGAGACCAACCCAAACGCACCAAATAGTTAAGTAGCGCCTGTGGCAAGTAGCCTTCATCACGGTATTGCATCACGCTCACAGCACCATGACGCTTCGACAATTTCGCACCGTCATCACCCAAAATCATTGAGCAATGTGCAAATTCAGGTACCGCTGCGCCAATGGCTTTGTAAATATTGATTTGACGAGGTGTATTGTTGATATGGTCTTCACCACGAACAACCTGAGTAATGCCCATGTCCCAGTCATCAATAACAACACAGAAGTTGTAGGTCGGACTGCCGTCAGTGCGACGAATGATCAAATCATCCAACTCGCTGTTTGCAATTTCGATTCGGCCTCGAATTTTATCTTCGAATGCAACCGTCCCTTCTTTAGGGTTGCGGAAGCGAATACAAAAAGGAGAACTTTCTGTTGCTTCAGCGTTTGCCGCAATGACTCGCGGGTGATTGGCATCGTATCGAGGCTTAGTACCCGATGCCATCTGCTCCTCACGGATTTCATCGAGAAGATCTTTTGGTGCATAGCATTTGTAGGCTTTATCTTCAGCGAGTAGCTGATCTACCACTTCGTTATAGCGATCAAAACGCTTGGTTTGGTAGTAAGGACCTTCATCCCAATCCAAACCTAACCACTGCATTCCTTCAATGATCGCATCGATTGCTTCTTGAGTAGAGCGCTCAATATCAGTGTCTTCGATACGAAGGACAAACTCTCCGCCAGTATGTTTAGCGTAAAGCCATGAATAAAGTGCAGTGCGCGCACCGCCTACATGCAAGAAGCCTGTTGGGCTTGGAGCAAAACGTGTTTTAACGTTCATGTTAATCCTATTACGTTTGGCAAAATTTGAGTGATGCGGAGAGAGCTCCGTAAGGGCGCTATTGTAAGCGGTGTGACGCGCATGAACAATGATAAGAATGTTTCATGAGTCTTCTCATACGGAACGTCATACGATATTCCAAAAGGAAGCCTTAAAATCATCATGAATAAAATTAAATCTTATTTTTCATCACAAAACACAACATACGTCTAACATGATAAGTGATATGGCTCGCAAAGAGCCAAACAATAGGAGAGTAACAATGAAAAAATTCATGGCTTTGTTTTCGATTCTAGCTTTATCGCTTTCGATCAATTTTTCAGCACATGCAAACAATGGAAGCGGTGGTTCCGCAACTCAGATGGGTCCTCTTGTAACATGCACTTACAGTGACGGCTCAACAAACTATGTACCGTCTATGATGTGTACATATGAAAACGGTACCTTCGTCCGAAACTAAGGCAATCAGTGGTAAATTAGTAGCCAAATGGAAAGAGGCTTTACTTGAAAGTAAAGCCTCTTTGTCCTCGCAAGTCATTCATTCCAGTCACATGCTATTGCACATTTTGAACAGCCCACGATAGAAAGCTTTTCTGTTGCTCCGGTGTCATCCTAAGAAAATCTGCCTGGAGCAAAATAAAACGGTTACCGTCCTTTTCCTGAACTCTGTTCTTCGGTTGCACTGAAGCAGCAATAGGAAGTTCATTCACAACGAGATCGGGACTTGCAACAGTGCTCACCAGAATACCTTCTGTTTTATTAAAAAGCGCCAGATCCCTTTGTATATCGGGCAGAACACCAGGGCCTCGCTGCAACACACCTTGATGAAAATCAATTGCATCTGAACTTTCAATATCGATTGATGGTTTTAGGTCAAAACCACTCACATCGCGCGATGATTCAATTCTACGTGTTGGAATGATTTCTAATTCAGTATTGCTCGCATCAAATGTCACAACTATTGGACGAGAGTTAAATTTTTCGTGTGCACTTCCCTTAGGTAAAAGCTTACTCACTCGAATAACCACTTGATTCTGGCCGTTAGGTACCGTTGTCGTTTTCTGCGTACCTAGATTAAAACCAAGCTCTTCGCCATTGATAACCATAAACTCTAAATCGCGATGCAATTTCACGTTCACATCAGCGAAAGACGCTGAAGAAACAGATAATGCGGCCAATACCAAAACACATTTAATAATATTCATTGTGAAAAACCTCTAGCTAACTCAAAACCGAACGACTTAGTCTTCAGCAAGATTGACGCGTTTGTACCATCACGACTTCTAACTCTCTATCTACCTGAGCGTATTGAAATAAAAATATTGATAGAAAAAAGCGAGCCTTTGCGGCTCGCTCTATTTGAATACTCATTTAAACTTCGATGAAGCTCTGCTTAGAAGTAGTACTCAGTACCAATCATGAAGCGAGTACCGCTTCCTGAGTTTTCTTTATCGTTCAGCATTTCATAGTTACGAACGTCTGCGTACCAAACCATGCTTGGAAGTGCATAAAGAATACGACCAGTGATTGCAGTTGATTCGTTGTCAGTACCTAGGTCTGATTCGAAAGTTTGTGCGTAACCAACTTTAGTTAGCCACTTGTCACTCAGCCAGTATTGACCAGTTACAGAAATCGCATCTTGGTCATCGTTAGCAAGATCATTGCTCATCATCTTATAACCAGCGGTGAAGGTTGCCTTACCAAACCATACGCTACCACCAATCAAGCTATAGTTCACATCGCCTTTCTGGGTTGTTGCGCCATCCGTAGTTTCGTCATACTCGCCTTGCGTGTAGTGGCCACCATGAACACTAAAGTTATCACCGGTGTATGAACCAGCAAGAGAGATAACAGCAGCATCCGTTGTAGAACCCATACCACTTAGTGTTGCTTGGTAATTAAAGCCACCAAAGTTCGCAGAATCCCAACGTAAAACGTTATCTGCACGGTCTTCGTAGCCAGCGTCAATCGCATTGGTCCAGTCAAATACATTACCAAGACCTGGGTTCGTGTGTGGCCAATCAAGGTAGTCGTATACTGCAACAGTACGACGACCAAATGTTACTGTACCAACATCTTCAAATTGAAGACCAACGTATGTATCGCGACCACCTAGGATACCGTGGTATTTGTTCCAAGGGTCAGTACCACTATCGCGGTTGTTCGCATTACCTGACTCAATTTGCCAAACAAAGTTAGGCGCAAAATCATCAAACTCTACAACACCCTTAAAGCCAATACGTGATTCAACTTCAACACCCGCATTCGTCTCTGCGCCAGAAGCTGTTGGGTCCCATACTTGGTAAGAAGCAGCAGCTTGTCCGTAAAGTTGAACCGCCTGACCGTGCAACTCAATTGCTGCATTTGCGCTACCTGAAACCGCTGCAACTGCTACTGCTGCACCCAATAGTGAACGTTTGAACATTTTTTCCATGGAATAAACTCCTAAAAGGGATATCTAAACGTCATTCCATTGCTTTTAAAGGTTGGCCGCCGAAAGCAATGATCTGATTATTCGTTCGTCAAAAATGATAATTTATTCATCACTTTAGATTTATAGAAACCGATTGAACTCTCCCTCAACCGATGTATTCAGCCTACTTCCACGTGAAAAAACATCAATGAGAACTTTATTTGTTATTAAAAAAATATGACTCGGTGCAAAGTTCCAGCCATGTTCGTGATCAAGATCTCCATTTTATATAAAAACATCAAGTTAAAAACATAAAATGATTAATTTCAAACACTTAAATAAGCAATTACATTGATACAACTGGGAATTTTTCAATCTTGACGATCTAGATCACAAGAAAATATTCTCCAAAGAGGAACGGGTAATCATTAATGAAACATGATATTTCTCTTAAAGAATTATCTGCCTCATGGACTCATTGTTTTCCGAGCACAAAAAAAACGCCAGTCATAGACTGGCGTTCGTGGGCGAAAAAAGCGTCGAGATTTAGGAGAGCAGTTGCATCATTCCATCTTCATCTAAGATATCGATACCGAGATCTTGCGCTTTGGTCAGTTTGGAACCCGCGGCTTCGCCCGCTATCAAAAGGTCAGTTTTCGCAGAGACACTGCCTGTCACTTTCGCACCTAACGCTTGAAGTGCCGCTTTGGCATCAGAACGAGACATTTGAGACAGTGTGCCGGTTAACACAACCACTTTTCCATCAAGCGCCAAAGAGACACTTTCATCTCGCGCAGCAATTTCAGGCCAATGAATACCCGCTTCCAGTAACGCATCAATCGCCTCTTTATTTCTCTCTTCACCGAAGAAAGAAGTGACATGTTTAGCGACGATAACACCAACATCTTGAACGTTTATCAACGTTTCTTCCGTCGCTTCTCGAATCGCTTCAAGCGTAAAGAAATGGTTCGCGAGGTTCGCCGCTGTTGCTTCACCTACTTCTCGAATACCCAATGAGTATATAAAGCGCGGCAGCGTGGTTTCTTTCGCTTTGTTCAGTGAATCAACAAGGTTTTGTGCCGATTTAGGCCCCATGCGCTCTAGCATGGTGACTTGGCCTGCTGACAACTTGAATAAATCCGCAGGGGCTTGAACCAATTCTTTATCAATCAATTGCTCGACGATTTTATCGCCCAAGCCGTCAACATCGAGCGCTTTACGCGATGAGAAATGCTTGATGGCTTCTTTACGCTGAGCGCGACAGATCAAACCACCAGAACAACGCGCAACAGCTTCACCTTCAATGCGTTCAACATGCGAATGACACACAGGGCAAGCTGCTGGGAAAACAACGTCTTTCGCGTCATCAGGTCTTCTGCTCTCAACCACATTTACGATTTGTGGAATAACATCTCCGGCACGACGAATAATGACGGTATCGCCGATTTTTACGCCCAAACGCGCAATTTCGTCTGCGTTGTGCAGCGTGGCATTAGATACTGTCACACCGCCAACGAAGACTGGATCAAGCTTGGCAACAGGCGTAATGGCCCCGGTTCGACCTACCTGGAATTCAACATCCAATAACGTGGTGATTTCTTCTTGTGCTGGGAATTTATAAGCAATGGCCCAACGCGGCGCGCGAGCAACAAAACCCAATTGTTCTTGCGTTGCAATGACATCAGCTTTAATCACGACGCCGTCGATTTCGTAAGGCAGCGCGTTTCGACGTTCCATGATGTCTTGATAGTAAGCAATCACATTATCTAGCCCGTTCACTTTCTTCACTTCAGGGCTCAATGGAATGCCCCACTGACGAAGTTGCTCTAAACGGCCAATGTGTGAATCGCCAAACGCTTCAGACATGACACCTACCGAGTAAGCATAAAAGCGTAAAGGACGGGTTGCGGTAACTTTTGGATCCAGCTGACGAAGGCTGCCAGCCGCGGCATTTCGAGGGTTTGCGAAGGCCTTTTCACCTTTTTTTAGGTTTTTCTCATTCAGCTTATCGAAGCCATCTTTGAGCATAAACACTTCGCCGCGCACTTCTAAGCGTGCAGGCCAGCCTGAGCCTTGAAGTTGCAGTGGAACGTTACGGATCGTGCGGGCATTGTGCGTAATGTTTTCACCCGTCGCACCGTCACCACGGGTGGCCGCCTGTACTAGCACGCCGTTTTCGTACATCAAACTCACCGCGAGACCGTCCAATTTAGGCTCACAGCTATATGTAAAATCAGCCGTGTCGTTCAGTCGGTCTTTCATGCGCTTTTCAAACGCTTTCAGTTCGTCATCATCGAACGCATTGTCGAGCGATAACATTGGAATTTCGTGACTCACTTGAACAAACGCACTTAATGGCTGACCGCCAACACGTTGACTCGGAGAATCTGCAGAAACCAACTCAGGGTGCTCTGACTCCATCGCCAGCAATTGCTGCATCAAACGGTCATACTCCGCATCAGGAAGCTCTGGCTTGTCTTCTACGTAGTAAAGGTGGCCATGATAATTAAGCTGCGCTTTCAGCGCTTGCAATTGTTGTTGGATATCCGAGGTCATCAATTCAGCCCAGTCAGTCTTCTTCACTCAAACGACGAGTAAAGGATAAATAGAATTAGGCCGTAGTATAACCTCAAGCTTATCTGCGTTGCAGTTACACAATGTCGAAATTCACCGATGTTGGAGAAGGATTAACCGATTTTCAGATTCCTCACAAAGCCACATTCATTGCTTGTTGAAAGCAGCACTCGCCAGTAATATGAAACCGAATTTATGAGTGAGTCCTTGTATGTGCCGTTCTTGGAATAAACAACGAAGTCTATTGGGCGTTTTGCTCAGTTTGCTACTCGTCTGTTTTTCTGCTGGCGCATCCACGTCTTTCGAACGACAAACGGCAGTGTCGGACCTTTCGATTCTCGTTTTTTCACCCGCGACTCACCACCAGCAAGATGCCACAGAATCACAAAACGATGCTCATCTGGAACATCGCGCGCCTGCAAAATCCATTGCTCCCGGTTTGTCATCCATTCTTCGAAACGGCTCTTTTCTGCCTGAGCGATTGCACAACTCGGAACCTAACTACGAACTCGTCTTTGATTTCGAACCTTCAAGCATTCCATCACGATTGCAGCATGTGCACGTTTCTTCACGCCATTGGCACGATTGGACGTTAAGAGGTCCCCCTTCCTCTTTGCACCGTATTTCAGGATGGAAGGATTCCAATCTGCTCTATCGGTTTATCAGCCAAGCTGACTCCACGTCTTAATTCTTTTCTTTGAGCATCTCGCTCACCGCTTTTGCACGTTTGAACACCAGCCTCACGCGAACTTAGCGTTTTGGCGGCTCCTTACGTGCCATAAATTGATACCAATCTGATTGGTATAAGACAAAGTTGCTGGCCGATTGCCAGTGAGACGATTGCTATGCAGTTAAAACCAAAACGAAAGACCGTGCTGAATCATTATCCGGCATGGAAATACGTCGTTCTCGTGACGACCATCATCATTATGCTTCTCAGTGCCCTTCCTTCTTGGTTTGGTGAAGAGGCGGCCGTTTTCATCAAACATAAAGACAATGGCATCACCCCTGTCGCACTGAAACAACAATTGGATGCACACAGCGTCGATGTGAAACGCATTGACCAGAAAGGCAACAGCACCACCGTTGTCCTGCAAGATGTTGCTGATCAGAACAAAACGAAAAGTATTCTGACGGAGTATTCGAACAAAGACGACATTGTCACGCTAGGTATGGTCCCAGCGGCCCCGAGTTGGTTGCTTGAGATGGGTTTCAAGCCCATTAAGCTTGGGCTCGATTTACGTGGCGGTGTGCAGTTCCTGCTGGATGTAGATATGCAGCAAGTATTCCGTTCTCATGCCGACCAAGCAGCAGATTCTGTCAAAGCGTTTGCTCGCGAAAACCGCATTAGAGGCCTGCGTGTTCATCAGTCAAACGCCGATGGTTTCGTCGTTAATGCGCCATCCGACGAGGCACAACGTGCCGTTCGACAACACCTTCGTGAACAATTCCCGCAATGGGACGTACAAGGTAAAGGTGATTTGGGCTTGTCCGTCAGTCTAAAAGAGTCAGAAAAACAAACCCTCACCAACCTCACAGTGCAGCAAAACCTGCAAACCATGCGCAGCCGCATTGAAGAATTGGGCATCACTGAGGCCGCTGTTCAGCGTCAAGGTGAACACCGTATTCGTATTGAATTACCGGGTGTTCAAGACCCCGCAGCCGCAAAAAATGTCATTGGCGCAACGGCAAGTTTGGCTTTCTATGAAGTGAAAACATCACCGACGCCGGGTTCAATGATGATCCCTGATGACAACGGTGCACCTGTTTACGTGAGCCGCAAACCGATCCTATCTGGTGAGCACATTGTGGATGCACGAGCAGGAATGGGCGAAATGGGCACGCCAGAAGTGAACATTTCACTGGATGCCTCAGGCGGAAAAATGATGTCTGACTACTCGGCAAAGCACATTGGCGACCCAATGGGAACGGCCTATAGCGAATACAGCCGAGACAGCAAAGGCAATGTTGAACAAACCAACACCATCATCAGTATTGCGACGATTCAATCTCAACTGGGTAATCGCTTCCGCATCACAGGAGTGGGCCAACTTGATGAAGCCCAAGATTTAGCGCTGTTGCTGCGCGCTGGCTCACTGACCGCCCCCGTCACCATTGTAGAAGAACGCACCATTGGTCCGTCTTTGGGTGCTGAAAACATTCAAAACGGCTTCGCGGCGCTGGCGCTTGGCATGGGGTTAACCTTACTGTTCATGGCGGTGTGGTATCGCAAATTGGGTTGGGTGGCGAACCTTGCCCTTCTCGTCAACATGGTGATGTTGTTGGGTCTGATCGCGTTACTGCCTGGTGCAGTTCTCACGCTTCCAGGTATTGCAGGTCTCGTGCTCACTATTGGTATGGCCGTTGACACCAACGTACTTATCTTCGAGCGCATAAAAGAGAAAATGCGGGAAGGAAGAAGCTTCGCGCAATCCATTGATCTTGGCTTTAGCAGTGCGTTTGCCACCATTTTGGACTCAAACATCACCACGCTAATTTCTGCCGCAACTTTGTACGCAATCGGTAATGGTCCTATTCAGGGCTTCGCCCTCACGTTGGGGCTAGGTCTATTGACCAGCATGTTCACGGGTATTTTCGCTTCTCGCGCGGTGATTAACCTATTTTGGGGTAAAGATGCGCGCCGTGATGTGAGGGTATAACCATGATGACAATGAAAAATATGACCAAATGGCGCCATGCAGGCAGCTTGTTCTCTTGTGTAGTGATGCTGATTTCCATTTTCACGCTCGCCACGAAAGGCTTGAACTATGGGTTGGATTTCACCGGCGGTATGATCAGTGAAGTCAAACTGGACAAAACCCTAACGGCAAAAGACATTCAATCCCATTTAGAAACCGCGTTAAACCAGCCAGTTTCCGTGGTAGAGGCCGGTGACCCAGGTCAGTGGGTACTTCGTTACGCCGCACCTGAGACGTTAAGCGGTCAACCAGAGATCAAAACGCTACTCAGTGGTTTTTCAGACAACGTAGAAATGCTCAACGTCAGTCTAGTCGGCCCACAAGTGGGGCAAGAATTGGCGGAGCAAGGG
Source organism: Enterovibrio norvegicus (assembly GCF_002876705.1). GTDB lineage: Bacteria > Pseudomonadota > Gammaproteobacteria > Enterobacterales > Vibrionaceae > Enterovibrio > Enterovibrio norvegicus_B. The sequence goes on along the minus strand of NZ_MDAG01000035.1, from coordinate 59,692 downwards.
GGATTGGCGGTACTGATTACGCTGTTGGTCATCCTTGGCTACTTGAGCATGCGTTTCGAATGGCGACTGGCGTCGGGGGCGTTACTGGCCTTGGTTCATGACGTGGTATTACTGTTAGGTTTCTTCTCGATGACGGGGATGGAATTCAATCTCACCGTGCTAGCTGCATTGCTGGCAGTATTGGGTTACTCACTCAATGACTCCATCATCATTTCGGACCGCATTCGCGAACTGTTAAAAGCCAACGTCAGTCTGCCAATTGCTGAATTGAACAACCGCGCCATTGTTTCTACCTTGTCGCGCACTTTGATCACATCGGGTACAACGCTGATTTCTGTGGGCTCGCTGTGGTTACTCGGAGGAGAACCTCTATATGGATTTTCCATTACCATGTTTATCGGTATTGTCGCGGGGACATGGTCAACCATGACCATCGCCACCATTATCCCTGAACTGACGCATCTTGGTCCTCAACACTATGCGCCTGCGACTGTGTCTGATACGCCATAGAAGCTATTCACCATAACCTTTTCGCTCCATCTGTCAGGCCCAATTCTTTGGGCCTGACTGCTTTTTACCGCATGCAACCTTCTGGATTTAGATGTTTTTATAAAAAAACACTGAACAAACATTCCCAATCTGCGTCCAACCGTGTTCAATAGAGAGAGTGACCCAAGCAACCTGAAGGTGCAGGATGCTGAATGTTTGGGTATAAACGACAGATTCGATAACACAGAGTTTTCAGATGTTGCGACAGATTAAATCCATCACACGTGCGCAGTGGGCACTTACCTTTATATGGTGGGTGGTGTTTGTGTGTTTGTCGCAAAACGCTGGGATATTCAATGCCTGCAACACGAACAATGCAGCTCTATCAATCGAAGGGACGTCATCAGCGCCAAGTGCCTTACTGACATCGAACAAAGACACAACGGCTTCGGCGAGTAATTGCGAGCTTTCTGAAAATCTCATTCAGCTATCTCCGTCATCGTGGGAATCAGCCACATTGACCATGTGGGTGTTGGCATTCGCCCTAACTGCATGGTTGCTATCGACATCGACATTTGTTCCAAAAACCATAGAACCCATCCCTCCGCCCCGGCGATTACACCTCACGTTTTGCGTTTTTAGAGAATAAACACATCAAACACTGGCACTCGCTAGACGTTTTTATGTTTGTTTTATTTTTCTAGGAATACACCCATGCACGTTTTAAAAGCACTCTCACGAACGCTACTCTTGCTCATCGTGAGTTTGAGCATCGCGTTATCAGCAGTCATGACTGCGCATGCAGAAAGCCCCTCAACAGGCTGGCTAACCAACCCTCAACACCCTCCGCTTAGCACCCGCATCGTGCTAACGGGCTCAACCAACCCTGATGCCAATACCTTTGATGGCTTTTTAGAAGTCCAATTAAATGATGATTGGAAAACCTATTGGCGAACGCCAGGTGAAGGCGGTATCGCGCCGAGCTTTGATTGGCACGCATCAGAAAACATCAAAGACATCGATTGGCACTGGCCTGCCCCTCAGCGTTTTGACCTTTTAGGCATTGATACCCTTGGCTACAAAGGCCACGTTATTTTCCCGCTAACGTTTACGGCGCAGGATATTCAGCAGCAAGTGAATATCAAAGGCAAGGTCACGGTATCGTCATGCACAACCGTGTGTGTACTCACCGACTACCCCATTGATTTCACAGCAACACCAGCGGCCTTGAAAACTGACCCGCAGGCACTTCACTTATTCGCACAAGGCATGAGTAATGTGCCTCAGTCTTCCCCGCTCATCGAAGGGCTATCTGTCATTTGGGATGACAATGCGCAGCAGGTAGAGGTCACTGCAAAAAAAGCGACCGGTTGGCACTCGCCGGATGTATTGATTGATGGAAACACCGACGCCGTTCAGGACACTTTTTTTTCCGTTCCCCACATTCAAGTGACGGGAAACACCTTACGCGCACGCTTTGATGCAAGCAGTTGGATGGGAAAGCCAGAGTTAGCCGATGAAACGCTCAAGGTGACATTTCTCGATGACAGCTTTATCGCAGAGCAACCGTCGACAGTGCTGAAAGGCATTGCGACCACGTTTTCTCAACCGTCATTTTTCACTGCAATGTTGTTCGCTGTAGTCGGCGGATTGATTTTAAACATCATGCCCTGCGTCCTACCTGTCCTCGGCATGAAGCTCAGCAGCGTGGTATCCGCACAAGGACTGGAAAAATCGCAGATCCGACGCCAATTCATTTCCTCTGCGATGGGAATTCTTTTCTCGTTTTGGGTCATTGCTGCACTAATCAGTGCCCTGAAACTCACGGGACATGCTTTTGGTTGGGGGATTCAATTTCAAAGCCCATTCTTCATCGGCGTGATGGTGGCGGTGACCGCTATTTTTGCCGCCAACATGCTTGGCTTGTTTGAAATCCGCCTTCCCAGCACGGCAAATACTTGGCTTGCCAGCAAAGGAGATAACTCTTACGTCGGCCATTTCACGCAAGGCATGTTTGCTACCTTGCTCGCGACACCCTGCTCAGCGCCTTTTTTGGGCACGGCCGTCGCCTTTGCTCTCACCACGAACTACCTCATGCTGTTTGTCATTTTCACCGCATTGGCATTCGGTATGGCAATGCCTTGGTTGCTGGTTGCCGCAAAGCCATCCATTGCTCAGCGTTTACCCAAACCCGGGCGTTGGATGAACATTTTAAAAGTCACTTTCGGTGTGATGATGCTTGCCACCAGTATCTGGTTAATGTCATTGCAGAAAAACCACCTTTCTTTTGGTTGGGTAATCGCCATTATTCTCGCAGTATCGATGCTTTTTCTATGGCGAACATCATCAGTATACGGGAGAAAAACAACGGTTATCGTCAGTGCGCTTGCCATGGTGTTGCTTGTGGTTGGCATAGTAACGGCAAGCTTAACAGCGTCCAAATGGGCCACGCCGCTGCCCGCCGATCACACTTGGGAGAAACTTTCCTCCGCCCAAATCAGTCACTATGTCGGTCAAGGTATAACCGTCTTTGTTGATGTCACGGCAGATTGGTGCATCACCTGCAAAGCCAACAAGATTGGCGTGTTGCTTCAAGATCCGGTTTACAGCGAACTTAACGGTGAAAACATCATACGAATGCAAGGCGATTGGACCTCACCCAGTGATTCCATCACTCAATACCTGCAACGCCACGGCAGATATGGCGTGCCCTTCAATATTGTTTATGGCCCCAATGCACCAAGTGGGATCCCTCTACCTGTGATCCTTTCCAACGATGCCGTACTCAATGCCATCACGCACGCAAAAGGAACATCTTATGAGTGACAACACGCCACAGAAAATGGAACCCAAACGTAAATGGAAGAACCCCAAATGGTGGCTTCGAGAGTTTGCGACTTTAGTGGTTCTTTTCAGTGTGATGGCATTTGCGATGGATTGGTGGCGAACCCAAGACATGCCAAAAGGCGCAGTGCCAGCAATGCCAATGACGACACTATCCGGCGAATCCATTGATCTCGTTACCCTCAGCCATGAAGAACCAGTTGTGCTGTATTTTTGGGCGACATGGTGTCCGGCCTGCAAATTTGTCACGCCAACCGTTGACTGGTTTTCTGATTCTTACCCTGTGGTATCCGTTGCGATGACGTCAGGTAACAACCGCCGAATTCAAGCTTATCTCGAGAGTCATGACCTTCATTTTGATACCATCAACGACGAGAAAGGGATCATTGGACAAACCTGGGGCATTCAAGCCACACCTACCATCGTCATCATTAAAAATGGCAAGGTTGAATCTATAACAACAGGCATTACTACGCCGCCGGGTCTGCTGGCTCGCCTGTGGTTTTCCTAACAATTGATGAGTTAAAAAGATGAAAAATACATTGTTTTCGATCCTGTTGGTGATGATCGCCACCTTGACCTCTTTCAATGCAGTGTCAGAGACAGCGTTGAATAAAACGCAGCAACAGCAATTGAATGCCATCACTACGCTGCTTCAGCAAAACCCTGACATTATTCCAGGTTTACACCAAAGCCTGACGCAATACGTCGCGCAGCAACAAGGCATCAAGGGCATACTCACCGCCAACCATGACTACCTCTATAGCAACCCCAAACATACGCAGTTCGGCGCACCGGAATCCAAGCTCACCATCGTGAACTTTACCGACTACAACTGCCCTTTCTGCAAACGCCTCGATCCGGTTTTGCATGACATGGCCAAAACCTACCCAGACATAAAAGTGGTCAACATTTATGTGCCGCTAAAAGAAATGGACGCCCCCTTGTCTGACATGAATTCAGCGGCATTTGCACTGAACGTATGGCAACAAGCGCGTGATAAATATTTCGATGTTCACCAGTTACTCCTCACCAAACCTAGTGCTCATGATCAACGCTCTTTGGCACGTATCGCTGATAAAACGGGGACGCGAGATCAACTCAAACAACACGATGCTACCGTCGAGATGGTTGAGAAAAACGTTTCTCTATTCCAGCAACTTGGCCTGCGCGGCACACCAGCCATGATCATTGGCGGTGATGTTGTACCGGGCTACTTGCCCGCTGAGAAGCTTGCGCCGTTGATTGAGGCTGCTCTAGACAAACATTGATCAATACCGAGTGAGGAAGGTTCTCTCCCTCACTCGGTTTCCTCCTTCCCTGCCTTCATGCTGACCCTTTCAAACAATGCCATTTTTCTTCCATATCTCTCAATATGTTAAGCCAGATTGCGCTGCGTTTACCGCCACGACTGTTTAGTGATTTACCTTCCTGTTTACGAAGAAGATTTTCATCCTTTTGAAAAAAATCGCTTTCTTTTTCGAGCCACTTTTTAATTGTGATAACAAAGAATTGAAGCGTTTTTAATAATTGCGCACACCAAGGAGGCAATCACTAAAACAACGAGAAACACAAAAGGAAGGAACATGTTACGTACTCGATTACTCCCCTATATCGCGATGGCTTCAGCTGTTTCAGCAGCGGCAATTCCGCACACGGTATCCGCACATGGGTATATGGATTATCCGCCCGCACGACAAGAAATCTGCGACAGTGATGGCGGCTTCTGGGATGCTGCAGACGGCTCAACCATCCCCAACACAGCCTGTCGCGCTGCGTTCTGGGAATCCAGTTGGATACCCTTTATTCAAAAACATGAGTTTGCCAAGCTTGCCTCTGATTACACCAACCAAGCCGCCGTTGAAGAAGCCATACCAAGCGGCGCTCTGTGCTCTGGTGGCGATCCTGATAAAGCGGGTATTGATTTACCGTCTTCAGAATGGCAATCCACGCCCATCGATCCCGCCGCTAATGGCAAACTGACGCTGCTTTATCATGCCGATACGCCGCACAACCCAAGTTTCTGGAAGATCTACTTATCAAACGCCAATTACAATCCGGCCTCGTCACCACTGGCTTGGTCTGATATTGATTTAATCGCTGAATTCGATGACTTGCCCGTTGTCGTGATCAACGAGAAGAAATACTACCAAATGCAAGTAACCCTCCCGACAGATAGAACAGGCAATGCAGTGCTCTTTTCACGCTGGCAACGCGTCGATGCGGCAGGGGAAGGCTTCTATAACTGCAGTGATATCAGCTTTGGCGGTGATGTTGTGGCACCAACATGGAACAGCATCGGCAGTGCGATTAAATCCACCACGGATGCTTCTGCTGGCGACACCGTGTGGTTCCGCGTGTTTGATGGTTCAGGTGCTGAGACGGTATTCGAAAAGCTGCCAATAGACGCTAGCAATGACGTTGAAACCGTGTGGGGTGGGCAACTCGCTGACACAGTCAACAACACATCATCAAGCGCGCGTTTGGGTAAATTGGCAGAAGACGGCACAGTCGCTTGGGACAGCAGTGACCTCTATGGCAACTTGGTCTTTGTGAAAAACACCAACCACAGTTTCCAATTGGAAGTGAAAAAAGCCACCGTTAATTCTGCACCTGTTTTGTCAGCCCCTGCCTCAGTCTCCGTTGACAGCGGTCAGGATGTTCAGTTCTCAGTGTCCGCGACGGATGCAGATAACGACCCTGTAGATTTCACCCTCTCCGCAGGTAGCTTCTCGATTCAAGGAAACACAGCCACTGTGACTTATTCAGCACCGGACACTCTTCAGGATCTGCGCCAGCAAATTCAAATTACAGCGACAGATGGCCAAGCAACCGTATCAACGATCGTTGAAATTGCAGTAATAGGCAGTGGTCCCGTAGGACAAACAGATTGGAGTGCCAATAGCGTGTATCTGGCGGGAGATTCAGTAAACCATCTTGGTACGCAATACACCGCACTGTGGTGGACGAAAGGCGAAGAACCTGGCACCTCCCCAGTATGGTTGGCACAAGCAGATGGTAACAATCAAGCATGGAGCGAAGGCATTGCTTACTCAGCGGGTGATATCGTAATGTTTGAACGCGCAAGTTATGAAGCGAAATGGTGGACGAAAGGCGATCTTCCATCAAATGGCGGGCCTTGGAAACGCGTGAAGTAAAAGACAACCATCAGGTGATTTTCCAAAAAAAACCATAAAAAAACGCCCCCAAAGGGGCGTTTTTTCTTCACACCGTTCAAGCAGGTGAATGGAATTTCTTTATCTTGTCTCGGTACGTATCAATGCGCTGAGGCGTCATCATGGTACGGGAATCATCCGTCACCAAGCCACCTAACTGATCCGCAACTTGCTGAGCGGTTTGCAACATCAACTTAAAGTTTTGATCCGCTTCGCCATAACACGGCAGCGTCATAAACAATGAAATGCCCGGTGTCGTGAATTGATGAATCGTCTCTAATGGGAAACTGCCCGGATTGAACATGTTCGCCGCACTAAACAACACTTTACCCGTGCCCGCTAAATCAGCGTGACGATGGAAGATTTCCATTTCGCCGTACAGCAGACCATGCTGCTCAAGGCAGTTAATCAACTCAGTGCCATCAAATTCTTGGTTGTTGCCCGCCTGCACATTGAGGATTAGCACTTGTTGTTGAGGCTCAGGTGCAGCTTCCGGTTCTTCATCAACCGTAACAATGTCCTGCTCTTCCGTTGTTTCAGCAACGGCGTCCTTAACAGGCTCATCCACCACATCTTCATCATAAGACGACGCGGTTTGATAGAAATCGTTCGACGTTTTCTTCGGCTCAACTACAACCGATTCAGCCTCAACACTTGGCTCATCAACGGTAAAAGATGGCGCATCGTTGTCAGACGCAGAGAAAGCCGGTAAATCAAACGCCTCTTCTTTCGTGTCGACAACCACATCATTCGTGACGACATTTGACTCAAGGTCATTTTCCACACGCGTATCAGGTGCCGATGCATCGTCAGAATGCATTTCGTTAGCGAACAGCGGATCAACATCAGATTTATCGCCAAAGCTTAAACCCGGTTCCTTCCTGTCCACTTTGGGTGTGTCATCACCCGATTTAATAACACGAACAGAGCCGATACCGTCCTGATCAAAGCCAGTGTCATCCTTCCCTGTCAGCTTACCAATGGGTTTTTCACCAAATTTGGCAGGCTTTTCTTTCCTACTGGTCCAAAGGCCATGAAGCAGAAGCGCAGCTATCGCTACCGCTCCCAAAATGATCAATACAAGGCGCAATTCCTGCATCATTTAATCTCAGTATTTATCTAATTAGCGACGAGAAACCATAGAGCAAGCCCCTATCTAAACACCTTGGAACAAGCTTTGGCAATGTCGCGCATACAATTTGCTGACTACTGTACCAAAAAGCGCATAAAAGTTAATGCACAACCAATAAGAACACTCAAAAAGTGCCTGTTCTTTCTGGCTTTTGACACGCAATGCACTTAAAAATTCCACGTCAGCATAAATTGCCAATACCAACAGGAAACCGTTACCATGCAGAGGTTAAAGCAAGGAGACACTATGACCCCCTCACAACTGGTACAACAACCAACATCCGGTGCAGGTTACTTCCTGCGTGGATTTTCTCTGGCATTTACACCAGGTATCCGCAGATTTGTCATCATTCCTCTGATGGTTAACCTCTTGTTGATGGGTACCCTAATTAGCGTGCTATTGTCACAACTCAGTACATGGATTGACGGGTGGCTCTCTTATATACCCTCTTGGTTGGACTGGTTGTCTTACTTATTATGGCCATTGCTGGCAATCTTCGCGCTGGTGATCTGTTCGTATTTTTTCAGCACGGTCGCCAACTGGATAGCCGCCCCCTTTAATGGCCTACTTGCTGAGCACTTGGAAGCAAAGCTCACTGGTAAACGCCCACCGGATGATGGCATCGCTGGGATCATTAAAGATTTACCGCGTATCTTCAAACGAGAATGGCAAAAGCTTTGGTATTACCTACCTAAAGCTCTAGGTTTGCTGATATTGATGTGGATTCCAGCTATCGGGCAAACGCTGGGGCCAGTGCTCTGGTTTTTATTCAGCGCATGGATGATGGGCATTCAATACTGTGATTATCCGTTCGATAACCACCGCGTGTCGTTTCCATCAATGAAAGCGACACTGCGCGAACAAAAAGGCATGACCATGAGCTTTGGCGCGTTAGTCATGGTGTTTACCATGACGCCAGTGCTTAACCTGTTTGTCATGCCTGTCGCCGTGTGTGGTGCAACCGCAATGTGGGTAGACAAGTATCGTGGTGAACTCGCGCGATACTAAATATCGAAGAACGAAACGCCTCTTTAGTATTCACGTCTACATACTTCTCGTTAACTTTGCCGCCCAACCTCACGGGCGGTAGAGTTCTACACACAAATGCCTTCATAATTAGCCAACATCAGTCTACATTCCATATCACAAACGCCGAAAATAACTGTCTAAGTTCTGAAATCACAATAAGATATAACCAACGATTCCTTTGCATTTATGCAAACGGCGATATTATTTTAGACGTATTCCCCAGCAAACCGAAGGAACGAAGAACATGGGTAAGATTTACGAAGATAATACAACCACCATTGGTAACACCCCTCTAGTACGCCTTAACCGTGTATCTAACGGAAAAGTGCTGGTAAAGATTGAAGCGCGTAATCCAAGTTTCAGCGTTAAATGTCGTATCGGTGCGAACATGATTTGGGATGCCGAGAAAAAAGGCACTCTGAAGCCAGGCATAGAGTTGGTTGAGCCTACCAGTGGTAACACAGGTATTGCGTTGGCTTACGTTGCAGCTGCGCGTGGTTACAAGCTAACGCTGACCATGCCAGAATCAATGAGCCTTGAGCGCCGTAAACTGCTTAAAGCATTGGGTGCAAACCTTGTGCTAACAGAAGCGGCAAAGGGTATGAAAGGCGCCATTGCTAAAGCAGAAGAAATTGTCGCAACTGACCCTGCGAAATACCTGTTGCTTCAACAGTTCGATAACCCAGCTAACCCTGAGATCCACGAAAAGACAACGGGTCCTGAAATCTGGGAAGACACTGACGGTGAAATCGACGTCTTTGTTGCCGGTGTAGGTACGGGCGGTACGCTTACGGGTGTTAGCCGTTACATCAAAAACACCCAAGGTAAAGCGATCACTACTGTTGCCGTTGAACCTTCAGAATCACCGGTTATTGCACAAACTGTTGCGGGTGATGCAGTTCAACCTGCACCACACAAAATCCAAGGTATCGGTGCAGGCTTCGTACCTGGCAACCTTGACCTTTCACTGATTGATAAAGTGGTTCACGTTACCTCTGACGAAGCGATTACCATGGCACGTCGTTTGATGGAAGAAGAAGGCATTCTGGCCGGTATTTCATCTGGTGCAGCCGTTGTCGCAGCGAACAAAGTTGCAGAGCTTCCTGAATTTGAAGGCAAGAACATTGTGACCATTTTGCCGAGCTCTGGTGAGCGTTACCTCAGTACTGCACTGTTCGCAGGTATCTTCACTGAGCTAGAAAATCAGCAGTAACAGATACAATTTGTTACAGACAATAGTCTGAGAGACAACAAAAAAGCCCCTCAGGGGCTTTTTTGTTTGATTTTTTTAGTCCGCTCTAGTAAAAAATCCCCGCCTCTTATTTTCGAGGCTCGAAATAAAAAGCCGCCTCGTCTTCGAGGCACATGCCCATTCAAGCGAAAATGTCACAAAAATTTGACTTGGATTAAGCAAAGGCATGCAAATCTTCGTTAGTTTATCGTCCACCGATAGCCAAATCAGGTCATTCGGTTTAAGCTATCAACAGATTTAATACATAAACTTAAATAAATAATGTATCGGGGTAAATCATGTATCAAAAGCAAGTAGAAATCACTGCTGAAAACGGTCTGCACACTCGTCCTGCTGCTCAGTTTGTTAAGGAAGCAAAAGGCTTCGATGCAAAAATTACTGTTGAATCTGGCGGTAAAGAAGCGAGCGCAACTAGCCTGTTCAAACTGCAAACTCTTGGCCTGACTAAAGGTACTGTTGTAACCATCAAAGCTGATGGTGCACAAGCTCAAGAAGCTGTTGATCACCTAGTTAAACTGATGGACGAGCTGGAATAATCCAGCTTTTTTCTATCCATTAGCATTTAAATTTGGTCAACGTAAGGTAAAGCTATGATTTCAGGCATTCTGGCATCTCCTGGTATTGCATTCGGTAAAGCGCTGCTACTTCAAGAAGACGAAATCGTCATCAATAAAAACCCTCTTCCAGCTGATCAGTTGGATGCGGAAATTCAGCGCCTTTTCGATGCGCGCGAAAAATCTAAACTTCAGCTAGAAGCTATCAAAGAAAAAGCACTCATCACCTTTGGTGAAGAGAAAGAAGCTATCTTTGAAGGCCATATCATGCTGTTGGAAGATGAAGAGCTAGAAGAAGAAATCATAGCTTTCATTAAAGAGAACAACGCAGCGGCTGATTACGCGATTTACAGCGTATTTGAAGAGCAAGCAACGACGCTTGAATCTCTTGACGACGAATACCTAAAAGAGCGCGCAACTGATATTCGTGACATCGGCTCACGTTTTGTTAAGAACGCACTGGGTATCAACATCGTTTCTCTAAGCGCTATCAACGAAGAAGTGATTTTGGTTGCTAACGACCTAACACCTTCTGAAACTGCGCAAATCAACCTAGATTACGTACTAGGTTTCATCACCGATATCGGTGGTCGCACTTCTCACACCTCAATCATGGCGCGCTCACTAGAGCTTCCAGCAATCGTTGGCACCATGAACATCACTAAAACAGTGAGCAACGGTGACATGCTGGTACTTGATGCAATCAACAACAAGATTGTTATCAACCCAAGCGAAGAAGAGCTAAACAAATTCAAAGCGATCCGTGATGAATTCATCGCAGAGAAAGAAGAACTGGCTAAATTGAAAGATTTGCCAGCAATCACTCTGGACGGTCACCAAGTAGAAGTTTGCGGTAACATCGGTACCGTTAAAGACTGCGACGGTATCAACCGTAATGGCGGCGAAGGTGTAGGCCTTTACCGCACAGAATTCCTATTCATGGACCGCGATGCACTGCCTACTGAAGAAGAGCAGTACAAAGCATACAAAGACGTTGCGCTTGCAATGCAAGGTCACCCAGTGATTATCCGTACCATGGATATCGGTGGTGACAAAGATCTACCGTACATGGATCTGCCAAAAGAAATGAACCCGTTCCTAGGCTGGCGTGCAATTCGCATCAGCTTGGATCGTCGTGATATTCTACGCGACCAACTTCGTGCCATCCTTCGTGCATCTGCACACGGTAAGCTACGCGTGATGTTCCCTATGATCATCTCTGTAGAAGAAATCCGTGAGCTGAAGAAAGCCATCGAAGAGTACAAAGTGGAACTTCGTGCAGAAGGCCATGCGTTTGACGAGAACATCGAGATCGGTGTAATGGTTGAAACGCCAGCAGCCGCAGCGATTGCTCATCACCTAGCGAAAGAAGTTGCATTCTTTAGCATTGGTACAAACGACTTAACCCAGTATACTCTTGCGGTTGACCGTGGTAACGAGATGATCTCTCACCTGTACAACCCTCTGTCTCCAGCAGTACTTACTGTGATCAAGCAGGTAATTGATGCTTCTCACAAAGAAGGCAAATGGACTGGCATGTGTGGTGAGCTTGCAGGCGACGAGCGTGCAACGCTACTACTGATGGGTATGGGTCTTGATGAGTTCAGTATGAGCGGCATCTCAATCCCACGCATCAAGAAAATTATCCGTAATGCCAACTTTGCTGATGTTAAAGCAATGGCAGACGAAGCACTGGCAATGCCTACTGCAGCTGAAATCGCTGAACATGTAGAAAAATTCATTGCTGAAAAAACTGTCTGCTAAACTACGGCAGCAAAGTATTGATAACGCTTAGGAGCATACACTATGGGTCTGTTTGACAAACTGAAGAAGCTGGTTTCTGACGACAGCAGCGATGCAGGTGTGATTGAAATCATGGCACCACTTTCTGGTGAAATCGTAAACATCGAAGATGTGCCTGATGTTGTTTTCGCAGAAAAAATCGTTGGTGACGGCATCGCAATCAAACCAACTGGCGACAAAATGGTTGCACCAGTTAACGGTACCATTGGTAAGATTTTCGAAACTAACCACGCTTTCTCAATCGAATCTGAAGACGGCATCGAAATGTTCGTTCACTTCGGTATCGACACTGTTGAGCTAAAAGGTGAAGGCTTCAAGCGTATCGCTGAAGAAGGTCAAACTGTAAAAGTTGGCGACCCAATCATCGAATTCGATCTAGCAATGCTAGAAGAAAAAGCGAAGTCTACTCTGACACCTGTTGTTATTTCTAACATGGACGAAATCAAAGAGCTGAACAAGCTTTCTGGTTCTGTTGTTGTTGGTCAAACACCAGTACTACGCATCAAGAAGTAATTCTTTGTGTGTAAGAAAAAGCGCAGCCTAGGCTGCGCTTTTTTGTTGCCTAAAGTTTATATCCGCTCAACGATACTTTGCTCGCTTTCATAGCGCCGACAAGCATCAACGTGCCTAGCATCCACTTCCCAAACACCACGGCTAACCACCGCCATTCACTGATCATGAAGAGTTAGTTCGAAAACTCTTGAGTGAAACTCTGCTGTTGGTTTATGTATTGCTGACGATATTGTGTTGGCGTCATCCCTGCTAGCCGTTTAAACAGGCGGCAAAAGTAATCCGCATCCACAAACCCACTTTCCAGCGCCACTTGTTTAACACGCAACCCTTTTTCAATAAGAAGATGTCGAGCATGAGCAAAGCGCTCTCGATTAATGTATTCGTTAAACCCTACCTCACTGTGTTGCTGAAACAGGTGAGAAAGGTAACTTGATGAAATGCAGAAGTGCTCAGCTACCGATTCACGGCAAATTGACTCATGGAAATGGCAACGCATGTAAGTCAGAATCTGATGGAAGAGTTGCTTTTGCTTAGACACATCCGACGCATGAGCACTTAGCTTACGAGAAATCGTCCGTAGCAACACATCAAGCTTCACATCACCTAACCCCCGCACTTCTGACGTCAAGCCAAGCAGCAAGGCATTCAGTGATGTCAGTGACATGGCCCATTTCGCCAAACTGATGCAACGGCCATCTTGCCAGTGGTTATAACTCAGTCCGAGCTTTTCACCACGACAACAAATGCTCAAGGTGTTTGCCTCATCAGCATACGGCAAGTTCCAACCGTGAGCCGCTACGCGAAGCACATCACCGGGCTTCATGCGCACCACGCCTCGTTCGCCACCGCCGTGACTGAACATCATGTCTACCGCTCCCTCTACAACTATTTCCACTCTTTCATCTGGCGTACACCACGCCAAAAGCGGCATGTCATTACATGGCAATGCGCGGTGGCATTCCGTATTGAGCTTTCCGTCTAAACGACCTGCGATCTCAGAAAGCACCAAATATGAAAACGTGTCGGGCTGATTAGTCGTGTTGGGCATTCGGTGTCACTCTCACTGTCGGATGTGAAAATACATTCACGAGAACACTAACTGTTCACTTTATGGTGAAAAAATTTACAGTGTTTTGAGAATATTTCCATGATGAACTGCACCCTTTAACTGTAAATATTTACAACAAAATGACTAATATGCGCTCAATCACAGTCTTAAACTGGAAATATTTTCATCATCTTCCTGCCAAAACCCTATTTGAAGGTCGTAGAAGGAGAACCTCATGACCAAAAATGTTGTTGCGATAACCGCCTGTGCTGCTGGTATTGCTCACACTTACATGGCAGCTGAAGCCCTTGAGCAAGCTGGCAAAGAACACAATTTCTTTGTAAAGGTTGAGACCCAAGGTTCAATCGGTGCGCAGAATATTCTGACTGAACAAGAGATCAATGATGCGGAGCTGGTGATCATTGCCTCTGACATTGAGATCGATCTTGCCCGCTTTGCTGGAAAACGTGTTTACAAGGCACGTCCAAAAGCCGCGATTCGCGATGCAATGGCACTTATCAAAGAAGCCGAAGAAAATGCGACTGTCTTTGGAGCGAAAGGCACAAAAGTCGGTAACGTGACCTTGGGTAAAACCACAGAAAACGGTTTTGTTCAGCACATCATGAGCGGTATCTCTTACATGGTACCGATGGTTATTGCAGCAGGTTTGTTGCTGGCCATCGCAAATATCTTCGCTTTCCAACGTGATGACCTGGGCCGTATGGTCGCGTGGGGATTTGACCAAACAGAACCACTCGGTTATTTCATGGCGCACTTATTCAAAGTGGGTCAAATCGGCTTCCTTCTCATGATCCCACTGTTTGCAGGCTTCGTTGCAAACTCCATTGCGGATCGCCCTGCGATTGCTCCAGCTATGCTGGGTGCATACATGGCAAACGACCCAGCATTTTTAGGCACTGACGCGGGCGGCGGCTTCCTATCAGCCATCCTTGTTGCTTTCCTTGTTGGCTACTTTGTGAAGTACCTGAAGAAAATCAAATGGCCGAAACTGCTTCAACCGCTTGTGCCAATCATGATCATCCCTTTGATCGCAACCTTCTTCATTACCGTCGTGGTGTTGTACTTCATTGGTCAACCTATCGCGGGTGCCATGAGTGCATTGTATGAAGGCCTTAACTGGCTAACCAACACGTATGGTGCATCTACCTTCATCATCGGTGCCATTATCGGCGCAATGATCGGCTTCGATTTCGGTGGCCCAGTCAACAAAACCGCACTGATTTTCGGTACTGCGGTATGGACTGACACCGTTGCAAAATACGGCATTGAAGGCGCTAACTTCGTTCCAGGCACCGCGGCACAAGCTGCAATATCTGTCGCGCCACTTGGTATTTTCCTAGCGTCAAAACTGTTTAAAAACCGCTTCACTGACACTGAAAAAGTCTCTGCAAACTCCGCATTCGGCATGGGCATTGTCGGGGTAACAGAAGGTGCAATTCCGTTCGCAGCTGCAAATCCAGTTCAAATCATCACCGCCAGCGTGGCAGGTTCGGCGCTAGCCGGTGGTCTTGTGGGTTACTTGGACGTGAAATTCTACGGCGGTATCGGCTCTCCGTTGGGTACATTCATCGGTTACATCGAGCAGCCTATTCCCTTCGTGACATGGATTGCGTGTACCTTTGCCGGTATCGCAACCACTGCCATGATTATCGGATTCTGGCGCCGTCCTTCTAAACAGCCTATCGCGGATGTAAAAGAAACGGGCGCATCAACCTCCATGCAGCAGGAAACAACCACACCCGCTGTTGCTACTTCAACCGCAGTGAATGGATAACCCTGATGAACAACGTATTTAACGTCGAGCATATTCTGGCTGACGCCCACTCAACCTCTCAACAGCAAGCGTTTCAATTCATTGCCGAGCACGCCCATCAATTGGGTTACATCGACAGCGTTGATGGATTTGCAAATGGACTACAAGCGCGTGAGTCGCATGACAGCACAGGGTTTCTAGGGGGAATGGCCGTACCACACTGCAAATCATCCCATGTGAAATCACCGGCTATTTTTGTGGTGCATTTTGCTAACCCGATTGAGTGGGACACCATGGATGACGAACCTGTCACTACGGCAGTGTCGTTAGCGATTCCAGAGTCAGGCGCAGAAGAAAGTTTACTGATGCTCACCAAGTTGTCGCGCGCCATGATGAAACCCGACATTAGAAACACGCTGCAACAAAACAACACGCAAGCCATTTTAGACACCATTCAACACGTGATTGCGTGAGTTTACATATCCAATGACATGAAGGTGCAGCCCGCAGCGCTGCACCTTCACATTCAGCGGATCGCATTCCAAAGCGGACAGGTTTATGAAAAAACAACTGCATGTTATCTCCCATACTCATTGGGATTTTGAGTGGTATTTCTCCGCTCATGAATCGCTCATTCAATTGATCTATCACCTCGAAGAAGTGATGGACGCGCTCGAAAAGGGCGAAGTAGATAACTACTACTTGGATGGACAACTGAGCATCGTAGAAGATTATTTATCTGCCTGCCCGCAGCACAAAGAACGCTTTTGTCATCTGGTCGAAAGCGGAAAACTGAAGATTGGCCCTTGGTATAGCCAAACCGATCAACTGATCATTTCCGGTGAATCCATCATCCGAAACCTGCAGTTGGGTATTCGTCTTGGTGAATCACTCGGCGGCTGTGAAATGCTGGGCTACGTGCCAGACTCTTTTGGTCAAAGCATGGATATGCCAAAGATTTATAACGGCGTGGGCATTGATAAAACGGTTTTTTGGCGCGGACTGTCGACGGATGTTTACCCGCATAGAGAAGGCCAATGGCAAAGTGAAGACGGCAGTCATGTGCTTTTCTACAACATCAAAGATGGCTACTACGTGGGTGGGCAACTGATCTACTCTGATGATGCCATTTCACTGGCCCATCAAGTTGAAAAAGACTGCCTGAGTCATCATGTCGCCCTGCCATTGGGTGGCGACCAGCGCTTCGTTGATCGCAATGTCAAAGAACGCATTGCGCTGTTTAATCAAAAGCTGGCAGACGCCAACATCGATAGCCAATTGATTGAAAGCAGCTACGACGCACTGTTTGCCTCGCTTGCCGCGCAAGATCTGCCAATGGACACATTGAGCGGCGAAATGATCGATGGGCAAGTATCAAAAATCCACCGTTCCATTTACTCTTCACGCGCTGATCATAAGCGCCTGAACGATATGTTAGAACGACGCATCACCCTTGAGCTTGAGCCCCTTATGGCGCTGGCCACCCGTTATGGCATCGGCTATCAGCCTGAACTCATTAATAACCTTTGGCGCACCATGACCCGCAATCATGCCCACGACAGTGCCGGGGGTTGCAACACGGACAAAACCAACAAGATCATCGTTGAACGCTTTGAACAGGTTGATCAAACATCAAGTGCAGCGCGAGACTACTTGGTACGCAAACTGGCGGACTCTCAACCTGAACTCGATAACGGCACGCGCCTGACCTTGTTCAATACCCTGCCCGCCTCACGAGAGCAGGTTCAAGACATCACGCTTTCAACCAAATCACCGCATTTCTCGCTAAGCACTTTAGCGGGTGAGAACGTAGCATTTGATGTGATTGCACAAACCCAACACTACAATGGCAGCATTCAACGCAATCCCGAAGACAATGACCCGAATGGCTACTACTACCAAACCGACATCGCCGTTCAACATGCGCTTCCCGCATTAGGTTTCACGTCTCTCGTCATTCAAGAAGTGGCAGAAAAAGATGCGTTAGTACTACCCACGGTTATTGGGAAACACATCGAAAATGATCGATACCGTATCGACTATCAAAACGGTGACGTGAACCTTACAGACAAGCAAACAGGCCAGCATTGGCCGCAAGCTTTTACCTTGCGAGATGGCGGTGACGATGGCGATACTTATGACTACTCGCCACCCGAAAATGATTGGGTAATTGCGCTGTCTTTCAGTCACGCAGAATGCACAACACAATCAGGTCTGCTTAAACAACAGATGACCTTGAAAGGCACGTGGTTGCTGCCAGAAAACTTAGAGGCTCGTGCGCAGGGCTTCCGCGACACTGTTTGCGAGTACACCGTGAACGTGACGCTCACCAACGATGAACAGCCTTTGCAGATCGATGTCACCATCGACAATCAAGCCGACGATCACCGCCTCCAGCTCGTCATTAACAGCCCAATCAAAGCAAAAGAAAGCATTGCAGATACACCCTTTGGCTTTGCGCGTCGCCCCCTGTTCCAAGCTCAGTTGGCAGATTGGCGCGAGCGCGGCTGGAAAGAAGAGCCTTGCGGGATTTACCCGATGATCAACTATGCCAACCTTCAGGATGAGCAAACCAGTTTGACGGTGTTCGCCCAAGGCATAAAAGAGTATGAAGTGCTTATTGAGAGCCCTGAACAGCCAAGCGGCACCCTCGCCCTCACGCTTTTCCGTGGCGTTGGCTGGTTAGGCAAACCTGATCTTCTACGTCGCCCCGGGATTGCATCGGGTCAGCAGTTTAAATACATCCCCACCCCTGATAGCCAAATGAAAGGCCACCAGCACATCACATTAGGGCTGCACATCGATCCAAGCTTCTCGCCGGCGACTGCTGTGCAGCAATGGCAAGCGTGGAGTGTGAAAACGCCTTACTATCAAGCGCAAACGCTCAATCAATTCACCAATACCTTGAAGTATTTCGTCATGCATCCACTCGACAATATGGTGAAGGATGATGACAGCCTGTTTGCCCTTGATGCGCCGCATCTTGTTTGTAGCAGTGTCCAGTTCGACAACAACGCGCTGTATGTACGTCTTTTCAATCCATCGGAATACAGCATTGAGAACACAGGCACCCTCACTGTCAGGAATGCAACAATCAAAAACGTAGCGGATACCAACCTGATGCTCAAGACTCTGAATACCTTGGTGGTTGATGGCAATGTGATTCAACTTGGCGACTTCCGTGCGAAGCAAATCCGCACCATTAAGATCACGCTTGATTAAGAGGAGCGTTCGCCCTACGGTAGTGGGGCGAATGATTGATGGCCTATGGTACTGATGAACAAAGATATTGGATTGCTGTTTGAATATGCACGGAGCAAATTCACCACTACCGACAACAAGATTGCGGATTATTTTCTCGCACGTCGTCCTGTCAAAACCATTGAAGAACTGGCCACGGACATTGGTGTCTCCACGGCCTCTATCACGCGCTTTTGCCAAAAGATTGGCCTGAATAACCTCAAAGAATTCCTGTTTCTTTATCAAGAGCAATTGGACAGCGCGAACCCCCTCGCCAAACCGGAGAATGATGGGCTGCAGCAAGATTACTTCGATGTGTTACAGCAACTAAAACACTGCCTTAATACAGACGTTATCGACCAGATCACCCACGCCATCGCGAGGCATCAAATCATCCATGTGTATGGCACTGGGTTCAGTGCTCTTGCAGGGGCTGATTTCAAATTCCGTTTTGGGCGACTCGGCAAGTTTGTCGAAGTGGTGCAAGACACGAACTCCATGCAAATGTACCAAGACATTTTGACGACCGACAACCTGGTGATCGTGCTGAGTTTAAATGCGCAAAATGATGACATGGCGAAGGTGGTGAAAAACCTGACACGCCGCGGTATCGAAACCTATCTGATCTCGGCGAACCCGAAATCAAAGATGTCACAATCAGCAACGGCAACCTTGCTCACTGCCTCACTCAATGGTGAAGAACGTACCGGCATGATTTCAGCCCAACTTCCCATGCTGATGGCCATAGACCACCTTTACTATCACTACGTATCACTTGACCGGGAGACGATTAAAAACTGGGTGTCGACCGAAGCACCATTTGGAAAATAATTCATCTCGAATTCCTTTTCCTTCAGCATCTACTTGCCCCAACCTCTGTATTCCCCTGCCTCTATTTGGCCCAGTCTCTGTTTGACCAGCAACAAAAAAGCCCTCCGAAGAGGGCTTTTTGCTATCAATTTAACTCAGTAGCTCGCCGCTAAGTGGTACACCGTTAATCCTGCTTTCAACTGTTCAGCCGATGTATTCCCCGTGTATTCCAAGGTAATAGGCTGAGAAGGCAACAAAGTAACGCTTGAGTCATCAAAACGTCCGGTATCACCGCCTTCGCCATCAAACTCAGGATGAACAAAGAAGGCTGGTTTGTCGGCACTCAAGGTCACCATCACACGACCATCCACCTCTTCCACCTTGGTCTCGATGTTCGCTTTAGGCAATGGCAGGCGCTTGTAGGCATCGTCAAACCAAGTATTAGTAAAGGTTTGACCGTCACACTCAACAACCGCATGGAAGAAGCCTTCGTGCTTGCGCTCGTTAATCACGTTGCGGTCACACTGCCATACCACTTGGTTATCGTCTTCACCCAACATGCTCTCAATCGGCCATGTGTCGATCACTTCGCCGTGCCAGTCATACCAAGTCACTTGGCCTTTTGCTGCCAAGCAACGGTGTTCATCATTAATCACATTCAATCGCAGCGTGTTTTCTTCATCCACAAACACCGCCAATTGCTGCGCGAAGAAGCGTTTGGCATGGTAATGCAACTGCTTCCAACGCCCTGTATATTCAATACTCGACCAAGAGCTGACAGGCCAGCAATCATTCAATTGCCAGTACAAGATACCGCGACAAACAGGTTTGTTCGCACGCCAGTATTCGCTCGCCGTTTTGATCGCTAATGCTTGCTGAACCTGACTCAAATAGAGCATCTGAGAAAAATCTGATGGGAATCGGAAATAGCGCGTAAACATTTCAGTGATGATGCTATTCCCACGGCCATTTTTCTGGTGTTGCTCAAAAGTAGGAGAAGTAACGTTCCATTCTTCTTCTGATGCAAAGGTTTTCACGGTCGGCAATGACGGCCAAGATTGGTAGCCAAACTCGCTACAAAAACGTGGCTTAATGCTGCTGTAGGCATCGAAGGATTTGCCGGAATGCCACACATCCCAAAAATGCATGTCACCTTTGTTGTCGTCATGCCACGCATCCCCAAAGTCCAACTCACCGTTACATGGCGAGCTTGCCCAGAAACGACGGCTGGTGTCTTCACGTTCAACCACGCCTTGCAGAACACGGCTTAAACGATCGTAATTCACCACGTATTTTTCGCGATTCGCACGGGATTCTGGGTACCAATTGATCGCGCCGATCACTTCATTATCGCCACACCATAACGCCAATGACGGGTGATCGCTTAGGCGGCGAACTTGTTCCGTGATCTCTTGTTCTACGTCGCGAAGGAAATCCGGTGTCGACGGGTACAAGGCGCATGAGAACATCAAATCTTGCCACACCAGCAGGCCTAGCTCGTCACACAGCTCATAGAAGGTGTCGCGCTCATACATGCCGCCACCCCAAACACGGATCATGTTCATGTTCGCGGCTTTCGCATCTTCCAGTAAGCGGCGGTAATGATCAGGCGTTTGCTTGCCAGGCATCGCATCCAGTGGGATCCAGTTCGCGCCTTTCGCCATGATGGCTTTGTCGTTGACGACAAACGTCATCGCCGCACCGACGTCGTCTTCGCCCGTGTCTAAATACAGCTCGCGAAGCCCCAAGCGTTTCTCAATGGTTTGAGCATCTGTTGTCACTGTCAGTGTATAGAGCGGCTGTTCGCCGTAACCCGCAGGCCACCAGCGTTTAGGTTGCGCCACGCGAAAACAACATTCCACCTCTGTGCCCGTTAACGCAACAGATTGCGACATGCGCTCGCCATCAGGGCTCACCAAACAACATTCAACCTGAGCGTCAGTATCTTGGGAAATCAGCTCTGCGTAAGTGATAACCGTGACATCACAACTGCCATCACTGTGCCATTGCTGCGCTGAACGGACCTGTTGAAGACGCACTTCAGACATAGGTTGCAAGCGAATGCTGTCGTAAATACCGCTCACCAATAGACAAATCCCCCAATCCCATCCTGAATGACACTGGGTTTTACGTAAGGTATTCATGTGTGGAATCTGGTTGTTACCCACCGCCCAAGGCACAGGGAAAGGCAAGCGCTCAGCACGTGCTTTGGCTTCAATGTCTGCGCGTTTAAGCGTAATTTTCAGCGTGTTTTCACCGTCGCACAAATACGGGCGAACATCGCGGCGGTAATGGCGGAACATGTTGCTGCACAGCAATATGGTTTCGCCGTTCAACACAATCTCAGCCATGGTATCGACCATGCTCAAGATCAGGTCCACAGCCTTCGCACTCAGGAGATCGGCATCGGCGGTGAAGGTTTTCTCAAGCACCCAATCGTGTTCACCCACCCACTGCACCTTGATTTCATTACAGCCAAGGTAAGGGTCAGGAATAATATCTGCAGCAAGCAACGCACTGTGCACATCGCCCGGCAAGGTGATAGGGGCAACGATGGACGCATCCATCAAAGAAGTGAGTTGCCATTGGCCGTCTAGTTTCAACATTGTCATGGTTAGGCCACCGCTACGTCACAAGCTGCATCCAGTATTTCAGCGGCACTCACCACCAGCTTTTTCACCGTTGTTTCGACGATAATTTTGCCATCAAAGCGAGACATGCCCGCCAGTTCAATGTCAGTCGTCACGATGACCACATTGGCGTTTTTCACATCGTCTAATGTAATTTCGTTTTCCGCCCCAAGCGCACCTTGGGTTTCAACTTTAATGGTCAATCCACGAGCAATCGCAGCTTGTTCTAATGATTCAGCGGCCATGTAAGTATGGGCAACACCTGAAGGGCAGGCAGTAATGGCAACAATGTTCATGATCTTCTCCAGCACGTCTGTTTTTATAACGTTATTACCCTGAAGATCACCACACTGAGCGAGGGTGCGTCGAGGGAGATTCACTGGACATTTTTATGGTGTGTCGCAAAAGCAAAGCGCGGTCAAACTTAGTGAAAATGATTGTTTTGCATCAGTCACAAATCGATGAAAAACACCAGCACCATCGACAACAATGCCAATGGCTTACCCTCCTTCCCTCCCTATAAAAACAAAAAAGCACCGCCCATTGGCAGTGCTTTCTGTTCTCTAAGATGCATCGATAAATTAAGCGATCTTGCTTAATGCATCCATAGACGGTGCGAAGAAATACGCGCCTGTCACTGGCGTTGTGAAACGCAGCATCATGTCCGTTTTGCCATCACGCTCGCCGAACATGCTTTCTAGCATCGTTTTGTGAACATGTTGAGTGTGGCAGTAGGCAATAAACAGCAAACCATGATCACCCGACACTGAGCCATAAGGCAGGCTATGTCTGACCATTTTTAGGCCTTTGCCATCTTCTTTGATATCAACACGTCCTACGTGCGATGTCGCAGGCACGTCATCCAATTCAATAGAGTCAGACTTGGTGCGACCAATGATTTTCTCTTGCTGTTTAACTGACAAGGGTTCCCATGCGTTAAGACGGTGCACATAACGCTGCATCATGACGACGCTGCCACCCGCACATTCACCATCAGCAATGATCGCTACAGCACGACGGTCTTCTTCCCCTTCCGGGTTTTCCGTACCATCAATGAAGCCCGTCATATCACGAGAATCCAAGTAGCGGTAACCATAGGTTTCATCGACAACAGTAACGTCTGAACCGATGTTTTCGAGGAACTTTCTCAGTAGATAGAAGTTCAGGTCATGACGCGTTGAATGCACATGCAGCAACACATCACAGTCCGTCGCTGGGGCTTGCGTATCGCCTTCGCCAAGTGCTTGGAAAGGCGCTAAATCGTCAGGGGTCGCGATGTTGTGGGCTTGGCAAAACGCAGGCGTGAACGACACGGCTGCTTTCATGTTACTGCCAGGCTGATGAGTGTTGATGTCATCAACAAGCGCATGCACGTCACGAGAGCGCCCAAGAACAGCAGATGCTGAACCGGTGACTTTGAACAATACGTACAGTGCAAATGGCCCTGCGTCGGCCACGATTGCTGGCTGGGATACCGCCATTGTTACCTCCAGATAAATACAGCTCTTTCAGCTTCTTAAGTCTGATAGTGCGAAAAGTCCAAGCATAGTAGCAGGGAAATGCTCAGACTTTGTCCTAGATCTGGAAACGTGACGAGATGATGATTAAACGGACGTTATTTCGACTTTCAAAGACGCCAACTCATCACGCTGTGTGTTAGCACATTCGATAGAGGTTGGTGTGTTCAATCCAGCCTGAACAACAGGAGACATGATTGTGCGCCATTTTCCGTCACTGCATTGCTCTTGGATAAGCAGAGAAATTTTGACTTCATCAGCCGTTACTTCAAGCAACTCGGCTTTACCAATCAATACACCGTGCTGTTGGCTGTTTTCAAATAGAATGGTTTCTTCACCCGGGATCAGCGATACCGAGCTTTGCGCACGTTGATGTTTACCTGCGCGATCAATTTCAAAGTTCACGTCGACTTGCCAGTCAGCCATGGCTAAGGGGCTCAGCATTGCACTAAACAGGACAAGTCCTTTCTTCCACTCGTTCATTTTTTTTCTCTTTCTGTTTCTCGGTAAATCGGAGAAGCAAATAGAAACTGAATGCGGCGGCTTCTTAATAAGTAGATCACTAGCCAAAGCGCAATCAGTAATGTCACCGCACTGCTCCAATGAAAACGCCAGTGCCCAACAGTTAAATGCTTAATTTGTAGTACTAAGTCGCAGCTAAACGCTGCTAATAAAATGGCTCTTCCCCAATGCCAGACATTTTCTATCACCCTCGGATATCGGTGCAGGTTACCTGCCATTAGCATTAATGCGACGGAAGGAAAACCGACCGCTAACCCCATATAGAGCGCATCGTGGTTTGGGTAAATCAAGGCAAGCATATCAGCGCCTTGTTCGCGGCTTACGCCAGCAATGACAAACACAATCCACGCTCTCGCGAGAAAAATACACGCGAGCCAGAAAAAAAGTGCGGGCTTCGCGTTGCCATGTTTGTCGAAATAATCAGGTGATTGGTACAAAAGTGTATTCATTCATGTTTTAGGGCCTGCAGCCCCTCTTTATTACGGTACGGCTAATAAAACAATGTTCATCAACCACGTATTCACTGTCTCAATATTTACACGGACGGCATAGTGTTGACGCAAAAAATTGCGGGTCAGCGCAGGCAGTTTCACTGCGGGATTTTATGTGCATCACATTTATTGCAGTGTCACTGACACTTACCCTCAGCAAGCCTTTTAGCGCGCGCCGACAATATCACGAACGCTGGCGAAGATACCTTTAAACAAGTTCTTGCCAAGTATCGCGTATCCAACAACGACGCCGAGGTATTCCGTGATACTTTTCCCTTCCACCAAAGGTGTCTTGGTTAAGATCATGACCATGTCTTCTTTTCCTATATTTGGAACTTTGACACGAATAGTGGATTTTGGTTTCGTGGCATATTGTTATCAAAGGTATAATCCAGACTAACAAGTGAACAAGAACAGTATGATGAGCAATCCAACCCCCTCTCCAGAGACGCAAAATGAAGCGATGAAAATCGCAAAAGCGACGCAAAAGCCTGGGCAATCAAAAGAGCAAACTAAGCTCATTGCACAAGGTATTGAAAAAGGCATCGCGCTTTATAAAAAACAGCAAAAAGTCAAAGCGCGTGATCGTGACAAAGAACGTAAGAAACAAATCAAAGTTAAAAACGCAGGCGAACAATCTCAGCAAGCTGATCGCGAAGTAGTGGTATCGCACAGCGACTCAACACGCACATCCTCCCTACCTTGGGCGTTGCTCGTACTGAGTTGGCTTGGATTTGCCGCCTTTTACTTTATCGCTCGCTAAGAAGCCCCTACAAGGAAGGCCCTATGAAAAAAACGATAATTGGCTCACTCACAAGCCTTGGACTTTTGTTATCCGTCGGTTGCGCTCAAGGAGATACCGCCATGACAGACAAATCGCTCACGCCTTGTGGTGATAAGCCAAACTGTGTATCCACGCTTGATGAACGAGAAGATTACCAGTTAGCGCCTTTTACCCTAGTGTCTGACGATGTCACGATATCGCAAATTATCGAAGTCGCACTGACACTGCCAGGCTCTCGCTCTGGTGATCGCGCAAAAGATTACGCACGCATTGAATCGGTAAGCAGTGTCTTCCGTTTCGTGGATGATCTTGAACTGCGCATCGATGGTGACAATTTGATTGTGCGTTCAGAGTCTCGTGTGGGTTATTCAGATTTCAGTGCGAACCGCAAACGTGCAGAAGCGTTACGTCAAAGCTTGAAAGAAGCGGGCTTGATTTTATAAGTCTTAAATAGGCAACCGACTTAAACATGGATATCGCAGCATTAAAAGCACATTGTGATGCCCTCATCGGCACTCGCTTCGACATAAAGTGGGGCGGTGTAGAGGTGTATAGCGTGCACAAAACAAAGATGGTGTGTATTTTCTATGACGGCAACAAAATGGCCTGCAAAGTGCCTGATGAGCATTTTTTGATGATGGCTGATATTCCAGGTTGCCGTCCGGCACCGCACCTTGCACGTGTCGGTTGGATTGAGTTTGGCGAAAGCTGTCCACTTCCAAGCGTTGAGCTTCAAAACCTCATTTCGCAATCTTGGCATTTGGTGGTGGATAAACTTCCCAAGTATGTCCAAAAATCATTGAGACCTGAAGACACGCCAGAGACAAAATAAAACGGTCAGCCCGCTTAGCTGACTGACCGTTTTCCTTTCCATGTCCTGTGGTGGTTTTCTACTTTCCCGCTTTGTGTTTTTTCACAAAAGCTTTAATGGCTGGCGCAATGAACTCTCTATAACGCCTACCATTGAAAATCCCGTAATGACCGACACCTTCTTGTTCAAGGTGCGCCTTTTTGGATGTTGGCAACTTGTGGCATAAGTCGAGCGCGGCGGCCGTTTGCCCTCGCCCAGTAATGTCATCCACCTCACCTTCAACAGTGAAAATGGCCGTTCGTGTAATGTTTGCCATATCGACGGCTTTGCCGCGATATGTCATGGTGTTGTTGGCCAGATCTTGCTCTAAAAATACCTTTCTGATCGTATCCAAATAGTAGTGCGCTGGCAGATCCATCACCGCGAGGTACTCGTTGTAAAATTTACGGTGTGCTTCCGCATTGTCCCCATCACCTTTGATCAAATCATCGAAAAACTTGAAGTGCTTTTGCACATGGCTATCGAGGTTCATCGACATAAATCCCGACAATTGCACAAAGCCCGGATACACCAATTGCCCCGCACCATCAAAGTTGTCAGGCACAGTACAAATCACATTCGATTCAAACCAGTCGGCGTCTTTTCCACTGGCGTAGTCATTCACTTCAGTAGGATTGATACGCGTATCGATAGGTCCACCCATCAAGGTCATGGTGGCAGGTGTTGCAGGGTTGTTCGTGGCTGACATAAGGGATGTAGCAACCATCAACGGGATACAAGGCTGACATACGGCCACGGTGTGGGTATCAGGGCCCAACATCTCAAGGAATTCGATCAGGTAGTCAACATAATCGTCGAAATGAAACTCCCCCTCACTAACAGGCACATCACGCGCATTGCGCCAGTCCGTGACATAAACATCGTGATCGGGTAAAAACTCTCGGATTGTGCCACGCAACAAGGTGGCAAAATGACCGGATAACGGTGCGACAAACAGCATTCGAGGTTGATTGGGTTGCGCTTTACTGCGACGAAAATGCAGCAGGTTACAGAACGGCTTATTGGCAATGACATTGTATTGAATCGCAATGTTGTCGCCGTCTATTTCTGTGAAGTCGAGTTCCCACGCGGGTTCGTCATAGCAGTCAGTGAGTCTCTCAATCAACTCCATCGAAGCATCAAAACTCCGGTTCGCTGAAAACATTCGAAAACCATTCCACGGTGCCGCATTCACATCTCGAACAAACTTGGCCCAGCTGTTAAGAGGTTTAATCGATTCCATGTACGCAGCATTGAGTTGATAAAGCATCCTTCCACCCTTTCTATTAACCGCTTTAAATGACGACCCAATAACTTATTGAGTCGTCACGCAATTAACATACTAGACCAGAATTTGAGCACGACAGTACACGCCCATTTTCATTGGGTTTGCAGGGAGAACAACACGAGGTATTCGTAAAAATGAGGAAGAAAAGAGGACATTTAACGCGTGAGGAATCCATCACCCAGAGAAAAAGAGGCATTCCCTATAGCGAGTGAAGCGGAATAAAGAGAAGTTGCAGCCTGACAGACTGATTGTCTTTTACATGGGTTTGACCCAACCATGTTCTCCGCATCTGCCGAAACACGATTGGCGTTCATTCTCTTGTGGCCGAGCTGCATCTTCAACTAACTTGGCATTGTCTTTTGCGCTTAGCTGGTCAAGGTATAGACGATATCGCCTTTACGCTCTTCCACCCACTCACGTTTGAACGGTCCCCAGTCAGTGAGGCGATAGTAGCCATCATTGTGACGTCGGCCGTCTTGAATAAATGCCAGCTCAATCCCTAAGCCCGCTAAGGATTTGATCACGTCTTGAATGGTACGACGTGGCCAGCCTGTGGCTTCAATTAAGCGTGGAACGTTTGGGCGTTCCATTTCTTCGACAAGACTTGCGAGATACAGTCTTCTTGCAAAAACCGGATTCAGTTCCATTGAGACCTCCTAAAATGCACTGTCTTCATTATTCAACGAAATGCAATCAAGGTATTGCGCTCGATCAAAAGGAACACGTATTCAACGGCATACAAACTTTCAGTTATTGAAGGTTGTGATCTCTACATCTATACCCAAACAACCTCAAGATGCTTGTTCAGCGAGAGTTTGTTGGCAGTCAGGCGCGGCGCTGGTTTGAAAACATAGTCACTCTACGTTGAAAATCAGCAACAAAGCATGGCGGCCAACAAAACTCGCCCTTTGGGAGTCTCTCCTCTCGTCCACTTCATTGTCGAAAAATCTGGAAAGAGATGACTCTTCCTTCGGCTTTTCTCCTCAAATTGAACAAGATGAGAGGCTCTGAATCCTGCATCTTGAGGTTGTTTGGGTATATAACGGTAGCGCAGAAAAACCCTTTTATTTCTTTAGAGTACGTTTGTTCTGTCGCTCACACCATGCGCACTGAATAGCATCAATCAAGTGCTTAACCTTTGGCGCGGCAAGGCTGTAATACACCGATTGAGAAGATTTACGGGTCGCAACAAGGTTAGCTTGACGCAGTACCGTGAGGTGCTGAGAGAACGCAGATTGGCTCAACGTACTATTTTCTAAAAGCTGAGAGACATTCCTTTCCCCTTCTCGCAACTGACATAGCACGATCAATCGCTCAGGATGCGAAAGAATACGCAACACGTCTGCGGCCTCTTTGGCGTCATCAATCAGATCGCTATCCACACTAACCCCCTAAAAATATGACTCTTTATAGATATAGCTAATTACCCGTAGATGAATCAAATCTAATTTAGCCACAAGTGATATAACGATGAGGTATTGGCACAATTATCAAGGTGTGAGAAAACGATGAATCGCACGAGGATTACCCACTCTGCCTTGCTTTCGACACGGTGGAATGTCAATCTAGCACCCTAAAACCTAACGCAAAAAGGAAGCAATCAATGAGCACGATGGTTTACGGTATCAAGAATTGTGACACGATAAAAAAAGCCCTGAAATGGCTGGAAGCCGAAGGCAAACCTTTTACGTTTCACGATTACCGTAAAGATGGCATTGATCAGGAAATGCTAAAGAAATTTGTCAATGAATTGGGCTGGGAGGCACTGGTCAATAAACGCGGCACCACATTTCGCGCATTGACAGAAGAGCAAAAGAACAACTTAGATGAATCTAACGCTATCGCGCTACTGTTGGTTCAACCTGCAATGATAAAGCGCCCATTGCTTGCGCACGCTGGCAAATACCACCTCGGCTTTAAACCAGCCGAGTACGCGGACATTTTCGCAGAATAACCGACGCGTAGAACACTTTATAGAATTCGATAAGCAGAAAGGACACACTCCCCCATGACAGACAGTGCTGTATTGTCTTTGGCCAAGGATTTAATCGGCCGCCCATCCGTCACCCCTATCGATGAAGGGTGCCAAGAATTGATGATCTCTCGCCTAGAAGCGATTGGTTTCTCTATCGAGCGTTTAGTGTTCGAAGACACAACGAACCTTTGGGCTCGTCGTGGTACAGAAGCGCCATTGTTTGCCTTTGCAGGTCATACCGACGTTGTGCCATCAGGCCCTGTAGAACAATGGCATACACCGCCTTTTGAGCCGACTGTCATTGATGGCTACCTTCACGGGCGCGGCGCGGCTGACATGAAAGGCTCATTGGCGGCAATGGTCGTCGCTGCAGAACGTTTTGTGGCTGAAAACCCTGACCACAAAGGTTCTATCGCTTTCTTGATTACGTCAGATGAAGAAGGGCCGTTTATCAATGGTACGACCCGCGTGGTGGACACCTTGGTCGAGCGTAACGAAATCATTGATATGTGCATTGTCGGCGAGCCATCAAGCACACACGCTGTGGGTGATGTCGTGAAAAATGGCCGTCGAGGCTCAATCACTGGCGACGTCATCATCAAAGGGATCCAAGGACACGTTGCTTATCCGCAACTGGCACGTAACCCTATTCACCAAGCGTTACCTGCGCTTGCTGAATTAGCGGCAACACAATGGGACCAAGGCAATGCCTACTTCCCTCCAACCAGTTTCCAGATCCCGAATGTGGCGTCAGGGACAGGCGCGAGCAACGTTATTCCGGGCGACTTTCATGTGCAATTCAACCTGCGTTTTAGCACTGAATCGACAGTTGATGACATCAAATCACGCATTCACTCGGTGCTTGATGCACACGGCCTAGAATACGACTTGGCATGGACGTTTAGCGGCCACCCATTCCTTACGGACACAGGCACCTTGTTGGACGCGGTCGTCAAAGCCGTTGACGAAGTAAACCATCAAAAACCTGAATTGCTGACTACTGGCGGCACGTCTGACGGTCGCTTTATTGCACAAATGGGCACACAAGTGATCGAACTCGGCCCTGTTAACGCCACTATCCACAAAGTGAACGAGTGCGTGAAAATTGCCGATTTAGAAAAGCTCACTGACATGTACCAAAAAGTCCTAGAGAAAGCGCTCGCCTAATGCCTTGGAGTGTTGCGTCGCTGACTGGTCAAACACAAGAACACCTTGTTTCTCATGGTGACTTCTTGCTGCACGCTGACGTGAAGGCGGATTTCATCCGCCTTCAAACCGCAGCGCAGGCCGCCGGGTTCGAACTTGCGATTGCTAGCAGCTTTCGAGACTTCGCCCGTCAGCAGATGATTTGGAACAACAAGTTCATGGGTCTTAGGCCCATCCTCGATGATACAGGTACCTCACTCGACCCTTCACGTCTAAGCGATGACGAGAAAGTGCGTGCGATACTTCGATGGTCAGCACTTCCTGGCGCAAGTCGACACCATTGGGGCACGGATATCGACGTATATGCGACGAACCTTTTGCCACAAGGTGTCTCTTTGCAATTGGAGCCTTGGGAGTACCTTTCAGGTCATCAAGCACCGTTGTTTGCTTGGCTTGAGGATAACCTCGAACAATATGGCTTTTATCTTCCTTATCGTGAAGACACAGGCGGCGTAGCATTCGAACCTTGGCATATTAGCCACAAGGCCACCACACAGGGTTTGCTTGAGCAGCTCTCGCCAGAAACGCTCAGTGCTGTGATTGCGTCATCCGACATACAAGGGCGAGAAACTATCCTTCCCATGCTGAATTGGATATATTCACAGTACATTTCTAATGTGTGTGAGGCCTGATCATGGATTTTCTAACCAACCCTTATGTGATTATTTTCATCGTGGTCGCGGTTGTGGTCAGTAACATCATGGCGCTCAAGTACACCGCAAATGCGAAGTTTGGGATGAAACAAAAGCCCAAAACTGATGACACCAATAAACAAGGTGAAGAGCAGAAAAAGACCGCTCAAACCAACAAAGAGGATGACGAAGATGACAAGTCATCTTTTTGGTAAGCCTAGATTCGTCAATTGACTCTCCATGCCAAATTGAAAAAAGCGACGCCTGACGTCGCTTTTTTACTGCCTGCTTCCTCGTAAATCTGTGCATTGTATTTTTTTAGGCAAACGTTTGCTTTTTCTCTAACAGCGAGCAAAGACTTCTTGGTATGATGCGTTTCAAATGGATGGTAGGCACAAGGATTCTCCATTCCCTGCCATCTTCTGTGTGCCGTTCAACAACAGATAGGAATGTCTCAATGAGCCTCGCGGATCAAGTTCTCGCCGTTAACGACGATCTTCCCATTCGTACCCATCAGCCAGTTCACAGTGGAAAAGTCCGCTCTGTTTATTGGCTAACAGAAGCCGATAGCCAACGCCTCATTCAAGAAAAAGGCTACGATGTTGCGCCCGATGCGCCACTTGCCATCATGGTGATCAGTGATCGTATTTCAGCGTTTGATTGTATCTGGCATGCGGAAGGCGGTTTAAAAGGTGTTCCAGGCAAAGGTGCTGCACTCAACGCCATTTCAAATCACTGGTTCAAGTTGTTTAGAGAAAACGGCCTAGCAGACAGCCACATTCTCGACATTCCCCACCCGTTCGTTTGGATCGTTCAAAAAGCCAAGCCTGTTAAAATTGAGGCCATTTGCCGTAAATACATCACAGGTTCAATGTGGCGCTCATACGCCAAAGGCGAACGTGAATTCTGCGGTATCGCGATGCCTGAAGGCTTAGAGAAAGACAAAGCCTTACCGGAATTGCTGATCACACCGTCAACCAAAGGTATTCTGAAAGGCATTCCAGGTGTACCTGAAGCCGATGATGTGAACATCACGCGTCAGAACATCGAAGATAACTTTGCGGCGTTCAATTTCTCATCTGCAGATGACATTGCCCTTTATGAAACGTACCTCAAAGAAGGTTTTGGTGTTATCAGCAACGCGCTCGACGCCGTTGGGCAAACCTTCGTGGATACCAAGTTTGAATTTGGCTATGTCTCCGATGCCTCAGGACAAGAAAAGCTCATTTACATGGATGAAGTAGGCACACCTGATTCATCACGCATTTGGGATTCGGCAGAATACGACGCTGGCAACATTGTCGAAAATTCGAAAGAAGGGTTCCGTCAGTTCTTACTTGGCCATTTTCCTGATCCGGATATCTTGCTGAACAAAGAACGCATGCCCGAACGAGAGGCCTTGGCACGAGACAACGCACTGCCCGTTGAAGCCTTGATGGATATTTCACGCACTTACATCGGTATCGCGGAAAAAATCATTGGTAAGCCAATCCATTTGAGCGAAAACCCAAAACAAGAAATCATCGATATCTTGCGCGAAGAATATGGACTGATTGACTGATTCATCGTCATTCAAACCAGACTCCAAACAAAAAAAGAGGACGCCTTAGCGTCCTCTTTTCATTTGAAACGATTCACGACCTCAAATTAATTGAGGTTCAAACGCTCAACAGCTGCAACCAACACAGGGCTTAAGCTGGCTAATTGCTCTTCTGCAATCGGCTTACCAGCACTGTCAGTCACGTTGATAGAGGTGCGGTTACCTAAGTCACCTAACTGAATGTTGTAGTTGTCACGATCGAGCTGAAGAGGTTTTGTACCAATCTCTTCCCAGAACTCATCATCAGGGGCTTTATATTTCACCGTCAACGTACCTTGTGAACGGTTACGATCTTCAACCGTCATACCAAGCTGCCCCAAGATAGCAGGCAAACGCTCCCAGAATACATCATAAGGTGCGCGAGCGATGATCACAGGCAAACCACTGCGGTCTTTACCCAAGCTGATTGGAATGTTCTTCACCAGCTGCGCCGCGCGAATACGCGCTTCTTCACGCAAATCACCGTCATAACGGGACGTGATCATATTGGTCATCTGCGCGCTGTAGCGATCACGCATGTCCACAGACACCTCTTCGGCTTGGCCATTGCGCTTCCACTCAATCATATCAATGCGGAAACCAGAGCGGCTTCGATCAGACACAGGCACAACCGTGTAGCGACTTTCGATAACTTCGTCGTCATCTTCCAGCGTCCACACCAACCAATCAGTTTCAACACCGTCGATAGACGAAGTACGCACCGGGATTTGGTTTTCTTCAATCAAGGTATTGATGGTTTGCCAAACACGTTCAGATTGCTCTTTACGCGGCATCCACACGGTGACACCTTTCGCATCACGCTCATAACGCGCACCAGGGATCAGCTCCAAGATTTGCTGAGGTGGACGAATATCAATGTTACGCCCAGTAGGACCTGCGAAGTCACGATTAGGAATGGTATACGCACCTGAAAACTCAGGCTGTTGATCTGGCAAATTTTGCCATTCTGACAAGGGTGCAGATTCTAAATACTCGAAGTCATCAGAGGCTTGACGACGAGACTCGCTGCTTGAACAGGCCGCCAACGAGGCGACCACAACTGCACACAGGCCGAGTTTAAAAACAGGTTTCATTGGATCTCCAGAGAAGCGTTACAGCACACCAGCGTCAATCAATGCCTGTTTAACCTTAGGCTGCAACGCGGTGTTGAGCGGGGTCAAAGGCAGACGCAGTGTTCCATCCGCAATAAGGCCCATTTCATGCAGTGCCCATTTAACCGGAATTGGATTCGCTTCTACAAACAGATCAGTATGAAGCGGCATGATCTTGTCATTGATTGAGCGTGCTTCATCAAGCTCACCCGCCAATGCCAATTTGATCATTTTTGCCATTTGCGCAGCGGCAATGTTATTCGATACAGAAATAACACCATGTCCACCCGCAGCAACGAAATCCAGTCCCGTTAAATCATCACCACTTAAAAGGACAAAATCTTCGCCACAAAGTTCACGGTGAGCACGCACGCGGTCTAAATCGCCGGTTGCATCTTTAATGCCGACGATGTTTTCGAATTCAGATAAACGCGCAACGGTTTCTGGCAACATGTCAGCGACAGTACGTCCCGGCACGTTATACAAAATTTGAGGGAGCTCAGTGGATTCAGAAATCGCTTTGAAGTGTTGGAACAACCCTTCTTGAGACGGTTTGTTGTAGTAAGGCACTACGCTCAAACAGCCCGCGATACCAGAACCCGCAAACATTTTGCTGAAGGTAATGGCTTCGTGTGTCGCATTTGCACCTGTTCCTGCAATCACAGGAATGCGTCCGTCTGCGAATTCTAGCGTCTTCAGAACAATCTTGATGTGCTCTTCCACGGTGACGGTTGCAGATTCACCTGTTGTACCCACAGAAACGATTGCATCTGTGCCAGCATCAACATGAAAATCTACGAGATTTTTCAAACTGGTATAGTCAACTTCACCAGAGCTATCCATCGGCGTGACCAATGCCACGATACTTCCTGAAAACATTTCCTTCTCCAAAAATGCGTTTTGTCCCATGGTACGTTTGGCGACCTGCAAAAACAAGCGCCGAGACCGCGTCTAAACGCTGGCTTTGCGCGGTTGATCACCACGAAAATGAACGATATTGTCCTGACTACCGTAATGTTGATTGCCAAATTTGTCTGAACGCATCAAAAAGCGTTATTTTCGCTTTGATATCATCAGTGAGACAGAACGGACGGCCTTTCATTCAGACACAAACAAGAAAGGTGTACGCTTACATCAAAATGCAATTTTTCATGCAAGAATGTTCGCGCTCAACACGCGACTATTTTCAATAAGGAAGACATATGCAAATGCTGACCGCCGGTGCTGCTGCACCAGAATTTACGCTTCAAGATCAAAACGGCGAAATGGTGTCGCTGAGTCAGTTCAAAGGGAAAAACAAAGTTCTGGTGTATTTTTACCCAAAAGCGATGACGCCGGGTTGTACAACACAAGCCTGTTCATTACGCGACAGCAAAAGTGAACTCGAAGCACTGAACACTGTGGTACTTGGCTTAAGCCCGGATCCAGTGAAAAAGCTTAAAGGGTTCGAAGAAAAGAAAGAGTTAAATTTCACCCTGCTAAGTGATGAAGACCACGCCGTCGCTGATGCCTTTGGCGTGTGGGGCCCGAAAAAATTCATGGGTAAAGAATACGATGGTATTCACCGTATCAGCTTCCTCATCGGTGAAGACGGCAACGTTGAGCACGTGTTCAACAAGTTCAAAACCAAAGATCATCATGATGTGGTTATCAATTATCTGAAAGGCGAATAAGCCCACTAAGGCCGTCATTCTGACGATAAGATCGAAAAAGCCGGCGAATGCCGGCTTTTTCATATTCATTGCAAACGACATCAGTCGCGATCAGGCAACGGAATAGCCAATGCCTCGGGGTAGTTCCTCAGCGCAGCAATCTCCTTCGCTTTCTCAACAATCGCGTCACGATGTAAAGAAGCCGTTAACGCAAGAGAAGGCTTTTGCCACGCCTCAGGCAACGTTATCCAACCTTTGCTTTCACAATGCGCCAGAATTCGATCTGTCGCTTGCAATGCAGATGACGCTTTCACCAATTCAATTCGTGCGTAACGCTCTCCGTCAAAAGACGCATCTGCCGCACGAAGGCTTGGGTCATCACCCGGTATCTGCTGCGCGCCACACAAAGGAATACCACCGACTTCTGCGTTTTCGAACGCCGGAAGCCATTGAGAGAAATGACCAATGGCACGCTCGGTGCGCACTCTCACATGTTCCCATTCCCACCCAGTATCGACTTTGTCGATCATACATT
Organism: Enterovibrio norvegicus; assembly: GCF_002876705.1. Lineage (GTDB taxonomy): Bacteria > Pseudomonadota > Gammaproteobacteria > Enterobacterales > Vibrionaceae > Enterovibrio > Enterovibrio norvegicus_B. The sequence goes on along the minus strand of NZ_MDAG01000035.1, from coordinate 23,255 downwards.
GTGGCAACATAGGCTGCGCACTGCGTTGTCCGGCATTTACCAGACCGCCATCAAACAGCGTAATGTCTTTCGTCATGCCATGAAGTTGAATAAATCCTTGAGGATAAGGCGTCAATTGCGCCATACCTTGCGGGGTGCCTCGCGCGCCATGAACAATGACCTCTGGCCAGATGCCCGGCTGTGACGGCCAGTGCGCAAGATAGGCGGCTTTGTATTCCACCCATCGCTCACGCGGACGCTGCGCTAAATCATCGAGCGCGCCCGTGCGAAACCCACACGCATTGATGAGGAAATCGACATGATGTGTGTGAGTGTCTCCCGCAGGATTGTGCGTGGTGATAGACCAACCTTGCGCCGCTTCTTCAACATGCGTGACGCGATGTTTCAAATTCAACGTGCAATTCGGTACACCTTCCAGCCCCAAAGCAGCGGTCGCCGCTAACCTGAATACACTCAAACCGTATTCTTGTACGACCACCAGCGGGTATTTGAATTGTTCAAGTGACATATACTTGGCGACCGGCACCATCCATTCGTCTGGCGTGGTGGGATCGTCAGGCAAGTCTGCACACGCAAGACGCAACATGTCTTCTTTGCTGTAAAGCGTGAAGTACTCGTCTGGTGACCCCAACACAGCGTTGTCTGCATCACTTTCGATCATCTCTCGGTAGTGTGCGGTTAGCACATTGAGACGATGTAAGATGGCATCAGGCTCGCCAAGGTCCGAAGTCGGTATCGCAATAACAGTTGGACGACGATTCACGGAATGCGGATAAGCACGCACAGTTGCAATGGATTGTTCCAGTAACGCGATACATTGCGCTTCCGAAATCTCTCGGTATAGGTTGCCACCTGCGTGTAAGTGACAAATCGGAGGGCCACTCACAAGGCTCTCGCTCGATTCAAACACAAGGGTGTCGACCCCTAAACCAGCCAGTTTCAATGCCGCTGTTGCGCCAGCAACACCACCGCCCACAATGCCTACTTTGAACGGTAAACCCGTTTCTGCCACTTTTGCGCCCTCAATAGCACTCACGATCGTGTCTCTCAGTATGTAGTCTTGGATTCTATATGAACCGTCTTTCATCATTGTAGTGATTCTTCATCATTTAAAACAAGAAGAGACCCTCTAGGGTCTCCTCTTTTTACCCAAACTTTCGGGTTTAGGATCACCGCTTTACGGCGTTTTTTCACGATTGCGTCGCAATGTCTTCGTCTTCCTCATCATCATCAGCATCATTGGCTGGCAATGCATTCCAAACGGCCTTCACCAAGGTCGCAAGTGGAATGGCAAAGAAAACACCCCAGAAACCCCACAGTCCACCAAACACCAATACAGCCACAATGATAGCGACAGGGTGTAAGTTCACCGCTTCTGAGAACAAAACTGGCACAAGAACGTTACCATCAAGCGCTTGGATAATGCCGTACGCCAACATCAAATAACCCAACTCGGGACTGATTCCCCACTGGAACAGCGCTACCATAAAAATAGGCAAGGTCACAGCCGCCGCACCGATGTATGGAATAAGCACGGACAGACCCGTAGCAACACTGAGCAACGCGGCGTAGCGAAGGTCTAGCAGCGCAAACGTGATGTAACTAGTGATACCAACAATAACGATTTCAGTCACTTTACCGCGAATGTAATTGGAGATTTGTTGGTTCATTTCGCTCGCGACTCTGTTTGTCAGGCGGCGATTACGCGGCAACACCACGCTGAATGAGCGCAGCATTTCTTTTTTGTCTTTCAGCAAGAAAAACACCAATAGCGGCACCAAAATCAGGTACACCGCAAGCGTCGCTAAGCTCACCAGTGAAGACAGCGAACTTTTCACGACCGTTTCACCTAACCCCAATACGCGGCTCTGGAGCGTATCAATGAAGGTGTTCACCATGTATGGCTGAACAATCTCTGGGTACTGTTCGGGGAGGTGAGAAACGAAATTCTGGAAATCGTTAAACATGGTTGGGATATCGGCAATCAAATTGACGATCTGTGTCCATATGGTTGGTACTAAGCCGAAGCAGGCCATCAACATAAAGCCCGCAAAGAGCATCAACACCACCAGCACCGAGGCAAATCGGGGCAATCCAAATTTCACTAATTTAGAAACTGGCCATTCCAACAGATAAGCAAGAACAATGGCCACAAGCAGGGGCGCTAAGAGATTGCCGAAGAAGTAGATGACGATGAAACCTGCAACAAGTATCGCGACGAGACTGACGGCATGAGGGTCAGAAAATCGTCTCTGATACCAACGGTTAAGCATCTCTAGCATGGTTTGTCCTGTTTTAAAGTTTGGTGATAGTGAGCACCGTCGCGTCTTGGACAGTCCGTTGAGTAACGCGAAAACCTTTACTGACGAGATAACGGGGAATATCGCGCAACGCCCCACTGTCTGTAACAACGATATCGATTTGTTCGTCTTTCGCCAAGGTAGCACAGGTTCTTTTGGCTAATAATAAGGCCATTGGGCAGCGCTCTGTACGCAAATCAAGGGATTGAATTTCCATTCTTTCTCGCTGCTCGGTATTATCGTCGGCATTGTATACCTAAACAGAACGAAGAAGTAGTTTGGGTCTTTCACACAATACGGCAAACTCAATGGAAACCTGTCGTCCTCTTTGCTGTCTATATCCTAGGGTCTGTTGTCCTTTGGTGATGATTCTTGCAGCAGTTTGTGGCGACTTTGTGCAAGGCAGAGGCTTCGATGTGTAGCTTGTCTACATGAGAAGCGGATAACGCAGGATAAAGTCGCCACAAGCGCTGCCCAAAGGGTTCTGCTAAAAGCGTTTTATGCTTTGTTGAGGTCTATTTGCTTAGAGTGCTATGCGTCATACACTTCGCCGCGCCTAAAACGCTTTTATCTAGAACAAAATTTAACCACCAAAGGCCAACAGACCCTAACAATCCGTTTTCGAACGCTGGAGGAACCAACGGACGTTATGCAACTGTTTAAAAAAGCAAAAATCAGCATTCTCGTTGCATCACTCGCTTTGCCTTCACCTGCTATAGCGACCACATACAGCGACCTACCTGATATTGGTACTGCCGCTGCAGGCACACTCACTGTCGAGAAAGAGATCGAATACGGTGACGCATACATGCGCATTTTGCGCGGTAGTCAGCCGATTGTGAGCGATCCACTGTTATCAGAGTATGTGTCTTCATTGGGTGCATCTTTGTTGGCCAATGCTAATGATGTTAAAACACCTTTTGAGTTTTTTCTGATCCGTAACCGTGATATTAACGCCTTTGCTTTCTTTGGTGGTCACGTCGCGCTTCATACAGGGCTGTTTCTGCATGCAAAAACAGAAAGCGAATTAGCCTCTGTTGTCGCGCACGAAATTGCGCACTTAACCCAACGCCACCTTGCTCGTGCCATGGAGCAACAAGCACGTCAATCTCCACTTACCATGGCGGCATTGGTCGGCTCGCTGTTACTCGCAATCGCAGCGCCGCAGGCAGGTATCGCTGCTGCGCAAGCAACAACGGCAGCATCAATTCAAAGCCGCATTAACTACACGCGTAGCAATGAGAAAGAAGCAGACCGTATTGGCATTGAAACCCTGTCGCGTTCTGGTTTTGACGCGAATGCTATGCCGACCTTCTTTACACGAATGGCCGATCAGTACCGCTTTGCGTCAACGCCACCTCAGTTTTTGTTAACGCACCCATTGCCTGATTCTCGTATCACGGATTCTCGTTCTCGTGCCCAGCAGTATCCGCAGCAAAGCGTTCCTTTGTCACCCAATTACCAGCTAGCACGCGCCCGGGTGATTGCGCGTTTTGCTGGGATAGATAGCGCCGCAGCACTTGATTGGTTTGAGCGCCAAAGCAAACGCGCATCGCCAGCACTGAAACAATCCATGAATTACGGCAAAGCCTTGGTGTATATCGACAGCCGCCAATTTGATAAAGCGACCGCCTTATTGACACCACTGCTAAAACAACAGCCTAACAATCCATTCTTCTTGGACGCTGCTACCGATCTCGACATCAATCAGAAAAAATATGATAGCGCGATCAGCCGCTTGAACAATGCGCTGGAAACACAACCAAACAATGCTGTACTGCTGCTAAACCGAGATTATGCCTTGGTCAACGCTGGACGCTTCAAAGAAGCCATTTCTGGGTTGTTGAAATACACGCACCGTTACCCGGCGGACACCAATGGTTGGTCACTGTTACAAGAAGCCTCTGATAGCCAAGGCGATCGTGCTGGTGCCTTGGCTGCACAAGGTGAACTCTATGCGTTACAAGGCCGTTGGCATAAGGCCATTAACAATTACACACAAGCGAGCCAACTGGTTGATCTTGGCAGCCTTGATCAAGCCCGCTACGATGCACGTATAGATCAGCTACGCGTTGAAGAGTCACGCTTTAATGCGTTGCAGCGGTAGCATGTTGTTTCGAAACACGGTTTGGTAACACGCGGTCGCCGTAGATTCTCAACGCATTCCTAACAAACGGCCATGCCTAAGTGCATGGCCGAAAAATAACAGCGTTGCCTTCAAGCAACCGTTGTCAGTACTTATTCAAAGGAGCTTTCATGTCAGTCACTATTTACCACAATTCACGTTGTTCAAAGAGCCGCCAAACACTTGGACTGTTGACTGAGCGCGGCATTGAGCCTGAAATCGTCGCTTACCTCGACACGCCTCCATCAGTTGAAACACTCACCGCTTTACTCGACATGCTGGGCTATGACTCACCGCGTCAAATGATGCGCGTAAAAGAAGATACCTACAAAGCACTTAATCTGGGTGATGCGTCAGTCACCGACGCTCAGTTGATTCAAGCCATGGCTGACAACCCAAAACTCATTGAACGCCCAATCGTGGTTGCGAATGGCAAAGCGGCAATGGGCCGTCCGCCAGAAAGCGTTCTTGATATTCTGTAACGATGAGTACCCGCAATGATTGAGATTTTGGTGCTGTATTACAGCCGACATGGAAGTACGCGCAACGTCGCAAGGCTTATCGCTCGTGGTATCGAATCCACCGGTGCGGTCGCGCGTTTACGCACAGTCCCTGAACTGTCCATTGCGGGAGAAACCAAGCCAGCAGTTACCGCTGATGATCCGTTCGTTACCCTTGAAGACTTAAAAGCCTGTCAGGGTTTGGCACTGGGCAGCCCTGTCCGTTTTGGCAACATGGCCGCCCCGCTCAAACATTTTATCGATAGTACGAGCAAAGAATGGTTAGCCGGCACATTGATTGGTAAACCTGCGATGGTCTTTAATTCCGGTTCCATGTTGCATGGCGGACAAGAGACCACCTTGCAATCCATGATGCTGCCTTTACTTCACCACGGCATGGTTATCGTTGGCTTACCGCATTCAGAAGCGGCGCTCCACACGACAACGGGAGGAGGCTCTCCGTATGGCCCTTCTCATTTAACCAGTGAAGCGCGTCGCCACCCCGACACTGATGAAAAGGCACTCGCCATTGCTGGCGGAAAGCGCTTGGCCGACATCGCATCAAAATTACATCCATAAAAATGAACGCGTAAATACGCGATATACCGATAAAAGGAGTTATCCGTTGTTCTCTTCCCCCTCAACAATGAGGATTGCCGCACTAACGTCTTACCTTGCTTTAACTGGCTGGGTAATCCTTTGGCACGGTATTCTATCCCCTCACCCTCACGTTAACGCGATGGGCGTGACGATTGCATGGTTATTGCCGCTTCTTTTTCCCATGAAAGGCATGCTTACTGGTAACGCGTATACTCATGCGTGGGCGAATTTTGTTTTGATGTTCTACTTTCTCCACGCACTCACGTTACTCATCGTTGATGAAGGTGAGCGCTGGTTAGCGCTTGTTGAATTGGTCATTACGTCCATCGCATTTGTCAGCAACACGTATTACGCCAAATTGAAAGGCAAAGAACTCGGCATTGGCCTGAAGAAACTGTCGATGGTTGAGAAAGAAGAAAAAGCGCGATACGAAGAGAAATAGACAATCGCAGGATCAAAAAAAGCAGGCTTCAAGCCTGCTTTTTGTTTTTCAGCGAACGGGTTTTACCAAATCACGTATTAGCCGTTCCATTGGTAATCAAGAGACGCTTCAACAGGATCGATTGGCGCAACCACCGAAGGCGCTATGCTCTGTAATGCTTGACCATCAACCACCACTGCACCCTCAGTGATAGCGCTATCAGCTACAATGCCGTCAACGACCGAGCCATCAGCCGCCAACGGTGTTGGGGTCACGATATCCACCGACTCAGCTAGGCTCAACACCGTTTCAACACGGCGCAAGCGACGGTCAGACTGCATTTCGTTATGGAACACATCTTCTGAAGCCAACAAGCTTACTCGGAACGTTGCCGTATCATTGATCAGTGATTCCAAACTCAGTGCTGCCACGGAGTTCAACCCTTTCAATGTACGCTCTAAAACAAAGAAATCTTCAGCAGATGCCATGCCCGACACATTCAACTTCTTCGCGCCGCTATCAGCCACGCCTAAGGTCACGCCGAAACGTTCCGCGTAGAAATCAGAGATGTCATCCACCATGGTGGCAAACTCATCGGCCGTTGAGCCGGATGCTCGACCTTCAATGGGTGCATCTTTACCCATGGTTGCGGCATTGGGGAACAATTGCCAACTGAGTTGATTACCACGTACTTTAACGACGGCAACACCCACAGGGTTATAACGCGCACTTGCTTCGGCAATCGGTTGTGCGAAACCACCCCACAAGTCAGGAATTGAAATCGCGACCACATCATCGAAATCGCCCACAGGCATCAAAACAGGTAAGCCGCGACGCTCGCCTTGTGCTTTGAGTTCGTTGATCAATGATGAGCCAGATTGCTCCCAAACCACGTTGCGTGAGGAGGCTTGATCTTGCACTACCCAGAAAAGGACTTCAGGGCGAGGGACTCCCCAATATTTCGCTTGAGCTTGTGTCAAAAGGGTGCGGATCTTCGCATCGTCAAAACCAAGGATAAGGCTTCGCTGTGCATCCACATCGCCATAGCCCAACTGAGTGATGTATTGATTTACGGTGGGTAGGGCTTTTTTAACGACAGGGTTTTCACCCACATTTGATTGCCCTGATGCACGAATAAGCACATCGACAAAGGCTTGTTCCTTCGCCAACTGCTCTGTGGCGGCATCACTGTCATCCAGCACTACTTCTGCATTAAAAATAGAAGCAGCCATGGCGCTTGTCTGCCCAACAAAAAGTGCGAGGGCCAAAAAGAAAATTCGTAACATAACTATGCCAGATAACTCGATTCTTAAACGTTGATCATAAGATGAAGCCTGAGATGCAGCAATGGTAAAACGCCGAAATTGCGTCATATAGCCATTTCATTTATCCCCGCTCATCCCCTATCTTATTGCTTTATTGTGTAATTCGTCGACAAGGGTTTGTTCTCTCATGGGAAAACCCTATACCTCGTGGTAGTATTTTCCGATTTTTTTATTAAGGATGCTGCGTCATGATGCAAATACTACAAGGGGCACAAATGCTATTTGTTGCCTTTGGCGCGTTGGTCTTGGTCCCGTTGTTAACAGGCTTAGATCCTAACGTTGCACTATTTGGTGCCGGTATTGGTACTCTTATCTTCCAAGTTATCACCAAACGCTCCGTACCCATTTTTCTTGCTTCCTCTTTCGCGTTCATCGCGCCGATTCTTTTTGGCGTTCAAACATGGGGCATCCCTGCGACCATGGGTGGCCTAATGGTAGCGGGCGTGGTTTACGTCATCATGGGCGGCATCATCAAAGTTCGCGGTGTCGGCTTTATTCACACCTTACTTCCACCCGTGGTTGTTGGCCCTGTCATCATGGTCATCGGCCTAGGCCTTGCCCCTTCTGCCGTGAATATGGCTTTGGGTAAATCTGGCGATGGTGCGGTACAACTGATTGATGGTTCTGTCGCTTTATGGATCTCTGCAATTTCACTGATTACCACTATTGGAGTGTCAGTGTTTGCAAAAGGTTTCTTTAAACTTGTGCCAATTTTAAGCGGCATCATTGCAGGTTATACGACTGCACTGTTCTTCGGCGTGGTCGACTTCTCGCCTGTAACAAACGCTGCCTGGTTATCCATGCCGAACTTCACCATGCCTGAGTTCAACATCAATGCTGTTTTGTTCATGATCCCAGTAGCAATCGCGCCAGCGGTTGAGCATGTGGGTGACATGTTGGCTATTTCTAACGTGACACAAAAAGACTACCTGAAAAAACCGGGTCTTCACCGCACCATGGCTGGCGACGGTTTTGCCACTATTGCTGCGTCCATGTTTGGTGCGCCACCAAACACGACCTACAGCGAAGTCACCGGTGCCGTCTTGCTGACACGTGCGTTCAACCCCGTCATCATGACCTGGGCGGCGGTGACGGCGTTGGTGCTGGCATTTGTGGGTAAGCTGGGCGCGATTCTCCAAACCATTCCTGTTCCAGTAATGGGCGGCATCATGATTTTGTTGTTTGGCTCTATCGCAACGGTTGGCTTAAACACGTTAATTAAAAACCAAGTGGATCTGCACAAAGCGCGTAACCTTGCGATCGTTGCTGTGACCTTGGTGTTTGGTATAGGTGGTATGGCATTTGGTATCGGCGACTTCAGCCTTCAGGGCATCAGCCTTTGCGGCATCGTTGCGATCTTCTTGAACCTTGTTCTGCCAAAAGACATGGGCGAGAGCCACGTTGTCGATAACGCGCAAATGGAAGACTAACTCTGTTACCTACGCGAACAAAAAAGGCTTCCAGATTGGAAGCCTTTTTTTGCTCTGGATGACTGTCAGTATTATTTCGTACCGAAGATCTTGTCACCCGCATCGCCCAAACCAGGAACGATGTAGCCTTTGTCATTCAGTTTTTCGTCAATTGCTGCCGTGTAAAGCTCAACATCTGGGTGCGCTTTTTCAAGTGCTGCAATACCTTCTGGTGCAGCAACAAGTACCAACACTTTGATGTTGAAACAGCCATTTTCTTTTAGCAGGTCGATGGTTGCGATCATCGAACCACCCGTCGCTAGCATTGGGTCAACCACCAGCGCCATGCGCTCATTGATATTGCTTGCCAGTTTGTGGAAATAAGGCACTGGCTCTAGCGTTTCTTCATCACGGTAGATACCTACCACGCTGATACGTGCACTTGGAATGTGCTCAAGAACGCCATCCATCATACCTAGACCTGCACGCAGGATAGGAACAACGGTCACTTTTTTACCTTTGATCTGATCAACTTCTACTGGACCATTCCAACCTTCAATCGTCACTTTTTCAGTTTCGAAATCAGAGGTTGCTTCATAGGTCAGCAGACTACCAACTTCTGTCGCCAGCTCGCGAAAACGCTTGGTGCTGATATCACCTTCGCGCATCAGACCGATTTTGTGTTTTACCAGCGGGTGCATAACCTCGACGACTTTCATGACAGACTCCTGCAAAAAACAAATTCCACGCATTATACACGAGAAAAAATCGCCGAATAGCAATGCTCACCGAGTTGCGCTTTTTTAGCACAAATCGACTGACGCAAACGTTTTCCTTTTTGCAAATGCGCTGTTAAAATGGCGCCGCTTTTAGTCCATAACTCGGTAAGGATCTCCAGTGAGCGGTAATAAGTCTTCTCTTAGCTACAAAGATGCAGGTGTTGATATTGATGCAGGTAATGCACTCGTTGACCGTATCAAAGGCGTCGTAAAACGCACTCGTCGTCCTGAAGTCATGGGTGGTATCGGCGGTTTTGGCGCACTCTGTGAGCTACCAACCAAATACAAGCAGCCTGTGCTGGTATCTGGCACAGACGGCGTGGGCACTAAACTACGCTTGGCGATGGACCTAAAAAAACATGACACCATCGGTATCGATTTGGTCGCCATGTGTGTAAACGATTTGATTGTTCAAGGTGCAGAACCTCTATTCTTCCTTGATTACTATGCAACAGGCAAACTGGATGTTGATACGGCGGCAGATGTCGTCACTGGTATCGGCGAAGGTTGTTTGCAGTCAGGCTGTGCCTTGATTGGTGGTGAAACCGCTGAAATGCCAGGCATGTATGACGGCGAAGACTATGACGTTGCAGGTTTCTGCGTCGGCGTTGTGGAAAAAGAAGACATCATTGACGGTTCGAAAGTCAGTGCTGGCGACGCGATCATCGCTATCGCTTCATCAGGCCCACATTCAAATGGCTACAGCTTAGTGCGTAAAATCATCGAAGTATCAAACGCCGATGTGTCCGCTGAGCTTGAAGGTAAGCCTTTGGGTGACCACCTTCTAGAACCGACTCGCATTTACGTAAAACCTGTTCTTAAGATGCTAGAAACCTGCGATGCACACGCAATTTCTCACATCACGGGTGGTGGTTTCTGGGAAAACATCCCTCGCGTGTTACCTGAAGGCACGAAAGCCGTTATCGATGGAAACAGCTGGGAATGGCCAGCTATTTTCAAATGGCTGCAAGAGAACGGCAACGTGACGCAACACGAAATGTACCGCACCTTTAACTGTGGTGTTGGTTTGATCATTGCCCTGCCTGCTGAGCAAGCTCAACAAGCTATCGACATTCTCAACCAAGAAGGCGAAAACGCGTGGTTGCTTGGTAATATCGAGAATGCATCTGCCGATGAAGAGCAGGTAGAAATCAAGGGGTGATCATGAAAAACGTGGTAGTGCTGGTCTCCGGTAACGGGTCTAACTTGCAAGCAATTATCGACCGATGTCATGGAAAAGATGGCATCAATATCGCAGCGGTAATGGCGAATAAAGAAAGTGCCTACGGACTGACTCGTGCGAAAGAGGCGGGTATCGATGCTGTCGTGGTGCCAAGTAAAGGCATCACTGAACGCAGCGAATACGACGACAAGTTAATGACAGCCATTGATGGCTATCAACCTGACCTAATTGTACTCGCTGGCTTTATGCGTATTTTGACGCCTGCATTTGTTCAGCATTACCACGGTAAAATGATCAATATTCATCCTTCGTTACTGCCTAAGTACACAGGGTTGAATACCCACCAGCGCGCCATTGATGCGGGTGACAAAGAGCATGGAACCTCTGTCCACTTTGTGACTGAGGAACTCGATGGCGGCCCTGTTATTCTCCAAGCTCAAGTGCCTATTTTTGATGGCGACGATGCTGACGCAGTTGTTGAACGTGTTCAAGAACAAGAACACAACATTTACCCCCTCGTGGTTGAATGGTTCTGTCAGGATCGTTTGAGCATGGATAACGGAAAAGCACTGCTTGATAGCCAAATTTTAGGGGAAGCAGGTTACGCAGCCGAGTAAGACTCGACGGATTAACCTCTGACTAAAAGAATAAAAAAACGCGCTTAATAGCGCGTTTTTTTTATATCTGGAAGATCACCTTTTCCGGCGCGAGAGGTTATCCCTCAAAATCTGCTCGGTTGCAGGTAATCACTTCACCTAAGTGGAATACGCAATATTCACCAGGCTGCATTTTGTGCCACGTTTCATTATTGGTGAGCGGCTGGGTCGCTATCACGGTCACCACATCATTCGGCGTGGTTTCTTCTTGGAAGTCGACCGTCACATCTTCATCAATCAAACTGGCTTTGCCAAACGGTGCACGTCGTGTGATCCAATGGAGATTGTTGGTGCAGTAGGCCATGACATAATCGCCATCACTGAACAGCATGTTGAACACACCAAGCTCACGCAATTTATCACAACGACTTGCGATAAAACGGAAGACCTCTGTCATGTCTTCCGGCTTTTCTGGGTAGTACTGCTCAATTTCATGCAGTAGCCAGCAAAACGCTTTTTCGCTGTCTGTCTCACCAACCGGTTTAAAGTGCCCTGATGGCATGTCTTCATAACCCGTCAATTGACCATTGTGCGCGTACGTCCAATAACGTCCCCAAATCTCACGTGTAAAGGGGTGCGTGTTTTCTAGATTCACATCTCCCCGGTTAGCTTGTCGAATATGACTCACTACCGCACAGCTTTTTATGGGATAGCTTTGAACGAGCTCGGCGATTTTAGAGTTGCAGCTTGGGTTGGGATCTTTGAATGTGCGAAAGCCTTTGCCTTCATAAAATACAATTCCCCAACCATCTCGGTGCGGACCTGTATTACCACCACGCTGGATCAAACCTGTAAAACTAAAACAAATATCGGTTGGCACATTGGCACTCATGCCAAGAAGTTCACACATGTTCCGTCACGCTTTCCTTATCAACGGCGAGAGTTGCTCATCGTCGAGCAACTCAGCACGGTATGAGCTAGGCCCAATTATTTTTCCATTTCTTTTTCGACAAGCTGGATCAGGATGTGAATGATCTTGATGTGCACTTCCTGAATTCGGTCAGCATAACCAAAATGCGGCACACGAATTTCAATGTCCGCCAATCCTGCCATTTTACCGCCGTCTTTACCTGTCAACATGATAGATGTCATGCCTTTGGCTTTTGCCGCTTCAATCGCGCGAAGAATGTTGCCCGAATTGCCAGATGTCGACAAACCAAACAAGACATCGCCTTTCATGCCCACCGCTTCAAGGTAGCGAGAGAATACAAACTCGTAACCAAAGTCATTACTCACACAGGAGATATGGCTAGGGTCTGAAATCGCAATCGCAGGGTAACCTGGACGGTTTTCGCGATAACGACCTGTCAATTCTTCAGCGAAGTGCATTGCGTCACAGTGGGAGCCACCGTTACCACATGAAAGCACTTTACCGCCTGCTTTAAATGAATCCGCCAGCAGCTTTGCAGCAGCTTCAATGTTCGCAATGTTCTTTTCGTCTTTTAGAAACGCGTCTAGCACGCTTGCAGCTTCCGTCAGCTCAGAGCGAATAAGGTCTTGGTACATGGGCTATTCTCTTTTTTTATATTGGATGACATGGGGCAAGCCGCCCAAATATCTGTCGAGCCAGTGTACCTGTAAACACTGGAAGCTGTCGATATTCCCATGACGGTTGTGATTGTTGTGTGAAAACAATTAACTGAAAAAATCATTAGAGTAATTTCTCTAACAGATGAAAGACGGAGCACATTTTTACCGGTCATTGTTTTACATTCTTGCAAAAACCTGCTTACAATTAAGTGGTATGACCTCTTACCATTTAGTGACGGGTTGCTGGAGAAGGAGAACCGAAAATGGCAACAACCCTATACCTGATTACGTTTGCCGCCATCATGGCTGTGATGGCTTACCATCGTGCTGGCTTAAAGCTGTTTACTGCGCTGGCTGCTGGTTTGTTAATTGTTGGATCAATCATGGGCATCGTGGGACAAGTCACGTGGCTTATTTTTGTCGCCATCGCTATTCCATTGAACGTGAAGTCTTTCCGCGAAAGTTGGTTAAGTAAGCCAGCATTAAAAGCATTCCGTGGTGTGATGCCAGAAATGTCACAAACGGAAAAAGAAGCGATCGATGCGGGTACGGTGTGGTGGGAAGCGGATCTGTTTCGCGGTGCGCCAGACTGGAACAAACTTCATGACATTCCTGCACCACGACTCAGCGCGGAAGAACAAGCGTTTTTGGATGGCCCAGTAAACGAAGTGTGTCGCATGGTTAACGAATACCAAGTGACCCATGAATTAGCAGACTTACCACCGAATGTGTGGCAATTCCTAAAAGACAAAAAATTCTTCGCCATGATCATTAAGAAAGAATATGGCGGTTTGGAGTTTTCGGCATATGCACAGTCTTTGGTGTTGCAGAAACTGACTGGCGTGTCTGGCGTATTATCGTCAACCGTTGGTGTACCAAACAGCTTGGGCCCAGGCGAATTGCTGCAACATTATGGTACAGAAGATCAAAAAAACCATTACTTGCCGCGCCTTGCTGAAGGCAAGGAGATTCCTTGTTTTGCGTTGACGAGCCCAGAAGCAGGTTCTGATGCTGGGTCGATTCCTGATGAGGGTTACGTCACCAAAGGCATGTGGCAAGGCAAAGAAGTGCTGGGTATGTCGATTACCTGGAACAAACGCTACATCACTCTCGCCCCTGTTGCGACGGTACTGGGTCTCGCATTCAAACTGAAAGATCCCGAAGGCCTATTGGGTGACACCAAAGATCTTGGTATTACCTGTGCGTTAATCCCAACGGACATTGAAGGCGTAGAGATTGGCCGCCGTCACTTCCCACTTAACCTGCCTTTCCAAAATGGTCCCACAACTGGTGAGAACATTTTCGTGCCTATCGATTTTATTATCGGTGGTGCAGAAATGGCCGGACAAGGCTGGAGAATGCTCGTCGAATGTCTGTCAGTCGGTCGTGGTATTACCCTGCCATCAAACTCAACAGGCGGTCTGAAATCAGCAGCGTTAGCCACAGGTGCTTACGCACGAATTCGTCGTCAGTTCAAATTGCCTATCGGTAAAATGGAAGGCATTGAAGAACCTTTGGCGCGTATTGGCGGTAACGCTTACGTCATGGACGCAGCAAGCGCCCTGACCGTCGCGGGTATTGATTTGGGGGAGAAACCATCGGTTATCTCTGCCATCGTCAAATACCATTGTACCCACCGTGGTCAGCGCAGCATCATCGATGCAATGGACGTGGCTGGCGGTAAAGGCATTTGTATCGGCCCTAAAAACTTCCTCGCTCGTGGGTATCAAGGCGCCCCCATTGCCATTACCGTTGAGGGTGCAAACATCCTCACACGTTCAATGATCATCTTTGGACAAGGTGCTATCCGTTGTCACCCATTCGTATTGGCAGAAATGGAAGCGGCATACAACGACGACGAAAAGCAAGCATTGGCGACTTTTGACCATGCATTGTTTGGCCATGTTGGCTTTGTCATCAGCAACTTGATGCGATCGGTTTGGTTAGGTCTCACGGATGGCCGCACGTCGAAAGCGCCACGTAAAGATGCAACCACGCGCTACTTCCAGCAGATGAACCGTTACAGCGCCAATCTGGCACTTCTCGCGGACATTTCAATGGCAGTACTCGGTGGCAACTTGAAACGTAAGGAACGCCTCTCTGCGCGTTTGGGGGATGTTCTAAGTCAACTGTACCTCGCATCAGCAACAATGAAGCGTTACGCTGACGAAGGCTATCAAAAAGATGATCTGCCACTCGTGCATTGGGGTATGCAGGATGCGCTTTATCAAGCTGAGGAAGCCTTGATTGAGTTCCTCGCAAACTTCCCTAATCGTTTGGTTGCAGCACCTCTTCGTGTACTCCTGTTCCCATTTGGAACACGCAGAGCGAAACCAAGTGACAAACTGGATGGCAAAGTGGCGCAGATCCTTCAAACCCCAAGTGAAGCGCGCAGCCGTATCGGTCGTGGCCAGTTCCTTGAGGCATCAGAGCACAACCCTGTCGGTAAGATAGAACAAGCACTGATGGACATTTTGACTGCCGAGCCTATTTATCAAAAAATCGTCAAAGCCACAGGTCAAAACCTCCCATTTATGTTCTTGGACAAAGTGGCGGAGATTGGTCTGAAAGAAGGCGTGATTACTGATAAAGAAGCTGAACAGTTACGCATTGCAGAAGCGGGACGTTTAGAAACCATCAATGTTGATGATTTTGACC
Source organism: Enterovibrio norvegicus (assembly GCF_002876705.1). Taxonomy (GTDB): domain Bacteria; phylum Pseudomonadota; class Gammaproteobacteria; order Enterobacterales; family Vibrionaceae; genus Enterovibrio; species Enterovibrio norvegicus_B. Next base: position 7,769 of record NZ_MDAG01000035.1, on the reverse strand, counting down.
CGGCAGAACTTGCGGCAGCGGATACCACATTGAACAATGTGATTCATGCTGCGTAAACGCAAAAGCATCGCTCACTCCCTATAGGTTGAGCGCACCATCAAAAAAGGAGAAGCACATAGCTTCTCCTTTTTTATCACTAGCAAATGTTCATCACCAGCAAACATAAACCCTCTCGGTGCTTACGTTATGCAGCTTTATCCGATTCCTCTGGTGGTGCTTCCAATTCCCCTTCCATCTCTGCAGCAAGCTTCTTGGCCTTGATCTTGCGAATGATGAACCAAGTTAGAATCGCGAGCACAAGCAGCAGAATGTTTCCGCCAATGATCGTAATTAGCGCCATTTTGCGATCTTCTTCGCGCTGAATCGCAGCCAGCCTTTCTTCTTCAATACGCGCGCGTTCTGCTTCTCGCGCTTCTCGCTCCAGCTTGGCTTGTTCAATGGCTTCATAATCAGCAACCGCAAAAGTTTGTTCTGGCAACTCAAACACCAACGGACGGCTTGAAAGCTTGTCAGTGCCATATAGCCACGCATGCCATTTGTGACGTCCTGGCACGTCGAAATTATCGATATCAACAGTCAGACGAGTGTAATCCTTCGTCGCCTGCCCTTGATAGACAGAAGGCTTACCGTTGGAGTCAGTAAACTCTACGTGTGTTGCAATGGTGCCGGGTTCAACGCTTGCAGTGTCAGACTCGACCAAAAAATGGTGTGGCAGTGCTTTCTTACGGCTCTGTTTAAACGTCGCCATCAGCGGTGTTGGATACACCAACACTTCTTGCTCAAGAGTTCGGAAAAACACACCATTTCCCGACGTGACACGCGCACGGTATTTTCCCGGTGGCACATTGATAGGCAGCTCAACGGTAAACATGCCATCACCCGCCACCTCATCGAGCTCTGCGCCATCGTCTTTAAATTGTCCAAGGGATTTTGCTTGCGGGCGCTGATCAACCGGAATGCCTTCAACGCTTTCAATAAACTCGGTAAAGGTAACGCCCAATTCAACACTATCCAGAAAGTCTCTGAGGTTTAGCGGGCTACCCGCCTGCATCAACTGCGCGGTGAACTTTAAGGTTTCACCCTGGTAAAGGCGGTCAGGGAAGGTGTCTACCTTCATGCTTAATTCGGAGAGAATTCGGATTTTGTTCTCAGGCGTGACCTTGCCTATCGCCTGCCAAGGTCCAGGCATAGGATTGAAGACAGAGACAATGTCCATATCGGCTTCTGTGTGCCATGAGACATTGTCAGGATGTCGCCATTCATAGAGCTTGGCACCGTCCGGTTGAATAAGCACAACGGGACGGCTCGCTTCTTCACGATAAATAACGAAAGCAACTTGAGTGATGGTGGAGTCGATACGGAATCGGTTGTTGAGTAACCGAATGTCACGATCAGATGTCTGCGCGGCCGATACGTTGAACGACATCAGCAAAACGAGCAGAAGCCCAGCCCACCCTCTTTTCATACAATCTCCTGTTGCCTCCACAAGCAGCTGCCATTTTTTTCTATGGTATCAAGCTGCGCATTATGCTCTTGTAGTTCATCGGCCGATGCACGGATAATCTTTAGCGATTTCGCACCCGCTTCTACACGACGAATAGATTCACCGTTTTGTGCGTTCTCGTCGCTACCACTAAATGCCAGCGACGTTTGTCCGCCCGTCATCAACAGATAAACATCTGCCAATATCTCGGCATCCAGCAATGCGCCGTGGAGAGTTCGGTGTGAATTGTCTATGCCATAACGTTCACAGAGAATATCGAGGTTATTTCGCTTACCCGGAAATATCTGTTTCGCCATCGCCAGGGTATCGGTGATCTTACAGAACTGCTCTGTTTTACCGATGGTGGGATCCAGCGTTTGGAATTCATGATCCATGAAACCGACGTCAAAGGGCGCGTTGTGCGCGACCATTTCAGCGCCTTTGATGAATTCCAAAAACTCTTTGTGAATCTCGCCATATTCAGGCTTATCCACTAAGAATTCGTCGGTAATACCATGAACACCGATAGCCTCAGGATCGATTTGGCGATCTGGCTTAATGTAGACGTGAAAATGCTTACCGGTGAGCTTGCGATTGATGATCTCAACGGCACCGATTTCAATGATTCTATGGCCTTCGTAGTGAGGGCCACCTTCACGGTTCATACCCGTGGTTTCTGTATCGAGAACGATTATTCTGTCGTAACTGGCTTTCATGGCGTCACTTGTGTCAGACTTGGCGATTAATTTACATAGATACTAACAAATATGGTCAAGCAGGTAGAAATTTTCACGGATGGTTCTTGTCTTGGTAATCCTGGACCTGGTGGATATGGCGTTGTCATGCGTTACAAAGCGCATGAAAAAGAGCTCAGTGAAGGCTTTGACCTAACAACCAACAACCGCATGGAGTTGCTGGCTGCCATTGTTGGTTTAGCGACATTAAAAGAATCTTGCGATGTAACACTGACGACGGACAGCCAATATGTTCGACAAGGTATTACGCAGTGGATTCACAATTGGAAAAAACGCGGTTGGAAAACGGCAGAGAAAAAGCCGGTGAAAAATTCCGATCTATGGAAGCGTTTAGATGAAGAAACTCAGCGCCATCGTGTGGATTGGCAATGGGTAAAGGGTCATGCTGGCCACCCTGAGAATGAGCGCTGTGACGAACTCGCTCGCGCTGGTGCAGAGAAGCCAACACAACCCGATACGGGCTACCAAACCAACGAGTAATACCATTCATAGGGCATGACACCCACGCCCGCGCTTTCAGATTAACGCCGTTTAAACGTCGCCAGATCCGGTTCTATAATTCACACTGACTGGCGATAAACGCTTACGCATTTTCCACTCAGGTTTTATCGGTTTTAGTGGGTACGTTCGCTTTCTCGCCACGATAAAATACAACGAGCCAATTGCAGGCAGCAGCCCAGAGCATGCATTTTCAAACCACACTCCGCACGTACGATGCTGTGTGGCTGGAATCAAGCCAAAGCAAGACAGCTCAACAATTTCGTAGTTTAAAACACCCAACCAATCCCTCACCCTCAAAGGCGTAAACATTCGCCCATTCCAAGGCATCCGATTTTTGCGCCAAGGAATCAATCTTCCAATCCCCATAATACTGCTAGGGTTCACACCAGTGATAACCAAATAGCCATCGTCTATCATCACTCTATCAATTTCGCGAAGTAATCGGTGCGGGTCATCAGAGTAATCAAGCTGGTTTGCTAATACGCAAACGTCGAATGCTTTATCAACAAAGGGAAGGTCATAGTTTTCGGATTCGACATTACGAAGGGGATTTAACTTGTCGATACAGACTTGGTGCTGAATGTTACAATGACCACTGACTAACTCGCAGCTCAGGCCACCAAGCTTCAGCATGTGATAACCAAACATTCTGGGAAGCCACTCATCCAGCCGCGTTTGAATGTGCGCGCACGCCCATTCGCCATGCGCGAATTGATCCCATGTATAAGGGTATTCTAGTGGACGTTGGCTGCGAGCTGGTTTCATAAATACTATGTTATAGCTGGAGAATGAAATGCTATCTGTATCAAGCATACCCGCATTCAATGACAATTACATCTGGCTACTAAAAAATGATGACAATCATTGCGTTGTCGTCGATCCTGGTGATGCCAAGCCAGTCGTGGAAACGCTAAGCAACCTAGGGCTAACGCTTGATGCTATTCTGATTACCCACCATCACGCAGATCATGTGGGCGGCGTGCCCTCTCTTAAAGCAGCCTTTCCCTCAGCTGCAGTCTACGGTCCAGCCACCGAACGCTTTCCTGATGTAACGCACCCTCTTAAAGATAACGACACTTTCACACTCAACAACACGACATTCCGCGTTCTGCATGTTGCGGGCCATACACTTGACCATATTGCTTATTACGCTGATGGCATGTTGTTTTGTGGTGATACCTTGTTCTCAGGTGGGTGTGGCCGACTATTTGAAGGCTCACCTGCACAGATGTTGCATTCATTGTCTGCTTTTTCAGCCTTACCTGATAACACTCAAGTGTTTTGCGCTCACGAGTACACAGAATCAAACTTGAAATTTGCACTAGCCATCGAGCCGAATAACACTGAACTGAATCAATATGTTGCAGAAGTTGCAAATTGGCGCTCACAAGGGAAAAGTTCAATCCCTAGCTCTATTGCAAGAGAGAAGGCAATTAACCCTTTCCTTCGTGCACATCATCCCTCAGTAAAAGAAGGGGTGAAAAACAGAGCAAAAGATAGGTCAGATCTAGAAACTTTCACCGCACTAAGACGTTGGAAGGACGAATTTTGACATTCGTCACTTGTAAGCATTACTCCAGGCCGCTTATTATCAGCGGCTATTTTTTGAAAGGTTTCTAACACATGAAGTTCCGTTATGTATTAGTAGGATCGATGTTCCTCGCAGGATGCCAACTCACAGGGCAAGAAGACGTCGCCACTACGACTAATACGCCGAAAGAACCAAATACGGCTATCAAACAAAGCATTGCGGAAACGCCAGCCATTGTTGTTGAAGCAAAGCCGGAAGCCCCAGTCATCACACCGCAAAACCAGGATGATGTTTGGGAACGGATCTCGATGCAGCTTGAAATGCCCGTACCTAACAACAAACGCGTGAATTACTATCGCAATTGGTACCTCAAGCACCCACAACATCTAAAAACTGTAGCCAAGCGCGCAGAGCCTTTTCTATTCCTCATTACTGAGAAAGTAGAAGCCCGTGGTATCCCCTTAGAAATCGCGCTACTTCCTGTTGTAGAAAGCTCATTCGACCAATTTGCCTACTCCCATGGTCGCGCTGCTGGCCTTTGGCAATTTGTGCCAGATACAGGTCGCCGTTTTGGCTTGGAACAAAATTGGTGGTATGACGGTCGCCGTGATGTGGTTGCCTCAACAGACGCTGCATTAGATCTGCTTGAGTACCTTCATAAGAAATTCGATGGTGATTGGTTACATGCTCTTGCAGCCTACAATACCGGTGAAGGCCGTGTGTTCCGTGCAATTCGTAAAAATAAAGCTGCGGGTAAACCAATAGACTTTTGGTCACTCGATTTACCAAAAGAAACCAGTGGGTATGTCCCTAAACTGATCGCTGTCGCTGATGTGGTTAAGAATCAAGATAAGTATGGCTTACCGCTGCCAGCCATTGCTAATAAGCCTGTGCTAGACACGGTCGAGCCAAAGGTTCAAATGGACTTAGCGTTAGCTGCAAATTACGCGGGCTTGTCTTTGTCCAAGCTGCAAAGCCTAAACCCTGCCTACAACCATTGGGCTACCTCTCCTGATGGCCCGACACACTTGCTTCTGCCAAATGAGAATGTGAGTCGCTTTAAGCAGAAATTGGCCGAAAACGATAATCAGGGCATCAAAGTCACACGTTACAAGGTGAAAAGCGGCGACTCTCTTGGACTAATCGCTCAGCGTAATAACACCACAGTGAAAGTCATTCAGCGTGCAAATAACATGAAGAATACGACTATTCGTGCTGGGCAGCATCTGATGATCCCTGTTGCATTAAAAGACGAGAGTCAATACTCACTCAGCGCCCCTCAACGTTTAGCAACCCTGACAAGCAAAAAACGTGGCGACTACAAAGTGACTTACAACGTAAAAAAAGGCGACAGCTTTTGGACAATCGCTCGTAAGCACGATGTTTCTCACAGCGCATTAGCGCGCTGGAACGGCATGGCACCAAAAGATCCTCTTCGTATCGGCCAAGAACTTGTTGTTTGGAAAAAAGGCGCTGAAGGCGCGCGCATTCGCACGATCGTCTATCAGATTCGAGAGGGTGACTCGTTGAGCAGTATTGCCGCTCGCTACAAAGTGTCTGTTTCCGAATTAGTGGAGTGGAACGCCCTTAAAAAGAATGCCTACATCAAACCCGGTCAAAAGCTAAAACTCTATATCGATGTAACGAAAGTTAGCGCATAACGTATAACGTCCCATAGAAAAAACGCGATGCCAATGCATCGCGTTTTTTTGTATCCAAATGATGTAAAACCGCATCAATTTACTTTAAACGAAAAGCTCGCTGTCATCATGGCGTGATCGGAGGCTAACGTGCTTCGACTGTTAGCGTCATTTAGTACTAAATCTCGATAGTAAATATGATCCAACGGCAAACTAAACACCTTCAAACGTGCATCAGTATCAAAGACAGCTTCTTGTAAGCCAATACGATTAAGCTCGGCCTTAACCGTCTTCAACCGCTTCTCGCTCCATGTATTAAAATCCCCAGCAACAATCACAGGGCCATCAAGCTTAGTCACCGCATCAACCAATGCATTGAGCTGTTCTCGGTATTCCTCTATTCCAAAGGTAAAGTTAATACTGTGTATATTAATGACAGACAGAGTTTGACCATTTGATAATGGAAACTCGCTATACAAAGCACTTTTTGGCAGTCGTAAGTAAGGCTCTACCTTTGTATAAGCACAGACTTTTTTAGGTGCGAGATCGGACAGTGTCATCACCCCTGCCACTTCGTTATTAACTGAGAAGGCGAATGCTTGATTACTGTGCCATCTGTGTGCGGAAATATAGCGCTGTAGATCTTGAGATAGTTGTGCCTCTTGAAGAAGAATCAAAGAGGATGCTTTGGAGAGAGCCAACAACTCGTCTTCCCACCCTTCCAACTGCTGCTTGTATATGTTCCACACAGCGAGGTTCAGCGGTTTCCTCACATCGATGGAAGACGATACGGGATAACTCAAACAGCTAACGTTTTCTTGACTGCTTGCCAACCTCGGCGTTTCAGGCACCTCAAAGATGCCATAAAGCCATACTGATACCGCACCAATCAAGATTGCAGTGCCAAGAGCAAGCCAACGCTTTTTAAGAATTTTCATTGCAATGTAGCCGTCGTGATAACCAAAAGAAGCCAGTGAATTTTAGTGGATAGCCAAGAACAACAGTGACTTCCTAAAGCTAAATTCTATCAGTTCATAAGAACTTATCACCAACCTAAAAATGAAACCGACGCAGATAGACAGAAAACATCTGTAATCTCACTTTGTTTTACTTTTGATCTTCAAACAATGAAAGACTTTAAGAAGAAGAGGCTACAGCACTTCTGTGGAGCACAGCGACGAAATAGAACATTCAAAGCTATAGCAATGTTACTGGGATGCGCAACCTAGCGCTTTAAAGAGGGCAAAGGCAGAAAGACCCGGTCGTTCTGGCGTTCCAGCACCCAGACCATGGAAAAAGTAGCAGACATGAAAAGGTTCTAGCATATCTTCCAGTATGCACAGTCTGGTGCCTTAAATGTGGCAGGGATGGAGAGATTCGGCCGGGCTGGCGCACCAGATCCCAACAAAAAGCGACGGAAACGAAAAAAGGCTCCAGCATTTCTGCTGGAGCCTTAAATGTGGCAGGGGTGGAGAGATTCGAACTCCCAACACGCGGATTTGGAATCCGCTGCTCTGCCAGTTGGAGCTACACCCCTGTAGTTATTTTAAAGACTTAACTCTGTCTGAATAAATGGCGGAGCGGACGGGACTCGAACCCGCGACCCCCGGCGTGACAGGCCGGTATTCTAACCAACTGAACTACCGCTCCACACGGTGATAAACAGTTTCCTGCCTATCCGATATACGTCGTTCAAAGCGCATATCTAATCTTTTTGCCTTCATCTTTTTCATAAAAAGATGAAAACGAAATTAAAGCCTGGCGATGTCCTACTCTCACATGGGGAAACCCCACACTACCATCGGCGCTGTTACGTTTCACTACTGAGTTCGGCATGGAATCAGGTGGGTCCATAACGC
>NZ_MDAG01000034.1:0-242 GCF_002876705.1 Enterovibrio norvegicus | reverse complement strand
GGGAAGGCATCGGCATTATCGCCCACACCGTCACCATCGGTGTCTGTGGTTTCAGAGGCGTCGTCAGGGAAGGCATCGGCATTATCGCCCACGCCGTCACCATCAGTGTCAGTCGTTTCCGTGGCATCCGTAGGGAAGGCATCGCCGTTATCACCCACGCCATCACTATCGGTGTCCGTGTCTTCGTTTGGATCAAATGGGAAGGCATCATAGATATCGAGTGTGCCGTCGTTGTCATCGTC
>NZ_MDAG01000033.1:15652-38992 GCF_002876705.1 Enterovibrio norvegicus | reverse complement strand
AACGTTATGTGCACTAGAGTCTGAGAGAAATCGATGCGGAACTACGACGGAAAAGAATATAGATATAGAAGTTCTGACTTCTTGAAAAAGAAGGGGCTCGCTGCACTTTCAAGCCACTTAAAGTTCGAGCCAATAAAGAAAGGCCTAGTTTACGATATAACCCTATATGCTGGCGGAACTGGGATTTATGATAAGTTGGCAGCATCATTTCCAGGAAACAGTGAGATATTGGATCTGATTAAAGAGAAACATGAGGTGTTAATGCCTTTGGAAGCATCCCACCATGAGGAATGGTCCGATGATTTTAACTGGCTAATAGAACGAGAAGAGTCTGCTGAATCACCGGTTGAATGTTCGATAAATTTTATAGCCAGTAAAATGCTCCCGTTCCAGCAAGTTACTGATAATAATTGCTTTATTTACTTCGTTGAATGGAGTGATGTGAATGACTGGACTTTATTTTGGGTAAAAGATGATCAAATTAACTTCATCTCCTTCAGCCAAGGTTGAGCACATAACAAGGTCATCAACAGGACACCTTGCTAATCTCGAAGCGCTTAGAAAGTATTGTGAATACATAGGTTTGGTCAGGTTTAGTGCGGGCAAGTGCCCGTTATCACAACATTATAAGCTACAAGGAAATTTCAGTTTTGAATTATGAAGTACTGGAGCAAACTCCAAGTTCGGAAGAATATTGTCAACTAAGATTGGATGCTGGCCTGTCTGCTAAGTCACTTGAAGCGGCACATGTAGGTTTAAGTAACTCGCTCTATACCGTATGTGTCAGAGATTCTAATGGTTTGGTCGGTATGGGGAGAGTTATCGGCGATGGGGCATGCTTTTTCCAGATAGTAGATATAGCAGTCAATCCAAACCATCAGGGCTTGGGTTTAGGTAAGACGATTATGGAGAAAATAGAGTCTTATCTTGAAAAAGCGGCTAATGACGGCTCTTACGTGTCACTAATAGCCGACAAACCAGAGTTCTACGAAAAACTGGGCTTTGACTACACGGCGCCAGAAGCCTATGGAATGTATAAGAGGCTTAAAAAAAGTCGCTTATGACAAGGCTATGAACGGGACGCCTTGTCCATGTGGAAGCTATTGTAAATGGCATTAATACAATAATTTAAATCAGTTTTTCTGGTTTGAAAAGCGCCCATTATCACAACGTTAGGCACACTTATCGTTATATGAAAATTACGACAACAAATAGACCAGATGAGTCGGCTGACGAGATAATCGATAAAGGTCTGGATCGCCATGCGGAAAATTTTGTAACAGAGAATGGTGAATGTCTGTCTGTGTATTGCCATGATAAAGAGGGAAATTTTATTGGTGGCCTCTTGGGAGAGACTTGTGGGAACTGGTTCCACATATGGCAGTTTTGGGTTACTCAAAGTCATCGTGGAGCTTCACTGGGCACCAATATTTTAGATGCGGCTGAAAAGGAAGCTATTAAGCGAGGATGTAAAGCGTCGCATGTAGATACATTCAGTTTTCAGGCGCCAGAGTTTTATCTTAAAAGGGGCTATCATCAATTTGGGCTGCTAGAAGAATATGGAGGGAAGTTCTCTAGAGTTTTTCTTAAGAAGCAGCTTTAGCTTGGAGCAGTTGAGGTGGTAAAGATAAAGCCTAACAAGTTGTTCCATTTGACGCAGCGATCTTCGCGCTTTTTTTAAATTCGCTCCAACCGCTGCGCAACAGAGCAAGACGCTATCCGTCATTGCTCTCCGTGTTTAGTTTGCGATGTTTGGCTAGAGCGTTCCTCTATTTGTCGCAGGCTGTTTAATCTCAAAACCCTCATCAAACCAATCCCAAACTCGATGCAAAATCATGTGGCTATCTTTGTTAAGTTGAACTCGACGCCTGTGGTTTTATCGAGTGATTCTGTATTTTAGGCTGCAGTTGAATTCACAAACCTGCGCGTTCGTTGAGTGTTGGCGGCTAAGTCGCGATAGTATGAAGATTTAGCGGCTAACAAGGTCATGAATAGTACACTTTGCCATTCTCGAGCGCTTAAGAAGTAGCGTGAAGACATGGGGTTAGTTTAAGTGTGGGCAAGTGCCCGTTATAACAGCGTTGTTGAGGGTAAGTGATTGTTTTCGAAAAAGTCTATTCTGAGATTATTATTGGGTATAAATGCAGCTTACACTCTGATAGTTTTATCGGTCACTTATAGAGTTGACATTAACTATTATAATGCCATAGATATTACTTCTGATGAGACATTTCTAGAGAGTATGTCAAGTTCGGCTATATTAGAAAACTTTGGTTTATTGCCATATATTGTGTCAATCCTTCTGTTTGGGGTTTGCTTGGCTTTAAGACAAAGTGTCTGGTCAACCGTTTTATCATTGTTTCCCATATGCATAACTTTCATGCTGTATGCGCCTTTGATTTATATGGCAGCTGATGTTTAACAGCAATAACAAGGCTATAAACGGGACGATTTATCAATGCGGCAGCTTTTAATGTATATGAGGGAAATCTATGGAATATCCCGATGACGATATCGGCGATGTATTTCGCCGTATGGAAGCTAGCAAATTTGATTTTTCAAAAGAGCATATTGTCGACTTTTATGCTGTTTTTGCTACTGAGGAAGAGGCTGACCGAATTGCTCGGATGTTCGTTGCAGACGAATGTCGGTATGTAAATATTGAGACTCGTCCTTATGAAGAGGGCGGAATGGAACTAGAAGTTTCTAAAAAGATGATTGTGACTTATAAATCAATATTTGAGCTTCAGAAGCTTCTGACTGGAAGGGTCGCTTTAGTGACAGGCTACTTAGATGGCTGGGGTGTGATGCAGGAATGAATGTATAGAACAGGATACTTTGCCAATCTCGAAGCGCTTAGACAGTGATGTGGGTGCATGGGTTTGGTCGGGTTTAGTGCGGGAAAGAGCCCATTATCACACCGTTGGGCTTTATTGATCGATAACGTGTTGGATGACTCAAGAGTTTGTTGTAAAAGAGGTAGGACGATGAATAAATACAGTTTTTTGGATGATTATAGTGAAGGGTGTCATCCGAATATACTCAAAGCATTGGCTAGTACTAATATGGTTCAGCAAACTGCTTATGGTAATGATGAATACTCAGAGCAGGCTAAAACACAAATTCGAGAGCATTTCGATAAACCAGATATCCCTATTTATTTTGTGGGCGGAGGGACGTTAGCGAATATCATTATTATTGCAAGCGCACTCAGGCCTCACGAAGCTATTATTTCGGCTGATATCGGTCATATTGTTGTTAGAGAAACTGGGGCTATTGAAGCAACAGGTCATAAGATCATTACAGTGCCACCTGTAGACGGGAAAGTTACACCTGAAAATATTGAAATTGCATTAGCAAACAATGCTCATTACCCACATATGGCAAAACCTCGTTTAGTTTATATATCTAATGCAACAGAAGTAGGAACGGTTTATACAAAGTCGGAGTTACAAGCTCTCTCAAAACTGTGCAAGAAGAATGAATTATTACTATTGGTTGATGGCGCGAGATTGGGAGCTGCATTAACCGCTGATATTAATGATCTTAGTCTCAACGATATGGCAGAGTTCGCAGATATATTTTGGATCGGCGGCACTAAAGTAGGTGCTTTGATGGGCGAGGCTATTGTCATACCAAATAAAAAACTCGCAGAAGATCTGTCATTTCATATAAAGCAGCGAGGAGCATTGTTGGCGAAGGGACGTTTATTAGGGCTTCAGTTTTCAGAGTTGTTTAAGGACGATTTATTTTTTGAATTAAGTAAGCACGCCAATTTAATGGCAAACAAACTGTCAGTTGCTATAAGCGATTGTGGATATACTCTATCTGCTCAAACAGAAAGTAATCAGGTCTTTCCTATATTACCTAATAATGTGATTGATAAATTACAGAAAAAGTTCGACTTTTACATATGGAAAAAACATGATGATCAACACTCAGTTCTTCGTCTGTGTACATCATGGGCTACAGATGAAGCACAAATTGATGATTTTATTCATTCTATGAATAAGTGGTCTTCTGCTGAAAAATAAGTAATGTGGGGGCTAAAATTATGAATCTAGATCAATATAAAGCTAAATCTGGTCACTTTGTGCCTGTATTTACGTTAGAGATTCAAACGCCCATAGAAAATGTGGATAAAATTCTAGATGCTGTATTAGATGTTAATCCATTGAGCTATGGACGGTACAAGAGGAATGCGAGTATATCTGCCGAGGGTATGGAAACCTCTCAGCCAGAAAGCGGATCAACGACGACAACGCATGTAGCAGGTTACACGGCTGGTGAAACTGAAACATACCCCATGGTTGAGCTTAAGATTTCTATCGAAAGAGATTTATTAATTCTAGAAAAAGTTATGGATGTGATTCATTTTGTTCATCATTACGAAGAGCCTGTTATTTTTTTAAGAGAGGATTGGGTAAGCAGGTCTTCTTATAATCCAGATAGTAGCAATCCAAATAGATGGTGGAACAATGGCCGAGGGATGCCAAACCGAATAAATGACATTCTCAATAAAAACACTTAGTAATGGTCTGTATGCTTTATTTCTCCTACGATACAGACGATAGCCCTCAGTCATTTCAAGGGTCCAACTTCGATGTTTAGATAATCATGTTCTCTTACTGATGTAGTGGGCTTACCTCCAGTTTTTCCATCAAGTCAATCTAGATTTCGGAGCGAAATATTGTGATTACTTTTAATTGGTTGGGCTTCCAGAATGGTACGTTCGTTAGTTGCTGGCGGAAAAGTCGCGATTCAGAGGCTAACAAACTTCGCCCTATTATGGGCTAGATTCGCAAAAAGAGCTTGCCGTTTATGGTAGGTGTCGGTTCAAAAAACAAACTAAGAGAATTAAAATGGAATATGCGCCAATTAAAGATCTTATCGCATTCAGTGATTTTGAAAAATTGGATGTTCGCGTTGGTACCATTACGGCGGTCTCTGATGTTAAGAAATCAAACAAATTAATGAAATTGACCGTGGATTTTGGTGATCATGAGCGCTCAATTCTTGCCGGTATTAAGCAAGAACGTGAAAATCCTTATGAAATTGAAGGTAAACAGGCGCTGTTTGTTGTCAATCTGCCTGAGCAGAAGATGGCAGGAGAAATCTCTCAAGGTATGTTGTTTGATATTGGTTATGCAGACAAACAAGTGCCTTGTTTAGCGATGCCAGAAACGCCAATGCCGAATGGCAGTCGTGCAGGTTAGCGGATTGGTATTATCACTTGGAAGAAAGTGGATTGGTAGAAATGGAGTGGGGAGGTTTCAAGGTATCCGCAGAGCATAAACCTTTCAATGACTTACTTGGGAAGGTATGTATGAAGGCATCTATGACAAAACATGAAACATTTAGCATTGCCCACAACATATGTGGGCAGAGCTCGCTGCTTGTAAACAACTGTTCGTGCTTAACTTGCCGCTTTCTTGCCTTTGATGAGTCCCTTCATCGTATCCGTGACTTGTTTGAGCTTTAAGCTCTGTTCTTTGTAACTCATCGAGACTTGTGACGTTTCATTGGCGATATGATGGTTGCTGTTCACGATGCCCGCCATGGATTCCATGGCGGAGTTAACCTGAACGATCCCTTTCATCTGTTGATTAAACGCTTCGCTGAATGAATCTATTTCGCGAGAAAGCCCCTGGATTTGATCGGAAATGCCAGAAAAGCTGACTTGGGTTTGTTCTGACAATGCTTTGCTCTCTTTCACGCGAAGTTCCGTTTCCTTGACGATTTCCCCAACAGTGACCATGGAATCTTTGAGCAGCTTGTCGATGTCTTGCGAGGCCTGGCCTGATGTTAATGCCAGTTGGCCGACTTCCTGAGCGACAACCGCAAAGCCTCGCCCATGTTCACCGGCGCGTTCCGCTTCAATAGACGCATTGAGCGACAGGAGCTTGGTTTGGAAAACGATGTCGTGGATGACTTTGGTGTAATCCGAGATCTTCTGGATGATGTCGTTGATTTCTTGAAGGTGCTTGTTGGAGTTTTCAATGAGCACAACCGAATGTGCCAATTTATCCATGTTTTTGCTGCCTTCATTGCTTAATTCAAGTGTGCCTTTTGATACGTCTAAACACCCCAACACATTTTGGTTAGTTTGCTTCACCATTTCGGTGATTTCAGAAATGGCTGACACATTGGAATCCAATGCGGCGCGTTGTTTTTCTACGCCATCCGCCAGGCTTTCTGCACCTTTGAGCACCAGTCGTGAGTTATCAAGCGCATCGTCTGAAACGCTGGCGAGATCTTGTGTTATCGCGATGAGCGGTTTTGAAAGGCGAAGCGCAACAATGTAAATGATGATGCAAAGCAGGGCGATAATGGTGAAAAAGCAGACCAAAATGACCTGCAAGTTCTGTTGTAAAGCAACGGTTGAATTCTTCTCGTTATAGGTGATATTTAACACGCCCAAGACTGAACCGTCTTGCGCCAAGATGTCACCTGTATAGGTTTTAACCTCGTGATCCACTGTTTTGGGTTTTGTTTCTGTGTAGGGCAAGCCATTTGCGTCAACGAATTCTATGTGGTCAATGTCTTCATCTTGCATCCCCACGCTGACGAAGTCTTCCAACGCTGATAAGTCATAATTCAGTATGTAGGATTTACTCGATTGCTTGAGAAAGCTTGCGAGGGCCTCCACCTTTCCTTTTTGGATTTTAGAAAGTTCATTTGATGTCATCTGATGGAAGAACAGGGCGGCAACGATCAGAAATACCGTAATACTGCCAATCAGCGGCAATAAAATACGATAACGCAGTGACAGCCCCGAAAAAATTTTGAACCACATAGTCATACATTCACTTCATTGTTTGGATAGGTAGGGCTTTCCCGTCTTGAATTTGCGTGAGATAAACGTCGTCCAAGCCTTGTCTATCAGACTTGCTAAAGTTGACTTTCAACCCGCCAAAATCTTTGTTTTTCATGCCTTCCATCGCGCCAATGAAACGGTCTCTCGTTAAGTATTGGCCTGACTGCTCAAGTGCATCAACGATGACCATTGCGTTTAAATAGCCTTCTAATTGCGTGTAGTAAGGGTTGTCCACGCCATAGCTTTGCATGTCTGTCTTAAAGTCTTTGATGATTTTGAGGGTACTTTCATCGGGGTTTGGCATGACTTGAGAGATGTAGCTTCCATCGCCAGCATCGCCTAATTCAGCGATCAGCTTTTTGGTTCCAACAAAGGAAATGTTGGCGAATTTTGGATAGAACCCTTTGTCATGAGACATCTTGATAAATGCGCCACAGGCTTTGTATGCGCCAACCATAATGACGGCATCAGGTTTCTTGGCCATGATGCTGTTTAAGCCTTGTTCTACATCGAGCGTGTTGCGTTTGTATCTGCCTTCGGCGTGGATTTTAAGGCCGCGCATTCTGAGGGCTCTCTGCACACCCGCTTTACCTGCCGCGCCGTAACCATCATCTTGAATGAACACAGCGATCTTCTTGTAGCCAAGGTCGTTGATGAAATGATCGACGAGCTTCTTCGTTTCGCTGAAATAGCTGGCGCGAATATTGAAAATGTTTTTGTTGGCAGGGTTACGCAAAAATTCTGCGCCCGTAAACGGGCCGATATACGGGATTTTCGCGCGATTCACTTCGGGAACAACGGCTTTTGATGTTGGCGTTCCCACGAAGCTTACCAATGCAAAAACCTTGTCTGTGTAGATTAGCCTTTTGGCGTTTTTGGCCGCGCGATCGGGTTCATACCCATCGTCGAGTGAGATGACGTTGATCTGGCGGCCGTGAATGCCGCCTTGTTGGTTAATTTTTTCAAAGTAGGCGAGTGTTCCTGCTTTGACGCCGCTACCTAGCCCTGATGCTGGCCCTGAAAGGGCATTGCTCATACCAAATGTGATCGTATTTTCTGTCACGCCAACTTCGGCGGCTGCGGTTGTTGAAAACAACCAAAGCAACATGATGGTGCAATGCAAGCCTTTCATTAGTAACGCCTCGTCTAATCACTGGGGTACTTCTGAGTATAGAAAAGAATTCATATGTCTCATCATTGATTCTTGTGGGGATGCGCTGCGGTATCTTCTGTGGCGTTTTCATTCGAGCAATGGGGTGATCGCCGACGTGTCGAGTTGGCAATGGTTTCATTTCGTTAAACTTATGTTTCATTTTTAGCGGGTGCGACACAGAAATAAACCCATTACTGTTAGTGGCACGTTAATGACGCGGAGCAGTGAGTGATGAAAGTATTGATTCAATATACGCAGACAGGGAAGTACAAAGACCAGGCATGGGAGGCGCCTACTTTTAAGGCAAGCGGTGAAATTCAAGCAGTGACACCGTCGTATGCCGCGCAGATGATTGAGCAGAACAAAGCACACCTGGTCACATCTGACGATGAACATATTGTTGTTGAGGCCAGATAGCAACAGAGTTGTTGTACGGAAGAGAGTGAATAGAGGAATCGGAAGAGTCGAGGATTAAGCAATGGTGGATAACGCGAACTTGCGCGGATTAATGCCACGTCTCGACATCAAAAAGACCTTAGCTCATGCCTTTACCAATGGTTGCACGCACCGGTATATCAGTAGGGTCGAAGCCCTCAAGACAAAAAACATTCACGCCGTAATAATCGGGTGTGACGCGTTTACGGTGAAAGGGATAAATACCACAGATTTTGCAGAAATAGTGCTCAGCAGTGTTGGTATGAAACTGGTATGTGGTTAGCTGTTCTGCACCAGAAAGAATTCGCATGGCGTTTTCATGAACTTTGACCATCAATGCATTTTTTCTAATGCATATTGAGCAATCACACGTCGTCAGTTCGTGTAAATCCGTATCAATTTCAAAGGTTACGGCTTCGCAGTGACACGACCCATGAAATGTGTGCAGTTTGCTCATTCTGATCCTCCGGCTTTGTTGTTTATACCGTAAGCCAAAATTCGATGATACTAACGTATTAATTTTAATATCTTTTAATGAACCCGATTAAAACACCTCGAAGCACCGTCATTCTCCAATAAAAAGCCAGAGCACGTTTCCTTGCTCTGGCTTGGTCTTACATTGTTAACTTAAATGACAGGTTTTAAATCCAACACGTGCAGAACACGCTCTGGTGTGCCTTCCCATGGCATTGGGCGGCCTTTCGGGTTGTCCGCATTCCACCAACCCGTAAAACGTTGGGTGTTGTACTGGTAGAAGTTAGAGCCAGAGATGACAGGCACCGTGACTTGGTTTTCAGCAATCATGTTTTGGATTTCATGTGCGATGTCGATTTGCTTGTCGCGTTTATCTGTTTTGTAGAAATCGTCCAGTAAGGTATCGAGCTTCTTATCGTTCCAAAAGTGCATGGCAAAGCGCGGCATGCTTTCGCCTTTTTGCAATTTAGAGTGGTAACCGCTGCTCCAATATTTATGTGGCGTTGGGCCGTGGAAATAGTTGGTGAAAGCAATGTCATAACCTGCGTTCAACATGGATTGGTTATACACGGCGAAATCTGGTGTTCTTGCACGAACACGAATGCCGACATCGGCCAATTGTTCTGAAGAGAGCGTCACCACGTTATTGAAGTCTGTCCAACCGCCTGGTGATTGAATATCTAACGTCAGTTGTTTGCCAGATGGGGTTTCAACAAAACCGTCACCATCGCGATCCACAAACCCTGCTTTCTTCAGAAGTGCCTTTGCGCCGTCCGTGTTGAAAGACATGTATGGGCGGTATTTGTTGTGTGTTTCTTCGTTTGACCATGCTTCAAAGGCATAGCCCAAACCAGATGCGAAATCGTTCACTGTGCCGTTGCCGTAGTTGGCAATATCAATCACAGATTGACGATCAAGCGCCATCGAGAACGCACGGCGGAAATCGACATTGTTCAGTGCTTCTTGTTTTACCGGATCGCTGTTGTTGAAGTTAAACACGAACGATTGTGTACCTGCTGCGGTGTACCAGTAGCCATGATGCTGTGACGCTTTAACGTAGGTCGCATCAATGTCCGGAACAAACGAACCGCCCCAATCAACTTGAGAGTCGATGAGTGCCGCGAGGACTTGGTCATTGTGGTTGAACTGAGGCACGCGCAAGCAATCTACGTCTAGGTTTGCGTTGTCCCAGTAATTTGGGTTGCGACACTGCAAGAACAAAGTAGACGTAAAGGTTGGGATTTCGGTGAACGGGCCTGTACCAATAGGGTTTGTGTTCACGAAGCTGGTTGGGTCTTTCACTTCTTTCCACACGTGTTTCGCGACGATAGGGATCAATGAAATCTCGTAAGCGGCGTTCGTGTTGATTTCGTTAAGATGGAAGGTCACTTTGTTGCTTCCTTCAACTTCAACCTTGTTCACCATCTTGTTCACGCCGCGATCGTCTAACGCTGGCGTGTCTTTCACCATGTTGAAGGTGAAGGCAACATCTTCTGCGCTGAATGGCGCCCCATCAGACCATTTCACGCCATCGCGAATTTCAAAGGTAATGCGCTTTAGATCGTCGCTGAAATAATAGTCGGTTGCCAAACGGTATTCAGGGCGGTTCGCTTTCAGTTCATTGAAAATAACCAACTGTTCGTAGATGAAATCACGTGCGGTATGAAGGCGGCCCGGCAAGTAGGGGTTAAAGTTTCGAATCAAGGTCGCATTGTGATTTGGGATGATGGTCAATTGAGACATCTCATCCACGCTTTGTGCGGCTGTACTGGCACCAGACACGCTGATCAATGCTGCAGCTAACGCTAGCTTTTTCATGTAGTACGCTCCTGTTTCGGTACAAGTGGGTTCAAAAGTTGAGTGACCGAAGTGTGCCCATTGTGTGGAATGCAAGAACACAAAAAAAGCATTCAGATTGGGGTAGTTTTAGATTTGCTGACGCAGATTTAAGGCGAGGTTTTAACAAATTCTCATAGTGAGAGGGCGGTCTGTTTTACGGGTTATTTGCGGACATAAAATACCGCTAAAAAGCCCAGATTATGTGGGGTGGCTAACAATGTGTACGTTGTTAATAAGCAGCTTCAAGACTTTCGAATCGAGGGTGTAATCCGCATCGCAAATCTAAAGAGCATAATGACGTATTTAGAAAACAATCAGAGAGTTACACAATAGTTTGAACTGCATTGAAAAATGCGTGAAAGGTAACTGTGCGTAAAAAAGCCAGAAAACCCCCGAGGTGGGGCCTTTCTGGCTTTTTGTATGATTACGATTTAGTAGATTGCCTAGGCTGCGCGGTTAGCTTTTCCTTTGAGGTAAAACGCCAAGCCCAAATAGGCAGTCGCTTGAAGCCAAAGCTGGGTGAGATGCCCGAGCTGGCTATGGAAATCTGCCCCCATTTGATTCAATTGCAAGGTTGCTTGTATCACCAAGGTAGACGGTGCAAATTGCGCGATAACATTCAACCACGTTGGCAAGGCGCTGCTTGGCCAAACAAACCCAGCGATGAACAGCAAAGGCATTGAGCTTAATAATACGATCAGTGTGATGATCTCAGCCCGCTTGATGGCGATGCCTATCAGAGAGCCAAGGCCAATGGTAGCAAGCAGGAAAGGTAAGATAACGGCCGCCAACTGTAAGGGTTCCGCCATTCTGTTTACGCCATTAATCTCTAAACTTGCCCCCAAGTAATACATTGCCATGATGCAGTAAATCCCCGTAAGAATGGCGGTTCTGGCCCACAAACTTTTGCTGCTTCTTGCTAAAGCTGGCGTGGCATTAGCATTGCCTGCCGAGATACCTAACATGCCTGACGCAATCAGCAAGGTCTGCTGCAAAATTAGCATAAACACGCCGGGTACCACGTAGTCGCCATACCCTGTGGTTGGGTTAAATACGGGGACAGCATTGAGCGAAAACGGTGCGTATTGCTGAGCAGCCAACGGCATTGGCGTGTCATGCATTAACGCGCGTTGCACTTTGACCTGCGCGCCGAGGGTGCTGCCTGTTGCTACCACGCCTTCGACGATCGTGCCGTAGGTGAGGAAGAATGACGCATCTCCACCCACCGACACCACAGGACTCTTGCCGAGCAAGAGATCGCGATAGAAGTGCTGCGGAATCGTTACCACGCCTTCAATCTCTGCGGAAGCAAAGTATGGGCTGGATTCGGTTTCGCTTCCGAGTTGTTTCACGACCTGCACTTGCGGTGTTGCATCCAACATACGGATGAAGGTGCGGCTTTGCTGGCTTTGGTCATGATCGACAATGGCAATGTGCAACTCGCGTGGCAATTGATTGGCATACGGTAGCGGGTAGAGCAACGAATAGATAATGATCCCGCCGAACACGGTGAAGACCACTGCAGGGTTCGAGAACAATCGACAAAGTTCATTAATGAAGACATCACGCCAGCTCATGAGGCCACCTCCGAAGACGATGCATCCACTGATTGAATATGGTCTGGGCTGGTCGAAAGGCGTTTCATTTTGAGCCCAATCAATAACCAGATCAGGCTAAATGAAGCCAATGCAAGCAGGGCGGGCATGGCCTGTTGCAGTGTTGCGCCGTAGTTAAATTGGCCTATCTGCAACGTGATGTAGTGACTAACGGGCAGCATGGCACGCCAGCATTGTGCTAAAAAAGGCATCTCGCCCGCAGGGAAACTCACACCCATAAATGCAAATGCAGGGGCGGTGAAACCTGCAACCAAACTCATCGCGCGCACAGCATCACGCGAGCCAGCATACAGCAATGCGCCGACAGCTAACCCTGCTAGCACCATGAGCCATTGTGCGGTGAGTAAAATGGCCCAATCGCCGTTCATTGGCCAACCCAATCCCCAGTGCATGCCGGTAGCAAAACCCACACCCAACAACCAAAGGGGAAGCGCCGACCCTAGCACTTTCACCGTGAGCTTTTTCGCAACAGGACCCCGGAAGTAGGTTTCGAGCCCAATACGTTTGTCCGTCAGCGCCATAGAAAGCATGCCACTGGCGACCAGGGTGATTTGCCATAGCGCAGGAATAATGGCGGATACCAAGAACTGCGCGTAGTTGGTGCCAGCATTAAACAGGGGCACTAGTTGAAACCGAAGTGGAACAGACAATCCAGCGGCTTGGCTGGCAACGGTGGTGCCATGAAGCATTTCGCTTTGGGTGGCGACCAATGCGGAAAGGGTACTCTGCGCTTGGTTGAGTGCCGAGTTGACAAGTTTACCTATCAAGATGTACTGACTGTTGTAGAACGCCGTAACATCCGGATTTTCACCACGTATTGTCGCCTTTTCAAAATCATGGGGGATCACGACGGTGGCGTAAGTTTTGGCACTGTTTAACGATGCTGACGCGCTGTCTATCTCGCTGAATGTACGGATTGCGAGTGTAGGTGTGGCATCGTAATACCGTACTAACGATCGAGACAATGCACTGTTGTCTAAATCGACAACCCCAATGGGCAAATCGCGTCCTGTTCCCGAGGAGAAGATCGCCCACACCAATAAGAACATCACTAATGGCAAACCGCCCAAAAGAGCCGCGAGCCAACGGTCAGAAGCGATGAGTCGCCATTCTTGCCAGAGTAAGGAGGTGAATGTGGTGTTTTTCATTCCACTTACCTTTGGGTAGCGTTTTCTGTGACTAACACACTCATGCCAGCACGCAGTTCGCTAATTGGCGCAACCGGGCGCGCTTCAACTTCAAAGGTGCGCATGTCATAGCCTTGTTGGCTGTTTGTCGCACGCCATGTGGCGAAATCGCCCATAGGGGCCACGTGCGTGACTTCAAAGCGGTAAGTGCTTTCGCCTAAGGCTGGAATGCTGGCATCAAACTGTGTGCCTTTTTGGAACTGACGTAGTTTGTCTTCACGAATGTTGAACACGGCCCATGCATCGTTCATGTCAATCACTGTCACAACAGGGAAGCCTTGTGGCGCGAGTTCGCCTGGGTGCAGCAGCACTTGGCTCACTTCGCCTTGATACCAACTGTGGATCTTGGTGTCTTGCGTGTAAGCCTCTACCTCTGCAACCGCGCCTGCTGCCATGCGTACCTTTTCTTGTGCAGCGCGTTTGGTTTCTGTGCGCGCACCTTCCTTCGCCATGTCATACATTTGGCGAGCGGCGTTTTCTGTGTATTCCGATGCTTTCCATTGGGTGAAGGCTTCGTCGCGTTTTTGTTCTGCGGTCACGCCTTCACGGTAAAGGGCATCAACACGGCGGTAGGTTTTTTCATATAGCGCTGATGCAGCCTTGGCTTTTTGCCATTGGTCGCGAGCTGCGTTGATCTCTTGCGAACGTGCGCCACTCTCTGCTTGTTCTGCCATCGCGCCCGCAGCTTGTTCGCCTGCTTTTGCTTGCTCAAGTTTCGCATCAAGTTCTGGGCTGTATAAAGTGAAAATCAAATCGCCTTTATCAACCTGCTGACCTTTACGCACAAGCACTTCATCAATACGCCCTGGCACTTTCGAAGACACGCTATACTGCTGCGCTTCGATTTGCCCCTGAAAACGCTCAGGCGTAGGTTGATACGCTTGATAGAAGCTGAAACCGACCCAACTTACCAGTGCCACAGCAGGAATAACGAGAATGGCAGATTTTACTTTAGACATGATGTTTATCCCTGTTGCGATGTGTGGAGAGAAAGGGTTGGCGACGTTGATAATTGCAGTGCAGCAGCTTGGTAATTCGCGAAGTCGTTCATGTCACCGCTGATCGCAAGAAGGCGAGACAGGGATAAAACATACTGATAAGCAGCCACTAGTTGTTGCGTTTTGATGCTAGCGAGGTAAAGCTCGGCATCGACCACATCCAGTGATGTGGATAGCCCCTGAACGAAGGCTTTTTCGCGTAAGCGAAGGTTTTCATCGGCCAGTGAAATGCTTGACGCTAAACCTTGGTATTCTTCCAGGGCTTGTCCTGCTTCACGCCATGTCTTCTCCACCAACAGCGATAAATCTTGCTCTGCTTGAGCCCGAAGGTGATTCACTTGAACGGCTGTGCTGTGTGCTGCTTTCAGTTTGTCTGAACGGCCGCCATTATCGACAAGCGGAATGCTGACACCGACACCAACAGCCCAGTCAGGGGTCAGTTCTGCGGTCAGTGAATCGCCTTCATACAAGTTGTAGTTTCCGTAAAGGAAGACTTGCGGGTAATACTTGCCTTTTTCGAGGTCGACAAGGCCATCCGCTTGTTGACGTTTCGCATCCAACACTTTTAACCCAGGGTACGTTGCGAGGGTTTTAGCAAGAAACGCTGACATGGCTGGCACGGTTTCTTGCGTGAATAAGCCGTTTGATGGTGTCACAGGCGCGTTGCTTTTCACCAAGGTTTGCAGCGCAGCGTGGGCGATATCTAAATCCCGTTGTGCTTTCTTGCGTTCCGTTTTTGCTTTGTCGTAGGACACTTCTGCTTGGAGGCGTTCAACGCGCGCGATTTGGCCTTGGGCTTCCATTTTCTTTGCGTGGTCGAGGTGTTTTGCGAGGCCTTGTTCAACCTCTAAGCGGGTTTGCACCACTTGTTCAGCTAACACGGTTGAGAAGTACACCTTGGCGAGATCTTCAAACTTGGCTTGCTGCGCCATTTGCATCAAATAGGTCGCTTCTTCTTTCTGTGCGCTGGCGATGTCTTCAGCAGCCAAGATGCGACCACCTGTAAATATCGGCCAGATAGCACGGATTGAACTGGTGTATACATCGCGGTCCGCCAAGGTGGTCGTTAACATGTTGTCGAGATTGCCTAATGACCCCATTAGATTGCCAATCGCCTCACCCCCGTTCATATGATGCGCGAGTTGAGACGGCGACACTTCTACGTTTTGATCTAACCGTGTGTAGTTACCACTGACAGAAATGCTGGGTAAGTGATGTGCAGAGGCGGCGTTTTCCATGTGTTCAGCGCGTTGCACGTTTGCGCGTTCTGCGGCAATGGCATCATTGCGGGTAAGAACGGCGTGCCATGCTTCGGCAAATGACAGGGATTCTGCGTGGGCGTTTTGCGATACTAATGTGACAGGAAAAAGCAGGGTCACAAGGGCAAGTGCGCGCAGAGAAAAAGGGATTCTGGCAAACATCAAGGTGTCCACATTGGGAGAGATGCAAACAGTTTAGAGTTAATGCTCTAAAATTGCCAGCAAGATGAAGGAATACGCCTTGATCATTGAATTGGGTGAAAAAAGGCCATTGATTTTGTAATGATAAAAGGTAGAATCTCGACCGAAAGTAACACTTTCTCCTATCTAAGCCTGTGCGAACGTTGACGTCATCGTTTCCTCAAGGCGACACAAGGTAACGGTTGTCAGGTTACATTGTGGGAATGCAGCACTATCCTCCGTTGTATTCTTCGAGCTGGACTCATCCATGACCTTTCTGCCTTTCGATGTGATCCCGAGCAGGCAAATTCTTAGACACTGTACTGATCTTCATCTTCTATTTTTTCTACGCTGTTATTGCGCCGTAAATTTGAGCCTTTAGCGAAAACCGCCGATTAGATCGTTTTCGTTTTCGTCTTTGGCGAAAATTACGCGTTTCGAAGTCAGTGCAACGTCTGCCACTCGCATTTTCTAGTGCAAAACGTTCTTTTGTCTAAAAGGGGCTGACATGCCAACCAGTGCATTAAGCGAACGTACTATTCGTTTTTTGATTTTGATGATATTTCTCGCGGCAGCGATGGAGACGGACATTTATCTTCCGGCGTTTCCAGACATGATGGCTGCGTTTAATACCAATGAAACCATGATCCAACGCGTACTCAGTTTCAACTTTTTGGGTATTTGTGTTGCATCGTTAATTTATGGGCCGCTTTCTGATGCCATTGGGCGTCGTCATGTGCTTAATCTCGGCTATGCCTTGTTTATTCTCGGCAGTATTGGCTGTGTGTTTTCCAACAACATCGATATATTGATTTTCTGGCGCTTTGTTCAAGGCTTCGGCAGTGCGGCGTGCATGATCATCGGTGCGGCGATGGTATTTGATTTATACAAAGCCGAAAAAGCGGCTGAAATCGTGTCTGATTTGAACAGCTTGGTGGTGAGTATCATTGCCTTCGCCCCCATGCTCGGCGGTTGGATAAACTACCAGTTTGGTTACACCTATAACTTTGTGTTTATTGCTGCACTTACCATTGCAACAGGGCTGATTTGCTTTCTCAAATTGCCCGAATCCTTGCCGGTAGAAAAGCGTAAGCCGTTGTCAGTGAAAGGCATTGGACGCGACTATGTGATGGTATTGAAAAACGGTGAGTTCTGGGCAAACACCTTGATCACCACCATGATATTTTCCGGCTACATGATTTTCATTTCCAATATGCCGTTGATATTCGTGAACCACTTGGGTGTCGACAGCGCGGTGTTCCCGTTCTATCAAGTGAGTTTGCTGGTGGCCTTCGTGATTGCGAGCGTGAGCAATGGGCGCATGATCAAAGGGTTTGGGGTGAATGGCTTACGTCGTTGCGGCTTTCTAACCATTGTGTTGATGACCTTTGCCATGTTTGTCATACCCACGCATTGGCAGCAACACCCATTGTTGATCACTGCGCTGATGGTGATTTACTCACTCGGGGCGGGTGTGTGTATTGGTATTTTCTTTGCGCGTTCAATGGAAGCGGTACCTGAACAAACCGGTGTTAGCGCCTCGTTAGTCACGGCAATTCGTTTGGCACTTGTGGCGGTACTTATTGACATCAGCGGCGCGATGTTTGATGGCACCATGACGTCGGTCATCAACCTTATCAGCGGGTGTATTTTGATGAGTGTGGTGATCTACCTGTTGGATGAACATAGGTCGAAACGCCAAAAAGCGAATGTCGCTTCGTAGCTTTATCCACGTTGTAAAAATGAAAAAGCCTGCACGATGCAGGCTTTTTTACGTCACATTCCGCCAAAACGCCAAAAACGGTATAGCTAGCTATCAACGCTGGCGATGCGATCAAACGGCAGAAAGCTGTAATGGAAACGTGTAATCCTGCAAGGCGTTTTCAATGGCAGCAATGGCCATTTTCACGCCAATGGGCACGTTGCCGTGAAATGGGTGAATGGCATACACGTTTACGCGCGGCATCTGAAAATCCGGCAACACGGGCTTGAGCGTTGGGTTTGCGGCCACGATAAAGTTGGGCAAAATACCCATGCCATAGCCTGACTCAATCAGAGCGAGCGTGGTTTGCATCGCGTTCGTTCTGTGTTGCGGTGAAAACGTGAGCGACAGCGTTTCATCAGTTTTGGGATTGTAGAGCTGATGCACAATGAGGCGTGGTTGCCATTGATGAACCACATAGGGCACTTCATCCATGGGGGAATCATTGCCTACAGCACTGCACAGCACGTCGCGAAATTCCCCAATGCGGCGCTGTTTGTAATTGCTGTGCGCGGAATTACCCGCTCGAATGGCAAGATCGATATTGTTCTCCATCAAATCGAGCTGGCTGTCATCGTTGATCAGATCCAACTCCACATCTGGAAACTCAGCGAACGTGTCCAGCAGCGCAGGGACAACCAATGAAGACATTAACGCGTTCGGTGCCGTGAGGGTGATCTTCCCCTTTGGCACAGTCTGCTGAATCTTCATGTCTTCCCATGCTTGCTCTGCGAGCCGATGCATTTCACAGCAGTATTTGTAGAACTGTTCACCCGTTTGGGTCAGAGATTGGCGACGCGTTGTTCTTTTAAGCAAGGTCGTCGCCAGCTCTTCTTCGAGTTGTTTTAAGGACTGACTAACGACGGACTTCGAGATATCGAGTTTGTCCGCTGCCTTTGTGATGGATCCTGCTTCGACCACGTTCATGAACAAGGTCATTTTTCTAAGTTTATTCATATTGTTTTGTATGGGCGAACAATGCGTTTGTTTTACTTTATTTATCTTATCTAATCATGTTTCTACACTAAGTCCTTTCACATATTTAAGACAAGGCTAAATTAATGAATAATGAAGAACAGCTCTCTACCTACAAAGCTGGCATTGAAGCGTGGCAAGAAGCCTTCAACAATCAGGATGCAGCGGGCTGTGCAGCGCAGTATGCTGATCACACAACATTAATGAAAGCGCGTCCATTTGGTGAGTTTACGGGGCGCGAAGAAATCCAAGCGTTTTGGCAGCAAATCATGGACCAAGGCTTCGCTGACGTGAATTACACCAATGTGAAGTGGGAAGCAGCGGAAGGCGATGAGGGTTTCATCCTCAGTGCTGATTGGACAATGAATAAAGCATTTGGCGTTGTGCACCGCGAACATTGGAAAATCCAAGAAGACGGCAAAGCGCGTTTGGTGTTTGATGAATTTGAAGTGCAAGGTGAGCGTTAATTCGCAGCCTTACCAATATTCAACAAACAGAAACAATGTTTAGGGCGCAGAGATGAATGTCTCTGCGTTTTTTTGTTTTTGAGTATCAGTGCCTGAACGACGCTACTTCACCCTCTGAGAGAAAACGCCATTTTCCTTCTTCTACATCAAGTAATATCTCTCCGATACGCTCGCGATGTAACGAAACGACGCGATTTCCAATCGCAGAAAACATGCGCTTTACTTGATGGAACTTCCCTTCGGTGATGGTGAGCGTGACCTCTTTAGGGCTAACGATGTTGAGCTTGGCGGGCAATGTTGGTTTGCTTTCGCCCTGTAACAGGACGCCGCGTTCAAATTGCTCTGCTGCATCATCACGGATGGGACGAGAAAGCCCGACGCGATAGACTTTTTCACAGTGCTTGCTGGGTGTAGTGATATTAAAAGACCAATGCCCATCGTCAGTGATCAAAACCAAACCCGTTGTGTCTGCGTCTAATCGTCCTGCGATGTGCAGTTCTTCCGTGTGCTCGATATGGGTGCCGTTAAACAAAGACGGATAGGCTTCATCCACATTGGAACAAATGGTGCCTGCTGGTTTGTGCATCAATATGTAGCGGAAAGGGCGAGGCGAGAGTGTTTCACCGTTTAGCATTACCGAGTTGCTTTCATGCACCTGCGATCTTTCGTTTTTCACGATCTCTCCGTTTACCGAAACAGCGCCATGTTGAATGTATTGGATGGCGTCGGAGCGGGTTAACGTGGTGCTTTTACAAACAAACTTATCAAGACGCATTTAGAGCACTTTTTCCAGCAAGAGGAGAGGGCGCATTATCCTCTCACCATTTGAATTAGCAACCCGAAATCGCCGCCTTATCGACGTTTCAATGCATTCTCTGTGTGCAAGAAAATGGTAGTATCCAGATAGCGTTAACTTTATAAAATGAGAAACCAATGTCGACAGAAAATGCGATGGTTCCAGATGTTTTTGTGGCTTTCCAAGTGATCCCTCGATTGAAAGAAGGGAATAACTTTGAAGTGGTGGATAAAGCAATTGAGGTCGTAAAAGCCGCCGATGTGCCGTATCAAGTTGGTGCCATGGAAACGACCATGAAAGGGGAGCTGAACTACTTACTGGAAATCGTGAAGAAAGCGCAGCAAGCGTGTTATGACGCGGGCGCAGTGGAAGTGATTACCAATATTAAAATTCACAGTAAAACCGAAGCCGCGACAGACACCTTCTGCACCTACGATCGAGGCGTTACCAAAGCCAATCATATGTTCGTAGAGAAATGATTTTAATGTCACTGCTCGCTGGTGGGCAGTGACATCTTCTTGTTTTCTTTTCGCACTGCAATTCAACAAGCCCACCCGCATACACCTCAACATCGAGTTTCATGCGTTTCTTTTCATGAAAGTGCTTTTTCGGCGTATCCAAACAAAGGTAACTGGTTAAATTACAGCAATTATTCTACACCAAACTGAGCCCATTGAGCTTTTCGTTTGGACGTGAAAATACACGTAGTACCACCTACTGTATGGGTTACTTGCTGGGTGAAGTCGCAAAACAAAGCTGTATAAAGAACGGGATACTGTTCGTTGCCAAAGCTATTCGGTAGCCACATGAGAACGTCACCGTCTTTACATTGTTTCTTGGCTTCAACGCCATTGGAAACATGACATATATGATCTTGTTTAATGTCTTTTTCACCAAAAACGGCGAAGGAGTTGAAGGAAACTAGAGGGAGGGTGAAAAGAGATGCGATTAAAAGTTTTTTCATTGAGGAGTTGCCTAGAGTAGAAAAATAAAGGCAGCTATCTTATCTAAAAACTATATCTTAACGTTTGTTTTAACTCGCAAAAAAGGCCGATTTCTCGGCCTTTTCATAGGGGGAGGTGTTACTGAGTTATGCAGGCTTCATGTCGTCTTGGTTTTCTTCTTCCAGACGTTTGCGTTCGCGCATTAACTCATTGAACGTCATGCGAGCATGTTGAGCGGCTTCTGAGGCTTGTAGCTTGTGCTCTTTAGCTGCCATTGCTTCGTCAGTCAGACGTTGGATTTCGTCTAATTGTTCTTGCGGTGCGTCACCCAGCTCCATGCCAGACTCGCCGTGTGAAAGGGCAGTGGCACGAATCTCTTTCTTCAGGTTCCAAATCGCGTTCAATTTTTCGCGCTCTTCTTCCGCAGCGGCAACCGCTTCGTCTTTCAGGCGTTCAAATTGTGCCATCGCCATGCCTTCTTTTGACCAAGGGTCAATGTCTGCGAACTCTTCAATGTTGATAACAGGGTCGACATAGCCTTCTTGATGAGAAAGGTCGAATGTCGCTGCCTTCACACCAGAAACCATCAGCATGACGGTGATAACCAACAGTGGTAAACCACCCACGATGGCCGCAGTTTGAAGCGTTGCGAGACCGCCCATGAACATCAATACCGAAGGCATGAATGACAGGGTGAATGCCCAGAACAAACGGTTCCAACGCATTGGGTCTTCAGTCACGTTGTTCTGCACGACAGACGCCAGAATGAACGAGATGGAGTCAAACGTTGTTGCGGTGAAGATGATACACAATACGGTGAACACAGCGATCACCACGGTGCTCATCGGCAAGGTTTCAAGGATAGAGAAAATCGCGCGAGTTGGACCTTCGCTATTCAGGATGCTCACCACATCAAGCTGACCAGACAGTTGTAGCGACAGACCGTAGTTACCCAAGATCATGAAGTACAGTGCACAGCCCAGTGAACCGAAGAAGATAGAACCTGACACCATTTGCTTGATGGTACGACCGCGTGAGATACGCGCGACGAACAAGCCCATGCTTGGTGCGAATACTAGCCACCATGCCCAGTAGAAAATGGTCCAATCTTGTGGGAAGTGGGTGTCTTCAAACGTGCCGTATCCGCCGAAGGGTTCTGCCCATGTTGCCATCACGAAGAAGTTAGACAGCATGCGGCCAACTGAATCTAGGCCGGTTTCCAGCATGAACAGGGTTGGACCAGCGAACAGTACAAACGCTAGCAGACCTAATGCACCCCAGAAGTTGATGTTACTCAGTACCTTGATGCCTTCATCCATGCCTTTGTAAGACGAGTAAGCAAACAGTGCAGTACACAGCAACAACACGCCGATTTGTGACATGGTTGAAGACGGAATACCGAACAGGTAGCTGATACCTTCGTTGATCAACGGTGCAGCAAGACCCAACGTGGTTGCAGCGCCGCCTAACAAGCCAAAGATGAACAGCACATCAACCAACTTGCCCGTTTTACCGTGACTGCGAGCTTCGCCAATCACTGGCATCAGCGCGGCGGAGACTTTCAATACGGGTTGCTTACGCACATAGAAGAAGTAAGCGATTGGAATCGCAGGGATCAGGTAGATTGACCATGCAATTGGACCCCAGTGGAAAATACCGTAAGTCGCTGCCCAGCGAACGGCTTCTTCACTGCCTGCTTCCAGTTGGAAAGGTGGATTCTGGTAGTAGTAAGCCCATTCGATGGTACCCCAGTAAAGGATACTTGCACCGATACCCCCACAGAAAAGCATGGCAGCCCATGATCCTGTAGCGAATTCAGGCTTTTCGTCAGCATCGCCAAGTTTGATTTGGCCAATATCGCTGAACACGATGTAAGCCATAAAAAAGAAAGCGCCAATACCAAGAGCAAGGTAAAGGAAACCGAGCTTGTCGGTCATAAAGGTTTTCGCGATTGCTATCCACTCTGCGCCCTGTGTAGGCCAAACAAGAAGTGGGATGATCACGGAAAAGAGGAGCCCTAACGCGCCAAAGAAGGTTGGCTTGTCAATAAGCTGAAAGTGGCGTCCCATCGGTGTATCTCTCCATTGATATGTAAACCATTGGAATTGTGATGTTTATGACGCTAAGCATCAATTCGCGCTACTTATGCTAATGAACAAAGATTCTCATCATAATCACGGTGTGAATGTTTATTGCCGACATGTGCACGGTGTGTGAATGCAAATGCTGACAGCTTTGAATGGAAGAGTTAACGAAAGTGAGTGAATTAATAAGGATTTTTTACGATCTGGATATGTTTTGTACGCTTGGGTAAATAATTAGATTCAGACGTTTCGTCGTGTAATGATTTTTGTGAAGGGCGTGCTGTTTGCCTAACAAGTGACCATGCGATCGTTGAA
The DNA here is from genome assembly GCF_002876705.1 of Enterovibrio norvegicus. Classification (GTDB taxonomy): domain Bacteria; phylum Pseudomonadota; class Gammaproteobacteria; order Enterobacterales; family Vibrionaceae; genus Enterovibrio; species Enterovibrio norvegicus_B. The sequence goes on along the minus strand of NZ_MDAG01000033.1, from coordinate 15,691 downwards.
TCATTGAACTGCGAACATGGATGTAGATGTAGATGTAGA
>NZ_MDAG01000033.1:0-14916 GCF_002876705.1 Enterovibrio norvegicus | reverse complement strand
TCGTTAGCTCGTTAGCTCGCTAGCCGTCATGTGAATGATCGCCCGAAATTCAGGCGATTTTTTCTGCCTGCATCAAGCGGTATTGCACCATGTCTTCAATGGTCAATACTGGCATGTCGTGCTTCTCACCGAATGCGATGATTTCTGGCGTTTTGGCCATTGAGCCATCTTCGTTTTGCACTTCACACAACACACCAGCGGGTGACAACCCTGCCATTTGCATCAAATCAATTGTGCCTTCAGTGTGACCACGACGTGTTAATACGCCGCCGTTACGTGCACGAAGCGGGAATACATGGCCAGGACGTGCCAAATCAGAAGGCTGTGCATCTGGGTTTGCGGCGGTTTTGATTGTGGTAACACGATCTGCTGCCGAAACTCCTGTTGTCACACCGATCTTTGCTTCGATTGAAACAGTGAATGCAGTTTGGTTTGCGCTGTTGTTGTCTGCCACCATCGGGTTCAGCTCAAGTTTGTCCGCCTGAGCTTCTGGCAGGCACAAACAAACGATGCCGCTGCATTCGCGGATCATGAGTGCCATCTGTTGATGGGTGAGGTGGTCGACAGAATAGATGATGTCACCTTCATTCTCGCGATCTTCGTCGTCGAGCAGCAATACGCCTTTACCTTGACGAAGTGCTTCTAGCGCGGCTTCAACGCGTTCGAATGGGGTGCCTAGTGGAGCAAGTAGCGAAGTGTGTGTCTGATTCATGGTAACTCCTATAGTACGTACCAGAATCAGGGCATAGATGAGCGGCATTCGAGAATTCGAATACGCACAATTTACCGATCAGCAGATGCCGAAAGCAGCTGCTGAATGGGTAAACATATCATCCTCTTTCATCCGGACTTTAACCGTCGGCCTTGGCATCTCACCAAGTCTGCTGACCCCGAACTAGGTTCGGGCGCTCGCGGGCTCGTCAATGGCATTCACTGACATACCGCCGGTGGGGAATTTCGCCCCGCCCTGAGAATAATTAATTGTGATGTTCCGATCGTTCAGAACATTCTGAGTTTACTGTGTTTCTCATCAAAAAGGGAAGAGGCGCGAGCTTGAGTGTTCAAAGAATGATCACGCTTCAGTGAAGTTCTCGGTTGAGCCCGCATATTTTCTGGTCTGTCGCTGATATAGGGCCGAAATTCATGTGTGGTTTGGGTGTGACACGTGTGGATGACCATCTCGATGTTTACAGGTTGAGGTGGCGTAGATACTCATTCGGCGTGCAACCTCGAACACGTTTGAAGGCTTTAATAAAACTCTGTGGATTCGTGTAGCCGAGCAGTTTTGCGATGTCGTCTGGCGCATAGCCTTTGAGTAAGTAACGCACGGCGATGTTATTCAGCACATACGCCAAGATGCTGGTAAACGAGAACCCAAGCTTTTGTAATCGACGCTGCAGTTGCTGAGGTGACAGTGCCAATAGATTTGCGACGTGCTCTACCGTCGGCATGCCGTAATACCGCGCATAGCTCACCACTTCGTAAAGTGCTTTAGTGGGGTCATCCCGTTGGGGCATGTTGACCAATTCATCCAGTTCATTCAGTGACAGTACCGCTTCTCGATTTTCCTCTATTGATGTGGTGTGTTCGAGCAACAATAGTTTTGTATCAAACCATACTTCGGTCTGCTCACAACCCGATATGACCTGACAGCCAAACCATGCTTCTGCTTCTTCCACATCGATATTTGTGCCAGCAAGGCGAACCATTAAGGGTGAATAGGGTGGGGTTTTACTCTTTCCCTGCCGTTGAAAGCCATTAGTGGTGCCATCGTTGGAGGTATTCACAGCGGGGGATGAGAAATGACGTAGAACTTGCGTAAACATGATGGCGACACGCAAGGCATCGACGTCGGTAACATCTTCAGTAAACGTATTGTGATAACACCACTTGAGGATATGACCTGACTGACGACCAACGTAATGACCACTCGAATGAAAACAACTCATGCCGTAATTGATGCGTCGGAACGTAATGGATAAGTCAGGGGCGGATGTTAACCAGTTGGCGCAAACATGGATGTTTGCCACATCAAGAAACTCGGCAATGCGAAAGGGGAAATGTCGCTCCCCAGTCAGTGTGACAATCGTGCGTAACCAACGGTTAATTTCCGAATGAGGGATCAATGCCATGTCGTCGGCGTAGAGGGAATGAGGGATACCAATCTGCGAAATATCGAGTCGATAAACCTGCATAACACCGTTGAGAAGCGGCTTGATGTACGCCATTCGGCAAAAAGTAATGTCGATCATGCTCTGCCATTATTTTGGATAGATTCGATCAATATACACGAAATAGTGAATCAATCGTTCCTTTATGTTGCACAAAAGAGACATCAATGTAACTATCTGTTCTCTTGTTATTTCTTGGAGACAGTGATGAGCCTTTTGGCGACACCTTTTGTTGATGCTTCAACGGATACTGTGCTGCATGTTATTGCGGCCGTGGTTTTAGTGGGTTCCGTTTGCGCCATTGCGTTCGGGTTCTGGAAAATTCATGAACTGCCTGTCAGCAAGGCAAAGAAAAAGCAACATCAGCAGATGGGGCTGATCACGGCACTCACGTGGATAGGCTTTTTGTGGCATTGGGTATGGGTGGTGGCGGTCATTGTTGCCTTTGTGGATAGCGACCAAGCGCTTCGCCGCATTCGCGATATTTGGCGTGAACCTGCAAGAACATCCAATGATGAAGAAAAAGAGCAAGCTTCTGAGGGCGTTTCCGTCTCGCAACACACCCTGCCAGAGCAAGGCGATCAAGATGTGAACAAAGAGGAGAAAACCAATGCTTGAAGGTTTAGCGGTATGGGCGTTGTTTATCTACCTCCTTCGCATGGTGGGTATGCCTTGGAACTTATATAGCAAGTTGTTCGCCTACATTGGAGGCGGTGCATGGTTGTTATTCGTATGGATTGGCTTGCTGAACTACACGCCAATGGATCTCTCTGGCGGCTCGGTTGTTCAATCTCCGCATATTCAGCTTCGTCCGGGTTCAAGCCAAGTGCGTGGTAACGTTGACGAGATTTTCGTTTCGCCAAACGAAGGAGTAAAGAAAGGCCAGTTGGTGTATTCCATCGAAGATGAGCCGTATCAAATTGCATTGAACCGTGCCGTGGTGGCAGAGAACTCTGCGCAAGTTGCATTGGATGTCTCTAAGCAAGATGTCACCTTGACGGAGCAACAATACCAGGCAACGAAAGCTGACTTGAATGTGCTTGAAAGCCAACTAAGTGCAGCGCAAGAAGACACGAAATGGAAAGTGAGTCAGTTGAATCGTTATGTTGAACAGAACCGAAAAGCACCGAACACGGTCGCGACCTCGGTACTTGATGAACAACGTAACAAAGTGCAATTGGCGAAATCGCAGGTAAGTACGCTTGAAACGCAGATTGTAAAAGCGGAGATCGGCGTGGAACATGCCCGATTAAGCCAAGAGAAATCCGTGCTTGCTGTCGCTGCCAAACGTGCAGAACTCGATAATGCCGTTGAAGCTGTTTCTCAAGCGCAATGGAATTTAGAACAAACTCAAATCACTGCGCCTGCAGATGGGTATGTGACCAACTTCATTATGCGCGAAGGTCAATATGTGGGCGTGTTACCGCGCTTACATATGTACACCGATGAAAAATACGTCTTGATGCGTGTGAATCACCAAGCGATTCGTAACGTCAAAGTCGGTCAATATGCGGAGTTTGCAAGCCCTGTGTATCCGGGAAAAATCTTCAAAGCAGAAGTTGAAGGCATTATAGAAGCGACCGGTGAATCACAAGGTAAATTGCTGGCACTCGAAGAGGGTGTCCGCGTGACGACGGGATCAAACCTGAAGAACAAACACCATTTTGTTCGCCTGAAGCTAGAAGAGCCTGAAGGGTATGACATTCCTGTCGGTGCGGTTGGGTTGGCTTGGGTCTCGGGCGAAAAGCCCATCGCATTCATGAGTTTCCTTGATGTGGTTCGCGGCATCATTATTAGAATGAAAGCGCAGCTCTACTTCGTACACTCGGTGTAACAAAAACCGAACACAGCAACAAACCCGAAAAGGCCCGAAAGGGCCTTTTTTCTTGCCCTTGCTACGACGGCGGCGTATTAAGTTAGCCAATCTTTAACGGCATTAAAACGAAAGAATACGTCGGAGCCAATGAGACGGACAGTAGCATGAGTGTGGTAGGACAAACTCCCAAGGGGTTAAAAGCAATCGCAGCGTTGGAGGCATTGAAAGGTGTGCTCTCTTTGGCTGTGGGTTTTGCTTTGCATGAATTAGGTGGGAAAGAAATTCAACACCTTTGCGAAGCCTTGCTGCAACATTTGCACTTAAACCCTGCCAGTGAAATACCCAGTGTGATCATGCACTCAGCCTACAAGATCAACGATCACAACCTAACATTGTTGGCTTTAGGCTCAGTGCTGTATGCGACGGTAAGGTTAGTGGAAGCATTTGGGCTTTGGCGTGGGTATGCGTGGACGGAATGGTTTGCGTTAGCGAGCGGCGGTATTTATCTGCCTTTTGAAATCTATGCCGTAGCAACAGAAGGGAAAATGCTTCCCGTGCTGGCATTGGTCGTAAACCTTGTGGTGGTGGCATACATGGCTAGGGTGATTCTGCAGCGTCGAAAAGAAAAACACGCTTTGCCCTAATGCGCGTTCCTCATCTTGAATTCCGCCGTGCTTCTTCTTTGTGATTGGCGCGGCGGTGTCGTTTATGACTTAGTTTTTGCACCAGTTGGTTGTGTGTGGCTAGGTTGTGTGTCGTCACCCGATCTTTCTGTTTTTTCCTCGCTTTCTACGTCGTTTTCAGCATCACTTTGAATGGCTTTTTGTTTTGCCAAGGTGCGTTGTAACAACTGACTGTAAAGCGGTTTACCGCCCATTACTTGTGCCGTCATGGTTGCGCCTAAGGTTGTAATGAGCAGTGGTAATATCAACTCGTAGTTATGTGTGAGTTCCATCACCAATAAAATGCCCGTGATCGGCGCACGCACGGTGGCAGCAAAAAGCGCCCCCATGCCCGCCACGGCAAACATGCCTGCGGTGATGTCCATGTGCGGGAAAAGGTGCATGCAAAACAGCCCAAAACCTGTGCCGAACAGTGTACCTAGCGCCAGCATAGGCGCAAACACACCACCGGGCGCACCGGACCCAAAACAGACGAGGGTGGTGATCAAGCGGGCAATGAACAGCAACGCCAACATGGAAAGGGCGAAATCGCCATGGACGGAATCGGGAATGAGTTCGACGCCTTCACCTGTGAGTGTCGGCAGTAGAAAGAGCATCAAACCGAACATCGCCCCAAGCCCCGCGCCGACAGCGACGAACCGTTTGGTGTCGTGCTGGTGGAAGCGCTCAAAACTGTCCATGGTGATCACAACCATGCGGTTAAACATCACGCCAATAAAACCAAAGATCAGCCCTAACACCAGAAACAGCGCTAAGGCGGTCAATGGCACATCGGAATGCGCCGGTAAAGGGATCATCGCCCCTTGTCCTTGCAGACTCCGGTACACGACAGTGGCAGTTATCGCTGCAATCATCACGGCTTTGATGGAGATGAGGTTGTATTTAAACTGCGGCCGCATTTCTTCGACCACAAACATGATCCCTGCCAGCGGAGCATTGAACGCTGCCGCAAGCCCTGCTGCAGCGCCAGACGCCAGCAAGGTATGACGCCCTTCATCATCTTTAATGCGGAAAATATCGGTGAGCATGCGCCCAACACTCGCGCCCATCTGTACAGAAGGCCCTTCGCGCCCCAGTACGAGCCCCGCGCCAATTGCGCCGACACCGCCAAAGAATTTCACGGGAATAACGCGCCACCAACGGACGGGCCTGAGGTTGTCCAATGCACCTTCAATTTCAGGAATGCCGGAACCCGCGGCTTCTGGTGCAATGCGGTTAACCAAGAAAAAACCAAAAGCAGAGAGCAAGGCGCTGGTGATCACCACGGCAGCAATCGTTAGAACATCGACGCCTCCGTCAGTTTGCACCCAGTGCGAACGTTCGTTAACGACCCAATCAATCACCATGTCGAAAGCCGTGCACAGTAAACCTGCGAACAGGCCAACAATGGCGGAAAGCAACAGCACTGACAGCGGGCTTCGATGACGCGACACAAACCGACGAACGATTTTGGTCGGCTGTTCCGTGACCTGTGCGTTTGTTGTGTCTGTATGTGTGGGTGTAGGTTCTGCCAGTTCTGCTTCAATGCGATTTTGTTGAGTGTCGACAGGCTGTTTTTCGTCAGAGTTCGATGTCATTGCGCGTGTCCAAGGCGATCTATCTTTTCCCAGCGTAGAAGAATTCGCCACAAAGGCGTTGGCAGGAAATGATACAAAGTAAAATCCGGGCATTAGGCCATAGCAAAATACCTGGAGAAGCGATCATGAGAATGGTGGCGACATGTGTACCAGAAGGCGTTGGTCGCGTTCATCGAAAAGAAGGCGGGGAATGATCATTGAAATAGCGGTGTTGATGCCCTCCGCAATTGTCGAGGAGGGGCAAGGTAGGGCGATTGTGTCGAATCATGTCCTGTGGCCTTTTTCCTGCAGATAAAGGTGACGATTTTCGCATTATCTAAAGACAACCTTGTTGAATAAACAAAGTGATTTAGAGGCAAACTGCTCAAGGAATTTTGCGCGCAATCACATGAGGTTTTATAGATCGATATCAATGTCTCCTGACAACGTTGAAGAACATGCGAGCACATAGCCTTGTGCAATTTCTTCTTCTGTCAGGGTTTCCTGGCTGGTTGATTTAACTTGTCCGTTAGAGACTTTGCATTTGCACGATCCACAAATACCGCTGCGACAGGCCACGATAATGGGCAAGCCTGCGCCTTCTAACACATCGGCGAGTGTTTCCCCCCGTTGCGTTTCTACTGTTTGTCCAAATGCTGGAATATGAACGTGAACGCCTGATTCGCTGGAAGAAGCTACCGATTTTTCATTGGGTTTCTCTTGCGTGGTACGAGGCTTCATGTTGTCGATAGACGGCGTAAAGCTCTCTTCATGAAAATGCGTCATATCAACGCCTTCTGCGGCTAAATGGCTGCGAACGTCCGCCATGAAGGACACTGGGCCGCATAAGTACACCGAACGAAATTGAAGGTCTGGCACCAATTTTTTTAGCCATGATGGGCTCAATCTTCCTTGAGGGTGCAGCGTATCGCCGGCATCTTTTAACAGGAGCTTGAGCGAAAAATTGTTGTTCAATGCATTTAAGGTTTCGAGCTGATCGAGATAGATGGTATGCGCGGTGTCTTTTGCCACATGAAGAAAAACGATATCAAGATCGTGTCGCGTTTGAAGCCAGAACTTCGCCATGGAATAGACGGGTGTGATGCCGCAGCCCGCACTGATGAGTAATACACGGGGCTTGTTGTCATCGTCTGTTTTAGGTGGGCAATCCTCGCAGTTAAATTCGCCCGCTGGCTTTAGGACTGACACACGACCACCAATGTCTAGGTGATCAACAATGTGATTAGACACGCGTCCGTTATCGACACGCTTAATGGTGAGTTGCAGGCAATCGTCGCCCGGTACTGAGCTCAATGAGTAGGCGCGATATTCTGTTTTTCCTTCGATTTCAATGCCCAGAGACACAAACTGCCCGGGTTTGAAGGTGTAATGCGTTGGTTGAGAAGGCACATTGAGTTTAATGCTGACGGTATCTGGTGTTTCATGCCATTTATCCTTACATACCATCTGGATGGGTTGGTTTTGTTGCCACGCACTGAACATATATCGATCGCTCTAAAGACAAAACAGGAAGAAATATAGGAAAAAATCAGCCCTTACTTGCTTGGGAAAGCAGCAAACAGGGCTGTTGTTGATGACCTCGAGAGATTACGCCGCGAGGATTGTTTTTAGGTCTGCTTCAACGGTTGAGATCGAACGCATGTCGAACTTTTCTTGAATGATGGCGATGAGGTTATCTGTTAAGAAGGCTGGCGCGGTTGGACCGGTATAAATGCCTTTCACGCCTAGCGCAAACAAGGTCAGCAAAATAACGATCGCTTTTTGTTCGAACCAAGACAGCACAAGGGTCAGTGGCAATTCGTTGATGTCGCAATCAAATTCTTTCGCCAGTGCCAATGCCAGTTGAATGGCGGAATACGCATCGTTACATTGGCCCACGTCCAATAGACGTGGAATGCCATTAATGTCGCCGAATTGGTTTTTATTGAAGCGGAATTTGCCGCAGGCCAGCGTCAGGATCACGGAATCTGAAGGCGCTTGAGCGGTAAAATCGGTGAAGTAGCTGCGCTCTGATTTATCACCATCACAACCGCCGACCAAGAAGAAGTGGCTGATGTTGCCTTTTTTCACTTCATCAATCACAGCGGGTGCTGCGTTCATCAGTGCATTACGACCAAAACCGACGGTGATCATGTGTTCGATTTCGTCGTATTGGAAACCCGGTTGCGCTAGCGCCGCGTCGATCACCATGCTGAAGTCATCACCTTCAATATGTGCAACACCCGGCCAGCCAACAATACTGCGTGTGAAGAGACGATCTGCATACTGACCGACATTTGGGTTCAGTAAGCAGTTTGATGTCATCACAATCGCGCCAGGGAAGTTGGCGAATTCTTTTTGTTGGTTTTGCCATGCACTGCCGTAGTTGCCGACAAGGTGAGGGTATTTGTTCAGTTCTGGATAGCCGTGGGCGGGTAGCATCTCGCCATTGGTGTAGACGTTAATGCCTTTGCCTTCGGTTTGTTGCAAAATTTTCTCAAGGTCATGTAAATCATGACCTGAAACCAAAATGCATTGGCCTTTGACTGGCTTCACGTTGACCTGGGTTGGCGCTGGGTGGCCAAAGGTTTGAGTCTCGCCAGAATCCAGCATTTCCATGACGCTGTAATTCATCAAGCCAATTTTCATTGAGCAATCAAGCAGCGCACCCAAATCTTCTGGGTCTGTGCCGAGCCACGCCATGATCTGATGATATTCAGCATAAATCTCGTTGTTGGTTTGACCCAATACCAGTGCGTGCTCCATATAGGCTGCGGCACCTTTCAAACCATACAAGCACAATAGACGCAGACCAATGACATCTTCATGCACACTGTCTTTACCACGGTTAACGGCAACCTGTGGCGCGAAGGCAAGGATCGCTTCTGCGGTATCTGGCATTCCAAACGAGGCAACGTCTGGCAATTCAGGTAGAGCTTTGTCCGCTAATTGATAAGCCGCGCGTACGTGTTGTTCAAGGTGCGCTTTGAATACAGACGCTTTATGTGTGAGTTCAAGAATTCGCTCAGGGTCGAAGTTAACGTTGGTGAGCGTCGAGAAAAATGCCTTCGGTGCCCAGTGGTTGATTTCATCATTAATGATGTCGAATTTGCGCGCGAGATCCGCCCAGAAAGATACCCCTTGCAATGCGTACACCAACACATCTTGCAGATCTGAGACCTCTGCCGTTTTGCCGCACATCCCTTTTGCGAATGAGCAGCCTTTGATGGTTGGGGTTTGAATTGTCTGCTCACATTGAATACAGAACATAAGTGGGTCTCCAGTGTTTATTGATTTAATTCAATTGATGCACTGGAATTGCAGGGTTTGTGCCAATGTTTATCTTGTTGATAAATATAGGAATAAATGAGTTTTCGAAAGGGCGAAAGTGTAAAAAAGACAACGAGGGTGTTGTCTTTTTTACATCGACGTATGAATGGTGGTGAAGTAAACCTCAGCGATGAATGCCGAGCTTCTTGCCCATGCGATAGAGATTGCCTCTGTCCATGTGCAAAAACTCCGCGGCTTTTGCCCAAATACCGCCCGTTTTTTCAAGCGCATGGGAAATAAGGTCACGCTGATAGGTTTCTACCAATTCACGCATACCATGATGGTTTGGCGGGAAATAGTGCGATGTGTTTTTGACATCATTATTCACTGAGACGACATCAAAATGCCCCATTTCAATGGTGTGACATTGTGCTTGGATAGCACGCAACGCTGATCGAGTGAGCGAGTGTTCTAATTCGCGCACGTTTCCAGGCCAAGGTTGCTCTTCCAGCATGGCTAAGGCTTTTGCATGAATGTGAAGGTTCGGCACATTAAATTGGTGACGCACTTTTTCTAGCAGATAGCCCGCTAACACAGGAATGTCGCCTTCACGTTTGCGCAGCGCAGGCACAGCGATTGGGAAGACATTTAAGCGATGGAAAAGATCTGCACGGAAATGGCCTGCGTCTACTTCCTTTTCTAACATTCGGTTGGTGGCAGCCACAATGCGCACGTTCACCAGCAAGTGTTTATCGCTGCCGACACGTTGTAACTCGCCTTGCTGGATCACGCGAAGCAGCTTTGCTTGCAGCACCAAGGGCAGTTCACCCACTTCATCGAGGAACAGGGTTCCACCATCGGCCAGTTCAAATTTTCCCGCCCGGTTGCTGGTGGCACCGGTAAACGCGCCTTTGACATGGCCAAACAGCTCACTTTCTGCCAACCCTTCAGGCAATGCTGCACAGTTCACGTAGATCATGGGTTTGTCGCTTCGGCTTGATTGCGCATGGACGCTGTGCGCGACCAACTCTTTCCCGGTGCCGGTTTCTCCAGTGATTAACACGGCATAATCCGATTTCGCAACCGTGGCAATATTGTTGCGAAGCTGCTGCATTTGGGGGCTGAGTCCAATCATGTCGCCTTGCAACGAACGCGCTTGTTGGATCAGGGTTTCGGTGACTGATTTTTGTTTGTGATTTTGTGCTTTTAGTGCGTTCACCAAACCCATATTTCGCAGCGTGGCAGCGGCTAACGCAGCAAAGGTCTCAATCGCGACGGGTTCGATATGATCAAACGCGCCCACGGTTAATGAATCCATGGTGAGAGCACCAACCAAGTGCCCGTCAACATACAAGCTGCACCCCATGCAATCATGCACATCAATGGATGCATCTTCCGTGAGTAACACACCGTCAAAAGGGTCGGGTAGCTGGCAGTTTGCATCGAAACGGACTGGTTTTTTGGTTTCGACGATGGCTTCAAGGCGTGGGTGAGATTTTGGGAAAAACCGACGCCCAAGCACTGAGCTGGAAAGCCCTTTGACAGCCACGGGCGTGAGGAAGCCATCTTTATCAAAAATAAACAAGGCGCTGGCATCACAGGGAAAGACGTCACTCATTCCGTCAATCAAATGTTGATACTGTTTCTCGCTGGCAAGGTTTGAGCTGAGGTTCAATGCGATATTGAGTAGCACATGGTCCATATTCGAAGACATGAGAAGAACCGAGAAAAGGAAACACGGAGGAATAGTAGCAATCTGATGTCATTTGAACATCGAAACCAAGCATTGATTGATGTCTGATTGACCACGATCAAACTAGCAAAATGGATGTCATTTGAGGTGAAATTTACACTTTCCTAATTTCGTCGAGGTAAGCCCATGAATGTTTGTTGATTTTGACATTTATCTTAAAATTGAACCGAGCATCTAGAAAACGCAGGCAATCATGTCGGCGGGCTAACTATCGGTGATACGGTATTCATTCGATATAACCTAAAACAACAAAGGAAATACGAATGTTCAGTCACGTAATGCTAGGTGTGGACGACATGGAAAAATCCAAAGTCTTTTACGATGCGATTTTAGGTACGTTGGGGTATGGCGAAGGGGTGTTCGACCCTAAAGGGAGATGCTTCTACTTTACGCCAACAGGCGTTTTCGCCCTTACTAAGCCGATCAACGGTGAGCCTGCGAGTCATGGGAATGGCAGTACCATTGGCTTTGCTGTTGCGAGTCCTGAACTGGTTAACGCGTTTCATGATGCGGGTTTGGCAAACGGCGGTACTACCTGTGAAGAGCCTCCGGGTGTCAGAGAATCAGCCGTGATGAATCTTTACTTAGGGTATTTACGCGATCCGTCAGGCAACAAAATCTGCGCAACCCATCGATTGCCTTAAGTTCTCCCTCGTTGACGCAAAGCGCTGACACTCAATACCAAGGTGTTAGTGCTTTATTCTCTTCTGTTCCATACTCTCAATGCGGTATCAAAACGTACCAAGTACATTGCTTAGAATGTGATGTCTTATCACCCGAAGATGCATCAATTCGCCTTTCAAGGACAGGTAACCATGAGCATGACGACGCTACAGCGATCATCACTTGATGATCTTGCACTGATATTACCTTTGGTCGCCGACTATCATGCTTTTGAAGAGATTGAGAGCACAGAGTCGATGCGTGAAAATGCCGTTCGAAAACTGCTCAATAACCCTGATTTTGGGTGTGTCTGGCTGATCTACAGTGACGGTCACCTTGCTGGCTACATTGCGCTGTGTTTGGGCTTTAGTATTGAGTTCAATGGGTTTGATGCATTCGTCGATGAGTTCTTCCTATCTAAGTCCTTTCGCGGGAAAGGGATCGGTACTGAGGTATTGGTGGCCATAAAAAGAGAAGCAAGGAAGCTTGATGTTAAGGCGCTTCATCTCGAGGTCGCGAAGCGAAATACCAGCGCCCAAATGCTGTATAGCAAAGCGGGTTTCATTGCTCGTGATAAGTATGTGTTGATGTCTTTGGCGGTGGAAAACGATGATGACCATCGATAATGCCTTGTTAGAAGATAGAGACACGCGGTTGTGCCTTCGATTCAGTCATCTCTCTATCCATTCATCTTCGCTAGCAACAGGTTTTGATAGCTGCCAATAGCAGAAATTCGAGTGATGCAAACGGTGTGAATCTAACCTTTTGTAAAATAGTGTAATTTATCAATAAACCTTGTTCTGGCTCATAGGAAAGGTGATTTTTTATATATATAAGTTTCTACGCATTAAATATTTAATAAATATGAGGTTTATGCGTGAAATTTAAACAATGTAAAAAAGCGGGCGTGCTTGCGCTGAGTGCGTTTCTACTGGCTGCTTGTGGTAGTGATGATGAAGCAAAGAACGAGTCAGTTGATGATTCGAAGCTTCTTAGTTTGGTGAAGCAAACAAACTATTCGACAGGTTTTCCCCCGCTATTTACTGATAGGGTTTGGGGCAACGAGCTGGTGCAACAAGGGACAGTGCGTTTTGATACCGACACTCAAATTCCTTTGTACTATGTGTCAAAAGATGGCTCTGCGCCGCCTCCGTCTATCGCGAATGCAGTCACTACAATTGAAGCGCGATTAGGTGATGTGTTTAGCGATGTTCAACTTGTCACTGAAGATTTGGGTGTTTATCGAAATCACGGTATCGCGAATCAGAATGTCGGCAATGGCACGTACAACGAAGACAGTTTCAAAAACAGTCACAGCATCATCGGTGGTATCGTGATTGCTCAAGGAACGGGTTTCTACAGCCACGAATATTCCAATGATCCGAAATCCATGTGTGCAAACGCATCCATCGCGCCTTATGACGGAAGCATGGCATTGCTTATCGATCCATTAACACAGAACTACTCGAACGATGAGCTTCTTTGGGTGAATATGGGTAATGGTCAATGTGGTTGGGATACTGACATTGTTATCCATGAAATGGCGCATGCGATGGGTATGTATACTCACCTTGATGGCTATTTTGGTTCATGGAGTAACACTGCGATGGATATTCTTGCCACGTTGTACGGCAACCCAACGGGTACAGACTATTCAGCGTTGACGCCTAAGCGCTAACATTATCGACATTCGAATTGTCCCCCTTTGCTCTTGAGCAAAGGGGTTTTAATACGCTGCGCAATGCAGTGATATAAAGCACTTCCGTCCCCTTCGCTTTCAGCTTCGCAACAACAATCATCGCAACAACAAAACGTCCATACAATCGTTGCCAACTCTGTTCCTCATCGCGTCGGATCAATCCAAATTCAAAGCTTGTGTAGCTAAAATGCCTTAATTGATGCGAAACCGGGTCGATGAATGCCACTCACTTTGCCGCTACTGACACATTGGTATCAAACCTGAACATCAATGAAAGGGAGTTTGATGATGATACCGTAGCGATACCTAGAGAGGTTTACGACAAGCTCAGTGTAGAAGTGTTTGCCTAGTATTTTGGCCATTCAATACATTTTTTTTTGGTTTCTTGTGTGTGGAATATTAGCAATAACTAAATAATATTTAAGTGATTGTATGAATTTAATTGCTTTTTAAACATTATATTGAAGTGAAAAATAGACAATATGGCTGAGCGTTTTACTCTACCCGCTCATCAATAATATGCATACAATTTGTGTGGACTTAGTGTTAATGCTCTAATTGGTTCATTTTTAAACTTAAGATGCATTTTCAATGTAACAAATTAAAAAAAGAATATGCGAAAGATAAGTAACTCTTTGTAAAGAGGGGTTTAGTTTAGGAATGAATGACTAAGTCGACACTCAGTCTTTAATCATGCTTAAGTCTAATGGTAAACAAATCCAATGCATTGATCTCATATGTGAGATATATGCACCCTTCAGATCTTGGCTTATAACCAACAATATATTGGTCGTAAACCACTCAATCATTGGAAGGGCACATGACAACTATCATTCAAGGTACCGAAAACGACGACACGCTTCGCGGCACGAAAGGCGTTGATTTTATTTACGGAAACGACGGCGATGATTTCATCCAAGGTGATGGCGATGTCGATTTCATCTACGGCGGTGATGGAAACGACACTGTTATTGGCGGCGATGGGACTGATGAAGTTCACGGTGATGCTGGAGATGATTGGGTTCGTGGTGGTTTATTGGATGATGAACTTTATGGTGATGCCGGCGATGACTTCGTAGAAGGTGGTTTGGGCGATGACTGGGTCAGCGGCGGCGAAGGTGACGATAAGCTTTTTGGTAATGACGGCAATGACACCATTTCTGGCGGTGAAGGCCGAGATATTGTTCGTGCGGGAGATGATGACGATGTCGTTTCTGGCGGTACAGGTAATGACGTGTTATTTGGCCAAGATGGTAATGATGTTGTCGAAGGTAACGACGATAACGACGTGATTTGGGGCGGAGA
>NZ_MDAG01000032.1:0-6697 GCF_002876705.1 Enterovibrio norvegicus | reverse complement strand
CCGTCCATTTGCGCAGCACCGGTGATCATGTTTTTAACATAATCGGCGTGTCCTGGGCAGTCTACGTGTGCGTAGTGACGAGAAGGAGTATCGTATTCTACGTGTGACGTAGAAATGGTGATGCCGCGCTCGCGCTCTTCAGGAGCGTTATCGATAGATGCGAAGTCACGTGCAGAACCGCCGTATACTTTAGAAAGTACAGTACAGATTGCTGCAGTTAGAGTGGTTTTACCGTGGTCAACGTGGCCGATAGTACCAACGTTAACGTGCGGTTTCGTACGTTCAAATTTTTCTTTAGACATGACAGTCCCTCTAAGCACGGTATTTTGGTGGTACGACGACCACACAACCAACAATTGGATTTTGTTGAGAATAAATCAAACGGCTTGAGTAACTTGTAAGAGAAAGATGGTGCTGATACCCAGATTCGAACTGGGGACCTCACCCTTACCAAGGGTGCACTCTACCAACTGAGCTATATCAGCACTTTAGAATTGGAGCGGGCAGCGGGAATCGAACCCGCATCATCAGCTTGGAAGGCTGAGGTAATAGCCATTATACGATGCCCGCTTTCAGTTTCTCGTAGAGCTATTCAAACTATTTGAAATGATGGTGGTGGGAGAAGGATTCGAACCTTCGAAGGCGGAGCCGTCAGATTTACAGTCTGATCCCTTTGGCCACTCGGGAATCCCACCAAATTGTTTTGTATTGTCTTAATGGTGCCGGCTGCCGGAATCGAACTGGCGACCTACTGATTACAAGTCAGTTGCTCTACCAACTGAGCTAAGCCGGCGACAAGTGCTGCGCATTCTATGCAATGATTTTTGACGTTGCAACCGCTATTTTAAAAAATTCCTTCAATTCAGTTCTCGTGGGACATTTTTTCACCAATTCATGTGCATTTTTAGCAGTATGAACGCATGCTAGGCACCCATCGCGCTTTAACAATTCGTGGGGATAATGTATTGTCGCTTTCCTTAGTTAAAACAGATTCATTGGTATCATGAGCGACTTGTTAACGCCTTTTTTGTCATTTAATCGCCAGCAATGGTCAGAACTCAGAGATTCAGTGCCGATGACACTGGATGAGGCTGATCTCGAAAAGCTGCGCGGAATAAATGAGCATTTGACGATGAATGAGGTGCGAGACATCTATTTACCTCTCTCACGTCTTTTGAATCTGTATGTCAAAGCAAGGAAAGGGCGCACTCAAGTCCTTGAACACTTCCTCGGTCAAAAAGACAATGCCGTTCCTTATATTATCGGTATTGCAGGCAGTGTGGCGGTGGGCAAGAGTACAACGGCACGCTTGCTCAAGGCCTTACTTGAACGCTGGCCTGAACATCCGAAAGTTGCACTAGTTACTACAGATGGTTTTCTTCACCCGAATGATGTTCTAAGAGAACGGAACTTGATGAAGAAGAAGGGCTTTCCAGAATCTTATGATATCCGCAAACTCGTGCAGTTTGTCGCCGATGTGAAATCGGGCAAGTCTTGTGTTGCAGCACCGGTCTATTCGCATCTGGTTTATGACATCACAGAGCAAATTAAAGTTGTCGAACAGCCTGACATCCTTATCGTAGAAGGCCTTAACGTCCTGCAATCTGGCATGGACTACCCTCACGATCCACACCGCGTCTTTATTTCAGACTTTCTCGACTTTTCAATTTATGTCGATGCCGACATTTCACTATTGAAGAATTGGTATATCGAACGTTTCATGGCGTTTAGAGAAGGGGCATTTAAAGACCCATCTTCTTACTTCCACCATTACACGAAGTTGTCACACGACGAAGCACGTGAGACGGCATCGGGGATATGGGAAGAAATCAATGGTAAGAATTTAGTTGAGAATATCTTGCCGACTCGAGAGCGCGCAGGGTTAATACTCCAAAAGAGCAACAACCATGCAATACAGACAGTGATGGTAAGAAAGTAATCGCGACATCAGCGACATTGTGTTGGCGTTAACTACACATCAGCACGAAGGCTAATCTCACCACCAAGGTAAGGCGTAATTCCCGCTTCGGTTTCAAGCATCAATGCGCCTTGCTCGTTAATTCCTCTCGCAATACCTTTGACTTCACGTTCGCCAAGGATCAACTTCACCGCTCGGTCTTTGAAATTATCGTACTTATCCCAGCGTTCTACAAAACCATTCATGCCAGAGATTTCGTACTCTTTGAGCGCATCAATCACGCCATTGATCAGTGCAGCTGCAAGCGTATTTTTATCTGGTAGCGCAGATGACGTGTCTTTTAGGTTTGCCCACTGCTGGTCTACAGAATCTGTTTCGGGCATCGCGACATTCAACCCCATTCCAATGACCAAATGAGCAGCGTCACCCGCTTGACCTGTCATTTCAACCAAAATACCAGCCAGCTTTTTATCTTGCCAATAAAGGTCATTAGGCCATTTTACTTTTACACCTTCAGCACCAAGCTTGTTCAACGTTTCAGCCATAGATACACCAACCACTAAGCTCAGTCCCATCGCAGCGGCCATGCCTGCATCCAAACGCCAGTACATAGAAAGGTATAAGTTTGCACCATAAGGTGAGAACCACACGCGTCCACGTCGCCCCCTCCCTGCTTGTTGATACTCAGCCAAACAACTTGTTCCTGACGTCAATTGCCCTACACGATCGAGTAAATACTGATTGGTTGAGTCAATAACGGGAACAAGGGAGAACGTTGGAACATTCAATTTCGATTGCAATGAGGCTTCATCAAGAAGATCCAGAGGTGCAGGTAGACAGTACCCTTTCCCTTGAACCCGAAATACATCCACTCCCCACTGTTGGAGTACCTTGATGTGTTTACTGATTGCAGCTCGACTCATGCCAAGTTCTTGGCCCAACACCTCACCAGAATGAAACTGACCATCTGACAGTTTTTTGATGAGTGCAAGTCGTGGCGAGTTATCTAACGCAGGCATATTGCCTCCAAAGAGGTTTCTTCCGTCGCCCCGATAAAGCGCACTTCATGCTCGAGTTCGACACCAAAAGACTGATAAACCGTCTCAACTACATGCTTGGCCAGTTGAACAACATCTTGAGCTGACGCATTTCCTGCATTTATCAAAACCAGCGCTTGCTTATCATGAACCGCTGCACCGCCGAGCTTGTGCCCTTTAAGACCGGCTTTTTCTATTAGCCAACCCGCCGCAAGCTTCATTTGATTGTCACCTGCTGGATACGCGGGCATGTCTGGATATTCTTCTTGTATCTTGTTACCCAATGAAGCAACAACAACTGGATTTTTAAAAAAGCTTCCGGCATTGCCCAATACATAAGGGTCAGGAAGTTTTGCACGACGAATCTCGCAGACTTTATTAAAGATAGCTTGAGCGGAGACCTCTTGTTGCGTAGCAAGATCAGACAAAGCACCGTAACCAAGAACTGGTTCCCATGCTTTTGCTAGTTGAAGTCCAACAGCCACAATCACATAACCATGTTTTAGCGATTGTTTAAATATTGAATCACGATAACCGAAGGCACACTCGAGCGCAGACAATCTCTGAATGTTACCCGTGTCCAAATGCAAGACATCGACATACTCACATCTATCATTCAATTCAACACCATAAGCACCGATATTTTGGATTGGCGCAGAGCCGACAAGCCCGGGGATGAGTGCGAGATTTTCGAGTCCAGGCATGTTTTGTTCAACGGTCCAACGAACCAGTTCATGCCAATTCTCACCACCCGCAACATGTAAGTGCCAATGCGTGTCTGTTTCTGAAACCGAAATACCTTTCAGGCGATTGAGTACCACTAAACCTTCAAAGTCTTGGCAAAAAAGCAAATTACTTCCTTCTCCGACAATCAACTTTGAAAGCGTCTTATACGCATCGTCGCGCCAGATCGCTAAGAAATCCTCAGTGCTTTGCGCGGCGATAATTTCTTTCGCATGCACATCCAAGCCAAAAGTATGAAAGGGTTTTAGTGATGTATTGCTGTGTGCTTTCATTCGCTTATCGGTTTCGTTTTCATAAGGTCTTAGCCGTGTATACTACCCCATCCACCCTGAATTCACAGTGATTTGATAGCCGTGACTGATTACACATACTCTCTTTTAAACCCTATGCGATTTCCTCTTGTTGCGCGCTTTTATAAAGCCTACTACCCATCGGGAAAACCCAAAAAAGATGAGATCATTTGGACGGTAGAGAGTCCTCAAGGGATATGCGGTGCCGTTAGGTTCAAGCAGTTTGAAACATTCCAATTACTCACGGGTATGCTGGTTACTCCAGAGCTCAGAAGAAAAAAACTCGGAGATGCGTTACTCGTCTCTTGCAAAGAACAAATCGAAGCAATGCAGTGTTATTGCTTGGCATTTAGCTACCTAACACCGCTATACGAAGCGCAAGGGTTTAAAGTGATTGAGGCCAATGCACTTCCAGAACAACTGCGTGGGCGCTATGCGAGTTATTGCAACAGTGGTAAAGATCTTATTCCAATGAAGCATCTTTCTTCATCACAATGCTAAATCGAGAGAGCAGACACATCAGGATGGCTTGAAATCGCGCAATATCTGGTACAATACAAGGTTTGATTTTCGTTATCCCGACATGTCGTCGAACTGAATGAGGCAACAATGGATTCAGCTACTGCAAACAAGCAGTTGATCGATCAGCTTCCAAGAATTGCGCATCGTCCTGACCAGTTAGAAACACTGCTGGACGCTGCTTCGTTTAGAGAGCGCTTGCTGCACGAAATCGCACAAGCCAAACATCGTATCTACCTCGTTGCGCTTTACCTTCAAGATGATGAAGCGGGACGCAGCATTCTTGATGCGCTGTATGAAGCCAAGCAAAAGAACCCGGTACTCGACATTAAAGTATTGGTTGATTGGCATCGCGCTCAACGCGGGCTAATCGGTGCTGATAAATCAGATGGCAATGCCGCGCTTTATCGCCACTATGCGGAAAACTACACCCACAAAATTGACGTTCTCGGTGTACCTGTTAGAAACAGAGAAGTCTTTGGTGTACTTCACCTTAAAGGGTTCGTCATTGACGATAACGTTATCTACAGCGGCGCAAGTTTAAACGATGTTTACCTTGCCCAGCACGATCGCTATCGCTATGACCGCTACCATGTCATAAAGAACAAAGCGCTTGCGGACTGCATGGCGAACTTCATCGGCAACACACTCGTTGCAAGTGATGCGGTAAATTGCCTTGCACAGCCAAATCGTCCTGAGACGAAAGTATTGAAGTCTGCGATCCGAGATCTTCGCGCCCGCTTACATTCAGCAAGCTATAGTTTTATTTCTCAACACATCAACGAAGAACAAGTTGGCCTAACGCCAATGGTAGGTTTAGGTAAGCGTAAAAATTATCTAAACACGCAAATTTGTACGTTGATCGCCAGTGCTCACGAAGAGCTCATCATTTGCACCCCATACTTCAATCCACCACGAAGCGTCATGCGTGAAATTCGTCGAGCGTTGAGCCGCGGTGTTGTTGTCACGATCATCATTGGCGACAAAACAGCAAATGACTTCTACATTCCGCCAAGCGAGCCTTTCAAAACGATCTCGGGTTTACCTTATCTTTATGAGATTAACCTTCGCAATTTCGCTCGGAAAAATGAGGCAGCCATCGCTAAGCGTCAACTGCGCATCAACCTTTGGAAGCACGATGATAATAGCTTTCACCTTAAAGGTATTTGGGTCGATAGATCGTATATGCTCCTCACGGGCAACAACCTAAACCCTCGCGCTTGGAAGCTAGATTTGGAGAATGCGATTCTGGTTCATGACCGTCATCGCCTTCTTGAAGCACAAATGCAAAATGAGATCGACACGATCCTAGCGCATACTCAGCTTATTGGCAGCTACAAACAAATCGAGAAACTTGAGCATTATCCTCCTCAGGTGAGAAAGCTCTTAAAGCGAATCCGCCGTGTTAGAGCCGACCATTTACTAAATCAAATCCTTTAAGGAGAAAGGTGTGATTGCGTCAATTGATGTCGACCCTCAAAAAACATTTACGCCACTTTGTCCGAGTGAGCTTCCTGTAATTGAAGGCGATAAAATTGGACCTGCATTAAACAAGCAGGCAGAAAAAGCAGTTTTTCGTGTACTAACAAAAGATGCCCATCCTGCGAACGCAGTATGGGTTGTTGATACGCCAGAAGAAATGCTTACGCCTTTAGACCACCCAAATGCCGATTTGACTTGGGTATCTCACGCTGTACCTGGAACTGAAGGATTTGAAATCATACCAAGTCTCCCGGCTGTTACTGAATACGATCACGTCATCTGGAAGGGTGTAGAGCCAAACCTTCATCCTTACGGCGCCTGTTTCCACGATATACAAGAGAAGCTAAGTACAGGCTTAATAGAGTGGCTTGCTATTAAAGGTGTAACGACAATCTTAGTCGGCGGCCTAGCAACAGATTACTGCGTAAAGACAACGGCTCTTCAACTCAAGCAACACGGACACTTTGATGTTTGGGTTAACCTAGAAGCATGCAGAGGCATCGCGGAGGAAACAACGATAGCAGCCTGTCTTGAAATGTCAGAGGCCGGCATTCATGTCATCCAATCTCTAGATGAATTCTCTATTATATAGCTTCTATCTAAATGGTTTATGTACTCTAAAAGCACTGCGTTAAGCGGTGCTTTTTTATATCTGATAATCAAGCGAGAATGCGAGAATGCGAGAATGCGAGAGTGCGAGAGTGCGA
>NZ_MDAG01000031.1:42954-72828 GCF_002876705.1 Enterovibrio norvegicus | reverse complement strand
GCTCCAAATTCTTCTCTTCGAGAGAAACAATGTCTCTTTTTCATGAGAGGCACAGAAAAATGTCCGATGTCATCGAATGCTCTGCGACACTAGCTCAGCTGGTAGAGCGCAACCTTGCCAAGGTTGAGGTCACGAGTTCGAACCTCGTGTGTCGCTCCAAATTTCTTACAGGCTATCTTCTGTAAGCACCAACACTACGCAAATCATGTACCAGTTGAACGCAGGGTACAGCGAGTCGTTGTCAATAATGCTGTGAAGCATGAACCTCAGGCTGGATCTAGCCTATCAAAATCTGAACTATCCACCGACTTTCGTTAGTTATCTAGCGCTTGAGCACCATTTTATCGTGTTTCTCAACAGAGTTATCCACATCGCCATCCTTGTGGGTAACGTCGTTGATTAAACTATTTTAAGGCCTAATTTACAGGGTAATTGTGATTAGGTGGTGATCAGCTGAAAAATGAAGCGTTGGATAAGTTTTTCTTTTAAACCCTTGCGGTATCTGGGTTTGGAAGGTGGTCAGTTAAAAATATTGCTTTATTATCCCCAGCTTATTCACTATTTATGAATGTCGACTGAGTTTATTCACAGTATGTGTTTAACTTTATTGATGTGCATCGAATGATGCCGTACTGAAAATGTTTTCCACATTGCGCAGCAGAAGTGAATCTGTGTCTTATTTTTGATTGATGCTTGGCCGAAAAATGCTAATTCCGTCAACATTTGCACTATTCATGCGTCCCTCGGTAAGCCTTTTTGAACAATTCGTACTAACCGCTTCGTGGAAGCTGGAAGCACATCAACTGACGCATTTTGTCGACGAGAGAGCTGCTGTTCTATCGCCCAGTCAAGATGCTCATCAAGCATAGCAGAGGATCCTTTTGCTGCTTGTAAAAGATCTACGATCTCTTCGTTATAAGGCGCATTGCCCATCGCAACAGAAAGGTTCCTGCGCCATTTCTCGTGGCCTATACGGCGAATAGCGGACCCTTCCGTTTCTTTCAAAAAAGTCTTCTCATCCCAAGTAAAAAGTGTTGTCAGAGGTTGCTGAACAAGAGACGCTCTGCCGTGAAAATCTGACTCATGTGTGAGTTCAGCCTCTCGGTTGTAGGGGCAAACAAGCTGGCAGTCATCACACCCATAGATACGATTGCCGATGGCTTGTCGAAACGCCAAGGGAATTGCGCCATCAAGCTCTATGGTGAGGTAAGAAATACAGCGCCGCGCATCTATCACCCCTTCTTCAACAATGGCGTCGGTCGGGCAAGATGTCATGCAGGCAACACACTTACCGCATTGATTTTCTTTGGCTTCATCGACAGGCAGCGGCAAATCTATCAATAGTTCACCTAAGAAAAACCATGACCCCGTGCCTTCATTTAGCAAAAGCGAATGCTTACCTGTCCAACCTAGACCCGCCTTCTCTGCTAATGGACGCTCAAGAACAGGTGCTGAATCAACAAAAGGGCGATAGCCAAACTGTCCCACTTCCTGTTCGATGCGCTCGCCCAATTTTTTAAGACGGTTACGGATCAATTTATGGTAATCACGGCCAAGTGCGTATCGGCTAATGTAAGCGAGGGTTGGGTCATCCAGCGTCTTTGCGAAACCAGCATTGGGTGGGAGGTAGTCCATTCTGGCGCTGATCACGCGGATCGTTCCTTCTACTAACTCTTGCGGACGCGCGCGCATCATGCCATGACGTGCCATCCAATCCATGTCGCCATGATAGCCAGCATCCAGCCAGCGCTGGAGTTGGGCTTCATGCTGACGAAGATCAATATCAGCAATACCAATATGCTGAAAACCTAGTTCACGGCCCCATAGCCTGATATTTTCAGCAAGTTGATTAAGATTGATCGACGATGAAGATCGAGAATTAGACATAAGATCAGAACAACAAAACATGGATGACATCAGATGGTTGCCAGTTTACCACACTCGCTTTACCGATCGGATCAAGTAAGAGACGGAGAACGAAAGATCGCAGAGGATCTTGGCGTTGATATGTACACCTTGATGGAGCGAGCGGGTGCGGCTGCCTATCAATGCTTGCGTCAGCATTGGCCGACAGCAAAAACGCTGCTTATTTGCTGTGGCAATGGAAATAACGCGGGCGATGGCTATGTGATTGGTCGTCTCGCGCTACAAGCAGGCTTACATGTAACGCTTCATTCTGCTGTTGAGCCCGCTTCTCTCTCGGGGGATGCTGCTAACGCGAGAGATGCTTTTGAGCAAGCAGGCGGTGTTGTTTCCATGTCACTTGATCTTCGCGATCCGCCGGATGTGATGGTGGATGCGTTGTTTGGCACAGGATTGAGCCGCGGTATCCTCGGTGATTATGCTTCTGTGATCCAAGCGATGAACGTGATAGATGCACCGTGCTTGGCTGTCGATATTCCTTCAGGGCTTTGTGCCAACACAGGCCGTGTATTCGGTTGTGCCGTTGAAGCAGATGTGACGATTAGTTTTGTGGCGTTGAAACAAGGCATGTTCACGGGCAAGGCGCGCGATTTCGTGGGCGATGTGATGTTTGATGGCTTGGGCATTGATACGGCATTTGAAGTGGCGTTCCCTTCAGCGGTGACACGGCTCGATCAACATCGTGTAAAAGCATTTGACCTTGACCGTTCGAAAACGTCTCACAAAGGCAGTATGGGACGCGTAATGTGCATGGGTGGTCAACAGGGAATGGGCGGCGCCATATTGCTGTGTGGACAAGCTGCGCTGCGTTCTGGCGCAGGATTGGTATCGCTGCTGACGGCAGAAGCCAATATGCCTGCGATACTTGCACGTCAACCTGAACTCATGACACGACATTGGAAACGCAGCGACGGTGCAGATGTTCTCGACAACATACTGACGTGGGCAGACGTGATTGCGATTGGGCCAGGTCTCGGGCAATCCTCATGGGCACGGCAATTGTTCGACGGCGCATTAGCGACAAATTTACCCATGGTGCTTGATGCAGATGCGCTGCATTTTCTGCGTCAGTATCCTCGACGCTATGCCAATTGGGTGCTCACACCGCATCCTGGTGAGGCTGCAAAATTATTGGGGATCAGCGTCAGTTCGATTGAACGGGATCGATTTTCTGCCGTCAAAGAGTTACAGAACCAATATGGTGGTGTCGTCGTGCTTAAAGGTGCGGGCACAATCGTTTATGATGGCAGCGTTTTCACCGTGATTGATGCGGGTAACCCCGGAATGGCGTCCGGTGGGATGGGCGATGTATTGGCGGGGACGATTGCTGCCTGCATTTCTCAAACAAAACACATTGATCGTGCAGCAATTTTCGGAACTTTCCTGCACAGTCATTCGGCAGACATTGCCGTGAAACAGTTTGGAGAGCGAGGCCTGATTGCCAGTGACCTGCTTCCTTTGCTGGGAAAGAAGTTAGCATAAATGTCGATCTGTGAGCGAAGTGACTCTCAGACAACAAAGCAGTGAGAAACATGACAGAGATTTTCAACACTGAGCTTGCCGATGAGCAAGCGACGGTGGCGTTTGGTGCCGCAATCGCTGCGGCTTGTTCTGCGCAAACCACGATTTATCTACACGGCGATCTTGGTGCCGGGAAAACCACGTTTTCTCGTGGCTTCATTCAATCCTTAGGTCATTCGGGCAAAGTAAAGAGTCCGACATATACTTTGGTAGAGCCTTATCAGTTATCGACGTGGCAAGTTTATCATTTTGATTTATATCGCCTTGCTGATCCTGAAGAACTGGAATTCATGGGGATCCGTGACTATTTCACGCCGGATGCACTCTGTTTGGTTGAATGGCCGGAGAAAGGCACTGGCTTGTTGCCTGAGCCTGATCTCGATATCACATTAAAATATGACGGTGAGCAGCGAACGGTACAGGTGAAAGCCAATACCGTGGCGGGCAACGCCTTGATTGAAAAAATGGAGTGGAATTAACGGTATGCATTGGCGGGGAATGCTGGTAGGTCTACTGTGTTGGCTAGGAATGATGGCCACAGCATGGGCAAATACGCTAGAGAATGTGCGTGTTTGGCCTGCACCTGAGGAAACACGTGTTGTCATGGACATGGCGGGTACGCCAGAGTTTTCTT
This sequence comes from Enterovibrio norvegicus, assembly GCF_002876705.1. Taxonomy (GTDB): domain Bacteria; phylum Pseudomonadota; class Gammaproteobacteria; order Enterobacterales; family Vibrionaceae; genus Enterovibrio; species Enterovibrio norvegicus_B. The sequence goes on along the minus strand of NZ_MDAG01000031.1, from coordinate 68,750 downwards.
ATTTTACGTTGACCAAACCGAATCGTCTTGTCATCGACCTGAACGGAACATCTGTCACTGCAAATTTGCCGATGGGGGTTCAAAACAGCAAGATTTTGAGTCGTGTTCGTAAAAGTAATCCGCCGAATAAAGGCACCTATCGTTTGGTCTTTGAACTCAAAGATCAAAGCACGCCGCGCATCTTTGCCTTGAAGCCTGGCGGCGAATACGGTCACCGTCTTGTGATCGATTTGCCGCACAAAATGCCAAAGAAGGTCGCAAAGCCAAAGAAGTCTGAGCCAGCAGAAGCCCAAGCGGCACTGCCATTTGGTACGGATGACATCATTATTGCCATCGACCCCGGTCACGGTGGTAATGACCCCGGTGCCGTGGGCCCTCGTCGCAAGTACGAAAAACACGTAACCTTGTCTATTTCTCGTCGGTTGGCTGCAAAAATCAATGCTGTTCCTGGCATGAAAGCGGTCATGACACGAAACGGCGATTACTTCCTCGATCTCAATAAACGCTCTGAAATCGCGCGTAAACATGGTGCGCATTTGTTGGTTTCTGTTCATGCGGATGGTTTCCACAAGCCACAGCCGCGCGGCGCATCGGTGTGGGTATTGTCCCGTCGTCGTGCGAACAGTGAAATCGGTCGATGGATTGAGAAGCATGAAGAGCAATCGAACCTTCTCGGCGGTGGTGCACTTCTCGACGACAACGAAGATGAATACCTCAGCCGTGCCGTGCTGGATTTGCAGTTCAGTAACTCGCAAAAAGAAGGCTATGACGTGGCGGTGCGTGTCCTCAAAGAGATGGGACGTGTCACTAAGTTGCACAAATCGAGCCCTGAGCACGCGAGTCTTGCTGTGTTGAAATCGCCTGACATTCCTTCATTGCTGGTGGAAGCGGGCTTTATCACAAACCCACAAGAAGAAACCTTGCTGCTGAGCTCTAATCATCAGCAAAAAATCGCCAATGCCGTGTTTAAAGGCGTGTTGGCGTATTTCGAAGATTTCCCGCCAGACGGCACCTTGATGGCCGCGCGTAAAAACGGCATCAAACATAAGGTGACGTCGGGTCAATCCTTGTCTGTGATTGCCAAAAAATACGGCAGCTCAGTCTCCGCAATCAAAGCAGCAAATGGCCTGAAGTCGAGTGGGTTGCGCGTGGGTCAGGTACTGACGGTGCCAGATGTTAACGTGAAGTCACTTGCTTCGAATGCCTCATCGGGCAATAAGTCGCCGAGTGGGAGTTCGTCATCGAACAATGCGTCAAACAGTCGTCCTTCATCCACGGTGACGCGAACGCACACTGTTGCTCGCGGTGAGTACCTTGGGAAGATTGCGGCGAAATATGACGTCACCGTGTCTAGCATCCGTAAAGCGAACAAATTACGTAAAGACGAATTGGCCGTGGGTCAAAAGCTAAAGATTGTGGGTATAAAGCCCAAAGATACTAAGCACAAAGTGAAACGTGGCGAGTATCTGGGTAAAATCGCCAGCAATTATGGTATCTCGGTAGAAAGTATCCGACGAGCCAACAAGCTGCGTTCAGACGAGTTGGCGATCGGTCAGACGTTGATTATCCCCGGGAGCTAACCAATGGCAATTCAGATATTACCGGCAAGGTTAGCGAACCAAATTGCCGCGGGTGAGGTGGTTGAAAGACCCGCGTCCGTGGTTAAAGAATTGGTGGAAAACAGTATCGATGCGGGCGCAACACGTATCGATGTCGATATTGAAAAAGGCGGCAGCAAACTTATTCGCATCCGTGACAATGGATGTGGCATCGACAAAGGCGAGTTAGAACTCGCCTTGAGTCGTCATGCAACGTCGAAAATTGCCTGCCTTGACGATCTTGAAGCCATTGTTAGCCTTGGTTTTCGCGGTGAAGCGCTCGCCAGTATCAGTTCGGTTTCTCGACTGACTCTGACATCTCGGACGGAAGCACAAACCGAAGCATGGTCTGCACATGCTGAAGGCCGTGATATGTCGGTCCAAATCAAGCCAGCAGCTCATCCCGTCGGCACCACGGTTGAAGTGGTGGATTTGTTTTTCAACACACCTGCTCGCCGAAAATTCCTTCGTACAGATAAAACAGAATTTGGCCACATTGATGAGCTGTTAAAGCGTATTGCGCTGAGCCGTTTCGATGTGGCGATTACGCTCAGACACAATGGCACCATCGTGCGCCAATACCGCATCGCGGAAAACGATGCCCAACGCGAGCGCCGACTTGCTGCTGTTTGTGGCCCGCAATTTGTCAGAACCGCTGCACAAGTTAGCTTGGAGCACCAAGGGCTGTCGCTGCACGGTTGGATTTGTACACCAGAAGGTGCACGGGCTCAAAATGACATCCAGCATTGCTTTGTTAATCAACGCATGATGAAAGACAGGCTGATTAACCATGCGATTCGACAAGGTTATGAAGCGACGCTTAAGCCTGATCAGTTTGCCGCCTATGTGTTGTACATCGACATCGATCCACATCAAGTGGACGTGAATGTGCACCCCGCGAAGCACGAAGTGCGTTTCCACCAAGCCCGTTTGGTGCATGACTTCATTTATCAAGCCGTGTCTGATGCGTTGCAACAAGTGATGGCGGAGCACTCACCATCACTGGATTTTGAGGGGAATGACGATGTCGTTGAGCCCTCGCAACTTGTGCATGCTGGCAGTAAAGAACAAGACAAAGAGCAAGATAACGTTGTCGCTGAGGATGTGCTGGCCGAACCGGTGACTTCACATTCAAAAACCGCACCGTCAGTGCCAAGTGCACGTGCCTCATCCGGCTCGTACTCTGGTGCTGTTGGTGGGCAAGACGAACAATCAGCGTGGCGTTCTTCGTCTGAGTCCAACGCGAGTGGGTATCAACGTCAATCGAGCGCGTTTTCTTCTCAAGGTGGTGGGCGTTCTTCCATGCCAGAGAAGCCATCAGCACCCTCTAAAGCAACGCAACGTGCTTACGAGGCATTGATGCAAACGCCAGAAGTGCCTGCTCAAAACGCCATTGCAGAAGCGCCAGCCGCGATGTCATTAAATGCCGTATCCGTTGGCCATACCGATGGTGGGCTAGGCAAGGCATTGACTATCGTCGCTTCCCGCTACCTGCTATTGCAGCGTGCTGAGGGTATTGCGGTGTTAGATTTGGACGTTGCCAGCCATTTACATGCATTAGGACAAATGCGTGTGGGCATGAGTGCGCCAGGTTTGAAAGCACAACCTTTGTTGATCCCACAGGCAATCCCTGCGTCGGCTGCCGAAATGGCAGTCATGTCGGAATATGATCATTTATTACAACAATTTGGTATTGTGCTTCGTCAAAAATCAGCCAGTCAGATCATGGTAATGGCAGTGTGCCAACCATTACGTAAGCACAACCTGCAATCATTGATCCCTGAACTATTCGGCTTTTTGTCGCAGCAAACGGACAGTCAAGCCTCGCTATCCCCAGATAGTCTGGCTCATTGGCTTGCAAGAAAAGCGACGCAGAAAAGTGATGCCTATGGCCTATCACAAGCAGTGACGTTGATCACTGAACTAGAACATTGCTGGCAGGGAGAACTGGCAGAGCATTATTCAACGTTGTTGCGTCTGGTTGACGTGGCAACCGCAATAGAAGCATTCGAACATGAGTAATACGCTGCCTAAAGCGATTTTTTTAATGGGGCCAACGGCATCCGGTAAAACGGATCTGGCGATCGCACTGAGACAACAGTTCCCGGTAGAGATCATTAGTGTCGACAGTGCACTGATCTATCGAGACATGAATATTGGTACTGCGAAGCCTACGGCGGAAGAATTGGCGCTTGCGCCGCACCGCCTTATTGATATTCGTGATCCATCAGAAGCGTATTCGGCAGCTGATTTTCGTGAGGACGCCCTGCGAGAAATGCAAGAGATTGTCGCAAAAGGGAGAATTCCGGTTTTGGTTGGTGGTACGATGCTTTACTTCAAAGCATTATTGGAAGGCTTATCACCTTTGCCAGCCGCGGATCCAGTGATCCGAGCTACTATTGAGCAGGAAGCCCAAGCTCATGGATGGCAAACGCTGCATGATGAACTCTGCCGTATCGATCCTGTATCAGGTGCGAGGATTCATCCTAATGATCCACAGCGATTGTCGAGAGCGCTGGAAGTTTTTCGTATTTCGGGTAAAACTCTGACTGAGTTAACCCAAACCAAAGGTGACCCGTTGCCATACGAGGTTCACCAATTTGCTATAGCCCCTAAGGAAAGGGGAGAACTACATCGTCGGATTGAGCTTCGTTTCCAGAAAATGATGGAAGCCGGGTTTGAGAAGGAGGTGCGTGCGCTTTTTGAACGTGGCGATCTGCATGCAGATATGCCATCGATTCGCTGCGTAGGTTATCGTCAGATGTGGGATTATTTGTCGGGTAGCGGCGCATTAGATGATGCTGTGTATCGTGGAGTGTGTGCCACCCGTCAGTTAGCCAAACGTCAGATTACTTGGTTGAGAAGCTGGGATGATCTTACGTGGCTTGATAGCGACAACGCTACGCTATCGTTACAAACAGTCACAAAGTGTTTGACCTGATTGCTGTTTGAGCAGGGTATACTTTGATTGTTGTAAGCGACGTTGTTGATCTTTTTTGTTGCGAAATACAACTACAAACCAATAAGGAAAATTAAAAATGGCTAAGGGGCAATCTCTACAAGACCCATTTCTGAACGCACTGCGTCGCGAGCGTGTACCGGTATCTATCTACCTCGTTAACGGTATCAAGCTTCAGGGCCAGATTGAGTCATTTGACCAGTTCGTGATCCTGCTGAAAAACACCGTGAATCAAATGGTTTACAAACATGCGATCTCTACAGTTGTACCTGCTCGCCCAGTAAATCATCATCACAATAATACTAACGAGCGTTCTCCGAACGATCGTCCGCAAGAAAAAACTGAGGAGTAACAATCCTTTGGTAAGGAGTTGATCGCTTGTTTGACCGTTACGAAGCCGGTGAACAGGCTGTTTTAGTTCATATCAACTTCACTCAAGAAGGTGAATGGGAAGATCTCAGCGAATTTGAAATGCTGGTATCGTCTGCGGGGGTGACCAAGCTGCAAACTGTAACAGGCAGCCGTCAGACCCCGCATTCCAAATACTTTGTTGGTGAAGGTAAAGCCCTCGAAATCGCAGACGCAGTCCGAATGCTCGGGGCTGAAATTGTCTTATTTAATCATTCGTTAACACCCGCACAGGAACGAAACTTAGAACGTTTGGTTCAGTGTCGAGTGCTTGACCGAACGGGTTTGATCCTCGATATCTTTGCTCAGCGAGCGCGAACGCACGAAGGTAAGTTACAAGTTGAGCTTGCTCAGCTTCGACATCTTTCTACGCGACTCATTCGTGGCTGGACGCACCTTGAACGTCAGAAAGGGGGAATTGGTTTACGTGGTCCTGGTGAAAGCCAGCTCGAAACCGATAGACGCCTATTACGTGATCGCGTTAAAGCGATTTTGCGTAGACTTGATAAGGTAGCGAAACAGCGCGAGCAGGGGCGTCGAGCACGTAACCGTGCTGAAATTCCGACGTTGTCTTTGGTGGGTTACACCAATGCTGGCAAATCAACCCTCTTTAATCGTATTACCGAAGCAGGCGTTTATGCCGCAGACCAATTGTTTGCGACACTCGACCCGACGCTTCGCAAGATTGAAGTGGAAGATGTTGGTGACACGATTCTTGCAGATACTGTGGGATTTATTCGTCACTTGCCTCATGACCTGGTTGCAGCATTTAAAGCAACGTTAAAAGAGACACAAGAAGCAACACTGTTGTTGCATGTGATCGATGCCAGCGATGATCGTTTCAGAGAAAACATTGACGCCGTCAACGTTGTTTTGGAAGAGATCGATGCTGGTGACGTCCCGACCTTGCTCGTGATGAACAAGATCGACAATATGGAAGATACTTCACCGCGTATTGAGCGTGATGAAGAAGGCGTCCCCCGTATTGTTTGGGTGTCGGCACTTGCAGATCGGGGTATAGATCTTCTTTTTGAGGCACTGACCGAGAGGCTCGCGGGGACTATGGTAAGCTATCGCTTACGTATTCCACCCGCAGCCATTGGCAGATTGCACAGTAAATTCTGTCAGTTGCGATGTATTTTGCACGAAGAATACGAGCCGGACGGAAGTTTGCTAGTCGATGTACGGTTACCTCAGACTGATTGGATGAGGCTAAAAAAACGGGAAGACAGTGATCTCGGTAACTTTATCGTTACTGAACAGACTGTTACAGTATAAAAACTATCGTCATATCATACTGATGGAGTGCTCTAATGGCGTGGAATGAGCCAGGAAACAATGGCGGTCAGGACAAAGATCCGTGGGGTAATCGCGGAGGTCGTGACCAAGGACCGCCGGACCTCGATGAGGTATTTGGCAAGCTTAGTCGTAAGCTAAGTGGTCTGTTTGGCGGCAAAGGGCCGTCTTTTGGTGGCGGCAGTGCTGCTGGTTTGGGCGCAATTGCCGTTGTGGGTGTGATCATTTGGGGTGTATCAGGCTTTTACACCATCGGTGAAGCAGAGCGTGGCGTAGTGTTGCGTTTTGGTGAGTACGACCGTGTCGTACAACCCGGTCTTAACTGGAAACCGAACTTCATTGATGAAGTCACTACTGTAAACGTAGAAGCGATCCGCTCTCTTCGTGGTTCGGGTGACATGCTAACCAAAGATGAAAACGTTGTTCGCGTTGAAATGGACGTGCAATACCGTGTCGCTGATCCACAAAAATATTTGTATTCAGTAACCAACGCAGATGACAGCTTGCGTCAAGCAACTGACTCTGCATTGCGCGCGGTGATTGGTGATGCGGTGATGGATGAAATCCTAACCACGGGTCGCCAACAAATCCGTGAACGCACTCAGGTTGAGATTAACCGTATTATCGATCGTTACGACATGGGCCTTTTGGTTGTTGACGTTAACTTCGATACTGCGCGTCCTCCTGAGCAAGTCAAAGACGCATTCGATGATGCTATCGCAGCACGAGAAGATGAAGAGCGTTTCACTCGTGAAGCAGAAGCGTACCGCAATGACATTTTGCCAAAAGCAAAAGGCCGTGCTGAACGTCTGAAGAAAGAAGCATTGGGTTACAAAGAGAAGATTGTTAACGAAGCAGAAGGTGACGTTGCTCAGTTCAACAAACTACTGCCAGAGTATCAAGCTGCTCCAGAAGTTACCCGAAACCGTCTCTACCTAGAAACGATGGAAAGCGTGTTTAGTAACACCAGTAAAGTGTTGATTGACTCTAAAGAAGGCAGCAGTAACCTGCTTTACTTGCCTTTGGATAAACTCATGAGTCAGACACCACAGCAACGTTCAACCACGGATAGCAATGCGTCTGATTACGGCATTGAGCTTGAAAGCACCACGGTTGCACCTGGTACATCTTCACCTCGCCAAACGAATCGTCAGGGGAGATATTAATTATGCGTAAACTAATAATCCCTCTCATCATCGTTTCGATTGTGGTTGGTTTGATGTCTGTGTTTGTCGTCGATGAAGGCGAGAAAGGCATTGTGATTCGTTTCGGTCGTGTACTGAAAACGGATGATGACTTGGCACGTATTTATGGTCCAGGTCTTCAATTCAAAGTGCCTTTGTTTGATCGTGTTCAATTGCTTGATGCACGTATCCAAACCATGGACGACCAATCAGACCGTTTCGTGACGTCTGAGAAAAAAGATGTGATCATCGATTCTTACGTAAAATGGCGTATTAGCGATTTTGGTCAGTACTACTTGTCGACTGGTGGTGGTAACCGACTAACAGCTGAAGCGTTATTGCAACGTAAAGTAGCCGATGGTCTTCGTGCCGAGATTGGTTCGAAAACGATTAAAGAAATCGTGTCTGAGAAGCGTGAGCAAGTCATGGCTGACGTACTGGAAGAAGCGCAAGAAAGTGCGGCTGATATCGGTATTGAAGTGATTGACCTTCGTATTAAGAAGATCAACTTGCCTGACGAAATCAGTGGCTCTATCTATGCACGTATGCGTGCAGAGCGTGAGACCGTTGCACGTCGTCACCGTTCACAAGGTCGTGAGAAAGCCGAAGTTATTCGTGCCCAAGCGGAACTTGAAGTGGCAACCGTGTTGGCTGAGTCAGAAAAAACAGCACGTGTAACACGCGGTGAAGCGGATGCTGAAGTTGCGAAGATCTACGCAACTTCGTTCAACCAAGAACCTGAGTTTTATAACTTCCTACGCTCATTGCAAGCGTATGAGAAGAGCTTTAACAACAAAGGCGACATCATGGTTGTGGATCCAAACAGTGATTTCTTCCGCTACATGAAAGAACCAAACCTTAACGTTAACTAAGACATTTAGTCGCGTTATAGAAAGACAAGGCCTTTGTGCCTTGTCTTTTTTTTATCTGTTTATTGAGGTGTGAAATGGGGAAGGAACTCATACTGGCTCTTGGGTTAGTGCTGGTGGTTGAAGGCTTGGGTCCTATGCTCATTCCGAGCAAATGGCGCGATATGGTGAGTGAGATGAGTCAGTTACCTGATGCTACGTTACGACGCATTGGTGGGTGTTTAGTCGTCGCGGGTGCAGTTATCGCATATATGATGTGGCCGTCTAAGTAAATGAAAAGAGAAAAAGTTTGTGACGGCTCGGTATTCAGCATCGCGACGACGGTTAAAAAATGACTGCAACCTTCAAATGAAGGTGCTAGAATCCCGTTTTAATCAGCAACTGACTGGAAAAGATGAGTAATAACGTAGTCGTTCTCGGCACTCAATGGGGTGACGAAGGTAAGGGTAAGATCGTCGATCTTTTAACTGAAGACGCAAATTACGTGGTTCGCTACCAAGGCGGTCACAATGCGGGTCACACTCTCGTTATCGACGGTGAAAAAACCGTTCTGCATTTGATTCCTTCTGGCATTCTTCGTAACAACGTTAAGTGCATCATCGGTAACGGTGTTGTTCTGTCTCCTGACGCATTGATGAAAGAAATGGGCGGCCTCGAAGCGCGTGGTATCCCAGTTCAAGAACGTCTGTTCCTGTCAGAAGCTTGTCCGCTAATTCTTCCATACCATATCGCTCTTGACGTTGCGCGTGAAGCTGCTCGTGGTAAGAAAGCAATCGGTACTACTGGTCGTGGTATTGGTCCTGCTTACGAAGATAAAGTTGCTCGTCGCGGTTTGCGCGTTGGTGACCTTTTCGATAAAGAAGCGTTTGCTGAGAAGCTTAAAGAAGTCATGGCATTCCATAACTTCCAGTTAGAGCATTTCTACAAAGCTGAGCCTGTTAGCTACGAAGACACGCTTGCGAAGATCATGGAACAAGCAGACGTACTGACGAGCATGGTTATCGACGTGACTCAAGAGCTTGACGACGCGCGTAAGCGTGGCGACAAGATCATGTTCGAAGGTGCACAAGGCACACTTCTGGACATCGACCACGGCACCTACCCATACGTAACGTCTTCTAACACAACCGCTGGTGGTGTAGCTGCAGGTTCTGGTTTTGGTCCACGTCACCTAGGTTACATCCTAGGTATCGCGAAAGCATACTGCACCCGTGTCGGTTCAGGTCCTTTCCCGACTGAGCTGTATGATGGCCTAGAAAAGCAAGATCCAGTGGGTAAACACCTGGGTACTGTTGGTCACGAGTTTGGCGCAACGACTGGTCGTCTTCGCCGTACTGGCTGGTTTGATGCAGTGGCAATGCGCCGCGCAGTTCAAATCAACTCTATCTCAGGCTTCTGCTTGACCAAGATGGACGTGATGGATGGCTTGGAAGAAATCAAGATCTGTACTGGCTACCAAATGGCTGATGGTACGGTTCTAGAAGTGTCTCCAATGGCTGCTGATGCGTACGAAAACGTAACACCAATCTACGAAACCGTTCCTGGTTGGAGCGAGAAGACCTTCGGTGCTAAATCAATTGAAGACCTGCCACAAGCAGCGCTTGATTACATTGCACGTATCGAAGAACTGACTGGTGTGCCAATTGACATTATTTCAACTGGCCCAGACCGTAACGAGACCATCATTAAGGTTCATCCTTTCGCGTCTTAATCGGTTAGAATTTGAAAAAACCAGCCCAAGTGGCTGGTTTTTTTTTACCCAAAGCCCTCTATACTCAGTGAAGATCCTCTTGGGAAAAATTCACCAGAAAAAAGGTAAAGTTCATCCTTGGGGTGCCGATACAAATTAGGCAAGACGACTCATATCGAACTTACTGACTTCTACAAAGTGGGAATGCATGAAACTGCGAACCTTATTTATATCACTTATGTTTGCCAGCTCTGCCGCTAAAGCAGAGATCGGGCCTGCATTGCCTGTATATGAAGATTCGCAATTGCTCCGCCTATTTGAAACCAATAGCCACCTGCAGAAAGTGAAAGCCGATGAGTGTCAGCTGCTTCAAGATATTGAAGCGCGTGCTGTTCGTGTTGAATCGCCGTCGTATCAATTTCTGTATGGTGACATGTTAGCGTGGGGCGTTTGTGTTGACCGTGATGTCGAGCAAGGCGTGTATTACATGCAGCTTGCCGCTCAGCAAGGCCTGCCAGCAGCGCTTGAACAGCTCGGGCGTTATTACACGCGCGGCACCTTAGTTCAGCAAGATAAAGAGCGCGCCATTCCCTACTTGCGTGAAGCGGCGTCGCTTGGTAATACCCGTGCAAGGTTGCAGCTTGCAGAGTTGTTGGTGAACGATTACGGCAGCCCACTCGATTACGAAGATGCGTATCGTTGGCTTTATCACACCATTACCGCCGATCGCTCAACACACCAGAAAGTGGCCATGCTCCGTCGCGCACTTGAAGACAAAATGCCGAGAAATGTCATCGCACGAGCGAAACGTCGCGATACGTATTGGTAGGGTCTTGTTGAAGGCATAGCTTCTCAGATCAGTGAAAGCCCCGCATCTTGCGGGGCTTTCTTTTACTTACAGATGAAAGGCAGTGATCATCTGTAAAGTAATCAATCAATCACTTTGTGTGGGCCGAAGCACTCATAGTGAATGCTACCTTTGCTAATGCCAGCGCCGACGAGTTGCTTGGCTACGGCTTGCATGAAACCAACTGGGCCGCAAAGGTAGAAATGACGTTGTGCATCGTCGGTTAACCCATCGACAATGCTGATGTCGATCATGCCAGCGTGGTCGTAATCTTCCGCCAAATTGTCAGTGGCTAACGGGTCGCGATACCAGACATTACGTTTTGCGCGTGGGTTTTGTTGGATAAGGTGGTTGATGTGCTCACCAAACGCATGGTGCTGACCATTTTCTGTTGCATGGATCCAGTGAATATCCGCATCATGCTTACCCGTTAGTGTTTCAAGCATGGACAGCATAGGTGTTAAGCCGACGCCGCCAGAAATGAGAGCGACAGGCGTATCCTTGCTTGCTTCTAGGAAGAAGTCACCGCTTGGAGGTGCTAGCTTCACCGCATCCCCTACGTTGAGGTGATCGTGCAAATAGTTCGACACAATGCCCTGAGGATCGCGTTTTACCGAAATTCGGTAGGTGTTGGTTTTAGGGGCGCTAGACAGGCTGTATTGGCGGATCTCTTGGTGCTCGAATTGTTCTGGGTGCAGGTAGATACCAATATACTGGCCTGGTTTGTAACCCGTTACAGGCTTGCCATCAACGGGCGCAAAAACAAAGCTTGTGATCACGTCGCTCTCTTTGGTTTTTGTCAGTAGCGTAAATTCTCGCGTGCCACGCCATCCGCCTTCCGTGCTCTCTTTGCCCTGGTAAATCTCTTCTTCTCTGGTGATAAATACGTCTGCCAAAAGGCCATAGGCTTCCGCCCACGCATCAATCACTTCTTTGCCTGGATTGAACATCTCATCGATGGTTGCAAGTAAGTTTTCACCGACAATGGCATACATCTCTGGCGTGATGTTAAAGCTCACATGTTTCTGGGCGATTTTTTCTACCACCGGTAACAGCACTTCGATGTTATCGATATTGGCAGCATAACCATGAACGGCGTTGAACAATGCTTCACGTTGAGCCCCTGTAAATTGGTTGCTCATGTTGAAGATATTCTTCAGTTCAGGGTTGTGTTTGAACATTCGATCGTAGAAGTGGGCGGTCAGTGCCGGCCCCGTTTCAGCAAGCAATGGTGCGGTCGACTTTACAATCTCAATCGTTTTTGGACTTAACATATTCGTCTCTTCTTTAAAGTTACATCTGAAATACATGTTATAAGTTGTATCTAAAATGTATGTTTAGATCAACTAAAAGTGATCTTTTCTTTTGAAGAAAGGCAAATATGATCAATGCTGAGAAAGTTGGAGAAAAAAGAAACAGTGACGAAACGCGCCTTTTACATCAGTTCAGGGTACAATGCGCCGGAGGAGATTTGAAAACGTGCAATTAACCAGTTTTACAGACTTTGGCCTAAGGGCTCTCATGTATCTGGCTATGCTGCCGCCCGGAGAGTTGACCAGTATTACAGTGGTCACAGAAAAATATGGGGTGTCTCGAAATCATATGGTGAAAATCATCCACCGTATGAGTCAGGCAGGCTACGTAGAAGCCGTCCGTGGAAAAAATGGCGGGATACGATTAGGCAAACCAGCAGCATCAATTGTCATTGGCGAAGTGATCAGAGCGCTCGAACCTCTGCATCTTGTCAATTGTGGTGAAGACAACTGTCATATCACCCCCGCTTGTCGTCTAAAAGATGCACTCGCGAATGCGATGCAGGCATTTCTTGCAGAAATGGACAACCACACACTTCACGATTTGGTGGCAGGAAATAACAGCCTACACCGCCTTCTTATCCCTGTTCGCCCGGCTTAACAAGCGTTTTAGTAACTTGTCGTCATTTTTTTGTGGCAATTCTGCTGGGCACCCATTTTCTTTTATTTTAAGCGATATACTTGAAAACAAGTGTCGCTAACGGGAATCCTATATGTCTCAGGACAAAAACCTACATGGCAACGATCCGCATTTGGTTCGTGAAGCAGAAAAATATGACAATCCGGTACCAAGCCGCGAGCACCTACTAGAAGTTATTAAAGGGTTCAGCACACCGGTCAATCGCGACCAGCTTTTTGACGTGTTGGGCTTAAAATCAGACGAAGAGTATGAAGGTCTACGTCGCCGCCTTCGCGCCATGGAGCGTGATGGGCAGCTTATCTTTACCCGTCGCCAATGCTACGCCTTACCAGAACGACTGGATTTGGTGAAAGGCACAGTGATCGGCCACCGTGATGGTTTTGGTTTCTTACGCCCAGAAGGGAAAGGCAACCGCGAAGATTGGCTATTGCCGCACCACCAGATGAAAAGCGTTATGCATGGCGACTTCATTCTTGCTCAGCCTGCAGGTACCGATAAGCGTGGCCGTAAAGAAGCACGTGTTGTGCGTGTACTTGAAGAACGCAAAGGCCAAATCGTTGGTCGTTTCTTCCTGGAAGATGGCAACGCATACGTGGTGCCGGATGACTCACGTTTAAGCCAAGACATCATTATTCCTAAAGAGGATCGCAAAGGTGCTCGCATGGGCAATGTTGTGGTGGTGGAAGTCTTCCAACGCGCAACACGCCAGCAAGGAGCAGTGGGTCGTATCGTAGAAGTACTTGGTGAGAACATGGCACCCGGTATGGAAATTGAAATTGCGCTGCGTAGCCATGACATTCCCAACGTGTGGCCAAAAGACGTTGAAAAGCAGATCAAAGGTCTGACGGAAGAAGTGCCTGAAGAGGCGAAAGTCGGCCGCGTAGATTTACGTGAATTGCCATTGGTGACCATCGATGGTGAAGACGCACGTGACTTTGATGATGCCGTCTATTGTGAGAAGAAAAAATCAGGTGGTTGGCGTCTATGGGTTGCCATCGCAGATGTCAGCTACTACGTGCGTCCAGATTCAGCGCTAGACAAAGAAGCCATCAACCGTGGTAATTCGGTGTACTTCCCGTCGCAAGTTATTCCAATGCTGCCTGAAGTGCTATCTAACGGTTTGTGTTCTTTGAACCCGCAGGTCGATCGTCTGTGTATGGTTTGTGAAATGACCATCTCTGAGTCAGGCAACCTTTCAGGCTACAAGCACTATGAAGCCGTGATGAACTCGCACGCGCGTCTGACGTACACCAAAGTGGCGCAGATGCTGGATGGCGATGAAGAACTTCGCGATCGCTACGCACCGTTGGTGCCGCATCTCGAAGAATTGAACAAAATGTTCAAAGTGCTGAAAGGTGCGCGCGAGCAACGTGGTGCGATTGAATTTGAAACCGTAGAAACCAAGTTCATTTTCAATGCGATGCGCAAAATTGAGCGCATCGTCCCTGTAGAACGTAACGATGCGCACAAGATCATCGAAGAATGTATGATTTTGGCTAACGTCGCATCTGCACGTTTTGTTGAAAAACATAAAGAAGCTGCGCTTTATCGTGTGCACGAAGCACCTGGTGAAGAGCGTCTTACTGGCTTTAAAGACTTCTTGGGTGAAATGGGTCTGTCACTCAATGGTGGTTTGTCACCATCACCAACAGACTACGCGCAACTGGCACACTTAATTCAAAGTCGCCCAGATCGCGAATTGATCCAAACCATGCTGCTTCGTTCAATGAAGCAGGCGGTATATCAAGCGGACAACCAAGGTCACTTTGGTTTGGCGTTGAAGCAGTATGCCCACTTCACCTCGCCAATTCGTCGTTACCCTGATTTGCTGTTGCACCGCGCGATTAAATACCTTGTTGCCAAGCAAGAAGGCCGCAACACCGATCGCTGGACACCAACCGGTGGCTTCCATTATTCATTCGATGACATGGATGTGATGGGCGAGCAGTGCTCGATGACAGAACGTCGTGCAGATGATGCAACACGTGACGTGTCGGATTGGCTAAAGTGTGAGTACATGCAAGACCACGTTGGCGATACCCTTGAGGGCACCATCGCAAACGTAACGGGATTCGGTTTCTTTGTGCGCTTGAATGAGCTTCACATTGATGGCCTTGTCCATATTTCGAACCTAGACAATGACTACTATAACTACGACATGGTGGGTCAAAAGCTAGTAGGCGAGAGCTCTGGTCGTGTTTTCCAACTTGGCGATCAGGTCTCGGTCAAAGTATTATCCGTCAACCTTGATGAAAGGATGATCGACTTCGAACTGGAAGGTACAACGCGTAAACCGCGTGGTGCAGGTAAAACAGCGCGCAACAATGCCAAGAAAGGCCGTGCCGAGTCAGGTAAAAAACCTGAGTCAGGCAAAGAGCGCGGGTCTGTCCGTCAGCAATTAAAACGTGGATCTATTCCTAAAGCCGCAGGCGACGACAAAGCGTCTGACGGTAAAGGAAAGAGAAAAGGAAAACCACATCGCAAAGGTTCATCTGTGAATAATGGTCCTTCCGCAGATAAACCCACTGACGGCGCTCCAGCGAAGAAAAAGAGCAAGACTCAGAAGGCGCGCAAGAAAAAAGCGCAACGAAGCAAACCCGCGAAAGCCGGCAATTAAAAGAAGTAACTCATGAGCAATGAAATGATTTATGGCATTCATGCCGTCAAAGCCGTGTTGGCATCTGATCCTGCACGCTTTATCGAAGTTTATGTTCTAAAAGGTCGTGAAGACGATCGTTTACTGCCCGTGCTGAAGGAATTGGCTGAGCTTGGCATCACCACACAAGAAATGGGACGCAAGGCGTTGGATGATAAAGCTGATGGCGCGTCGCATCAGGGATTGATTGCACGTGTTAAGCAAGGTCGTCAGTACAACGAAAATGACCTTGATGCGATTCTAGAAGGCAAAGAGACCCCATTACTGTTGGTACTGGATGGCGTAACTGATCCACATAACCTAGGTGCTTGTCTGCGTAACGCAGATGCAGCAGGTGCGTGTGCGATTATCGTTCCTAAAGACCGTTCAGCACCACTGAGTGCAACCGTGCGTAAAGTGGCTGTGGGTGCGGCTGAAATTGTGCCATTGGTTCGTGTGACCAACCTTGCTCGCACGATGCGTGCACTGCAAGAGAAAGGCGTTTGGTTTGTAGGCACGGCAGGCGAAGCTACGCATGACATTTACCAAAGCAAAATGACAGGTCCACTGGCGATCGTCATGGGTGCAGAAGGCGACGGTATGCGTCGCCTAACGCGTGAAACCTGTGACGAACTGATCAGCATTCCAATGGCTGGCAGCGTGTCGAGTCTGAACGTGTCTGTCGCAAGCGGTATCTGCTTGTTTGAAGCAGTGCGTCAGCGTCGCGGTTAAATACACTGGTGTTGAACGTTAAAAAGGAGCCAGATGGCTCCTTTTTTTATGCAATGTCTCGGTACGCAAGGGTTTTAAATTCTTCAAAAGTCTCACATTGAGCTAGCCCTTTCCCTGCTTTGTGGTTTACCAATGTAAGAAACAAATCATAGAGTCCCATTGCTTCTTCGTAATCGTGTTTACTCAGTGCCATAAAGAAGATCAAATACGCTTTTTCTCCGTTCCCCCAGTCGATGCCTCTTGGTGCTGCGACGGTATAAACCATAGAGCGTTTTGCGAAAAGCTCGATGGAGTGGGGCAGGGCAATGTGATCCCCCATCATGGTAGACACAATCACTTCACGTTCTTTCAATGATTCGCCATACCCCGCTTCTACTAATCCATGATATTCCAACTGTGAACAAACCATATCAAACAGTGAAGACTGGTCGATGGAATCGTCGATATACAGAAACTGGTCAGCAGAAAAGTATTTTTCAAGCATGTAAGGGCCCGTTCGGTCAACAAGCACTAATTTACCAAGCTCTTCCAGTTGATGCTGCGTGGGAAAAGGATCTAGGGTAAATACTGGAATGCTTGAAGCAACATTAGGCGATGTCGATATCAACATATCTACTTGGGATAGCGACAGGTTCTCCAATGCTTTTTCAGAATGAATCGCTTGAAGTTGTAGTAAGGGATAATGACGCCGAATGATGGCCTCTAACCCACGGGAAGCCGCATTTCCAGCATCGCAGAACAAAAGGGCTTTTGGAGCGCGTTGATTCAAGCAATGGTTTCGCTCTAAGCCGACACCAACGTGGATAACGAGATATCCAATTTCATGCTGCGTCATACAGTAGCCCGTTTCGCGTATCCAATCGGCAATCGCGGCGAGTGTAATGTCATAGGCTAATGGGTAGTGCTGCTTAATGTGTTCGGCAAGAGGGTTTACGGTAGCAACATGGTGCTTCACGCGAATGATCATATTGCTGATATGCGTTTTTAGATCTTTCTTTAGCTGTTCATCATCGCGGATGTCGTAGGGATAGTGCTGATGCACATAATTCAATATGTGGCTGACCAGCTCCTCTGCTTCGCTCACAACCCGTGTGCTGAGTTGGTATTGATTGGCAGTAATCCTTGCCTGTACATGCACCGCTAGCGCAGCGATTTCATGTTCATTTGCAGGGATCAACATAGGTAAAACCTCAAACATTGCCAACGCAATAGGCTGAATGTCTTCGATCACATCTTCTTTCGGAAACGCTGATAATCCTTGGTCTGCCACTAATCGTTGTAAAGCAACTGCTGCATAGATTGCTAACCACTGCAGCCCATCATCATTGATATACAAGTTTTTTGCTGACAGGACTTCACGAAAACTAGAAGCAAATACTCGTTGTGTTTTCGTAGGAAACAATGTGCCAATGAGGCCTCTAGTTCGGTGAGATTCTTTCTGCTCGACATAGATTATTTGAGCCAATCTCGCGCGAATCGCTGTTTCATTTCCAACAATGCGCATGCCTAATCGAGGTTTGCTTTCGATGTGCAAACCAAATGCAGATAGCTGTCCTCTCACATCTGCCATGTCACCTTGAACAGCTGTTCGGCTGAGGCTCCATGTGTCCGCTAAATCGTCAAGTTTAACCCAGTCGTCTGAGGTCAATAGCAGAACCTGAATCTGCATTATGCGCTCTTTACTTGTACGAGGTGCAGGGTCTGAATCTCGTACGGTTTGTTGAAATTCGGCAAAGGCTGTTTGGTTATAAATTTTGAGTTGATACCCTGCGCCGCGCTGGTGGATCAAATGGGCACCATGATTAACCATGACATTGTTCAGCGTGGCGACATCAGTACGAACGGTACGGGTCGAAACCGTCAGTTTCTGTGCTATCTCTTCTTGAGTTAATGGTGTGTGTAGTACTGCGTCGAGTAAACGAATCAGGCGAGGGTGAGGGAGTTTGGACATGTTTGGACGTTTCCTATTGCTTCACTGTTTAGGTGCCGAGTACCTTTACTCACATGATGGTGAGCAAAAAAGTACTCGGCAACACGACGTCGACATGCCCCTTGCGCACGCGTAGTGCGCCGCCATTGGAATCAGCGGGAAAGCAGACGTTTAGTGATTTCTAACAGTGTTTTTACATCTTCAGGACGAGTTTCACCGGTGGAAGAGTCGATGATTGAGCTATAGATGTGAGGTATAACCTTCTCCACGCCTGCATCCAAAGCAATTCGCAATATTTCCTCAAAGTTTGCAAGGTCTATCCCACCCGTTGGCTCCAACCAAAAACCATTGCGAGCACATGCCTTTGCAACTTCCTCATATTCATCGCGTGATTCGAGACCACCCATAGGGAAGTATTTAACAGAGCTGCAACCCATGTCTTGAAGCATAGCGATAGCGGTATCCACAGGAACGATGGCGTCAGCCATGTCAGCGGATTTAGGGCCAGTAGATATTTTCACCATACCCACGGTGCCCGTTGGCGAAATCAAGCCATTCACGACTGTTTCGTTTTGGCCTAGCGCGTTACGGCTTTTTCCTACACCAGTAAATACTTGGTTGACATGCTGAGGCTGAAGAATTCCCGCCAGTTCTGTGACCATATCAGATTGCTTTGGATCACCGGCACCCAGGCCAATAGAGAGGGCATTGCCAATTTTTTCTGCACACGCTTTCATGTCTTCAACAGCGCTTGGTACATCAGGGTAGTTCTTTGAAAGCATACCAACCAGCACATGGCCTTCTGATGCATCGAACACTTCAACTGCGTTTTGATGAGAGCCTGCCAATACATTCAAACAAACACGGTCAGCATAATATTTAGGGCTAAGAGACATGGTGTTACTCCTGATTTAGTTCGGTCATGGCAGCAAGAACTTGTTGTAGTTGTTCTTGAGAGACACTGCGCACGTCAAATTCGATAGAGCCTTCATTGGCTTTGTATGCGCGGCAGTACACCGCGGGATTACCGTTTTGTAGTTTGGTGACAGCATCTTTCGCTGAGAGGCCAAATACGTCGGCATCAAAACTCACTTCTGCACGGGCGATATCACGCCCTGCACTGTCCCACACCACGCGAGACTGAATACCTGGCAAGGCGTTTAGGCCGTTAATGAACGGGGCCATTTTCTCCACCATTGCGGTGCCGCTTTCTTGTTGGCGTTCCAAGTACAGTTCAATGGCGTGAGTGAGGCCGAGAATGCCTTCTTTACCGACTTTCATTGCGCGGCCAATACCAGCTGTTTGCTGTTTAACCCATTCCACGTACTCGTGCTTTCCGAGCACCAAGCCGCTGGTTGGGCCTTCAATGGCTTTTGCACCACTGTAAATAACCAAGTCAGCACCTTGTTGGTAGTAAAGGCGCAGGTCTTCTTCGGCGGCGGCATCCACAATCAAAGGCACGTTATGGGCCTTGGCAACGGCTGCAGCATCTTCCACTGTCAGCATGCTTTTTTGCACACAATGGTGAGATTTGATGTAAAGAATGGCGGCGGTGTTTGCGTTGATGGCGGCACCCAGTTGCGCGGCACTGCATTCATTTGACCAACCCGCTTCAACGATACGACCTCCACCTAAGTTGATCATGGTGCCAACTGGCGCGCCGTAGTTCACGTTATGGCCTTTCGGAATAACGATCTCAGTCGGCACATCATGGGCATGAGCATGCAAGTGTTCTAGACGATATGCATTGCCACGGACAATCATGGCAGCCACACTTTGTGCGATGCCAGCAGATGCGCTAGACACGACCACGGCATTTTCAACGTCCAGCAAACGTGCGATGTACTCGCCACTTTTGTTCACCAGATCTTTCATTTCAAAGTAGTTGTTTAGGCCAAAGCAGACGGTTTCTTCAACTTCAGGTAGCGGCGTAGATACGCCTAACGCGGTCATGCGGCCAGAAGCGTTGATGACATGCTTAAGATTGTATTTTTCAAGAATGGAAGACATGGTGAGTGTGTCCTCTGTCAGTCAATGTAAGGTTACCGCCAACGATTGCCGCCAACGGAGCGAAACGTTGTTCGCCAGTTCGTGTGTCGCCTTCGGTATCAGTGAAAGTGACGGGGGTCTGTTCGATTTCGTATAGCGTCAAATCTGCATCGCAACCAATGGCAATTTGGCCTTTGGTTTCTAAGCGAAGAGCTTTTGCGATATTCGCCGTGACGCGTTCGATGATTTGTTCGTGGCTCAAACCTAGGGTGAAGAACATCGACATTAAATGCGCCAGCCCGAATACAGGCCCGTTGATGCGGTTCTTGCAATAAATGTCTGAGCTGATGGTGTCTGGCAGAATGCCTTGTTCGATGGATTGCTCTGCCACACTGAAACTAAAGCTTGCGCTACCGTGGCCGATGTCGAGCAACATGCCGCGTTCCATCGCATCTTTGACTGCGCTGCGAAGCTTTCCTTCTGGGGTCAAAATACGGTTTGGCTTGCCGTTAAAGCAATGCGTCAGGATATCGCCTTTACCCAGAAGGACGGTAATGTCTTCAAGCGTTGGAGGCGCATTCCCCACATGCACCATCAGAGGCAAACAACCACAGTCATGTTGAAGCTGTTTGGCTGACTTCAAGGGAGCTAAACCGTTCTCGCCGATCACGCTGCCGCTCATGCGCGCTTTTAGACCGACGACGAATTCTGGGTGGCGTTCCACCGCTTGTTTAGCAAGGGGAAGGTCAATGTCATTCTTGTCAGCGAGTTCATTTTGACGAAGTAAACCAATGCGAGAAATGTTCAGCAAGGCACGGACTTCGGTTTGACAGGCTTTGGCTAATTCAGCGAAGTCATCGACATCATCAGCGCCCGTGCTGCCGGCATCAATCACGGTAGTTACACCACCGGTCACGCCAATGGCATCAGGTGCATCGTTATAAATTGGCGAATTTGGGTAGCAATGGGTATGGCCATCAATCCAGCCTGCGCTGACGAAAACCTGGCTATCAAGGGTCATCGTGCGGGTTGCGGTGACATCGGTGATGGTGCCAAGTGCAGCAATTTTGCCGTCTTTGATGGCAATGTCGGTCATCTCACCGGAAACCAATTTTGCGTTTTTTATTAGGACGTCGTACATAGCGGGTGTCTCGATAACCCCGCCCTAAGGCGGGGTGAAAAATATTATAGAGCGATTGGGAACATAGTGCCGAGTGCCATTGCGCCAAGGATTGCGCCACCCGTGATGGGTTTGCCCCACACATAGAAAATCAGTGAGCCAATCAAAGAACCAATACCGATTGGAATCGATGCACCCATGGCAGACAGAATAATTAGAGGGCCAAGGAAGCGACCTGAGTTGTTACCCGCGCCCATCATGACGTCTGCACCGTAAGTGGAGTCGCTTTGGTTAATCGTGAACTTACGCGCCAGAATGATGAGGCCGCCGATGGCTAATCCTGCCACCATGCCGGTGATCAATGATGCGGTGAAGTTTTCCACTGGGTAAACAATGCCAGCACCAAGCAAAAGAGCAGGAATACCTAAGCCCACACCGGTTTGGATGGCACCACCGATATCCAAAATACCGACCAGCGACCCTTCAATGATGCGTGCAAACAAGAAGCTTGCGCCGAAGGCTGCCACAGCGCCGTATGCACCGGTGTCCATGCCTGCGCGGAACATAGAAACGAATGCGACTTCGTTAAACGCGCCAACGCCGTGAAGGTAGTACATGTGGGTACCTGCGAAGACACCCGAGGACAGCAGACCAACAAAGATTGGGAATGACCAGTCTGCGTACCAGAAATTGTTTCTCATTTTTTCATCCATGGTAAGACCCCTTATTTACCGCTCATCATGAGATGGATGTTTTCAAGCCACATCGGTACTTGCATGTGGAAAGACTCGATTAGTTGCATGTCGAAACCGCGGAAGAATGCGCTCAGAGCGAACAGCGCAATGATGGCGCCCATCATGATCTTGGTGACTTTATTCCAACCACTCTCTTCTACGCCTTTACCGATCAAGATACCCAAAACCAGACCTGGTACTGCGTTACCCATGATCATTTGTGCAAGACCACCAAAGATGGTTGCCCAGAAGCCTGACTTTTTGCCTGCTTCAATGGCGGCTAGCCAGAAAATAACCGGCATGACGGTATTAACCAGCAGGTTTGCAGCGGGAACCAGTACTTTTACGGCGGTAACCTGAAGCGCAGCAGGCACGGCGGCTGCGGTAGAGTTAAGGAAGGCAACGACAATTGCACCGATGATGGCACAGGCAATGCCCATACGTTTCGGATCGTGCAAGGTGGTCGCCAGATCGCGGTTTTTAATCATCAACGCCGCGGCACCCCAGTTAGGAAGAATGCGGTGGTCAACGTCTTGGGTGAATGCACCTGCTGCAACCGTGGATGCCCACGCGTTAAAGAAGAAACCAAGCCCAAAAGAGAAATGCGAAGCAGGATCGCCCTCACAGGAGTTCAGCTCACCTAGAGTTCGAAATGCACCCATACCTTGAATGGTGGGGGCGTGGAACATGCGGGCGGCACCAACGCCGACACCGATACCGACTAAGCCACCGATGATGATGGACTTAAATAAAATGACAGAGAACATGTCAGTTATCCTTTGAGTGACTTGTTAGCGTTTGAAGTCGACCTGCTCCACATCAATGTGGGTAAGGCTGACTGTTACCTCTAGCTTTACGCAGTATTGGCGTCGCTCTCTGGGTAAGAAGAAGAAAAGGAATTTCTCTGTTCTTACCTTTTCTTCTGCTTCCAGCACCTTGACGTCCAAAGGCTCAATGCGGAGGAGAACTTTTTGGTTGTTCTTGAGCAACGTGGGTTGAATCTGGCTCAAAGCAGCAGCAAATGCCTGCTGCTTTGTTTCGCCTTTACCGCTGACAACGACGTCAGTGGTCAGCTGTTCTTTCATGCACTGATACCGTGTTTGGCCATGAATGCTTTGACGAGTTTCTCGCCTAATTCTTCTTTGTCATTGAAACCAAAGCCTAGAACCACGCAACCATCATTGATTGCTGTAATGCCTTCTTCGACTGAGCGCATGCCATAGCGGCATTTGTAGCCATACTTTGTTTGTGCTGTGATTGCACCAGCACCACCGCTGCCGCAAAACGAAATACCCATTTGCGCTTCTTGTTGGTTCATGATGTCGCCCAGCTTCATGTCTGCCGCCATACCTGGAATAACGGTGACTTGTGCGCCTGCAGTTTCTGCTCCTGCGCCAACTTTCTGGCCTTTACCCATGCGATCGCCGATAACAAGTTTTAGTACTGACATGCTTATTCTCCTTTGGCCGTGCTTAATTCGTTTTCTTTTGCCACTTCGAAGTGGACTGATAAAAGATGTGCTTCTTCATATGCGAGGTTGTGTAGCCAGCTACAGGTTTGTTCTGCCAGCGTCAGCGAAAGCGCTGAAATTTCCTCAAACATTTCCAGCTCTAGCTCAGGCAGTGTTTCACCACTTTGAGAGCGCCAGACCATGGCTTTAATGTGCGTTGCGAGCATTTTCTGTTGCAGCTCATCTGGGTAGATGTTGTGTTCGCCTAGCAGAGTGATCGCGCGTTCAGTAATGGATGTGCCTTCTTCTACAATGAGCGCATCATCCGGGTGTAACGATGTAGAGGTTTGCAAGAGTGTCTCTCCAGACGTTGTTGCGTTGAGTGAAAGATAAGTCGTAAGGAATCGTCGGAGGAGAGCCACTTTTTCCGTTTGGAAATGGAAATGAGTGGAAATGCCGACAGAATGGGCAGGTTTATGTGACCGTGAGCTTGTAAATGAGAGAGTGACAACCAGAAAAGCGTGATGGGGGTAACTTCATGTCTGGTTATATCTTCTGATGCGGAATCTGCGTGCCATCACAAAAGTGATTTCAGCTGGAAAATATGCGCAGCTTAGAGGCTCGTTTTCTCAATTGAGTTTGGGGTGCGAATAGTGATTGCTATTAACGATGCAATTCTGTACTATCCTGCCTCCAAATTCCCAGTCTTTTACTTTCGTTCCTTGCTTCCTTTGGACGACTGGGCCAACACCGGAAGCTGAATAATCCGTAAGGAGCAACCTATGCGTCATTACGAAATCGTATTCATGGTGCACCCTGATCAAAGCGAGCAAGTTGCTGGCATGATCGAGCGTTACACTGGTTCTATCAAAGAGTCAGGTGGTCAGATCCACCGTCTAGAAGACTGGGGTCGTCGTCAACTGGCTTACCCAATCAACAAACTGCACAAAGCTCACTACGTTCTTATGAACGTTGAAGCTGACCAAGCAGTAGTTGATGAGCTGGAAACCGCTTTCCGCTTCAACGACGCTGTGATCCGTAACATGGTCATGCGTACCAAAGGCGCTATCACTGAGCCATCTGTAATGATGAAGGCTAAAGAAGAGCGCGCACCTCGTCGTGAAGAACGTGCAGAAGCACAATCTGAAGACGAAGCAGCAGCAGAGTAATTTGATTTGATGACCAATCGGATTGAGCTTGCAGGCGTTATCGCTCAAGGCCCGATTCGAAAGCAGAGTCCTGCCGGCATACAGCATTGTCACTTTGTGATAGAGCACCGTTCGGAACAACAGGAAGCTGCACTGCAAAGGCAGGTGTATTGCCGTTTACCGGTAGTCATTAGCGGGCAGGGGTCGCAATACCAAACTCAGCATTTAGCTTTAGGCAGTCACATTAAGGTCGGCGGGTTTCTCGCTTACCAAACCAGCCGTAACGGCCAAGGTAAATTAGTGTTACATGCCGATGAAATTATAGATATTTAGATCAGGAGATTGCCCATGGCACGTTTCTTCCGTCGTCGTAAATTCTGCCGTTTCACTGCAGAAGGCGTACAAGAGATCGATTACAAAGACGTAGCGACTCTTAAAAACTACATCACTGAAGCTGGCAAAATCGTACCTAGCCGTATCACTGGTACTCGTGCTAAGTACCAGCGTCAGCTGGCTCGCGCTATCAAGCGTTCACGTTACCTAGCCCTGCTGCCGTACACTGACAAACATCAGTAATCGGCACTGCCAATTTTAAGAGGATTAGATAATGCAAGTTATTCTGCTTGATAAAATCGGTAACCTGGGTTCACTAGGTGATCAAGTAGCAGTTAAGTCTGGCTACGCTCGTAACTTCCTTATCCCACAAGGTAAGGCTGTTATGGCAACTAAAGCAAACGTTGAGCATTTCGAAGCTCGTCGTGCTGAGCTTGAAGCAAAAGTTGCTGAGACTCTAGCTGCTGCTGGTGCTCGCGCTGAGCAAGTTGAAGCTCTAGAAGCGGTTGTTATCGCGTCTAAAGCTGGTGACGAAGGTAAACTATTCGGTTCTATCGGTACTCGTGACATCGCAGATGCAGTTTCTGCAGCTGGTGTTAAAGTAACGAAGAGCGAAGTTCGCCTGCCAGAAGGTGCACTACGTAACGTTGGCGAATACGAAATCAGTCTGCAACTGCACTCTGAAGTATTTGCTACCGTTAAAGTAAGCGTTGTTGCTGAGTAATTCAGACACACGTAAGCTTTGAAAAAACCGGCCTCAGGGCCGGTTTTTTTGTGTCTGAAAAACAAGAGCTGTCCTAGGAAGAGCAGGTCCTAGTTCCTAGAAAACGAAAAAGAGAAAAGCGTTGCGAGAGAGAAAGAAGATGACTTGACGCTGTTACGCATTTGATTTTTACTCTGCCAAATCTCAAATCTCAAATC
>NZ_MDAG01000031.1:0-42206 GCF_002876705.1 Enterovibrio norvegicus | reverse complement strand
AAATCTCAAATCTCAAATCTTGCCTAAAACTTATAAACCATATTCACGGTAAAAATCGAATCCAGATTACTGAGCCCTGGTGGGACGTCGTTGATGTATTTTTGCGTGGTCGAGATCTTAATCGCCAAGTCATCAATCAAACTGGTTTGCACCGAAAGGCGCGCCTCGAAGCTGGTGTTACTTGGTCCACTGATGGTGGTTAAGCGACCTTGGAGTTCGGCAGTTTTTGTCATTTGCCACATCAACTCTGCTTGTCCCCTGACGATGAACTCTTGCACGTTGTGCGGCAGGATCAGATCGTCATCATCAATCTCATCAAGGTTGGGTTTTTGGTAACGATAACCCGGGCCGATCTCTAGCAATAAGGTCATGTCTTCACGCCAAATCGCTTGGTAACCTAAACCTGTCGCGAAGGTAAAATCGTCGAAATAAGGGCCATATTTATCATTGGTGTAGGTGATGTTGGCGAGCACATACCGAGAGGGGTCGAATTTGTAGTTGGCCTGACTTTCCATTTCCCCTTTGCGCTTGTCTTCTTCGCCATCTTTCTCGACCAGCAAGAACTTAGCTTCTGAGGTGTGGCGGTATGGGCCGCTGGTGTAGCTCATCCCTAAACGGGTGTTCAGTGTGATCGAGTCAGAGTTGCCGGAGAGGGCTTGTAAACCGAGTTCGACTTCAGATTGCCAAGGTGGGGGCACGTCATCGGCCCATGCACTAAAGGGAAGTGCTACCAGACAAAACAAAGACGGTTTCAACAGCGCTAAGGCCATATGGTTTACCATTACTAAGATCGGAAAAACATTTTAACGGAAACTGCCAAATATGCGTCAGCAAGATGTTAAATTGGCAGGAATTTATTTCATCATTGCGTCAGCTTCTGTTCAGAGGGGGATTCCTTTTCTGATTGGGGTTATACCCGAGCATCTTCGTGTTGTTTGGGTATATAATGACGGGCGCAATGATAAGGTAACGAGTGATATGGCAGAGCAACGCAGCAAGCAATTTAACTCCAACAAACCCAAAGACCGTCAGGTTGATGCACTGAAAGTGCCACCGCATTCCTTGGAAGCGGAGCAGTCGGTATTGGGCGGCTTAATGCTGGATAACGAACGCTGGGACAGCGTGGCAGAAAGAGTGGTGGCATCGGACTTTTATAGCCGACCGCACCGCATGATTTTTGAAAGCACCAAGCAATTGCTTGATAGCGGGAACCCGCTTGACCTTATTACCCTATCGCAACACCTCGAAAAGAACAGTCACCTTGATGACGTCGGTGGCTTCGCTTATTTAGCAGAGCTTGCTAAAAACACCCCAAGTGCGGCGAACATTACGGCCTATGCCGACATTGTGCGTGAACGTGCGGTTGTGCGTAACCTGATCAGCGTGGCGAATGAAATTGCCGATGCGGGCTATGAGCCTGAGGGGCGTACTTCTGAAGACCTTTTGGACATGGCAGAGAGCAAAGTGTTTGCCATTGCCGAAGCGCGTACGAGTGAAAGTGAAGGTCCTCAGAACGTTGAAAATGTTCTGGAGAAAACCTTAGAGCGTATCGAGCTCCTCCTAAAAACACCGCAAGACGGCGTAACAGGGGTGTCTACGGGCTTCACGGATCTCAATAAGAAAACTGCGGGTCTACAAGGTTCTGACTTGATTATTGTTGCGGCTCGTCCGTCCATGGGTAAAACCACGTTTGCGATGAACTTGTGTGAAAACGCCGCGATGGATCAGGAAAAGCCGGTACTTATCTTTTCCCTAGAGATGCCCGCGGAACAGCTGATGATGCGTATGTTGGCGTCCTTTTCGCGCGTGGACCAAACCAAAATTCGTACCGGCCAGTTGGATGATGAAGACTGGGCGCGTATCTCTTCTACCATGGGGTTGTTAACCCAGAAGAAGAACATGTACATCGATGATAGCTCAGGCCTAACTCCGACAGATGTTCGCTCTCGTGCGCGCCGTATTGCGCGTGACCACGGCGGCCTGTCTATGATCATGGTCGATTACCTTCAGTTGATGCGTGTACCGGGTCTGCAAGATAACCGTACCTTGGAAATCTCCGAAATCAGCCGCTCGTTAAAGGCGCTGGCGAAAGAATTGAATGTGCCCGTTGTCGCCCTGTCGCAGCTTAACCGCTCGTTGGAGCAACGTGCTGATAAACGTCCTATCAACTCCGACTTGCGTGAATCTGGGGCAATCGAGCAGGATGCCGACCTTATCATGTTCATCTATCGTGATGAGGTTTATAACCCTGAAAGCCCGCTCAAAGGCATTGCTGAAATCATTATCGGTAAGCAACGTAACGGTCCTATCGGCTCGGTACGTCTGACCTTCCAAGGTCACTTCTCACGCTTTGATAATTACGCAGGCCCTGCGTTCGACGAAGAGTAACCGCGAGGTTTCATGAAAGCAGCAACTGCCTATATTCAACTGGATAACTTGGTGCATAACCTTAATGTTGTGCGTACCAAAGCACCCAACAGCCGTGCGTGGGCGGCGATTAAAGCCAATGGTTATGGTCATGGTCTGCTGCCTGTTGCAAATACGCTTGCCGCTCATGCAGATGGGTTTGGTGTTGCGCGACTTGAAGAAGCACTCGCACTTCGTGCCGACGGTATTGAAACGCCTATTTTGCTGCTTGAAGGCTTTTACTCGGCTGAAGATCTGCCGCTGCTGGCTGAACATCAGCTCCACACTGCGGTGCACTGCATTGAACAGCTTGAAGCGCTTGAGCGCGCCACGCTTACGACGCCATTGACGGTGTGGTTAAAGGTGGATTCCGGCATGCACCGTCTAGGTGTTCGCTCGGAAGAATGCAGCGAATTCATAGCGCGATTGAATGCGTGTCCGAATGTCGCTAAGCCACTGCATTTCATGAGTCACTTTGGCTGTGCCGATGAACTTGAAAATCCCGTCACGAATGCGCAGATCGCAATGTTTGCTGCTGTCACCGAAGGACAAGATGGCGATCGTTCGCTTGCGGCGTCATCAGGCTGTTTCTTCTGGCCCGACAGCCATCTTGATTGGGTGAGACCTGGCATTAGCCTTTATGGCGTGTCTTCCGTTTCATCTCTCACAGGTAACGCGCTGGGGTTGAAACCCGTGATGACCATGACATCGAGCCTTATCGCAGTAAGAACCGCGAAAAAAGGCGAACCCGTCGGCTACGGCGCGCGTTGGGTAACCGATCGCGACACCAACATTGGCGTGGTCGCGATAGGTTACGGAGATGGCTATCCACGTGTTGCACCGGATGGCACCCCCGTGATGGTGAACGGACGCAAAGTCTGCTTGGTGGGACGTGTTTCAATGGACATGTTGACCATTGATTTAGGCCCAGACGCGAAGGATTGCGTAGGCGATGAAGTGATCTTGTGGGGCGAAAGTCTCCCCGTTGAAGAGATCGCAAACCATGTTGGGACGATTGGCTATGAGCTTGTGACTAACATTACGTCGAGAGTTGATCTCGTTTATACCTAATCCTTTTCGTGAGTCATTTTGAACAGTCATCAATGTCTACTAGCCGCATCTTTGATTGCGGCTTTCTTATGCTTGCCAGCCAGTGCGAGCAATGACGAAACGGTTTCGTCATCCAATGAAGCGATCACCGCAGACGCTAAATCGCCTGATATAGAAATCGTCCCATTCGCATTTTCGACCGAAGCCATGGGGCTTTCTGCAGGCATGGCGGGGCTCTGGAAAGGAGCAGGCCAGCCACAAGCCTCAGTGTTTGCTGCAGGGCTCGGCACGGCTAGAAGTACGTGGATGAGTTTTATCGCTGCCAATAACTACGTGTTGTCATCAGACAGTCGTTGGTTATTCAGTGGGCAATTCTATGAAGCCGACTACACGCAATTTGATTACTTTCTTGGTGATGCGGCGAACAATGATTCCATCAAGTCAGGCAGCATAAAAGCCGATAGCCGAGACGCGCGTCATCATCTTTCTATGCGCTACATCTTGCCGATGGGCGCGGCCATTTCCCAGCCGATTCGTGCAGCTCTCTTTCCTCAGCGTCAGGTAGATGGTCATACTCCATGGGAGAGTGGCGTATCGTCTATTGAGCTTCGACCGTTTTATGAGTCCCGTGAACTGGCAGGCGGGGCAGCGAATATTCCTAGCGATTTTTCGAAGGCAGAAGAAGTGTGGGGGCTTGAAACCCGTTTCCGTTGGGATAACCGAGACAATGCAAATAACCCCACCAAAGGCAGTGTGAGCGAGTTGATCGTGACGGCTGATCCGGGTGCTAGTGATCGAGCAAGTTGGTGGAAGTGGGAAGCGAGCCAAAGTTGGTTCTTTGCCCTTGGTGATTGGGACGAAATGGCCAAGCAACAAGTGGTCGCTTTCAATGTGTATACCGCGGATACGCCCAGTTGGGACGAGAAAACCACGGTCAATGGTGAGCATGTTTATGAGCGTCCACCTGAATTTGCGGGTGCACGTCTTGGTGGCTTGTACCGTCTTCGAAGTTTTCAGTCAGGGCGTTTTGTTGATCGTTCAGCGCTAAGCTACACCTTGGAATATCGGGTGATACCTGAGTGGCAACCGCTTGGTGATGTGCCTGTTTTTAGTTGGTATGACGTGCCGTGGTGGCAATGGGTCGCGTTTGTTGATGCGGGGCGGGTTGCTGATTCTTATGATTTAGCTGAACTGCACAGTGACATGAAATGGAGTGCGGGCGGCGCTATTCGATTCCAAGTGGAAGGTGTTGTTGTGCGTTCTGAAATGGCGTGGGGCAGTGAGGAAGGCTTGTTCAGGGTCATGATTAATCAGCCGTTTTAAGCGCAAAAAAAAAGCCAAAGCAATGCTTTGGCTATTCATGATTGTCGGTTTTATTACCAGGTTACATTTTCTAAGCCGATTGAAATGTCATCACCGCCATCTGGACGATCAGATGTGATGTTCCATGTGAGTCGATACTTAGCCTGTGTCGATGCTGGAGTAAAGTCATAGGTATAGGAAACCGTCGTTGGTCGTGAATAAACCCTTGAGCGGTAGTTACCTACAGTCACCCACCCGTTACCGTAATCCATCTCCACAGTAAATCGAGAGAGGCCACCGATATCTTGTGTGGACAGGATTTTATAGTTCAGTGTGCTCGCTGAACCGATAGACAAGCCATCAATGGTTCCTTCAAAACGCGAGGAGTGCGTTGAGTTGTGGTAATCACCAACCCAAGTGACGGTGTCGTTCTCAGAACACCAAGTCAGTGAATTCGTTGCTGATGTCCAGCCACCGTTGCTACACCCTCGAATGCCAACTTCAGCGGGGTCATTATCAACAACAGTCACACTGGCTGACGTCAGATCGCTCTTGTCGGTGGAAACCCAAGCATCCAACGTGAAGTTCTCATTGCTCTCATGCGTAGCGTCATTCACGGTTGGCACGCCAATGCGCACTGACGTAACGCCTTGTGGCAGGCTGATTTCGGTCAATGTTGATGAGATCGTTGCAGAACCCGTTGAGTTATCAGAGAACAGCAATTCAACGGTATTTTGGTAATCGCTGTTCAAGTTTGCCGTGCCATCTTTTAATGCAACACGCAGTGCGGTGTTCGCATCGCTGGTGGACTTGTCGAAATTGATGGTGAAATAAGCCGTCGAACCTTCCGTCACAGAATCAGAGCCGAGCGTAATGCCTGTCACTTCTGGTGCTAAGTCACTCTTGAATTCTGTTTTCTCATAACAAGTGTGATCTTCTGATGTCACCGTTGCCATGGCACTGATGCGGCTCGGGAATAAGCCCACCCGCACTTTTTCGCCTGTCGAAGGCTTTAAGCGGTAAAGGTGATTACTGTTCACGTTACCCGATACATTCTGGTTCTTGGCTGCAACAAGCATTTGGCCATTTTGATCTAATGTGGCTGCCGCCACGAAATCGATATAGTGGAAGGCTTCAAAAGTTTGTGCGCCAGTGCTGGTATTAATAGAAAATGTACGGCTGTTGGTGACAAATAAAAGTTGCCCGTCTTGAAATACAAAATCCCCCCAGTTTGTGAACCCACCATTTTTCAATCCACTGTCAAAATCCCCGAGGTGAGTCGTTTCGCCAGTTTCTGGGTCTACCTTGAAAATCGTACGCGCATCTGAAGCAAACAACTCACCGCTATCCGGATCAAACGCCATTCGCAGGATTTGCTTGTTTACGGTAGGGCCAGCAACGTGCTCGCCAGTTGCGGGATCCATGTAAGCCAACTGATAAGACTCGATGGCTTTGGCGTGAAGATCTAAGCTTTTCAGCTCTTCTGCGGTGACTTCGGTTTCTGGTACTTGAACATGATAAGTGGTCGGCTGAGGTGAATTTGTGTAGTAGAGGCGATCAGTAATGCGGTCATACGCCATGCTTGGTGTACTGAAAAGCGCGCGAGAATGGAACTCCACGCGTTCGCCCGCATCTGAGAAGTATTGTGTCGACATTTGCTTCGCTTCTTGTACATCGAGCAGCAAGCCGACGTGTCCACGTCCAGCATTCATCGAATAAACGTTACCAGCACAGTTTGCTACTGCCTGCATAGAGGTGAGAGCACCAGCAAGAATCGCGGTTGAAAGCAGAGTCTTCTTCATCATCATTGGAAACCTAGAGTCTGTTAAAAGTTGTTCGCCCACCTTCTATGCTCCAAGACAGCGCTAAATTTTCGCTGTTTCACTGAGAATACAAGGCTGAGCCGTGTCGCATCGATTACGACAAATTTACGATGAAGAGAGGGTATGCAATTACGTGACACTATTTTGTTTTATAAATGAGACGTGAGATTTTTTAATGATTTTTAAGCAGGAACCCATAGAAAGCCTCGAGGTTTTTAATGATAAAAGTCGTAATTGATGACTTCGGTATTTGGTGATTATTGGTTCTTAAGTACGAGTAAAGGCTGGCGTGCTTAAAATTGGAATTAACTGCATATATTTATTCTTTTCAATAAGATGAGGTGGTTGGACAGCGTTTTTACACAGTGACAAGTCGCTTGTATGAGGCAAGGGTTTGCAATCTGCTTTACATGTGTCAGTCGGCTTAGGGTTGTTATCTTTTTATTGCCTTACTTCTACTCCCCTTGAATCGTAATCATGACGGTTCGAGGGCCCCCGTGATCTCTATGTTCACCAAGATAAATACCTTGCCATGTACCTAACGCCATTCTGCCTTTTGATATAGGTATCGACACGCTTGAGCCAAGTAAGGAGCTTTTGATGTGCGCCGGCATGTCGTCATCCCCTTCATAGGTATGTTGGTAGTAAGAAGCACACTCTGGAACGAAGTGGTTGAAATGCGCTTCCATGTCACTGCGTACCGTTGGATCAGCGTTCTCATTCAGTGTCAAACTGGCAGAAGTGTGTTGAATAAACAGATGAATTAGACCGATATGTAATTCGCGCAACTCAGGAATATGTTGTTCGATTTCATCAGTGATTAAATGAAAACCACGGCGCTTAGCGGTTAAATTAATAGTTTTTTGAATCCACATTTAGCACACCTGCTATTCAATCATTTATTTAAAATACGTGCTCAAGAGACCTTGGCACCGCGTTCGAGCATGCACAATCACTGACTTAACGCAAAACGGTTGCAATGTAATCATGCCAACATAGCAACTCTTAGCCTATCGCAATAAAAAGATATCGGCTTAAAACTACGTATTGGCCTAGCATGGGTACAAAGTAGATCGTAACATTACACCACTTTGGCGATTACATGACGAAGTGTGGTCTGCCTCGAACAATGTGGGATGACAGCGCCCACTCGAACCGACTCTGTCTATAAGGAACAATAACTATGTTGAAGTCTATCAATCCGACGCAAACGGCAGCGTGGAAATCGCTTACCGCTCATTTTGAAGATGCGCAGGATTTGACCCTTAGCTCGCTTTTTGCCAACGATCCAAACCGTTTCGATAAGTTTTCTGTCAATTTCGGTGACGATATCCTTCTGGATTACTCGAAAAACCTGATCAGTGAACAAACACTCGATAAGTTGTTCGCGCTTGCAGACGAAACAGAGTTGAAAACCGCGATTGGTGCAATGTTTGGTGGCGATAAAATCAACCAAACAGAAGACCGTGCAGTGCTGCACATTGCTCTGCGCAACCGCAGCAACACACCGATCATGGTTGATGGCGAAGATGTTATGCCACACGTGAACGCTGTGCTTGAGAAGATGAAAGCCTTCTCAGAGCGTGTCATTGGTGGTGAGTGGAAAGGGTACACCGGCAAAGAAATTACCGACATCGTGAACATCGGTATCGGCGGTTCAGACCTTGGCCCTTACATGGTGTCAGAGGCATTGGCTGCGTACAAAACGCGCCTGAACCTGCATTTTGTATCTAACGTTGATGGCACACACATTGCTGAAACGTTGAAAGGTTTGAACCCAGAAACAACACTGTTCTTGGTGGCATCTAAAACCTTCACCACACAAGAAACCATGACCAACGCATTGTCTGCGCGTGATTGGTTCCTGGCGACAGCAGAAGACCAAGCACACGTGGCGAAGCACTTCGCTGCGTTGTCGACGAACGCTAAATCTGTTGCGGAATTCGGCATCGACACCGACAACATGTTTGAGTTCTGGGATTGGGTTGGCGGTCGTTACTCTCTGTGGTCTGCAATTGGCTTGTCTATCTGTTTAGCGGTTGGCTACGACAACTTTATTGAGTTGTTGGCTGGCGCACACGACATGGATAACCACTTCCAGCAAACCCCGTTCTCTGAGAACTTGCCCGTGCTGTTGGCATTGATTGGTGTTTGGTACAACAACTTCTATGGCGCAGAGTCAGAAGCGATTTTGCCGTACGACCAATACCTGCACCGTTTTGCTGCGTACTTCCAGCAAGGCAACATGGAATCAAACGGTAAGTATGTTGATCGTGACGGCCTACCTGTTGATTACCAAACGGGTCCAATCATTTGGGGCGAGCCTGGCACTAACGGTCAGCACGCGTTCTACCAGCTGATTCACCAAGGCACGAAAATCATCCCGTGTGATTTCATTGCACCAGCAATCAGCCACAACCCACTGAGCGATCACCATCCAAAATTGATGGCGAACTTCTTTGCGCAAACAGAAGCCTTGGCATTCGGTAAAAACCGCGAGCAAGTGGAAGCGGAATTTGTCGCGGCAGGTAAAACGGCGGAAGAAGTGGCAGAGCTTGTGCCGTTTAAAGTGTTCGAAGGTAACCGCCCAACCAACTCTATTTTGGTGAAGCAGATTACCCCTCGTACGCTAGGTAACTTGATTGCGATGTATGAGCACAAGATCTTTGCGCAAGGCGTTATCTGGAATATCTTCAGCTTCGATCAGTGGGGCGTAGAGCTAGGTAAACAACTGGCAAACCAAATCTTGCCAGAGCTTGCAGATCAAGAAGCCGTTGCGAGCCACGATAGCTCAACCAACGGTTTGATTAACGCGTTCAAACAATGGCGCGCCTAATCGCTCAGGTTCAGTAAGAAACAAAAAACGCCGCATTAGCGGCGTTTTTTTATGAGCAAGAATGACGTTAATCGTCAAAACAGATTTCGATATAAGCTCGCCCGAAATCAGAATCAAATGGCATGATGATGATTTGGCCTTCGCTTTTATGTGTGATGGTGTGGTCGCGACCTGACACAACGATCGGCGTTGCCATATCAAAGTCGAAGCCTTTCTCCGCAAGAAGACGCTTCGCACCGCCTGTCACCATATTGGTGATTTCACCGACCATGTCCGTCACATCTGCATCGATTGACGTTGGCTTCTCGCCCAACATACGGTTCATTATTTCTAGCGCCAGCTCTTCCTCAAACGTGACAGAAAGAGAGCCTCTTGTTTTAGGGCCAACCATGCCAATCAAACCTGACACGTCGCCTTTCGCAACTTCCGATGTCTTCAACTGCGGTTTCTTTGGCGTAATCTCAAGCTGTGCCATGGTCGTCAATACATTGACCAAAGAAGACAAAAATGGGTTTACAAATTCCGCGCGCATAATGTTCGTTTACCGTCCTAATGCAACTAATGTTTCGCTACCTGACAAGATCCACAGGTTCCATGTGTTTCTACAACGTGATGACTCACTGCAAAACCAGCCTGACTTGCTTTCTCTTGCAGCGCTGTAGACAAAGAATCAGCATGACACTCTTCCACCGCACCGCACGAATCGCAAATCAGTAATTGTGAACAGTGTTGCGCATGGCCGGGTAAGCAGCAAGCGATAAAGCTATTCGTAGACTCTACTTTGTGCACAAACCCCTGAGAAAGCAAAAAATCGAGCGCTCTGTAAACCGTAGGTGGTTTTGCTTGAGGCTCTGTTTCTCGTAATACATCCAGCAAATCGTAAGCACTAATGGCTCGTTTACTCTGAACGATAATTTCATATACCCGTTCACGCTGACTAGTCAGGCGCACGCCTCGCTCTTCGCATAAAACCTGAGCGCGGGTAATTAGCTGTGCAATATTGGTCATAAGACCTCAAGAATCAGGCTGAAGGCTTCATTCTATCACAGCAAACAAAACGCGCACCCGCAAGGCCGTGATGAGGGTTTATATTTCATCATTGTAGATGATAGAAATCGGTAGAAATGCGTTCTAGCACGTGAAGTTGGTGGTTTTTTCTATTTAATGACAATCAATAGAGGTGAAAGGTAAATCAAAATCACGCTAATGCATTGTTTATAAGCATTTTAGTGAGTGTCGATGTGCTCGCGGCAAATTAACGTGCCGAAATCTTTCACTAATGTTTCTTTCGTCAACGCGCAATAAAAATGCTCATCAGACATCGGCGTGTGGAATTTGCATGTTTTGCACAAACCAAAGTTGGCCGATTGTGTGCTGCGTTGTATGTCTCTCAATAAGGTTTCCAACTGCGTTTTTAATTGTGCATTTCCGTCGCCCATTTTCTCCAAACCTTGTTTAAACGAAACAGGAGGAACGGCTTTTTTGGCAAGGCAGGAAAAGAAAAGCCTACTTCCGTTGGTCAATTGGCTGGCTCAGAAGTGTATAGCTACGTATGGCCAACGGCGCTTAACTCTGCGGACATTGGGTTTGATAAAGACAAAGGCATCGTCGCGTTAGCGGTCACTGCCCACCCTGATTTTGATGATACGCCGCGTTACGACGAAAACCGCGACGGCGATAACGCCAATGTGTTGATGCGCATAAAAGACGATGAGCTTGCGGTGAAATATGCCAAAGCATGGCTGACAGACATTGGTGAGGCTGACGCCATGGTCAAATTTGGCAACTGTGCGTTTTGCCACACCACAGCAGACCTCCCACAATATGATGAAGCGCTTAACCAGAAGGGGCATACCATCTATAAATTGGAAGGGTGTCCTGAGTAAGTTGAAAGTGAACTTATTGATTAATAAAAGGCACTGCATCATACCGTGCCTTTTTTGCATCCTATTGATGATGAATACCTTGAGGTGAACGCGTTCGCGACTTGGGCATTGGCATGACTTGAGGTAGAATCCGCTCTCTTTTATTAGGTGCTGCTTTTCGCAGCACTTTGCCGTTACAGAGTGCAACGAGGTCGATCCATGCTTAACGAAACCACTGACATCCAAAACCCACTATCAGGCGGCGTGTCTGAGGGTTTGTCTTACCCGTCAGCCCGTTTCTCCATTGCGCCGATGCTGGATTGGATTCACACTTTATAAAAATCAGTGGTTTAATTATTTGAGGGGGTCTATAGGAGATCCCCTTTTTTATGGTACCCCTCAGTTCCCCTCGTTTGGTTCCCCTCGCAAATACACATTCCCTTCAAACCGCACGTGCTTTGCTAACACGAATTCTTCACCCCGGTGTTTGATGATCGGGAATGGGAACGCCAGCATCACTTCTTTTTGGCAGTGGGTGCAGATGTGCTGCCATTGTTTTGGGTTGGTGTGAATGATTTTGGCGTTCTGGTCTACACGGTAAACGCCTTGCCCACAATCGCAGGTAAATTCCACCAAGGTGGCGGTGATGGTCTTCTCTTTTTGCATGGCGTGAACCTGTTTTACGTGAGTCGCTGCTTTTTACTTTCGCTCATCTTGGCGGCTTTTTCAGCCTTTCATTTTTTGCAATTTTGTTTTTGTGTAGTTTTTGCTGTTGGCACCAGTGCTGGCACGGGTTCGTCGCTTGGCTTGCTGATCGTTTATCTGATCATGTGATCGTGGGATTTCATGACGTGAAATGCGCTGATTTATTTAATATCAATCACTTAGGTTTTTGGCGGTTAGCTTTTGGTGATCGTTAAAACTGAAAAACAGTGAAAAAAAGCGCATTTATTGAAATTCCTGATCATTGCCAAAGCCCCAGCAGCCGTGCGGGTTGGCGGTATTTTTTTGCGTAACCGAAAACTGAAAAAAAAATGAGATCGCGAACGCCGCGGGAGGGGAGGAGGAGTACGGTTTACGTGGCGTAGACGTTCACGTGTGCGCATTACGTGGCGCTTTTCTGGCGCGTGGTGGTTCGTTCGTGTTTGTTGTGGATGCGTGGCGTAGGCAAAAGAAAACGCCCCGTGGTGGGGCGCTTAGGTGGCTTGTTTTACGTGGGTGTTTTGCGGTTAGGTGATCGGCCAGTTGCCTGCGCTGCTTCCGCTTGATACTGCGGCTTTTGCGTTGTTGGTGATTTCATCAACCACGGCGTTGGCGATGGCTTCTGCCATCTTGGCAACGAATGCGTGTTCGCCTTCCGTGGTGAAGCCTTGGCCTTTTAGTTCAGTGATTATCTTTCCTTTCAAGCTGCTTTTGCTGAGTGCCATTACTTGCCCGCCGTTACTGTTGATGAACCGTCGCCGTGTGGTAATCCGGTGAAGTGACAAATGCACTCTTTGGTGATCACACCTGTGCCGCCGTTCATCATGATGATGCTTGCGTCTTCGGTGATTTTCTTGGCGGTGGTTGCTTTGGTCTTGCCCACGGTTTCGGTGTGGTTGCCTGCGATTTCTGCCACTCGGTTCTCGAGCACTTTGATTTTTTGCTGTAGGCATTCGAGTGTGTCGGCTTGGTCTGTCTTGCGCTCGAAGTTCCCTTTGTCGTCAACCAGTTGGTAAACGCCTTCGCGGTGTTGGTATCGGCTTTCGCCTGCGTTGATGGCGGGCAGCTTGAAGCCGAGGCCAAGCACGGTGCGAATGAATGGCTTGTCTGGTTGGCCGCGCACAAAGGCGACTTCGACGATTGCGCCAATGGCGGGCGGTTCGAGCCTTCCCGCGTGTTCGCCAATACCAGGCACTGGCAGTGGTACTGCTTGAAAGACCGGCACGTCTTTTCTTTCGACCATGTTGCCGTCTAGCAGGTGAATGTCTGCAGCGTAATGCGGGTAAAAGCGTTCGCTCAGTTCTCCGCCTGCTGGCAGTTCTGGCAGGGCGACGACTTTGGCGAGGTGCGGCAAATGCCAATCGCCTGTGAGCTCTGGGAACAGGCGCAGCACGATGCGTTTGATTGTTTTTACGTCCATGAGATCACGCTCTCTGTTCCTTTGTGTTCGACGGTTGCCAGCCTGCGGCCATTGACTAAAACACCCGGCTTGAAATGCGGGGAGCATGGCACGGTAACGGTGCGTTGTGATTGGTGCGGGTTGGTTATGTTGGCAGGCACGGAAACGGGTTTGTCTGCCCAGTAGCTATCGGCCCAGCTTCCCACGTATATTTTGCCGTCGCCTTGTTGTTGCCACATGTAATCGTGAATCCCGAACGCGGGGCCGAGTTCGTCTAACAGGCGGTACCCGTTGCCTACGGAGTAGAAACAGGGGATCGCGCTTTTGGTGTATGCCTTATCTGGTACCACGAATTGCAGGCCCGTTTGTTGGGTGATGTTGCTGAGTATCTGCATCAATGTTGGGTGGCGCATTACTACGCTGATTGGGTGATACAAGACGGCTGCAGTTTCACGGCAAAACACGGTAACAAATCCGTTTGCGGCGGGTGATACGCGTTCGATGTAGCCTGTGAATACGCGGCGCAGTGCATCGCCCCAGCCCAACTCGACGGCCACTAATTGATTGGGTTCAGCATCGCCTTTGATGGTGAGTTGTGCTCGCCCCGGTGCGTTCTCGGAAAACGCCAGCGTGTGAGCGCTGACGTGTTGTAGTTGGTTGCCGATATAAAACTGAATATTGAACTTCATGCGAGTGCGTCATCTAATTGTTTCAAGTACGCCATTACGCCTGTCAGTTCCACTTCGGTTTCGGGCGGAACGTCGTCAGAGGCGGTTGGCGGTGCGGTGGGTGTTTCCACGCCGCTGGCTTTTTGCTGGGCGGCAGGTTTGGCGGGTTCTCGCTTCTCTGCTCGCTCGGCCACGCTCAGGTGTTCAACCAATTCGAAGGTGATCAGCCATTGGCGCAACTGCGCGTCTTCTTGTGCGTTGATGCTGCCTTGGAATTTCACTTGGCTGATTTTGAGCGCTTCGGCGGTGTGGTTGTTGATGCGATACACCTTGCGTGCGCCTTTTTCTTTTTCGCCTGCCATGGTGTAGATGCGGTTTAGCTCTGGCGCTTGGTCAAAGGGTAAGGTGCCTGTGATGGCAAGCACCTTGGCTTTGTCGCCCGTTTCGGCTTGGTCGGTGGCGGCAGAACTGCCGGACATGTCTTGTCCGGCGAGTTGCTGACGTGCTGTGACCTTTAAGCCTTTCAGCGGAATTCTAGTGGCGGATAGGGTTAGCATTCTATTCCGAAAACTCCCGTAACTGTAAGAATTCCAGTTCGAAAGTATCTTCGGCATCACTGCCGACGCTAAATGAACCGCCGCAATATGCCGTAGCAATTTCACCCACAATCGCCTTGTTCGTGATGACGCCTTCATAAAGCTGACTGAAATCTGCGCGAAGTAATGCCACTTTCAGGGTATGATCTCGCTGTAACGTCATTCGCACAATAACCGTTTTCCCCTGAATCTCGGAGAACGCAACGCCCGTTTCAAGTAGCGGCGGTGTACCTTCATTTAACGGGTTTAAAAAAGCGAAGCGCACTAATGGTGTAGTACTCGTGTTCAGGTAAAAGAAAAACACACCTGCTGACGAAAACAGGCTGTCTTTGTCATACTCAGGCGGATAACCTATGTAATCATCACCTTTATTCCATGCCAACACTACACCTGTACCTTTTGGAAAGTTAGCCTGAAAACGAAACTCGACCGTGTCACCTGTACGCTTGAGGCAGTATGTGTTAAATCCCTTCAAAGACGGCGAGATAATATTCCGCACATAGCCAGACGGTGCACCTA
Organism: Enterovibrio norvegicus; assembly: GCF_002876705.1. Classification (GTDB taxonomy): domain Bacteria; phylum Pseudomonadota; class Gammaproteobacteria; order Enterobacterales; family Vibrionaceae; genus Enterovibrio; species Enterovibrio norvegicus_B. Next base: position 27,040 of record NZ_MDAG01000031.1, on the reverse strand, counting down.
CATCAATGGGTGGATGAATAACACGGCCACGACCTGCCACGACATCACGCCAATGCGCTTTATCCAGCACATTAAAACCCAGATTGTAGTGCATGACAGGAAAACGGTTTTCCTGCCTATCTGCCACAAAATCCAGCCATCCCACCGCCAGGTAATTGGCCACAATGTCTGGCACAAACAGGTTTTCGACAGTACTTGGCAGCGTAATACGTATACGGTTAAGTCCGTAGCGCAGCTTACCCACAAAACACGGAAAGTCAGCACGCCCACCCAAAGCGCCACCCACACAATCCGGCGAGACGTCATCAAAAATGGTCTCTTTATGATAGTCCGATGCGGTACAAAGCTGCGCTTCCAGCAACAAACGTGGCAGATCTTCGCGGTTAGCGTTGTGGTATTTCTGAGATGAACTCTTGTATGCTCGGTAAATAAGTGAGTGATCTCGGCGCTCGTTCCACACCCACAAGTCAATCACGTTTTTGCCAGCGACCTTTTGCGCATCATCAGCATAAATCACGCCATTCTGATAAAGCTTGTTGGCGCCACGAATAGGATCACTGGAGCTGATGTCATTTCTGCTCAGTGCATAACGCACAGCTGAATGCACAACGTCGAAACAATGCCGATCTTCTCGCAGTGTAGGCACGTTCTCCTGTTGTGCAGTCTTGAATAGAAATTCAGCTTTTTTCAAGTGACCAAGGTCATTGAGGTGCAGGCCATCGCTTGAGGCGGTCGCAAAACAGACCTTATCACCGTTGTTATAAATCCAGTGTTTGATGGCCTGATTGATGTCAATGAATTCGATACCGTATTCATTAGCAAGACGGCGCTTAACCTGATCAATCAGCTCACTGACTTCACGGTTTTGTCCGTAATCACCGCTTTCAGCGGTGTTATTGCTCGGTGGACATGACATCAATGCTGGCTGCACGCCACGCGCAAACGCATCAAGAATTAGTGCCTGGTTTTCGATGTAGGTTCTTCGCTCCAACTGCCCAGCACTTTGATTGTGTGAGTCATTCAGTCCGAACATGATTCCGATCCACTCCAAATCAGAGTAGGAAGAATTGCCATACACGGCATTATATACATTTTTCACCGCCCAACCGTCCTGCGCCTGCTTGCCTCGATATCCCGCGTTGTAAACGCGGATCAAGTCATTTCCGTGGAATTCTCGCAATATGCGCTGCATGACATTAGGATACGCATTTGGCACCTCAGTATCGTCATGATCATAAACCAACCCATCCGGCACTTCATTTCCAATCAGGCGGTCAATGTTCCATTTAGAAGCTAAAGCCACACCGTCAATTGTAGTGATACGACCATCTGTAGTTGAGTCACCAAAGAAGCAAATCGGAGCCTTTTCCCCTGCAGCCCAACGTGCTGCTTGACCTTGCAATGAGGTCAGATGCTTCGGCTTGGCAAAAGAAACTCCGGCAATCAACAATTCTCGAATACGTGCCGCACCATTCTTATTTGGTTGCCAACCCGCTTGCTCTGGCGTAACAGTCAGTTTTCGGCGAACCCAAAAACCACCGTCTGCTGCGAAAACCGTGGCATCATTGGCCGAATGCGGCGCGGTCGTCATCCAAATCAATGCACCACCACCACCATCTGCCTCAACGTAATAGCCTGACAGCTCCACCTGTTGCCCCAGCTTTAACCCTTTAGTTTTTTTTAGCTGTTGAACATTGCTTACAATTGATGAACATGTTTGAACAGTCCAACCCTTGATATCATCCGGCCTCAAATCAACCACCGTCCCATCTGCCAACACCTCTGCAATCTTACAAACAAAGTGCGGCACTTCTCGGTTGCCTTGGGTTTGGGTGTAGTCGTCGAGTTCGTCGGGGGAAACGACGATTTGAAACTCGGTGTATTGTGCGCCGCTTGGGGTGCCTTCGCGCCAGCCGTCGAGGTAAACGAATGTTGGCTTGGCGGTGATGTTTAGCGAACGCTCGAATTCCATTTCAACGGGGCGGCCTGAAATGTAGCCACTGCCAGCCGCTACTTTGTAGCTGTTCGCGGTTGCGCCTTTCGTTACCAGAAAACCGTCTTCAACAAACCAATCTTTGCCATTCAAATCGCGGTTCATCTTCGCGCTGTCGTCGTCCATCTTCACCATGCGCGGTTCGGCGTTGTACTGCCATGATTCCGCGTTCACCGTGATGTTGGTGATTTCGGCAATGTCCTTGTACTCAAGCACAAGGTTTCGCACCATGGTGTTGCCAACAACGCCCGGTTGGTCGGCGGTTTTTGGTGTGAGTGCGTGGTGGTCAATCGTCACCAATACATCGAACTCAGAGCAATACGCGCCCGTCCAGTTGAAATGGAATGGGCCAACATGACTTGCCAGTGTGCTGGTATAAATCACCGAGTCTTCAGACAAGCGGCCACGGCTATCAATCGCGCTTTCATGCACGATAAATTCAATGGGAACGCCGTCATCTGGTTGCGGTAAATCGGGGCGATTTGGCACATTGGCGAAAATCAGTTTGTCGATCACCAACGGTTGTTCGTTCGCGTTCAGCGTTGCCAGCAGTGCTTTACCTTTGGCGGTGATGATTTTTGAATCGGTAAGGTTTGCCATGTTCTTTTCCCTCAAGCCTTTGCGTGTGCTTGGTAGTATTCACATTCGAAATTAGTCGGACGCGGTAACGCGGCCACGTTTAAGCGAGTAGTTACGCGGGACACGTCCAGCGAACCTTCAAAACTCTGCACTCTTGCTGCCACTGGCAGTTCTAAATAACTGGTGTACTGATAGCGCCGACAGGTGCGCCCGTATTGCCTGATCACCGTGTCGAGCAGTTCTGGCACTTCGGACAAATCGCCGTCACGAATCTGCAAGCTGATCACGTCCCAATCGACGCCCGTTAGCCGCTCGTCTTGCGTGATGTGCGGATAACCCAGCGTTGCAAACATCTCTTCCCAGCCTGCCACGCTGCCGCCATCGCGTGCGAAGCCATACGCATGAGCAACACGGATTCTGAAAAGCGCCTCTGGCTCTTGACCAAGGCGGTTAACGTCCCGTTCCCATGCCATCAAATTGACTACACCAATGGGGGCTTTTAGCGGGTCGTGCTTTTCAAGTGGCAGCATCAGCGCTGCTTCAACATGCGCCCAGTAGTTGCGCAGAGCGCGGGCGAACTTCGCCAGTTCGCCGCGTCCCATCCAATACTTGAAATTGATTTCTGGCATTTTCATGGTTTAGCCCTGCATTGCCACGGTCAGTGAAGACAAGCGCGGAATGGTCAGATTGCTTTCTATGTCCGGTTGTCCGAACTCCAACGATTCAATGCCAGCAAACTGCGCGTGCAACTCTTTACCCAGCAGAGAAAAACTGAACCGGCCAGCAGGGGTGGTGCGTGTGGCGGTGTAATCGCTGTTCTCACGGAACGCCGCACGAATGAAGTTTTCCACGTTGGCGGCAAGGGCGGTGCGTTCTTCCGGCACCAGTGAATTTTTCGGCCACACCTTCACGCTGACAGCGTGCTCAGTTTCCGGCATTGGCATCACTAACAAATCATCACCGTGGCCGTGTTGCCCGTTGTCTTGAATGTGTTGGTTCAGGTCTGCGATCATTTCCGGCGCAGGGTTGCCGGTGTCGAGTAGGATTAATGCGTTGGCGGTACCTGGTCCACGTGGTGCGTTATGTTCGAAATAAATGTTGTCGTCTTGAATGCCTGCCTTTTCCATCAACAAAGAACGGTAAGCCGCATCAATGTGCCATTTCGCAACAGCAGACCATTGGTTGCGCACACGCAGGCGCAAATCATCGTCGCTTTCTTCGTCTGCGCCGTTTTCGATTAGCCAATCGTCTTCGTTCGTCGCGGCGGCAATGCCTGAAATCACCACAGGCAACACATGAAAGTAACCGCCGCCGAGGTTGTACCCTGCGCCCGCGTGTTCGGCTTCCACTTGTGCAACCACCGTGGTTTCGTTTTCTTCCATGGTGGTGTCGGCCAACACCTGAACGCGGTAAATCTTGCCGTTGATGGCTTCCGTTTGAATCCACGTGTCTTTTGGAATAATCAACGCAGGGCCTTTCACTGCCGCACGTTGAAACAGAATTTTGCCCTTGGCTTTGCTGGCTTCTTTGCGCAGAACACGACACGCCCACGCCAACAAATCTAAATACTTGCCCTTGGCCGTTGCCAAAAACATGTTCGGCATGATGTAGCCCACCAACAGGGTGTTAATCAGCCACGTGGTGCACGTGATCACCGCTTGCTCAACCATGCGCCAGAAGGGAGAAAAGCGGCTGTCGTTGTTGATCACACTGCCTTCTTTTTCCATTTCTTCTTTTAGCACTTTGCGCCAGCCTGCCGAGTCTGTCGGAATACCGGCATCTTTCACGATTTGCGCATAATCAGGCTTTGGAATATTGCCCATCAGTTCGTTACCTCAAATTGCAGATCACCAAATTCACGTGTCGTGGCGAATATCCAAATTTGCCCCAGCGTGGGTTCTTCCAGCGTGACCGTGCCCGGCACCATTCGTGTTTCTTCTTCCACCAGGAGTTCGATTTGCTTCTTTAGGTCGGCGCGGCCATCACGGCTTTTTTCACCGATCAAGGCCACGGCCAAACCGCTTTCAATAATCGCGTGTTTAATGTCTTGGGCTATCACGGCGCGGTCTTGAATCAGCACAGGATTGCGGCCTGCGTCTAGCTTCACGTCGCCGTTCTCGATCAGAATGTCTTGATAGATGTAACTCACGGCGCGGCCATCTCCAGTTCGTGTGCCAAGTCTTGCGGGCTGTTCATGTAGGTTGGGTAAATGTTCACGCCGCCGTAGCTGGTTGAACGGCCACTGTTGTACGTGTGCATTTGACGCGCCACACCGCCCGCCTGCACGCGGGCACGTGGGGTGGCTTGCTGAACAGATTCAATTTTTTGACCTGGTGCATCGTCGCTGCCGAAACCGGGAATCCAATCAACTAACCCTTTCACCGATTCCATTGCAGCGTTAAATCCGCTGTTCAGCCATTCAAACACACTGCCAAACACGGCTTTCACTTCATCGGCAACCGCAAACAGGCCATCAAAGGCGGTGAAGTCAGTGAATCCGCTTGTTACCCATTTCCAGCCACCATAAATGGCTTGGAATGCGGCGCGGAACGGGGCGGAAAGCAGAGTGACGGCATCAAACCACGCGGTATCACCAAAGCTGGCTTTCAGATCATCCCAGTAGTACGTCAACGCACCGATAGCAGCGACGGCAGCCACACACGCACCCACAATCAGAATGATAGGGTTCGCGGCAATCACGATGTTCAGCGCCAAGAACGCACCCTTGGCGAAGGCCAGCGTTTTAGAAAGTGCACCAAATGCGAATGTCACTACCTTGAGCAAAGGCGCACCGAGTGCCACGGTTGCCCACAGCATTTTGCAAGCGCCCGTCAGAATAGTGAGCACACCGCCCGCAGCAACAAGGCCAAAGAAGCCGACCGCCGCAAAGCCAATGTATTTTGTGATGTTCGGGAACAGCTTTGTCCATTCCACTAACTGCATGGCGCCATCCGACAAGGTGCCAACCAGCGGCAGAAGCGACGGCAACAGCGCAGTGCCGATGGCAGCACGAATGGCAAACAAACCTTGTTCCATGCGTTCCCATTGGTCAGTCATCGCGCCTGCCATTTGTTCAGCCACTTCTAGCCCTTGCACCTTGCCGAGTTGGTCAATCGAACCTGCTAGGCCGTCAGTGTTTTGCATGAGTAGCTGAATCATTGCAACGGCTTCTTGTGAGCCAAACGCCTTGGAAAGCTCCGCCGATTCCGCCACCGAAATGGTGTCACCGAATTGGTTCTTCAATTTGCCGAGAATATCGACGATAGGGAGTAACTGACCTTGCGAGTCAGTGAACGACATGTTCAACGAATCTTGCGCTTTCGCCGCACCTGCCAAGAACGCACGGTATTTTGTACCTGCTTCGCTGCCGCTCATGGTGGCCTGAAGCGTACCGAGGATCGCCATTTGTTCGGTCATGCCCACACCAACAGCGGTTGCCGACGCACCCACAGAGGTAAACGCCGAGCTCATTTCTGCACCCGTTGTTTTGAACATCTTCACCGCTTGAGCGGTTTGGCCGCCCAACTGGTTCACCCAATCGGCTTTCCCCATCTCATTGGCTGAGTTTTGGAAAATGCCGTACATGGTACCGACGTAGCTAGTAATGGTGGCGGTGTCGGCTTTCGTCGCTGCCGCCAACACACCCGAGGCGCGGGTAAACTCGGAAAGCTCATTGCCAGCCAAGCCCGCGATCGCTGATTGAATGTCGTAGGACGCGGCCACAAACTCGGTGGCTGATTTGCCATACTCCACCGAGAATTGCAGCGCGGTTTCCGTTAACGTCTTCAGCTGCGCATCTGCAACGCCGAGCGATTTCACTTCACCCAAACGCCTGTCCATTTCAATGGCCGGCATCAACGCTTGTTGCAGTGCAATACCCGCACCCGCCACGCCAGCAGCGCCCGCCACCATGGTGTGCGTGCCGTCGCGGTAGCTTTTCGCCATATCACCGAATTGGCGCTGAATGTTGCCCAGCGGCTTGCTGATTTGGTCAATCAGTCCAACGGTGAAACGTAGCGGTTCAGGTAGTGACATTCGTTATCCCGTAAATGCTTTAGCAGTGCCGTTCGTCATAGCGGCGCTCATGTTTTGCCAATATTGCTTTTCTAACCAAACGGCTTGCGCCAAGCTCTTTTCCGTGTCCGGTTCGTGGGGTAGCCACTTTCGGCGCAAGGCGTACATTTGGCCTAAGTCGCTGTTTTCCAGCGACTTCACCAAACCTTCTATTTTTTTACAGTAATCGCGACCTTCGGCGCGTATTCACCCACAATAGAACCCGCAACTTGCAGCATTGCGCCTGCGTTTTCTTCATCCAGCTTTCGCAAGACTTCTTTGCCTTCGTCGCCTTCGGCGGATTGCATCACAAAGTTATGCGCGGATTCAGTCAGTTCACCGCGTGCCATTGCACCAATGTATTCGCCGTAAAGTTCAGGCGTTGGCGAAAAGGTGATGTCTGCGCCTGCAATGGTCAGAACGATTTGCTTGCTCATTTGCGTACTCTCTCTAGTTTTTCATCCAGTCGGTTAAAGCCATCATTCAGTCGTTGTTCGATGCGGCTAAAACCAGCGTTTAATTCTTCACGTGTTGCGTAACTTTCCGCGACGTGGGCGCGTTGCTCACTGATTGCTAGTTCATTGGCAGCGGTCTTGATAAACAGATAACCGATGCACGCTGACAAGATAGTGATTGCGACACACAGCACCGGCACTACTAAACTCGCGGTGTTCGGCTGGCTGTGCTGTTTGATTGCTTCGGTCATCTGCACCCCTAAACTTTCAGCTTCTTGTCTTTGTCGGCACTGCCCTTGCTGGAACCGAGCCAGTAGGCCACCGCTGTAGAAAATGCGGTGAGCACTGAACCGACGATAATCATGATCACCTGGTCGAAGCGTTCGGGAATGCCATCAACAAACATCAGGCTGCCAAACATCGCGGCCACCATCAGGCATAGCCCCACGGCCAAGGCCGAGGGCATCCAATGGTCTTTGTGTTTGTCGCGTGCGTTCTGTGTGTCGGCCATCTCGGATTGATAGCGTTTCAAATCCAGCCCAGCTTCTTCCAGTGTCAGGCGTCGCAGTTCCACCGCGTGGTCCAATTCAAGTTGCTTGAGTTTCAGCAGTGCGTCTGGGTTGGTGCGCAGTTCTGCTTCAATGGCGGTTGGCGTGTTTTCCACGCCCAGCGCACTGGCAACCAAGCCACCAATGGCACCGCCAGCAGGCCCACCAATCACCGAGCCAATCAGCGGCGCGGCGGTTCCGATTAATCCTTTAACCTTGTCCCACATGGCTTAGTCCTTTTTGATAGTGAGCATGGCGGGTTCGCCGCCGAGTTCTGTCATCAGCGCATCAAACGCAGCCGTTGAATTCAGCACTGCCCATTCGCCGTGCAATTCACCGAAGTGAACACCCGGAGCCAAACAGCCTTGCAATTGGCTTGGTGTGTTGGCCTTGTGAATCAGAATGTGCGTGCGCAGGCTAGGGCCGTAACGTGTCACGCCCAGTTCTGGTGCTTCCAGTGCGTAGCATTTGCCAAACTTTGGCGACGAATGCGGCAACAGGCTGTAGCGGCCTTCGGGAATACACGAACGCGACGGTGCGTTGTTCAGGTCGGCGCGTTCCGCCATCACACACACTTGTGAACCGTCTTCACGGTGCAGGGTGCTGAATGTGCCGTCTTTGAAGTAGCGGCGCTTTAGAATGAAATGTTTCAACGTTTCACCTTCAATTCGATCAATTGCTGACACTCAACGCAGGTGCAGCAATGGGGTAAATGCTTTCGACGTGCGGCGGGGATTTCCTCGCCGCATTCAACGCAATGCGTTTCGCCGTGTGGGTGCTGGCTTTTTTGTAAGGCCGAGGCTGCCAACTGGTTAGCCAATGCCACTTCGGTCTGTTTGGCTTCGTTATCCGATGCACTGTCAAATAAGTCCGGCATCCGCGATTACCCTAAAATGTCCACGGTTTCATCAGGGCGCAGGTATGGCACACCGTTAATATTGATGAAATCAGGGCTAGTAATATCGAACGTGATTTTGTGAATCAGTGCGCTGCCGCCTGCGCTGTCTGCGTCAATCAGGTCTGACAGCTTCAGCTTCACGCCGAACATGTCGATGTTCAGCACATCGCGACCGACTGCGCCAAAGCCTTTGGCGTCGAACGTGCCCAGTCCACGAAACGAACCTTTGATTTTTGCGGCGGCCAAAATCAGGTTCAGGTTTGCGGTGTTGACTTCAAGATCACCCGCCGCTGACACTTCGCCGTCCACGTAACCATCTGGAATGCCATTGGTGTACGTCACCGCATCGCCATCTGTGATGGAAAGCGTCCATTTCTGCGCGTTGATTTTCAGGCCGCCAAGCATGAACTTGAGGTTTTTACCGGAAATACGTTGGCTCATTGTTATGCCCCTGTATCAGCTGGGTTAGAGAGATCAAGCGCCACATTCACCACGATGTGTTTTGGGCAGTTGTGCGGGCGAACCATTAGGCCGATGTTCACCTTCTCTTTGGTCATCCATTGAATGTTCACGTCTTCATCACGTGGCGGCATGATTTCACCAGGGAAAGTGACACCACCAATCGCCGTGGTTTTGCTCATCACGCGCATGTCAGACATGAAATAGGTTTTATTGAACGCCATTGACTCTGGCGTGGAGTTCAGAATCTTGTCACCAATGCGGCGAATCGCTTTGATGCGAATACGGCGGTTCAGCTTGTGCACTGGGCGAACGTATTCAATGAACTGGTAATCGCCGCCTTTGGCTTCGAGCGTCATGGCGTTTGTCCAGTAAACGCCCTCGTAATCGGCATACCATTGCGGCAGGGATAAACGCGCATCCGCCAAGGTGGTAATTGTGGACATTTCAAGCGGCTTGCCTGCGCTATCCACTGGCATATCGCCCAATCCCAACACGTTGCCCGTTGCCACGCGCATTGGCGTATCGGCTACCGTTACGCTGCGGTCACACAAGCGGCCAGCCAGCACACCCACGTTATTGCCGTTAAGTTGGGGAACCGGCACAACCATATTCGCTGCCACGTCTTTCACTAGCGTCAGCGTTGCGGCGGTGTAGTCTGCCCATGTTTGGGTTTCCGCATCGATGCCCGGTGTTGCAGCAAGGAAAAACACCCAGCGGCCCAGCTTGCTGACAAGCTCCGTGGCTTTGGCTTGCATGTCATCAAAGGCGGCTTTGTCGGTGGTTTCATCCACGATCACAATGCCTTCGAATGATTGGGTTTTATTCGCCACGTCTACGGCATCAGCCCATGTTTCTGCGCCTTCACCTGCCGCCAGCCCATAAATGGCCGCCGTCCAGTTCTGCTTGCCATTTAGCTGGGCGGCAATCACGGCTTTGCCGAGTGCATCGTCAGCCACCACATCATCCAAATCAGACATGGCAGACACATTAATGAGTTTGCCGATCAGTTCCGGTTTTGCGGTCGTGCCGACGAACAACAAGTGGCGTTCAATTTCAGGAATGCCGCCCTGCCCTAAGTTCAAGTTATTGATTTCAACCTTTCCGGTAGACATCGCTATTTCCTTTTCTGTGCCTGCTCGAATAGCTTCACAAGCTGGCGGTTAACGTCGGTTTTCGAACTGCCCAATATCTGCCGTTCGTCCAGTGGAATGTCCCACTGTGTTTGCTTTGGTTTGCCGCTCAGTTCGCGGATAATCGCGCCCGCTTTGCCTTGCGTCAGATTCGTTTGAATCCATGCCAGTGTTGGCTTTTTGCGGCCTTTGCCGTTTTTCGTCGAGACGGTGTAACCCAGTTCCCGAAGTTTTCGCGCCATGCCCTTGGTAGCAGGTGCGCTGTAATCTGGTTTTCCAAAGCGGCGCTGCAACTGCTTGGCGCTCATGCGCTGCTTTTGGCCTACGTGGTGCCTTGCCGCTGTTCGGGCGGTCATCTTGTTGCGCCACGTTAAATCAAGCGCTTTGCCACCATTTCGCACATAGGGTTCCAAACCCTTTGCCATGCGGCGAAACATCTTTTTGCGGCCCTTCTTGCGCGGGGCAAGTGCTCTACCGTGAATGTCTTTTTGTTGGCTGATTCGCTTTCGCGTGTTGGCCTTTTCCCAGCGCCCCAGTGTTTTCAATAACCAAATTCGCTTGCGGGGCGGCATGGCTAACAGTGCAAGTTTCTGTTCAAACTTCAGTGCGTCATTTTTGTTGAGGCTAACCGTTGGCTTCATTGATAATTTCCGCCTCTTCTGCCGTGTAAATCGGCGCGGTTTGCACTCGGTATTGTTGGCCTTGATACGTGATTAGCCCGTCAGGGTCGGGGATCATTTCAATCACTTCTGAAAGCTCTACTTCGATGGACACATCCGCCGTGCCATCGTCCAGCACATCCACGCTTATGCTTGGGTCTTCCAACTCTGTGCTGGCGCGGTCGTGGTCGTATTCGCTCAACCAACAGGCCACAGAAGCCAACAAATAACGCGGGTCAAACAACTGGTGCGGAAACCCTTCAACACTGATCACCGCGTTGTATTGCCACTCGGCAATCACCATTCCGCCGTTGCCTCTGTCTTCACCTGAAATCACCAACTTGGCGTTTTCTTGCCAAGCGTCGATTTTGTTATCCAACACGCCTGTTTTCAGGTGCGACACCATGTATTCAGTGAGGTGTTCCAGCTTAGTTTTGGTGTATGCGTCAGCCATCAGATCAACTCGATACCGTTAGGACTTTCGCCCAGCATTTGTGCAATATCGCGTGTGCTTTGGGCGCGGAATCTGTCGCCCATCTCGCCTGCATCTTCGGCGGTGTTTTGGGCTTCATCGCGTCGATTCTGTGTCGCGAACTCTGGCAACAAATCAGCGTGAGCACGTGTGTAAACCGCGCGTTTGTACAAATGCACTTTTGCGCCTGAAAGCTCAGAACCTGCCAAGGCTGACAAATGGCCTTGCACTGCATCAGCGGCAATTTCTACCGCCGCCGCCATGCTGGATTCATCAAACACATGAGGAATGCGGCGAAGCTGGCGAAACTCGGCGGTGGACAGTTCCGGCCATCCGTTACCCGCTATCACTGTGCTGTCGGTGCGTTGCACCTTGCCGCCTAAACTCATGTTTCACTCTCTCAATTAGGGCGCTTCTGCCACTTGGTCATAGACATTGGGTGTAACCTTGCGGTTATCCCGTCTCGCAAGCCGAAGCGCGTGGGGGTCAGGAGTCGTTATAAATTCGTGCCGTCGGTCAACGCTTTAATGCGTGCCGGAATGCGGTTTTTAGTCAGGTCAGAAACCTGCGCTTTGCTGTCGAGTTGGTCGGCTTTTTCCAGCAGTTCCAGTGCGGCTGTCAGTGTTTCCACATCGCCCACGTGGGTGGCTTTCACTGTGCCGTCTTCACCGCGCAACAGGTTTTGCCCCGCCAGCTTGTAGAACTTGGCACTCACCTTTTCATGCAGACGCCATTCATCAGACTGAATGCGCTCAAACACTTGGCTGAAATACGGTTCAACACTTTGCCCGTTCTTCACCTGCTCGGTTGCCCACTGGTGAATACTGTCAGCACAGAAGGTTTGCCAATCACGCTTGATGCGTTCAGGGGTTGGCACGTTGAGTTCGATGGCCTTCAAACACCATTCAATGAAGGTGTCGAGTTCGCCAATGTCGAACAGCCACAGCACAACTTCAGAGAAAATCGGGTTTTCATACGTGGTGCTACCTACCAAATAGGCTTCGGCAACAGGGCGGTATTTCGGCATTAACACCGTGCGCTTATGCTCGATTTTGTCTGCTATCGCGTTGAAGGATTTAAGCGTTTGGCGATCGGCTTCTAGCTCGATTAAACGCAGTTCGAGGGTGTCAGGGCTTGCCGCGATAACAGGCAGGGTTTCCCCTGCACTGTTGCGGTCGGCCTTCATCTTTTCGCGCATTGCGCGGATAGGGCTAACCATGCTCGTCCCTTACTGCGCTGGCGTTGGAGACGTTACAGCTTCAATCGCTGCGAACTTCTTGTGGTTGTCCACACCATAAGCCGCCATGCGAAGCCATGAACTTTCGATGCCCGCTTCGTCTTCTTCCCACTGCGCCACCTTGCGGTATTGGGTACCGCTTTGCGCCATTGCGTGAAGGTTCTTGAGCGACGTCACCCAGATTTGACCGCTCTTGAAATAAGGCGGGATAAAAGACGGCAAACCACCAATCGACTTATCAAGCTTCTGTGCTGCCGCATGTTCGGTTGGTGTCGTTGCTGCATCAGACAAACGAGATTGCTCTGCAGAAACTAGGTCACGCGCTACCAGTACAACCAGATCACCGTCTTCTTGGTGAGGGTCTTCGATGATGTCGTGAATCATGGATTTCACGATGGAATCAAGGTTTTTGTAAGCACCTTCGGTTTGGCCTGTTGCGTCTAGCACCACTGACGGAAGAACTTGATCAGGGAATTGCTCCTTCATCACGGTCAACCAACCTTTGTTGACGTCTTCGCCGTTCGGGCACTTAACAGGATCAGTATCTGCCGCAATGGTTACACCGTGGAAACCGATGCGCAGAACATCCAATGCGAATTGTTTTGAAACGCTTGCATTCAGCAACTTCATGAACTCGCCATTTTTGCCAGCGTTCGCCCACTCAGTAAGCAGTTCGTATGGCACAAATGCATTTGAATCTTGCTTTGCCATTTCATAAACGGTGCCTGTCACGCCAACTTCGCGGCGGAAACGTCCGTTTGACTTACGACCTGTCAACAAATTGCCCGTGCCCACATCAATGGTTTGGCCTTTGATTTGTTGTTTCAGGTCAAAAGAGATCAGCTTTAGGAAAGCGTCAGACTCTTTGATTGCTTCACGCAGTTTTGTTTCTTGCGGTGAAGCGATATTGAACAGCTTACCTTTGCGAATGCCGTTGCTTTTTAACTCGCCGAAGTAGCCATCAATGACTTTGTTTGTTTCTGGATTAACCGTCAGCATTTACCAGATCTCCACGTTATTTGATGCGCCTTCGCCTAGCGGGCGCTGCCCCGGCTCTTCTTGCAACAGTGAATTGAATTGGGTTTCTAAGCCGTTCAGCTTTTCAACCATTGGGGTCAATGCTTCATTCAACGCGGCGCTGAATTGTTCGGCATTGAAGGTTTCGCCGTTATCGGCTGGCGGTGTTTCTTCGCCGCCTTCTTGCGGGGTTGCTGGCGCTGGGGCTGCCGTGAACTTTTGTTCAATGGCATCCAAACGCGCAGTGAACGGTTGCAGGGTTTCTGCAAGCGCTGCTTTTAGTTGTTCTTCGGTCACTTCTGTGTCCTCGGGTTGGGGTTGCGTGTCGGTCGGGGTCAGTTCTTCTGTTCCAAACAGATCACGCATAACGCTGTAGAAGCGGCGGAAACGTGATTCGTCAGAAAACTCGGACAGGTTGAGCGGCTCCAACTGGGCTTCTCGCTCAATGTTTTCATTGCCAATAGAGAACTTCAGCATTTGCGCTCCGGTACTGGCTGGGGAGTCGGTCACGGCCAGACCGCGCAGGTAGCACTTGCCTGTGCCTGCATAGTTCTCTTTGATTTCGATGCTACTAAATAGCTTTTGCCCATCAGCATTGGCAGAAAGCAGGTATTGATTTGGGGTAATTTTGGCGATAAGACGCATTTTACCTGCGCGCTTTTCGGCTTTAACTTCGGAGACAAAGCCCCAGTTTTTGCCCTCAAATGGCCCCCACGTTGAACGAAAGTGTTCCGGCCAGATCATGGCGGTGTATTCGTCCAAGCTGTAGGTTTCGGCCATGTCCTGAATCCATTCCTTCAGGATGATGCGGTCGTCAATTGTGTTGCCTTCAGTCGCCACAATTTTCCATTCGGAAGTTTTTGCCATATCGGTTACATGCCTCTGCCTTTAATGCGTTATGGAATATCGAAATTACGGGCAAGGTTAGGGCTTTGAGGGGGTGGTTTCATCTGGTTCCATTCCTGAAAATTCGGATATTGGCTGTATCCGAATTCGTCGGAATCTGACTTGAATTTTTAGCGGCTTTAACTGCGTAAACTGCCGCTCATGGCATATCCAATTGAACTGCGGGAAGCGGCCAAACGGCTGTACTTGCGACGGTATACACCGGACGAAATACGCGAAGAACTCAACGGGGCGCTACCGAATAACCGCATCATTTATCACTGGGCGGAAAAATACGGTTGGCGTGATTTGTTGCGCGAAGAAGAAGTGGACGAGGCGATCGCCCGCCGTGTTGTTGTGCTTACCAATCAGGCCGAGAAATCACCGGCACAGCTAAAAGAGCTCGACATGCTGATTGAAAAGCATGTGAAGTTGAAAAAGCAGCGCCAGCAAGCCGCCAAACAGCCACAGCACGACGACAGCGACAACGGCAAGCCAACGCGACAGCAAAGCGGGAATAATCGCACAGCGACGCGCAGCGGCGACGACAAGCCCAAGAAAGGGAAGAAACAGAAGAATGATGTTAGTGAAATCACAGAGGATGATTTTGCCGACCTTCACGCCAGCTTCTTCAAATACCAGCTTACGATGCGTGAGAACCTGCATCAGCGCACGCGTAACATTCTTAAATCACGTCAGATTGGTGCCACCTTCTATTTTGCGTGTGAAGCATTGGAAGACGCGATACTCACGGGCGATAACCAAGTTTTCCTTTCCGCCTCCCGTGCGCAGGCTGAGATTTTCCGCACCTACATTGTGAACATTGCCCGCGAATTTTTGGGCTTAGAACTCACTGGCAAAAACCCAATTTTGAGCAACGGCGCAGAACTGCGGTTTTGTTCAACCAACAGCAACACCGCACAGGGCTTTCACGGCCACGTTTACGTTGATGAATATTTCTGGATTCCCAAGTTTGATGTACTCAACAAACTGGCATCCGCCATGGCGACACACAAGAAGTGGCGCAAAACCTACTTTTCGACGCCATCAACCAAAACCCACCAAGCCTATACGTTTTGGTCTGGCGACAAATGGCGCGGCGAATCTGAAACCCGCAAAAGCATTGCATTCCCAACGTTCACGGAGTACCGCGAAGGCGGCGCACTCTGCCCCGATAAACAATGGCGTTATGTCGTCACCATTGAAGATGCAGCGGCGGGCGGTTGTGATCTGTTTGATATTGATGAACTGCGCGAGGAATACAGCAAAAGCGATTTCGCCAACCTGTTCATGTGCGTGTTTGTTGATGGTAACGCCAGCGTGTTTGCGTTCAGCAAGCTGGAAAAAGCCATGGTGGACGCCGCCAAATGGAAAGATTTCAAACCCGGTACCGCGCGGCCTTATGGCAATCAAGAAGTGTGGCTGGGGTATGACCCAAGCCGCTCACGTGATAACGCCTGCTTGGTGGTGATTGCCCCGCCGATCACCAACGCTGAATTATTCCGCGTTCTGGAAAAACACTATTGGAAAGGGCTGAACTTTCAATACCAATCTAACCAGATTGATGAAGCCTTCAACCGTTACAACGTGACCTACATCGGCATTGATACCACAGGCATTGGCGCGGGCGTGTGGGATTTAGTGAGCGCGAACCACCCGCGTGAAGCGGTTGCCATTCACTACAGCAACGAAAACAAAAATCGCCTGGTACTCAAGATGATTGATGTGATCGACGCAGGCCGCTTGGTGTGGGATGCCGAACACAAAGACATCGCCATGGCGTTCATGGCAATCAAACGCGTTTCCAGCGGCAGCGGCAACATGATGACGTTCAAAGCCGAGCGCAGCGAAACCACAGGCCATGCCGATGCGTTCTGGGCCATTGCTCACGCGCTGATAAACGAGCCACTGAACCATACCAACCAACGCAAATCCACTTGGGCACTATCACGATGACAGAAACCACAATGACAAAAGCCGCAAACGACGACAGCCAAACCAGCAGTGAAACTGGCGAATCTCTCGCTTTTTCCTTTGGCGGTGTCGAACGTGCTGGCAGCTTTGGCGGCGAATACAGCGATCTGCATTACAACGACATGGACGACTATTGGGAACCGCCACTAGATACGCTCTTTCTCGCGCAACTTGCAAACCAGCAAGCGCACCACGGCAGCTTGATAAATGCGCGTGCGGGTTACATTGCTGCTCGCTTTCAAGGTGGCGGCGGCGGTATTACATCAGAAGAAATAAGAGCACTGGCGCGTGACTACATTCAGTTCGGCCACCTTGGTGCGCAAATCATCTTCAACCGGATGCGCCAACCCATGATGCTGGGCCACCTTCCCGCCATGTACCTGCGCCGCAAAAAGAACCGTGATTTTGTTCTGCTTGAACGCGACGACAAGAAAATATCCATTTCGCAAAGTGCCATCGCCTTTGTGAAGCAATACGACCCACAACAGCAAATTTACGGCCTGCCTGACTACCTTGGCGGCGTGCAAAGTGCCCTATTAAACGTTGATGCAACCTTGTTCCGTCGCAAGTATTACCTAAACGGTGCGCACATGGGTTACATCTTCTATGCAACCGACCCAAGCCTAAGCAAAGAAGATGAAGACGAACTGAAATCCAAGATTCAATCATCAAAAGGGATCGGCAACTTCCGTTCATTGTTTATCAACATTCCGAACGGCAAAGAGAAAGGCATTCAACTGATTCCGGTGGGCGACATTGCCACCAAAGATGATTTCGAGCGCATCAAAAACATTACCGCGCAAGACGTGTTAGTGGCTCACCGTTTTCCCGGCGGAAAAGCAGGCATTATCCCGCAGGGTAACGCGACGTTTGGCGACCCAACAAAAGTGGGGCTTGAATATGCGCGTGATGAAATTATTCCTGCGTGCAAACTGATCATGGAAGGCATTAACAAACAAGTGCCACCGCGTTTGCATGTGAAGTTTGATTTAACGCTCCCAACCGCTGCGTAACACTGTACAAACAACCAGCAGTTACCTTACTATTGCCAAGTCGGTCAATTGGTTAAAGGATGGTTGTCAATGCGTGTTGATTGCCAATGCGGTTCACAAGCGGTGGTGAGCCGCAGTGAAGGGAAAAACCCCACAACAGCAGAATTATACTGCTCATGCAAAAAACCCGAGTGTGGACACTCTTTTATATCCACCCTCGGGTTTAAACATTCCGTGTTTTCGCCATCTGGCGTGATGCACGCTGCCTTTGTTCAAGGTACCCGCATTTATTGCGGTTGCGGTGAACGGGCGACCATTCAAAAAACCAATCGCCTTTCCAGCAATGTGTCTGACCTTTATTGCGTCTGTTCGGGCTGCGGTCATCGCTTCGTGATGTGTCGCGCCTTCTCTCACACCCTTAGCCCGTCAGCCTTCACAACAGAAGCACTGACCATGGCAATTATCCAATCCGTAACACCTTCGGTTCGTCGTAGCCTTCAACAACAGCTTGCGCTGTTTTAACGTCCCCTCTGACTAACCCAATCAAATAATCTGTGACCGCGTTTTCTTCAGGATGCGCGGTATTTTCAGCCGCGCGGGTTTCAATCCAACGGATTGCACGAATCTGGTTTGTGCTCATGTTACCTCTGGCAATATTCACTGTGTAAACGGTTCATTTTTATTGGTTTTTAGCGCACTTCATGCGGCGAATACGTTTCATATTGCATCGCAATTCGTGATTTTTCCGTAAATGACAGCGCCGTATTAGCCTTGCCTTTTCATTTCCAAGAGAAGGGATCGCGGCTAACACGCTGAATTTAGCGCCGATTTTTTGCGCGTCAATAGCAGTGCCCAAAATGGTCCAATTCTTGCCATAAACTCCCCGTAATAGTCCTTTTTTGGGAACGGAGTTCCATGGAACCTATTGTTGAGATTATAAAAAGGCGTAGACAAGAAGCTGGACTGACGCAACAACAACTGGCGGAAAAGTCAGGCATAGGCATAAAAACCTATCGGCGGATTGAGCAAGGTGCAGACATGCGCTTGAGCCAATATCGCGCCGTGATTCGTGCGCTTGGCATTGCGGATTTAGATGTGTCGTTAGATATGCTTGATGTGGAACACACCAAAGGGGAAGACGTAGCAGCCGCAGCACGGCTGCTCACTGAGGAAAGCCGCCGCGCCTTGGTGCAAATCATTGTGGCTGAATGGGAACGCAGCAAGGACGGCGAGTAGGTTTAGGCTAAAGTCCTTTTCAGTAATTCGTTCAGTGAGGCGTCGAATTCTTCCAACAACTTCACGCGGTGATCAGCATCAAGAACGGGAACAGGCACAAACTCAATGCCACTTCTCACCAGTTCTTCAACCAACACCAATGACTTTCGCATTTCAACTGGGCTTTGCTTTTGGGGTGCCATGTGCTTATTGCTCCTTAGCCCACATTTTGGATTTGGATGTAAAGCTCCGCGAAACCACGCAAGTGGCTTTCGCTTGGCTGGTAGCCGTGGTGCTTCATAAAAGCCACTGACATGTTTTGGATAAAGCGCATTTTGTCGGCTGGGTTCATGCTGTTTGCTCCTGTGCTTCTGCGGCCATTGTTGCTGCCTCGCCCATTACGGCAGAACGCGCTTGAATCATTAGCAAGGCATCGCGGTAGCAATCGTGCAGGCTGTTATGCGCCACCATCCAATCGGGCTTTTCGAAACCGTCGATGTATCCGCTTGTTCCGCCCGTGAAGGCATCAACGTAGGTGCGAACGTCGCGCACCTGGTTAAATTTCCAAGGGGCTTTTTTGCCGTTGGCTTTGTACATGTGACCAAGGATTTTGAAATCAAAGTCAGTGCCACGGCTGAACGGTTGGCAATCGCCAATGAATTCCGCCAACACGTTAAGCGCCACGCCAACCCTTACCGAACACGTTTCCCAAAGCTCGTGAATTGCGGCGTCACTTTGCTTGTTCCACCATTCAATCGTGCTGGCTGAGTGGGTGCGGCCTTGCAAAAGCTGTTGTGTCACATCAATGGCCGTGTGAATTTCCTGCATCTTTTGTTCTTTGTCGCCGAAGCGATCGAACTTCACGGCGGAAAGCGTCAGCACAATGGCTGTTTCGGTCACGTCTAGCGTTTCGGTGTCGATCACGACGGTGTTGGTTACTGCATCTTGATTGAATGTCAGTGTGAGTTTGTCAGTTAACGCCATGGTTATTTCTCCCTTCCCAATATTGTTTCGACGGGTCGATGTCTGCCAGCGGCTCCGCCAGTGGTGGCAACGGTGTGCCGATGTCTTTCAAGTTGAAGTGCTGGGGCAAACTGAATACCCCGCTTTTATGTTCGGGCTTCCAAACATGCAGGCTGATGCCTTTTTCTGTTTGGCGTACCCGCATTTTTTCGCCTTCGGCGTTTGTCACTGGTCGCCCAGTGGCTAATTCGCGAATTTCGCGCTCGCTGGCGTGTCTGCCAACACTGGCGAGGTGATCAATAATCTGGTCTCGGAAGGTGTTTAGATCGTTTTTAGATCCTTCCGTACAGTTATTGATAGAACTCCAAGCTGCGTCGCTGCCGCTTTGCTCAAGAGCAGGAGCAGGAGCACAAGAGCGTGAAGCGTCAGATTTCTTGTTAATAATCCAGCCGTCTTTGCGCGTCTCGATAATGTTGATGAGGTGTTGAAGGCCACGAATCTTTTTCACGTCTTCGCCCACGGCGTTTTCTTTGAAGGTGTAGTGAATCTGAACCGGGCGTTCTGCACGTTTGGCGAATGGACCACCCATCGCCTCTACATACATGTCCCAACGGCTAGCACATGACGCAAGGCGTGCTTGTTCCATCGCATCACACGCGGCTTTCACTTCTGACCATGGAGCCATCTCAAGCACATAAGGGCGCTCGTCTTGTTTGGCGGCGGTGCGGTTGGCTTTCTCTGATTCGGTTTCAAGGCGGCGAAGTTCGCGCCATACGGTGACAGAAGGGCCACCAATTTGTTGAAACTGGCGAATGCCCCATTCACTTGCCCATCCCATGACATCGTTCGCGGTGAACTCGGCGCTTTCGCCTGACTCTTCATCAATATCCACTTTGTGACCGTCGATATTTTTAGAAATGTATTTGGCGATGTAGCCCGTTGCGCTGCCGCGGTCTGGGTCGATTGGCACGTATTTCATGCGCGGCTCAATGCGCTCGGTAACCATGTCGGCCACTTCACCGCAGTGGGCGTGGAAGTTTGACCAGAAGGCAATCAGGGCGCTTTCGTCCATGCCTTTGGTTTGCTTGGTGAATTGAGACATCCACTTTTTGGTCGGTGAGAATTGCAGGTCACTGCTTTGGCCTACGTGAACGGCGGCTTTCTTGAAGTCATCCCCTGTCACGTGCAATTCTTCGCGATCGGCTTCGGTGAAGTAGTTACCAAATACCCAAGTGATCAGCGCTTCATGTTCTGGCTTGAAGAACAACAACAAGTGCCAGTGCGGTGTTGCATCGTGGTGCGGTTCACACACGCGAAAACCCATGACAGGGATTTCGTTACGGCCAAGGAATGCACGCACACGCGCCCATGCTTTTGACAGGTGCTTTTGCGCATCACGTGGCGTGGTGCCTTCGTATTTGCTGTTTGGGTAAACCTTGCCGCTTTTCTTGTTGGTTTTGAATGCGTGAAAACGCGAAGGACAAGTGACGGTGAAGAACCCCGCCGACATGCCTTGTTCTTCTGCGATGGTTTCAAACCCGCGCATTCTGACCATCAATTCAACACGGCGGTTTTCTGGGTTAGAAACCGACGCATCAACGGCTTGCACAAGTGCAATTTCTTCGTCGGTGATTTCGTTGCGGGCAATCATTTGCTCAAGCGCTTTACGGCCAGCGATTTGGCGCTCGCGGTATTGCTGCTTTGCGGTGTCGCTTAGGTACGCGGAAACCCCTTTGCGAACTTTGCCAAGCATGATGCGGCAATGTTCGCAAAAACGTCTGTAGCGAATCTCTAATTTGTTTTCCCACCAATCTGCAGAAACCATGCGGGCAATGGCGGCGAGTTGAAAGTGTTCTTCTACGCGGGCGTCGTATTCTTCGTTGGTTTCATCTTGTAGGCGGCTAATGCGTTGCGCTGGCAATGACACGTGGAAATCCCAGCGGCCTGCAATCTTGGTGATTTCTTCGCATAGGGTTTCAGCGTTCGCGCCTTCGGCTGCACCTGTCACCATAAGGTCATAACACTGTTTTGCCATGTCGCTTGCCACTTGGGCGCGGCGCACTTCGTTGGCGAGGGCTTCAACGTGTACAGGCAATTTGCCCACAGCTTCGGTGACCATTTCCACTTTTTTGCGCAACCAGATGTTTGCACTTCGGCTTTGCCCACGCATACCAATGTATTTCACCCAGCGGGTAACGTATTGGTTCCAAATGGTTGAGGCGATGTCGCGCGGCAAATCACTGATCAGCTTTTCAGCAAACTTGGCGTCAGCTTTCCACACCATGTAGTACTGCGCATCCCAGTTAATCAGCTCTTTTGGCGGCAGTGTGGTTCTGCCGCCTGTTTCAGCAATGTGGATCAGCTTCTTCGACTTTTCTTGCAGGCGCTTGATTTGCCCGAAGACCTTTTTAGGGGTCTTCGGTGCAATGGCGAAATCTGCGTAGTAGTCGTGAATGGTTGGGTTCACGCGGCCACCTTCGCGAAAAGGTGTGCGGTTTTCTTGGTGTGCGAAATGATGTGGCTAGGGCCAACGGGAATATTTGAGAACCGGTTACCTTTGTCCCAAATGAACCACGCGTATTCACACGAATCTGAACCGCCGCCAACAAAGCGCGGGCGGGGAATGATGATTGGTGTTTTTTCAGGAAAGCCCACTTCTGCCCAAAACGGCACACGCTTGGTTGAACCTAAGAAGTTCACGCGCTGCAAATATGCCATGGTGCCGTCTGGGGCTAACTCACTCAGACTTTTACGAATGAATTCTTCCGTCAGTGAAAACGGCGGGTTCGTGATGATCACATCTTGTTGGCCGAATGGCGTGGTTAGGTAGTCGATACCTTGCTCAATTTCAGCGAATGACTTTTGGCCTTCTGGCAGGTTCACGCGGTTGAAGATGGCGCCCGTACCAAAACAAGGCTCAAGAAAACGATCACCTTCACGCAGTTGAAGTTGCGCCAATAGCGCTTCAACGCATTCAGACGGCGTTGGGTAAAGTTCACGTGGAATGGTGTTGCCGTGGGTGCTGCTCATGCTGCAATCTCCGAAAGTAAAGGCTGTTCAACGTTGGCATTCACCAACACTCGCGCCATGGTTGGCGGCACTGAATTACCCACGCGGGCCACTTGGGCTCGTTTGGTTAGCTTTTTGCCGTTCATGTCGTGGCTGATTTTGTAAGTGGCTGGAAAGTCGTGAGCGGCGTAAAGCTCGTGCGGTTCGAGCATTCGCATACCAATGTCGATGATTTGGTACTCTTCACCGTGAACAGTGACCAAGCCAAAGCGGTCTTTTGTGGTAACGGTATCAAGTGGCGAATTGCAGCTTCCTGCGTGGCTTGTGCCGTAGTACTTCACAAGAAATGCACGCACTTCACCAAGGTGTAAACCACCCGCTGAAATGGTGTGAAGTGGTTCGGCTGCGCCGTGTCCTAAGTTGGTACCGCGCATTTTGATGACATGGCTTGTCACCAAAGCGAAGTGACCGCCTTTCACTTGAGCGCAAAGGGTGCGCAATGGCTCATCAAGTGCCATGTTGCGCTGACCGCTTGCGTTAGCGTGCTCAGTGATGAATGGGATAGCCGCTTGCTCTGGCACGATGAATGGCTCATCGGCATTAAACACAAACTTTTCCAACCCTTTGGCGATGCGCTTCATGGTGTTTTCAGCCAATGGGCGCTTACGGCCAAAGATGGATTTAACAGGGATTGACCAATCAATGATTTCTGCCGCTGTACGGTAAGGCTTTAGGCCATCACCGTGCGTTTGTTCAGGCCACTGGATTTGTGCGCCATCGTTACGGGCAACCAGAAAGAAGCGTTTGCGGGTTGTTGGTACACCAAAGTCACACGCAGATAAAACACGGTGCTCGATGTTGTAGCCCAAACCTTTTTCCAACATGTGATAAGGGAAACCGTCACCCAGCGCGGTGCGGATTTCTTCCCAAGCTGGGTGCGCCGAATCAAGGCCAGTTGAAAGGCATTGAATGAACGCTTTGAAGGTTTCGCCCTTGCGTTGTGGATCAGGTTTGAATTGACCAGGAGCCACTTCCAACAATGGCCCCCACGTCATAAATTCTTCTACGTTTTCCAGCATAAACACGCGAACCGGCACAAGCGCTGCCCAACGAACAGCCACCCATGCCAAGCCGCGAATATTCTTATCTACAGGGCGGCTGCCTTTGGCTTTTGAGAAGTGTTTGCAATCAGGACTAAACCACGCCAAACCAACCGGACGGCCTTCACATGCTTCAACGGGGTCAACGTCCCAAACGCTTTCGCAGTAATGGCGCGTTTCAGGATGATTGGCTTTATGCATCGCGATGGCTTCTGGGTCGTGATTGATCGCAATATCAACATGACGGTTCAAACCCAACTCCATGCCAGTGCTTGCACCGCCACCACCTGCGAAATTATCAACAACCAATTCGTTCGCGTGAATCATGCTGCAATCTCCTTCTCTTCGTTCAAATCGGCCCACTTTTCGATCAGTCGGTCTTCCATGCCGTTAATGGTTTCACGCGTAAAACCTGCGCCTTTGCTTGAATCCAGATAAACCGTTGCTTCACTTCTCAAATCGATAATCTCAACCAACACGACGCGCTTACTTGCCCAAACAGAAACATCAACAAAGAAGCGGCGTGGCGTTGCCAAAGCAGATTCCGCACTTAGGCTAATCAGCCCTTTGATTGCGGTGGTTATGTCTTTCGCTTGCTGGTTTTCCATGGTGTTCACCTTTATTCACTGACGAAAAAAGCCCCTCGAAAGGGGCAAGACCTTGCTTGTTATTAGTGGACTAGCGTGGAACTTAGGTTTTTCAGGTTGCCAACGGCATTTGAAAAGCGGTTGCTGATTTTGTTTAGCAGCTTGATTCCATCAACAATGGCGGTGCGTTCTTGCTGGTTAAAATCGCGAATTTGTTGGGTGCAGCGGTTGTGGTCGATGCGGGCTGCAATCAACACTAACGCGCGTTCTTCATGAGAAAGTGAACCGAATGCCATGCGAAATTCAGAGGCTTTGTGATCACGGGTGAAATAGTTTTTTGCCTGCGCCAAACTTTCTTCGGCGCGGGGTGCTGGGCTGCCTGCTTGTGCGTCTAACTGCGCGTGAAACTCCGCCACACTGCGCGGCGTTGTTGGTACTGGGCGCAATGAAGGCGCGGTGTTGTCGTTCGCGCTGCTTTTGAGTTGCTTGCGGGCGTTAAGTAACTGGGCTGCGTTGCTCATTGGGTGATCTCCTTATGCGGCTCTGCCGTTCACTGAGGCCCATTCCTTCCTAGCCTTGGTGAGTTGTGCATCAATGTGTTTTGCTAAATCTTCGATATGGACCAGCGTCGGGCTGCGCTCGCTTTGGCGCATCTTGAACGTTGGAATAGGGAACTCGCCGCACTTGGCTTGCGCTTCTGCGGTCTTTGGCTGAATGCCGAAAAACTCGATGCAGATTTCTTTCAGTGCAACGGTTGGGCTTTCGAATCTCGCTAGTAGTGCGAATTGGGTATTCATGTTTATTCCTTAGCTCAAGCCGGGCATTGGTAGGCCGTTGCCGATCGCTTCCATGGACATGGAAAGGAAAGGCGCAGCGCTAGCCGTGCGGTTTTCTAATTCGTTGATAAGCAGCACAAGGTTGCGAACACCGCGCTGTGCTGTTTCGCGAAGGGTTTCGCGTTCGGTGCGGGGCAGGTGGTTTGCGTTGCCGTGTTTCAGTGCGGCAGTTGAAAGCTCACCTGCATTCTGTGAAGCCAACAAGGCGTGAACCGCCAGTGTGTTGCCTTCGCGATGGTCAGAGACTTTCGCGCCAACCATGTCGCACGCAGACAAAAGACCACTGACCAACAATTCGTTACCTGTTTCGTTGGTAATGTTGATCAGTTCGCGCACGGTAAGTTGGTGCGGTTGCGCTGGGTTCATCTTGTTGCGGAACATTTGCGGCGTCATGCCAACGGTGTTTGCCACCGCTGTCATGTCTTTTGCGTTGGCAAATGCGCAACAAGCGTCATCCCAAATCTTTTGTTTGCGTTCGCGTAATTCGCACATTGAGCTATTTTTAGTCATATCAGACACTCATTTGACGAAATATGGACAAAGAAGAACCGCAATTGCGAACAAGTGATACCAAAATGGCAACTTTTCGAACTGCGGGAATTCATTTGAAGGCTTTTTGATGTTCATGCGGATTGCTCGACGGCTTTTTTTGTCATTGCAATCATGTTCACTAGAACTGCATTTTTAACGCCTCGCTTTGGCATGATGATGATATCGCCATCAGCTTTTAGGCGTTCAAAGGTGTCAGAGGTTAGGCCTGTGCGCTTCAAGAACTCTTTTTTCGTGATGAATGGTGCATCGACAGCTATTTGAATTGAGGACATCGTGATACTCTCCAAGGTTATTTTTGACCTTATTGCGTGATATTGCGGCTTATTGCTATATCAGAAATGTATTTGAGTGAATGATAATGGCTAAATAGCATTTGGTCAAACTTGAAATTAATTTAAATGCGAATCCGATCACTCCACTGGGTGATACTGGCGTTGTGATTGGTGTTTTTTCACTTTATTAGATGAGGAGTTGGGTTTATGGGTAGGTTGATACCGCAAATTCCGCCTTTTGAGTACCTGAAAGGTAAGGAGTTAACGGCCAAGCTCAAAGAAGTGGCGGGAGTGGACACTAACTTGCAACTTGCAGATGTTGTTGGCGTGCCTGCACCCACAATATCCACATGGAACCAAAGAGAACTCACGCCTTATGAATTGATTATTCGCCTGTGCCTAGCGAAAGGCGTAAACCTTGAAGCGCTTGCACTCGGCAAAGGTGATTTGTATAGCCAAGGTTCTGAGCAATCATCGTCTGACTACATAAATGCAAAGCGTTTGGAAAACGGTGAATTGCGTGACCTTTCACCAGTCACCTTGGATAAGGCATATCTCGGAGAGGCGCTGAAACGTGATAACTGTTTGGCTCTTTTTTCTGACAATACTCACTACCTGATCAACACAGATGACACCTCACCATCATCAGGTGATTACTTGATAGATGTAGATGGTTCTTTCTCAGTAAATAGATTGCGCCGCCTTCCTGGCAAAAAGTTATCAGTTGATTTTGATGGCGCTTTAATTGATGTTGCCGAAAGAGAGATCAAGGTAATTGGCCGCGTGGCTATGAGTTTGGTGAAGGGCTAAGAGATGGAAACTAAAGAGCTGTATTTCGTATATCTTTCTCAGCGATTAAACCTCACCGCCGTTCGCCTTTTTAACTGGTCTGAATCAAAAGAACATTATCAAGGAATGGCTGAGGTTAATGGGGACGTGCATTTTCGCACTTATCGCAAAGACTGCATTATCGATCTGTATGAAGATATTGAAGACCTAGCGTTAGCAGAACAAGCATTGCAAGAATATCTAAACTCTCCAGAGAACACATACTTCAATAGACCACCACCTAAACCAGTTGATACTTTCGATGTCCATTTCACTGGGTTCAAAAAATCAGATAAAGAAAAACGGGTATTCGGATTTAAGTGT
>NZ_MDAG01000030.1:14295-14505 GCF_002876705.1 Enterovibrio norvegicus | reverse complement strand
AAGCCCTGACCTGACGGTCAGGGCTTTTTTGCATCTGAAGAAAAGCAGAAATGAGAAGGTGAGTGACGAGAAAGGGCAGATAAGAGAGAAAGTCCTAGAGCCTAGGGGAAAAAACCAAGCAAACGCCCGGTAAAACACGTGCACCATCGCCTGAAAATCTTGACCAGTATGAAAGCCAAAGACACACTGGCTCGCACTCTCGCACTCTCG
>NZ_MDAG01000030.1:0-13519 GCF_002876705.1 Enterovibrio norvegicus | reverse complement strand
GCACTCTCGCACTCTCGCACGTCTTCGCCTTTGGTTGCCTTGAATCTGTCCTTTCTCTCAGTTTTTACTTCGTAAAATTCTTTTTATCGGAAGAGTTTCTAAGCTAATGACACACGCTAACAGTGAGTCCTTTATGTATGTCTACACATCGCTCTAAACGACTAAGAAAGAAACTTTATCTCGATGAATTCGCGGTGTTTGGTTTTGTCATCTCATTAAAGCTCAACACGGATAACGATGAACAGCTTGAAGAGTTTATAGAGTCACTTGCGTATTTTGCGGAGTCTCGCCACTTGTTAGTAGGAGGCGGAGGGACAGATCGTATTGAACTTGTAGTAGGCTCGTCACTTCGCTTTGGATCTGCCACTGATCACGATAGGCTTGCTATCAAGCAGTGGGTTGAATCCAGGGAAGAAGCAGATGTCGTTGATATTGGTGCTTTAGTAGATTTGCATCTCTTGGAGTTTGATGATTAGAGCCAGCCCATACAGGGCTGCTCAGGTAAGCTGGTTTAGAGTGATGGGTTCGAGCGAGCCATATAATGAGCATTAACATAGCGACCATTTCGAAATGCATATCCGATAGCAGTGCCTTCAACGCCAAAACCAAACTTCTTGTAGAGCGCGATTGCGGCCTCATTGTCACAATAGACGGTAAGCTCAATACGTCGTAAGTTGAGCCAGTTATCTGCAAGATCGATAACTTTTTCCACAAGTTTACTCCCAACGCCTTTACCTACATGGTCATCATGCACGGCCATACCAAACTCCCCGACATGACGACGACGTTGATTCTCAGATACATGAAAACCAAGTTGGCCAACGATAACATTGTTTTCATCGGCGACAAGGCTGAACGTATTTTCAGGTAAGTGATTCATGCGCTTTTCCCATAACGATAATGATGGGAGAGGGAGCTGTAAGGTGCCTGCTTGCGCTTTAGGACAGGAATATAGCTGTTGAATTGCAGAGATATCGCGAGGCTCCGAAGGCCTAATAATGACAGGCATAGCAACTCCAATAAAAATGAGAGATAAGCAATCATTGCCTTTTATCCGCCATTTATCAATAGGTTGCTTGGCAATTGATTACTTATTCCAAATGGAGATCTAGCGGAGTCTTACTTGTCTTTCCTCCAACCTCTCGGGTCAGTTTAGGTACGAGATAGCCAGAGACTTCTTGGATCAGCCCTGCCATTAATGTACGTGCGTCATCATCTGAAACGAGAAAATGCGCCGCCCCTTTCACCTTATCTAGAACGTGGAGGTAGTAAGGTAAAATCCCGCTGTCGAAAAGTGCATTGCTTAGGTTCTTGAGTGAATCTACAGAGTCATTCACGCCTTTCAAAAGCACACCCTGATTCAACAAGGTGACATTTGCTTGGCGTAATATCGCCATGGAATGCCGTAACTCATCATTGATTTCGTTGGCGTGATTGATGTGCGTAACAAGGATGACCTTCAAGCGTGTTTCTTTAAGCAATTGCGCCAGTGCCGGCGTAATCCTTGAAGGAATCACTACGGGCAGTCTTGTATGAATACGGAGTTTCCTAATGTGAGGAACTGCTTCAATCGCTTCGACTAACCATTTCAGTTCATGGTCTTTTGCCATCAGCGGATCGCCACCAGACAAGATCACTTCATCAACTTCTGGGTGATCCCGTAAGTAAGCGATCGTTTCTCGCCATGTGTCTTTGCTGCCTTTGTTGTCTTGATAAGGGAAGTGTCGGCGGAAGCAATATCGACAATTAATCGCACAACCACCCTTAACAATCATCAGAACACGGTTTTTGTATTTATGCAGCAAGCCAGGAACATCGTTATCTTGTTCTTCTAATGGATCGGTCGTGAAGCCTTCAGCCTCGTCAAACTCTTCAACCATTGGCAATACTTGGCGTAGAAGTGGGTCGTTAGGGTTCCCTTTTTCCATCCTCGCAATGAAACTTTGTGGCACACGTTGTGAGAATAAGGTGCGAGCGGAAAAGCCGGACATCCATGGCGTAGGCTCTATATCAAGCTGTTGCAGAAGAATTTGAGGATCTGAGACAGCATTTGCGATCTCTTTGATCCAGTTTTGCTCAACAGGCGATGCGTTTCGGGTTATTATGTCCGGCATTTATGACAACTTCGAAGATGTTAAGAGGATAGACATGGCGTCTTTTAGCACCAATGAATTCCGCGGTGGAATGAAAATTATGCTTGATAATGAACCTTGTGTCATTATCGAAAACGAGTTCGTTAAGCCTGGTAAAGGCCAAGCGTTCAACCGCGTAAAAATCCGCAAGCTGCTTTCTGGCAAAGTGCTAGAGAAGACATTCAAGTCAGGCGACTCAGTTGAAGCTGCTGACGTAATGGATCATGAACTGGATTACCTCTACACAGACGGTGAATTCTGGCATTTCATGAACGCAGAATCTTTCGAGCAAATCGCTGCTGATGAAAAAGCGGTTGGCGATAACATCAAATGGCTGAAAGAAAATGACCGTTGTACGCTGACACTTTGGAACGGTAACCCAATTGCAGTTACTCCGCCAAACTTTGTTGAGATTGAAGTGACTGAGACTGACCCTGGTCTAAAAGGTGATACTGCTGGTACTGGTGGTAAGCCTGCAACATTGGTCACGGGCGCAGTTGTTCGTGTTCCTTTGTTCATTCAAATTGGTGAAGTGATTAAAGTGGATACTCGCTCTGGCGAATACGTGAGCCGCGTTAAGTAATCACGAACTATCTGCTTTGCAGTAAAAAGGTCGCTTAGGCGGCCTTTTTTGTTGCTTTAAAGGTCGAGCGAATCCATTGAAGTGACAACCTGCTTCAGAAACAAAAAAAGCACCCGAAGGTGCTTTTTTATTGCCTGTCGCGATTAAATCATGAAGATGAAAATCACAGACAGTGCAGTAACCAAGAATGCGATGGCATAACATGCCACTTTGCCAGCGGTTCCCGTGTGGAACTTAAGGTCGTGCATGCCGTGGTGTAGACGGTGCATTGCATGCCACATAGGCAGAGACAGTGTACCAATCGTAAACAGTGCACCGATGAAGCTAGTAACAAAGCCTGATACACGCTCGTAGCTCAATGCTTCTGCATCAAGCATGCCTAGCGGTGCCATGATACCCAGAACCAAAATGGTCACAGGGGTAATCATTGCAAACCAAGAACCGCCAGCGCCGAATAGGCCCCACCATACTGGTTCGTCAGAACGTTTTGGATTCAAATCGACCACGTTTTATCTCCTCACTTGTATGGTGTTAAACCACAAACAGAATAACGGCAGAAATCACCGCAACTGCTGCCCATTGAGCCAGCACAATGATTTTCTTATCAAGCTTCTTGCCACCGATACGGATTGGCATCACTTGCGGCATCATGCTGAAGAAGGTTTGCGCATGGTACAGGCTGCCAAGCAGTGCCACGATGTTAATCGCGATCACTACAGGGTTGGCCATGAAGCTCAACCAGTTTTGCCATGCAGCTTCGCCCATCACCAAACTGCCTAGACCGACGGTCAGGAAGGCGGTGAAGAAAATCAGTGGCAGTATGGTAGCTTCACGCACCATGTACATACGGTAGAAAGGATGGTCTTTCCACCAGGTACGTTTCATTTCGCGAACGTAAGGTTTACGGTTAGACATCCTTATGCCTCCTGCGGTTTAAGCATCGCAATCACGAAGTCTTGAGACGACGCAATCTTACCTTGGTTAACTGCCGCTGCTGGATCAACGCTCTTAGGACATACTTCAGAACAGTAACCAACGAAGGTACAGCCCCATGCGCCGTTCTTACCATTGATCAGCTTCATACGCTCTTGAGCACCGTTGTCACGGCTATCAAGGTTGTAACGATGAGCCAATGTCAGTGCTGCTGGACCGATGAACTCAGGGTTCAAACCAAACTGAGGACATGCTGCATAGCAAAGACCACAGTTGATACAACCAGCGAATTGCTTGTAGCGAGCAAGTTGTTCAGGTGTTTGGTTGTTTGGACCGTCCTCTGGCGTACGATCGTTACCCAAGATGTAAGGTTTGATGGCTTCTAGGCGCTCGATGAACGGCGTCATATCAACGATCAAATCTTTCTCTATAGCGAAATTCGCCAGTGGCTCAATGGTCACGCCGTCTGGGTAATCACGTAAGAATGCCTTACATGCCAGTTTTGGCACATTGTTGACCATCAGGCCACAAGAGCCACAGATCGCCATACGGCAAGACCAGCGGTAAGACAGATCTTTGTCTAGGTTGTCTTTGATGTAACCCAGTGCGTCTAGCACAGACATGGTTTCATCAAACGGCACGTCGAAAGTTTGCAGGCGCGGCTCTGCGTCTTTCGCTGGGTCGTAGCGAAGAATGCTTACTTTTTGAATGCGATTTGCTGACATTATGCCTGCTCCTTCTCAGCTTGCTCTGCTTTCTCGGCCTTTTTCGCTGCTGCTTCTGCTTCTTCCGCAGCAGCACCGTATAGACGAGCTTTAGGCTGAGATTTCGTGATTTTAACGTCACCGTACTTAATGGTTGGTGCAGCATCTTTGTTGTAGAACGCCAAAGAGTGCTTCAGGAAGTTCTCGTCATCACGTTCAGTACAACCTTCGTCTAGACGTTGGTGTGCACCGCGAGATTCGCGACGTAGCAAGGCTGAGTGCGCCATTGCTTCTGCAACTTCAAGGCCGTAACCCACTTCAATCGCATACAGAAGGTCGGTGTTGAACACTTTCCCTTTGTCTTTGATGCTGATGCGCTTGTAGCGATCTTTTAGTTCAGTCAACTTATCGATGGTTTCTTGGATCAAATCTTCACGACGGTAGATACCACAACCCGCTTCCATGGAGTGACCCATTTCAGTGCGGATATCGGCCCAGTTTTCGTCGCCTTCTTGATTCATCAGCGCATCGATACGCGCTTCAACCGCTTTTATTTGACGCGTGATCTCTTCGTCGTTCCAGCCCGCGAATTCACGAGCACGTTCAACAGCACCTTCGCCCGCAACGCGGCCAAATACCACCAACTCAGCCAGTGAGTTAGAACCAAGACGGTTTGCACCGTGAAGGCCAACAGATGAACATTCACCCACAGCGAACAAACCTTTGATAGCGGTTTCGTTCTTACCGTTAGTTTCAATACCACCCATGGTGTAGTGCGCGGTTGGACGAATTGGAATCGGCTCTTTTGCAGGGTCAACGTTCACGTATGCTTTTGCCAGTTCACAGATGAACGGCAGACGCTCGTTGAGGTATTCTTCGCCGAGGTGACGAAGGTCTAGCATCACAACATCACCCAACGCGTGTTTGATGGTGTTGCCTTTCTGCTGCTCGTGCCAGAACGCTTGTGAAACTTTGTCACGCGGACCCAGTTCCATGTATTTGTTCTTTGGTTGACCCACTGGTGTTTCAGGGCCCATGCCGTAATCTTGCAGGTAACGGTAACCGTGTTTGTTCACGATAATACCGCCTTCACCACGACAACCTTCGGTCATCAGGATGCCAGTGCCAGGTAGGCCTGTTGGGTGATACTGAACGAATTCCATATCACGCAGAGCTGCACCATGACGGTATGCCATTGCCATGCCGTCACCCGTTACGATGCCGCCGTTGGTGTTGCAGTTGTAGACGCGGCCTGCGCCACCTGTTGCAAGAACAACAGATTTCGCCTTGATACAAACCAATTCACCTTCAGACATGTGAATGGCGATAAGGCCTTGCGCTTCACCGTCAACAACCAGAAGATCGACAACGAAATACTCGTCTAGACGCTTGATTTGTTTGTATTTGATAGATGTTTGGAAAAGCGTGTGCAGCATGTGGAAGCCGGTTTTATCGGCCGCAAACCATGTGCGTTCAACCTTCATACCACCGAAACGACGAACGTTAACGTCACCGTTTTCTTTGCGGCTCCATGGGCAACCCCATTGTTCCAATTGGATCATCTCGCGAGTGGCGTTCTCAACGAAATACTCAACAACATCCTGTTCACAAAGCCAGTCACCACCGCCAACGGTATCGTTGAAGTGGTTATCGAGGCTATCCTCATCCTTGATGACGGCGGCAGAGCCACCCTCTGCGGCCACCGTGTGGGAACGCATTGGGTAAACCTTAGAAATCAGTGAAATTTCTAGATCTGGATTTGCTTCAGCAGCAGCAATGGCGGCACGCAAGCCTGCGCCACCGGCGCCAATGACAGCGATATCTGTGGTAATAGTTTTCACAGCTATCCTCCGGAGGAATGTTAAAAAATGAAATAATGCTTAACGCACTAAACTAAAAATCTGAATCCATCTTATTAGACCTACATGCCGCAAAATTTGATTTGAAGGGGTATTTGTTTCGACTTTCTTAGGGAGAGGCATGCATAACAATCGTTTTGTGATCTGAGTCGTTTCTGATGAAGAAATAAGCGTGTTAATTGTGGGTTACGGAGTGTTTTAGCATGTTTCTAACACGTAAACAGTGTCTTTCAGATTGTTGATTTAACTGTCTATTTTAAAAAGACTTTTCATTGAAAATGAGAATGATTCTTGACTGTAAAGTGATGAATTAGGTCATATCTCCTTGTTTACTGCGATGAAAGTGCAAAAAGCGGGATCATGATGCAGAGTAAATGGGGCATTTTTACAACACGACGATACCGTTTGTCAGGGTTTTTATCTGTACGTCTGAGCGCTACAATGCCGCCCATTCTGTTCTTCACGAGTTTATGACATGACCCAGCATTGGCGTCCTACTGCAGACATTGCATCTTTGAAAGCAAGAGCGACATTGATCAGCACCATCCGCCAGTTTTTTGCAGAGCGAAATGTGCTTGAAGTGGATACGCCTGCAATGAGTCAAGCCACTGTCACGGATGTACATCTCCACACTTTCAGTGCTGAGTTTGTGGGGCCGGGCTATGCACAAGGGATCCCGTTGTACATGATGACGAGCCCTGAATTTCATATGAAGCGGTTGCTTGCAGCTGGAAGCGGCGCGATTTACCAGATAAACAAAGCGTTTCGCAATGAAGAGGCGGGACGTTACCACAACCCAGAATTCACCATGCTGGAATGGTATCGACCTGAGTTTGACCACCATGCGTTGATGGATGAAATGGATACATTGTTGCGCACCATTCTTGGTGGCGGTGCGGCTGAACGCATGACCTATCAAGATGCATTTCTCAATGTGTTGGGGGTGTGTCCGTTAGAAGGCTCGATGGATGAGCTGAAAGTGGCGGCGGCATCTCTGGGGCTTTCTGATATTGCGGAAGGCGAAGAAGACAGAGACACTTTGCTTCAACTGCTATTTAGCGTGGGGGTCGAGTGCAAAATAGGACAAGCTGTTCCCGCGTTTGTTTACAACTTCCCTGCATCACAAGCGGCATTGGCGAGAGTGTGCGACGATGATCCGCGCGTGGCGGCGCGCTTTGAGGTTTACTACCAAGGCATTGAGCTGGCAAACGGCTTCTATGAGCTTGATAACGCTGATGAGCAACTTGCACGTTTCGAAGACGATAACCGCAAGCGTGAAAAAATGGGACTGAAAACTCAGCCTATCGATCATCATTTGATTGATGCGATTCGTGCAGGTTTGCCTGATTGTGCCGGTGTTGCACTCGGGGTCGATCGCCTGATCATGCTCGCTCTCGGTAAATCGCACATTGATGATGTGATCGCATTTCCAGTGGGACGAGCTTAAGCGAGTTCAACGCTGACCAAACGAAAAACGCCGCAGATAGCGGCGTTTTCAATGCAAGGTACTGCTTTTTTTGGGGATTTCAGCTCGACACAATCAACCCTGTTCCCGCAACAGCAAGTGCCGCGCCAATCCAAGCGCTTGGTGCTGGGCGTATTTTAGTAAAGAGCCAAATCAGTGGCAGCACCATCACCGGCGTGGTGGATGATAGCAAGGCGACAGTACCCACTTCCCCCCATTTGAGCGCATACATGATGAGTGTCATGCCGACTGCCATCGCAAGAAAGCCGTTCACAACGACCATGCCGAAAATACGCCAGTTCATTGGATTGACGGGCTGAGCGACGCGCACCTGCAACAGCACCAGAGTGCCATGTGCCAAGAACGCAGCAATCATTCGAATGGCGGAGGCTGCAATCGGGTCGACATGCTCCGTTAGTACGGGCTTGGCAATCACGCCCCCCAGTGATTGGCAAAGCGCTGCGGTCAAACCAAGTGCAATGGCAATGCCTAAACTGCCTTTGGTCTCTTCCCACTGATGTGTTGCTCCGCTTTGGCGGAAAAACACTGCCACGAGGACACCAGAGAACACCAAGATTGCGCCCAGTAATCGCAGACCTTGCAGCGTTTCACTGAATAGCCAGATGCCCAGCAGTGCAGAAAAGACGGCGTGGCAGGAGTACAGTAATCCAGAGCGGCGCGGGCCAATACGGTTCATACAACCGAACAGCGCTGTATCCCCAATGAAGATACCGATCAAGCCAGAGATCGCCATTGGCCACCAGATATCTGAGGAAATGGTCGCCCATCCTCCGGTTATCAGTGCAAGGACACTTAACATGATCGACACACATGCCATTCGCCAACGGCTATAGGCAAAGCTCCCTAAGTGGCGAGCGGGTGTGACAGAGATTAGGCTGGATATCCCCCACAAAAATGCGGCAGCCAGCGCGAGCCATTCATAACCCACGTTCAATACCTCAAGGCAGGCCGTTAAGCACTGCAAATAATTCGGAAAAGAGCGCGAGTGTATATGGAGATGAGAAACGGGGAAAGGCCTGAAGGGCTTTCCCCGTTAAACCGTCAGGAGAGGATTACGTCAGAATCAACATGGCAGCATAAACCATGGCTAAACCAACGACGCCTACGATAATCCCCACCTTCGCCATGTCGCGGCTTTCAATGAGGCCTGTCGAATAGGCAAGGCTGTTTGGCGGGGTCGATACCGGCAAAATCATACCCAGAGACGCGGAGAAAGCGACAACAACCAACAGGCCTTGAATCCCCCCCACCGCTGAGAGGCTTTCCATGGA
The DNA here is from genome assembly GCF_002876705.1 of Enterovibrio norvegicus. Classification (GTDB taxonomy): domain Bacteria; phylum Pseudomonadota; class Gammaproteobacteria; order Enterobacterales; family Vibrionaceae; genus Enterovibrio; species Enterovibrio norvegicus_B. The sequence goes on along the minus strand of NZ_MDAG01000030.1, from coordinate 4,551 downwards.
TGTCGCAACCGCGGCAGCAATGGGCATGAGTAAGTTTGCTGTTGCGGTGTTGGACATGAAGTTTGCCATCACCCAACAAATCAGTGACAAGGTGAGTACCACGGCAACGGGCGATAGGGTGTCGTAATCAACCGCATGAGCAAGTGCTTCGGCCAGCCCTGTTTTATCTAGCGCCAAGCCAATGGCAATACCACCGGCAACTAACCACAGCACATCCCAGTTAATGAGCTTCAACTCTTCTTTGCCCATGATGCCCGTCAGGGTAAAGACCGCGAGAGGCACAATCGACACCACGTAAGTATTCATGCCATGAAGGCTGGTGGTCATCCAAAGCAAGATGGTTACCGCAAAGGTCGCATACACAGTGTAAGCCCGCCAATTGCGTTGGAATTTACCGTCTAGTTTGAGTGTCATTTCCTCTTGTTGAGAGGGGAAGAGCTTTTGCAGTAACCACCACGCAAATGACAATTGAATAATGACAAAAGGTAAGCCCATCATCATCCAATCTAAGAAATTAATGGCGTTTTCTCCCGTCAAGTATTGCAGAGCAATGGCGTTGGGTGGTGTGCCAATTGGCGTGGCTATACCCCCAGTGTTCGCCGCAATGGGGATACACAGAACGAGGGCTTTAACGCCGATGTCGCCTTTAGGAACAGACGCCACTATTGGTGCGAGCAACGCCAGCATCATCACGGTTGTGGCGGTGTTCGACATGAACATGGAGAAAACGGCGGTGATCAGCATTAATCCCAACATGATGGCCTTTGGCTTGGTGCCAAAAGGCTTGAGTAGGACACGTGCGAGGTTGTTATCCAATTCGTATTTTGATGCTGCGATGGCAAGGGCAAAGCCACCCATAAACAGAATGATGATCGGCGATGAAAATGCACTGAATATGTCGGTGTATTTGATGAGTTCACCAATCTCATGACCGGGCTGTGCTTCTCGAAACCAACGTAACCCTTTGTCAGAGATCATGATGAGTTCGAGGGCAATGATCAGAATGGATGTTGCAAATACGGGGACGGGTTCAAGTACCCAAAGCAAGGCGGCCAACAGGAAAATGGCCAGTAAGCGGTGTTGAATAATGGTCAGGTCGTCGATGGGGATCCAGTCGATGGGCATCATCAACACGCCGAGGGGAATACCAAATGCGAGTAGAAACTTAATGCCATCGGCACGAGAAAGTCTTGGCATAGATTTGTCACCGTCCGTTAAGAATAAACTGCGTATCATCCAACGAATTTGAGATGTAATTCATTGTGTTGGAAGGCAAGTGTACGGTTTATAGCTTACGGTGCGTCGACAGGATTTCTCTGTTCTCGGATAATATTTGCGTACAAAAAAAGGGCAATAATGCCCTTTTCGTCGCAGATTCAGAATTTGCTTTACGCGGTTTGCGTTTCGCTTTGATCTTCGTCTTGAGTCGGTTCGGTGACCGTATTTAGGCAAGCATACGCTTCACCCATGCGTGTCACTGTTCCTGGCGTGATGCTGTCATCGAATTGAATCGCGCCTTTCGGGAACAAGTTAATCACGGTTGAGCCCAGTTTGAAGCGACCCATTTCTTCACCCTTGCTAATGGTGACCGCTTGATCGCCTTCAGCTGGGTAATCCCAACGACGGATACTTTGACCTGTTGGTGGCGTAATGGTGCCAGCCCACGTGGTTTCGATGCTGCCTACGATGGTTGCACCAACCAGCACTTGAGCCAATGGGCCAAACGCCGTGTCAAAAATACACACCACACGCTCGTTGCGTGCAAACAGGTTTGGCACGTTTTCAGCGGTCAGTGGATTCACAGAGAACAGGTCACCCGGCACATAGATCATTTGACGCAGCTTACCGTCACACGGCATGTGGACACGGTGATAGTCGCGCGGTGATAAGTACAGGGTTGCAAAATCGCCGTCAGCAAATTCTTCTGCTAACTGTGCGTCGCCACCAAGCAGTTCACACGCACCAAAGGTGTGGCCTTTTGCTTGAATCAAACGGCCATGCTCAATAGGGCCTGCTTGGCTAACACATGCATCAGCAGGGTGGCTGATCACATTTGCGTCGTCGTTAAGTGGGCGTGCGCCTTCTTTTAACTCACGAACGAAAAAGTCATTGAAAGTCGGGTAGCTCGCCGGATCCGGATTCTTCGCTTCGCTCATCTCGACCTTGTATTGGCGAACAAACCACTTGATAACGGCGGTTGTCAGAAAGCCAGCTTTTGCGGCTGCCAATTTACCCATTAGGCGGGTGAGGAGGTGTTTAGGCATGCAATATTGCAGGCCAATCTTTAAATCGTTAGACACGGTGATTTTCCTAACTCGTAGATTGCCCTCGAAATTTCAAAGGCCAGAATTCAATTAGCGGCACAGTTTACAAAATTAACAGGCCGCTAACCAGAGGTGTGCGAAAAGGTGTCTATCAGTTCTCTTTGTCGCGGGAAAACTGACGGTTAGCCTTCATCTCAGACATGCTTTCGATGATTTTGTGGTAGCTATCGAAGCGAGTTTTGCTGATTTTCCCTTCACTAACGGCTTCGCGAAGCACACAGCCGGGATCATCCCCGTGTTTGCAATCGCGGAACTTACAACCGCCAAGGTAATCGCGGAACTCTTTGAAACCATAGGTGACATGCTCTGGCTCAAGGTGCCATAAACCAAATTCACGCACCCCAGGGCTATCGATCAAATCACCGCCGTCAGGGAAGTGATAGAGTCTTGCCGTGGTGGTGGTGTGTTGGCCAAGCCCTGAGTTTTCAGAGACTTCACACGTTTCAGCATTGACTTCAGGCAGTAAGGCATTGACCAAGCTCGATTTTCCGACGCCTGATTGGCCGACGAAAATGCTGGTACCTTCTGAGAGAAGCTGTTTCAGTTCGACCATACCTTCGCCAGTTTTTTGGCTGACCATCATGACGTTGTAGCCAATCTGCGCGTAAAGGGCGAGGGTATTTTTGACAGTTTCAAGGCCATTCGCGTCAAGGAGGTCTATCTTATTAATGACGACAAGTGGCTTGAAATCGACCTGCTCAGTCGCGATCAGGTAACGGTCTATAATGTTGGTTGATAATTCGGGTAATATTGCGGAAACGATCACGACTTGATCAATGTTAGCCGCGACTGGTTTTACACCGTCATAGTAATCAGGGCGTGTCAGCACTGAATGACGTTCGTGGACACCTTCCACAACGCCAGCAATGCCTTGCAGTGTTTCTACACCAGGACGCCAGACAACTGTATCACCAGTCACCAAGCTTTCAATTGAACGGCGAAGGTTACAACGGTGAATAACACCAGTTTGAAGATCTTCAATGTCGGCATGTTGTCCAAAACGGGTAATAACGACCCCTTCACGGGCGGACTCGAGCAGAGATTCATCCCATTGGACGCCCTCTTGCTGTTGATCGACGCGTTTCTTTTGGTTTGTCCGTACTCGGCGAATTTGGCCTTTTGTGAGCTTTTTCTTTTTTGCCACGAGAATGTCGCTAGTTTAGTTGGCTTTCATGTCAGGCTAAGTATGATACATGGTTTACTTGTAAAATAGGCAAATTGGATGTCTTTCAGCGATAAGAATTTAATCTGGATTGATCTCGAAATGACCGGACTTGACCCTCAAGTTCATAAAATCATTGAGATTGCGACCATCGTGACAGATGCTGAACTTAATGTGTTAGCTGAAGGGCCAGTGCTTGCTATTCATCAATCTGACGATGAATTGGCGAAAATGGACGATTGGTGTACCAATACACACACCGGCAGTGGGCTGGTGGACCGTGTTAAAGCAAGCACGGTGACGGAAGATCAAGCGATCAAACAAACCATCGCGTTTTTGCAGCAGTGGGTTCCGGCGGGTGTTTCCCCAATTTGCGGTAATAGCGTGGGCCAAGACCGCCGTTTCTTGTATCAGCACATGTCTGATTTGGAACGCTTCTTCCACTACAGAACAGTGGATGTCAGCACAATCAAAGAATTGGTGCGTCGTTGGCAACCAGACCTCCTCAATGGATTCCATAAACAAGGTACTCACCTTGCACTGGATGATATCCGTGAATCGATCGAAGAATTGAAATTCTACCGTTCAACGATCTTCACGATCTGATGCGAAAATAATCGATACGAAGAAAAATCTAATTTTTTAAGTTTAGAGGCTTGCATCGCCGATTTTTCTTCGTATAATTCGCAGCCCTGACAGAGACAAACGTCTCAAGTCAAAGCGACACTAGCTCAGCTGGTAGAGCGCAACCTTGCCAAGGTTGAGGTCACGAGTTCGAACCTCGTGTGTCGCTCCAATTTCTCTTTGTGAGAAAGAAAATTTCGATTCGTCGAAGCGCGGTTGCAGAAGGCCTGTACATCGCGATATAAAATGATCATGTGATGATCGTCAAATGATCCATGCGACACTAGCTCAGCTGGTAGAGCGCAACCTTGCCAAGGTTGAGGTCACGAGTTCGAACCTCGTGTGTCGCTCCAAATTCTTCTCTTCGGAGAAATAGCTTCTGATTCGTCGGGAGTGGAAGAAGCAAGTTACCTTGCCTCTTAATGTAAAAGATTCGATTTA
>NZ_MDAG01000029.1:0-48203 GCF_002876705.1 Enterovibrio norvegicus | reverse complement strand
GACGGCGGCACCGATGGTGGCAATGGCGGTGTGACTATCACAGCGAGCGATATTATCGACTTCGAAGCCAACACAGTAACGTGGGAAGTGTTCGAAAATGATGACAACCCAGCAGTTGAGCTTGTTGCTAACCCAGATACCTCTGGTGCAAATGTCTCCGCGACTGCAGCCAAGCTAATTGCACGTGAAAATGGCCAACCATGGGCAGGTGCAATCACTCGTGACGTAGAACCATTTACCCTTGATGCGACCAACAGCGTTGTTCGTGTGATGGTGTATAAAGACAAAATCAGCACAGTACGTTTCAAACTGGAAACGGCAAGTGGTTATGCGCAAGAATTACTTGCGGACAACACGGTTGTTAACCAATGGGAAGAACTAACGTTTGACTTCTCTTCTGTCGCTGACCTGTATGACGGTCCTGTAACAGGCGTAGTTGTGTTCCCTGATTTTGTTGATGCGGATACTACGCGTGATGCAGATGCGGTCATGTACTTCGACAACATCACATTCAATGCAGCCGACACTGACGGCGGCACCGATGGTGGTACTGACGGCGGCACCGATGGTGGCACCGATGGTGGCACCGATGGTGGCACTGACGGCGGCACCGATGGCGGCTCAACTGGAAATGTTGTTTCTGTGTTCAGTGATGACTTTACTGATATCGCAGTGAACGAGTGGGGCCCTAACTGGGGAGATTCTTCTGCTCGAATCATCGATGGCACGCTGAATGGCAGCGCAGCTAAAGTGATTACGCTTGGCGCTGGTCAAACATTCGCCGGTATTGATTTCTCATCAGCAGCATTTGACGCTACGAGTCTTACTACTTTCCATATGCAGTACAAAGTAGATCCTTTGTTGGCTGGGCAAGTGGTTAACATTAAGTTGTCAAATCATGCTGGCGGCGCTGGCGAAACCGGTGCTATTCAATACACCAGCGTACCTTCAAGTGAAGATGTCGTTACGCTAGCGATTCCGTTTGCAGAATTTACAGACGCAAGTGGCAGTGGTGATTTATCACGAAATGCTATCGCACAAATCGTCATTTCTGCGGCAAGAGCGGATGGCAGTGCGCCAGTAGATATCTATCTCGATAATATCTATTTCAGTGATGGCAGCACCGGTGGTGGTGCTGACGGAGGCACCGATGGTGGTACTGACGGCGGCACCGATGGTGGTACTGACGGCGGCACCGATGGTGGAACTGACGGCGGCACCGATGGTGGAACTGACGGCGGCACCGATGGTGGAACTGACGGCGGAACCGATGGTGGTACTGACGGCGGCACCGATGGTGGCACTGACGGCGGCACAGACGGTGGCACTGACGGCGGCACGACTGACAACACGCCAATCGTTATCTTTAACGATGCGGCTAACCCGCAGTGGGTAGCATGGGATTGTTGTGGTGGAACGACGCCACCTGTTACGACGGATAGTGATGCGACTTACGGCGCTGTGACCTTCTTTGAGGTGGTTAATGCGACAGTGAACGGCTTTAGTTCTCGTGAAGGTGTTGCTACGGATCCTCAGCCAATCGATGTGAATGCATGGATGGTAGAAGGTGTCATCTCATTTGATATCAAGCTACTTGCTGCAGGTGAAACACCTGCTGATGTTTGGAACTTCAAAGTAGAGTCAAATGGTGGTAGTGAAGCTGTGGAGCTGCGTTTAGACACTGTTCCAGAGTTGAACGTATGGAAGAACTACACGTTCAACCTGAGCGACCTGTCGAACAACGGCCTAGACCTCACTGCAATTGACCTGATTATGGTGTTCCCAGCTTGGGATACAGGAATCGGTTCTGAGTACGTGATAGACAATGTTGTCATCTCTCCGACTGCTAATGATGGCGGCACTGACGGTGGCACCGATGGTGGTACTGATGGCGGCACTGACACAACAGGTGACGTTGTTTCCATCTTCAGTGATGACTACACCGATATCACTGTAAATGAGTGGGGCCCTAACTGGGGTGACTCTTCAGCACGTATCACTGATGGCGATCTTAACGGTAGTCCAGCTAAAGTGATTAATGTTGAAGCAGGTCAAGTGTTTGCCGGCATTGATTTCTCTTCGGCAGCATTTGATGCATCTAGCTTCACGACATTCAACATGCAATACAAAGTCGATCCTTTGTTAGCAGGTCAGGTGATTAACATTAAGTTGTCTAACCATGCTGGAGGCTCTGGTGAGACTGGTGCGATTCAATACACCAGTGTTCCTTCAAGTACTGATGTAGTGACATTGAGTGTTTCGCTAGATGAGTTTACCGATGCGAGTGGCAGCGGTGATTTATCAAGAGATGCGATTGCACAAATTGTTATCACTGCTTCAAGAGCTGATAGCAATGAGTCTGTCGATGTTTATTTAGACAACATTTATTTCAGTAAATGATAAGGCGATTAAGTAACTGTTGAGTACGTTAATCAATAGTTCTTCAACTTAAAATATAAAAGGCCAAGTATTGTTACTTGGCCTTTTTGTTTTTCATGTGTGTGAGTTTTGGGTGCGAAAAAGATCGTATTAAAAGATGTCTCTCTTTAACAATACTTCCCGTCAGCAAGATTAAACCCAAATAACACTCCCTCTTCACCTTCTTTCCATTTCGGATGGCTCACCATCGCTTTAGAAAATAGCGGGTCATTGTAATGATTAATCAGCCATGCGCGTAAATGGGGAAGCGGCGATTGGGCGTACCATTTTTTATCGACGCGAGAGAATTGGCGGATAAAAGGAAGAATGGCGAAATCCACCAAACTTGGCGTGTCGCCCATGATATATGCGTGTTGGGTAAGCCTATTTTCAATGTTTCCTAACCATTCGCAACATCGATCACGCCATTCGATTGCATTGTCATCGTGGTAGCGGGAAGCAGCGCGGTATTTTTGCAAAGCATGGACAAAATCGGAATCGCTGCGTTGTATTAAGCGCAACATGAGGGGCAGTTGTTGGTCATCTTGGGAATAGAGGAGGTTACTAGGATCAGATAAAGATAACGCCCATACCATCACATCAATGCTTTCTTCTTTCACTGTGCCGTCTTGGCACTGTAAAACCGGAACCGTGCCTTTTGGTGAAATAGACAGCATCTCTTGCGGTTTATTGTTCATGTCGATATCACGGAGCTCTACCACTTGACGAGCGTGGAGTATTCCGAGACGGGCTCGCATAGCATAGGGGCATTGTCGCAATGAGTAAAGGATCGGCGCTGTCATCGGCTAAGTACCTAAAAAACGTTGGCTTGTTTGACATCTTATCGGATAGAAGGAGGGGATTCACGAAGATTTCTATCATGATCTAGGTCAAGAAAAGCGTCCGTGTGTGGCAATGAAAGCGTGAGGCGAGTAGAATACTCCCTCAAAAATTACCACATAAAATACCGAAGCGAGCAATCTCACAATGAGTAGAAAACTTGAATTATTGGCACCAGGCGGTGATGTCGAAGCGATCAAAGCGGCCATCGTTGCAGGGGCAAATGCCGTTTATTGTGGCTTAGATATATTCAATGCCCGTAACCGTGCATCCAATCTTTCATTTGATGAGTTAAATGGCGTATTGCGATTAGCTCATGAATACGGTTGTGAAGTATTTCTAACGCTAAATGTGGTTATTTTAGAGCGTGAGATAAAGTCACTAGTTAAATTATTAAATCAATTAGTCAATACAACGATCGATGGCATTATTGTACAAGACCTTGGTGTGTTTAATCTGATCAAAAAACACTTTCCAACGTTAGATGTTCACGCTTCAACTCAGTTAACCACACACAACGAAGGCCAATTAAAATTCTTGAGTAAAGTCGGCGCTTCTCGCGTTAACTTATCTCGTGAATTGAACATTGATGAAATAAAGGAAATGACGGCCGTTGCGCATGAACACGACATGCTCACGGAAGTGTTTGTTCATGGTTCTTTATGTATTGCGTTTTCTGGTCAATGTTATTCTAGCTCTGTTAGCGTCGGTAACTCAGGCAACCGTGGGCGTTGTAGCCAAGCGTGTCGTGATGAATACGAAGTGACAAACGTTGGCACAAAATACCCGCTCAACTTGAAAGACAATTCAGCCTATTTTGATCTTCCTGAATTGGTTGAGGCGAAAGTCGACTCACTGAAAATTGAAGGTCGTATTAAAGGTGCGCACTACGTTTACACCGTTGTTGAGAACTGGCGTAAGAACATCAACAAATTTGTAGAAACGGGCGAATTGTATGAAGACGACTCGAATCTACACAAAGTGTTCAACCGTGGGCTTACGAACAAGTTTCTGAAAGGCAACTTAACCAGAGACATGTTTATCGATAACCCTCGTGATAACAGCGTGAATTATGCCGTTGAAAAAAATAACGCGATTGATGTTGTGCAGATTCAAGATGTTAGAAAAGACCTTTATAACGACAAAAACGCAATTGGCGCGACGCTTGAAGACAAAGTGAAGGGCTTAGACATTGATAAAATTGCGATTACCATTGCGTTCAAAGCAACAGCAGGTGAACCACTTACTGTGGTTGTGATACCAAGCAAAGATGTTCAAGACGCATTTGAAGCGACATCCACTTCGCTGCTCCGCGAAGTGAGCGAAAAGGCAATCACATCTGCGGAATTAGAGAAACGCTTTAAAGGCGTGATCAATTCGAATTACGAACTGCTTGGATATGATTTCTCAGATCTTGATGAAAATCTCTCGGTTCCATTAAGAGAAGTCACTGAACTGAAAGATCGTGTCGCATTCTTGTTGAATGGCTCTAAAGAGGTCATTAAACACGTTGATGTACCCGCTTTGCCGCAGCAAGCGAAAGTGGCTGAAAAGCCAACGCTTTCGATGCTGATTGCGGATGTGGCAGATTTGAATGTGTGTGATGTGACAGACGCAGATATTTACTTCAAGTTGCCTGAAAGCTTTAAAAAGCGTGACCGTAAATACATCAATATTTTCCTAGAAAACCCACGCCTGATTCCATGGTTCCCTGCGGTACTGATTGGCAAAGACTATGACGAAGCAGTCAAAGTACTAGAAGAAGTGAAGCCTGCGCGAATTGTCACGAACAATACAGGTATTGCTTACAAAGCGTATGAGATGGGAATTGAGTGGGTTGCGGGTCCATTCCTAAACACCACAAACTCACATGCTCTTGTTACGATGAAAGAATCGCTAAATTGCGCGGGTGCCTTCATCTCTAATGAAATCAATAGAATGCAAATTAAGGATATTCGTCGTCCTGAAAACTTCAAACTGGCTTACAGCATTTATCACCCGATTTTGATGATGACGAGCCGTCAGTGCTTCTTCCAGCAGACGGTAGGTTGCAACAAGCCAGCCATTGAAGCGGGTTGTATGCTGCGATGTGAAAAAGCGACCACCATAACGAATGTAAAGGGCGTTTCATTCGCAGTGGACAAGCAAAAAGGCGGTTACCCAAGCATTTATAACCACGAGCAATTCTTGAACATGGATATCGTGACCGATTTGTCGCACCTGTTTGATGAGTTCTTTATTGATTTAACCAACATTGGCGGCGGCTCTAAAGAGAAGGCTGACAAAGTAGAGTTGGTTAAGCATTTTGAGAAACTGATTAATGGTGATATCACGGTACGAGAAGAGCTATTTACAATGGTTCCCATCAACACCAATGATCAGTACCAGCAAGGCCTATAGAGCCTACGGCTACTAGGTTCTAGCGTGAGAAACAGAAAACCGCGATCATGATTCGCGGTTTTTTTATATGATAAAGGACTCGTCTCGAGTCCTCTATCAACTGTCTTTCTGTTTTTTCGTCATAATCACACAAGGATTACATCGTGATCACGCTACGCCTTCCGCATCTTTTTGCTTGATCACTTTATGGCCTTCTTCGGTGACACCGTTTTTCCAATAACTGCTGATGTAGATGTTATCTCGGTCGACGTCTTTTTCATTGCGGAAGTATTGGCGAAGCTCGCGCATGGTGTCGAATTCGCTCGCACTCCAGACGAATACGTCGCCGTCTAGCCATGCTTTTTGCTTCGCTCGAACAGCAAGAGATTCACTTTCGCCAGCTACTACCCAATCAAATTTGATGCCCTCAGGTGAATCAATCGCTTGGATGTCTTCTTGAGACAGCACTTCAACGACTGCGTAGCCGGTAGCATTACTCGGCAGTGTTTTGAGTTTTGCTGACAGGGCTGGCAGAGACGTCATGTCGGCGACCATGAAGAACCAATCGGCTTCTGCATTGATGTTCTGTATTGTGCCGGGGCCAGCGATGTTAATGGTGTCGCCCGGCTTTGCGTTTAGTGCCCAACGCGCCGCATGGCCACAACCGCAATCATCGACTTCGTGACGTACAAAATCGACAGTCATTGTTTGGGTCATGAAGTCGAGCGTTCGAATAGTATAGGTACGCATGACAGGGCGTTCACCGTCGGCAAGGTTGCTTAAATCCGCGCTGCCTTCTTTTGTGAACAGCAATTTGATGTAGCCGCCTTCACAATCAGCAGGAAAGCGTGCCAATCCCTCACCATGGAGCTCAATGCGTTGCATGTTAGGCGTGATTTGTGTGCTGGATTGAACAACAAGCGATGTAGGGCTAGGTTTCTTCATTCATTGTCTCTTTGTTTTTATGCGTGTTTATTGTCATTACCTGCTCACAATATCGTCAAACTATGCACTCTGTCAATGATAATAGTTATCATTTGCATGAGTTTACAATTGAAATCCAAACGTGCTAAAACAAAAAAGCCCCTAGCTAGTAGTAGGGGCTTAATATATTAACTGCTAATGAATCTCATTATCTCTCGCGTGTAATGAAGCGCTTTACGTTTTGGCTATTACCTTCATCATCGGTAACGGTAAACTCAACATATTGTGAGCGCTGTGATACCAAGTTATAAAACGTTGAACCTTCGTCATTTGTTACCGCTGAGAATTTATTGGTTGTTACCGATGCGCCTTCAACCGGCATACCATCTCGAAAAACTTTTACGGTAGCAGCACCGTTGTTAACAAACACTGAGATGTCTAGGTTGTGGCTAGGCATCGCAGTTGCTGTCATTGAAGCAAGGATAAGGCTTAGAGCTGTTAAAGTCGTTTTCATGATCGTATCTCCTACATGGGTGATAGTTGTTTTGTTATTGGATGTAGTAACGATAGGTCAGGTATGAACAGAAAAAAACAGGGTAATTTTGTGGATCTTGTTCAAATATATTGTGCAAGAAAATGAAAATACTTCGGTCAGACTTACTCTATGCGGATAGCTTTCACATTTTTCAATTCTTGCTATCGATGACGCTGAACGGTTGGCGTGGGTGACTGTTTCAGCAACTGCCAAAGTCTGAGAGATCTAGTTCAAGGCTACACCTCAAACCCTAATCCACCTTGGGTAATATTGATCACCTTGTGTCGCTTGATGGCTTCTTGTGCAGCAAGACCTAGGACGACTGCTTTTAGACCGTCTTCCAACGTTACTTCCACAGATTGCTCACCTAAGATGGCGCGCTGAAACTTCTGATGTTGATAGAAGGTTGAACCGTTGTGGTCACCTGCTTCTAGCAATTCTGGATCGACAGGCACATCCATCTGTTTTGGACCTTTCGGATTGCGAGGGCTAGAGATGACTTTTGAAACAGGGGCTTCTCCAAGCGTTTCCGTGGGCCAAAAACGACCAGGGCCAGGGACGAAGCATTCAATTTTTCCCGCATCCCCAACGGCACAAATTTCTTCTTGGTAGCGTGAACCTTCTGCAAACATGCAAAGCTCCAAACTGGCGCGCGTACCGTTACCAAACTCTACGGTGACGAAGGCATTGTCGAGAATGTCAGGGGTTTGCCCATCGTACTGTTCGTCACGGTGGTTCACGGCCTGGCTGCCAGAGCCGAATACGCGAACCGGATTGGCTTGGGTTAGTAAACGCATGAGATCGAAAAAGTGACAGCATTTCTCAACCAGGGTGCCGCCTGTTTTGTGGTTGAAGCGGTTCCAGTCATCGACCTTCTCCAAGAAAGGAAAACGGTGTTCGCGTATAGAAAACAGATGACGCTGACCGACTTCGTCGCTATCGAGCAATGAGAGTAACTTGGTGATAGGCGGCATATAACGGTATTCCATCGCTACCCAAATAGGCGAGGGGTGGCTGGCAGCGGCGTCGAGCAGCAGGTTTACGTCTTCAATGCGCGTGCAGACGGGCTTTTCAATCAAGATGGGCAAAGGACATTGTTTCAACATCTCCACCAGTTGCTCTGCATGTTGGTAGTTGGGGGTTGCCACCACGATGGCGTCCACATTGTCTGTGGCTAACAAGGCTTCTAAATCATTCACGCAGGTTGCGTTAGGCACGAGGGCATGAGCAAGCTCGCGCATTTCTGCATTTGGTTCGGCCAACACAGTGATTTCAACATTGTCTAACAGTTGAATGTTGCGAATGTGCTCGCGTCCCATCATGCCGCACCCGAGAATACCGTAGCGAAGAGGCGTTCCTTGTTGTGTCATTACATTGTCCTTATGAAAAATTGGGAAAAGTGTCGTTAAGAACGACTGTCTTTTAAGACCATCGCGCGGCGTATCGGACGGTATGGGGATCAAACCAAGTGAATGAAACTTCTTCTATGCGGTCTCGGTTAGACCAACTCATTCGTTCGATATAGCCGCAGGGTGAGCCTTCAGCTAACTCAAATTCTGTCGGCTTCCAATCTGGCACGTTACTGACAGTGATGCTGTCTTGAACGCGGGAGATCCAAAAACCTAATTTCTCGCGGTAATACACGTAAAGTGATTCCACTAATTCCTGCGGATCGATGGCAGTACGGTGTCGCCCATCGATCCAAATCTCTTCCACTGCTGCGGGTTTCTGATCAAGACGACGTAAGCGACGAAATCGCCACAATGGCGCATTCGAAGGCAGGCTGAGTAAAGAGGCCACATAGGTGTTCTGCATTTTTTCTACGCTAAGAAAGTCAGCATTCGGCAACCCGCCGCCGCTTTCCAGTTCTAACCGAAAAAAGTGGTAAATGGCATTGTCACTCAATGTTTCTTTTACATAGGTACCAGAGCCTTGTTTTCGCTCTAAAAGCCCTTTGTTTTCTAATTCGGCGAGTGCTTTGCGGAGTGTTCCTGTCGCAACCCCCAGTTTCTTTGACAATTCTGCTTCAGTAGGCAAACGCTCACCAGGGAGCCAATAGCCAGCAGTGATTTCTCTGTGCAACAGCTCGCTAATTTGAATGAACAGGGGTAATCGGGTTGATTCACTCATTTCCAAAAATTCTCGAAATTAATAAATGCTTTTAATTTAATGAGTTACCGCTCAATAGCGATACCTTCGCGCTGATTCAATATCAAATTCATTCAGCATTGATTTACTTTTCATATTTATCTTATAGCATTATTTAACAAATCATTCACTATTCATTTACCTTGTGGGTATTTTCGCATGGAGCGTTAGGTGCTGATTGTTAAGCACTTTCGGTGTGCGTGAATTGAGTTTAAAAAGAAAAAGAGCGGGAGATTGGACAATGAGTGTAGTGCCCATCACAAGTGCAGGATTAGATGCCTCGGAGGTGTCTTGGTTTGCACCTATTTGCAGTGATGACTATCGCTATCTAGGTGTGCCAGATGGCAATTTGAGAAGTAATTGGGAAAACACGCGAGACATCGTACTCACCGCTGAAAAGCAGGGTTTTCGTAATATTTTATGTCCTTCGTCTTACCAAGTCGGGCAAGACACCATGACCTTCGCGTCGGCGATGGGTCCACTGACTGAGCGCATTAACCTGTTGGCTGCGATTCGTTGTGGTGAAGTGCACCCAGCGATGTTGGCACGCTCGGTAGCGACACTCGATCACATCATGAAAGGGCGACTTACCCTGAATGTGATTTCTTCTGATTTCCCTGGGCAAAAAGAAGACAGTGCGCTTCGCTATCGCCGTTCGAAAGAAGTGGTTGAGATCCTGCGCCAAGCATGGACGCAAGATGAAATCCGCTACCAAGGCGAGATTTATAACTTGAGCGATTTGTCGACAGATCCGGTGCGCCCGTATCAACAAAATGGCGGCCCGTTACTGTATTTCGGCGGTTACTCGCCAGATGCGTTAGAGCTGTGCGGGTCCGAGTGTGATGTCTACCTGATGTGGCCGGAAACCCAAGACATGTTAGCGAATCGCATGCGTGCTGTTAACGAAGTGGCGCAGCGCCATAACCGTACTTTGGACTACGGGTTGCGTGTTCACATGGTGGTGCGTGATACCGAAGCAGAAGCCAAAGAGTATGCAGAATCATTGGTTTCGAAGCTTGACGATGAATTTGGTCGCTCGATCAAAGAGCGTGCGTTAGACGCAACCAGCCTTGGCGTGGCGCTTCAATCGAAGCAGCGTGAAGACGCAGACAAGTTTGGTTATACCGAATCGAACCTTTGGACGGGCGTAGGTCGTGCGCGCTCTGGGTGCGGTGCGGCCTTGGTAGGCAGTGTTGACCAAGTGCTGACCAAAATTGAGGAATACCAAAAAATGGGGATTCGCGCGTTTATCTTCTCGGGGTACCCGCACAAAGACGAATGTGAAATTGTGGGCCAGAAAATTCTGCCACACCTGAAAACCTGTTCAATGCCAGAAGAATATGGCCGTGTGCCGGCAACAACACCAGCAACACCTTTGGGTGTGGGAGAAAGAAAGTAATGAAGTACACCCAACTGAACGACGCTTTACCTGCTTTTAGTCGCATTGTTTATGGCGCTTGGCGTCTAGCCGACGATGTTGATACTTCAGAAGCGAATGTCCGCGCGAAAGTGGATGCGTGTTTAGAGCAAGGCATCACCACGTTTGATCATGCGGATATTTACGGCGATTACGAATGTGAGGCGGTGTTTGGTCAAGTGTTGGCGAAAACGCCGTCACTGCGTGATCAAATCCAGCTCGTGAGCAAATGCGACATCATGTTGCTGTCCGACAAATACGCCGATCGTCGCGTGAAGTACTACGACACCTCGCCAGAACACATCCGCACGTCAGTACATAACTCGTTAAAACACCTGAATACCGACCACCTTGATTTACTGCTGATTCACCGTCCGGATCCTTTCATGGATCACCATGCCACCGGTCAAGCACTGGATGCGTTGATTGATGAAGGCTTGGTGAAAGGCGTTGGTGTATCGAACTTCCAACGCTGGGATTGGGATTTACTCCAATCAGGCATGAAAAACCCATTGGTGACCAATCAAGTCGAAATGAGCTTGCTTGCGCGTGACAGCTTTACCGATGGCACCTTGGCGTTTATGCAGCAACACGGCATCAAGCCGATGGCATGGTCACCGCTTGCGGGTGGTGAGTTGTTTGGTAATGGCGACGCAGCGCAGCGCGTGAAACCCTTGCTACAACGTGAGGCAGAGCGTTTCGGCGTGGGCATTGACGCAGTTGCGGTTGCTTGGTTGTTGGCGCACCCTGCGGGCATTTTACCTGTGGTTGGCACCAACAATCTCGCCCGTATTCGTACCGCAAGTGATGCACTGAAGGTGAACATTGACCGAGAAACATGGTTTGAACTCTTAACGGCAGCCGCCGGGGAGGAAGTGGCATGAGTAAGGAACTGCGCAACGCATTAGGACGCTTTGCAACGGGCGTGACGGTCATCACCGCGCGCCATAAAGGCGAAGATTACGGGCTGACCTGTTCATCGTTCAATTCTGTCTCGCTTGAGCCTGCCATTGTGCTGTGGAGCTTAAACAGTGGATCGTCGTCAAAAGCGCCGATCCTTGAGTCGGGCGGTTACACGGTAAGTGTGCTTGCCGTGGAACACTCTGAACTCGCGATGAAGTTTTGCCGCGGAAGCCACGAAGAACGTTTCAGCGATGTCGACATTGAGCGCGCACCCAGTGGTCGCGCCATCATTTCTGGCGCTGTGGCGTGGTTTGACTGTGATATGCATGGCGTGGTGGCTGCAGGCGATCACGACATCATGTTGGGCAAAGTGACGGACTTTAGCTCTGGCCGTGAAGGTTCGGGGTTGGTGTTTGAGCAAAGCCGATTTGGTCGTGTAGGAGAAGTGGCTTAATGGCATTTATGACGACGAGTTTAACCGCAATTTCCGCGATCAACGATCGCATTGGGAAGATTGGCTCATCGATCGCGTGGGTGCTGGTGGCATTAATGGTCGGCAGCATTTTGCTACAAGTGGTGTGTCGCTACGTGTTCAATTCCGCTTTACCTTGGCCGGAAGAAGTCGCGCGCGCATTGATGATTTGGATGATGGCATTGGTTGCTGGTGAAGCGTATCGAAAAGGCATGTTTGTCTCGATCGATATGATTCACAACTACTTACCTGCCAGCGTTAGCCGATTCATCAAAATCTTTCTGCTTGCGCTGGCGTTTGCCGTGTTGGTTCAACTGTTCGTCGTCGCCCTTGAGTTTTTTGACCGCGGATTTCGTACCCGCGCTGCGTCGTTTCCTTTGAAACGTGCATGGATTTACCTCGCGATGCCTGTGTGCTTCGGCACCATGTTATTGGCGAATGTTGAATTGTTCCTTCGCGCTTTGGTGCCAGACAGTGCGTCGTCTGATGATGATGCGCCTGAAGACAAATGCGGTGATGAGGTAGCATCCATCAACGCGAATACGGAAAAAGGATAGCGGCGATAGCCATATTTATTGGCACGTCGATGGGTAACGTGAGGCATGAAGTATGCCCAAACCCGCGCTCAACATAGGGAAGTGGTTGTAAATGTTAATCCTGTTTTTACCTCTGTTCTTACTGATCCTCATGCTTGGCATGCCGGTGTTTTTTGCCCTGCTGACTGCACCGGGCTTAATGCTGTATGCAGAAGGCATGGATCGCGACATTCCTTTGCTGTTTCGCAACATCTACAACGGCATTGATTCATTCCCACTGATGGCCATTCCTTTCTTTATGTTGGCTGGAGAGGTCATGAACCGAAGCGGCATCACGTTGAGCTTGGTGAGCTTTTCCCAGTCTTTGATTGGGCATGTGCGTGGCGGTTTGGCGCATGTGAATGTTATGTCGAGCATGTTGTTTGCGGGGCTATCAGGCTCTGCGGTGGCTGATACCTCTGCGATCGGCTCCATGATGATCCCTGCCATGGAAAAGAACGGTTACTCACGAAAATTTGCGGCGGCCATTACCGCGGCTTCGTCCGTGATTGGCCCGATCATTCCGCCTTCAGGCATCATGATCATTTATGCCTACACCATGGAAATATCTGTCGCAGCATTGTTTGCGGCGGGTGTGGTGCCAGGGTTGTTGATTGGTGGTGGGTTAATGGCGCTGATTGCCTTGATGGCGAAGAGCCAAAATTTGCCCATTGCCAGTGAAAAAGCGACGTGGCGAGAGCGTGGTGTGGCGACGAAAAATGCCTTCTGGCCGTTGCTCACGCCTGTGATCATTTTGGGCGGTATCTTAGGCGGTATTTTTACCCCGACAGAAGCATCGGCAATTGCCGTTGTGTATACCCTTGTTGTGGGAATGTTTGTTCTTAAAACCGTCAAATTGAAAGATATCCCAGACATCTTTACCAGCAGTGCAAAATCGTCAGCGGTTATCTTGTTATTGGTGGGTTCCGCGCTGGCCTTTAAAACCGTGGTGTCGCTTTCTCATGCAGCAGAAGCCATGGCGGAGTTCACGCTGGGCATCAGTGACAACCCGCTGATCTTACTCTTCTTGATCAACATTTTACTCTTTGTGATTGGTATGTTCCTCGATGCTGGTCCTGCCATCATTATTCTTGGCCCAATCTTGGCGCCAGTCTTTATCAGCCTGGGTATCGACCCAGTGCATTTCGCCATCATCATGAGCGTCAATTTAACGGTTGGCCTTGCGACGCCGCCGATGGGCCTAGTGCTCTTTGTCGCCTCCAGTGTGTCTGGTGAAAAAGTGGAAACCATCTCCCGTGCCATATTGCCGTTCTTGGCAGTCGAAGTATTGGTGATATTCCTGATTACGTTTTTCCCGGCTCTGTCTATGACTATCCCGCAGTGGTTAGGCTTGGCGTGAGTGGGTTTGTAAGCAACGGAGAACTGACGTTCTCGCCTTAACAAGGTCAGTGTTCGACTGGCTATCCACGGATGTGAAAGGTGAAGTATGAAAACAACAGTAAAAACAATGCATAAAGCATTGAAAGGAAGTGCTCTCGGACTGGCTGCTGTCATGTCGACAATGGCAATGACTGCGCCAACAATGGCCGCCGATTTTAACCTTCGTGCCGTCGCGAATTCGAACGAAAACGATGAAGATTATGATGGTCTTGTTGTCTTTAAGGATTTCGTTGAATCACACTCAAACGGCAAGATTAAAGTCGATCTTTTCATTGGTACCCAACTTTGCGGCAACGGCACCGAGTGTATCCAAGCAGTAGAAGATGGCTCTGTTGATGTTTATATTTCAACCTCTGGTGGCGCGGCGAACATGTTCCCGTATATCCAAGTGTTGGATCTGCCGTATGTATTGCCTGATGATCGAACCGCTGAAGCCGTGCTTCAAGGTGATTTTGTGCGTGAACTGCGTAAAGAAATCCTCGCTGACACAGACAACAAATTGCGTTTGATGGCGATTGGTAACACGGGTGGTTGGCGTAATTTTGCTAACACCAAACGCACGGTAAAACAGCCAAGTGACATGGAAGGGTTGAAAATCCGTACTGTGGTGGCTGATCTGCCTCAGGAGCTAGTGAAAGCATTGGGTGCGAGCCCTACGCCAATCCCATGGCCTGAGCTTTACACCTCATTCCAAACGGGCGTGGTTGAAGGCTCGAAAAACGGCATCACTGACATCATGGGCATGAAATTTCCAGAAGCGGGCCTGAAGTATGTCACGCTTGATGGTCACGCATACATGTCAGCACTGTGGTACATGAATAATGAAGTGTTCATGGACATGCCTGTTGAGCAGCGCAAAGTGATCGTTGATGGTTTCCGTGCACTGCAGCAAGCGACGTTTGCGTCTCCGAAGCGTAAATCAATCGCAGCGTATGATGCCTTCAAAAAATCAGGCGGTAAGCTTTATGTGCCATCGCCAGCAGACAAAGCCAAGTTCCAAGCAGCGGCTGCACCTGTGTACACCTGGTTCCAAGAGAACGTAGATGATGGCAAGAAGTGGTTTGATCTTCTGCAAGCTGAAGCTGATAAAGCCAAAGCCAAAATCGCGGCGGATGATAAAGCGGATTTGATGTAACCGTCTAAGCGCTGTTGCGTTATCTGCATAAAACCAGCCGAGAGGCTGGTTTTTTCGTATGTGTGCGTTACTTGAGGGTGTAACGAGAAAGAAATGCAGCCAAACCGGTATCAGAGAATTGAATGATCCGCGTCCCCGGTGATTGGTACGCCCATTGTTTCTGCAAGGCATGGGAGAGGATATATTGCCCTAGGCTCCCCGCAAGGTGATTTTGGCGTTCGCTCCAATCTAAGCAAGATTTGCATACAGGCCGACGTTGCTTCTTCATGCCCTCAATATCGATACCTAGATCTGAAAAGAAGCGTTCGCCTTTTGGCGTTAACGCAGTATGTGAAGCCTGATCCATGATGACTTCTTGCTCTGCCAAGATGCGATAAAGCGAGACGCCTATTTCTCCCGCTAAGTGGTCATAGCAAATGCGAGCGTATTTGAGGTGAGGGTCGCTAGGGCCTGTTTGGGTTGTTGATGCGTGAGAGGCGCTCAATGTCAAAATCTGTTCAAGCAAATCTGCAACGTGTCGGTTCGCCAATTGAAAGTATTTATGGCGACCTTGTTTTCTGACAATGAGTAATTCACCGTCGACCAATTTGTTTAAATGGCTGCTGGCCGTTTGCGCGGTAATGTCTGCTTCTATGGCAAGCTCCGTCGCAGTAAGTGCTTTGCCGCTCATTAGCGCCATTAGCATCGCAGCTCTGGTTTCCTCCCCAATAAGTCCCGCTATCGTTGCAATGTTTGGTTCCAATACGCCTTCCTTTTTTGCCCGCGCTATCTCAGCCGTTATTTCATCATAGTCGCATCACCTTCACTTCGACCGCCATCGAAGCATGAATAATTTGTCGCTTTACACTGCGTTAAACATCCAAAAACCACAGCAACATGGAGTCGCGGCAAGATGAAGATAACTTGTTTTATTGAATACCAAATCGATCCTTTTAAAACGGCACAATTTGAAGAATATGCTGAAGCGTGGGGCAAGATCATTCCCGCGTGTGGCGGGGAGTTGTTGGGCTATTTTCTTCCTCATGAAGGCACAAATAATAGGGCATTTGGGTTAATCAGTTTCCCTGATCTCGCCGCGTATGAGGCTTACAGGACGCGACTAAAGCATGACAGAGAAGGAGAGAAGAACTTTGCGTTTGCCCAAAAAGAAAAATTTATCGTATCTGAAAAACGCACCTTCCTTCGTGCCGTTGATGCGGCTTATCTTCAACTTGCAGGGGAAGGCTCATGATTGCGGTTATTTTTGAAGTCACTATCAAGCAAGGAGGCCGTGCCACCTACTTTCATATCGCACAAAAACTGAAAGCATCGCTGGTGGATATTGATGGTTTCCTGTCTGTTGAGCGGTATCAGAGCTTGGCCGATGAAAACACATTCTTATCGTTGTCTTTCTGGCGAGATGAAGAAGCCATAAAAGTATGGCGGCAACAGGTCGAACATCAATTGGCGCAGAAAAAAGGCCGATCTTTGCTGTTTGATGATTACCGATTGCGTGTGGCTGCCGTCTTGCGAGACTACGGCATGGAAGACAGAGAGCAAGCACCAACACAGGAAACGTGAGATGAGAATAGTCGCGATTTTTACCGATAAAGAGGGCATGAAAGCGCACCGTGCTCAATATCTCCAAGACCACCTTGGTTTTTTGAAAATCCACGGTGATGAAATTTTGATTGGTGGCAGTTTGAGAGACGAACACAGTGGTGAGCAAACGGGCGGGATGTGGGTCATGGAAGTAGACAGCTATGATCGTGCACACGCGCTTATCGCGTTAGATCCTTACTACGCACCAGCGCGAAGGGGCTATGTTCTCAACGCGTGGGGAAAAGCGTTTGATGAACCCGTGGTGTTGTAAAAGGCCTACGAATATAAACCATAAAAAAAAGAGCTCGACCAACCTTGGTTCGAGCTCTTTGGACAGGAAGCGACATTGGGATGAGATCGCTACGTCTTAAAGGGATATTCCTTAGTTTTTCAGGTCAAAACGATCGTTGTTCATGACTTTTGTCCATGCCGCGACAAAATCATCGACAAACTTCTGCTCAGAACCGTTTGATGCATACACTTCCGAGATTGAGCGAAGCTCTGCATTTGAACCAAAAATCAAATCAACGGGCGTTGCCGTCCATTTCTTATCACCAGAAGCACGGTCTGTACCGACATAGATGCCTTCCATGTCTGCTGATTTTGACCACTTGGTGGACATATCAAGCAGGTTTAGGAAGTAATCGTTGCTTAGGGTGCCCGGTTTGTCCGTAAACACACCGTTGGAAGAGCCATCGCTGTTCGCGTTCATGGCACGCATACCGCCCACGAGTACTGTCATTTCTGGCACGGTGAGGGTAAGCAGGTCAGCGCGTTCAACCAATGCTTCGGCCGGTGAACGGTAGTTTTTCGATGCATCAAAGTAGTTTCTGAAACCATCTGCCGTTGGCTCAAGCACAGCGAAGGAAGCGACGTCCGTCATTGCTTGCGTGGCGTCAGTACGGCCTGGGTTAAACGGAACATCCGCTTTCAGCCCTGCGTCTTTGGCGGCTTTCTCAACGCCTGCTGCGCCTGCCAACACAATCACATCGGCTAGAGACACTTGTGTGTCGCCCGCTTGTTGGTTGAAGTCTTTTTGAATCTTAGTGAGTGCTTTCAGTACTTTTTGCGTCTCTTTCGGATTGTTTACCACCCAATCTTTTTGAGGCTCAAGCTGCAAACGCGCGCCGTTTGCACCGCCACGCATGTCAGTGCCACGGTAGCTGGCTGCTGATGCCCATGCTGTTTTAACCAGCTCAGGCACGTTCAAACCCGATGCCAGAATGTCGGCTTTGATCTCGCCAGCTTGCTTGTCCGTGATGAGCGGGTGATCAACCGCAGGCACCGGGTCTTGCCATACCAGAATTTCTTCTGGGATTTCAGCGCCGATGTAACGTGCACGTGGACCGAGATCGCGGTGATTGAGTTTGAACCACGCTTTGGCAAACGCGAGCTCAAAGTTTGCAGGGTCCTCGCGGAAGCTTTCCGCTATTGCACGGAATTGCGGATCTTCTTTGATTGCAATGTCTGTGGTGAACATGATGGGTGCATGGCGCTTGGTAGGATCGTGCGCGTCAGGAACAAGCTGCGCTGCTGCTTTTGAATCTGGGATCCATTGCTTCGCGCCAGCAGGGCTTTCTGTTAGCACCCAGTTGAAGCCGAACAGGTTATCGAGGTAGTTTGTCGTCCATTGCGTTGGTGTGACTGTCCATGCGCCTTCTAGACCACTGGTAATGGCATCAGCACCTTTGCCCGTGCCACATTTGTTTTTCCAGCCGAAACCCTGTTCTTCAACAGGTGCACCCGCCGGCGCTTCACCTAAACATTCTTCTGGCTTGTGCGCACCGTGGGCCTTACCAAAGGTGTGTCCGCCCGCGATCAGCGCGACAATTTCTTCGTCGTTCATTGCCATGCGGCCAAATGAATGACGAATGTCTTTTGCTGCTAGAAGCGGATCAGGCACACCGCCTGGGCCTTCTGGGTTGACGTAGATCAGACCCATTTGAACTGCCGCAAGGCCTTCTTTCAATTTGCCGTTTTCATCGCGACGCTCATCGGCGAGCATTTCTTCTTCTGGGCCCCAGTAAACAAAGTCGGGTTCCCAATCATCTTCACGACCACCGGCAAATCCGAAGGTTTTAAAGCCCATTGATTCAAGGGCAACATTACCCGTCAGTGCCATCAAGTCAGCCCAAGAAAGGCTTTCACCGTATTTTTGCTTCACAGGCCACAGCAGGCGGCGCGCTTTATCAAGGTTGGCGTTATCAGGCCAGCTATTGAGCGGGTCAAAACGTTGTTGACCACCGCCAGCACCACCACGACCATCAGACACGCGATACGTCCCTGCTGCGTGCCATGCCATGCGGATGAAGAATGGGCCGTAATGGCCATAGTCCGCAGGCCACCAAGGTTGGGATTCGGTAAGCACAACGGAGATGTCTTTTTTAACGGCGTTGAGGTCCAAGGTTTCGAATGCGGCAGCGTAGTCAAAGCTTTCGCCGAGCGGGTTTGATTCTTGGCCATGATCACGAAGGGGAGCAAGATTGAGTTGGTCAGGCCACCAGAATTGGTTTGATTTTGGTTCGCCTTGCGCGAATGTTGGAGATGAAACCAATAGACCAGACAAGACGACCGAAATAAGGGTCTTTTTAAACATGTTACTTTCCTCTTCCATGTATACGTGCACACAGGTGTAATTACCCGCGCGTTATTTAAAATATAAACACGTCTATAATTTAATTTAAGGAGTAAACGTTTTAGTACTTTGTGTTCCAGTGCAAATGACAAAACGCTGACACATTGAATGTGACTTTTTAATTCTTTCTGGATTTTCCAGGGGTAAGAATAATAATTCCTATGCCGAAATGTCATTTGATACTGGTTTAATTCGACCTGTCCCTTTTTTTATGCAAAGAAAGGGCTTCGCTAATCAAGTGAAATGACGACGATAAAAATATTGTAAAATAATTCACTATTTAGTGGGGTATTGGCTTTGTCTGTAAAAAGCACCTCCCATTAGTGTTGTCTAGAATGTTTGTCAGTACGGTGAGTATAGATAGCAATGACACAATTTATGAAAGGGATTATTTCGATGGCGATAATAGAAAAAAACAATGAAAGATTTTTTATCTTTTGTGTTGATTAAGTAAGTGGTTAAAAACAAGTGTTATTTTAAACTGTCATTTTGGGATTGTTTGGACTTTTCGTTGCTAAAATTCATGCAATAAAATTGATTTGGCTCAATTATTACCCCTAAATGCAATTTGTTTTATATTCTTACTTATAAGATGATTTATCATAATTAAATCGTGAAATTGACGTATTTTAATTTAATTCCAAAAAACGTGAAAATGCAGGGTTTAGTGAGTTTTACTGACGTTAGTTTTCTGGTTGTTTGGGTGTTGGCAAATATGATGAAGAGAGAAATAGCATGAATCAAGCGCTGATACATGTCGCGATCGTAGTTCGAGACTACGACGAGGCACTTGAGTTTTACGTCAATAAATTGAAGTTTGACGTGGTGGAAGATACTTATCAACCTGAGCAGGACAAACGGTGGGTGGTGATATCTCCACCGGGCTCGAAGGGCATGACACTGTTGCTTGCAAGGGCTTCCAATGATGAGCAAAGCTCCTTCATTGGCAATCAAGCGGGTGGTCGTGTGTTCCTTTTCCTCTCCACAGATGATTTCTGGCGGGATTACAACCGAATGCGAGAAGAGGGCGTGCATTTTGTGCGAGAGCCAATGGAGGCAGACTACGGAACTGTGGCTGTGTTTGAAGATCTCTACGGTAACCGCTGGGATCTTCTTGAGTTGACCCCTGAACACCCTATGGCTTCTCGACGCGTTTAAGACTGCGAGGAGATCGCCATTGAAGAAGGGCCAGTGCTGCGCACAAGGGCGCAAGGCGCGATTGAATCATTGTACTTTCGCGACCTTGATGGCAATTTGATAGAGATATCAAATTATGTTCATCCGGTTTGAGTGTGATGGATACAACGTTATGGGGTTAAAGGATTAACGTTATGTTTGCAACCATTGTAGATAACGACATTTCATTGGCACTTGTTCAGCCTTCCTTCGCCCATGACTATTTCGACATTGTCAGTCGCGACAGGGACTATTTAGCGCAATGGCTAGCTTGGCCTGCGCATGCAGATGGCATTGCATTTTTCGAAGGCTTTATTCGTCATTCACTGCATGACTACGCCGACGGAAAGTCGTTAACGTGCGCGATACTCTATCAAGGCGCCGTGGTAGGGAACATCAGTTTCAATACGATTTCTCATGACCTAAAGAAAGTGCAAATTGGCTATTGGGTTTGTCAAAACCAACAGGGCAAAGGCATTGTTTCGCGCTGTGTGAAGGCGCTTGTCCACATTGCCTTTGAAAAACTGGGTATGGAAAAAGTGGAAATATCCGCGGCGACAGAAAATGCAGCAAGCCGTGCAGTATGTGAAAGATTGGGCTTCACATTGGAAGGCGTGATTCGACAGGCAGAAAAGCTGGATGATCGCATTGTCGATCATGCAGTTTATGGCCTTTATCGCTCTGAAAATATTCCATCTGTATCTCAATAGCTGCTGCGTAGACCGCGCTGGCTGACATAGGAGCTTTCATTATGGAGTATCTGATAGCGGTTACGCTTTTTGCCATTTCCGCTTCCGCCACCCCGGGGCCGAATAACCTTTTATTGATGTCTTCGGGCGTTAATTTTGGTGTGCGTAAGAGTGTCCCTTTGCTTTTGGGGATTTGCGTTGGCTTTGCCATCATGCTCTTGCTGGTGGGGCTGGGGTTCGGGCAGCTTTTTCAGCGCTTTCCTGAACTTCATTTGATCATCAAATGCATAGGTACAGCGTACCTTCTGTATTTGGCCTTCTTGATTGCACGCTCTGGTGAGATGTCAGGGGTAACCGACGAGCAAGCTAAACCACTCACTTTTCTGAAAGGGGCGCTGTTTCAGTGGGTGAATGCGAAAGCGTGGGTTGTTGCTACGGGGGCGATTGCGGCTTTTACCTCTGTTGGAGACGGCTTCTACACGCAAAACATGATCATTGCCGCAACCTTCTTTTTTGTCTCCTTTCCTAGTGTGGGCGTATGGCTGTTGTTTGGTTCAATGTTAAAGAAAGTGCTCACATCATCAACACGAAGGAAAGTGTTTAACTACAGCATGTCGTTGTTGTTGGTATTGTCTGTTCTGCCGGTTGTTAGAGATATTGTATTTCAAATCATGGCCTGAGTTGGTCAGTATGAAGAAATAGCGATAACAAGAACAAGGAGTGTTACGAATGAAATCGTTGGAACAATGGTTTGAAGAGTATGGCGAGAGCCACCAAAACCTCACTAACCAGAAAATTCATAAGGTTGCCGTTCCTGGGATTTTCTTTTCCGTGGCGGGCTTTTTATGGCTCGTTCCGTCGCTGTCTGTTGTGGGTGTGAGCATTGCGCCGTATTTCATCGTGCTGGCATTTGTGCTGGGTTTCTACGCCATGATGTCACTCAAAGCATTCATCGTGATGACGGCTTTCTCCATGTTTTGTACTCTGACCTTAGTCCAGCTTCAGCATGCCCAAGTGAGCGTGCTTGTATTGTCATCAGTGCTGTTTGTTCTGCTATGGATACTGCAATTCGTTGGCCATCATATCGAGGGTAAAAAACCGTCTTTCTTTAAAGATATTCAGTTCTTACTCATTGGGCCGGCGTGGGTTTTTCATTTCTTCTTCCCTCTTACGAAACACGACAGTTAGTTTTTAATCCCTCAAAAAAGGCAAAAAAAACCCAACCACCGATGATTGTGAGTTGGGCTGCTATCTTAGCTAAAAGAGAATGTTTACAGGTG
Source organism: Enterovibrio norvegicus (assembly GCF_002876705.1). Classification (GTDB taxonomy): domain Bacteria; phylum Pseudomonadota; class Gammaproteobacteria; order Enterobacterales; family Vibrionaceae; genus Enterovibrio; species Enterovibrio norvegicus_B. The sequence goes on along the minus strand of NZ_MDAG01000029.1, from coordinate 25,695 downwards.
TTTATCCAAATAACCTGACGTTCACTGTTTTTTCATCGTCAGAATATCCAGAGAGTTAATCAGTACATTCACGAGACTGTTTTCTGTTAATGCGGAATGGTTAATGCAATCAGCGCCGATGTACGGGAGGATTGGTACTGATTTGTTAACATCTTGGTTACATAAAGTTTGGCTAAACGTGAAAGCGCTTTCAATGAAAAGATGATATTTGAACAAATTGCATGAATTAGAATGAATGAAGAATGAGTTTCACGAGGGTTTTGTTTGAAAATTTTACATTTAAAAGGATGAGTTTGTAACGAGGGCAATAAAAGTCCCTCGTCTAATACATTGAATATTTTAGATTTTGTTAATTTAGATAAAGGTGAAGTGGTTTGTTTTACCCTTGTTTTTGTCTTAGTTCGTTGTTTGAAAGTGGGGTTTCAAATAACTTTCTCCATGCCGACGGTGAGATACCAAATGACTTTTTAAAGTGATGTCGTAAGGTGACAGCATTATTGAACCCGCAAGCGTCTGCGATTTGCTCTACCGATAAGGTTGAAGATTCGAGCAACTGCTGACAGTGTGACAATCTCGCAGCCAGTAACCACTTTCCAAATGACTTACCTGTCACCGCCTGAAACCTGCGTGTAAAAGTGCGTCGACTCATCATGTTTTTTTCTGCCAATTCGTCAATCGTATGAGGGAGGTTCAAGGTGACAAGAACATCATCAAGCAATTGCGATAGGCGAAGATCGGTCCCGCGCTCAGGCATGGGAACAGAAACATATTGCGATTGCCCACCCTGTCGTTGAGGAGGAACAACGAGAAGACGAGCCAGATGATTGGCTTCTGTACTCCCCAGTATTCTGCGAACAATCTGCAGGCAACAATCCATACCAGCCGCTGTTCCTGCGCTCGTGATCACGTTGTCACATTCAACATAGAGCATGTCAGTTTCGAGCTGAATATCGGGGAACAGCGACGAAAAATCGTCAAAAAAAGCCCAATGCGTCGTTGCTTGCTTTTGGTTTAACAACCCTGCCGCGGCAAGCACGTAGCTCCCCAAACAAAGACCCACCACCAAAGCACCACGCTTTTCCGCATGTTGAAGTGCGGCAATGAGCGCTTGTGACGGCGGTTGATAGGACATATGCCAACTGGGAATAATGATGATGTCGGCGCTATCAAACGCATCGAGGCCGTGACTGGCTGCGAGTTGGAACCCAGCCGTTGTAGACAGCAAATCCTGAGATTCGGCGCACACCTTCAGTGTGAAGTGTGAGGACAAATCGCCAAACACAATACAAGGAACCGTGAGGTGAAAAGGGCTCATTCCTTCGAAGGCTAATACCGCCACGTTGAGAGGCGTTTTATGACTGTTTGGCAATACCAACGTCCTGTTCTCTATTGTGTAGTGTGATCAGTATGGCCCAATATTATCGAATTTGATGTGCTGGGTCGCTGTTGGTGAAATTTTAGTCCCTGCATACTAGGCCTCGTCAACATGGTGGGTTTGTGAGTTGGGCTGCAAAAGCGGGTGTTCAATTTATCCTTGTTCAACATATTGCAACGCCGCACGGGGCTATCTCTCCTTGTTAATTCAGGTGTAGATGGTGCCGACTATCGGGTCGATATTGTTGAGGTGACGCCAAGTGAAATTTGTTATCTGCTTAGGATTGGTATCCTTTAACTGATTGAATTTTGGCGAATGAATGGAGATTGTTCAGTTTTGATGAAAGGTCAATTCTGCTTATGTCTGTTTTTCATATTGAAGGGTGTCTGTATCTTCTTTACTGGGATTTTGTGTCCTAAATGTCTTATTCATGATGCACCAAATGGAGGCAATGAATAGTGCTGCAAAATACAAAAAATGCAGCCAATGGATATCTGATAAAAAGGAGGGAGAAATTAAATGTCACTACCTACGCAGGCGAACATGGGCCAGAGAATGCCTGCGCTGTTTATCGGGCACGGGACGCCGATTTATACGTTATCTGAAAACCGATACACAAATGCTTGGAAAGCGATCGCAACAAACATGATTGTTCCCAAGGCAATCTTATGCATTTCAGCACATTGGATGACACGCGGCACACGCATTACAACTGCCGAGTATCCAAAAACAATCCATGACTTTGGACCTATCGATCCTCAGCTTAATGTCATTGAATACAAAGCCCATGGGGCACCTGCATTGGCAAGGGATATTGCAGGTCGTGTACCTTTCGACATTGAATTAGATGAAAGTTGGGGATTTGATCACGGCGCGTGGACTGTACTTCGTCATATGTTTCCCGATGCAAACATTCCTGTGATCCAAATGAGCTTGGACATGAACTTGTCAGCGCGAGAGCATTTTGAACGTGGTAAAGCACTCGATTTTCTACGTGATGAGAATATCCTTATTCTTGCGAGCGGTAACATTGTTCATAACCTCACACTCATCGATCCTCGCGAAGATCACGCATATCCATGGGCGCTGCATACGGACGCAAAAATGGCGCACCATATGGTGCAAAACGACATCGAGCCTCTGATCGATTACAGTTCATTAGGGGAAGACATCGAACTCGCGATTCCTACCCCCGAGCATTACTGGCCGTTGTTGTATGCGCTTGGCGCGAAGAATGATGACGATATATTGAGTTTTCCTGTGATGGGGATTTCTCATGGCAGCAACAGCATGCGCTCGGTGCTGATCAGCCCTCAATAGTATCGCCTTCATCTTGATGAATACTTTCGCGTGAAAACGAAAAGCCCCATTATTGCTAATGGGGCTTTTTTGTAGACTTATGTTTATCTCACACTATCTTACGAGAAACATGGGCGGATTATGCGCCAATCACGCCGCCATCTTTACGCGTAATACGCATGACAGTCGAACGTGGGATTGCATCACCACCTTCTGGGAAATGGGAAGGCGCGAGACCTTCACCTGGGTGTTGAATACCGACAAACATGGTTTTGTAATCGGGTGAGAATGTCAGCCCCGTGACTTCACATGCGATAGGACCTGTTAAGAAACGACGAATTTCCCCCGTTTTCGGATCCGCACACAGCATTTGATTGTTACCCATGCCTGCGAAGTTGTCTTTGTTCGAATATTTGCCGTCCGTCATGATCCACATGCGCCCAGCCGCATCAAACCCTAAGCCATCAGGGCTGTTGAACATGTTGTCCTTGTTGACGTTATCCGTTCCGGCCATCAAGCCTTCATGTACTTCCGGGTTACCTGCCATCACGAACAGATCCCAATCGAAGTCTGTCGCCGTGTGGTCGCCACCTTTTGGTTCCCATCGAATGATGTGCCCATAAGGGTTTTCAACGCGTGGATTGGCAACATTAACCGGTTGTGTGTCTTTCACACCACGGTATTTGTTGTTCGTTAGCGTACAGAAAACGTGTTTGTTATCTGGGTGAACAGCAACCCATTCAGGGCGATCCATGGTGGTTGCGCCAACATGTGTTGCAGCTTTACGCGCAAAGATCATCACTTCGGCTTGGCTGTTGAAGCCGTTTTCGGGCGTGAGGCCATTTTTGCCGAAGGTCAGCTCTAGCCATTGGCCGTTGCCTTTAAGTTCGCCTTCTTTTCCGTCCAGTTTTGCAACGTAAAGCGTGCCTTCTTCCAAAAGGTCTAGGTTGGAACTGTGGGTACCTGGCTTATATTTGTTTTTAGAAACAAATTTGTACAGATGCTCACCACGTTCATCATCACCCAGATACACAACAACGTGGCCGTCATTGTTGATCGCCATCGCGGCGTTTTCATGCTTAAAACGGCCCAGTGCGGAGCGTTTCTTCGGTGTTGAATTCGGGTTCATTGGGTCGATTTCGACAACCCAACCAAAACGGTTTGGCTCGTTGGGTGTTTTCGCGATGTCGAAACGATCGTCGTGTTTCCACCAGTCATAGCCCCAGTCTTTCTCTTTTACACCGTAACGTTTGTATTCGTCCGTTAACTCAACCTCTTTAGACGCAGCAAAGTAACCATTGAAGTTTTCTTCACAGGCGAGATAGGTTCCCCACGGGGTTTGACCGTTTGCACAGTTGTTGTATGTCCCTAGTATTTTCGTTCCTGTCGGGTCATCTTTGGTTTTCAACAAATCATGGCCCGCCGCCGGACCTGTCATTTCCATGGGCGTGTAGGCGGTGAGTTTGCGATTTAGCCGACCTTCAGTATTCACTTGCCACTGACCGTCCTTTCTGACCAATTCAACGATAGAGACTGCATGCGCAGCCTGAGATTTACGCACATCATCAGCAGAAATGTTTTTACCTTGATGTGCATAGAGATATTCGTTGTTGGTGTACTCGTTATTCGCCACCAAGACAGCACGCGTGTCTGAGATTGGGAATAAGGTCATGCCGTCAGTATTATCACCGTACTGCATTTCCTGAGCCTTAGAGTCATTGCCCTGGCTGAACTTAGGAGAGTCAGTAAACAACGCATCCCCCCAAGAAATCAGGGGTTCAGCCACATAACCGTCTGGAACGATCACTGTGTCGGCGGTTGATATTGGGATTGCATCAAAGCCGATGAGTTCGCTTTTCTTCATTGTCCCCGCCACTGCTTGTGCAACTGGGGTAGCAGCAAAGAAAGCTACCGTTCCAGTCGCACCCGCAGCGCGAAGGAAATTACGGCGATTCATTGCAGCATCAATGAAACGATTAAATGCGGGTTCGCTGTCTAGCAGACGTTGGTCGTCATGTTGATTATATTCGCTCACGTTGTCTTCCTTTACTTTCTGTATTTAACAGGGAGTTTCTTATCGTTATGGCTGCGGATTTTGGTTCTTAATTGTGAAGTATTGGTGACAAGCCGATGAAGAAAACATGTCATCTATCGCCTTTGTCGCCTAGCCGTATGGAAACGGACTATTTGTATGTGCACCAAAATGCGCAAAGAGATAAAAGCTTTAACATTGGAAGGATTAAGCGATACCTATTCCAATATCGAGCTGAGTATAGGATGTCGAGAACCGCGAAAGTGTATCGAAAGTTGTAGAGTAAGTGATGGTTTTTCATACATCTGTTTGAACGCGTTCACTGATTGCGTGCATTTTTGATGCGTACCGCTATGATGCCGTCACAAAAGGAGAACTCGTATGCTACTGCGCTATTCTATTGCTTTATCGTTGTTTTTTACGTCATTACCGCCATTACCGCTATTGGCAGCCATGCCTGTTGGAAACTCAGACTTGGGGCAGAACAAAGCGTATTCCTGCCAATTTTGTCATGGTGTTTCGGGTTACAGTGAGCGAGATGATTATCCGCACTTGAACGGCCAAAATGCGCAATATCTGTATAACGCCATGCTGAGCTATCAACACGGAGAGCGCGGCGGGGTCATGGGTAAAATGATGCAGCAACAGCTCTCCGCTTTAAACGAGCAAGATTTAGCGGATATCGCGGCATTTTATGCGGTTCAAAAGGCAGGCAAACCCAATGCTGAGTGAGAGGCATTGCTTCACCAGATTTAGGCTGTTAATGTTCGCTGCAATTGACGTTTGAGGAAAATATACATGGCAACAATTTGGGTCGATGCTGATGCATGTCCAGCAGTCATTAAAGAAGTACTTTTTAGAGCCGCAGACAGAACCCAAACGCCTGTGGTGCTTGTTGCAAACCAAGGGCTAAGAACGCCTCCTTCGCGTTATATTTCTAGTCTTCAAGTTGAAAAAGGGTTTGATGTCGCGGATGACGAAATCGTCAAGCGTGTTGAAGTGGGGGATTTAGTGATCACGGCTGATATTCCTTTGGCTGCTGAAGTGATTGAGAAAAAAGCCCTTGCGCTAAATCCACGTGGTGAACTTTATACGCTTGAGAACATTCGTCAGCGTCTTAACATGCGTGATTTCATGGATACCATGCGTTCGAGTGGTGTACAGATGGGGGGGCCTGCGGCACTCAATCAGCAAGATCGCCAGAAGTTTGCCAATGAACTGGATAAATTTTTGCAGCGTGCTAAGCGTTGATATCAATGCGCCAAACAAAAAAAGGGAGCCAATTGGCTCCCTTTTTTATCGAGATTGAGCAATCCGTTAGTCGTTGTCTGTAATGTTCAGTTGAACAGACTGTAAGTCACTTTTGTCTGATTTCGTCCACGCTTCTAGGATAACGAACTCTGTACTTTCTTTGACACTGTCATTGATGGAGTTAAAGAACACGATGAACTGATCGGCATTGTTTGCGATAGTTACAGCGGTTCCCGATGCCGAAAGTGTTGCTGTTGTTTGGCCACCTGTTGCGCCTTGTTGATAAGCAATACGAACGGAGTTCGTGTAGTCACTGCCCAATATGGCAGTCCCATTTTTCAACGCAAAGAACATGGTTTGAGTGGATGTTGTCGTTTGTGCAAAATCAACCAGTGCGACGAGAGAGTGTCCACCTTCAAGACGACCGTCATCACCTGGGGGTAAGCTTTCAGAAAGCGCAAAGCTGCCGGTGGCTGAATCATTGTCATCTTTGATGACGAACTCTCCAGTTTGCAGATCACTTTTGTCTGCGTTTACCCATGCTTCGATGGTGACCGTTTCATCACTTTCCGCAAAATTATCATCCGTTGAATCTACGGTTACCACAATACCGGTTGCGCCAGCAGGAATTGTGAGGGTAGCTGACCCATCGTTGGCGACTGTTGTGGTTGGATCTCCAGTAGTGCCTGTTTCGTAGTGAAGTCGAATTGAAGCTTTGTAGTCACTGATCACTTCTGCTGAACCGCCAAAAGAGAGGTTAACCTTTGTATCTTCGGTGGCTTCTTCAGTGAGACCAAGGTGGAACGACTTCGCGTGGCCTTCCAAGATAGGGTCGTCATTGATACCCAAAGTTGTTAATCCTGTCACTTCTTGGCTTGGGAAGATGGTTGGCTCGTAACAAGTATGTTCCTCTGATGTCACTGTCGCCATTGCACTAATACGAGTAGGGAACAAACCTACCTGTACCTTCTCACCCGTTGAAGGGTTAAGACGCCACAGACGGTTGTTGTTCACGTTGCCAGACACGTTCTGATTCTTCGCGGCCATAATGAGCTGACCGTTCTGATCTGTGGTGACAGAAGAAACGAAATTAACAAAGTGGAACGCTTTCAATGTTAAGTCAGCGGTTGATAAATCGACCGAGTAAGAACGTCCGTTGGTGACGAACAATAACTCGCCTTTATAAAACTCAAAATCACCCCAGTTGGTAAAGCCGCCTTGACGCGGGCCAGAAGGGAACAGCGCGATCTGAGTTGTTTCCCCAGACGTTGGATTAACCGTGAATAGGCGGCTAGCGTCTGACGCGTAAAGTTCACCCGTTTCTGGTGAGAACGCCATACGCATAATTTGGTATTTGGTATTGGCGACTTCTACATGTTCACCCGTTGCGACGTCATAGTATGCCAATGTAAAGCGCGTTGAAGATTTAGCGTGGAAATCTAAAGCGTTCAGTTCTTCATCACTGAAAAACGTGTCAGCGTCATTGATGTGGTACGCCCTAGGGCTTGGCACGTTTGAATAGTAGATGCGGTTGGTGTTTTCATCATACGCCATCGCAGAAGAGCTGAAGAGGGCTTTTGAGTTGATGACTGCACGCTCAGAAGCGTTTTGAAAGTAGTTGCTATCTAAAGAAGCGCTTTCTTTTAGATCAATAAGCGCACCCACATGGCCGCGTCCAGCGTTCATGCTGTAAACGTTACCATAACAAGCCGCAAAAACATTGGTAGAGACCATAATGCTAGATGCCAGCATAAGTTGAGCAATTCTATTTTTTTTCATTGCGATACTATTCCTATCTAATTTGAAGTTCCATCTACATTCGCCGGTTGGTTGTGTATCTCTATTTTGGCGACAGCTCTCTGCTGGAAATAGAGTTTGTCACATCTAGCCTAACTGACATTGCGGCGACTTTATTTACATCTTCCTGTTCAATGTTGAAACAAACTCTAGCAGCCGCACATTTGGTTCGTCACGGTGAAATGAGCAGTTACATATGAATCCCATCACTTAGTATTAAACCTGGTCTGTAAGTCGATTATAAAAGCGTGAGATAGCATTCTATTTGAGTCATATTTTGTTTTAAAAGTCCTCTCAAATTTCTCTCAATATAAGATGATTATTATTAAATTGGTCATGAGACTTGATTAACTCGTTAATATATTAGGTATAAATTAATTAGCATTGGCTGGTTATGTTTTCTCTCATTTCGGGGGGATGTGAGAAAAAATGCATCACTCTGTTTTAAATATGGCTTATCTATTGAGTGGTAATTATGGTTTTCTGATTTCATTTGACGTCATGGATTATGGCATTTCTTACCTGTGATGGACGAATGTCGTAAGAGCTTAAGATTAAGATTTTTTAGTTATATTATAATTTAGTGTGGGTCGTGTGCTGGGTTGCCGAGTTGCTGCTGAGGGGGGATATACTGATGCGAGAGGATAAAAAAGGAGTGCTTCCGCACTCCTTTTAGCCTAACTGACGTTGTTTTTAATTATGGATTTGCGACCAACACCCGTTCGAACAGTTTACGTTCTTATTGTGGTGCAACTGAGCTCTGTGGCCCGTTTTAACGTTGTAGTATTTGCCGTTTGGTCCTTTCAAACGTGCCCATGCGATATCACCACCTTTGTAGTAACGTTCATGGTTTGAGTGTTGCTCGTAATATTTCCCGCCGCTGCTGATTGAAATGCTGCGAAGGAATCCGCCCGTTTGATAAAACTCCAGTGTTGTTCCCGCAGGAATTGTTCCGTTTATGTTTGCATGAACACCACGGATGTATTGGTCTTTGGTTAACCAAGCACCGCCTCGGCTACCATGCCATGCAACACCACTGTTGTTGGCGGCATTTTGAAGTAAGGTATCGATGTCAGGGTCATTATCAACGATGGTGACGTTAGCAGTGCCAAGATCACTCTTATCGTCATTGATCCACGCCTGCATGGTGAAGTATTCGTTGTTCTCGTGCGTTGAATCATTCACGGTTGGCACACCAATACGCACAGAGGTAATTCCTTGCGGTAGGGTGATTGCCGTGAGGGTTGACGAGATGGTTGCGGATCCTGTGGTGCCGTCTGAATAACGCAATTGAACTGTATTGCGGTAATCGCTGTTCAAACGCGCACTACCATCTTTAATTGCTAATCGAATCTGTGTGGTTGCGTTCGCCGTTTCTTTGTCAAATGACGCAGTGAAGTAAGCTGTGGAGCCTTCACTCACTGAACCTGCATTGGCAGTAAAGCCAGACACCTCTGGTTTTGAATCGCTAGGGAATACAGTTTTCTCGTAACAAGTATGGTCTTCAGACGTCACGGTTGCCATGGCACTGATACGGCTTGGGAAGAGACCAACACGCTTTTTCTCACCGGTAGATGGTTTAATGCGGTAAAGAATGTTGCTGTTTACGTTGCCGGAAACATTCTGGTTTTTTGCCGCGATAAGCATCTGACCATTTTGATCCAACGTAGCCGATGTCACGAAACTAATGAAATGGAAACCTTTCATTGTCTGAGCACCGGTTGTTGTATTAATGCTGAATGTTCTACCATTGGTAACAAACAGTAGTTCTCCGTCTTGAAAAACAAAGTCGCCCCAATTGGTAAAGCCGCCAATTCTTAGATTCCTATCGAACTCACCAATGTTAGTGATATCTCCTGTAATAGGATCAACTTTGAAGATTGTTTTCGCATCTGATGCAAAAAGATCCCCCGAATCAGGGTCAAAAGCCATTCGTAAGATTTGCTTCTTGATGGTTGGTCCATCATGGTGGGTATCAGTGGCTGGATCAAAGTATGCTAATTGATATGCTTCAAGCGTTTTGGCTTGAAGATCGAGATTTTTAAATTCGTCAGCACTTACGTCATTTTCTACATCTGTAACATGATATGACGCTGGCTCAGGGGCATTGGCGTAGTATAAACGATCTGAAACCCGATCATATGACATGGAAGTCGCACTAAAGTTAGCTCGTGAACTGTAAAGCGTTCTCGTCGCCGCATCAGTATATACGCTGCCCATTACCTCAGCTTCTTGTACATCTAACAGCAATCCAACGTGGCCACGACCGGCGTTCATTGAGTAAACATTACCTGCACAATTTGCTGCTGCTTGGGCAGAAACGAGGGTGCTTGTCAGTATGGCTGTCGAGATCAACGTCTTCTTTATGTTCATATGAAATCCCTTTACCCAATAAATTACCCTTTTACATGCAGTGCGTTGTTAACCACGTCGGTATGTTTAGTGACGGGTGGTACGGCTTGCATTTAAAAGGTTTTCGATGCTCAGGCAAAACATTGCCCTGCGGATGACGAGAGACTATGTAACTCATTGAACAATTTCTATCTCATAAATGAGACTGTTTGGTTTTTGATATTATTTGACGAGATCTTTATAAGAAGATTTTGATAGAAGGATGAAAAAAGACTGGCGTGGTATTTGCGATTGTCTGTTCTAATGTACCAATATTCGATGGTTAAAGTATGAATGGTGAAATTTTTTTCTCACTTTTCCTTTCGCCAAATATTTGCAATCAATCATTAAGGTTTTGCTAATATGCTGATAATGAAAGGGAATGACTTTTGTTTCAAACGCAGTATTAATGTTTGTCGAAGTAGTTTTTCCTTCGGATATATTTGTCCATAAAATGATACGAAATCGGACGTAATAGCCAACTAACTAGTACTCGAATAATACGAATTAAAGACGGCATGTTGCGATAGATTTTATCATTATGTAGCCAAAGCAACTCACCAACGTGCCAAAACAGAAGGGGAATACCAGGGAGGAATGTCACCATGTCAACGTCGCAACAAATACGATAGGTTTTCGCGTTTAAACAGTAGCGCTTTTTGAAATTCCAATAGCCTGTCGCGGGTTGTCCAAACGTGACGATACGTTTAATGCAATTGGGATAGGTTTGCTCCAAAATTTCGCCCGCGATGATTGCCATGCTCCCGCCTGAAGAGTGCCCGGTAAAAGACAGACGCTTACCCTCTTTTATCAAGGGGGTCAGGCAATGCTCTAGCTTTTCCATCACCGAATGCCCGTCTAACGCTGAGCGCTCTCTTGAATGAAGAAGGTCGGCTTGCAACCCTATAGGTAGGTTTGCGATATCACGATGGTGATAAGCGCTTCGCGGTATGCTGGGCTGGCGAAGCAAGTAGTGAAATCCCCAATGCACATACCCTGCATTTTTAGGTGCATCAACACGGGTGGGCACGAAGACCAAGTTCAGTAGCCAATCCCATACGCTTTGCGACCCCTTAAACACCACCACGGCATCTCCATCTTCTCGCCACAACACGCGAACAATGGTTTTTCCCCATCGATTATGGATATCAATGCGGCCCTGCGGAGAAAACCCATAGTGCTCATGATCGAAGACGTTAGGATAAGCATCTCGACACAATATGGCATAGCGCTCGTATTGGTAGCGTTTGAGTCTTTTCACCTGAACCTAAGTAAGCGAGAACATAGCGTTTAGTGTAATAGAGAAAAATGACGAAATAGAGACAGTGAGAAACGTGAAGATGAAGAGGGTGAGTGTGCGTGAAAAGCGAAAAAGACTGCAAGGTCGCAGTCTTTTTGCGTGGGGGCTGATTACGCGCCTAGGCTGCTAATCGTAGTGCTGCAAGAATGGAGCGCTATGGCTACTGTAAGTCAGTGCTTTGATCGCGCCGTGGTTTCGGATTAACCATTCTGCTTTTGTACAGTTACCAATGCCTATGATGGCTTGCACGAGTAGCTTAAAATCTCTTAACCAACGGTCTTTCTGATCTTCACTCCAATCATCTCGATACACTTCTAAATAGTGCTCAACCCACCAATACGAACCACGAATGAAACCCGCAACGATTTGGGTCGCAGGTTGAATTTGGTCATCATTGCCATCAATGGCGTAGTCATCCGCCAGTGGTTTGCCTTGTGAAAACGCGGCGTAGTTAATGCAGTACTTGAATAACGCCAACTGAAGAGAGGACGCGGAATCGTAGTGGGTTAATGGCAAGGTCGTCACAGGGAGGTGTTTATTGTTGCTGCGGAAAAGCTCTACCGTGCGTTTACCGGGTAGCAGCCTTTCAATGACGAAAAACAAATCGATACTGATCAGTTTGTTGCTCAACGTAAAATCCTTGATTGATGCTTTGCAATGGCGAATCTAAAGGCAGGCCGAAAAAAATTGAGCAAAGACATGATTTTTAACACGATAAGTGAAGCATACTCTCTCGCTTCAAAAAACGGAATGTCTTTGCTGTGCCACAGCGTTAGCCCGTGACCCAAGCATCAAGATAACTGTGCGTTGCTAAACAAATAAATGCACATTCGCTCCTCTTTCCTGCACTAAAAAAACGTCACACTCGCAAACTTTGTAATGGAACTGTTAAGAACGTTTCCTTCGGAACACGGGCGACATTAACAAGCGCGCATATTGTTTAATAATTAGTCGCTTAGCAATGAACCTCATGGAAGGAGATGACATGAAAACTATCCTCGCAGGCGCGGTATTGAGCGCGTGTATAGCAACGCCAACTTTCGCCGAAAACAACATAGTGGGTGGGTATTTCGCAGATTGGCAATATGCCAACCCTGACAATCCGTATACCGTTGCCGATATTCCCGCGGATAAGATGACGCATGTTATCTACGCATTTTTAAGTATGTGTGGGCCTCACAATAGTGCGTCAGAGTTGGTTCAAAAACAGGTAGAAGCTGCGTGCGAGGGGAAAGCACCATTCTCTGCTGTGGTTGTCGATCAAGAAGCCGCGTTGGACATCGATTTTGGTTCGGTGTCGGTGGACGTTCCGTTTAAAGGCCACTTTGCACAGTTAGCGCAGCTTAAAAAAGACAACCCAGACATCACAATTTTACCGTCCTTCGGCGGGTGGACCATGTCTGAACCTTTCCATGCAATGGCCAAAGATGATGATGCCATTAAGCACTTCGCAAAATCTGCGGTGGCACTCATTGCCGAGTATGACTTCTTCGGCGGTATTGATCTTGACTGGGAGTACCCGGGTGGTGGTGGCTTAACAACGTCTCCTTGGAACCCTGAAACCAAGCTAACAGATGAACAAAAAGCCTCTGAGCGTGAAGCATTCACCACGTTAATCACTGCACTGCGCTCGGAGTTAGATGCATTGAAAGCAGAAACCGGCCAAGACTATGAATTGTCTTCTGCTGTTGGTGTTGGGCCAAAAGCGGCACAAATCGATTGGCCGTCTGTTGCTCCTATGATGGATAACATGTTTGCCATGACCTATGACTTCTTGGGAGGATGGGGAACCCAAACTGGCCATTTGACGAACCTCCACGCAACCGAGCGAAGCTGGTGGGGAATGGGGGCGGATGTGTTTGTTAATCAGATGATTGAAAACGGCATTCCAAAAGAAAAATTGGTATTGGGCGCGGCGTTTTACGGCCGTGGCTGGGAAGGCTCTCAATTTGATGGCAGCTTGCCTACGAGCGACTTAGCATCGGAAAAGGGGGCGAGCTTTGGAACGGGTGAGCCGGGTTACTTCATGTATTGGGATTTGAAAACCAATTATACCGCTGATCAAGGCTATCAGTATGGCTACGATGAAGAATCGCAAGCCCCTTATTTATGGAACTCTGATACGAAAGTGTTTATCTCATTTGAAGATGTGCGTTCTGTGAAAGCCAAAGCGGAATGGGCGAAGCAGCAGGGGTTAGCGGGTGTCTTTACGTGGGAGTTGTCAGGCGACCCGACTGATGAACTCACAGACGCTATGTATCAAGTGTTGCACAGTAAAACCGCCAAGAAATAAACCCAAGCTACCGGGGGGCATTCACCCCAGTAGGTTGAGATTACCAAGTATGTTGATATTACTTAGTAACAATAACGCCGACGAATACGTCGGCTTTATTTTGCCTCTCTGAAACAGGGGTAAATATTTTCTCAATTCTCAATTCTCACTTCTCGCTTAAAGCAATCCGTGTTTTTGCTTTATCTCGTTTACCCGTTTCCTATTTTGTTTAAGAAATTGATTAAACTCCACAATCATACCGGGGTAAAGCTTGGTGGATAGGTGACGTGTGCCAGTGACGTGAGGCAATGTTTGACTCATCGACATGGGCGTCTGGTTGTCTTGATGACTCACTTGATTTCTCATCACCGCCAGGTTGGTATAGATACCATCAATACGCCCTGTTGCAAGCATCTTTAAGAGTGGCTCTAGGCTTCGTGTTTCAAATACTTCAATGTGTTTTTCTTCTATGTCTTTGAGATAGGGCGATGGCGTAAAGCCAGCGATCATCCCGAGTTTGCTTAACGCATTGCGTTGAATTGGCTTGTTCTTGTTTAACACGATGACGCCATCAACAAAGGAGACGACCGGGTCGCTGTACAGAATATTGTGACCTTCTTTTTGCGTCGCACTCCATTTGGCATTGTCGGGGTATTTAAAATCTACCGTACCATCGAGAAAGTGGCGGTATAGGCGCTTAATTGGAAGCGCCATGTATACAAATTCATAGCCATAATCTTGTGCGAAAGCATCCAATAACTCTCTATTAAAGCCAGAATAGGTGTTGTCGACGAAGGATGAGTAGGGGGAGTAATCATGAAAATTCTGGACACCGACGACAAACCGTTTGGCATCTTGATCTTTAGCGTTGGCCAATGAGCTTGCAAAAATAAGTGAATAGCATGCCAATGCATATAGAAAAGTCTTTAGTTTCATGCGCTTTAAGAAAAGTAAGGCCATGAACTTAGTATAGACAACATCAACGATTCGTTTAATGAAATGCGTATTTTCATTACAGAGGTAGGAAGAAAAGTGTGGAGCACAAAAAAAACAAAACCCCCGCGACGGCGGGGGGTTGTCTATTTTAGCAAGCAAAGGTGACTTCGTTTTTTCTTTTATGGACTGACTATAATGCTGAGTTCTAAGGCTGTCCAATACTCTTGGCAATGAGTTTAAATCATGGGCAGGTGGTCACTTTTTTTATGCAATGCATTTTGTTGCATAATTAATTTGTCGCTGTGAATCGAAAATGTTCACGTTTTCTGGGCAAAATTAGTATTCTATGCTTGTTAGGATAACTTTACACTTTGTCTCTATGGCAGCGAAATCGAAACATTATTGTGTTGGATGCAGTCGCAATATTTGGCCGTTGGATGCGTCCGTTAGAAGGTAGATTTTCCCTCCAGGCCCTTCAACCACATCACGAATTCGACCGTATTTGCCATCCAACATGCGTTCTTCATTCACAATGACGCCATTTTCGATATCAAGTCTGACTAAGAGGCCAAACCTCAACGAGCCCAGCAGTAAATCTCCTTGCCATTCTGGGAAAGTGTCGCCTTGCACGATTGTTAAGCCGGATGGCGCAATCGAAGGCACCCAGAAATGAAGAGGTTGTTCCATGCCTTCAGCGTGCGTACCCTTACCGATCTTTGAGCCAGTGCCGTAATTCACGCCATACGTGATGGTCGGCCAGCCGTAATTTGCACCCGCTTCAATGGTATTTACTTCATCGCCACCTTGGGGACCATGCTCGTGTGTCCAAAGCGTGTTTGTTTTGGGATCTAACGTCATACCTTGAATGTTTCGGTGCCCGTAACTGAATATCTCTGGCTTTATGCCATCGCTGGTGGCGGAGCTTTGAGCGTAAAACGGGTTATCAATCGGTGTGCTGCCATCTAAATTTAAACGAATGACGCTGCCGATATGGGAATCAAGGTGCTGGGCTTTATCTCGATTTCCACGATCACCGAGCGCGATATAAAGATGCTTGTCGGTGGTCAGTAGGCGGCCACCGAAATGGCGCCCTCCGGCAAAGCGAGGGGCAGTTTGGAAGATCGTAGTGATATCGGAGAGAGCGTTTCCTTGGAGCTTGGCGCGGATAACGCTCGTGCCTGCTTTGCTGAATTGTCCTTCCTCGGAAAAGGCGAGATAAACAATCTTGTTTGTGCTGAAATCCGGCGAGAGGGCGAGCCCCAGTAAGCCGCCTTGCCCTTTATAAACCAAGCCTTCTGGTAATCCCGATACATGGGAAACATCGCCTTTATCAGATACGCGCTTTAATGCGCCGTTTCGCTCGGAAACCAAGATATCGCCTTCTGGCAGAAACACCATCGACCACGGGTGGTTAAGCCCTGTGGCGAAGACATCAATGTTCAACGTATGTTTTTGCGTGTTTACTGTATCGGCGTTTGTCGGTGCTGTGAGAAGCCATAGGGATAAGAAAGAAAAATAATGCGCGTGTGAGAGAAGGCGGGATAGGCAAGCCATGTGTTTTCACCTCTTAACGTAGACAAGGGCTGAATGTGCACTCCGAAAATGGCAGTGCTGTGGATTTCTCAGCATTGGAGAATCTACATGTTGGGCATGCCATCAACGCATTCGTTCAATGTGCATGCCCTTAATGATGGCTGGCTCAATGATAGATTTTTTGAGCCAATTTATTTTAATTCGAACCAATTTGTTTTTTCGAACCAATATATTGTGGCGCTAACGTCAGCGTTAGCTGAAATGTTGCGCGAATCGGAACTTCAAGCGACGAAGCTGGCGAGCGAAGCGTTCGGAGCGCTGCATCATCGATAACGCCTCTTCTGGTGCCTCCGTCGTTGTGTCGCCATCAATTTGACCTTCTGGCAATTCAACACGGTTTCGTCCGTGTTGTTTTGCACGGTAAAGCAGTTTGTCGACGTCACTGTAGAGTTCAGACAGAGATTGTTTCGCGCTGACTGGATGCACGCCGAAACTCGCTGTCACGCCAAATTGGTCCCCTTGCTCGCTATGGAAAGAAAGCTCGCTTATACGAAGCCTTAAATCTTCCGCAATGACAGCCGCTTGTTCGAGTTGGCTGTTTGGCAACAGCAACATAAACTCTTCACCGCCGACTCTGGCGCAAATATCGTCGCGCCGTAAATTATTGCGGAACATCTCAGCCACTCCGATCAGGACTTTGTCCCCAACAGGGTGGCCATATGTGTCGTTGACGCGTTTAAAGAAATCCACGTCAAGCAGCAAGCAACTGACATCGGCGTTGCTGGACACCATGTCTTTTTGCATGGTCTCTAGCTGGGAATTGAAATACCGACGATTGAACAGCCCTGTGAGGCTATCAGTGTTGGCAATCTCACCCCAGCGAATGCGGCGGCGGTTAATACCAAAGGCAACCAAACTCGCCAATATGGTGGCGCTGATACCCGCAATCACAAGAACATTTAAGTACTCAACTTGTTGTTCATTGGTCTTAATTTCAAGGGTGTGGAGCACGTTGTTCCAACTTAAATTTTGGTTCTCTGCTTTCAACTTTTCTAAGTTAAACAGCATTTGTTGGCGTTCAAGGTTATCTACCTGCTCGTCTGAGCTGAACGTGGAGAATCGGTCTTGGTAGCCGAGTAAGGTCTGGTATGCGTTTTTGTAGTCCTCTAGTCCAAAGTAGGCTTTGGATGCAACGAGGTATAACGCAAGTTCTGTGCGATAGAGGCGGCTGAGTGTCTCTTGATCTTTAATCAAAGGCGTCACTTGATCGATGGCCGCTTGGAAGTTGTTATTGAGTAATTGCTCGTTCGCTTTGAGGTGATTGTATTTGCTGATGTAGTAGCGAATGGTTTCACGGTCTCGTAAGTTATCTGTCGCACGCAGATAGCGAATCATGTTCTTGGTGTCACCCGCTTGTAGCAAGAGGTCGGCAATTTGGAGGTTAATTCGAAAGCGGTGAGAACCGTCTCCTAGTACTTGGGCGATTTGCAGCGCCTGTTTGTACTCGATCAGTGCTTTTTTATTGTCGCCTTGTTTTCTGGCAAGCTCTGCCATGTCGAGTTTGACCAGGAGTTGGTTAAACGACATCTTTCTTGAGCGGAAGAATTGATACGACTGGTCGAGTAGCACAGAGGCTTTATCAAACCCATTAAGTTGCACAAGAACGCTGCCTAAGTTTGACGCAATGCGCTCTATCAACATGTCATTGTCTGTTTCTTTGGCGGCATCTAATGAGCTCATTAGCGCGGCCATCGAAATGTCGTACTCGTTTTGTGCTTTATATGCCTGACCTTTTACCAAGAGTATTTCTGCTGTTACCGCTGGATCGCTCAAGGTTTCAGATTCAGCGAGCAGGGCATCTAGTTGTTGCAAGGCGGAGGTTTCGTCTCCTTGCATGATAAAGGCTTGGCTCAATCGCAATTCAAGGCGATAAAGTTCCGCTTTAAGTAAGGGGTCAGTTTTCGCGAGTTCAATCCCCCTGTTAGCAGCAATGACAGCTTGTTCTGGTGAATTGAGAAGAATATCAACCGTGGCTTTCTGCAGATAATAACGAACGAGCAAAGGGAGTGGCTGGTTCTCATTCAGCTCCACTTTTTCTAGGTCGGATAACAGAGCGTGTGCCTTTATTGGCACCGAGTAAAGAATCGATTGAACGCCATTCAGCGTTTTTTCAAATGAACGTGTTTTTTCAATGGCAGCACTAGAAAAACTGATAAAAATCAGTACGGCAAGAGTAACCGGACGGAAAAAAAGTTTAGACATTGGTAGAACTTCCTTGCGCATAAACGGTGGAATTGACTTGTTTTTTTTATGGTTATGTAGCGTACCCAACTCATTGCACAAACTTTGTATCATTGTTGAGTCTAATGTATAGAAAATCGAAATGTCGCCCGTTAAGCGTAGATAGAGATACTGTGTTTTTCATGGGGCTAGGTGCAGAAATCGCAAGGAGCAGAGAGTGAACAAGATAATTGGAGGAATGACTTGCACCATTTATCAGGAAATGGTGCAAGGATAAACACCAATTATTGAGTAAGTTGCGAGTAAATCTCGTCTTTCAGTTGAGCACGGCGCATTTTTAAACTGCGAAACGTGGCGTCGTCAGTTGGCACGTTGCCAGATTCAAGGCCTCGGATTTTGTGGTCAAGATCGTGGTATTCATCGACTTTGGCACCGAAGACTTCATCTGCCATTTTCAGTTCGTGGATTTTGTCTTTGTATTCAGGGAACTCAAACATCAATGCGTGGTTTTCGCCTAACATAACATCTCCTTTAACCGATCCAGCCAATGCCCGTTGGGCTAGGCGATATTTCTTTGGTGTGTTCTTTCCAGTTTCGATCAACATCGAATTTGGTGAACAGCCTCTCTTCTTAAGCTTCAGCGCGTAAACGCCACAAGCAAAAAATCGGGTTGTAGAAATCACTTCACTGATTTGAGAATAGGGACAAAATGAGAAGGATTCTAGTATTCGGCAAAAGGGATGAAGCGGTTTTCTTGAAAGTGAAACGCGATAAGCGCAAACAACATCAAGATGCGAGATTCAACGAGATATCAGTAGGTTCGATTCTTGTTGAGGCTGCACCTTGAGGTTGCGAAGGAATCGCGTTATTTCAGTAAGGAATGTCGATATTTATTCAGGTTGGCGTTTGTCTTTGATGGACTCAGCTTCTTTTTTCAGAAGAAGAATACGTCCAAAACCTAGCTTGTTGAAATAGCTGTCACGGTGGTTTCGAACTGCTTTTGTATCCGCCACCATTTCAAGCTGAAGCTCCATTTTCAGGAAATTAGTCAAATCAATCCCTTCAGCTTCAGCCGCGGCTTCGTGCGCAGAGCGGTGCTGTTGATAAGAAAACGTAATGACTTTGGTTTCGCCTTTATAAGTGTATTGCAGTTGGCGTGACATATCGGCACCTGTAGCGTGTAGCAAAAATTAAGGTTGCGGAGTATTTCGCAGCCTTGTCATCAAGTCAATCCTGCCTCGCCGATTCGCGGCGAATTTATACCCTCCCGACTGGGCTGAGCGTACGAATCAGACTAAGGGTATTGACGATCCGATTTTGCGGATAAGGCTTCTTGTTCGTCTTCTGTGGGTAGAAAGGCGATTTCTTCCCCTCTGCCAGTGAGCAACCCAATGCGTGATGGAGAACCATCAGCATGCAGGTGAACTTCGCCGATGGCACTTCGGTTTAGCAAAAATTGATTGCTGCCATTGTCTGGGCATCGGCGTTCTATACGCATGCGCTTGCGGCGTGTAAACACATTTAGCGGCGATTCAGGCCAGAACAATTTGCGATCAAACCATTCGAAAAGCGACAAGTAAGGTTCGGGGAATTGGTTTCTAAACCCGCTGCAGGTAATTTGCCAAATTCT
This sequence comes from Enterovibrio norvegicus, assembly GCF_002876705.1. Classification (GTDB taxonomy): domain Bacteria; phylum Pseudomonadota; class Gammaproteobacteria; order Enterobacterales; family Vibrionaceae; genus Enterovibrio; species Enterovibrio norvegicus_B. Next base: position 5,638 of record NZ_MDAG01000029.1, on the reverse strand, counting down.
CGGGCTGCCTTTACGAAAACGCAGGCGAATGTCATACGCGAACGAGTAATGCACATCCCCTGACAGAATAACGAAGTTTTTCGGTGTTTTAGGGTGTTTGAATATGTTCAAAAGGGCATTGGCTGAACCTGGGTGGGCCATCCAGTTTTCAGAATCTGTCGCAAGCGGTTGCCCGCAAAATGTCACGATGCGTTGCATGGTTTCAATGAACTTCACACCAAACATCGGCGCGGGAGACACAACGACAACGGCATCATTGTTAAAGACGTCTTGTTGGAAATCCATCAAAGATTCCCAATCCATCAAACCTGACGGTTTGTTATTGCTGGATTCTGAGCGCCAACGTCTCGTACGTGTGTCAATCACCACCACCTTAGGTGATGTTGGAATGGTGTATTGCCACTGCTCAAAATGTTGAAACAAGGCAATGACCTCGTTCAAGTGCGCGCTGTTTGGCGTTGCAGTAAACCTAGTGACGGTTTGCCAGAAAGACGATGAAAATGCGGCGGGGTTGTTCCCCCAGCCCTGACAGAAGAAATACCCCAGCATGCCATTGTTGATGATGGCATGCGCAAAGGGAGATTCGTAAATCGCGCGTTCCCAACCCACCGTAAGGTTGAAGTCGTCCGTTATGTCATGATCGTCAAAAATCATGTAAGTCGGAATATGCGCCATCAGACGCCGAACCTGTGTCAGTCCTGCACAGAAGGCCTTGAGTTCGGATTTTTGATCGTCCCAGCGTTTGCGTTCCTCGGTCGTCAACGACGGAAATTCATCGTTTTCTGCCAAGGTAATGGATGCCCACAGAGAAGGCGACCACACCAGCATGTACATCGCGATGAATTCGTTGAAGCTGATGAGATGATTTTCTGTGGTCCCTGAACTGAAAACAGGCTCAGGTTCCGCCTTAAATAGCCGTTTGAACAACCCATGATTGATGGTTGAGCGAGGCAGCAACGCATCGCGTTGATAAAGCATCGTGGTTTCGGCTAAATCACTGCACGCCGATATTGGCGCGTCTTCAAATGTTTGGTCTCGCATTCCGAGTAAGGTGATGGTCTGTCGAATAGCGGACATTAAGGGGCCGCACACATCATCGGCGTAAATTTGATCACCCCCCATGATGAGTAGGTCGGCGCGCGCATTCGCATCAAGCCCATTGTTTTTCTTGTCCAATGCAACGAGGGCATCTTCACAGGGGTGATGAGGGTGACGGCAAGAACCATGCGCGATGTAATTCGCTTGGGTTGAAATCACAAAGGTAGGACGATCTTCGTTGTCGTAGAGCAACCCTTTGATGTCATGAAGCAAAGAGGCTGCGCTCTCGATGATGTCGTATTCGAGAGGAACGTTAGTCGGAAAGGTGTGCGTATCTGTGAAGGCCGCCATGATGACATGGCAATGATCCCCAAGCTCGACCCTCGGTTGTTCAGCGAATGGCGAGACATAAATAGGGGCATTATCTGAAGGTGCGTAAAGCTGAAAGGTGGCATCTAAAGGACGTGATGTGATCGCCCACAGGCAAATTTCATTGGCAGTGGTTCTTCTAAGAATGGGGCCTGCTAAAAATAGGGGAAGATCGTTTTGCATCAATCACTCTGTTTCATTCCATCAATAAAGTAACTTTACGTGTGATGAGTGCAAATGAGTAGCACACAAAGTGTAAATTCTTGCAAATTCCCATCTCAAATCGCGTATAGATGTGAGATAGCCTTTTACTTCGCTGCGAAGACATGCGCCCCGTTTTCTTTGGCTTTCTCCAGCCAAAGAGCAGCGACATCTGCTTCTCCTTCAACCACCAATGCCTGTGCCAATGAGACTTGCGCGTGGACATACTCTTGGTGTGCAGAGAGGCTAAGGAAATAGATGCCTTTTTGTATGTCCTTGTCGGTGATGAACCCTTTAACCAGCATGTTGCCCAATGCATATTGTTCTATTGGACTGTCACAAAGCGCGAGATCAAGTACCCATTTGAATTCATCGTAATCAATGCCGTTTTCTTGTTTTTCACCGGTGTAAATACTGCTATTCGCGAGCGGTAAAATGTGGCTGCCATCATCGCAATAGTCGAGATAAAGTGCCGAGAGTTCAAACACCGATCCTTGGCTTACACCACGGGAAAAATAGCGCATCGCAGCTTTACAGTTAGCTTGCCGAGACCCATTGCCGTGTAACTGTTTCCAGCCAGAATAGAAATCGCTTTTCAGAAAAGCTTGAGAATAGTTGGTTTCAGATGGGCAAGCGCCAGATGAAAAAGCGGTAGGTTCATCTGAGCAGGCGGTTAGGCTGATGAACATGAAAGGAAGTATCGACATTTTACTCATACTTCACTCCCTGAATTCAATGTGCGGTAATCGAGTATAAAAATCAGACTCAGACGCTGAGCGTTCTATAAATGGGACTTGGGCGCATTTGATTCGCGCTGAATGCTTGGAAAGCTTCTGCCAAATGCAAGAAAGCCACCCAATAGGATGGCTTTTATTCTCTTATTTTTTGTCATCATTGTTCACAGGGCCTGGCACCTTGCGGCAGTTCGCGTTGAGCGCGACGTATGGAGAAGGCGTAACGTGCTGAAGAGTAGAGAATGATGAAATATGCCATCAACTCCGTGCCTTCTTCCACCATGTTCTTTACTACTCGAACATAACCGTCACCCAGAGCGTCCTGCCAGAGCGAGCCCATACCAAAAAGGCGAGAGAACACTAAGAGCAAGACCAGCCCAAAACTGAGTAATGGGAACTCTCTGTTAGAGACAAATGCGTTGAAACCTTTCATGGTTGCTTCGCGGTTGCTCAATGCATAAATTAACGCAGAGGCTGCAACGAACGTGGCTGGGTAAACCCAAAAGCCATGAGCGACTGCTTCATCGAAGAACAAATCGAGTTCACGTATTAACAGTACGGAAAAAAAGCCAGACACTAAGGCTAGAAATCTTCTGCATGCAGGCTGACCATAAGCGACAAATAAATAGCAACAGACTGTCGCTGCAAGCAGAATCTGCTCGCTATATTCTGTAAGTGAACGCTCGGATAAGCCATTTTTTAGAATAAGGACATCGGTACGAACAATTAAAATAGGTAGCGATACGAGTACCGCAAGAACAAAAAATTGTACTATCGATTGCAGGATGACCTTATTGCGGTTGGGTGAGTACGACATCAACAACCTCGATAAACGAATATTTGGATTAAAAGTTCACTTTCCAACAATCCTTGTTTATCGCTTCCGCTTTAACGGACGTGCAATTCCTTTGCACAGCGCTGACTGTTTGTCAGTCGAAAATGAAATCACGACCTAACGAGTATAAGGATTCACTTAAATAATTACTTTCTCACTATGGAGACAATGACGTCATAATTTTATGCACCACTCTGCGAGATCACGCTATCAAGGCTAAAAAGACGAACATAGGATCATTAGTGAGAAATATTGCAACACTGGAGGGGAAGAAATGGAACGCAAACACATTCGTTGGGGCATGATTGGCTGCGGCAGTGTCACTGAGCGCAAGAGCGGCCCTGCATTTTGGCAGGTAGAGAGTTCATCGCTAGAGTGCGTCATGGGCCGTCGCGAAGAGAAGGTAAAGGACTATGCTGCGCGGCATGGTATTGGCTGCTATACCACTGATGCAAAGGCGATGATCAATGACCCGAACATTGACGCGATATACGTAGCGACACCGCCAGATAGCCATTTGGAATACGCCTTAATGGTGGCCAGCGCGGGAAAACCCTGTGTGGTGGAAAAACCGATGGCGGTTAGCGTTGAAGAATGTGATGCGATGATTGCTGCCTTTGAATCTGCGAAGCAGCCTTTATTTGTGGCGTATTATCGTCGATCTTTACCGCGATTTGAGGTGGTGAAAGGTTGGATTGATCAAGGCATGATTGGCACCGTGCGCCATATTCATTGGACGTATCACCGTCCACCAAATCCTGATGATGTGGCTGGAAAGGAAAACTGGCGTGTGAATCCAGCACAAGCCGGCGGAGGCTATTTTGTTGACCTCGCTAGCCATGGTTTGAATCTGTTCCAGCAGTGGTTTGGAGATATTCGTCAGGCGAAGGGCATCTGCAGTAACCAACAGGGTTTCTATGACGCGGAAGATGCCGTATCTGGTTGTTTCTTGTTTGATGGCGGTGTTATGGGCTCTGGCTATTGGAATTTTGGTGCGGCATCGCGTGAAGACAACGTTGAAATTGTAGGCAGTGAAGGGCGGATCGTTTGTTCAGTATTTGGTGACACGCCTTTCGTGCTAGAAGGTAAAGAGAGCCATATGTCTGTGGTTGATAATCCTGACCCGATTCACTACTTTCATGTCGAAAATATGGTTAAGCACCTGAATGATGAGAAAATGCACCCAAGCCTTGGTCAAAGCGCGAGAAACACAACGTGGGCAATGGCACAAATTTTGTCAGAGCAGTAAGTTTTAGTGAGTGAAATGCATGCTAATCGCGTGAAATAGCTCATCAATTCACCACTTGATATGATTTTTGGGTCGGAATGCAAATTAGTGCTTGCATGCATTCGGCCCTTTGCCTAATATCGACCTCGTTCTCACGAGAAAGCAATCTTTCAAAAAGTTAGCTCCTGAGTCAACAATTCCCCCTTAGTTCAGTTGGTAGAACGGCGGACTGTTAATCCGTATGTCGCAAGTTCAAGTCTTGCAGGGGGAGCCAAATTTAGAAGCCTCGTCGAATGACGGGGCTTTTTTCGTTTTGGGACACATCGCGCTGTGATGTTGTCGCAATGTCGAATGCTATAAGCCTCATCGAATGATGGGGCTTTTTTGCGTTTTAGGGCGATATTGTTTTTGCGTCGAAAAATGGCGTTTTATTTGCCTAGACAAGGCATTGGCAAACAAAATCGCGCATAGGCAAGAAGGATATGGAGTGTTATATTATAACATTACATACCGATACACCTGTGATGTCATGCTGCTTTTGTTTCGTAAAGGATTACCACTGATTCTTGTTGTCCTACTAGGATGGCAAGGTTTGTTGGTTGCTGAACATAAAGGGTCGCATCATCATGAGTTAAAAACGGACGCGCATTGCACCATCTGCGTGTTAGGTTCTCCGGCGGTACTTGGTCATGATTTACCCATGCCTGTCACTTGGCTCGTCGAATCAGGTGAAAGCACGTCTCTGGTTTCTTTACCGCTAATTGTTTCCATCACCGCAAAAGCACGATCACCACCGCGCAATCTCCTCAATGTTATCTAGAGTTATATCGATTTATTTTGGAGAAATTATGCGTACTACCCCTTTATTTACCCTTAGCGCCCTGGCTCTGAGCCTATCCTCAACTGCTTTTGCTGAATCAGCAGAGTTCCGCCAGCATAGCGCCCATCAACATGGTTTGGTTGAATGGGTTATCGCTCAAGATGGTAATGATCTGCTTGTCGAAATCGCCGCACCTGGCAGCGACGTTGTGGGTTTTGAACATGCCCCAAAAAATGACGAACAAACAACGGCCCTAAATTCGGCGCTGATCGCCTTAGCAGATGCCAATGCATTGTTTGCTGTAAACAGTGGCGCAAATTGCTCGCTAGAAGAGAAAGACATTAATCACACCTTGGCGGCATCCAAGGGCGATGACCATGAAGATCACGTGGACCATGACGACCACGGTCACG
>NZ_MDAG01000028.1:0-3006 GCF_002876705.1 Enterovibrio norvegicus | reverse complement strand
GAGCTTGTTCTTTAACGAGAACACCTTGGTTGTTTGTCCATACATAAAGACCTCTTGGGGTTGTATGGTTAAGTGACTAAGCGTACACGGTGGATGCCTTGGCAGTCAGAGGCGATGAAGGACGTAGTAACTTGCGATAAGCCCAGATAAGGCAGTAACAGCCATTTGAATCTGGGATTTCCGAATGGGGAAACCCACGTGCATAAGCACGTATCATGCAGTGAATACATAGCTGTATGAGGCGAACTCGGGGAACTGAAACATCTAAGTACCCGAAGGAAAAGAAATCAATTGAGATTCCGGCAGTAGCGGCGAGCGACCCCGGATTAGCCCTTAAGCGGTTTAAGTGTTAGTGGAATCATCTGGAAAGGTGAGCGATACAGGGTGATAGCCCCGTACACGACAATGCTTTTATCGTGAAAACGAGTAGGACGGGACACGTGTTATCTTGTCTGAACATGGGGGGACCATCCTCCAAGGCTAAATACTCCTGACTGACCGATAGTGAACCAGTACCGTGAGGGAAAGGCGAAAAGAACCCCTGTGAGGGGAGTGAAATAGAACCTGAAACCGTGTACGTACAAGCAGTGGGAGCCTCTTTTATGGGGTGACTGCGTACCTTTTGTATAATGGGTCAGCGACTTACTTTTAGTAGCAAGGTTAACCGTATAGGGGAGCCGTAGGGAAACCGAGTCTTAACTGGGCGTTGTAGTTGCTAGGAGTAGACCCGAAACCGAGTGATCTAGCCATGGGCAGGTTGAAGATTGAGTAACATCAATTGGAGGACCGAACCGACTAATGTTGAAAAATTAGCGGATGACTTGTGGCTAGGGGTGAAAGGCCAATCAAACTCGGAGATAGCTGGTTCTCCCCGAAATCTATTTAGGTAGAGCCTCGGACGAATACTACTGGGGGTAGAGCACTGTTAAGGCTAGGGGGTCATCCCGACTTACCAACCCTTTGCAAACTCCGAATACCAGTAAGTACTATCCGGGAGACACACGGCGGGTGCTAACGTCCGTCGTGAAGAGGGAAACAACCCAGACCGCCAGCTAAGGTCCCAAAGTTATCGCTAAGTGGGAAACGATGTGGGAAGGCTCAGACAGCCAGGATGTTGGCTTAGAAGCAGCCATCATTTAAAGAAAGCGTAATAGCTCACTGGTCGAGTCGGCCTGCGCGGAAGATGTAACGGGGCTAAGCGATACACCGAAGCTGCGGCAATGTGCTTTATGCATATTGGGTAGGGGAGCGTTCTGTAAGCCGTTGAAGGTGAATCGTAAGGTTTGCTGGAGGTATCAGAAGTGCGAATGCTGACATGAGTAACGATAAAGGGAGTGAAAAACTCCCTCGCCGGAAGACCAAGGGTTCCTGTCCAACGTTAATCGGGGCAGGGTAAGTCGACCCCTAAGGCGAGGCTGAAAAGCGTAGTCGATGGGAAACGGGTTAATATTCCCGTACTGCTTATAACTGCGATGGGGGGACGGAGAAGGCTAGGTGGGCCTCGCGACGGTTGTCGAGGTTCAAGTGCGTAGGTGGGTGTCTTAGGCAAATCCGGGACGCTATACACTGAGACACGATGTCGAGCCACTACGGTGGTGAAGTCATTGATGCCATGCTTCCGGGAAAAGCCTCTAAGCTTCAGGTTATAAGGAATCGTACCCCAAACCGACACAGGTGGTCGGGTAGAGAATACCAAGGCGCTTGAGAGAACTCGGGTGAAGGAACTAGGCAAAATGGTACCGTAACTTCGGGAGAAGGTACGCTCCTAGCGGTGATGAGACTTGCTCTCTAAGCTGCCGGGAGTCGCAGATACCAGGTGGCTGCAACTGTTTATTAAAAACATAGCACTGTGCAAAATCGAAAGATGACGTATACGGTGTGACGCCTGCCCGGTGCCGGAAGGTTAATTGATGGGGTTATCTTCGGAGAAGCTCTTGATCGAAGCCCCGGTAAACGGCGGCCGTAACTATAACGGTCCTAAGGTAGCGAAATTCCTTGTCGGGTAAGTTCCGACCTGCACGAATGGCGTAATGATGGCCACGCTGTCTCCACCCGAGACTCAGTGAAATTGAAATCGCAGTGAAGATGCTGTGTACCCGCGGCTAGACGGAAAGACCCCGTGAACCTTTACTACAGCTTGGCACTGAACATTGACCCTACATGTGTAGGATAGGTGGGAGCCTTTGAAGCATCGTCGCTAGATGGTGTGGAGGCAATCTTGAAATACCACCCTTGTATGCTTGATGTTCTAACTTAGCCCCATTATCTGGGGTGAGGACAGTGCCTGGTGGGTAGTTTGACTGGGGCGGTCTCCTCCCAAAGAGTAACGGAGGAGCACGAAGGTGGGCTAATCACGGTCGGACATCGTGAGGTTAGTGCAATGGCATAAGCCCGCTTGACTGCGAGAATGACAATTCGAGCAGGTGCGAAAGCAGGTCATAGTGATCCGGTGGTTCTGAATGGAAGGGCCATCGCTCAACGGATAAAAGGTACTCCGGGGATAACAGGCTGATACCGCCCAAGAGTTCATATCGACGGCGGTGTTTGGCACCTCGATGTCGGCTCATCACATCCTGGGGCTGAAGTCGGTCCCAAGGGTATGGCTGTTCGCCATTTAAAGTGGTACGCGAGCTGGGTTTAGAACGTCGTGAGACAGTTCGGTCCCTATCTGCCGTGGGCGTTGGATGATTGAGAGGGGCTGCTCCTAGTACGAGAGGACCGGAGTGGACGAACCTCTGGTGTTCGGGTTGTCACGCCAGTGGCATTGCCCGGTAGCTAAGTTCGGAATCGATAACCGCTGAAAGCATCTAAGCGGGAAGCGAGCCTCAAGATGAGTCATCCCTGACACTTTAAGTGTCCTAAAGGGTTGTTGAAGACTACGACGTAGATAGGCAGGGTGTGTAAGTGCTGCGAGGCATTGAGCTAACCTGTACTAATTGCCCGTGAGGCTTAACCATACAACACCCAAGGGGTTTTAGCGGACTCAAGAAAGAACATTGAATGTGT
>NZ_MDAG01000027.1:0-181535 GCF_002876705.1 Enterovibrio norvegicus | reverse complement strand
AGTAGGACATCGCCAGGCTTTAATTTCAATCTGTCTATTTGCTTTGCAAATGATGGATTCTTAAACAAAGCATCAATGAGTAAGACTTTGTTAAAGAAAAATTCGCTGATATAGCTCAGTTGGTAGAGTGCACCCTTGGTAAGGGTGAGGTCCCCAGTTCGAATCTGGGTATCAGCACCAGCTTTAAAAATTTTTCTGGCAGCCATAGCGCGATGGTACCACCTGATCCCATGCCGAACTCAGAAGTGAAACGTTGCTGCGCCGATGGTAGTGTGGGGTTTCCCCATGTGAGAGTAGGTCACTGCCAGATACCTCTTCAAACCCGTAGCGGAAACGCTGCGGGTTTTTTCGTATGTGCGCGCCCAAATTCGATTCTCACAAATAGTCTTGAAGAGACGAAAAGGATGTTATAGGGTTAGTGGAATTCTAGACGTCTATACATCTTAAGAAGGGAGTGCTTTAAGATGCCCATTAAAATTCCTGATAAGCTACCCGCGGCAAGTACATTGCGTCAGGAAAACATCTTTGTGATGCCTGAAACACGTGCTGCCAGTCAAAGTATTCGTCCTCTTAAAGTTCTGTTACTCAACTTAATGCCGAAGAAGATTGAGACTGAAACGCAGTTCATGCGTTTGCTATCAAACAGTCCACTTCAAATAGACGTAGAACTTCTGCGTATTGATGATAGACCCAGTAAAAATACGCCAACTGAGCATTTAGATACCTTCTATCGTCAGTTTCAGATGATCAGAGAGCGTAACTTCGATGGCTTGATCGTCACAGGCGCACCGTTAGGTCTGGTTCAGTTTGAAGATGTGATTTACTGGGAGCACTTGCAGGACATCATGACATGGGCAAAGGACCATGTTACATCTACGCTGTATGTGTGTTGGGCTGCTCAGGCTGGACTGAAGCTGTTGTATGATTTGCCTAAGAAAACCCGCAAAGAGAAACTGTCGGGTGTGTATTGGCATAACACCAACAAAGAGCACAGCCACAATCCTATTCTTCGTGGTTTTGACGATGCTTTCCTTGCGCCCCATTCACGTTATGCTGATTTCTCCCCAGACTTTCTTGCCGAACATACGGATCTCGATATATTGGCGACATCGCCGACGGCGGGAACCTATTTGGCGGCGACGAAAGATAAACGCAACGTTTTCGTCACGGGCCATCCTGAGTATGACCCACTGACTTTGCATAATGAATACGCGAGAGACGTTGGTGAAGGCATGGAACCTGCCGTTCCTGTTAACTATTATCCAGATGATGACCCATCAAAGGAACCGTATGTGAGCTGGAGAAGCCATGGCTATATGCTGTTCTCAAATTGGCTCAATTATTGCGTTTACCAGCAAACGCCGTTCGACCTGGATCATTTCTCAGAAGACGCATTCACCAAAGACGAAGACGAGTAAATTACCAATCCAACAACCCAAAAAAAGCCTGCTTAAAGCAGGCTTTTTCGTGTCTATTTTGGAGCTTGGAGAGAACGGTTATTCCACCTTCTTCTCTACGGCATGTTCATTCTGTGTTGGCACGTGCGGCTTAATTTCCATGTCCCTTTCGGCCACTTTGGCTTTCTCAATTATTTTGGTGATAGTAGAGCCCTGCACTAGGATCGAGAACACCACGACGGCATAGGTCATGACTAGAATGATTTCTCGCACGTCAATATTCTTCTCTGGCAGTACCATATAGCCAGCAGGAATGGCCATTGCCATCGCAATGGCTAAGCCACCGCGTAGTCCACCCCATGTCAAAATACGGACCGAGAATGGGTTGTAGTCGCGGTATCGGTTAAAACCGACATAGCAAAGGCGAACGCTCATGTAACGGGCGATAAGTACCAAAGGCACAGCAAATGCCATGATTATCCAGTCTTCTTTGTGGAAGCTAAAGGTCAACATGCTCAAACCGATCAACAAGAACAACACCCCATTCAAGAATTCATCAATGAGTTCCCAGAAGTGGTCTAAGTGGTCTTCACTTTCTTTAGAGAAGCCAATATAGCGCGTCCAGTTACCGATCATGATCCCTGCAACCACCATGGCCAATGGACCAGATACACCAATCAAGCCCGCGAATACATAACCTGCGGTTGGAATACCCAGGGTTAGCAGCAGCTCCATTGAGTGGTCATCAGTATTGCAAATCATGTAATGGAACAAGAGTCCTAAGAAGAAGCCGTAAATGATCCCGCCAATGGCTTCATGCAAGAAGAGTTCAACCACGCCCATGACGGTGGGTGTTTCGGTGCCAAATGCCACGGTAAACAAGGTGATAAAGATGACTAAACCAAAGCCGTCATTGAACAGGGATTCGCCTTCGATCTGGGTTGAGATACGTTTTGGTGCGTTGAGTTTTTTGACGATGGCCAAAACAGCAATAGGGTCTGTTGGTGAAATCAAAGAGCCAAAAAGAAGGCAGTAGATAAAATCAAACTGAATCCCGATGAGTTGGAAGAACAACCAGGCAGCACCGCCAATAAAGAAGGTGGAGACCAAGGTCGCCCCTAGGGCAAGCACCGTGATTTCCCATTTCTGATCTTCTAGGTTGGGGAGTTTGACCCCTAGGCCTCCTGCAAACAGCAAGAACCCGAGTACGCCCTTTAGCAAAAAGTCATCAAAGTGCACCTCATTGAGGGTCTCTGCGGCTAAATCTTTTAAATCAAACCAGTTGTTTTGGCCTGAAATGACGATACCGAGAGAAAGCATCAATGCGCCGGCAGTGATAGCGATGGTCGTTTGCATTTGACCAATTTTACTATTGATAAATGCGATTGCCATGGCGGCGGCTGCGAGAAAGCACAGTGTGGTATAGACGGTCATAGGTGAACCCATGTTAGCGAAAAAAGGAGAACCAAAAATTTGTAACGAAATATAAATCTATGCGAAGAAGAAAACTACAACAAATCCCAGTGATTTTAAGGATCCGTTGAGAGTGAGATCCTAATAGACGTCTAGATTTCCAATTGAGCTATGTTACTATGCCAGTAGCGAGCAATTTAAGAAGGAATTTGTGGCTGTGAGTAGTAAGGACATACTAAAAAAACTGTTGGCTGAGCGCATTCTCATTATCGATGGCGGTATGGGCACTATGATCCAGGACTACAAACTGGAAGAGTCCGATTACCGTGGTGAGCGTTTCTCTGATTGGCATTCTGATTTAAAGGGCAACAATGACCTTTTAGTTCTGACACAGCCAGCACTCATCAAGCAAATTCACGGCGAGTACCTTGAAGCCGGTGCTGATATTCTGGAAACCAACACTTTTAACGCCACCACGATTGCCATGGCCGACTATGACATGGAATCGCTCAGTGCCGAAATTAATCTAGAAGCTGCAAAGCTTGCCCGCGAAGTTGCCGACGAATGGACGGCAAAGAATCCCGATAAGCCACGTTTTGTCGCTGGCGTACTTGGTCCAACAAACCGCACCTGCTCTATTTCTCCTGATGTAAATGACCCCGGCTATCGAAACATCACGTTCGATAAATTGGTCGAAGCTTATTCAGAGTCCACGCGAGCGCTGATTGCTGGCGGTGCAGACATCATCTTAGTCGAGACTATCTTCGATACTTTGAACGCCAAGGCGTGTACTTTTGCTATCGAAACGGTGTTTGATCAAGACGGCATCGAACTGCCTGTTATGATTTCAGGCACGATCACTGACGCCTCGGGTCGAACACTTTCCGGCCAAACCACAGAAGCATTTTATAACTCCCTTCGACACGTTAAGCCTATTTCGTTTGGTCTTAACTGTGCGTTGGGGCCTGATGAACTGCGTCAATACGTTGAAGAATTGTCGCGAATTTCTGAGTGTTCTGTCTCTGCTCACCCGAATGCGGGTTTGCCGAATGCCTTCGGTGAATATGACCTTAGCCCTGAAGACATGGCTGAGCATATCGCTGAATGGGCCCAAAGTGGTTTCTTAAACCTTGTTGGCGGCTGCTGCGGTACGACACCTGAACACATTCGCAAAATGGCGGAAGTGACGCAAAATGTCACACCGCGTCAGCTTCCAGATTTACCAAAGTATTGTCGCTTGTCTGGCCTTGAGCCATTGACGATTGCCCCCGACAGTTTATTTATCAACGTCGGTGAGCGTACGAATGTAACAGGCTCGGCACGCTTTAAGCGTCTGATTAAAGAAGAGCTTTATGATGAAGCGTTAGAAGTCGCGCGTCAGCAAGTCGAGGCGGGCGCACAGATCATTGATATCAACATGGATGAAGGCATGTTGGATGCGGAAGCTGCCATGGTGCGCTTCCTCAACTTGTGTGCGACAGAGCCTGAGATTTCGAAAGTTCCCATCATGGTCGATTCATCAAAATGGGAAATCTTAGAAGCTGGCCTGAAGTGTGTTCAGGGTAAGCCCATTGTTAACTCGATTTCCATGAAAGAAGGTGTCGAGAAATTCATTGAGCAAGCCAAGTTAATTCGTCGCTACGGCGCCGCGGTTATCGTGATGGCATTTGATGAAGTGGGCCAAGCGGACACGCGCGAGCGTAAAACGGAAATTTGTACTGAAGCCTATAACATTTTGGTGAACGAGGTGGGCTTCCCACCAGAAGACATCATCTTCGACCCGAACATCTTTGCGGTGGCAACGGGGATTGAAGAACATAACAACTACGCGGTCGATTTCATTGAAGCGGTCGGTGATATCAAGCGCACCTTGCCACATGCCATGGTCTCAGGCGGCGTGTCGAATGTGTCGTTCTCCTTCCGCGGTAATAACCCTGTCCGTGAAGCGATTCACGCCGTTTTCCTTTATTACTGTTTTAAAAATGGCATGGACATGGGGATCGTCAACGCAGGTCAGCTTGCGATTTATGACGATCTGCCCGATGAGCTTCGAGAGGCCGTTGAAGACGTCGTATTGAATAAGCGCGATGATGGTACTGAGCGTCTTCTTGATATTGCAGACAAATACCGTGGTACGGGTGAGGTCAAAGAGGATCGCACTGCACAAGAATGGCGCAGTTGGGACGTTGAAAAGCGTTTATCGCATGCTTTGGTAAAAGGTATCACCGAGTTTATCGTTGAAGATACGGAAGAAGCCCGCGCGAAAGCGACGAAGCCACTTGAAGTGATTGAGGGTCCATTGATGGCCGGCATGAACGTGGTGGGGGATTTATTTGGTGAAGGTAAGATGTTCTTGCCGCAGGTGGTGAAATCTGCCCGTGTTATGAAGCAGGCGGTTGCCTACCTCGAACCTTACATCAATGCAGAAAAACAAGCAGGGCAAACCAACGGTAAGATTCTTTTAGCCACGGTGAAAGGCGATGTGCATGATATCGGCAAGAATATCGTTGGCGTGGTTTTACAGTGTAATAACTATGAAATTATTGATCTTGGCGTCATGGTGTCTTGTGACAAAATCTTGCAGGTCGCCAAAGAAGAAAACGTCGACATCATTGGCTTAAGCGGCCTGATCACACCATCACTTGATGAAATGGTGCACGTTGCGAAAGAGATGGAGCGCCGTGGTTTTGATTTGCCTTTGCTAATAGGCGGCGCAACAACATCAAAAGCGCACACAGCCGTTAAGATTGAAGAAAACTACCATGCGCCTGTGGTGTATGTGTCTAACGCATCGCGTGCTGTTGGTGTTTGTTCCGCGCTGTTGTCTGACGAACATCGTCCCGCGTTTGTCGAGCGGACTAAAGCTGAATATGTGACTGTGCGTGAACAACACGCGCGCAAGAAACCCCGTACGCCGCCTGTTACGCTCGAAGCTGCACGCGCAAATAAAGTGCCGCTTGATTGGGATGCCTACACGCCACCTGTACCTAACAAAGCGGGCGTGCATGTGTTTACTGATTTCCCCGTATCGAAAATTCGTACGTACATCGACTGGACACCATTTTTTATGACATGGTCGCTCAGCGGAAAGTACCCAACGATTTTGCGCCATGAAGTGGTGGGTGAAGAAGCGCAGCGTTTGTTTGATGATGCCAACGCGATTTTGGATGACATTGAACGCACAGGTATGATCAAAGCCAATGGCGTGTGTGGGTTGTTCCCTGCCAACAGCGTCGATGATGATGTTGAGGTTTATACCGATGAATCTCGTACTGAGGTTTTCTCCGTATTGAATGGCTTACGCCAACAAACGAAAAAACCGAAGGGGCCGAACTATTGCTTGTCGGATTACATTGCGCCGAAAGAGAGTGGCAAGGCCGATTGGATTGGCGCGTTTGCAGTCACTGGCGGTATTGGTGAATATGACATTGCTGAGCAGTTCAAAGCCAAAGGTGACGATTACAACGCCATTATGGTGCAAGCTGTCGCTGACCGTTTAGCGGAAGCCTTTGCTGAATGTATGCATGAAGCTGTGCGTAAAGACATTTGGGGCTATGCACCTGATGAAGCGTTGGCAAACGAAGATCTGATCCGTGAAAAGTACCAAGGCATTCGCCCAGCTCCGGGTTACCCTGCATGTCCAGAGCATACTGAAAAAGGCAAGATTTGGTCGTTGCTGGATGCAGAAGCGAACACGGGCATGATCCTCACTGAAAACTATGCAATGTGGCCAGGGGCTGCGGTATCGGGTTGGTATTTTTCACACCCTGAATCGCGCTACTTCGCTGTTGCACAGATCCAAGAAGATCAGAGAGACAGCTACGCCGATCGTAAAGGATGGGATGTGATCGAAGCAGAGAAATGGTTAGGGCCAAACCTCGGCTAACGTTCGATAGCTGTGAACAAAAGAAGGGCGCTCAGTGAGCGCCCTTCTTATATTGTGTTGCTTTGTCTTTTACGTCAGGAAACCGCGACGACGAAGGGCCTCTTACTTTTCAAACAGCTCTTTGTGTAAGGTGCGTACCACGTCTTTGGATTCGGCGGTGTTGGTCAAGAAACACAGGTTGTGATTACTCGCACCATAACAAATCATTCGCAGGTTATATTCGCCGAGCGCACCAAAAATTTGCGCTGCAGCACCGCGAGATTCGCCCATCTCGTTACCAATCAAAGCCACCAAACACATGTCCTGCTCAATCGTCACTTTACACAGCTTAGAAAGCTCAAGTTCTGCCGCTTCAGGCAATTTAGGTGCGCCGCCACGGGTGTTGGTTTGATCCAAGGTTAAAGACACGCTGACTTCTGATGTCGTGATCAGATCCACAGACACTTTATGCTTGGCGAGAATGTTGAAGACCTCTGCCAAAAAGCCGTAGGCATGGAACATGTTGAGGCTTGTGAGCGTCACCATGGTTTGGTTGCAACGAAGGGCCAATGCGCGGAAAAGAGGTGAATGCTCTGCATCACGGCGGATCCACGTTCCCCCTTTTTCTGGCGCTTTTGAGGAGCCAACAAATACCGGGATTTCTTGGCGCATTGCTGGCACTAAGGTTGACGGGTGCAAGATTTTTGCACCAAAGTTCGCCATTTCAGAGGCTTCACTGAAGCTGATTTCGTCGATAGGTGCTGCTGCTGGTGCGATGCGAGGATCGGTACTGTAGATCCCTGGCACGTCAGTCCAAATTTCAAGTGTTGTCGCTTGAACTGCTTCTGCAAGCAATGCTGCGCTATAGTCACTTCCACCACGCCCTAACGTTGTGGTGTTCCCCTTGTTGTCTGAGCCAATAAAACCTTGTGTGACAACCACTTTCTCCTCGCATAGCGGGCGAAGCAGTGTTTGAGCTTGGTAAGCGGTTTCAAGCAAGTCGGGGGAGGCTTTTCCATGGACATCGTCAGTTTTCAATGCGTCGCGAACATCAAAACGTACTGCATCTAACCCTTGCTGATTCAGCAAATGCGTAAAGATGTGTGTCGACATGAGTTCACCACTGGCAACCAAGCTATCGGTGATTTTATCTGATGGTGCTTTGGCAGCTGCAGCAGCGAACGTCGCGACATTATCTAAAATGTCATTCACTGCCGTGTTAACCGCTTCATTTTCTGGCAGGCTCGCTAAAATGCTGAAGTGGATTTCTTGGAGGCGAGCGAGCAATGCTTTTTGTTTCTCTAAGCTGCTAACGCCGTTGGCGAGTTCAACCAATAGATTCGTCACACCAGAGCAGGCACTGATGACCACTAAGCGTGTGCTTTCATTTCCTTTGATGACCGATGCGCAGTTGGACATGGCTGCGTAGTCGGCGACACTCGTGCCGCCAAATTTTGCGACAGTTAATGCGTTCACTTCCCTGTATCTCCCATAAATCGCGATATAGATGTTCTAAAGGATCAAAATGTGGATGAGACAGAAAGAGGGCGGGTATGAAGAAAGGATATTTCTCCAGAAGCGCTCCATCTCGTAAGAGATGACAATCCGAAGGACTCAACCTTCAAGACCGGCAATCTAACCCCCAAGGTGTCGATTACCTCGGCGTCTATCCCCTGATCGATTTGCATTGGAGTTGGGGCTCCGCAAATGGACTGCCTGATAGACGCGCCTCTTCTGTCTTCGTGCAGAAAAACACTGCACAAAAATTACACTGCATTGATAAAGCTTTGTAATCTGATTGTCAAATGGAGTTTGCATAAAAGGCGTCAAATGTATGCAAGGTGCATCAATTTTGCGAGGCGTTAGGTTGATGAAGCCTACGTTCTTACGATCATAATTTGGGAGAGAGGGATCGGCAGTGGTAGGGTGGTTAAATACTAAATAAGGAGAGCAGACAATGACTATTACACGCTTTATTCCGCCTCAGCGAACCTTGATGGGACCAGGCCCTTCCGACGTGTCACCACGTGTCCTACAAGCGTTATCACAGCCAACAATTGGTCACCTTGACCCGCTATTTGTCGGCATGATGGATGAAGTGAAAGCTTTGCTGCAATATGCCTTTCAAACCACGAATGCCTTTACCATTGCCGTATCTGCGCCAGGTAGCGCAGGGATGGAAACCTGTTTTGTGAATTTGGTATCACCTGGCGATACGGTCATTGTTTGTCGCAATGGTGTGTTTGGTGATCGTATGCGTGAAAACGTTGAGCGCTGCGGCGCGACGGCTGTCATGGTTGATGATGAATGGGGTCAACCCGTTGATGTGAGTAAAGTGGAAGCGGCGTTAAAGGCTAATCCTGACGCGTCAATTGTGGCGTTTGTGCATGCAGAAACCTCTACCGGTGCGTTGAGTGATGCGAAAGCCTTATCTGCATTAGCACGCCAACACGATTGTTTGACCATTGTCGATGCTGTGACATCGTTGGGTGGTGTGCCTTTGTTGGTCGATGAATGGCAGCTTGATGCTGTTTATTCGGGAAGCCAAAAGTGTCTGTCATGCGTACCGGGTTTATCGCCAGTGACTTTTTCTCCCCGTGCCGTTGAAAGAATGAAAACACATGACGGTAAAGTACAAAGTTGGTTTCTCGATCAAAGCTTAGTGCTCGGTTATTGGAGTGGTGAAGGGAAGCGAAGCTACCACCACACTGCGCCTGTAAATAGTCTGTATGCACTGCATGAATCATTGCTGATGCTACAACAAGAAGGCTTGGAGAATGCATGGCAACGTCATCGTGATATGCATGAATTGTTGAAATCAGAACTTGAAGCATTAGGCATTAAATTTTTGGTTGATGAGGCTTATCGCCTTCCTCAACTCAACGCCGTGGCGATCCCTGACGGGGCTGATGATGCGCTCGTTCGTCAGCGCTTGTTGAATGAATATAACCTTGAAATTGGTGCTGGCCTTGGCGCGTTAGCGGGCAAAGCATGGCGTATCGGGTTGATGGGATATGCCGCGAGAAAAGAGAACATCGCGCTGTGCGCCAAAGCGCTGAAAGACGTGCTCGGTTAACGGATTTATCCTCGCCGTTACCAACACTAAAATCAAAAAAACGCCCTGATTTGTCAGGGCGTTTTCTATGGGAGCATTTACGATTTTTCAGCGTCAGGCTCTGACTCTTCAAAATGTGAAAAGTTAGGCTGAAACGTCACGTACGGAAACAATGCGCTGGCTTCTTGTTGTATCTGTTTTGCAATCTCGCGATCGCCTGTCAGCAGCGCCAATTCAATCAGAGATTGATATCCTTCTGCCGCTGGACGTGTTGAAAGGTGTCGGATTTGCTCTCTGAGGTATGTCGTTTGAGCGCGTTTGTCGTTATGTTCGACATTTTCCAAAAAGGCGCGTTTCCCTGCTTCTTGTTGATAAAACGATGTCCACCAAGGGTGTGTTTGATACTGGGTTAACTTGTTATCGCTGATGTCATAGGTGCGCAGTGCTTGCTCGCCTAAATAGATAGAACTCACCACCAAGCAAATACTTGAAGCCAACAGCGTTGTCGAGCCAATGGCGAGCAGTTTAACGCGTGTTAGGTTGATGCGCTCGTAGCGTGCAGACAGGTTATCAATCCAGTAGACCAAGACAACAAACAGCAGAGCCAGAACAGGGT
The DNA here is from genome assembly GCF_002876705.1 of Enterovibrio norvegicus. Classification (GTDB taxonomy): domain Bacteria; phylum Pseudomonadota; class Gammaproteobacteria; order Enterobacterales; family Vibrionaceae; genus Enterovibrio; species Enterovibrio norvegicus_B. Next base: position 171,189 of record NZ_MDAG01000027.1, on the reverse strand, counting down.
TGGTTGACACAAAAGATGTTGCTGCAATGCCGACAATGGAAGGAAGGATGATTGCCGTAAGCATCAATCGTGTGCCGCCCGGTGCGTCAGCGATACGTTTAATGATCAACCCACCTAAGAGTGCAAAGCTTCCCCATATGGCGATCCCCCCCTCTGTGATAGTCGCAACTAACCAGCTTGGATAAGGCTTATCAATGGGCAACGTGTTTCCTTGTGAAAGCCCAAACTGCAATTGCGCCAACGTAAGCTGACCAAGACCTACGCCTTCAAAGTGAGCCGTTTTCGCTAGTGCTGTTGTTTGTGCCAAAAGCTGCCATTCGTTTGGTGAGAATCTTTCAGCAAACAGCGCGCTTGTTGGGAGCCAGTTTGCTTGTCCTGCAATCACAAATGCAGCGAAGACAACGAGGTTCCAAAGCCCATGATGTAGTTTGGGGCTGAAGCGAAACAGGAAAGGCTGTGCGAGCGCAATCATCAACAGGGTGAACGTAATTAGCCAAGGCTCACGAAGTGCCATCAACGCGGTAATGCACAGCAGAGGCGTGAGCAGTAATACAATGTGTTGAGAGATGATGGTGCGTTTGTAGGCGCGGGTTCGTGCAAGCAGGTAGGCCGACAAGGCGAGCGCTGTGAGCAACACCATGGCGGTGGTGTTTTTTGCAATGCCTACGCGCTGAACCGTTAGAAAATAAGGAGCATCGTGTTCGAATGCTTCAATGAGAGGCGGTACAACGAAAGGCAATGCGAATATCCACCCAGCGATCAGTGGCAGCCAAAGCAAATACTGGCGTTGGACATGGTTGAAACTAAATTGCTGTAAAGTAATAAACAGCAACAAGCTCAACAGCGCGAGCCCTGTATGCCAAAGCGCTGCGCTGGTATCCGCATGAAGATAAAACGCGGGTAACACGGCGAGCAAGGCACTGAGTGCAATCCATCCCGTGAGTTTGGTCAGGCTAAATCGGTGCTGTCGAGCCACCTCTAAGCCACCAAAGCAGATCATTGCAATTGACAACATGAACGATGTCGATATCGCGGGATGTTGAATCCCCGTGACTGACAGCGGTATTTGATTGAGTGGAAAACAGAGTAAAAACAGTGTCGCCAGTACAATGAGTACCGGTTTAACTAAAGGTTTGTTCGCCACTTTGGATGGCCAGTGAAAAGGAATACGCGTTGTCGACATGCTTTCTACTATCAATATAAAACCACCTCTTACGAGGTGGTGAGTGAGAGGGATAGGTTACCGAAAGTATCGCTCTATTTACCCTTTTTCTTCAATAAGGGTTTTAAGAAGCGTGCGGTGTGTGAGCCTTTCACCTTCGCAACGTCTTCAGGTGTGCCTTCTGCGACAATCAAACCGCCACCGTTTCCGCCTTCAGGGCCAAGGTCAACGATCCAGTCCGCCGTCTTGATAACATCCAAGTTGTGCTCGATGACCACAATGGTATTGCCGTGATCACGTAGGCGGTGAAGCACGGTCAGCAATTGTTGAATGTCGTGGAAGTGCAGACCCGTTGTTGGTTCGTCGAGTATATACAGCGTTTTGCCTGTGTCTCGTTTTGACAGCTCTCTCGCCAACTTCACGCGCTGCGCTTCACCGCCGGACAAGGTGGTTGCCGCTTGGCCTAAACGGATATAGGACAGGCCCACGTCCATCAAGGTTTGAAGTTTACGGGCAATCGCTGGCACGGCGTCAAAATACTCGCGTGCATCCTCAACGGTCATTTCCAACACTTCGTCGATGGTTTTGCCTTTGTAGCGAATTTCCAAGGTTTCGCGGTTATAACGCTTCCCTTTACACACATCACAAGGCACATAAACATCCGGCAGGAAGTGCATTTCAACCTTGATAACACCATCACCTTGGCAGGCTTCACAGCGTCCGCCTTTCACGTTAAAGCTAAAGCGTCCTACTTTATATCCGCGAGCGCGAGATTCTTGCGTGCCTGCGAACAATTCACGGATTGGCGTGAAAATCCCTGTGTACGTGGCAGGGTTAGAGCGAGGTGTGCGTCCAATCGGGCTTTGGTCAATATCGATCACTTTATCGAAATGGCCAATGCCTTCAATGTCTTTAAACGGCGCGGGTTCGCCTGTGGTCGCGCCATTCAGTCGCTGGTGGGCGATTTTGTAGAAGGTGTCGTTGATCAGTGTGGACTTACCCGAACCGGATACACCTGTGACACAGGTAAACAAGCCGACAGGGAGAGTCAAATCCACACTGTTAAGGTTGTTGCCCGTCGCGCCAAGCAAGCGCACGACTTTTTCTGGGTCATACGGCGTGCGCTCGGCAGGCATCATGATTTGTTTTTTGCCGCTGAGGTATTGACCCGTCAGCGAGTTTTCATTGGCAATGATGTCTTCATACGTGCCTTCAGCCACGACATAGCCACCATGAACACCGGCGCCTGGGCCAATATCAATGATGTGGTCAGCGGCGCGAATCGCATCTTCATCATGCTCTACCACCAAAACGGTATTGCCAAGGTTTCTCAGGTGATCCAGCGTACTTAGCAGTCGCTCGTTGTCTCGCTGATGAAGACCAATAGAGGGTTCATCTAACACATACATCACACCGACAAGCCCAGCACCTATTTGGCTAGCAAGACGAATACGCTGCGCCTCACCGCCTGAAAGGGTATCGGCGCTGCGGTACAAACTCAGATAGTTAAGACCCACGTTGACCAAGAAACGGAGACGGTCGTGGATTTCTTTCAGTATCTTGTCGGCGATTTGTGCACGTTGGCCTTCAAGCTGCAAACCTGCGAAGAAATCGAGTGCATCGTGAATACTCATCTCACAGACGGTCGGAAGATTAGTATCGGCAACAAACACGTGGCGAGCTTCTTCACGAAGGCGAGAACCGCCACAGCTTCCGCATGATTTATTCGCAATGTATTTTGCGAGCTCTTCACGCACAGCCATGGATTCAGTATCGCGGTAGCGGCGATTAAGGTTATTCAAAATGCCTTCAAATGGATGTTTGCGTACCGTGATATCGCCACGGTCGTTAACGTACTTAAAAGCAACCTCGGTGGTACCTGAGCCGTTTAGCACCACATCGCGGATCTTGGGTGTCAGGCTTTCCCAAGGCGCTTCAATGTCGAACGCATAATGTTCGGCAAGTGAGGTGAGCATCTGAAAGTAGTAAAAATTGCGTCGGTCCCATCCACGTATCGCACCGCCTGCAAGACTCACGGCTTCGTTTTGCACCACGCGGTTTTCATCAAAGAATTGTTGAACCCCTAAACCGTCACAGGTTGGGCATGCCCCTGCCGGGTTGTTGAAAGAGAACAGGCGGGGTTCCAGCTCTTGCATGCTGTAACCGCAATGCGGGCAGGCAAAGTTAGCCGAAAATACCATGTCATCACCGTCGCCATCCATGTGGCTGACCACGGCAGTGCCGCCTGTTAGTTCAAGGGCGGTTTCAAACGATTCAGCCAAGCGCTGCTGTAAATCATCGCGAACTTTAAAACGGTCAACGACGACTTCAATGGTGTGCTTTTTATGAAGCTCCAGTGTTGGCGGATCGGACAAATCACACACTTCGCCGTCGATGCGCGCACGGATAAAACCATGTGCGACCAAGTTTTCGAGTGTTTTAACGTGCTCACCTTTGCGTTCTTTGACGATAGGGGCGAGCAACATCAACTTGGTGCCTTCGTCACGTTCCAACACTTTGTCGACCATCTGGCTGACGGTCTGTGCCTCCAGCGTGACATTGTGTGTTGGGCAGCGAGGATCGCCGACGCGTGCATACAGTAGACGCAGATAGTCATACACTTCGGTGATGGTGCCTACAGTAGAACGCGGGTTGTGCGACGTGGATTTTTGTTCAATAGAAATGGCCGGTGATAAACCATCAATATGGTCAACGTCTGGTTTTTCCATCAGTGACAAGAACTGGCGAGCGTAGGCGGAGAGCGATTCAACGTATCGGCGCTGTCCTTCAGCGTACAAGGTATCAAACGCGAGTGACGACTTACCTGAGCCTGACAGACCGGTAATCACAATCAGCTTGTCCCTAGGGATAGTCAGATTGATGTTCTTTAAATTGTGGGTGCGAGCCCCTCTGACGTCGATCGTATCCATGTCCACCTTGCCTATTGGTCAGCGCGTTGTCTGATGAAGTGACTAATGTATTGAGTATCCCATAAATAGACGCCATGAAAAAGAACAAAGCTGTATAAACATACAGCTTTGTTTGAGTCTACTCTGAGCAGATATTAGCGTCTAAAAGCGCAAAGAAACGTGATTAACACTTCACGGTTTTTGGCTGGTTTGGCGCGTCAGATTGCAGATAGATGTTTTGGTAGCAGTAGTTGGTGGCTTCAATAAAGCCTTCTACGCTGCCGCAATCGAAACGCTCGCCTTTGAATTTATAGGCCAGTACACAACCGTCTTGTGCTTGCTTGAGCAGTGCATCGGTAATTTGAATCTCGCCATTTTTACCTGGCTCAGTATTTTCGAGAATGTCGAAAATGTCTGGTGTCAGGATGTAGCGGCCGATGATTGCAAGATTACTTGGCGCTGTGCCCGGCTCGGGTTTCTCAACCATGTTATCTACGCGGAACAAGTCATCTTTGATCTCTTGTCCTGAAATAACACCGTATTTGTGGGTTTCGTCTTCTGGTACTTCTTCAACAGCCACGATTGAACAACGGAATTGCTTATAAAGCGCAACCATCTGAGTCAATACACCTTCACTTTGGTTTATGCACAGATCGTCCGCCAGTACCACAGCAAACGCTTCATCACCAACCAAATCACGCCCTGTTAGGATGGCATGACCCAAACCGCGCATTTCTTTTTGGCGAATGTATGTGAAAGAAGCGGCATCGATCGTTGCACGGATATCTTCAAGAAGGGCTTCTTTGTTAGTGCCTAGAATTTGATGCTCGAGTTCGTAGTTTTTATCGAAATGGTCCATTAGGCTGTGTTTGCCACGGCCGGTGACGATACACATGCCATTGATGCCCGCTTGAATAGCTTCATCAACACCGTATTCAATCAACGGTTTGTTCACGATTGGCATCATTTCTTTTGGCATGGATTTAGTTGCTGGCAGGAAGCGTGTTCCGTAACCAGCCGCTGGAAATAGGCACTTGTTAATCATCAGATATCCTTACTTAATTACATCCGAGCTATCAGCATTTGTGTGCAAAAGTAGACAGCGCAAATAGTATCATTTACCAATTATAAAATTATTTATTTCTTTCAGTATGGGGTGAGGTTAACCAATAGGCCAAAAGCCTAAGCGCGATTTCACTTTATGGAAGGCAAGTAAGTTCTGCGTACTTAGCCCCACACTGACGGCGATAGCTGCACCGAGCGTGCCCCAAATGTGCGTGAGTATGAAGGTCAACGCTAGGGTGAGCAAGCCTGCGAATACCGTAACATTCCTCATGTCTCGTTCGTGGCCGCACATGGTGAGAAGAAACCCAACGGAGCCTGTCATCACATTAATGGTTTGACCTATAGCGAGGATCACTAATAGCGGTGCGCCGAGAACAAAATCTTCCCCAAACAATCGCATAATCTGCTCAGGCCATACCAGCACGGCGAGCAGTACGGGCAGCGAAAAGGCGATCATTAACCGCGTTGAAAACTGCGCAAGGCGTTTTAGCTTCTCCATTTCCCCTGCGTGAAATAAGGCAGAGAAACGGGGCGCTGCAACGAAATTCACAACCATCAACATAAAGGTGATGAGCAACGAGGTACGTTGTGCGGCGGAGAAATACGCCACATCCTGCGACTGCGTATAAAACCCTACGATAACGACAGACGCCCACGGGATGGCTTGACCTGTTGCTGCAATGAGCCACAAATTTGGGGCAGCTTGCCACAGGGCAGGTTTGCCCAAATCGCTGCTATCGATGCGGTGTGCGGGTTGTCGGAACCACAACACCAAACCTGATAGCACCACAATGGCTGCGGCCTCCGTATACAGCGTGGCGGCAACACTGGCACTTGGCTCGATGGCATAAAGGGATAAGCCATACAGTGCGGGTAGTAGCAGAACCGTTACCCCGAGTTGCATGGAGCACACTGAGGCAATGACGCGTCGGGTTGCTTGCAGCGCATAGCCATTGAGGAAAAACAGACTGATAAGCGGTATCGCCACTGCGAATGCGCGCATGGCATCAACGGCATCGGGTTTATCGAACACGCTGGTTGATAACCAAGGTGAGAGAACAAACACGATGAGACCAACAACAGTGCTGGTGGGCACAACCACGGCATAGGCGTTGGTGAACACCTGGTTGGTTTCTGTTGCATCTTCCGTCGATGACTTTCCAATGAACCGCAATAGCGCGTTATCCATACCCAGTAAGCTTAGGGTGCCGAGTAAGGTTGCTAAGCTCAACGCAAGGAAGAACAGACCTGATTGGTGTGTTCCCAGCGTTCTAGCTGCCACAACACTCAGCAGAAAGGCAGCGCCTGCAGAAAATACCCGAAACAACGCCGCAAGCGCAGCGTGAAACAGGAACTGCCGACGCTCCGCAGGGAGCTGTTGGAATCGGCTGACAAGGCTTGCGATCATAATTACTTCACCAAGGAAAAACGTAAGGCACGAGAGTAATGACACCCAAGCCATAGGCCAGTGTTAATGGAAAACCCGCTTTCAGATAATCCTGTGTTTGGTAGCGGCCGGCTGTAAACACCATTAAATTGGTTTGATAGCCAAACGGCGAGAGAAAGCTCGCACTTGCTCCAAACGCAACCGTCATGATGTAGGGCAGCGGATCCACCCCATACTGACCCGCCAAAGCAAGGCCGATGGGGAAGGCAATCGCTGCTGCTGCATTATTGGTAATAAGCTCCGTCATTAGCCACGTAGCAATATACAAAATGACCAAGGCACCAAAAGGCCCCCAATGCTGGCTAACTGACATCATGCTGGTGGCAATGATGTCTGCTAACCCTGTCGTCGATATTGCTTGAGCAAGGCCAAGTGCAGCGCCAATCACCACCACCAATTCGAACGGGAACCGACGGCGTAAATCATGAATAGTGACAATACGTGATGCCACGGCTGCAGCGATCAAAAGTACCAATCCTTTGTACAAGGGCAACACGTCCATCGCGCCTGCCAGCAACACGGTAACGGCCCCTAAGCAAAACAGCGTTGATTGGCGCGACGTGAGCAATGCATGTCGACTGCGTTCACCCACCAACACAAAGTTCTGAGTGATGTTCTCTCGACTGTGAAAGTCAGCGCCGACTGCCAGCACCAACAAATCACCACCACGCAAACGCACTTGACCGAGGCCACCCCGAATTTGGTGGTCGCCCCGTTTTACCGCCACCACTGCCGCGTCAAACTGCGAGCGGAAGTTCAACGATTTAATGGTTCTTCCCGCCACCATGGCTTGGGGGGTAACGACCACATCCACCAAGTTATCCGATGGCGTTTCTTCCCCTTGTGTCACCAAGGTTAAGCCCTTGAACCTTGCCAGTAATGCGGTAGCTTCAAGATCCCCTGAAAACACCAACACATCATTGGCTTGCAATGGCTCTGTCGGGGCAACAGGAGAAATCACGCGATGTTTGCGAATGATTTCGACCAAAAACAAACGCTCGAGGTGCCGCAAACCGCTGGCCTCTACCGTTTGTCCGATAAGTGGCGATTCCGACTCCAATCGACTTTCCAGCAAATAGGACTGTGAGGTTGATTGTTGAGTCACGTCATTTGTAGGCAAAAGACGAACAGAAATTAAGACAATGAGTGCGATGCCAATGAAAAACAGTGGCGCCCCAACTAAGGTGAAATCGAAAAAGCCCAGCCCTGGCAGGCCAGCGCTGAGCGTAAAACCGTTGACCAGAAGGTTGGTGGACGTTCCTATCAAGGTCATGGTGCCACCCAAGATGGCAGCATAAGAAAGGGGTATCAGGAGTTTGCTGGCAGGGTACGCCGTGTGAGTGAGGCTTCGCATCAAGGTCGATACCACTGCCGTGTTGTTTATCACCGCAGACAACAAACCTGCCGCTAACGTCGATTGCAAGGTGACACGGCGAAGGCTTCCGCGTGTGCACCAATGTCCGAGCGCGCTAATCAAGGCTGTGCGTTCGAGTACCACTGACACCAGAATCAGCAATACCAGTGTAATCAGTGCAGGGTTCGTGAAATGGTTAAACAGTTGAGTGGCAGGCACGATGTCGAGCAGCAGCAATACAGCAAACACAGCACCAAATACCAAAGCTGGGCGGACGCGGGTGAGCATCAAAGTCACAAGAAGCCCGACAATGAGCAACGCCACCACCCATATCATGGTTTATGCCCCATAAATCTCAATGAGCGCACTGCGTTGTTTTTCCGCGCTGAACTCTTCGTTAATGGACACCAATGAAGATTGATAGTCAGGGTGGTGAGGGTGTCGGCAATACTCCACGATTTGCTGCGCCATGGCATCCGGTGTGCTGACGAGGAAGGGATAATGCAGGCTCTGCGTTGCGCCGATGATCCGTAACACCATCGGAACCTTGAGGCGCGCAGCTTCAAGCAAGGTCAACGGCATGCCTTCCCACGCCGCGGTGTGTAAGTACAAATCTGCGTCTTTCAGGGTTTTCATGAGGACGTGATGGGGAATCATGCCAGTGACCTCAACGCCTGCTGCTCGTAGTTCTTGCTCTTTGTCTTGATCGCCACCACCAAGCCACTGCAGTTGGATGTGGTTAAACTCAGGAAAGCTTCGGAGGTGATCAATGGTTTCTAACAAAAACTCAGGATCTTTTTGTGGTGAAACACGGCCCACAATGACCACTTTAGTGCGTGGGCTTTCTGCGTTTTCATCGCTGTCTTGAGAGGGCGCTTGCGAATCCGCCATCAATTCAGGACTGAGTTCGGCATAGTTATTGAGATGAACCGCGCGCTTTGCCCCCAGTTCTAAACCCAACTGACACTCTCGCTCGCTACACCCTGCAATCACATCAATGCGTGATAAACCAAAGGTCTCCAAACGCATGTAGACTTCTTGTTTCCAATCAGGGATGTCGCGACGCTCAAAGGCATAGCAATGCGGGGTATATACAAGCTTTGCATTGCCTTTGGGAAGAAAACGGCACAGAAATCCGGCGAAGCTTGAGTGAAGGTGAATCACATCCGGTTTGTGCTGAAGCACGGCTTTACGCGCGCAGCGATAAAAGTGAAGCAAACCGCCATCGACCGTTTCGACTTCGTCAAACAAGTTCTTGATGGCCAGGCCCGTGTCATCTTGAGGGCGCAACCTCGCCAAAAGAAGGTGACGTATAGGGTCACCTTCGGTGGATTTTGCGTAGCTGCACAGTGCTGTCTGAATGCCGCCACCAAAGGCTTCTGTAATATGAAGAATCGTCTTCATTAGCGTCCCCACTTTTGCTTAAAGCGTGCGATTTCATCGTCGCTATAAACGGCCTTGTAAATCGGCGCGTCGTAAAGGCAAAACAAACGCTCGAATGGGTACGTCTCTTTGAAACGTTGATACAAGGCTGAGTACCATTTGTTGGAGGCCTCATTGCTTGATTGCAGCGAGAAATCCGTTTGATCCAAAAACGTCCCCAACACCTCTGCGGATTGGTTGATGGCTTCGCATTTCATCAGCAGCACATCACAACCATTTTCTTGAATACGCCAATGTGTTTGCGTCGCATCCGTCAGGTGTGGCATCACATCTACGCCAAACTGACGCTTTAGCTCTCTGTCGAACCATTCCGTAAAGTAGTCATGGCGCAGCTTGTTATCAAACGCATCGATGAGGTGGTTGAGGGTGGCATCCATGTCGCCATGAATGGCATTGTTTTTCTTTCCTTCGATCAATTGAATGTGAAGGTCTTGGAAAAAGCGTGAAACCACGGTGGCAACAGGATCGCGAACAAGCGTGATGATCTTAATATGATCGCGCTTTTTGAGGATACGCAGTCTGTGCGCGAGCGTGAGTCGGTAAGCCGCGCGGATGTGCCAATCAAAGAAACAGCCTACATCGGACGTATTGCGGTACATCTGAAATTCTTCGTTATCGTCGAAGGTATGAATGTGCCAGCTTGGAATGTTGCAATGCTCTAATGATGCCTCAATGGAGGATGAGCCAACTTTACCCATTTGGTACACCAACACAAAATTAGGCTCTCGCAGTGTTTGGTCAAACGCGCGTTGTCGGGCAAGGCTGAACTTCATTACTTCTCCTCGTGAGGGGGGATTGGGTCTGTGATAATGGATGCACTCGTCGGGAGCGATGAGGGTGTTGATTCGCGATTCGTTGAAACAGCACGATAACGGCTTGTTTTCTGAGAGAGACGTCGTGCGAAAGATTCACTGCGAACATTGATAAATAAGGGCAATAAGAACATCAACATGATGGTGCTGTTTACGGCAACAAATAACACCATAGAAAGAATGTATACCCCCAGTAGGAAGGCAACAGGGTTTTCCATGCGAGCGCGAAAGAGGCGCATGAGTGCAAGCAGAAAGCCACCGATCAATATAGATAAGCCGACCGCGCCGTATTCAATGGCCACGTCAAGTGCAAAGTTGTGGGTGTAAATGGCCAGCGCTTCATTTTGAAAGTAGGGAGCTATGTGCTCAGGGAGCATTTTGGGGCCAACACCAAAAATGGGATATTCCAAAAACAGTGACAATCCATTGGCAAGCAGAAGTTTGCGCCAGGCTTCCGAGTCCCAACGCGCCGCTTGTTGGTCGGCAAACAAAATATCAAATTGGGTGAATTCGAACCGGTCTAAAATGGCCGGCAATCCAACAATATACCAAATGGAGAATGCTGTTAGCAGCCCACCAAACAACACAAAAGTCATGATGGCGACACGAGTGGTTCTCTCTCTTGGGTGATGAGTTTGTTGGCAAAAGAGGTGATCGCAGGCAATCATCATCACAACCCCTAACAACGCTTTACGCTCTTCTGACATCACCAATAGAACAAATGCGACAGCAAATAAAATACGGCTATAACTGATGTGATGTCGAAGCAAGTAGAGCATTGCGCAGGTAAACCCAAAGAAGTACTTAGTATTGGAGAGCTGCTTAAAGTCGGGCAAACCGGGCTGAGCCAAGTGCCAAACCGCGGTGTACAAAGAGCCCGCTAGCGCATACAAGGCGACGAGCGAGAGAAATCGTGGTGAGGCTAATAGGCCCGCTTGATGTAACACTCCCAAAAAAGCGGCAACGGACAGCCATTGCACCATTTCAATAAGCACAAGTTTGGCGGGAACATCACTGAGTGTGCCAGCCAGCAATATGTAAAGTACAAACAAGAAAATGAAGCTAGAGGCTTGAATGGTTGAGTGGTGCAAGCGCCCACGGGCAGTCGCAACACCCATTACGCCTAAAGAGGCGATGCCAATAAGATCGGCGATATACAGTTCAATGCCCGAGAGATTGGTTTTAAACGGGACAAAGAAAAGGATAACTGCAAACGCAGCAAGATGCTCAACTGACCGTGCCATCTACCAATCCTTGATATGTTTGATAGTAATGCGTGCGGAAGGCATCAAGCGTAAATACCTGGCAACGAGAGATCGCATATTCAGATGCGGTTTGGTACGTGCTCTCGTCATCGCACAGGCGTTGAATGGCCGATGCTAATGCGTGTGCATTGCCAAGCTCGAACAGGTAACGTTCATCGCCCATGACTTCGCTAAGGCCTGGAACATTGCTTGCCAGCACCGGCAAACCTGCCGCCATGCCTTCGACGGCAGCCAAGCCAAACCCCTCTACGCTAGAACTTTGTACGTACAGGTCGAGCGAATCTAAAAACGCGGGAATGTCCGTTAACACACCATGAAAAATGACGCGTTTTTCCAGCCCTAACTCTTTTACCAACGCCATGTATTCGTCACGACGATCACCATCACCTGCAAAGTGCAGTTCGTAGTGCTCAGGCAATTCAGCCAAGGCGCGGATCACAGTTGGGTGGTCTTTGTAGGCATGAAACCGTCCCACCATGCCAATGCGACGCGGTTGATCAGGTGCGGGCTGCGATTTTATTTCCAGGGGATACTTTGTCAGATCGACGCCGTTAAAAATAACACGATAGTGCTTTTTATATAGGGGTAAGAAATCTTCCAGTGCGTCTTTCACTTGTTCAGTGATGCACACGGTGACGTGATAGCGCCAATAAAGAAACAGCTCGAACGGCTTCATCCAGACATGATCACGTCGGCGATTATGGGTCGCGTGTTCGGTCTGGACACGTTTTTTACCAAACGCCGCCAATGCGAGATAAATCGAAGGGAAAAGGTGGCCGTGAATGACATCTGGCCAGCGCAAAGCCTGCCACTTTTCTTTCCATGACAGGTGCTCCCACACATCGCATCTCACGCCGAGCGCTTCCAACTCTTCGCAAAAATCATTGGTGTCTTCAAGCGTGATAACACGAATGTCATAGCCTTGCGGTGGCGGTGAAACTAAATCAATCACAAACCGCTGAGCGCCGCCATTTCGAGACAGATCATTAATGATATGAAGTACTTTCACGCTCATTGTCGCGGCACTCTCCCTGTTGGCATCGCACGCTATGCTGTTCACCGATTCCCTTCCTCTCGCTCGTCGTTTTATTCGACTGACTTCGCTTCCCATTCAGGGAAGTTTTCGCGAATGTAGCGGTTCAACGCAATTTCTGCATCGGTATATTGGCGTGTTGCTTTCGCGTCTTTTTGCGAATGCAGCGCTTCAACCATACCCGCGGCAATGGTGATGTTGGTGAGCCTATCGATAATGATAAAGGCGCCCGTTTTCTTCACCGTGGCGTAATTATCCGCCGCGACAGGGGCATTCAAATGCAAATCGACAACGCCAATTTCATTGAGCGCGAGTGCGTCAGAAGAGAGTTCCTCAAACGTATTGATATCAATCTTGTGATTCACCTTCGTCACGTGTCCGGTCAGGCTGTGGCTGGCAAATTTGAAGTCATAGTCGCGGCCTGTTTTCAGCGCGTCTTGTGCCATCCATACCAGTGAAGCCGAAAGGTGGTCAGTGAGCTTTGGTGCTGTGTCGGCATGGGTGATCATGTCGCCACGCGAAATATCAATTTCATCAGCGAGCGTAACAGTGACGGCATTGTTTGGCGCAACGGCATCAAGTTCCCCATCGTAGGTCACAATGCTGGTGACTGTGCTGGTTTGACCGGATGGTAGTGCCATCACTTCGTCACCTTTACGCAAAACCCCTGACGCTAACGTGCCGCAGTAACCACGAAAATCAAGGTTAGGGCGGTTGACGTATTGCACGGGGAAGCGCATCAATTCGAGGTTTTGGTCACGGCTTATTTCAACCGCTTCCAACATGCCCATCATTGGCAAGCCTTTATACCAAGGCATGCTTTTGCTCGCGGAAACCACATTGTCCCCATCCAGCGCAGAGATCGGCACATATTGAACGTCTTTGATGCCGAGTTGCGTCGCCATGGCTTGGTATTCCGCTTTGATATTCTCAAAGACGGTTTCGTCGAAATCCACCAAGTCCATTTTATTGATCGCAACCACCACATGGCGAATGCCAAGTTTGCTGACGATGTAGCTGTGACGACGCGTTTGGGTGAGCAAGCCTTTGCGCGCATCAACCATCACAATCGCGAGTTCGCAGTTCGATGCACCGGTGGCCATGTTTCGGGTGTACTGTTCGTGCCCTGGGCAGTCAGCAATGATGAACTTACGCTTTTCTGTTGAGAAATAACGGTAGGCAACGTCAATGGTGATGCCTTGCTCGCGCTCTGATTGCAGGCCATCGACCAGCAATGCGAGGTCAAGGCTTTCGCCTGCATTACCGACGCGCGCGTTGTCTTTATGAAGGCTTGAGAGGTGATCTTCGAAGATCAACTTGGTGTCGAACAATAGGCGTCCGATCAAGGTGGATTTACCGTCATCCACGCTGCCGCACGTAAGTAGGCGCAGCAGGTCTTTGTTTTCGTGCTGGTGAAGATACGCTTCAATATCTGATGCTATCAAATCTGAGCTGTGGCTCATGAGTCACTCCTTTGCAGGCAAGCAATAATCTAAATGGGTAATAGTGAGGCTTTGTTAGAAGTAGCCTTCTCGTTTTTTCTGCTCCATTGAGCCCGCTTGGTCATGGTCAATCACACGGCCTTGACGCTCTGACGTCTTGGTGAGCAACATTTCCTGGATGATTTCAGGCAATGTTGCCGCCGTTGACTCCACGGCACCTGTCAGTGGGTAACAGCCCAAGGTGCGAAAGCGCACCGACTTCATTTCAGGCTTTTCACCATCTTCAAGCGGCATGCGATCGTCATCGACCATGATCAAGGTGCCATCACGCTCAACCACTGGGCGCTTCTCTGAGAAGTAGAGTGGAACGATTTCGATGTTTTCCATATAGATGTATTGCCAGATATCCAGTTCGGTCCAGTTTGAAAGCGGGAATACACGGATGCTCTCGCCTTTGTTTACTCGGCCGTTGTAGGTATCCCACAGCTCTGGACGTTGGTTTTTAGGATCCCAACGGTGGTGTTTATCGCGGAACGAATAGACTCGCTCTTTGGCGCGGCTTTTTTCTTCATCACGGCGAGCGCCGCCGAATGCGGCATCGAAACCGTATTGGTTCAGCGCCTGTTTTAAGCCTTGGGTTTTCATGATGTCAGTGTGTTTCGCACTGCCATGCTCAAACGGGCTAATGTTCATGTCCACACCGTCTTGGTTGATGTGAACTTTCAAATCTAATCCGTGCTTTTTGGTGAACGCATCACGGAAGGTAATCATTTCCTTAAACTTCCACGTGGTATCGACATGGAGCAGAGGGAAAGGTGGCTTTCCTGGATAGAATGCTTTCATCGCTAGGTGGAGCATGACTGCCGAATCCTTACCAATCGAGTAAAGCATCACAGGGTTATCAAACTCTGCGGCGACTTCTCGAATGATATGAATCGACTCGTTCTCGAGTTGTTTCAAATGGGTTTGGTTCAGCGAAATCTTGTCCACCATGTTCAGTCCCTTCTTACGTTGCCAGCAAATATTGCTGGTGGAACGCATTGATAAATTCAGATAGTTGTTCTGCAGGTAGTGCGTTGATACCTGCGGCTGCTTTGCGTCCGCCCCCTGTTGGGAACTTCGCAGCGAGTTCGTCGGCGCCGATGCGGTTCTTGAGTGGCGCGCGAATGCTGACCAAGTAGTTGCCATCGGCTTTTGCTGTAATCACGGCATTTGCACGGGCAGGGTCTTGGTTGGCTAAATCGTTGGAGAACACGCCGCTGATTCGTCGAGCCCATGCTTCATCGGGCAGCATAAACACGCGCGATCCCGCTTCTTCAGAAATAGGCACAATCGATGCGGCTTTCTCAGAATCGCTCAAATAGCCTTGCTCTAACGTGGAATACACATCAGGGCGCTCGGCGATAAAATTGAACGGTGAAGGATAAGGCGCAAGAAAGCGGTAGAGCTCTGCGGGAGAAAACAGTAAATCAGCCAAAGAGGCGCCATAGCCGTTGTAGTTTAGGTAGGTACCAAACTGCTTGAGCTTTTCTTTGTCTGCGTCGCTTAGCCCTGTTTTGTTCGCCAAGGTATCTGCGACGGCAAACAGGTTATCGCCATAAGCTCCAACCAAGGCCCATTCGCGATACTTGCCTTCGAGCAATTTATCGACAATCAGGCTGGTGCAGGTGTTGGCTGCGGTGTTGATGTGCGTGGTCAGCGCGTTGTGTTCGGGGATCTCATCGGGGTTGTGGTGATCCACGTAGAACACGCGCACACCTTGAGACAATAAATTGTCCAATGCTGCGCGGTTCTTTCCCATCGCCACGTCTAACACGGTGACATCTTGTGCCACGGCGGGATCCACTTGTTTGAGTAAGGCGATATCTCGCTTTACGCCCGTGATCAACTTGCTGTTCTTGGGGGTCGCAAGTCGGAGTTGTATCAGTGCACAAATCCCATCGGCATCGCCGTTAAATACATCAAAACTTGTTTTCATTATTATGGTATTTCCTTATTACCTTGAGGTGCTTAACTCGCCTCTAAGGTACCTTCGTCCCTTGTATTGTTGTTGTAGTAACCATAGTGCAGCTTGTATTTTTCCTCTGCGTATTTGCTTGATAGCTGGTTCAGTACAACGCCATCCACAGGAATGTCATGACGGACAAGTTGCCCGACTGAATGGTTAATTTGTTGTTCGGTGGTCACTTCCGCTTTCACCACCAAAATCATGCCGCCAGCCAGTCGACCTAAGATCAGACTGTCACTCACAACGTGAATCGGTGGTGTGTCTAACACGATGCGGTCGTATGTTTGTTTGAGCTGCTCAAGCAGTGTGGCGAACTTCGGTGAGCTCAATAGTTCTTGTGGGTTAGGCGGCAGTAGACCAGCTGGTAACACATCAAGTTGAGACTCGTCGTCGTGGAAAATACACTCGGTCACGTCTGTACCCATGACCAAAACATTGGTCAATCCTGGCTGGTTTTTAGGCAGTCCATAACGTTGACCAATGGCTGGCATGCGAAGGTCACAGTCAATAAGAAGCGTGCGTTCCATTTTTGCCAGTGACTGCGCAAGATTCAGTGCCACTGTGGTTTTACCTTCTGAAGGAAGAGAAGAAGTGACAGAAAGAACATTGCGTTTCGAGTTAGTAAGCGTCAGCAGAATCGACGTGCGAATGGTTCGAACGGATTCGCTAAATAAGGTGGCGTCGGGATCGTAATACAAGGTGTGATCCAACGGGGTGTTCTTAAAGCGGCGCGCCTTGACACGTGGCAGGAATCCTAAATGCTGCAATCCTAGCTTCTCCTCAATATCATCAGGTTTTTCAATGGTATTGCGGTATGCATCAGCAAGGAAAGCGCAGACTATGCCTAACAGTACTGCGAATGCGGCACTGATCACGATCAGCTTCGATGTTTTTGGTAAATACGGGTTTTGCGGCGTCTTGGCTGTATCTGTAAAACGAGCCTGGACATCTTGGAAATCGCTGGTGGCGTTGGTTTCTTTTTCTCGGTTCAAGAAAATTTCGTAGAGCTGGCGGCTAGATTCGACATCGCGTTTAAGCGAATCATATTGCGCGCGCTTGCTGCTGATGTTTTGGTATTCGCCCTTCTTTGCGTTTAATTCAGCCGTCAGTGCTTTCTCATTTTTACGCGCACTGGATAACTCTTTCTCAATGCCGCGAGCCAGTTCTCTGATGACGGTGTTTGCACGATTTTGAACGGCAGTAAGTTGAGCACGCGCTTGGATCATCTTGTCGTGTTTTGGGCCATAGCGTTTGGACATTTCAGACACTTTACGTTCTGCATCTGTCTCGGCATTTTTAACATCACGCACCTGTGGGTGATTGGAAATTTCAGGCACTGACAGCAAGCCATCGCCAGTCGCTCCTTTGTTTTGCAACAAAGAGAACAGGCTTTCTGCGGCAACACGACGTTCTTTGGCTTCAGAGACGCGAATGGTTAAGTTCGTGAGTTCCGTGCCCGCCAGTTCATCGATATCACTGAGCTCGATAAGGCCTTCACGTTTTAAAAATTGCGTTAGTGCGGTTTCGGCATCGGCAAGGTTATCTTTCAAACCACCAAGGCGCTCGTTAATCCAAATCGAAGCCGTTTGTGTCGCGACCAATTTCGCTTCTAAGTTGGACTCGATATAAGCCTGACCTATCGCATTGGCCACTTTCGCTGCCAGCATAGGGTCGGCGGAGCCAAAGTGGATCTTCACTAATTGTGTGTTTCGAATGGGTTCAATCGACATGTGCGATTTGAATTTTAGCAATACAGCCTGCTTGGCCGCATCGCTGTTAGGATCTTCTGATGGTTGCGATGCAACAGGTAGGTAGTCACCTAACAACGGAATATTTTTAAGTACGCTAAGTAACTTATCCCGGCCTGTGGGTTGACCGACGGAATTGTTAAACTCACGCAATTGGCCAAGACCTAATTCGTCGATCACACTTTCAGCAATGTGGTTGGAGCGAAGGATCTCGAATTGGGTTTGGTAATATTCTTTCTTACTGGTATCAAGCGCGTAAACTTCTTCGATAGAAATGGCGTTACTGGCTTGTGCCTCAATCAGTAAGGTGGCGGTTGCACGGTACACAGGCTTGATCATCAAAATGAGCAATGTTGATATGAAAGTAACGATCACGACAAATGCGGTGATCGGTATCCAGTATCGTGCAATAACACCAAGATAGCGTTTTAGGTCGAGACCTGACGGTTCCGATCCTTGGTTAGGCTCTATCAATTTCATTGAGCGATGTCCTTTCGTTTACTTACAGCAGCGCTAAAAAAAGCTCTGTTCAACCACGATGATGTCACCAGGGCCAACAGATTGAGACAAACCGACGTTCTTTTGAGTCGTGGATTTTTTACTGTCTGTCTTTTGAATTTTGTTTCTGGATGCACGGTCGGTAAAACCACCGGCAATCGCAATGGCTTTCGCGACCGTTAGGCCGGGCTGAAAGTCGTATCCTCCTGGATGATTGACTTCGCCATTGACGTAGAACTTGCGGAACTGAATCACATTGACCGTTACTTTTGGGTCAATGAGAAAATCACCGCGAAGGCCTTTTTCGATTGTACTTTGCACCTGCCCGACGGTTTTCCCCGCCGCTTGAAGACGCCCTAAGTACGGGTAATCGAATCGACCTTGTGTACTGAGAAGGATGTCCATGGAGAGATCTTCCTCACCATAAACCTTGATAGAAATACGATCGCCATCATCCAGTACATATTGTTCAGTTTCCGCATGAGCTATGCCCATGGAAAACAGGAACATCCATATCCATAGTAATTTTTGCATTTAAAGGCTCACTTCCATTCCCAAGAAGAACCGAGTTTGATCATAACTAAACCCAGTGAACGTAGAGTCTCGGTCAAATTTACTGACGCCGACAGTGACATCCCACCAGCGTGCCAGACTATAAGTTGCCGAAACTTCAGCCAGCGTATCGTCGTCTACGCGGATATCGCCGGGGTATTCATTTTTTCCATATCTGACCGTCGCGAGCGTGCTCAGTCTCGGTGTCCAGTAATGCTCCCAATCCACTTTTACTGAACGGTCTTTTACGTAATCAGCGTTTAAATCGGGGTCACGAGCGTAATCGCGTGTTTCCAAACGTAGTTCGCTGTATTCCGCAGGTCTCCAACTCAAGTTAGCGCGCCAACTAAAGCCTTGGAATGTTTCTCTACCGCTATCGTCAAAATCTTTATTTTGAACACCTAAGAGCAATTTACCCTGTGTTTTTCCTGTAATGTCCCACTCCAAACCGCCATAAAGTGTTGAGTTGGTGTTGTCGCGAGAAATCACATTAGGCGCAGCTTCGTCATAGGTTCTATCTGCGATACGTCCGATCGCAACCGCATAGAAATAATTGGATACAGCGTAGTAAAATTCACCACCCACATAGGGTTGCTTCCAATTGTAGTAACGAGATTGTTGAACGGACCTCGTTGTGAAAGTAACGTCATCGTAGGCTTTAGCATCGTAGCCAGCGATACCGACAAGACGCCCCTTCGCGCCAGCAGCTCCATAGGTATAACGCGTGTTGAATTGGTGGTAATCGAAACGTAAAGGTTCATCCACAGAGAGGCTATAACCTTCCGTTAACCCAGTTCCACGCTCTTCATTAATACTTTGATAGGTATAGTTAATGCGCAGTCGATGTCGAATATCGAACATCCAAACTGTTCCAATGTGAGCTTGGTGATCTGCATAACTGTCCTCACTGCTATCTGAATAACTGACCGCGTCAAGGCGGTAATCAAACTGATACGTCCCCATGTCTGTCTGAAAAAGTGCAATAACCTTCGGCGAGATCTTCAGCATTGGAGAACTGACGGTATCAGTGGTTGTGCGGCGAACGTTGTCGTTGTGCCCCGCACTCATTTCCACTGTGGGGGTAACGTCGATGCCGTTTTCAGTTTGGTACGCCAAGGGCTCTACCGCTGCGACAGACAGAGGCAGCGCACTGAGTGTTACAAGACAGCTCACTTTGTAATTCACACAACTCTCCTTAGTAGGCCGTTTTACCAACGAACCCTTTAAATACCGTCGCGAAGACGATCTTTATGTCCATCCACAGTGACCAGTTTTGAATGTATTCCAAGTCGAATTGGATACGTTTTTCCATTTTATCTAGCGTGTCTGTCTCGCCACGGTAGCCGTTGATCTGCGCCCAACCTGTGATGCCTGGCTTCACCTTATGGCGAAGCATGTAGCGATCAACAATCGCGCGGTATTGTTCATTGTGCGCCACGGCATGAGGGCGAGGACCAACGATAGACATCGAGCCTTGCAGTACGTTGAAAAACTGCGGTAACTCATCCAATGACGTACGGCGAATGAACGCACCAAACCGGGTGACGCGAGGATCATTCTTCGTGGCTTGTTTCACGTCATCGCCGTTATCCATGACGGACATGGAACGAAATTTCCATACATCAATTTTTCGACCATCTAAGCCATAACGATATTGCTTAAAGATGATTGGGCCTGATGACGACAGTTTTACGCCAGCAGCAACGAACAACATGACGGGAGATATCAGCAACAAGATAAGAAGCGATAAAATGATATCTTCCATGCGCTTGGTCCATGCAGCTAAACCATTAAAAGGCGTGTCGTGCACACTCAAGGTGTGAACATGCCCCACCGTTTGCCAGCGACTATGTAGTAAGTTGTAAGTGAAAAAGTCTGGCACGAGATACGTGGTAGCCGTGGTATCGGCAAACAGGTTGAGGTAGCGTGCTATGCGGTCTTTCGCGTGCATAGGCATAGCAATATAAACATGCTGTAACTCGCCGCGTTTGGCTTGCTCTAATGCATCCTCAACTTTGCCGAGCATGGGGGCTGGCAAACTGCCTTCAATGCGATCCGCGCCACGGTCTTCATAAAAGCCCGTTAGCTTGATGCCCAAGGCATGGTTGCGTTGGAATTCACGCGCAAGATCAATGCCGTTTGCCGTGGTGCCTATGATGGCTGCGCGACGGGTATTGATACCGCTGTTGCGAAGGTGGCTAAGTGCCATACGCGCACTATAGCGCCACAACACCAGGCTGATTGAGCCGAGTAAAAACCACAGCATCATGACGGCACGCGAATACTCAATACCGCTTTGGGTAAAGAAGAAATAGGTGACGAGCACGGCACTGGCACCAAACCACGGAAGTAGGGTGGCAACCATTTGTCCTTGGAAATTACTGACACGCCAAGAGCGATAAAGGTGCGCACTTTCAGCAAACAGCAAAAAACACACCGCTGTTAGCGTAACAATGAGCAGATAGTCTTTGTACAGTTGTCCCAAGTAAAGCCAGCTTGCTATCGCTAGCGTTCCTCCAATCACGGCCAAATCACATATTCGGTAGAGGATGGCGAATTCTGTGCCGTGTGTGCGAATTTTTCTGCTGTCCATAAAATGCAGGCTCACAATGTTGTTGCATGAGTTTGAATAAGAGTGGTTTTTTTATTTCTTATACTTAAAAAGTAAACCACTCATCCCAAGCTCGCTAGCGAGGGAAGCGTTTGTTCTAGTTGCTATCGGTTCCCAACAAGCGTGCACAGTAAAACAGCATGCGATAACTCAGAGAAGATGAAGTTTGTCCTATTTTTAAACATGACATTTCAGTTGCAGTGCACTAGCGTTTTTATGCGTAAAGAACAGTTAGTTAACAAAGTTCCCCCTCAGTGTGATATCCATCACGCGCATATGCATTTCTTGTGTTTTTTTTAAGATAAAGTGTGAAAGAAATAAAATTTAGTCGTCAGCTGAAATTAAATTCCAATAAAAGTCACTCAGTCTTTAGTTGGTGTTAAGACTGAGTGGTGTCTAGATTATTCTTCACGGAATGCGCGATTAAAACTCTCTGTCAAAGGCTTTGTCAGGTAGTTAAGTGGAGTGCGAGGTTCCGTCAAAAGCATGACTTCTGCCTGCATTCCTGGATAGAGAACGATGCCGTTTAGCATTTCTTGCACGTTATCCACTAACTCAACGCGCGCTAGGTAGTAAGCTAGGCCTGATTGTTCATCAACGAGTCGGTCAGCAGAAACTGTCAGCAATTCGCCATTCAAGGGTTTGACACTGCGCATACTTAGCGCAGTAAGGCGAATCTGTGCTTTCATGCCAGCACTGACCTGATCGATGTCTGACGGGTCGACACGGGCTTCAATCACCATACGTTCGTTGTTAGGCACAATGTCGAGCAGTTCTTGCCCCGGAGAAATAACCCCTTCCTCAGAGAAGACTTGAAGGTTAAGTACGGTACCGTTGAGCGGCGCGAGAATCTTCGTTCTGTTGAGGACATCGGTCGCTGCTGCGATCTGTTGGTCAAGCTCATAGCTTTCTTGACGACTTTCACGCAAGCCTTCCACGATTTCCTTAATGCGCTCTAACTCTTGTTCTTTGAGCTGCGCTTGGCTTTCTGCAACGTTCTGCGCAAGGCGGGTGGCATTGGATTGAATTTGGCTAATGGTACTGAGTATCTGGGTCTCTTCACGCTCAAGGCGAAGTACCTGTGTTTTACTCACATACCCTTTTTCTGCCAACTTACGGTTACCCGCGATTTCTTCGCCGATGATTGAGAGGCGACGCCTCTCAATGGTTAAGCGCTTTGATTGACCATCTAACTCCGCTTCATTTTGCGCTAGCTGTTTATTGATGATTTCTTTTTGGGATTCGAAGAACCCACGACGAGCGACAAAAATGCGGTGTTGGTTAGTCAGGAGTTCTTCAACGCGAGGGTCATCTTCATCGTCCAGCAAAGACTGGGGGAATACGATGCCTTTGACATTGTCACGCTCGGCGATTAAACGCGCTTCGCGAGCCTGTGCATTGCGTTTATTGTTAACCAGAAGTTCAAGCTGTGAACGGGCTTGGGTATCATCAAGCATGATGAGTGTTTGCCCTTTTTCGACGGTATCTCCTTCGGCGACAGTGAGCCGGGCTATGATGCCGCCTTCTAAATGCTGGACAGTTTTACGCTGACTATTAATGGTCACGATACCTGGGGCAATCGATGCACCATCGAGTTTGCTAAATACTGCCCACACACCAAAGGTGCCAAAGAACAATGCGATGACGGCGAAGCCTGTGATAGCAAGCGGACGAATTGCTGGAATTGCCATTACTTACTTCCTCCTTTTGATGTAAGAGCAGCGCTTTGATCAAGCAGAGGTTTCAATACTTCGTCACGATCGCCAAAGGCGCGAATTTGGGTGTCTTGCAGCACCATAAGTTTATCCATTGATTGCATCATGCTTGGACGGTGCCCAACCAAAATAACGGTGGCTTTACGCGATTTGAGATAGGTAATGGCGCGTTGTAATGCCACTTCACCGACACCATCAAGGTTGGCGTTTGCTTCATCAAGAATGACAAGACTTGGGTTGCCATAAAGTGCACGAGCAAGGGCAATACGCTGACGTTCGCCCCCCGAAAGCCCAAGGCCTCGTTCACCAACCACGGTGTCGTAGCCTTGTCGCTGGCGCAGGATCAAATCATGGCACCCAGCAAGCTTCGCGGCTTGGATGACAAGATCCGGCTCGCCTTCTGACATACGCGCAATGTTCTGGCGAATCGTGCCAGGAAACAGTTCAACATCTTGAGGCAGGTAGCCACAGTGAGGGCCAAGATCATCAGGATCCCATTTAGCTACGTCCATATTATCTAGGCGCACACAACCCGCATTTGCGGTTAAGTTGCCGAGTAAAAGTCGTGCGAGGGTTGATTTACCTGTTCCTGATGGACCAATCACGCCAAGTGCTTCACCAGCTGCGAGCTTAAATGTGATGCCATGAAGCACAGGTTCTGCTTGCCCTGGGTGAAAGTACGTCACTTTCTCAACTGACAGCGCACCGTTAGGTTTTGGTAGCGGCATGGATTTCGCACGCTCAGGGAACATTGGGATTTGCTCTCTCAATCGTTGATAGCTTTGTCGGGCTGAAATCGCGGTTCCCCAAGCCCCAATGGCTTGTTCAACCGGCGCAAGGGCGCGAGACATCAAAATAGAGCTCGCAATCATGGCACCCGCCGTGAGCTCGTTTTCGATCACTAACCATGCGCCTACACCCAGCATCGCAATCTGCAGTAGCATGCGAATGAACTTTGACGTGGCGGTGAGGGTCGCGCCTTTTGAGTTCGCAACGATTTGCCCTTCGATGCTTTTACTGTTCAATGCGGTCCAGTTCTTGATGAAGTTCGGCATGATGCCCATGGCTTCAATGGCGTCAGCATTGCGCGCAGCAGATTCCGCTTGCTGCATAGCAAGAATGGCGGATTCATTGGCTGTCTTGTGGGCTTTACGTGTCACGGCATCATTCACAAGGGCAATGATGAAAAGGATGACAGCACCGATGGTAGCGATAAGGCCGAGAATAGGGTGCAAAAAGAAAACGAACGTCAGAAACACCGGCGTCCAAGGTGCATCGAGCGCGGGGATGACCGAGTTCCCGCCGATGAAGCCGCGGATTGCTGCGACATCACGCAAGCTCTGCACGGAGGCTGAAATGCCTTGGCGAAGTTGTGCCGCGATGCTGCCGCTGAGAATGTCAGGTGACAAACTTTGGTCAAACCAAGCACCAATTCGCACCATGACACGGGTACGTACGCTTTCTAGTACTGCCATTGTGAGGAGTGCGAACACCGTGATGACAGTCAGTAATAAGAGGGTATCAATGGAGCGCGAGCCGATAACGCGATCGTAGATTTGAAGCATGTAAATGGGTACAGCAAGAACAAGTAAGTTGATTACGCAACTGAAGGCTATCACCAAAAGGAGCGTTTTCTTACATTGGTCTAATGTCGTTTTTAATTGATTTTCTGTAGTCAAAGACATGGCAAACCTAGCGCAAATGCCTTGCTCCAAATTGATATTTTCAATCGATGCAAAGGCTTAAAGTGAATTCTAAAAAAGACAACCAGCATTCGTGCTGGCTGTCTTGAGTATAGTTCGCTTACCGTCAGACAATCTGAAAGTCGTCAGCAGTAAGATCTGTAACCGAAATATTGTTAAGGGTAATGCTTGATCCGTTGTCCAGATCAATCACTGTGTTATTGCCTACTTGTGTCATATCAAGTGACGCAAAGTCAGTGTCACCCGATGCGCGGATAAAGATCAGATCGACGCCGACTTCGAAATCTGTCACGCGGTCGCTACCTGTACCTTCACCCAAGATGTTGTCGAATAGGAAGGTGTCAGCACCACTTCCGCCGATCAGAAAGTCATTGCCAGTGCCACTAACAAGTAAATCGTCACCTGAGCCACCAAACAAACGGTCGTTACCTGAATCCGCATATAAAGTATCGTTACCCGTTCCTCCCAGCACGGTGTCGTTACCCACGCCACCATAGAGGATGTCATCGCCGCTACCACCACCAACGAAATCATCACCTCTACCGCCACGAACCACATCGTTCCCAGCGCCACCGATCAAGAAATCATTGCCGCTTCCACCAAAAATATCGTCGTCGCCACCAAAACCAATGATGCGGTCATCGCCACCAAAACCATTGATCGTGTCTGCATCGCGAGAACCGTCGAGAGTATTCGCTCCCGATGTACCGTTAATTGAAGCCATATTTTCTCTATGTCCTTTGCAAAGTTGCCTAAAGCAATTGAATGAATACCAACGTTGACGTTTTTTATATTTTTATAATGTTTGGCAAGCGTTAAAACACGGGAAGGCTTGCCAATTTTTGAGCAGGTATACTTTGACGCAGTCGACATTTTTATGTTGTCTCAATCTTGAGTGGTATTGAGAAAATGTCGTCATGGCTTGAAGCGGATTTATTGGTACAAATCAGCAAGTTCGTGAATGTGACACGACCATGTGACTTCTTGTTTTTTCCTATTTTTCTATGTAAATCAAGGTGATTATGCATGCCTTGGTTTTTAAATATGTGCTGTCTAGGTTGTTAAGCATAGGGTTTAGTAATGGGGTCTTAATATTGAGTCGAAGTCGCAACTTAGGCGCAAGGGGTGTGAGGTTTCTTTTCAGTGCTTGTAAAAAAGTCTGCAGGCTCGGTCAAAGGGGGAGGGATAATGAATTGTAAAGTAGGCAACTCACAATCGGTGGGCTGCCTACTTGCTAAACGTGGTGAAAATTATTTAGACAATATGGAAATCACTCGCAGATAAATCAGTGGATGTAATGCCGTTGAGGATGAAGCTTGATCCATCCGCAAGGCTTACTAACGTATTGATACCCACTTGGGAGATGCTGAGTGACGCGAAATCAGTGTCACCTGTCGCGCGAATAAACAATCTGTCTATGCCTATTTCAAAATCGACAACACGATCATCGCCAGTACTGTTGCCAAGAATGTTATCGAAAAGAAATGTATCGGCACCTGAACCCCCAATAAGGAAATCATTGTCGATACCGCTTACTAACCAGTCATCGCCGCTACCACCAAACAATTTATCGTTGCCAGACACAGCTAATAACAAGTCGTCTCCAGTGCCTCCAAGCACATAGTCGTTACCTAATCCTCCGTAGAGAATGTCATTACCGCTACCACCACCAACAACATCGTCGCCTCTACCACCGCTCACGAAATCATTGCCAGCACCACCAGTCATTAGGTCATCGCCTCTGCCGCCGAATACATTATCGTCTCCGCCGAACCCTACTTTTACGTCATCTCCTCCAAAACTAAAAATATTGTCAGATTCGTTTGTGCCATAAAGCGTTTCCGCTACCGCGGTGCCATTTATGTCAGCCATTGTCCTGCCCCTTTCTTAAATTAATTACTAAGAAAGCCAACTGGGTCGTCATCTATTTTTGTTATTTTGCAGGGTGCACTGAGGGTGAATAGATGTGAGGATAAACGTACACCATGCTCTATCACTATGGTGTGTTAATCTATACAGAGGTGTCTCGATAATGCGGTAATATAAGGAAACACTTATAAAAGTCTTTCCTTATAACAGGTTAGCCTTGGTAGTCGAGACCGATGACTGAAAGGTTGTTTTTTGCCCAGAATACTGCTTGAACACGGTTCTTAACGTTAATTTTCTTAAAGATATTATAGAGGTGAGACTTAACGGTATGTTCAGACACGAACAAGCTGTCTGCGATTTCGCTGTTGGAAGCACCCGTGACCAGCTTACGTAGAATCTGCTGCTCTCGGTTAGTCAGACAAATCTCCGAATAATCGATCGCGTTGTTGTTGTTCTGTTGGTAATAGTGGATGAGTTCGGCCAGTTTCTGGCGAGGTAGCCAGTATTCGCCAGAAAGCATTTTTTCGATGCCGTGGCACAGATGTTCGAGATCATCTTCTTTTTTGAATACGCCCTTGATAAATGGCCAGCTTGCAAGCTCCTTGGCAGACAAGTCGTGAGCATTAAACAATGCGAAGACATGTTGCTCGCTAAATGGAGCAAGACTCTGCTTCACATAGTTGACTGCATCACCTTCAAATGCGCTCAAATCGATAAGCACGAGGCCTGAGGAGGTTGCGAGTTTATCGCCAATTTCTTGCTTTTCCACCAGTGCAACACTGCTCTCTATTTCTTTCTCGAGGCAGGAAATCAACGCGTTGATTGTCATGCTAGGTTCAGAAACAAGCAGGATAGTGTATTTGTCTGAGGTGGTTTCAATGATTGGCATGTGTATCCCTAATGCTTTAAATAAGTACGAAGTGGTTTCCCTCACCGACACACGTTGGTGTATCTGGAACATGGTTCGCAAAATATATTAAGTCGCAGCATTCTAACTGCACATGCTGGAACCAATCCGTATCATTTCTTGAACTCTTTGATGAACAGCGCATTGCGATGTTTCACTCAAACTCTTTGTAAGTCTAATACAATTTGCACTTTTTCGTTGTTTCTTCACTCGATGTTTTTGATTTCATTCGTGCAAACATGAAACGCATTGAGGCTTTTTAACGTGCCCACAGAATCAATGCAAAGCTGTGAAGAATTTTCTCGCATCTGTTATCATCATCGTTTAAGCGCGAATCGCGCATTTCGATGCCGTAATGAAAAGGTTTGGGAGCAAAATATGGCCAGCCGTGGTGTAAACAAAGTAATTTTGATTGGCAACTTGGGCAATGACCCTGAAGTTCGCTATCTGCCAAATGGCGGTGCAGTTGCTAATCTGACCGTTGCGACCTCAGAAACGTGGCGCGACAAGAGCACTGGCGAAAACAAAGAGATGACAGAGTGGCACCGTGTGGTGATGTATCGTCGTCTTGCTGAAATCGCGGGTGAGTACCTGAAAAAAGGGTCAAAAGTGTATTTGGAAGGCCGCCTGCAAACGCGTAAGTGGCAGGGTCAAGACGGTCAAGACCGCTACACGACTGAAATCGTTGCGAACGAAATGCAAATGCTAGACAGCCGTTCTGGTGGTGGCATGGGCGGTGGTCAAGGCCAAGGCCAACAACCGGCTCAACAAAATGCACAGCAGCAAGGTGGTAACTGGGGTCAACCTCAGCAGCCTTCTTACCAGCAGAAGCCGCAGCAGCAAGCACCTCAACAACAAAATCAAGCACCTCAGTACAATGACATGCCTGATTTTGATGATGACATTCCGTTCTAATCACTTCGTGATGAAAACACGCTCAATCGCCTTGGCATGATTGACATGAATGCATAAACAAACCCTGCTTCGGCGGGGTTTGTTGTTTTTGGTTTAACGATTATTCCCGTCTACCTTCTGCACCTTTCATTCGCGTTCACCTTCACCACAAACGTCAAAATCCTTCTGTATTGAATATGAGTCGAGTTGTTTAGAGAGCATGAACAATACTCTTTCGAATGCATCATGGAGATAAAGCAATCGGTGCTTACGAAGGCGCTTTCTGTTGCAGGTTCATTGAGCCACTTTGTTCTTCATGAAGTCGATGAACAAGCGTGTTTTCGTGTGGTTGTATTCGAGTTTTGGGTAATACGCATAAGCAGCACTTTTGGGCTGACGGAGTTCAGGTAATACGGGAACCAGTAACCCCTGATCCAGCTCCTTGCGTATGGTGACATCGCCGACCAAAATGATACCCAGCCCCGCAACGGCGGCGTTCACCAAGGCTTCAGGATTTGGCGAGACAAAGTTACCTGCTAATCGCAGCTTTCTGCCATGTTCAAATTCATGTTCCTGAGGGTGGCTTGTTGACCCATAGAGCAAACAGTTGTGCTGCAACAATTGCTCTGGTTCTAGAATCGGCGAATGCTGTGCAAGGTAACCTGGCGAGGCAAAAAAGCGCGGTTGGAAATCAAAAAGCTTGGTAGCAATAAAACTCGCAGAATTAAAGTCAGCGAGTTCGCGAGTAATGACCACATCCAGATTCGGATCGGGCAATTGCCCTGGTGCAAGGGTGTGCATTTCTACCTGAATCTTCGGGTGAGCGGTTAGGAACTCGCCAATATTGTTAATCAGAAGACGACTGCCTGTGGCGAGTGGGGCGGCAATGCGCAAAACGCCGCTGACTTCACCATAGGTGGAGGTGGTTTCAGACACCAGTTGGGTCCAGTCATCAATCAGCAGTTTCCCGCGCTGGTAAAATAGGCGGCCTGCATCTGTCATGGTAAGGTTTCTCGTTGTGCGTTTGAGTAGCTGAACCCCGAGTTGATTTTCAAGCCATGCGAGACGCTTAGAGAGTGCAGAACTTGATGTGTTGAGCTTCGTGGCCGCTTGAGCGAGCGACCCCATTTCAACCACGGTGACATAGCTTTTAGCGCAGGTGATCCAATCCATTTAATGATTCATTCCAATAGTGTTGAGATTGCGTTCACTTTCGTTTCGGGAAGAACGATAATAACCCCAAACTGTTGATTAGGTCTGAGATTCATACAAGATCGCACTGCGTCAGTCAGAGAGACATGTGGAACAACGCGTGCCTGTAAACGCGTACCAATATTCTAAAACACTTGCCGAAATGCAACCTTGGCCTCGCTAAACTGCTTTATAAGGATTTAGAGAGTGGCCAATACCAACAATGGACTTTACATGAGAAAAGTTGTCGGGATGAAGCTCACCAATCGATTGGTGGCTTTTGTTACGCTTATCGTCGTCTGTGCGATGTTTGTGCTTTTTATTGGCGGTGCCGTCAGCTTCCGTAAATTGGGAACGGACTTTCTCTCCCATTACCTGAAACAAGTGGTCGTGCAAATCGACGACGCAGTCACTAATCCTGTCGAAACTGAAAACATTGGTATGTGGCTACCGAAATTGCTGAAAGCCAGTGATGTGGTAGAGCTTGAAATCAGCAGCCGCACAGGGCTTTTGTACCGCTACGATCAAATCCAAATTGCAGTTCGCCCGGTGGAATTGGTGGAAAACCGCTATGAATTGCCGAACAACCCCGGTTTCTTCGTGACGGTAAAAGCCGTACCACCTTACGCAGATTTTGCGTATTCCGTCGGCCCCATGTTCTCCCTTTCTCTTGCTGTTTTGTTTATCGTGCTGTCGTTAGCTTGGGGCATTCGTTGGCTCAAAATGCAATTGCACGGTGCAGAGCTGCTTGAAGACCGGGGGAGAATGATTCTCGCTGGTCGCGCGGAAGAAGTGCAGAAGGGAGACGAGCGAGAGTGGCCAGTTACCGCCAGCATTGCACTTGATCAAATGATTGCTGAGCTCCGTGATGCAAGGCAGGAGCGCAGCCGCTTCGATACCTTTATTCGAACCAATACCTTCCTCGACAAACTCACTGGTGCTGCTAACCGCGTGATGTTCGACAACCGTCTTCAAACCCTGCTGCAAGACAAAGGTGCACAGGGTGCAGTCATGATCATCCGAATTGGCGAGTGGGACGCTTTAGTGCAAGAACTTGGGAAATCCGGCGCTGACGAATGGGTCAAAGAAGTCGGCAATGTGCTGTCGAATGCTGTGCAGCGTTTCCCTGATGCGATCTTGGCGCGCTACTACGACACTGAGTTTGCCATCTTGTTGGTTCACCAATCGGGCAAAGAAGCGCGATTATTTGCCAACCAGCTCATGAAGGCGTTAGAGCGTTTAACCCCTCCAGAAGTACTTGAGGAGGAAAACTGGGCACATATGGGGATGACCTTCTTTACCACCGGCGAACGTCGCGGTCGTTTGATGGAAGAGGCCGACATGGCAAAACGCAGTGCCGTTTTGCAAGCTTCTAATGGCTGGTATGCCTTTAAGAAAGATGTGGTAGCAGAAGATGCTCGAGGCAGCGTGCGCTGGCGTACGCTACTGACACGTGTTTTTGAAAACGGTGGACCAGATTTATACCGTCAAACCGTGAAGGACAGCCTGCAGAATGATCTTCACACTGAGCTTCTTGCGCGAATAAAAGACGAAAATGGTTTAGTGGTCAAAGCATCTCGCTTCATGAATGGGATAGATTTAATCGGTTTTAACAGCCGACTCGATCGTACTGTTGTGACCAAGGCCTTACAGCAACTTCGCCAAGGCGATGGCAGAGAAATCCTCGCCATTAACGTGTGTGCCGAATCATTGCGTCAGCGACCTTTCCAAAAATGGCTGCGAGATGCATTGCTCCAAACACCGCGCAGCGTGCTAAATCGATTGATGTTTGAAGTGTCAGAAGGGCCGCTAGTCAACCACTTCGATGCCGTGCGTCCAACGCTTCGCATGATCCGTGCATTAGGGTGTCCGTTGGTGGTCGATCAGGCGGGTCGTTCCGTTGTCAGCACCCATTACGTGAAAGACATTCAACCTAAATATATCAAGCTGCACAGAAGCCTGGTTCGCGACATTCATCTGCGCCCTGAAAATCAACTTTATGTGCGCAGTATGTTGGGGGCTTGTGAGCCAACACCAACGCAAGTGTTAGCAGTTGGTGTCGAGTCAGAGCATGAGTGGAAAATTTTGATGCAACTCGGCGTACAAGGAGGTCAAGGTCGATGGTTAGGTGCGGAGCTTTCAAGTAGCCCTGCAACCCGCAAAAGACAACGTTGGCGTAAACAATAATGTACGCACTGTGATGGATAAATTTTATACGTGAGTGTCATGATTTTGTCGCCATAACCACTTATTTTTTGGCGTAAATTTTGATAGAATATGCCGTACTTCAAACATGTTTTTAACAAACCTTAACTTGTTGTAGACGTAGATGGCACTCTCTTCTTTGATCGCAAAAATTCCGACCCGAAAGCAGCGTCAAGTTGTTAGCTTGATTGTGTCTGCAAATCAGATAGTTATAAGCCACTTGTTGCATGAGGTTAAGCATGTGGCGAGCTTGCCTGTGACCGGAACGGATGCTACGCGTGTTGTTGCGCAGTTGTTACAGCAGCAAGGCGTCAATCATTCGGATGTGCATCTCGTGCTTGGTCACGGTTTGTACCAATCACTGCTGATCGATAATCCGGGTTTGTCTGATGAAGACAAACGTTCCGCATTGCCTTTTCAGATCAAAGATTATATTTCTGACTCTCCTTCTGAGATTGTCGCCGATGGCTACGGGTTACCCGTTGCAAATCGCTACCAAGTCTTCGTTTGTAACAAGTCTCTGCTTGCTCAACTTGACGATGCCTTAAAGAAAAACCATTGCCGCTTAACAAATGTGTCTGTTGAAGATGTGTTACTCCGTCAATGGACTGCACTGGATAAAGCAGAAATGGTGCTCAGCCAAGACGGCCAAGGTGCTATCCAATTAAGCGTCTTTAGCTTGGGCAAATTGTGCTTCCAGCGACAAGTCCGTGGCGTGATGTTTGATGGCGTTTCGCTGTCGCCATCGGTTGTTGATGATTTGGCGTTAGAAATTCAACGCTCATTGGATTATTTACGCTCGCAACTGAAAGAAGCACAGGTCAGTGGATTGGTTGTTAGCGTCCAAGCGGCGGACAATACAGAACTGGCTTTTCAGCTCTCTTCTCGCCTGACGGTGAAGGTTCGACCTCAAACCTTGTTTGACTCGGATGACCACCTGCACAACATCGCGCTCGCAGCCCTCGACAATGACAGTTCGCCAGACATTAACCTTTTCAGTGATGATCTACGCCAATCGACACCTTTGCTTTCATTTGAACGTATGTTGCTTTGCTGGGGCGTGTCTGCATTCATGCTGGTGTTAGTGGCTGCTTACCAACAGTGGCAGTTGTCGAATGCAAACCAAGCTCTAAAAGTATCCGCGTCTGAACTTAAGGTCGCGCAGACACTGTCGGATGAACTCAATAGCCAGCTTAAGCTGCATTTACCGTCGGTCAGCATGGTCAACGACACTCAGCGCGCACAAGAGTCGGTTCGCATGAAAAAAGCCGCGCTCGATGCTGTGCGTCAACACGATAAAGCCTTGCAACAGGGCCATGCTGATACCTTCCGCGCGCTTGCAACGTTATCGCGCAGAGATGTGTCCGTGTCAGACATCTTTGTTAGCCAAGGCGCATTGAACATTCAAGGATCGGCGGCGTCGCCAGATGCCGTGCCAGCTTGGCTCCAATCCTTCGAAACACAACCACCGCTGTCGCACCGTGTGTTTGAGCACATGGCATTGGTCCGTGATGAAAACGATCGACTGACGTTCAATTTGCAATCTAAGCGTGAGAGCGAGGAAGGCAAGCAATGAACGCATTTTTGGAAAAACTAAAGCAAGAGTTTGAAGGTTTAACAGCTCGTGAACAATGGCTGATCGCCAGCGCGGGATGGTTGCTGATCATGGGCCTTGGTGTGTTCATTTTCCTTGAGCCGATTGCCAAAACATTCAGTGCGGCAAACGTCGAGCTTTCTCAGCAGCAACAAACCACGAAAGATTTGTTGGCGCTAAATGTTATGAAGCAAGGAAAGCTCAATACGTCTGCGAATGCGGAGCTTGAAAACACACTGGTATCGTTGAAT
Organism: Enterovibrio norvegicus; assembly: GCF_002876705.1. GTDB lineage: Bacteria > Pseudomonadota > Gammaproteobacteria > Enterobacterales > Vibrionaceae > Enterovibrio > Enterovibrio norvegicus_B. Next base: position 137,511 of record NZ_MDAG01000027.1, on the reverse strand, counting down.
CAAGAAATCACGCTTTTAGATGCGGAAATGGCGCGTAAAACAGAAGGTTTGGTGAGTGCGCCGCAAATGGCAAGCTTGATGGAGAGCGTTTTAAAGCAATCAGATAAATTAACCTTATTATCAATGACGACGTTGCCAGCGGCGCAATTGACCGAGAAAGATCAAGCGGGTTTCTATTTACACCCCGTCGAAATTGAACTGCAAGGGCGCTATTTCGACATCGTTGATTACTTAGCGGCACTCGAAGCGCTCCCCGTGAAATATTATTGGCGAAGTGTTGATTATCGCGTCAAAGCGTATCCGCTAGCAGAAGTGACATTGCAGGTTTACACCCTTGGTGAAAGCCCCGTCTTTATTGGAGGTGTGCATGCAAACAATGGCTAAAAGCGTCATTGGTATGTGCTTGCTTTTTCTTGCATTGCCGTCTTTGGCGGCAACCGATCCAACCGCACCGCTTGGCTTTGAAGCGCCGAGTCAACCTACAAAGCGCACCAAGGTTCGGCTTCCTCGTTTGGATGCGATCTTGTGTGCTAGCGAAAACGATTGTTCTGCTGTGCTGAATGGTCGGGCGCTTGCGAACGGCCAATCGATCAATGGCTATGTCATTCGCGCCATCAACGAAGAGGCCGTCACGCTAGTGCGTGGCAATCGCCGTTGGTCCTTAACCGTATTCAATGAGCAGGTGGTACAGTGAGAAATATGAAGATGTTAGGCAAAGTCTTGCTGACTTGCTTAGCGGCAACCTTATTGACTGCGTGCCAAAGTGTGGGGCATCAAAAGCCGACTGATGTGCAAGCGGCGTTGAACGAAGCGTATGCGCAAAGTACCACTCAGCCTTTGTCGGCATTGCCTGATGCGGTAACGGACGATTTGATGGGGGACTTTTCTGACCCTGCGGGCGGCGCGATGGTGACTGAAAAACGTTTGCGCATTAACGCCAATAACATCGATGCCAAAGCTTTTTTTGGTAGCCTCGTTCAAGGCACGGATTTCAACCTCGTGATGCACCCTGATGTCAGCGGTAAAATCACAGTATCGCTGAAAGACGTGACGGTAAAAGAAGCTTTAGACGTGGTCTCTGATATCTACGGCTACAGCATTGAAACACAGGGTCGCCTGATCCAAATTTTCCCAGCGGCACTTCGCACTGAAACCTTCGCTGTCGACTATTTACAATTGCAGCGTGCAGGCGTGTCATTAACGTCTATCAGCACGGGGGCGATATCCACTGACAGCGGAAGTTCAAGTGGTGACAGCGGTGAAGACAGCGAACGTGCGTCGAAATCGACGGGCGGCACTGTGATTGAAACCCGTTCAGAAAGCAGTTTTTGGATGCAACTTGAACGCGCGGTGAGTGCCATGATTGGTTCGGGGGAGGGGCGCTCTATTGTCGTTTCTCCGCAAGCGAGTTTGATCACTGTGAAGGCATTTCCGAACGAGCTTCGTGAAGTGAAACGCTTTCTTGAAGTTTCTGAAAAACGTCTAAAGCGCCAAGTGATCTTGGAAGCCAAAATCCTTGAAGTGACGTTGAGTGATGGCTACCAACAAGGCGTGAATTGGTCAAACATCAGCAAAAGTATCGGCAGCGGTGGTGTTGATGTGAGTCGTCCTGCCTCTGATTTGGCGGGCGATCTGATTTCCAATGTGATTGGCGGACAAACCAATATCACCATCACGGATGGGCATTTCGAAGCCGTACTGAACTTCCTGGATACCCAAGGTGATGTGAACGTCCTGTCTAGCCCTCGTGTGACGGCAGCCAATAACCAAAAAGCGGTGATCAAAGTCGGTGGCGATGAGTATTTCGTGACAGACATTTCATCCAGCGACAGTTCTGGCGATAACTCAGAGTCAGGGCCAAACATCGAACTCACCCCTTTCTTCTCTGGTATTTCTTTAGATGTCACGCCACAAATTGATGACGACAATGGCGTGCTGCTTCATGTTCACCCTGCGGTTATTGATGTGGTGACGGAAGAGAAAACCATTCAATTAGGCAGCGCGTCTGAACCGTATGTGTTGCCGTTGGCGAAAACCTCGATCCGCGAGTCTGATTCGATTATCCATGCGCGCTCTGGCGACGTGGTGGTGATCGGCGGTTTGATGAAATCAAGCTTCGACGAGAAAGTGTCGAAAGTACCGCTACTGGGCGATATTCCGGGGCTGGGCCATCTTTTCCGCAACGTGAATCGCTTGAAGCAGAAAACTGAATTGGTCATCTTGCTTCAACCTTCCGTGGTGGGCGAGCAAACGTGGCAAGAAGAGATTCAGCGTTCACGTGAGCTTCTTAACGAATGGTTCCCTGAGAACGACGCGAAGTAGGCGAAATTAGCACAATGTACCTTAATCACTTTGGCCTAAATGCCGCCCCTTTTAGCTTAACGCCGGATACCCGAAGCTTTTTCGGGACGCAGTCGCACGTTGACGCCATCAATACCAGCGTCATGGCGGTGAGAATGGGTGAAGGCTTGGTGAAGATCACGGGCGAAGTTGGCACGGGTAAAACCATGGTGTGCCGCCTTCTTCTGTCGACACTTGCCGAAGAATGTACCTTGGTTTTTTTGCCAAACCCTGCGAATACCGTGTCTGTGTTGTATCGCATGATTGCGGATGAGTTAACTTTGCCGGAAGCCTTGTCAGAAGACAAAGTCTTGGGCGCAATTCAACAAGCCGCCATTGCGGCTGCGCATGCTGAAAAGCCAGCGGTGATTTTGTGCGATGAAGCACAAGCCTTGCCTGATGACGTGCTTGAAGCCATTCGCTTGCTCGGAAACCTTGAAACTGAACAGCGTAAGCTGATTCAGATTGTGTTGTTTGGGCAGCCTGAATTGGATGAGCGTTTGTCGCAGCACAATATGCGTCAGCTACTGCAACGCATCAGTTTTAGCGCAACCCTATCGCCGCTCACCTATGCCGAAGCGTCAGCATACATTGACCATCGAATGAGTGAAAAAGGCGCTTTGTCGCGACACTTTAGCGGGTGGGCGAAACGTCGTATTTGGGTAGCAAGCCAAGGCATTCCCCGATTGATTCATCAGCTATGCCATAAGTCCCTGTTATTGAGTTATGGCAAAGGACGCCGTCAGGTTTCTGATCGCGCCGTCCGTTTAGCGATTAAAGATACACCGCTGGCGAAGCAGCACTCTGCGCTGCGTGCTTTGTGGGGGTAGGAACACATGAGTGAATTGAATCGAATGCTGAGCGACCTTAGCGCGCCAGCTCAAAAAGAAAATACCGTCTCCGTGGCAGCGATCCCGGCTACGTGGGGATTCCGCGTTGTACGTGTGGTGCTAGCGATTGTTGCGACCTTGATGGGGGCGTCAGGCATTGCCTGGGCGATTGCTGCCAATGGCGATAATGCTGAACGTGAAGACAAAACCGTTATCGTCCAGCCTCAAGTGATTGCGCATGTGTTGGCCAAAGAGCCTGAAATTGACGTGACCATCCATGAGCTAGCCGTTAAAGCGCCAGCTATGACGTCGAGTGTGACGAAAAAAGTGGCAACAAAAGACATCGCTTTTGTCGCGATGAATGATTCTCCAAAAGCGTCAGTGCCTTCGTCAAAACCGCCAGCCGTGGTTGTTGAGAACGCACCAGCACCCAAAGCGACACTTGTTACGCCTGTTGAATCTATAGAGCCGACAGTAGAACTTGCGGCTATCAGCACAAAAGCCGAAGTGAAAACATCTGCGAGCGCGCCACCTGAGGCATCAAAGCGTACACCACGCGTTGTCGCGGTAACAAACCTCGAACCGTCTGTGAACGCAGCATCATCTTCAGATGCTGAAAATGATGCTGTAGAAAACACATCTGAGTCCTCACTGACGGTCGAAACCGTTGAGCTCAGCAGTGAAGACTTGGCGGCTATCGCGTACAAGAAAGCGCAAAAACGTACGCAAGTGGGCGATACCCAAAAAGCGATTGTGTACCTGCGTGATGCCGTGAAATACCAACCGAACCATGTTGGAGCCACTAATCAACTTGCGGGCTTGCTTTATGGCAGAGGAAAGCTGCGTGATGCAGAAAGCGTGCTGCGAAAAGGCATCAGCGCGAACCCGCAAGCGGCGTCACTCAAGCTGACCTTGGCACGCATGTACCAGCAAAATAGCCGTGAAGAATCAGCATTGAATGTGCTGATGACCCCGGTAGACACGTTAGACGGCGAACAGCGTCGCTACATGTCGATGCGTGCTGCCTTAGCGCAGAAACTGGGTCGTCATGGGTTAGCCAAAGACAGCTACCAATGGCTGACGCGCAATGAGCCACATGATGGCCGTTGGTGGTTAGGGTATGCGGTGTCTTCCGAACGCCAAAGCGAACTATCGACAGCAAAAGACGCGTATCAATCGGCGATTCAGGCGGGTGGTTTAAGCGATAAATCCGTGCAATTCGCCCGTCAACGTTTGGTGTATATCAATAACCAAGCGCAGAAAGAAGGAGACTCAGATGGCCGTTAAACTACGAAAACGTCTGGGGGATTTGTTGGTTGAAGAGCAAATCATCTCTGATCATGATTTAAGTGCTGCCTTGCAACGCCAATCTCAAACTGGCCGCAAGCTTGGCGACACCTTGATGGACATGGGGATCTTGTCAGAGCATCAGCTGCTCGACTTCCTTGCGCGTCAATTGAATGTACCACTGATCGATCTGAGTCTGACGCAAGTGGATCCAAGCGCGGTGACTTTGTTGCCAGAAGTGCATGCGAGACGTTTGCGCGCGCTGGTGATTGGTCGAGTGGATGACACTGTGCGTGTTGCCATGTCGGATCCTGCGGATCTTGCGGCGCAAGAAAGCGTGCTGAATTTGCTGCATCAATACCGTGTTGAGCTGCTGATTGTGGCAGAACAACCTTTGGTTGATGCGTTTGATCGCTACTACCGCCGCACCAGTGATATCGCCTCGTTTGCAGAGCGTCTGCAAGCAGAGCATGGGGTTAAACTGGAACAACATTTCGGTGCGGAAGACGACCAGTCTGAAGAAGTGACGGTCGTTAAACTCATCAACTCTTTGTTTGAAGATGCTGTGCAGGTGAATGCCTCGGACATTCATATCGAACCTGATGCTGACGCATTACGTATTCGCCAGCGTATTGACGGCATTTTACATGAAACCCTATTGAAAGAACGCGCCATTGCGTCTGCCCTTGTTCTGCGCTTGAAGCTAATGAGTGGCATGGACATTTCTGAAAAACGTCTGCCGCAAGACGGGCGTTTTAATATCAATGTGCGTGGCAATGCCATTGATGTGCGTGTGTCGACCTTGCCTGTTCAGCACGGCGAATCTGTGGTGATGCGTCTGCTTAACCAATCCGCGGGTGTGTTGAGCTTGACCCAAGTGGGTATGGATCCAGTGATGTTGCAGCGCTTCCGAAATCAGTTGCGTCGCCCTCACGGCATGATCTTGGTGACAGGGCCAACGGGCTCGGGCAAAACCACCACCTTGTATGGCGCATTGAACGAACTCAATGTGCCGGGTAAGAAGATCCTGACGGCGGAAGATCCGGTGGAATACCGTCTGCCGCGCATCAACCAAGTACAAATTGCCAACAAGATTGGCCTAACGTTTTCCTCCGCGCTGCGTACTTTCTTACGCCAAGATCCAGACATCATTCTGGTGGGGGAAATGCGTGATCTTGAAACCGTCGAAATCGGTCTGCGCGCATCACTGACGGGTCACTTGGTGTTATCCACACTGCACACTAACAATGCTATCGACAGTGCATTGCGTTTGCTGGACATGGAGGCGCCAGGGTATCTGGTTGCCAGTGCGGTACGTGCAGTGTTAGCGCAGCGCCTGATTCGTCGAATCTGCCCCGACTGCAAAGTGCCTCACGCCTTGGATGAAAGCGAGTCTCTATGGCTGACCACGACCATGCCGGAATCGGCGGGCATTGGTTTTTACAAAGGCCGTGGCTGTCAGCATTGTAATTTCACCGGCTATAAAGGCCGAATTGGTGTGTTTGAACTGCTCGAAATTACCCCTGATTTGATGGATGCACTGCGCGCCAATGACACGCGTGCGTTTGCGTTACTTGCCGAGCAGCAACCTGGCTATAAGCCGTTGGTGAACTGTGCGCTAGATTACGCCAAGCAGGGCAGTACCACCCTGGAAGAGACGATGAAGCTCTCTGAAGGTGCCGCTATGTCATTAGTGAGTGCGTAATGGCACGTTTTCGTTATACCGCCCGTGCGGCCGATGGTAAGCGCGTTTCTGCCGTGGTAGAGGCGGGCTCAGAACGTGAAGCGATTGCGTCCATCGTTGATGGCGGCATGGTGCTGTTATCGCTGACGCCAACAACGGCACGCGCGCAAAAAACGTCATTGAATCAATCATCGTTGTCTTTGTTCCAGCGCCCTGTGAAGCTGGAATCCTTGGTGATCCTTTGTCGCCAGATGTACAGCCTGACCAAAGCGGGCGTGCCATTGATGCGCGCCATCAAAGGCTTGGCGCAAAGCACCGCGGATAAACCGCTTCAAGCGGCGCTATTGTCGATTTGCAATGAGCTGTCGAATGGCCGCGCGTTATCGACGTCGATGCGAGACCACCCTCATGTGTTCAGTGATTTGTTTGTGTCGCTGATCCAAGTGGGCGAGAACACAGGGCGACTAGACGACGCCATGCTGCAATTAGCGGAGTATTTCGAACAAGAAATGGAAACCCGTCGCCGCATCAAATCGGCGCTGCGTTACCCAAGTTTTGTCCTCATGGTCATCATCTCGGCCATGGTGTTTTTGAACGTAAAAGTTATTCCCCAGTTCGCGGGCATGTTCGCGAAGTTCGGTTCTGACTTGCCGCTGCCAACCAAAATTTTGATGGCAACATCGAGCTTCTTCGTCGATTTTTGGTGGCTATTGCTGATCTCAAGCGTGTGCTCTTTTGTTGGCTGGAGCCTATGGAAGAACACGGATAAAGGCCGTGTGTCGTGGGACAAATTCAAACTGCGCACTCCCCTTGTTGGGCCATTGGTCAACAAAGCATTGATGTCGCGCTTCTCGCGCACGTTCGCCTTGATGCTTCGTGCGGGTGTGCCCATCAATACGGCGCTACAGATGTCCGGTGAAGCGTTGGATAACCACTTTCTTGCCACGGAAGTGGATCGCATGAAAAGTGCGATTGAATCGGGGGTGAACCTGAGTTCCGTCACCGAAGGCAGCAAACTTTTTACGCCATTGGTTCACCAGATGATTCAGGTGGGTGAAGAAACAGGACAAATTGACAGTTTGTTGCTTGAAGCCAGCGAATTTTATGACCGCGAAGTGGATTATGACTTGAAAACCTTGTCTGCACGGATGGAACCCATACTGCTGTTGATTGTGGCGGGTATGGTGTTGATTCTCGCGCTGGGTATTTTCTTGCCAATGTGGAACATGCTAGACCTTATCCGTGGTGGATAAGCAGCGATCATGAACGTGCTTAACACGTCTGTTCTATGGGGAGTATTAACGATCATGATCGGGACAATGGCGACTGCCGCAATACCCGCTTATGAACGCATTATTCGTTACGCCGATGCCGTGGAATTTCGCTATCTGGCCAATGCTTTTCAAGGCGCAGCACAGAATGTGTATTACCACAGCCGTCTGAGTAACACGGCTTCCGGTGAGCAGGGCAAAAACATCGTGGTACTGGATGGTGAGCGTTTTCGCCTAACGGATGGAACAATAGGCAATGGGCAATATCCCTTTGCCTTAGAAGGCGGGGCGAAAACCCTGTCAGCGTTGACCGCAGAAGATTGCGGTGCGCTATTTGAAGCATTAACTGGCCAATCTTATTGGCTAGAACAAGACACTCGGCCTAAGGCGCTTTCTCGCCCCCAGCCAAGGGTTCGTGCAGTAGCGGTATTGGAGAACGGGACGCAACCTTCTCCCCCTTATTGCCGATTTGAACGACCGGTAAATGCCGGTTTTTTGAGAGATGGTTCACCCGAAGAATCGGTTAACCATGTATTTGCCTACTATCCCGCTTCGGGCAGGACAGAGGTATTGAATAAATCAGGAGAGACACAATGAAACGTCAAGGTGGTTTTACGCTGATCGAAATGATCGTGGTAATCGTGATTCTGGGTATTTTGGCTGCGACAGCAGCACCTAAATTCTTTGATTTTAAAACTGATGCACAAAATGCTGCATTGCAGGGATTAAAAGGTGCAATTGATGGTGCAGCCAATGTAACTTTTGCTGAAGTTCAAGTTAATGGCAGTGCTGCTGGTATTACCGTAACGGATGAAGGTTATCCAACAGCAGCTGAACTAGGAATCGGTGCTGCAGTTACTGGGCTATCGACGGATTGGGTATCTAATTATGATGTGGCGAATAAAGCTCAATATGCACTGAAAGGCCAAACAATTGGTACAGATGTAACTTGTGTGATTTATGAGTTTGACGCTAATAAGTTTCCTAAAACAACAGTTAAAGCCTGTGAGGAATAGGTGAGCAAAGGCTTCACCCTAATCGAGCTCATCACCGTCTTGGTGATCCTCGGTATTATTAGTGTGTTTGCCGTACCGCGCTTATCGGGAGCTGAAGCTTTTTCAGTGATCGGGGCGCGGGATACTGGCTTGTCTGTTGCCAGACAAGTCCAGCTTCGTGCTATGCAGCAGGAAGATCCTTCGCATAGCTGCTTTGCCTTAAGTATCGCGGCCACCCGTATGGGCGGCAGTGTTTCTTCTGATACCTGTAAGTTGGGTGAGGATGAGAACCGCAGTGATGTGGTTGACCTTTCGGACTCTGATGTCAGGGCTTCTGGCCCATATTCTATTGAGTATGATTTGCTTGGACGTCCATTATGTGGCGGAAATTCCTGCAAAATCACCTTTTCCCAAGGCAGTGCATCAGCCAGCATTTGTGCCAACAGTGAAGGCTATTTCTATGCCTGTGACTGAAAACACCTCTAAGTATTCAACCCCTATTTCCCACCATCAGCGCGGATTCACGCTGGTGGAATTAGTTATCGGCATCGTCGTCTTTGGTGTGGCGATGGTGTTGATCAGCACAACCTTATTTCCTATGTTCGCCAAATCTGCCAACCCTCACTTTGAAGCCCGCGCAGCAGCGTTGGGGCAAGCCGTGATGTCAGAAGTGCTGGCGCGACAATTTGATCGCAATAGCGACCCCAATGGCAGCCAATGGCGCTGTGATGAAAATGCCGATGCGGTAAAAGCCTTGGGCATTCCAGCGCCCGGCACCATTCCTGCCTGCACGCCAACGTTAGTTGCAGTAGACGGCTTTGTGGCCACCGAAGACTACATTGGCTGTTGGGGGGCAGATAGCAGTGCTTGTACGAGTAAGTACGAAGGAGGCTTACACGAGTTGATAGGCGGGAGCGCCGATGATTACGTGGGCTTTACGGTGAACATTAGTGTCACCTATGACAATTCAACTTTTACGGGTAGCACGAAGAATACTCAGCTCTATAAACGCATCGACATGGTGGTTGATACAGGGCAGTTTGGCCGTTTTGACTTCAGCGCCTATCGGAGCAATTTCTGATGAAACGGCATTATCAATCAGGATTTACGCTGGTTGAACTCATCGTCACCATGACGATCCTCGCGATTGTGTCTGTCGGTATCTTTGGCTTTATCGAAAGCGGTACCAGTGGGTATGTGGAATCAAAAAATCGCGAAGCGTTACAATCCCAAGCCCGCTTTGTGGTTGAGCGACTAGGGCGCGAATTGCGCCATGCCGTACCAAACAGCATCGCCACATTTAGAAGTGGTCAATGTTTGGTGTATACACCAGTCAGATTCACAGGTTTGTATAACACTCGCCCAGAAGGGAAAAACACCTTTGAGGTTGGCATGTCGACAACCGATGAATATTGGGAGAAAACGGTGGGTAACGGCAGCCACCGCCTTGTATTTTCTCCAATGAAACCGGATGACCTTGCGCCGAAGAATAACGGTCTAGATCCGGATAACAGCTTCACGATCTTATCGGCTAAAGATAATCAAATAACCGTCAGTCGAAACAGTGATGATCCTTGGCCTTCTGGTTCTCCTTCCAAACGCTTTTATGTCTATAGCAACTCTGTGACTCTGTGTTTTGATAATGGCAACTTAGTCCGCCGTGTTAATGGCACAAACCGAGATATCACGCTTGCTCAACACCTCACAACAGGAAGTGGGTTCTCAATAGATTCGACCTCTTTATCTCGCCGTAACCTTGTGAAAGTGGTTTATCACTTCAGTCAGTCCGGTGAGACATCCGTGTACAACCAGAACATTCAGGTGATGAATGCGCCGTAGTATCTCTCCATTCCGCAGACACCAAAAAGGCAGCATGTTGATTGTCTCTGTTTTTACGATCACAGCGCTTGCAGCTTTAGGGGCTGCACTCATGCAGATTAACTGGTCACAAAGCGACACCACCGCGCGTGAAGTGCTTGGTGCTCGTGCTTGGTTTGCGGCAAATAGCGGAACTGAATCTGCGATGGCGCGGCTGTTTCCGCATGCAATGGATGTGGCTAAGCCGCCAGTCGCCGATTGCGATGAAACGCCTCGAGTCACGAAGTTTAACACTGACGGATTACGAGGGTGTTCTGTGTCAGTGACTTGTAAGGTGATTGGAGAGAATGAACTTGCTCAATATCGCATAGAGAGTAAGGGCGAGTGCGGAAGCGGGCATTTGAAAGTGGTTCGTGTGCAAGAGAGTTGGGCGAAGGAGTTGATGCTGTGAGTATTCGTTTGTGTTTATTCTTTATCGCTGCGCTATTTAGTCTTCAGGTTTTAGCTTCGGATGTTCGGTACTTCCCTGGACCTGCACAGTCACCTACTGGCACGAGTTCTATCTTGGATATGCTTGGGAAGGGACATATTGTTTATCCTGGCAATCCAAATTTTAAAATTGGGTTTAATGAATATAAACCTCGTTGGAACTCCGATCATTGCTCTGCAGATGGTAAAGTTTACTTTGAGTGTAATAATAGCGACTCATCGTTTCGAGGGGCGAATGCAAATTTAAAACTTATTGATGATGATGAACTTGACCCGAGAGAGTTTCCAGGTCAATGGAATGGTTCTAGAGATAAACTATCACCAAAAGATCCTCACTTCAAAACAGTTAGGGTGAGTCAGAATCTAGAATTAGAACCAGGCGTTTATTACTTTGGTCAGCTGATTGTAAATAATGGAAAATCAATAAAAGTAAACGGTAAAGTTGAAATTCATGTGAACCAGTTACACATGAGTAATGGCGCTAAATTCAATTATAATGGCACCCCGGAAGATGTCACCATATGGGTCCATGGCTATGATGAAGTAATTGAATATTTACCTTCTGTTCAAATGAATAATTCAGCTAATATTCAAGGTTATATCTACTCTGAAGCGACGGTGGCTTTTTCTAATAACAGCCATGTCATTGGAGCTGTGACTGCAAGAAGAGTCACCATGAATAATGATTCAAGTATCACTTATTCGCCATTGGATATGAAATATAAACTCATGATGACACCGAAAAATACGTATTCAAGTTCATGTTCTAGAGTTCCCATTACTTTTCAAGTCGTCGATGCTGATGGTAATGTAGATGCGGATATTTCAGGTAAGCTTATCGCCAGAATAACACGTCAAGAGGAATACTCTTGTTTGTCGACATCGTTGACGTCTCCATGTTTATCTAATCCGACAACCGTCAATCTTTCCAAGGGTAGAAGAACGCTTTGGTTGCAAAGTAATGCGGACAATACTGTGAATGTGAATGCAAAGTTTGATAGCACTGAAACAGGGGAGCTCTTTGAAGTCGGTGGGCGATATCGTTTTGCGCCGGTGAGCTTTAGGGTTAATCCTGAACCTGCAAAAATGGTAGCGGGTAAACCTCAATTTTTGTCTCTCGAAGCAGTAGCATCAACTTCAGGGAATTGTGAGGTAGTAGGAAACTACAAAGGGATAAAAACACTTGCTATTGGAAAGGTAAAATACCAATCCCCAAACTATCTTGATGACATAGAAGCACCTGAGAAAATCCAGTTTCTTAATGTTCCACTTATTAAATATAAATATGTCGAGTTTGTAAATGGGTTGGCAAAGAATGCTTTCGAGGTCAAATATGATGACGCTGGGCAAGTGAGTTTTGATTTGTACGAGTTTGATTTGAGTGAAATAGAACCACCATTACCTCAAAATAAAGAAACAGTCGATGAAGATGATCGTGTACGAGGCACAGCTTTTCTAGATGTTCGCCCCTACACCCTAGCAATTTGTGATATTAACGCTTCTGATAAGGGACACTCCACAGCATCAGATGCTTTTACTTATGCGGGAGCGCCGTTTAGTGTCAATCTAAAACCCGTCATATGGCTTGATGGCGACAAAGACGACGAGTCTAAAATAAATTTATGGTCGGAAGATTATTGCTCACGCCCTTCAACGCCTAGTTTTTGGCATGTAAATGCACCCGAAGCAACAGTAACTATTCGAAATAAAGCAAGAATTGCTTTTCCTGTTCTTGGTTCAAGTACAAATGTAGAAGGTGCTGTTGTTCAATCAAATATCGATGCTGTTAATGGTGTTTATGCATTTCCTTCGTTGAAGGTTAACGATGTTGGCATATTTAAACTCCGCTCTAAAGTTAATGGAAGATATTTGGATATGAAGGTGAACCGAGGTGATATGCACATTGGACGGTTCTATCCATCACATTTCTCTCTCGCATCTGCATCTAAAGTTTCACCGGGCGTAGAAAAAGCATACGACGAAAAGGCTAACGGTTTTACGTATCTCGGTCAGCCATTTGAAGGGATGTTTACCGTTTACGCGATGACAGCACAAAATAAGCCAGTGAAAAACTATCATCGTTACTTAGATGCCGGGGAGAAGGCATCTTTTACTGATTGGGTAATACATTCCAATTCACACTATCCCTATACTGGGCAAGACTTGTCTTCTCGTTGGAGCCATCCTGAACTGCCTAGCGTTCAGTGGACGTCTGGTCCAGGGGGGTATAGTGAAGTTTCTATCGGTGGATTGATGGAGATTCAGAAAGCTTCTTCTCCTGATGGGCCTTTTGATCCTCTTCATTTTGCTGTCGGTGTAGCTCAGTCAGATCGCGATAACACTGACTTCAAATATTGCCAGTCACCAGATGGGACAAACTGTGTCGATAAAGTACAAAACCCTCAATCGAAAAATTTTGGCGCAGAATTCGGCAGAGGCGACTTCCTCTTCGGCCGCATGCGTATTGAAGGTTTTACGGAAACCCAAAACTTAAAGCGTGAACAAACCCTGCCTGTGACTGTCGAAGTGTTCAACGGGTCTCACTTTGTGACCAATGAACGAGATAACGCGACCAATATTTCCACTGAGGCAGGCGTTGCTCAAAAAGACGTACTTTTTAGTGACACAACCGTCGAGGCTGACCGCGCCAAGATAGTGCTAAAAAACAGCGCGAATGAGGTTGTTCAAACGAAACGTGTCGAAAAGGGCACTTCTGTTTTTCAGGTTATTCCGCCAAATCAGAGTAAAGGGCCAAATCGTGAGCAGTTTCGATTCTGGCAAAAGCTCGGTGCGCCAACAAAAAGTGGTCTGCGTCAAACTTGGCTGCAATACCGTTGGCAGGGCGACAGCTTTAATGAAGATCCGTCAGCAATAGGAACATTTGGTTTCTACAGAGGCAGCGATCGCGTCATATTTAAAGGTGAAAAAAACATCACTTTGACAGGGGAATGAAAAAAAAGACTGATCTCATTCAGGTTTGTAGATCATCGCCTTGCCGCGCCCCGTCAGCATTGGTACATTTAGCGGAATTTGAAGAATTTTAACGCTTGCAGGATTAACCGAAGATTATGTTTAAGAAACTTCGTGGCATGTTCTCTAATGATCTGTCTATCGATCTAGGAACCGCTAACACACTTATCTACGTTAAAGGACAAGGCATTGTTCTTGATGAACCGTCCGTTGTCGCTATTCGCCAAGATCGTGCAGGCTCACCAAAAAGCGTTGCTGCTGTAGGCCATGAAGCCAAGCAAATGTTGGGTCGTACCCCTGGCAATATCGCAGCTATCCGTCCGATGAAAGACGGCGTTATCGCTGACTTCTATGTGACCGAGAAAATGCTGCAGCACTTTATCAAAACGGTTCACGATCATAGCTTTATGCGACCAAGCCCACGTGTATTGGTTGCTGTTCCTTGTGGTTCTACCCAAGTTGAACGTCGTGCAATCCGTGAGTCCGCATTGGGTGCAGGTGCACGTGAAGTGTATTTGATTGACGAGCCTATGGCGGCGGCAATCGGTGCGGGTCTTCCTGTTTCCGAAGCAACCGGTTCTATGGTGGTCGATATCGGTGGTGGTACCACGGAAGTCGCGGTTATCTCTCTGAACGGTGTGGTTTACTCATCGTCTGTACGTATTGGTGGCGACCGTTTTGACGAGTCAATCATCAACTACGTGCGCCGTAACTACGGTAGTTTGATTGGTGAAGCAACGGCTGAGCGTATCAAGCACGAAATCGGCTCTGCCTACCCTGGTGATGAAGTACGCGAGATTGAAGTACGCGGTCGTAACCTTGCAGAAGGTGTACCACGTAGCTTTACCCTGAATTCAAACGAAATCCTTGAAGCGCTGCAAGAGCCGCTAACCGGTATCGTTTCTGCGGTCATGGTTGCACTGGAACAATGTCCACCAGAGCTTGCGTCTGATATTTCAGAGCGTGGCATGGTGTTGACGGGTGGCGGTGCATTGCTTCGCGACCTTGATCGTCTACTGACTGAAGAAACCGGTATCCCTGTGGTTGTTGCTGAAGAACCACTGACGTGTGTTGCGCGTGGTGGTGGTAAAGCGCTTGAGATGATCGACATGCACGGTGGCGATCTGTTCAGCGAAGACTAATTCGCGTCCACCTATTTACAGGTTTAACAGGTTGTAAGTGAATGAAACCGATATTTGGCCGTGGGCCATCGCTACAATTACGCCTGTTTTTCGCTCTATTGATATCAGCCAGCCTTATGCTGGCTGATAGTCGTCTTGGTGCTTTCACCAACTTTCGTTATCTTCTGAATTCCGTTGTCGCGCCGTTGCAGTATGCCTCTAACGTGCCGCGTGACTTATTGGATAACGTCTCCCGTCAGTTTACCTCTCACCAGCAATTGCTGATTGATAACTCCAAGCTGAAAGAAGAAGTGTTGATGCTTCGAAGCAGCCAGTTGCTGTTTACGCAAATGGAGCAGGAAAACCAACGTCTTCGCGAGCTACTCGGTTCTCCGTTTGTGCGCGATGAGCGCAAGATGGTGGCGGAGGTCATGGCGGTTGACTCTGATCCTTACAAGCATCAGGTCATGATCGACAAAGGGCGAACAAACGGTGTGTATGAAGGCCAGCCGGTGCTTAATGAGCGCGGTATCGTCGGCCAAGTCTCTTATGTTGGGGCGCATAACAGCCGCGTGTTGCTGATCACGGATCCTACCCATGCGATCCCTGTGCAAGTCGTGCGTAACGATGTGCGAGTGATTGCGGCAGGCCGAGGTCAGACCGACAATATCCAACTCGATAATATTCCAAGTAGCGCTGACATTGAGCCGGGCGACATGTTAGTCACGTCCGGCTTGGGCGGTGTTTTCCCTGAAGGGTATCCGGTGGCGAAGGTGAGTTCGTTTTCCTTTGATAACCGTCGTCCGTTTGCGCAAGTGGATGCGAAGCCAGAAGTGCAGTTTGATCGCTTGCGTTATTTGCTGCTGGTGTGGCCAACCAATGTCGATAAAGACGAAGCCCCCGCGAATGACGAAAGCCTTGAAGGTGCACAAGAGGGTGATGCTACTCCTACTGTGAACCCAGATGTTGCTACAGAACAACAAGAGACCACCAATGGCTAATTCTACTGTGCGCGGTCATACGCTTATTTGGCTGTCATTCATTGTTGCGCTGATCCTTCAAGCCGCGCCTTGGCCTGGTGAGTTAGCCCCGTTTCGTCCTTCTTGGGTGTTGCTGGTGGCCTTTTACTGGGTATTGGCATTACCACATCGTGTGAATGTCGGGACGGCGTTGGTGCTTGGGTTGCTTTGGGATTTGATGCTGGGCTCGACGCTCGGTGTGCGTGGCCTCATGATGTCGGTGCTGATTTATATTGTCGCGCTCAACTTCCAGTTGTTGAGAAATATGTCCCTTTGGCAGCAAGCAGCACTGTTGTCGTTGCTCACGCTGGCAGGAAAGGTGTTAGAGTTTTGGGCGGAATACTTGGTGTCAGATGTACAGTTCGACCCCAATATCCTTTGGTCCGGGGTGCTTAACTTCCTGTTGTGGCCATGGCTATTCCTTTTACTGCGTCGCGTTCGTCGTCAGTTTTCCATTAAGTAATCTGGAGCCTTTATGTCTGCGCTTCACGTGTATCTTGCCTCTGCCTCGCCGCGCAGAAAAGAATTACTCGAACAGCTCTCTGTGTCGTTTTCTATTTTACGTGTTGATGTTGAAGAACAACGTCAACCTCACGAAGAAGCGGCGGACTATGTCCGCCGTTTGTCTCTTGATAAAGCCAAAGCGGGTGTAGACGCTGCGCCCACGGATTTGCCTGTTTTAGGTGCTGACACCATTGTGGTTTGTGATGGTGCTGTGCTTGAAAAACCACAAAACCTTGATGACTCACGACGCATGCTGCGCCAATTGTCGGACAGACAACATCAGGTAATGACGGCGGTAACCTTTGCTGATCGGAACCAAACCCTCACCACGCTTGTCACAACTCATGTATGGTTTAAAGCATTGAGTGATGAAGAAATTACGGCCTATTGGCAAAGTGGTGAGCCGGCTGATAAAGCGGGAAGCTATGGTATTCAAGGCTTAGGCGGGCGCTTCGTGACGCGCATTGATGGCAGCTACCATGCTGTTGTCGGCCTCCCCCTATTTGAGACAGATGCTCTGTTGACCGAATTCAAAAAATTACGCGGTGAAAAGCTATGAATGCAGAGTTGTTGATTAACGTAACACCGACTGAAACGCGTGTTGCGATGATTGAAGGCGGAAACCTTCAGGAAGTTCATATCGAGCGCGAAGCCAAACGCGGTATTGTTGGCAATATCTATAAAGGTAAAGTCAGCCGAGTGCTGCCAGGTATGCAAGCAGCGTTTGTTGATATTGGTTTAGACAAAGCGGCTTTCCTTCATGCATCAGACATTGTTCCGCACACGGAATGTGTGTCTGAAAACGAAAAGCAGCAATTCCAAGTCAGGGACATTTCTGAACTGGTACGCCAAGGACAAGACATTGTCGTGCAGGTGGTGAAAGACCCGTTGGGCACGAAAGGCGCGCGTCTAACGACTGATATCACGTTGCCTTCCCGTTATCTGGTCTTTATGCCAGGGGCATCCCATGTGGGTGTATCTCAGCGCATTGAAAGCGAAGAAGAGCGTGAGCGTTTAAAGCGCATTGTCTCTGATTATTGTGATGATTTGGGCGGGTTCATTATCCGTACCGCTGCCGAAGGTGCATCGGATCTGGAAATGGCACACGATGCCGCGTTCTTAAAGCGTCTTTGGAACAAGGTGTTGGAGCGTCGCAGCAAACGCCCTTCAAAATCGATGCTTTACGGTGAGCTAGGCTTGGCGCAGCGTATATTGCGTGACTTTGTTGGCACGGAGTTGAAGCTGATTCGCGTCGATTCACGAGCAACGCTTGATGCAATCAGTGAGTTCACTGAAGAGTTTGTGCCTGAACTGAATGACAAACTTGAGCTTTACACCGGTGATAAGCCTATTTTCGATATGTTTGATACTGAGAATGAAATCCAGCGTTCACTCGACCGTAAAGTGGAGTTGAAGTCTGGCGGATATCTCATCATCGATCAGACCGAAGCCATGACCACCATTGACATCAATACGGGTGCGTTTGTTGGCCGTCGTAATCTCGAAGAAACCATTTTCAACACCAATGTGGAAGCGACCGGCGCCATTGCGCGTCAACTTCGGCTTCGCAACTTGGGCGGCATCATCATCATCGATTTCATCGATATGAACTCTGATGAGCACCGCCAGCGCGTGCTTCAATCGTTAGAGCAGGGGCTATCGAAAGATCGTGTGAAAACCAACATCAACGGTTTTACCCAGCTTGGTTTGGTAGAGATGACGCGTAAGCGCACGCGAGAAAGTATTGAACATGTGCTGTGTGGTCAGTGTCCTACGTGTATAGGCCGCGGCTCAGTGAAGACGATTGAAACGGTTTGCTACGAAGTATTGCGTGAAATCACCCGAGTAAACCGTGCGTATGATGCGGACAAGTTTGTGGTGTACGCATCACCTGCGGTCGGTGAAGCGCTCGAAGGCGAAGAGTCTCATGCTGTTGCTGAGCTTGAAGTCTTTATCGGTAAGCAAGTGAAAGTCCATGTTGAGCCGCTGTATACCCAAGAGCAATTTGACGTCGTCATGATGTAATGAGAACACACTGTAAATGGTAAGCTTTACTCGACGCTTGGCGTTGATTGTTAAATGGATCTTGATCGTTTTAGTCGTGAGCGCTGCCGTGCTCACGGCTTCTATGCGAATTGTTCTTCCTAACTTAGATACCGCGAAAGCGCCGCTGCAACGATGGGCGAGCGATGCCACGGGATTTAACGTCGATTTCAGTACCGTAAAAGGTCACTGGCGATATCTGGCTCCTTCACTTTCTCTACACGATCTGTCTTTATCGGCCCGAGAGGGTGAGCAGTCTGTTTTGACGGCTGACAGCATTGAAATGCAATTCGATGTGGTCGAGAGCATCAAACGCCGAGAACCTACCTTTTCTCATGTCAGCATTGACGGCTTGAATTTAGATGTCACGCAGCTCCCAGAAGATGAAGGCAAAGAGACGAAACCGCTCACTGAACGGTTAGAGAATCTGTTCCTCGTCGGCCTTGGGCGTTTCTCTATTCAAAATGCCGATATCACGGTGCTTTCTCCTTCTGAGCAGCGCAAAACCATCGATGTGCGTTCCTTGTTATGGGAAAACAAAAACGGCACCCATCATGTGCAAGGGGTGGTGAGTGTTGAAGGTACATCACTTAACCTCATTGAAGTGCGTGGCGCGTTTTCAGAGCACAACGGTTTAGCCTCGCTTGATGGCGACTTCTATCTCAAAGCGGATGACTTATCGCTGAAAGATTGGATTAAGCGTTTCATCAACCCGAACATTGCGATTGCCAGCGCCAAAGTGGGCGGTGAGGCATGGTTTACCTTGAAAAAAGGCGAGCCAGAAAGCGTCTTGTTGAACCTGACTGAAAGTGGCTTGGTTTGGCATGCAAACACGCCAGCAATATTACCGTCAGAACGTGCAGCCGCGAAAAGCGTGCCACTGCAAGAACAAAACCAATCTCTGACCATAGAGCGCGGCAAAGTGCTGCTTGAGAAGCAAGGCACGTCGACATGGCGTGTTGCGAGCCAAGATTTTTCAGTATCAACCGCGAATGCGCCTTGGCCGTCATTGTCGGTCAACGCGACATATTCTCCACAAGGTTGGACGGCAAACATCAATGAACTTGATGTCGCCCTCTTATTGCCGCTTCGAGAGATTGCCGACATTCCCAAAGATATCGATGACGCCATTACCGCGCTTGCAATAAAAGGAACGGCCAAAGATATTCGCGTCGCCCAAGCGAAAGAGCAGCCACTGTCTTATTCATTATCGCTGACGGATGTTGGCTTCCAGCATTGGACCTACCTGCCTGAAGTGCACAAGCTTGGCATTGATGTGGTGGGGCGCGGTGCCAATGGTAAAGCTTCGCTTTCAATGGTCGACGATCAATTGCCTTATGGCGATTTCTTCCAAGCGCCACTGGATATACAGCAAGGTGATGTAAATCTTTACTGGCACCTTGATGACCTAGGTGTGGTGCTTTGGTCTGATAAAGTGTCTGTACGTGCGCCTCACATTAATGTGCTGGGCGAGTTCAGGCTAGACATTCCCAGAGAAGGCGACTTGTGGCTGTCTTTTTATGGTGAAGCGAACGCCAATGATGCGGGTGAAACCTGGCGCTATTTGCCAACACTGGCGTTGGGTGATGAGTTAACCGATTTCCTTTCCGCTGCAATTCGTGGTGGTACGGCAGACCACGCGAAACTGCTGTGGTATGGCGGCATTTCGACGTTCCCTTACCTCGAACATGAAGGCATGTTCCAAGCTGACGTTCCCCTTCGTAAAGCCAAGTTTAGTTTCGATACGCAATGGCCAACATTGACGGAACTGGATTTGAACTTGTTGTTTGAAAACGATGCCATGTATCTGAATGCTACCAACGTGGGGTTAATGGATGCACGAGGCTACAACCTGAAAGGTGAAATACCGTCTCTGAGCGCGGAAGATACCGGCATGCTCTACATCACGTCAGACATTGCCGCAAGCGGCGAGACATTGCGTGAGTACATGCTTGCTACGCCTCTGGTGGACTCTGTCGGTGCTGCGTTAACGCATGTTCAAGTGGATGGCTCGGTAGCAGGGTCAATTTCCCTCGACATTCCGTTGAATGGCGATGACGTAAACGCGAAGGGAAGCGCCAGGCTTAACAAGAACATGGTGTCGATCGTTAGTCCTGAAATGACCTTAGAAAGGGTGAAAGGCAAGATCACCTTTGATAATGACAAAGTGACGGCAACAGGGCTTCGCGCCAACTTGCTCAAACAACCGATTACGTTCGGATTCAAAGGCGAAACGGAATCTGAAAACTATATCGTGAACATCGACATCGACGGAAAGTGGGAAGCTGACAAGTTAAAAGCGGCGTTGGATTTGCCAGATTTGTCGTTTATCGAAGGTCAATCTGAATGGGATTTAAACGTCGGTATTGCACTCAAAGACATCGGCTTTACTTACGATGTGTTGCTCGATGCTGATCTGATGGCGATGAGCATTGATTTACCTGCACCATTGACTAAATCATCATTCATTAAAAGCCATGGGTATTTGAAAGCGTCGGGCGATGCCCAGCGTTTGGTGGGGCAAGTTGAACTGCCGAATGTGAAGTACCAAGCGGATGTGGACATTTCGGGTGATATTCCCAAAGTCACGCGAAGCCGCATGGTGATTGGTGAAGGTGAATTGGCGCTGAAACCTCAGGCTGGAAATGCGATCAGTGTTGATGTGCCGTCGATCGATGTTAATGCATGGCGTTCAGTGTTTTCGCGCTATGAAGATAAAAACAAAGGCAAAGACAATTCACTGCCAGTTGATCTTCCAGCGCCATCGCGCATCAATGTGAAAGCTGACAAGATCCATGCCGGAGAGATGGTCTTTAACAACGCGTCGATCGCCGCGCGAGAAAAACGCGACGGTTACCATATTTTGATTGGCAGTGAAGAACTGGCAGGCGATGCATGGTGGGATGGCAGTCGTTTACTCACCGTGTCCATTGAGCACCTATTCCTCAACCTTGATTTAGAAAACAAAAAAGAATCTTTTACCGCTTCACTTCAAAAGGCCGTGAGCGGACGAGTGACAGAAGAAGATCGCGTCATCATGGCGAAGATCCCTGCCACTGATTTAGTGATCGATGAGCTTTGGCTGCAAGGTTACCGCTTAGGGCGCGTGGAAGCTCAACTCTTAAAAGACAAAGATGAAGTCACACTGTCGAAGTTCACTTTAGGCAGTAATGCGCTGAGTATGAAAGCCACGGGTGATTGGCGTTTTACGCCAGAAGGCATGAATCAGAGCCATGTTAAATTTACGGTTGAAGGTAAAAACAGCAGTGATTTGATGGGGCGCTTCTCGGTAACGGGGGGGATTCAAGATGCCAGCTTTAACACCAAAGGGGAGTTAGAGTTTAATGGTGTGCCGTGGGAGATGAATGTTGCCAGCCTGGATGGCATGTTAGATACCCAACTAGAAGACGGTTACATCAGTGGTGTTGGTGGCGCGGGTAAACTTCTGGGTCTGTTTAGTCTCGACTCAATTTTGCGAAAAATGCAGTTGGATTTCACGGGCGTATTTGAAGATGGACTGGCTTTTGATGAAATCAGCGGCAGTGCATCAATCACGAATGGCGTTGTTGTCACGGATAATATCCAGATGAAAGCGCTCGCAGGTGATATGTTTATAAAAGGGATAGCGAATCTGGCGAAAAATCAGGTAAATGCTGAAGTCCGTTTTATTCCTGATCTCACCTCCGGCATTCCTGTCTTCACCGCGTTTGCAGTTACGCCGCAAACCGCGCTTTATGTACTCGCAGTCACGACCGTGATCTCGCCAGTTGTTGATGCGTTTACTCAAGTCAGATATCAGGTAACCGGGCCAATCGATGAGCCCGTCGTCAGGGAAGTTTCACGCCGAAAAGCTGAAGTGACGTTACCAGAGCAGGCCACAGAGCGCCTGCGATCAGAGCAGCAAGGGAGCAAAGACTAATGACCAAATTTGGCGTAGTACAGATGAATTCGGGTGCGAATGCTGATGACAATATGGATGTTCTTGAAGGTCAGCTAAGGCATTTGCGCGCGCAAGGCGCACGACTGGTTCTTACACCAGAAAACGCGATTGTGTTCGGTAAGAAAGAAGATTACGAGAAGTATGCGGAAGAGCTAGGGCATGGGCCTTTGCAAAAACGTCTTTCTCAACTCGCCTTTGAGTTGGGGATTTGGCTCGTGGTCGGATCGTTTCCTATCAGTAATCACGACGGTACTTTGAGCACGACATTGCTTGTCTATGATGCAGCAGGTAATTTGCGTGCGTCTTATGAAAAACTGCACATGTTTGATGTGGATATCGCTGATAACCACCGCAGTTACCGAGAATCTGACACCTTCCGTGCCGGTGATAACCTTGCGCTGGTGGAAACGCCATTTGGAACATTGGGTCTGTCGATTTGTTATGACATTCGTTTCCCGCATTTATACGCGGCGTTGCGTCAACGTGGTGCTGACATCATTGTTGTGCCTGCGGCATTCACCAAAGTCACAGGTCGTGCGCATTGGGAAGTGTTACTGCGAGCACGAGCCATTGAAACCCAGTGCTGGGTATTGGCTGCGGCACAATGTGGATCTCATGAAGGTGGCCGAGAAACCTATGGGCATTCGATGATTGTCGATCCATGGGGGCAAGTGGCCAGTGAACTGCAAGAACAAATCGGCAGCGCTTGGGCTGATATTGATTTGGCAACCAACAGTGCGATCCGAACCAAAATGCCGGTATTACAGCACGCTCGGTTGCAATGCGCGTTGAAATAGCGCAGTCTCATTTTATTATAAGTCCCGCGGTGACAGGCCTGTTGCCGCGGGACGTTTGTCATTTTCAGCGCTAAAAGAGCAATTACACAATGAGCCTCGAACACGTCGAAGAAACGATGCTTCACCTCTCGGGTATGAGCAAGAGTCAACTCAGCCAAACACTTGATCACTTGGCAGCAAGAAACATCGACTACGGTGATGTTTACTTCCAATCATGCTGGCATGAATCACTGGTGCTTGAAGACAGCATCATTAAAGACGGTTCCTTCAACATCGACCGTGGTGTGGGTGTTCGTGCTATTTGTGGTGAGAAAACCGGTTTCGCTTATTCTGACCAGATCAATGCGGATGCGTTGATGCAAAGTGCCACAGCGGCACGCGGTATTGCAGACAAAGGCGGTAAGCTTCAAGTGTCTGCTTTTGCTACTCGTCAATATCCAACCATCTACCAAGCGATGGATCCACTGCAAAGCATGAGCAAAGAAGACAAAATTGCTTTGCTGAAAGAAGTGGATGTGTACATTCGCGCGAAAGAGCCACTTATTCAGGAAGTGTCTGTCAGTATCAGTGGCGTGTACGAGCAAGTGCTTATTGCTGCAACAGACGGTACATATGCAGCCGATACGCGTCCTTTGGTGCGTTTGTCTGTGAGCGTGTTGGTTGAAAAAGATGGCCGTCGTGAACGTGGTTCGGCAGGTGGTGGTGGCCGATTCGGTTACCAATATTTTCTGACCGAAGAAGATGGAAAAACCGTTGCCTTAAACTATGCCGATGAAGCAGTGCGTCAAGCACTTGTGAACCTTCACGCCAAAGGTGCGCCTGCAGGCACCATGCCTGTGGTGTTGGGTGCCGGTTGGCCGGGCGTATTGTTGCACGAAGCGGTCGGCCACGGGTTGGAAGGTGATTTTAACCGTAAAGAATCGTCTGTGTTCTCTGGTCAAATCGGCCAGCAAGTCACGTCACCGCTTTGTACCATTGTGGACGACGGAACACTTCAAGATCGCCGTGGCTCGCTGAACATCGACGATGAAGGCGTACCTGGTCAATACAATACCTTGATTGAGAATGGCATCTTGAAAGGCTACATGCAGGACAAGCACAACGCGCACCTGATGGGCGTTGCACCTACGGGCAATGGTCGTCGTGAATCTTACGCGCACCTGCCAATGCCACGTATGACCAATACCTACATGCTGGCAGGTGAAAGCACGCCGGAAGATATCATTAGCAGCGTGGAATATGGCCTGTATGCCCCTAACTTTGGTGGCGGTCAGGTTGATATTACGTCTGGTAAGTTTGTGTTCTCAACCAGTGAAGCGTACTTGATTGAAAACGGCAAAGTAACCACGCCAGTGAAAGGCGCAACCTTGATCGGTAGTGGCATTGAAGCCATGCAACAAGTGTCGATGGTAGGTAATGACCTTGCTTTAGACCGTGGTGTGGGTGTGTGTGGTAAAGCCGGACAAAGTGTTGCCGTCGGTGTTGGTCAGCCAACGTTGAAGCTGGATGCGATGACGGTGGGTGGAACGGAATAAGAAGATAGAGCAGAGAGCCTAGGAAGAGAAGGTCCTAGGTGCTGGGAAGGGCCAAAGCAAAAGATTGACAGTGCTTCCAGTCTTCAAAGAATCGTTGCAGTACCTAGTACCTAGTACCTAGTACCTAGTACCTAGTACTAAACACAAAAAAGCCAGACCGAGGTCTGGCTTTTTACGTTTCTGACAGCAAGCGTCGAATTACTCGTCTTCTGCTTTTAGCGCTTTTAGAATCTGGAACAGTTCTTTAGCGGCTTTAGACGGCTTATTGCTTTCTTGATCTTTCTTCGCTTGGCGAACAAGTTGGCGTAGCTTTTGGCGATCAGCTGCAGGGTGCTTGTCGACGATCTCGTTGATCATCTTGTCACCTTCCACGATCAGGCGATCGCGTTGCTTTTCCAATTTCAGTAGTTCGATGGATTGCTGACCGTGTTTATTGTTCAGCTTGTCCAACGCTGCTTGGATGGCTTCTGCATCAACATGACGCATGAGCTTACCAATCAACTGAAGTTGACGGCGACGCGCTTCTTTTTCAAAACGCTGCGCATCTGAGATCGCAATGCGAAGATCTTCTGTCAGAGGGAATTTTTCCAATACAGAAGGTTTAAGTTCAATCAGCTTAGTGCCGAGTGCTTGTAGCGCTTCCATATCGCGTTTCATCTCGGAACGACTTACCCAGATGATTTCTTCTTCCTCTTCCCAAGGCTCACGTTTATTTTTACGGCCCATAATCTTTCCCGAGGTTGTCACTTACTTGATCAGCGTATCTTATCAAGAATGTCGAATTTTGCTGGTGTTTTTTAAGCATTGTCTTCGCTACGAGTGGTATGCTTACAAACAACATACATTTATCTAAGACTTTATGGACGTGAAACAACAGGTTGCTCAGCAACGCACAGAACTTGAAGCTGCAGTGAGTCGCGCATTGGAGCTAGCAGGTAAGAAAGCAGATGCTGCTGAAGTGGCGATCACGAAAACCACGGGTATCAGTGTGGCAACACGCATGTGCGAAGTGGAAAGCGTTGAGTTCAATAGCGATGGTGCGTTGGGTATTACTGTGTATCGCGGTCAACGTAAAGGCAGCGCTTCAACCTCTGATCTGTCAGAAGAAGCGATCGCGCAAACTGTTGCGGCTGCATTGGATATTGCTAACTACACGTCCGAAGATCCTTTTTCTGGCCCAGCGCCTGCTGAGTTGATGGCGTATGACTATCCTGATCTTGATTTGTTCTACCCTGATGAGCCAGAGCCTGATCATGCGGCAGAGAAAGCGATCGCCGCCGAGCGTGCAGCTTTGGATCACGACAAACGCATCAAATTCAGTGATGGTGCAAGCTACGACAGCCACTATGGTGTGCGTGTATACGGTAACAGCCATGGCATGCTAGGCAGCTATGCGTCGAGCCGTCATAGCATCAGCTGCAGTGTGATTGCCGAAGACAGCAAAGGGATGGAGCGCGATTATAGCTATACCTCTGCGCGCGACAAACTTGACCTTTGGACCCCTGAAAGAGTGGGTATTGAAGCGGCAGAGCGCACCATTTCTCGTATGGAACCGCGTCGCGTTGCGACTTGCCACGCACCTGTGATGTTCGCGGCAGATGTTGCCACGGGCTTGCTTGGCCACCTTGTTATGGGGATTAGCGGCTCGAGCTTGTACCGTAAATCGTCTTTCCTATTGGATAAGCTGGGTCATCAAATCTTGCCTGAATGGTTTGAAGTGTATGAACGCCCACATATCCTAAAAGGCATGGCGAGTGCGCCGTTTGATAGCGAAGGCATGTTTACCCGTGATCTCGACATCATCAAAAATGGTGAACTACAAACTTACCTTGCGACCAGCTATGCAGCCCGTAAATTGGGTATGCAGCCAACGGGTCATGCGGGGGGGATCCACAATTGGTTTGTGGGCAACACCGGTCAAAACTTCGAGCAAATGCTGAAAGAGCTTGGCACAGGCCTGTTGGTGACAGAGCTCATGGGTCAAGGCGTGAACATCGTGACGGGAGATTACTCTCGTGGCGCAGCAGGTTTCTGGGTTGAAAACGGTGAAATCCAATACCCAGTGACGGAGATTACCATCGCCGGTAACCTGGCTGACATGTACAAGCAGATCGTTGCGGTAGGGTCAGATACTGAGCTGCGAAGTCAGATTCAGACGGGGTCGATATTAATCGAATCGATGAAAATCGGCGGCGAATAGCGTCGTCCTTCGCCCTCTGACCGCGTTCGCTTCGCCTCCTCACTCCAGTCACTTAGTGAACTAAGCTCCCGGAGATTCGAAGGCTTGCAGCCTTGTCAGAGAACGAATGACTTAGCTATTTAGAATCGTAGTGTAAAAAAGGCTTTCATTTGAAAGCCTTTTTTCGTTTATACGAGGAAGAGAGTGGCGAGGCCGAGGAAGACCGAGAGGCCGACCATGTCGGTGATGGTGGTCAATGCCATACCGCCTGCGAGTGCGGGGTCGATTTTCATCTTTTTGAGCATGATGGGCACGGTAACACCCGCGACACCTGCAATGATAAGGTTTGCCATCATGGCGGCGGCGATGATGCCTCCGAGTATCCAGTTGCCTTTCCAAAGCACGACAACACCACCAATGATACATGCCCAAATAACGCCATTGAGCAGACCCACTAACGCTTCTTTGGTTAATAGCCAGCGGGTATTGGAATCACCGATGTGACCAACCGCCAAACCACGAATAACCAGCGCGACGGTTTGGTTACCCGCAACGCCACCCATAGAAGGGACGATGGTCATCAGAACCGCAATGGCGGCCATTTGTTCAAGGGTGTTTTCAAACAGGTTGGAGACAGATGCAGCAGCCAATGCGGCAAGGACGTTGGCTCCCAGCCAAATACTGCGGCTACGCGCTGATTTTAAAACCGGCGCAAAAGTGTCTTCTTCATCGTCCAAACCCGCCATGCTCATCATGGAGTGTTCAGCATCTTCACGGATGATATCAACGACGTCATCGATGGTGATACGACCGACGAGCTGGTGTTGCTCATCAACAACCGGTGCGGATACCCAGTTACGGCGTTCGAACAAGCTCGCGATTTCGCCATCGTCCATGTCGACAGGGATGGCTTCATCCGAGTCTTCCATGAT
Source organism: Enterovibrio norvegicus (assembly GCF_002876705.1). Classification (GTDB taxonomy): domain Bacteria; phylum Pseudomonadota; class Gammaproteobacteria; order Enterobacterales; family Vibrionaceae; genus Enterovibrio; species Enterovibrio norvegicus_B. Next base: position 109,757 of record NZ_MDAG01000027.1, on the reverse strand, counting down.
ATCGAGTACTTCGGTGTCGGGTTGTGTCGTTAGCAGCGTCGTGATTGGCAGAGAGCCTATTAGGCGGCTATTCTCGTCAACCACATACAAGGCATCGGTTGCTTCAGGCAGTTCGCCTCTCATACGCAGGTAACGCAGTACCACGTCGACGGTAACGTCTGAACGGATGGTTACCACGTCGGTATTCATCATACCGCCGGCGGTGTCTTCAGGGTACGCGAGCGCTTGTTCTACACGATCACGATCTTGCGTATCCATCTGCGCAAGAACGTCTTGAGACACGTGGTTTGGAAGGCTTCGAAGCAGGTAAGCGACGTCATCGGTGTCCATGCCTTCGGTTGCGGCGGCCAATTGCTCTGGCTGCATGCGCACCATGATGCCATCTTTGACATCTTCCGAAAGCTCTTCGAGGATTTCACCTTGTTCTTCGGGATCGGTTAATTGCCAGAGAACCAGACGGCTCTTTGGAGGAGACGCTTCGAGCAGGTGTGCAATGTCTTCCGGCTCCATGTCTTCGAGCATACGTCGGACATGGACAAACATACCGTTGTCTAGTGCACGGCTAACTTCCTGCAACGTTTGATGCGTTTGATTAGACTGTTCTACTTCGTAATTCTCTGCCATGGAATTGTCCGGTTTACGGCGGTTGGCGCAATGACATGAATATTAACGTAATCTCGTAAGACTGTCTTTGCCAAATCTGTGTTGAAATGAGAGCGAGTGGGTTGGTGTTGAGGGAATAGGACGAGGTTAGTTTTCCTCGTCAAAACCTGCTTCAATCAAGGCCGTCACTGCGCCAAGTGCTTTTTGTGCCTCAGGGCCGAGTGCCGATACCGTGATTTGTTCACCTTGGCTGGAATCAAGCAACAAAATCGCCATCACGCTGTCTGCGGTAACTGCCTGTTCTGCTTTGGATATGGTGACTTCTGCATCGAAACTTTGCGCCAGTTCCACGAGTTTCACCGCTGCACGTGCATGTAGGCCAAGGCGATTTCGGATCAACACTTCCTTACTGCACTGCGTCATACTTTCCCCTCAAGTGTTCTGTGTCTGATTTGCACTTGCTGTCCATTTGCCTTGAAGTAGTCCGCCAAGAACTGTGCGATATACACAGAGCGGTGTTGTCCACCTGTACAGCCAATGGCCACGGTCAGGTAACTGCGGTTGTTTTTTTCTAAGGCTGGCAGCCAAGATTCGAGGAAACTTTTGATTTGGGCAATGAGCATCGCGACGTCTTGCTCGGCAGCGAGGAACATTTTTACGGGTTCATCAAGACCGGTTAGTGGCCTTAACGATGGCTCCCAGTGAGGGTTGGGTAGAAAACGCACATCGAAAACGTAGTCAGCATCAGATGGGAGTCCATGTTTAAACCCGAAGGATTCAAACACCATCACCAAATCGCGACTGGTTCTCCCTAATACCAAGGAACGTACAGCTTCGCTCAAGTCATGCACAGAATGCTTTGACGTGTTGATCACTTTATCTGCGCGTTCTTTAAGTGGTGTTAGTAGAAGCTTTTCTTTTTCGATGGCTTGTTCGAGCGATAAGTTATCTCTGCTCAGCGGGTGTAGGCGACGTGTTTCGCTAAAGCGCTTAACAAGTTCCTTGTCGTCTGCATCTAAGAAAAAGATATCAACATCAAGGTCAGCAGGAAGCTTTGCCAGTGTTTGGGCGATTTCATCAGGGTCAGTAGGCATGTTGCGAATATCAATACTCACGGCGATGTTGGAGCTATCATCCGTTTGTGCATTCACGAACTGTGGGAGTAGATTCACGGGAAGGTTGTCTACACAGTAATAGCCTAAGTCTTCAAGTACGCGAAGTGCGACAGACTTTCCCGAGCCTGAACGGCCACTTACGATTTTCAACTGCATGGTGCTGGGATCCCTGTCTCGCTATTCACCAGTAATGATGTCGTAAAGTTCTTGGTCAGAGCTGGCATTACGCATGCGTTTACACAGTTGCTTGTCGCCAAGCTTCTGCGCAATCAAAGACAGCGTTTTGAGGTGCTCTTTGCATTGTTCATCCGGAACGAGCAGTGCGAACAAGAGGTCAACAGGTTGGTTATCAATGGCGTCGAACTCGATAGGCTCTGCACACTGAATAAACACGCCGACAGCTTGGTCACTATTGAATATACGGCCATGGGGAATGGCGATTCCATTCCCTATGCCCGTACTCCCTAGCTTTTCCCTGCTTAGGATGCACTCGAACAGTTTTTGCGGGTTTTGGTCTAATTGGTTGCCGGCCAACTCGCTGATCAATTCAAGTGCACGTTTCTTACTTGAACAAAGGACTGCACTTTTGGTGCAGTCCAACTTAAGTACGTCTTTAAGTTCCATGGTTAATGGTGATTCATCTTTTCTTTATGTTTGTTTAGCTGTTTAACCAGCTTATCCGTAAGCGAATCAATGGCCGCATACATGTTTTCTGAGTCTGCTTTCGCATGAATTTCGCCGTTGTTGACGTGAAGCGTCGCTTCGGCAATTTGTTGGAGTTTTTCTACGTTAAGCACGACATGGACGTTGTTAATATGCTCAAAAAAGCGCTCAAGCTTATCAAACTTTTGCATCACATACTCTCGGAGGGATTCGGTGATCTCGACGTGGTGACCGGTGAGATTTATTTGCATAAACATCTTCCTTCTTTGTAGAGACGCCTAGATAAGGCGCTTGCGCTGATTTGACGGTGCGATACCAAGAGACTCGCGATATTTTGCAATCGTTCGACGTGCTACTTGGATACCTTGCTCCGCCAGCAGTGTGGCAATTTTGCTGTCGCTGAGTGGTTTGGCCTGATTTTCGGCGGCAACCAACTTTTTGACCAGCGCACGAATTGCCGTAGAGCTACATTCGCCGCCATTGTCAGTACTGACATGACTAGAAAAGAAGTATTTCAACTCAAAGATACCCCTTGGGGTATGCATGTATTTTTGGGTGGTGACCCGAGAGATGGTGGATTCATGCATTTCCACTGCGAGTGCGATGTCGTTAAGCACCATTGGCTTCATCGCCTCTTCGCCGTACTCAAAGAAATCTTGCTGATGTTCAACGATACAACGTGCAACCTTCAACAGGGTTTCATTGCGGCTTTCTAAGCTTTTGATCAGCCATTTTGCATCTTGTAGATGACTGCGAATAAATTGGCTGTCCGCAGCGCTGCACCCATTTTTGGTCAGCGCGGCATATTGTTGGTTTACCTTCAGTCTTGGCACGCTATCTGGGTTGATTTGTACGACCCACTTTCCGCGATCTTTGAACACGGACACGTCGGGAATAACATACTCAGCCTCGTTGGTGACGATCAGATTACCAGGGCGTGGTTCAAGGCTGTGGATCAACTGCATCACTTCTTTGAGTTCAGGCTCGCGAAGTTTGCTTTCTTTCATGATCTGACGGTAATCGCGGTTCGCAAGAAGATCCATGTGTGCTTTTAGCACGGCTTTTGCTTCGGTCAGCCATGGCGTGTCTTCAGCAAAAGAGGCCAATTGGATCAACAAACACTCTTGAAGTGATCGAGATGCAACGCCTAGCGGATCGAACTGTTGAACCCGTTTGAGTACGGCTTCAACTTCGTCAAGCTCGACTTCTTCGTCTTCAGCACCAAGGCTTTCAAGGATGTCTTCAGCGGTAACGGTAAGGTAGCCTTTGTCATCGACGGCATCGATGATGGCGGTAGCAATCGCAAGATCCACCTCCGTAAACGGGGTCAATTGCACTTGCCAATTTAGGTAGTCTTGGAGTGTTTCGGTCGTCTCACCTTGATAAACCGGAATGTCGTCACCGAGCGAAATGCCTGTGCTGCCTGTGTTGGCGCTGTACATATCATCCCACGTGGTATCGACCGGAAGATCGTCGGGCATTTCTTTTTGGCCGAGGGCGTCTGAACTATCAAGGCTGTCTTCGCGATTTAAGTTGTCATCGCGATCAGCGGAAGCACTGATCTGCTCGTTATTGTCATAATCATCAGACGTGTCGCTGTCTGATGCATTATCACCCGATTCGTCTTGTTCAAGGAGAGGGTTTGCTTCAAGCGCTTCCTGAATCTCTTGTTGCAGATCTAACGTCGAAAGCTGCAGCAGACGAATTGCCTGTTGCAGTTGCGGCGTCATTGCAAGTTGTTGGCCAAGCTTGAGCTGAAGCGAGGGTTTCATAGTTATTCTGGCACCTTTCCTATTTTAAATTATCAGTGCTTGTTGTTGTAACGATTCGCCAACCGTTACTTTTAACTATAGCCTGAACTGGTCGCCAAGATAGACACGTTTTACATGTTCATCGTTAAGGACTTCATCAGGCGTGCCATGAGCAATCAAATGCCCCTGACTCACAATATAGGCGTGTTCACACACACTCAGTGTCTCACGTACGTTGTGATCGGTAATTAACACGCCCAAACCACGATCGCGAAGATGCTCAATGATCTTTTTAATGTCGATAACGGAAATCGGGTCAACACCGGCAAACGGTTCATCAAGCAAGATGAACTTAGGGTTCGCGGCAAGTGCTCGAGCAATCTCGACACGGCGACGTTCACCACCAGAGAGTGCCATACCCATGCTGTTTCTAATGTGCTGAATGTTAAACTCTTCGAGCAAATCTTCCGCTTTATCCTGACGCTCTTCTTTGGTCATTTCTGAACGTGTCTGCAAAACCGCCATCAAATTGTCGTAAACACTCAGCTTACGAAAGATAGACGCTTCTTGCGGTAAATAGCCAATACCCATACGAGAACGATTGTGCATGGGCTGAATACTGATGTCAGTATCATCGATATGAATTGAGCCTTCGTCGCGTGCGACCAAGCCCACAATCATATAGAAAGAAGTGGTTTTACCCGCACCGTTTGGGCCGAGCAATCCAACGATTTCGCCGGATTTAACTTCAAGGCTAACGTCGGTAACGACTTTGCGTCCGTTATAGCTTTTCGCGAGGTTCTTAGCGGTAAGTATGGCCATGAAGTGTTAGTTCTTTTGTTTTGTTTGCGGCTGCAAAATGGTGGTAACACGACCGTTAGAGTCGCTTTCAGCAACCAACTGCTGTTTGTCGATTTGGTAGGTAATCAATTGACCTTCTACCTTGTTGCCACCTTCTTGGGTGAGCACAGCTTGATTACGCATTTTTAGGAAGCTTTTTGCGACTTCATATTGAAGGTCAAATGCTTCGCCATTGATTTTTTTGCCGTCGTCCATGGTTTGTTCGAACGTAGCCGGTTTGCCATAAGCATCAATGATTTCGGTTCCTTCACTGCCACTAGGGCGAGTGACAACTACCTTATTTGCGTGTAAGCGGATTGAACCTTGGCGCAAATACACATTACCTGTGAAGATGACGGTATTGGTTTTTAGATCCAAATTCTGCGTGTCTGAATCAATATAAATAGGTTGTTCAGAATCACTGGTTAGCGCAAATGCACTACCCGAAATGAGGAGCAGTAGAAAGGCGAAAATATTATTGAGTTTTTTGTTCATATCTACTTTTCACTTGTTCGATCAGTTCCATCTGATGGGAGCCAAAATTGCCTTTCACCCGCTGTCCGTGGGTTTGAAAGCCTACACCGGTAATTTCAGTTTCTTTGTCCGACCAAAAATCCCGGCTAGTAAGGTCGAGTGTCAATTCGTCTGTCGTCACGACTTTAATTTGCGCATTAGGCAATAGGTTAAAGATCCGGACGCGTCCTGTCATCACTAGATAGCGACCGCTTTCTAAGACGGCAAAATTAGAGCTAACCCGCCATTCTTCTGCGATACCGTCGCTAAACGTCCACAACACAGGTTCATTAAAATGCGTTTCGTCTAGCTTTTGATAATGTTCAATATGGCTAGAGTCGAGCGTGTAACTACGAATGCCTTGCTCGTTGTAGCTGGTGGACTTAATGTCATCACCAGTGAACAGCGGCTTTTCTGCATCGGGTGTTACTTGTGTTTCTGTGTCGAGGTAGTGCTGGCCAAGCAGGTAATAACCTGCATAACTGCAGATGCCGAGCAATGCCACAATGCAAAGGCGTTGCAGCATCATATGCTTAATCCCTTGTGCGCATCGAGCTCGCCACGGGCTTCAAGAATAAGGTCACACACTTCACGTACTGCGCCATAACCGCCAGGGATACGTGTAACCAAGTCGGCACGTTTTGCCAGTAAGAGGTGGCCATCCTTCACACAGACAGATAAGCCTACACATGACATGACAGGCCAATCAATAAGGTCGTCACCAATATATGCGGTCGCTTCTGCTGGGATCCCCAGTTGTGCGACCAAATCTTGGTATGCAGTGGCTTTGTCGTCTTGGCCTTGGTAGATGTGTTCAATGCCTAACGCTGACATTCGACGCTCTACAATGGCGGACTTTCTCCCTGTGATCACGGCGATTTCAATGCCTGCATTCATGAGCGATTTAATGCCATACCCGTCGCGAGTGTGGAATGTTTTTAGCTCTTCGCCATCGTTGCCCATGTAAATACGGCCATCTGAAAAGACGCCATCAACATCGCAAATCAACAGCTTAATGCCAGCGGCCACATCAAAAACACGTTTCGAGACAGGTCCGTAAAGGGTATCTACGGTGTTTTCGGTTGTCATGGTGTTGTTTGAGTTCTCTTGCATTACATGACTCCTGCTTTTAGAAGATCATGCATGTTAAGTGCTCCCACCAAGATACCTTGGCGAGTCACTAGCAAACCATTGATTTTCTTTTCTTCCATTAGCTTTAAGCCTTCGGCGGCAAGTAGGTCTTCATCGACACAGGTTGGGTTTTCACCCATCACATCGCCAATACAGGTTTCATGAAGGTCAAGGCGTTGATCAAGAAGGCGACGTAAATCACCATCGGTAAAGATGCCGCAAAGTGCACCTTTATCATCAATCACGGCGGTCATGCCTAGGCCTTTTGCTGACACTTCAAGCAAGGCATCGCGAATCGTTGCTGTCACCAGTACGGTCGGCAAGTTGTCGCCCGCATGCATCACATCAGAGATGCGAAGCAAAAGCTTACGACCAAGAGCACCGCCGGGGTGAGAGAGGGCGAAATCGTCTGCGGTGAAACCTTTTGCTTGCATCAGTGCAACAGCAAGCGCATCACCCATCACTAAGGTGGCAGTGGTGCTTGATGTTGGCGCAAGGCCGATGGGACAGGCTTCTTTTGGCACCTTAATGCACAAATTCACTTGCGCCAACCGTGCCATGGTCGATGCTGGGTTGCCTGTCATTGAAATCAGTGTAATGCCGCGGCGTTTCACGACGGGAAGCAAGGTTAAGATTTCTGAGGCTTCGCCAGAATTTGAAATCGCCAAAACCACATCGCCTTTTTCAATCATACCCAAGTCGCCATGGCTGGCTTCTCCTGGGTGAACGAAAAACGAAGGGGTGCCAGTGCTTGCAAAGGTTGCGGCAATTTTATTGCCGATGTGACCGGATTTCCCCATGCCCATTACCACCACTTTTCCTGAGGCTGACAGGATAAGTTGGCACGCCTTTACGAAGTCATCATTGATGTATTGCTCGAGCTGTGTAATCGCATCGAGTTCGGTTTTCAATACTGTGGCGCCAGCTTGGCGAAAATCAAAATCAGTCATAGCGTATCCGAGTTATGCTGCCATATCGGTAAGCAAATAGCCTTGGTAGCCGACGAAGCAAATCAGCAGCGCGATCCCTTCCCAGCGATTAATAATACGGGACTTACCAACGGCAAACAAAAACAACAAGACAGACACGGCGAGCATGACATAAAAGTCACGATCCATCGCCAGTGGGTTTAGCATTGAAGGGTTCAAAATACCCGGAATGCCCATTACTGCCAGAATGTTGAAGATGTTTGAACCGATGATGTTTCCTACCGCGAGGTCATCTTCGCCTTTCAATACACCAGCGATAGAGGCTGCAAGTTCAGGCAGGCTCGTACCGACAGCGACGATAGTTAGACCGATCACCAAATCACTCATGCCAAACGATTTTGCGATTATTACGGCAGATTCAACCACCATGTCGGCACTGAAAATAAGGAGAACAAGGCCGACAACGACCCAAATGCCTGCAGATACATTGCTCACGCCATTTGGGATTTCAGCTTCTTGCTCAGCAAGCATAGGATCGGATTCGCCACTTTCTTTGCCAATCTTCATCATCGCAAGCAAAAAGCCGGCAAACAGAACAGCAAGAAGTACGCCTTCGTAGAAGCCCAAGTGGTTGTCCCACAAAATCGCACCAGCAACGATAGTGACACCCAGCATCAGCGGGAGTTCACGTCGAATAATGCCAGAGCTGATAGAAAGGGGCTTGATAAGCGCGGTAACACCGAGAATAAGGGCAATATTTGCAATGTTTGAACCGAGCACATTTCCGACAGCTGTATCAGTTTTGCCACTCAGAGCTGCTGTGGCGGAAACAACCATCTCAGGCGCGGAACTGCCCATAGCAAGAATGGTCATACCGATGACAAGCGGGGAGATGCCAACGTTGCGGGCAATAGCGGCAGCACCGTAGACCAATCTGTCAGCGCTCCACACTAACAAACACAGGCCAACGACGAGGATGGCGGTCGCTTCAAACATTTAATTACCTTCTGAATGGATCTGTCGAATTGTATAGAACCGCAATTCTGACCGCTTATTGAAGAAATGTGAAGGAAAACGGCGTACTAATGACGGATATGGACATGTAATTTCGGCGATATTGTGTTTTGTTCAATCACACGGGTTTTCTGTTTCGAATCCTTGCGTTTCATTGCCTTTCATCCAACTTTTGCGTCAAGGTGCTTCGTCGGAGACCTTTTAAATTAAAAAAGTGCATATATATAAAGACAAAGCGTCAGTAAACGCTGTTGAATACTTGACCAAAAAATTGCAAATGAATACTGTGCAATTACTTGTTTTGCACGCACACTCACTCTATGATCAGTCACTTAACTCGTGAATGAATCACCACCGAAGGCCCTGCTATGAGCCCTAAAAATCTGGTTGAGATCAGCAACCTAACCTTTTCTCGGGATGAGAGGGTTATTTTCGACAATGTAAGTTTAACGGTACCAGTGGGTAAGGTCACAGCGATCATGGGGCCATCAGGTATCGGTAAAACGACGCTATTGAGATTGATCGGGGGTCAACTTCAGCCAGACAGCGGGCGCATTGAATTCGCCGGTCATGATATTCCTACCTTGTCACGCAGTAAGCTTTTCGAAGCGCGTAAACGCATGAGTATGCTTTTTCAGTCAGGTGCGTTGTTCACGGATATGACAGTGTTCGACAACGTGGCGTACCCACTTCGTGAACACACTGAACTGCCTGAATCCCTTATCAAAACTATTGTATTGCTGAAGTTGGAAGCCGTTGGGCTACGTGGTGCATCGCAATTGATGCCGAGCAGCTTGTCTGGTGGTATGGCACGCCGAGCTGCGCTTGCCCGTGCCATCGCGCTTGATCCGGAACTCATCATGTTTGATGAGCCGTTCGTTGGGCAAGACCCTATCACCATGGGCGTGTTGGTCTCATTGATCCGTAACCTCAACCAAGCATTGGGGTTAACCTCTATTGTCGTTTCGCATGATGTACCAGAAGTGATGAGCATTGCTGATCATGTTTACCTTTTGGCAAACGGTAAAATCATTGCATCAGGTTCACCACAATCTTTGCGTGACAATCCCGATCCTCGCGTGAGTCAATTTCTCAAAGGCGATGCCGATGGGCCCGTGCCTTTCCGTTATCCTGCCAGTGATATTACACAGGAGCTGTTCTCGTGATCGTGAATATGGTTCAAGCGCTGGGTGCTCGCACCATGGCGGTGTCGCGAACAATGGGTCGCGCAACTTTTGTGTTGCTTGGCGCCTTAGTGGGTAAACCGCAGCCCAAGAAAATGTTCCCGCTGCTGATTACTCAACTGTATTCCGTGGGTGTTCGCTCACTCGCCATCATTATGGTATCCGGCCTTTTTATTGGCATGGTATTGAGCCTACAAGGTTACCTTGTGTTGGCAGATTTCGGCGCAGAAAGCTCGCTAGGTCAAATGGTCGCGTTGTCGTTGCTTCGTGAACTGGGGCCTGTTGTGACTGCGCTGCTGTTCGCGGGTCGAGCCGGCTCAGCGCTCACCGCCGAAATCGGTTTGATGAAAACCACCGAACAACTTTCAAGCTTAGAAATGATGGCTGTCGATCCACTTCGTCGCGTTATCGCGCCACGCTTTTGGGCGGGTGTGATTTCAATGCCGCTCCTTGCGATGATTTTCATGATGATCGGGATCTGGGGCGGACAGCTTGTGGGTGTCGATTGGAAAGGCATCGATTACGGCAGCTATTGGTCCGTCATGCAGTCCTCCGTTGAGTTGGGTTATGACATTGGCCAGTCATTCATCAAGTGTGTGGTGTTTGCTATCACCGTCACTTGGATAGCACTTTTTAATGGTTACGATGCAATCCCCACATCAGAAGGGATCAGCCGTGCCACCACACGTACCGTCGTGCATTCGTCTTTAGCAGTGTTGGGTTTGGATTTTATTCTTACCGCGCTGATGTTTGGGAGCTAATTAAATGCAACAGAATCGTAAAACAGAATTTTGGGTAGGCACTTTTGTCTTGGCAGGAATTGCAGCCGTGCTGATGCTTATCTTTCAAGTTGCAGATGTGAAGAGCTTCTCTCGCTCAGACTATTACACGCTGGAAGCGCACTTTGATGATATCGGTGGATTGAAAGTTCGCTCACCGGTGAAAGTGGGCGGCGTTGTTGTGGGTCGTGTTAGTGATATCTCATTAACTGCACCCGATTATGTGCCATCGGTAACATTGGAAATTGAACGTAAGTACGGTTTCTTTCCTGAAAGCAGTTCTGCCGCCATTTTGACCTCAGGGTTACTTGGTGAGCAATTCATTGGCATTCGACCAGGCTTTTTGGATGAAGACATCGATGTTCTACAAGACGGTGATTTGCTGGAAGATACACGTTCCGCGCTCGTGCTAGAGGATTTGATTGGTCAGTTCCTTTACAGCGTTGGCGGCGACAAGGAGTAAATAGCGATGAAAAAATGGATAACGCTAGCGATGGCTGCCATCACGATGATGGTGTCGTCGGTAAGTATGGCAGCGGTAGATGCAAGTAATCCTTACCTTTTGATCAATGGTGTAGCAGAGAATGCATTCAGCCGATTGAAGAAAGATAAAGACGCGTATCAGGAAAACCCTGAGCTACTGCGTGCTGTTGTGAAAGAAGAACTCATGCCGTACATCAATGTTCGCTATGCGGCATTGAAGGTGCTCGGTTCTCAAGCCAGAAAAGCATCGAAAGAAGAGCGCGACCTGTTTACTGACGCGTTTTATGAATATCTGGTGGCGTCGTATGCGCAAATCTTAACGGAATATACCGATCAGCTTGTGACTGTTGAGCCGGTGAAGACGATTGATCCTAAACGCAAAGTTGTGTCTGTTCGGGTTGATATTACGGACAACGCCCGCCCGCCAATTCGCCTAGACTTTAAACTGCGCAAAAATCGCAAAACCGATGAGTGGCAGGGGTTTGACGTTCAGGTTGAAGGCGTAAGTATGCTGAATACAAAAGCGAGCGAGTGGAGTGGTCAATTACGCAAAAATGGCGTTGAGGCAGTCGCTGCTGAGCTAGAGACGCGTGCTAAAAAACCGATCAGCAAAAGTGAAGGTGCATCGTGAGTGAGCCATTAGCGTGGCGTAAAGACACAAATGGCCATTACTGCTTGTCAGGAGAGCTTGATCGTGACACAGTTCCACCATTTTGGAGCCGCCTTGCCGATTGGTTTCCAAAGGAAAGTGCTGTCACTCTCAATCTTTCAGAGGTGAAGCGCGTGGATTCGGCAGGGATGGCGATGTTGCTCCATTTGCATCAGCAGTTTAAAGACAATGGGCAAACACTGACGCTTTGTCATGTGCCTGCTCAGCTTACTGTGCTGCTGCAACTGAGTAATGTAGATAGTCTATTTACCGGTGATAACACACTGGTTGATGAGGAATGATCGTGGAACCATCAGAAATTAAAGCAATTCTTGAATCGACGTTTGAATTTGAAGAACTCCTTGTAAAAGGCGACGGCAGCCACTTTGAAGTGATCGCTGTTGGCGACATGTTTGATGGCATGTCTCGTGTCAAAAAACAACAGACTATCTATGGACCGCTGATGGAGCACATCAGAACTAATGCTATTCACGCGCTAAGTATTAAGGCGCTGACGCCCGCAGAATGGGCGCGTGATAAAAAACTGATGCAACCGCTATAAGTCCAAGAGGAACAGCATGCAAAAATTCCGTGTCCACGGTGGTGGCCCACTGCGTGGTGACGTCACAATCTCTGGTGCTAAAAATGCAGCACTCCCTATTCTGTTTGCTGCACTGTTGGCTGAAGAGCCAGTGGAAGTTGGAAACGTTCCTAAATTGCGTGACATTGACACGACAATGGAACTGCTTTCCCGCTTGGGCGCAAAAGTATCGCGTAATGGCTCAGTGCATGTTGACGCAAGCAACATCGACGAGTTCTGTGCACCGTACGATCTTGTCAAAACCATGCGAGCGTCTATCTGGGCGTTAGGTCCTTTGGTCGCGCGTTTCGGTAAAGGCCAAGTATCACTGCCTGGTGGCTGTGCCATTGGCGCGCGTCCCGTTGATCTTCATATTCATGGTTTGGAGCAACTTGGCGCCACCATTACCCTTGATGAAGGTTATGTAAAAGCACACGTTGATGGCCGCTTGAAAGGCGCGCACATCGTCATGGATAAAGTCAGCGTGGGTGCAACGGTCACCATCATGTGTGCAGCCACCTTGGCTGAAGGCACGACGGTCATTGAAAATGCAGCACGTGAACCTGAAATCGTTGATTGTGCGAAGTTCTTGAACGTTCTTGGTGCGAAAGTCACCGGAGCGGGCACGGACACCATCACCATCGAAGGTGTTGAGCGTCTTGGTGGCGGCTACCACGACGTAGTGGCTGACCGCATTGAAACAGGTACCTTCTTGGTAGGTGCTGCAGTTTCAGGCGGTAAAGTGACGTGTCATAAGACATCACCAAAACTGCTCGAAGCGGTATTGGCGAAGCTTGAAGAAGCGGGCGCAGCTGTCGAAACAGGCGAAGATTGGATTTCGCTTGATATGACGGATCGCGAGCTTAAAGCGGTGAACATCCGTACAGCGCCGCACCCAGGTTTCCCTACTGACATGCAAGCGCAATTCACCTTGTTGAACTTGATGGCAAAAGGCACTGGTATTATTACCGAAACCATTTTTGAAAACCGTTTCATGCACGTGCCTGAACTTCAACGTATGGGCGCACATGCTGAAATTGAAGGTAACACAGTGGTTTGTGGTGATTGCGATGGCCTGAGCGGCGCGCAAGTGATGGCGACCGATCTTCGTGCATCGGCGAGCTTGGTGATTGCAGGTGCAATTGCAACGGGCGAAACCATTGTTGACCGTATCTACCACATTGATCGCGGTTACGAGCACATCGAAGACAAACTGCAAAAGCTGGGTGTTCATATTGAACGCTTCAGTGACTAACGGTTTCTGCTAACCGAAAGGTTATGTGCCACAAAAATAAAAAGGTCGCCGAGGCGACCTTTTTTTGTCTGTTTAGTTTGGTGAGTGTGGCTTTACGCCAACGCCTGCGTGCAGACAGTCACCATGAAACATGCGGCTATCGAACGGGCTCTTCTCCAATCGTCACCATCAACTCCATGGTGTTACCTTCTCGAATCACTTTAAACGGTACAACCGTGCCTGGGCGAATATCAGCCACAATATCGAGTGCGTTTCTAAAACCATGAATGGGTTGATTGTTGATCTCTATGATCAAGTCATTAGTGCGCAGCCCTGAACGATCGGCTGGGCCATTTGGCTCAACAGCCGCCACCATCACGCCGCTTAGCTGTTCCGCATCAAGTAAACGTGCCATCACAGGGTTCACTTCTCTGCCATCAACGCCAATGTAGCCACGGATAACGCGTCCATCAGCAATCAGTTTTTGCATGATTTTAACGGTGAGCGAGTAGGGGATAGCGAAAGAAATACCGTAGGTTTCGATGTCAGTTGCTTGTTGGAAAGAGGCGGTATTGATACCGACAAGTTCGCCGCGACTATTCACCAATGCACCGCCAGAGTTACCACGGTTAATGGCTGCATCGGTTTGCAAAAAATCTTGCTGACGATTGAAGCTCATGCCAGGACGACCAGTGGCGGAGATAATACCAAAGGTCGTCGTTTGCCCAAGGTTGTAGGGGTTACCAATGGCGAGTACAACATCACCGACAGCAGGATCGTAGCTGTCGTTGAAGGGGATCACTGGAAGGCTTTCAAGATCCACTTTGAGCACGGCAAGATCAGTACGTTGATCTTTACCCACTAACTGCGCCGTGCTGATCCGTCCATCTTGCAACGCGACGATGATTTGATCCGCGCGAGCGACAACGTGATAGTTCGTCACTATGTACCCTTTGTCGCTCATGATCACGCCAGAGCCTAGCCCTTCAGCATTGAGCTGCAGACGATTTTCACTGCTGTAACGACGGGTATAAATGTTGACGACGGCAGGGGAGGCGCGTCTAACGGCATAGTTGTAAGACACCAAGGAGGCATCGGGTTCAAATTGCGAAAGGGTCGCGTCCGAGACCAATTGACCCGTGCGAAGGGACGGAATAGCCAGCAGTAAAAGTGCGGCGATAAGGCCGCCATAAACGACGGAACGCGTCATAAAAGCTAGCATGCTACTCCTCAATCATCTCGTTGATATTAAGTCGATGAGCATAACACTGAAATGTGGACATGAGTAGAGAGGGAAAAGGAGCCTGATGAACTCAGGCTCCTGAATTTCCATAAAGAGTTTTAGCGAATGACCAAATACATCGTTGACTCGCCGCGTACAATGTTCAAGGCAAGCACGTTCGGCTTGCTTTCAAGTTGCTTGCGGAAATCGCCAAGATTTTTCACATCGTTGCGGTTTAAACCTACGATGATGTCACCGTGTTTTAAGCCATAGCGAGCAGCAATCGAGTCTTTTTCGACTCGAGCAACGCGTATGCCCTTCACTTTGCCTTCGCTGTAGTTCTCGAGCTCCGCGCCAGTTAGTGCTTCATGCAAGGTTTCGGCTTTTGCCTTCACCATGCCTGCTTCTTTCAACGTAGCAGTGACGGTTTTATCTTTACCATCGCGAATCAAACCCAGTTTGACCTTCTTACCCGCGCCAAGCGTAGCGACTTTCGCGCGCAGTTCGCCAAATGTTCTGATCTCTTTGCCATTGACGGAGATGATGATATCGCCTGCTTCAATGCCTGCTTTAGCCGCTGCAGAATCAGGAACAACTTGGCTAACAAATGCGCCGTGGTTGGTTTCATAGCCGAAGGCTTCCGCAAGCTCAGACGTGAGCTCTCCGCCTTGAACGCCCAACACACCGCGGCGAACTTCACCGAATTCTAGGATTTGTTCGACGAGGTTTTTCGTCATGTTGACGGGAATGGCAAAGCCGATACCCACGTTACCGCCGTTAGGCCCCAAAATGGCAGTGTTTATCCCGACGAGTTCACCGTTGAGGTTCACCAAAGCACCACCAGAGTTACCGCTGTTAATGGCGGCATCGGTCTGAATGAAGTTCTCGAAATTTTCGAGATTCAGACCGCTTCGGCCTAGCGCCGAAATGATACCGGATGTGACGGTCTGCCCGAGGCCAAATGGGTTACCAATGGCAATGGCAAAATCCCCAACGCGAAGGGCATCGGAATCTGCAAATTTAATCTCTGTTAGATTTTCTGCTTTTTCGAGCTTGAGCAAGGCGACGTCTGACATGCTGTCGCTACCGATCAGTTCTGCGTCATACTCTCGACCATCATGAAGCTGTACACGGATTTTATTCGCGCCATCGATGACATGATGGTTGGTGACGATAAAGCCTTTTCCTGCATCAACAATGACGCCAGATCCTAACCCACGAAAAGGACGTTCACGGACTTGTTCTGACGGAAAATCAGGGCCAAAGAAGAAGCGGAAAGACTCAGGAACACGTTGCTTAGAGGTGTGGCTACCTTCCACAGAAATGCTGACAACCGCGGGGCTGACAGTTTCTAGCATAGGTGCCAGACTTGGAAGGTTCTCACCTGCAACGGCCATCGGTAATGCGGCAGTTGCAGGCAAGGCAGTAATACTTGTACTAATGGCGAGTGCAATTGCACTCAAAGTAAGCAAAGACGTCTTTTTCATAAACACTCCCCTGTATCGGTACGATGTAAGAGTGGGGATTATTTAAAAAAGTTCAATGCTACCTTAGTTAAGAAGTGTGACCGACTTAACTCGCTTTGCTGGTTTTTTCAGCATCTTTAAACAAACCCGTTGCTTGGCCAGAGTAGTCACGCGGTTGCTCTTGTGACGTATCACTATCAGCCTCTGGCGTAACGTCAGACAGTTTGCTGATGCGTTTGGCAAATGGATTGTCTTGTTCAGGCAAGTTTGGCATCAGCTCTGCAGATGTTGCTGCCATGTGTTGATACAACTTGCTGTAGTCACGTGAAATGTTGTCGAGCAACTCTGCGCTTTGTGCAAAGTGATCTACCAACTCTTGGCGGTACTGTTCTACCTCGTAACGTGACTTTTCAAGTTCTTTTTTCAAGTCCTTTTGCTGCGTATTGTCACGATTCATGAAACGGCCGATTAAGAAGCCAATGACAATGCCGAGGGCTCCAAAAGCAATGATGTTGATTTCAGCCATGAATGCTCCTTGATATTCTTTAGTAAGTTTTTAGATGCAAGATGATTAATAGGACCACGCTGCTACTCTGATTTTGAGAGCTCAAGTAGTTACGAATCCCTTAAATGCGTCGGTTCACTATACATGGCAAAAGTTGAGCGTGGTACTATTGATTTTGAGAACAAAGATGTCTTCAGTCACAGTTAGGTTCAAGGAATGACACCGCTAGATTTATACAATAAAGACCTCCAACGCCCCGATTTTTTTGAGGATGCTTCTCAACGAAATGCGGTAATGCTGCTTGATGATTTGTACCACCGTCTTGTGAAGCGCGTGAATACGCCGCAAGAGAAACCGTCGTTTCTAAAAAGCTTGTTTGGCCAGAAATCGACAAACACAACACCGGAGAAAGGGTTGTACTTCTGGGGTGGTGTTGGGCGAGGAAAGACGTATCTGGTTGATACTTTTTTTGACAGCCTACCTTTCGACAAAAAGATGCGAATGCACTTCCATCGCTTTATGCACCGGGTTCACCATGAACTTAGCATGCTCGATGGTCAGGTCGACCCTTTGCAGAAAATCGCCGATAAACTGGCTGATGAAACGCACATTCTTTGCTTTGATGAGTTCTTTGTCTCCGACATTACCGATGCCATGATCCTCGGCACCTTAATGGAAGCCTTGTTTGAACGCGGCATTTGTTTGGTCGCGACGTCCAACATCGTGCCTGATGAGCTGTATCGAAACGGGCTGCAGCGCGCGCGCTTCCTTCCTGCTATTGCGTTAATAAATGCACATTGCGATGTGGTAAATGTAGATGCTGGAACGGACTACCGTTTACGCACATTGGAACAAGCGGAAATTTACCATTTCCCTCTAGATGAAAAAGCCAATACCAACCTCGAAAGCTACTTTTGTCAGCTAGCCACAGAGCCGATGCACTCGCATCACACCATTGAGATAAACAACCGACCATTACTGACAGTAAGAGAAGCGGAAGGTGTGGTGCATTTTGACTTCGCCACCTTGTGTGATAGCCCACGCAGCCAATCTGACTATATAGAGGTTGCACGCCTATACCATACGGTTTTGCTGTCTGATGTCCCTCAGATGGGGGCATCAAGAGATGATGCAGCAAGACGCTTTATTGCCATGGTTGATGAGTTCTACGAGCGACATGTGAAACTCATTATTTCCGCAGAAGTGGCACTCACAACATTATATGTTGATGGCAGGCTGAATTTTGAGTTTAAAAGGTGTTGTTCTCGCCTAAAAGAGATGCAAAGCCATGATTATTTGGCGTTGGAACACCTTCCGTAGCAAGGCTTGGCACTGCTATAACATTGTTATTAGCGACCCGATGAAAAAGTCAGGACTTTTTTAGAAAAAAAGGTGATTTTTTCTACACCCTTCTCTATAATCCCGCAACCCACCGTTACTGTTGAAAGGCTTAGGCCGAGGGTACACCGCTCGAAGGGGCGCTGAATGGGCTCTTAACAGTGGGAGCATTCGCTCCTTAAGTGAAATTTTTAAATAATCGGGTAATTTATTAGCATGAAAACTTTCGTTGCTAAACCAGAAACTGTAAAACGCGACTGGTATATTGTAGACGCAGAAGGTAAAACTCTGGGTCGTATCGCAACTGAGATCGCATCTCGTCTACGTGGTAAGCATAAGCCGGAGTACACTCCGCACGTTGACACTGGTGACTACATCGTAGTTATCAACGCGGACAAAGTAACCGTAACTGGTGCGAAATTCACTGACAAGATGTACCACAGCCACACTGGCTACATTGGTGGCATCAAGTCAATCAGCTTCGACAAGCTGATCGCGAAGAAACCAGAAATGATCATTGAACTTGCCGTTAAAGGTATGTTGCCACGTGGTCCTCTAGGTCGTGCAATGTTCCGTAAGCTTAAAGTTTACGCGGGTACTGAGCACAAGCACGCGGCACAACAGCCGCAAGCACTGGACATCTAAGGGGATTTAACAATGGCAGAACAATACTACGGCACTGGTCGCCGCAAAAGCTCCGCAGCTCGCGTATTTATTAAACCGGGTAGCGGTAACATCGTAATCAACCAGCGTTCACTGGAGACCTACTTCGGTCGTCCAACAGCTCGCATGGTTGTTCTTCAGGCTCTTGAGTTGGTTGAAATGACCGACAAGCTAGACCTATACATCACTGTTTCTGGTGGTGGTATTTCTGGTCAAGCTGGCGCGATCCGTCACGGTATCACTCGTGCACTGATGCAATACGATGAATCTCTACGTCCTGCGCTACGCGCTGCTGGCTTTGTTACACGTGATGCTCGTAAAGTTGAACGTAAGAAAGTTGGTCTACGTAAAGCACGTCGTCGTCCACAGTTCTCTAAGCGTTAATTCGCTTCCGGATTTCATCCGGAGAACATTGGACCAAAAAGCCTGGCTCATGCCAGGCTTTTTTATATCTGTTGTTTCCGTAATTTCCTCACCTTTCTTAACGTCTTCGCTAAAATCCCGCTTTCTCAACATTTCTCGCGACATCTCAATATTGACATCCACCTTGAAAAAATTGGTTTTTAGGGCTTAGGTTAAAAAACGGTGTGCCCCTCACATTTGTTACAAAAAGGTAGCTTTATCTTGTCAAAAAGTGGGGTTTTCCTTATCATTTAGGCGACGTATTAGTGGGTTATATTGAGTCGATTTACTCAGTTGTACGCCGTAGAAATTCTTATTTTGAGTTAGCCGTAAGCTCCAGGGACGCATAAGGACAGTTATAAAAATCCATGCGGGAGCACATGGGAGTATGTTGGATGAGCAATGCGCCAGTGAATTCGGGCCGACGCCGTTTCTTGACTTTATCGACCGCTGTGGTCGGTGGTGTAGGTGCAGCAGCAGTCGCTGTGCCTTTTTTAAAGTCTTGGAACCCTAGCGCCAAAGCAAAGGCGGCAGGAGCCCCGGTCGAAGTCGATATTAGTAAAGTAGAAGAAGGCCAGTTAATCAGGGTTATTTGGCAAGGGAAACCTGTGTGGGTTGTTCGTCGAGGCGAGCAGACTCTGGAAGAGTTAAATGGTATTGGTGACAAGCTTCGTGACCCTGAATCACAAGAGCCTCAGCAGCCTGAATATATCACTGGTGCGTATCGTTCGATAAAACCAGAGATCTTTATCGCTGTTGGTCTTTGTACGCACCTTGGTTGTTCACCAACGTATCTCCCTGACAGTTTCGGAGAACAGGTTCAAGGCGTTACATCTGGTTTCTTCTGCCCATGTCATGGTTCTAAGTTTGATATGGCCGGACGTGTATTCCAGAGTGTTCCAGCACCACTAAACCTAGTTGTACCGCCATACGTATATCTTGATGATAACCGTATTTTGGTGGGTGCTGATGAGGGGAATGCGTAATGGAAAATCTACTCAACTGGTTTGAAAAACGCCTTCCTGCGATAAATGCATACAAAAAGCATTTGTCCGAATACCCAATGCCGAAGAACTTCAACTTCTGGTACTTGTTTGGCTCGTTAGCCATGCTGGTTCTAGTGAATCAGTTGCTGACGGGTATCTGGCTAACCATGAGCTATAACCCTTCTGCGGAAGGTGCGTTTGCCTCAATTGAATACATCATGCGTGATGTTGAATACGGTTGGCTACTTCGTTACATGCACTCAACGGGCGCATCTGCGTTCTTTGTCGTGATTTATCTGCACATGTTCCGTGGCTTGATTTACGGCTCTTACCAAAAACCACGCGAATTGCTGTGGCTGTTTGGTATGCTGATCTTCCTCGCGCTAATGGCAGAAGCTTTTATGGGTTACTTGCTACCTTGGGGACAAATGTCTTACTGGGGCGCGCAGGTGATTATCTCGCTATTCGGTGCAATTCCTGTCATCGGTGACGACTTAACACTTTGGATTCGTGGTGA
Organism: Enterovibrio norvegicus; assembly: GCF_002876705.1. Lineage (GTDB taxonomy): Bacteria > Pseudomonadota > Gammaproteobacteria > Enterobacterales > Vibrionaceae > Enterovibrio > Enterovibrio norvegicus_B. Next base: position 89,190 of record NZ_MDAG01000027.1, on the reverse strand, counting down.
TTTCGTCCTCTCGGGCGCGACACTGAATCGCTTCTTTGCGTTACACGTTGTTGCATTGCCGATTGTTATTTTGCTGTTGGTTGTCTTGCACATTCTTGCGTTGCATGAAGTCGGCTCGAATAACCCTGATGGGATAGACACTAAATTGCCAAAAGGCACGAAAGGTGAAGGGTACGAAACGCAGTTCCCATTCCATAAGGACTACACCAAGAAATACGACATCATCGACTCTGTGCCGTTCCACCCTTATGGAACCGTGAAAGATCTCATCGGTGTCGCTGGCTTTGGTATCTTGTTTGCGTATGTGATTTTCTTTAATCCAGAGATGGGCGGCTACTTCCTTGAGCCACCTAACTTTGAAGCAGCTAACCCGATTAAAACGCCTGACCACATTGCGCCAGTTTGGTATTTCACACCGTTCTACGCCATTTTGCGTGCGGTTCCAGATAAGCTGACCGGCGTTGTGCTCATGGGCTTGTCCATCGCGGTATTGTTTGTTCTGCCTTGGTTGGACCGCTGTAAAGTGCGTTCTTACCGTTATCGCAGCAAATTGCACCTTGCTAACATTGTTCAGTTCGTTATCTCCTTCATTGCTCTGGGTGTGTTGGGTACATTGCCTGCCACTAGCCTGTATACGCTGTTGGCTCAGATCTTTAGCTTTGGTTACTTCATGTTCTTTGTGCTGCTGTTTGTTTACAGCAAGAACGAAGCAACAAAACCATTACCGGAGAGGGTGAACTACTAATGAAGAAGTGGATTGTAATCTTGTTCGCGTTGTTGCCTTCTCTTGCGCTAGCCGCAGGTGCGAAAGTGCCACTGGACGCAGCTAACAATGATTTGTCGGACAAAGCCTCTTTGCAAAACGGTGCAAAGTTGTTCATGAACTATTGTTTCGGCTGTCACGCAACGCAATACCAACGTTACGAGCGTATTGCGAATGACTTAGATATTCCGAACAACTTGATGATGGAAAACCTGGTGTTTGATGAAAACGCCAAAATAGGTGACCTCGTTAAGAATGCCATCGCGACGGATGATGCAGCGACGTTCTTTGGTGCGCCAGCACCAGACCTTACGCTAGTTGCTCGCGTGCGTGGCACAGATTGGGTTTACACCTATCTGCGTTCGTTCTATGCAGACCCTTCTCGCCCATTTGGGGTGAACAACGTTGTTTTCCCAAGCGTTGGTATGCCGCACGTACTTGAAGAGCTTCAGGGGACGCCTGTTAAGCAATACAAGTCAGTGATGGTTGATGGTGAGATGGTAGACGAGTTTGTTGGCATTGAATCAATGGGTAATGGTGAACTGAGCCCTGATGAGTTTGATGAAGCCGTTCGTGATTTGGTTAACTTCCTAGAGTACTCAGGTGAGCCAAACAAGCTTGAACGTCAGCAAATGGGATATTGGGTAATTGGCTTCTTGTTGATTTTCCTAGTATTGACCATTTTCCTGAAGAAAGAATATTGGCGTGACGTACACTGATCGGTTAATCTAGTGAGTTGCTGATCCACAATGGGGGCATGAGCTCCCATTGTTTTTTCTAATGATGAAATATTCTGGAGGGGTTAATGGCTGTTGCTGCCAATAAACGCTCGGTGATGACGTTGTATTCTGACGCATCAGACATGTATAGCCATCAGGTGCGCATCGTTCTTGCTGAGAAAGGTGTTACCTACGAGATTGAGCTTGTTGATCCTAATAACCTACCAGAGGATTTACTAGACCTGAATCCATACAATTCGGTTCCTACTCTGGTTGACCGTGAATTGGCGTTGTATAACGCGAATATCATCATGGAATACTTGGATGAGCGTTTTCCGCATCCACCATTGATGCCTGTTTACCCGGTTGCCCGTGGTAACAGCCGTCTAATGATGTACCGCATTGAACGTAACTGGTACACCTTGGTTGAGAAAATCGAAAAAGGGAACGCAGAAGAAGCAGATAAAGCACGTCGTCAACTTCGTGAAGAACTGCTGGCACTGGCTCCTGTATTCGCGGAATACCCATTCTTCATGAGTGAAGAATTTAGCTTGGTAGATTGCTACCTTGCACCTCTACTATGGCGTTTACCTGTTATGGGTATTGAGCTAAGCGGTCCTGGTGCAAAAGAAGTGAAAACGTACATGGCACGTGTTTTCGAACGAGATTCGTTTTTAGCTTCATTGACCGAAGCAGAGCGCGAGATGCGTTTAGCTGGTCAGTAATGAGCGAAGAAAACCTAAAGCCTAGACGTCCGTATTTATTGCGGGCGTTTTACGACTGGCTTCTTGATAACGATTTGACGCCACACTTGGTGGTGGATGCAACCTTGCCGTTTGTGAATGTCCCTATGGAGTATGTTCAGGACGGTCAAATTGTATTGAATATTGCGCCACGTGCAGTGGGCAACATTGAGCTCGGCAACAATGACGTGACCTTTAATGCACGTTTTGGTGGCCGACCAATGCAAGTCAACGTACCTATGTACGCTGTACTCGCAATTTATGCCCGTGAAAACGGTGCTGGCACCATGTTTGACCCAGAGCCTGCTTATCAAGCAGAACTGGAGAATGTGGATGCGATGACTGAGTCTCGTGAATCTTCTGAGCCTGAAAGCTACACATCAACACGTAGCGAAAGCCAAGATAAGACCCCAGACGAAGAACCGCCAAGGCCAAGACCGACGCTGACAATCGTTAAATAAAAAAAGCAGCCAATTGGCTGCTTTTTTTATGCTCTTACATTGGCAATCACGCGCGTTGAGTTAAGGTTATTCCTCTGTGGCGGCAGGTGTCTCGCTAGGCTCGTAATACTGAAAGCCTTTGATGACCTGTTTTACACCGCTTAGGTTGCGTGTAATCTCTGTGGCTTCGTTGCCTTGCTCGCGGGTGACGTACCCCAGCAAAAACACTTCCCCGTCTTCCGTGATGACTTTGACGCTCACGTCTCGTAGCTTCTTACTGCCAATCAGTGCTGATTTCACTTTTGTGGTTAGCCATGTGTCTTTACTCACATCAGCCAGCGACAGTGGCGCTTTAATGCGGATTTGATCGTAAACCGTTTCCACACCTTTAAGCTCGCGTATTTTACTCACAAGGGATTGCTTGAGCTCATCGCTTGATACCTGCCCTACGAGCAGTATCTTACCGTCGTAGCTTGCCGCATTGATGCGTGAGTTTCCTTGGTAAGGCGCTTTGTTGGCAATGCCTGCTACTTCCATTGAAAGCTGTGTATCTGTCCATTCCGTTTTAGCACTGCGTGTATCTTGTTCATACACGAGTGAACAGGCATTGAGCGCCAAAATACCTGTCAATAAAAGCGCCTTCTTGAGCATTACAACTCTCCTAATCAATATTCACCGTGTGTAGGGAAAAGGTTTTGATCGATAAGGTCACACAGTGTGTGAAGTGTCACGAGGTGCACTTCTTGGATGCGAGCTGTGCGTTGGGATGGGATGCGGATTTCAACGTCTTGTTCGCCGAGAAGTCCTGCCATTTCACCGCCATCTTTACCGGTAAAAGCCACAATTGCCATGTCGCGGGTTACTGCGGCTTCCATGGCTTTGATAATGTCTTTGCTGTTACCACTGGTTGAAATAGCAAGTAATACGTCACCGCCTTGTCCGAAGGCGCGTACTTGCTTTGAGAACACTTCGTCATGGTGATAATCATTGGCAACCGCGGTCAGTGTTACCGTATCAGCGGTCAGTGCGAGTGCTGGAAGGCTAGGGCGTTCCGTTTCGAAGCGGTTCAATAAGCACGAGGCAAAATGTTGAGCATTGGCTGCAGAGCCGCCGTTACCACAGCATAGGATTTTATTGCCGTTCAGTAAGCACTGAACCAGCACCATCGCTGCTTTGGATATTTGCTCTGGCAGCGCCTCTGCTGCTGCGATTTGTGTTTGAATGCTTTCGGTGAAGCTTTCTTTAATGCTCTCTAGCATTGATTACCCTTCGATTAAAATGTTTCTCACCCAGTTTACAGCGTTTACACCGCCGTCAAAAGTCACGGCATCAAATCTAAATTCTGTGCTGGTCGCAGATAACCCCTTATTCGCGAGCCAAAGGTAGGCTGCACGCAATAAGCGTTGTTGCTTTTGGGAAGAAATGGCGGCGGCAGCACCGCCAAATGACGATTTTTTTCGAAACTTCACTTCAACGAAAACGATACAAGCACCGTCGCGCATGATGAGGTCAAGCTCGCCTTGTTTGAAGCGCGCATTGCTGCCTAAGTGGGTTAGACCGTGCCGCTGTAGGTAGCGGCACGCTTCATTTTCATAGTGATCGCCAGTTTGTTTCTTATTTAACAGAAACAATACCTTGGTCCCCAAACATTGCCCAAGACACGGTGCGATTCACTGTGCACTGCTCTCCTAACGATAGCTCACCAGACTGACCTTCGAAGCGGTATTCTGGTAGTGCCTGCATTTGAGGCAGCGCTTCAATCAGGGAGTACGCATCCATGCCCAACGCGTAAAGGCGGGTCATGCCGTTGTCGAGGCCAGGCCAAAGCTGATGGAAACGTGCAGCGGCAGGGTGATTGTTTTCGACCAGCAGAGGCACATCACTGAATTCGATGCCACGTAGTTCACCGACTTCACCGACACCGTTGATGCGGTTGTTACTGCGAGAGCTCGCGTAAAGTTTAGGTGGTTGCACGTCAGGGTTGATGGCAACTTCAATGAACGGCTTCAACAGAGTTAGCTCACCGGCATTCGCAACAAGGTAAACCGCATCAATATCACGGCGACTGCGTTGCTCAGCTTCCATGTCCAAACCTAGGATTTGGTTCATTTGCTGAATACGGCCTTGGCTTTCAGTTAAACCAAAGACACGTTGAACCGTTTTTTGCATCGCGGCGCGGTTTTTGAAGAATTCGGTTTCTGCTTTTTCGCCCGTTGCTTCTTCCCATTCTTTTGAGAAGGCATCGCTAACACGTTTACCGAAACCATTGTTTGGTGCAATCACGAGAGGGAATTTGTGATTGTTTTGTGCAATGTGCAGCGCTGCTTGTTGGGCTTCTTGCTCGGGAGAGAGCGTGAAGAAACACGTGCCACCTATTGACGATTCGTCTTTGGGGATGTTTAGCGCGAGTGTCGGTAGCGTGTTTTGGCTGGCGCTCAAAAACGCGTCCACTTTGTCTTTTTGCAATGGGCCAATAACGAACTGAATGCCATCTGCTTGCATCTGAGCAACGATGTCAGTCATAGACTGGCCATTGGTGTCATAAAACATCACAGAAGGCTGAGACACGCCAGATTCATCATCTAACAAACCTTGCACGAATCCATTTCGAATGGCTTCGCCTTGGGCTGCAAATTTCGCGCTCAATGGCAACAGAACACCAATGCGGTCAGGACGAATGATTTCCATCGCTTGCAGCGTTTCAAGGTTTGCGGGCAAATAGGTGTTTGCTGGATGGCTTGGGTTTGCAGCTAACCAATTATTCAACGCTTCTTGTTGAAGGGCTGGATGGCCAGCGTGTTGACGCAACAAGGTGACGAGCTCTACCCAACCATTCAAGATTTGGTTGCCACTGGCCGAGAGTGCATTCAATTGGCTTGATGGCATTTGAACGAGCAAATCCCATACATGATCCCAATTTTGCTGCTTGTCGAAGCTGTCCGTTAGGTAAGGTGATGCTTCGGTGTACGAGAGTACCGCACCCGAAAAATTACCGACTTGTTCGTACAATTCGCCCTTTAATTGGTAATAACGCTGATATTGAAGCGCAGGTAATTGCCAGTTAGGTAAAAAGTTCAAACTGTCGACTGCCGCTTGTGGCTGCTCTTTTTGTTGAAGCAACACGGCACGGCCTAGCTGCCATTCAGACAATTGCAACGGTGTGAGAGGAAGTTTCGCCAAACGACCAATCAAAACATCCGCTTGCGCGAACTGTTTTTCTGCAATTAATGCTTTCAATGCCAATAAATACCAGTCTGCTTTCTCTTCACCAGCAGTGGTTTCGGCTTTCAATAAGTAGAACGTTGACGACTCAAGCGCAGGAGCCGTGATGTCATACTGAGGCTCCGGAGGAGCGGGGGGAGTGGTCACACACGCCGAAAGCACCAATGCTAGGGCGATTGGAGAGATAACTCGTGATACACTTTTGCACTTATGGGTTATTTTACGCATGAACATCTTCTGTCCGTAACTTGTTGCCCTCTATATTAATCGCCGAAGGGTTGTGAAACAAATGACTGATGAAACTTCAACCATGGTTGACGTCTCAACTTTATATATCGTGCCGACACCGATCGGAAACCTGGGAGATATCACCCAGCGTGCATTATCAATTTTGCAGCAAGTTGACATCATCGCTGCCGAGGATACCCGTCATACAGGAAGACTACTGTCGCATTTTGGTATCACGACCCGAACTTTTGCGCTGCATGACCATAACGAGCAGCAAAAAGCAGACATCTTGATCGAAAAGTTAGTCTCTGGACAAACTATTGCGCTGGTTTCTGATGCGGGCACGCCGTTGATCTCTGATCCAGGTTACCACTTAGTCACCCGTTGTCGTCAGGCAGGTGTAAAAGTTGTGCCCTTACCAGGACCTTGTGCTGTGATCACTGCATTGAGCGCGTCAGGGTTACCTTCTGACCGTTTTAGCTTTGAAGGCTTTTTGCCGCCAAAAAGTAAAGGGCGTCGTGATCGCTTTACTGAAGTGGCGCAAGACCCACGCACCATGATTTTCTATGAATCGCCGCACCGTATTACTGATACTTTGGATGACATGTTAGCGGTGCTGGGTGCCGACCGTATGGTCGTGTTAGCGCGCGAGCTAACGAAAACCTTCGAAACGATTCATGGTGCACCTTTGGGTGAGTTGATGGAATGGTTGAGTGAAGACAGCAACCGTATTCGTGGTGAAATGGTATTACTGATAGCGGGTCACCGTGCAGAGAAAGACGATTTGCCTATCGAAGCGACGAATGCCGTTGCATTGATTGCCAAAGAGTTACCATTGAAAAAAGCCGCTGCGATTGCCGCAGAACTGTATAACGTGAAGAAAAATGCCCTTTATAAATGGGGATTGGACAATCTAGAGTAATAAGTCGCGACGAAACGCTAGATTACTGGTGGTGAGTTCTATATAATCCGCCGCCTGAGTTGGCCGGGTAACCGCTGCTTTGTTGATGTCCCTTGGGAGACTGACAGAGGGGAGGAAAGTCCGGGCTCCAAAGGGCAGGGTGCCAGGTAACGCCTGGGAGGCGCGAGCCTACGACCAGTGCAACAGAGAGCAAACCGCCGATGGTTTACTATTTATAGTATTCACAGGTAAGGGTGAAAGGGTGCGGTAAGAGCGCACCGCGCGGCTGGCAACAGTTCGTGGCACGGTAAACTCCACCCGGAGCAAGACCAAATAGGTCCTCATTGGCGCGGCCCGCGTTGAGGACGGGTAGGTTGCTGGAGCCTGTGAGCGATTGCAGGCCTAGACGAATGGTTACCACCGTTTACGGTACAGAACCCGGCTTATAGGCCAACTCAAATCATACCCAGAAGGCGAGCATTAGCTCGCCTTCTTTCGTTTTATTGACCCTCTCTATTCATGAAACACCTTCTGGAATAACGTGCGGTTAAAAAGTGAGCAGTCTTTTCTGGCGCTCAAGCTATTGAATTCGCGACGTGATCGCTGCGTTTTTCGCAGTATTGCGCTGTTCGCCTGCTTGACTTTCTTTTTGCCTGATACGTACACTTCAAGTGGGAAATTGTGGAATAAAGTGGGATATTCTGGTGTGAAAGGGATTCAAACTGCATGTTAAGGGGCGTATCCGCCATTTCACTTGACGCGAAAGGTCGAGTGGCATTGCCAAAACGTTATCGAGAAGAGCTCGATGCGCTGTGCGATGGCGTGTTTGTTTGCACCATAGACCATCAGCTTCCCTGTTTGTTGCTATACCCTTTGCCTGAGTGGGAGCGCATTGAAGCAAAGCTTGCGCGCTTATCGAGCTTAAACCCTGCAGAGCGACGTCTACAACGTTTGTTGCTTGGCCATGCCTTCGAATGTGAGATGGATGGTCAGGGGCGCATTTTGATCGCGCCAACGTTGCGTGATTACGCAGGATTAGACAGCAAAGCAATGCTCGTGGGACAGCTCAATAAATTTGAGTTGTGGAATAACGAGAAATGGCAGCAGCAAATCGATAACGATATTCAACTTCAAGCCGATTCTGCAGAGGCGTTGAGTGATAGACTCAACGCACTTTCGCTTTAGGTAATCAAAATTATGTCAGAGCAGTTTTCACACATTTCCGTCCTTCTCCATGAATCCATTGATGGTTTGGCTATTAAACCCGATGGCATTTATGTCGATGGTACGTTTGGCCGTGGTGGTCATAGTCGCCAAATTTTGTCTCGCCTAGGCGAAAACGGCCGTCTTTACGGTATCGATCGTGATCCTCAAGCCATTGCAGAAGCTGCAACGATCGACGATCCACGATTTAACATCATTCATGGGCCTTTTTCGGGTATTCAACAATACATTGAAGAGCTTGAGCTAAGCGGTCAGATCGACGGCGTGCTTTTAGATCTGGGTGTCTCTTCTCCGCAGCTTGATGATCCTGAACGTGGTTTCAGTTTCATGCGTGACGGCCCGCTAGATATGCGTATGGACCCAACATCCGGTGTTTCTGCCGCGCAATGGCTTCAAGAAGCCGATGCGGATGACATTTCTTGGGTTTTGAAAGTCTTTGGTGAGGAACGTTTTGCGAAACGCATTGCGCGCGCCATTGTTGCCCATCGTGAAGACGAAGAAAAAGAGCCTATTACGCGCACGTTGCAGTTGGCAAACTTGATTGCAAACGCAGCACCGTCTCGTGACAGAAAGAAACACCCAGCAACGCGTAGCTTCCAAGCCATTCGTATTTACATCAACAGTGAGTTGGATGAGATCGAAACGGCACTGCAAGGCGCACTGAATGTGCTTGCACCGGAAGGACGTTTGTCAGTGATCAGTTTCCACTCGTTGGAAGATCGCTTGGTGAAGCGTTTCATTCGCAAACAAAGTAAAGGACCAGATGTGCCACACGGTGTGCCACTGACTGAAGTACAGATCCGCGCTTTGGGTCGTGCTGCAATGAAGCCAGTAGGTAAAGCCTTGAAGCCCTCTGATACCGAAGTATCTGATAACACGCGTTCACGCAGCTCCGTGCTCCGTGTCGCCGAAAAGCTTGGTGACTAATGTCGTCTACCCCGGGACTAACAAAGCAAATCGCGCATGACCTTATCACTGTCGGTAGGATCCCGTTGGTCTTGTTCGTCCTGGTGTTGCTGTCAGCGTTGGGCGTGGTGTACACCACGCAACAAACGCGTTCAGTCATCGCTGCTAATGATCAATTACTCATGGAGAGAGAACGCCTTGATGTTGAATGGCGAAATCAGCTCCTTGAAGAACATGCTCTATCAGAACACAGTCGCGTCGAAGGTATGGCGCGGCAGGATCAGGACATGATTCGTCCTGACAGCAAGCGCGAAATCATAGTGAGCCAATAAGTGTTTAAGGGAAAAAAGAAAGCCGGTAATCAGCGAGCCAAGAAGCAAGCGCCAACTTTTATTAAGTGGCGTTTTGTGACGGTTTGTTTCTGTATTTCCTTAGCCATGATGGCGCTCATTGCTCGCGCTGCCTACATTCAAGTCATTGAACCAGACCGCCTTCGTTACGAAGGCGATTTGCGTTCTGTGCGCGTAAAAGCCATGCCTTCTGCGCGTGGCATGATCACCGACAGAAACGACGAATCCTTAGCGGTCAGTGTGCCTGTTCAAGCGGTGTACGCAGACCCTGCCACTATCTTCAAGAACGATAAATTACAAGACAAGCCGCGCTGGTATGCGTTGGCGGATGTACTTGGTATCGACCGACAAGAGATGCTTGAACGCATCGAGAAAAACAAAACCAAACGTTTTATCTACCTTCAACGCCAAGTTGGGCCTGCGATGTCGTCTTACATCAAAGGACTGAAACTCGCGGGCATCGGTATGAAAGACGAATCTCGCCGTTTTTATCCAGCGGGTGAAGTCAGTGCTCACCTTGTGGGCGTGACAGGGATCGATGGTCGCGGACTTGAAGGCATTGAGCGTGGTTATGATGGCTGGCTAAGTGGTGAGCCTGGCCGACGTACGGTGCGAAAAGACAGATACGGTCGCGTGGTAGAAAACATTTCTCTCGAAGAAAGAGAGGAAGGTAAGCCGCTGCAACTGAGTATTGATCAACGTTTGCAGGCCATTTCTTATCGCGCCATCAAACAAGCGGTGGCGGATTACCGCGCAACCTCGGGTTCGTTGGTGATGGTCGATGTGCGCACGGGCGAAGTGTTGGCCATGGTGAACGCACCTTCCTATAACCCGAACAATCGTGCCGATCTTAAAAGCTTCAAAATGCGTAACCGCGCCATTACCGATGTGTTCGAGCCGGGTTCAACGATCAAGCCTTTGGTTGTATTGGCGGCATTGGAAAACGGTGTTGCTGACGAAAGCACGGTGATTGATACCGGCAATGGCGTGATGTCGATTGGTGGCGCGAAAGTGCGTGACGTATCGAAAGCGGGTAAAGCAAACCTTCGCAAAATTCTTCAAAAATCCAGCAACATCGGCGTGAGTAAATTATCACTCTCTATGCCTGTTGAAGCCTTGTTGGGCCTCTACAGTAGCGTGGGTATCGGTGATGCGACAGGTGTCAATCTGGTCGGGGAATCCTTAGGCCTGTATCCTTCTCGCCGTCGCTGGTCGGACTTCGAACGCGCGACTTTATCTTTCGGCTACGGATTATCAATCACGCCAGCGCAATTGGCCCGTGCTTATGCTGTGCTGGGTGGCCTTGGGGTGAATCGCCCGTTATCGATTTTGAAAACAGAAGCCGTGGTGCCCGGCAAGCAAGTCGCGTCGCGTGAAAATACACGTAAAGTCATCGACATGCTGGAAGCGGTGACGCAAGAAGGCGGCAGTGCCCGTCGTGCAGCGGTTGATGGTTACCGTGTCGGTGCGAAAACAGGTACCGCGAAAGTGGCCGTTGCCGGTGGCTACGGTGATGAATATATCGGATACACCGCAGGCATAGCGCCAATCAGCGATCCTCGGATTGCGCTGGTGGTGGTGATCAATGAACCGCAGGGTGACAAATACTATGGCGGCCAAGTGGCAGCGCCCGTGTTCTCTGAGGTCATGAAGAGCGCATTACAAATTTTAAATATCGCGCCAGACGCGAAACAACCCTCGTTACAACTTGCACATACGGACAGGCAGAACTGATGCCGAACACGAGTTTCAAAGAATTGTTAGCGCCCTGGTTTGATGGCGCACCGGAGTTACACATCACTGGCCTTGCGCTGGACAATCGTCAGATCCAGCAAGGTGATGTTTTTATCGCGGTTCAAGGTCATAGCCTTGATGCACGACGTTTTATTGCCGACGCAATCCGCGCCGGCGCAGTTGCTGTTATTTCGGATGACGGTGACACTTCAGGCCAGTTTGGCCTGACCCTGCACGACAACGTGCCTGTGGTTGCCTTCCCCCACCTTAAATCCACACTTTCAGACATTGCAGCCCGCTTCTATCAAACACCAAGCAAACACATGACCACCATCGGTGTGACCGGAACCAACGGTAAAACCACCGTCAGTCAGCTTATTGCGCAGTGGATTGACCTTATGCAAGGTCGAGCGGCAGTAATGGGAACCACGGGGAATGGTTTTCTTGATGCGTTAGAGCCAGCACTCAATACCACGGGCAGCGCCGTTGATATTCAACAGCAACTCGCTGCTTTTAACGTGGCGGGCGCAACGCATGTGGCAATGGAAGTGTCTTCACACGGTTTGATTCAAGATCGCGTGAAAGCCGTCGATTTTGATGCGGCCATTTTTACCAACCTGAGCCGTGACCACCTTGATTACCATGGCACCATGGAAGCGTACGCAGAAGCGAAATTGCGTTTGTTTACCCACTACGGTTCTCCGGTTTCGGTGATCAACGCGGATGATGACGTTGGTGCACAATGGTTGGGCTCAATGCCTGAGGCTATTGCGGTATCCATGTCTGAAGAGGGTGTGGCATTGCATCAAGGCCGTAAGTTATGGCTGACCGCCGTGAGCTATGCGACCAGTGGCGTCACCATTGCGTTCTCATCCGATTGGGGGGACGGTGAATTTACCGCGCCGCTGGTGGGTGAATTCAACGTCACGAACTTATTGTTGAGCCTCACAACCTTGTTAGGGCTTGGCTATGACAAATCCGCACTCTTAGGTGTTGCTCCACAACTTCAAGCGGTTATCGGGCGAATGGAAGTTTTTCATCGTGCTGACAAACCTATGCTTGTTGTTGATTATGCTCACACGCCTGATGCGTTAGAGAAAGCGCTTACTGCTTTGCGTCGTCATTGCGAAGGCGCACTGTGGTGCATCTTCGGATGTGGCGGCGACCGCGATACAGGTAAACGCCCGATGATGGCGAGTATCGCTGAGACGTTAGCAGACAAAGCCATTCTCACTGACGACAATCCTCGCTCTGAATCTCCTGAAATCATAGTGTCAGACATGCTTGCGGGCATGACTGCGCCTGATAACGCGATTGTGTTGCACGACCGTGCAGACGCCTGCCGTTATGCCTTTGAGCATGCTGCGCCGAATGACGTGATTTTGGTAGCAGGTAAAGGGCACGAGGATTACCAAGTATTGGCATCGGGCACGATTGATTATTCAGACAGAGACACAGTGCGAATGTTGTTGGAGGGAGAGCAATGATCCCCGTTTCGCTCACGTCATTGAAAGACGTATTGAAGGCAGAACTTATTGGCACCAACGCCGATGATGTGGTGATTGGTGCAGTATCAACGGATACCCGAACGCTCGGTCAAGGTGCGCTGTTTGTCGCGCTTGTCGGAGAGCGCTTTGATGCGCATGATTTTGTGGGTACCGCGAAAGCAAACGGTGCATCTGCGTTATTGGTATCAAAAGCGGTGGAATGCGATTTACCGCAGCTTATCGTTGCTGACACAACACAGGCATTGGGACAACTCGGTGCTTGGGTGAAAACACAATGTGATGTGAAAACCATCGCGTTGACAGGCAGTTGCGGTAAAACCACGGTGAAAGAGATGTTGGCCGCGATTTTGTCGCAAAAGGGCCAAACGCTCTATACCTCAGGCAACTTCAACAACGATATTGGCGTCCCTCTCACCTTGTTACGCCTGCAACCGTCAGATGACTTTGCAGTGATTGAGCTGGGGGCGAATCACATTGGTGAAATCGCGTATACCACTCAATTGGTCAAGCCGGATATCGCGCTGGTGACCAACCTTGCTGCGGCACACTTGGAAGGCTTCGGCTCACTTGATGGCGTAGCGAGAGCTAAAGGTGAGATTTTTGAAGGCCTTGCCGATGACGCGTTAGCGATTGTGAATCTCGACAGCAATGGCGGACCACATTGGGATGCGGTACTGGAAAGTAAGCAGTTACTGACCATGACAGTGTCAGACAAGGTGGCCGATTATCGCGCTGAGAATATTCGACCAGCAGATGGTGGGTGTTTTCAGTTTGATTTAGTGACGCCTGTTGGAAGCTTCCCAATAGTACTTAGCTTGCCGGGCGAACATAACGTCGCCAATGCCGTATTAGCTGCCATGGCTGCACTGAATATTGATGGTGTGACCATGGTTGAAGTAACAAAAGGGTTGGCGTCTGTAGCCCCCGTAAAAGGTCGTGGCGCGATCAGCTTTCCTCGTGAAGGTCTCCGTCTTATCGATGACAGTTACAACGCGAGCTTGGCGGCGATGAAAGCCGCTGTTGATATGCTCGACAGTTTTGATGGCGACAAAGTCATTGTGTTGGCTGACATGGGCGAGATGGGTGAGCACTCTGATGCGGTGCATCTAGAGGTTGCTGAACACCTTAGCCAATCAGGTATCCAAACCGTGATTACATTCGGACCAGCCAGTGCTGTGATCAGCGAACGCTGTGGTGGTCAGCATTTTGAAAACAAAGACGCGCTGATTGCGCACGTAGTAGAACTCATGAATACAAAACACGAAGTTTCTGTGCTGGTAAAAGGCGCCAATGGAATGAAAATGTCTCAAGTAGTGGCAGCAATTGAGGAGGCCGCAACATGCTAGTTTGGCTATCGGACCTTCTTGAAAACTATGTGCCGTTTTTCCGTCTATTCGATTACTTAACGTTCCGCGCGATTGTCAGTGTGCTTACTGCATTGGTGATTTCGTTGTGGATGGGGCCGCGCATGATTGCGCGTTTGCAGATGTTGCAAATTGGTCAGGTGGTGCGTAACGAAGGGCCTGAATCACACTTCAGCAAACGTGGTACGCCAACCATGGGCGGTATCATGATTTTGACAGCCATTGCGGTGACTGTGCTGATGTGGGCGGATCTGAGTAACCCTTACGTGTGGGCGGTACTTGTCGTGACCTTGGGGTATGGCGTTATCGGCTTTATGGATGATTACCGTAAAGTGGTGCGCAAAAACACCGATGGTCTGGCCGCGCGGTGGAAGTTTTTCTGGCAGTCCGCCATTGCGCTCGTGGTTGCTTTTGCACTGTATGTGCACGGCCAAGACACCGCAGCCACGCAGCTTGTCGTGCCTTTCTTTAAAGATGTTATGCCCCAGCTTGGCCTGTTCTATATCGTCTTTACCTATTTCGTGATTGTGGGCACCAGCAATGCGGTTAACTTGACCGATGGTCTCGATGGCTTGGCGATCATGCCAACGGTCATGGTGGCGAGCGGCTTTGCCTTTATTGCGTGGGCGACGGGTAACGTTAATTTCGCTGAATACCTGCATATTCCATATATCAAAGATGCCAGTGAACTGGTGATTGTGTGTGCCGCGATTGTGGGTGCGGGCCTCGGTTTCTTATGGTTCAACACTTACCCTGCACAAGTCTTTATGGGCGATGTGGGTTCATTAGCATTGGGTGGTGCGTTAGGCACTATCGCGGTGTTGGTTCGCCAAGAGTTCTTGCTCGTTATCATGGGCGGCGTGTTCGTGATGGAAACGCTGTCAGTTATCTTGCAAGTCGGCTCATTCAAACTGCGCGGCCAGCGTATTTTCCGCATGGCACCTATCCATCACCACTATGAATTGAAAGGCTGGCCAGAGCCGCGCGTGATCGTGCGTTTCTGGATCATTACATTGATGCTGGTTCTTATTGGACTGGCTACCTTGAAGGTACGTTAATCCATGGCAGACACCGCGAAAAAACAGATTGTGGTGATAGGGCTCGGTATGACCGGGCTTTCTGTCGTGAATCATTTGCTGCGTAAAGGCGGCGATGTCGACATCAAGGTAATGGATACGCGCGCAACCCCGCCTGGTGCTGAACAATTGCCTTCACATATCGCGTTGCACGCGGGTGGTTGGAACATGGATTGGCTATTGAGTGCCGATCAAATTGTTGCAAGCCCAGGTATTGCGCTCGCGACCCCTGAACTTCAAGACGCCGCAGCGAAAGGCATTGAAATTGTGGGTGACATTGAACTGTTTGCCCGTGATGTGTCTGCACCCGTGATTGGTATTACCGGCTCGAATGGCAAAAGCACGGTGACGAGTCTTGTTGGCGAAATGGCAAAAGCTGCGAATGTGAATGTCGGCGTAGGTGGAAATATCGGTTTCGCTGCGCTGGATATGTTGGCGAATGATCACGCGCTTTATGTGCTTGAACTGTCGAGCTTCCAACTTGAAACCACATCGTCCCTCGACTTGGCCTCTGCTGTGTTTTTGAACCTGTCTGAAGATCACATGGACAGGTACACCGGCATGGACGATTATCGTGATGCCAAGCTTCGCATTTATGACCAAGCGCGCTTAGCGGTTTGGAATCAAGACGATGTGCAAACCAAGCCGCTGTCGCATGAGAAGGCAATCAGCTTTGGATTTTCTGACGGTGAGTACACGCTAACGTTGCGTGACGGACAAGAGTGGTTAACGGCGAAAGGTGAACAAGTCATGCCTGTGTCTGACATTGCTCTCGTGGGTCGACACAATGTGGCGAACTGTTTGTCCGCAATGGCGCTTGCTGACTCTGTCGGCATTGATCGTCAAGCCCAATGCCAAGCGATGCGCGAATACCGTGGATTGGCTCACCGTTGCCAACAAGTGTTGGAACAAGATGGCGTTCTTTGGGTCAATGACTCTAAAGCAACAAATCCGGCGAGTACATTGGCAGCACTAGATGGTCTGCAATTGGCGGGTCGTTTGCATTTGTTGGTGGGTGGTGACGGTAAAGGCGCGGATTTTTCTTCGTTAAAGCCTGTGCTCAATACGTTGAACGTGACTTTGTATTGTTATGGCCGCGACGGTCATGCATTTGCAGCACTCGTTGATGCACCGGTGGTAACAGAGACCATGCAAACGGCGATGGATATCGCGGCGCGTGATGCGACATCGGGCGACATGGTGTTGCTATCACCAGCCTGTGCAAGCTTCGATCAGTTTACAAACTTTATGGTGCGAGGTGATACCTTCTCCGCCTATGCAAAAGAGATTGCTACTCAGAGGGCTGGGAGCAAGGTGTCAGGATGATGAGTATGAAGTGGGAAGATAACAATGTCTGGCGGTGGCTGTCTCAGTCTTCGCCTACCGCTTTATATGACAGACAAATTGTCTGGTTGTCATTCGGGTTAATGCTCGT
Organism: Enterovibrio norvegicus; assembly: GCF_002876705.1. Lineage (GTDB taxonomy): Bacteria > Pseudomonadota > Gammaproteobacteria > Enterobacterales > Vibrionaceae > Enterovibrio > Enterovibrio norvegicus_B. Next base: position 72,577 of record NZ_MDAG01000027.1, on the reverse strand, counting down.
CGGTTTGATCATGGTGACGTCTGCGTCGATCCCTGTATCCAGTCGCTTGGTTGATCAACCGTTTTACTTCGCAATCCGTCAGGGCATTTACTTAATTGGCGCGCTGATCCTGGCTGCGGTAGCGCTACAAATACCGCTGGCAAGATGGCAACAACTCAGTGTACCAATGCTGCTCATCTCCTTGTTCTTACTGGTTGCAGTATTAGGGGTAGGCCGCTCAGTCAACGGGGCAATGCGTTGGTTACCATTGGGGATCATTAACCTTCAACCTGCAGAAGTGGCAAAGCTCTCGTTATTTTTGTTCATTGCAGGCTACTTGGTGCGTCGGCATGGCGAGGTGCGCGAAAGCGTTTATGGATTTTTGAAGCCCCTTGCGGTGCTGATCATTATTGCGGTGCTCTTGCTAGCTCAGCCTGATTTGGGTTCTGTGGTCGTGATGTTTGTTACCACGATTGGCATGTTGTTCATCGCGGGTGCGAAGCTGTGGCAATTTGGTGTGCTTTTGTTCTCAGGGCTTGGCCTTGTAGGGCTGTTGATCATTGCCGAACCGTATCGTGTTCGGCGTGTGACCTCTTTCCTCGACCCGTGGCAAGACCCATTTGGTAGTGGTTACCAACTTACCCAATCTTTGATGGCGTTTGGTCGCGGAGATTGGTGGGGGCAAGGGCTCGGTAACTCTATTCAGAAACTGGAGTACTTGCCTGAGGCACACACCGATTTCGTGGTGGCTGTGCTTGCCGAAGAGCTTGGTTTGGTGGGCGTGACTGTTGTTCTATTGATGGTGTTTGCCCTTGTTTTCCGTGCTTTGTTTATCGGAAAACGCTGCCTTGAGGCAAACCAACTGTTTGGTGGCTTCCTCGCGTTTGGTATTGGCATTTGGTTTGCATTCCAAGCTTTGGTCAACGTCGGTGCTGCCGCCGGGATCATGCCAACCAAAGGTTTGACGTTACCGCTGGTCAGTTACGGCGGTTCCAGTTTATTTATTATGTCTACGGCGGTGGCCTTGCTGTTGCGAATCGACCATGAGTATCGGTTGGAAACGTCTCAGGCACACCAACGAATAGTGACCCATGAAAAAAGAAAACGAACAAAAGCATAAACGATTATTGGTGATGGCTGGTGGTACTGGCGGCCACGTTTTCCCTGGGCTTGCGGTTGCTAATGAGCTTCAGCAAGAAGGCTGGGAAATCCGTTGGTTAGGAACCGCTGACAGAATGGAAGCCGATTTGGTGCCAAAACATGGCATTGAGATCGACTTTATTGAAGTTAAGGGGCTGCGTGGTGCGGGGTTTGCGCGTAAACTTCTCGCCCCCTGGATGGTGCTGAATGCGGTGTTTCAAGCCAAAAAGCACATCAAACACTGGCAACCTAATGCCGTATTAGGCATGGGAGGGTATGTCAGTGGCCCTGGTGGCCTTGCTGCATGGTTGAGTGGCATTCCTGTCGTTCTGCATGAACAAAATGCAGTGGCAGGGTTAACCAACAAATGGTTAGCGAAAATTGCCCGACGTGTATTGCAAGCGTTCCCTGGTGCGTTTCCAAACCAAGAAGTGGTTGGCAACCCAGTGCGAAAGGATGTATGTGCATTACCAGCGCCTTCTGAAAAACACCATGAAGACGGTGCGCCACTGAAGGTGTTAGTGATGGGAGGCAGCCAAGGTGCGCGCATTCTCAATCACACCGTGCCAGAGGCATTAGCGCAAGTGAAACGCGATGTGGTGGTTCGCCACCAAGCGGGTAAAGGCAGCCAAGCCGATACGGCGGAGCGTTACACGAATGCCAGCGTCAGCAATGCTGACGTGACTGAATTTATCGATGATGTGGCAGAAGCCTATGGCTGGGCAGACATCATCATTTGCCGCTCTGGCGCTCTGACGGTGTCAGAAGTTGCCGCGGCAGGCGTGGCCGCGATTTTTGTGCCGTTTTTACACAAAGATCGCCAACAAGCATTAAACGCAGAACATTTGGTGAGTAACGGGGCGGCCATCATGATGGAGCAACCTGATCTTACTGCTGAGAAACTGGCGGAGACGCTGGAGACATTAGAATTTAGTACCTTGATGACGATGGCTGAAGCGGCAAAAAGCGCGGCCATTACGGATGCAGCAACGCGTGTTGCTACCGTCATCAAAGACGTAGCGAATTAAGAGAACAACGTGATGGGCAAGTTTGATAGTCATCAGCTAGAAAAAATTAGAACCATGGTGCCGGAGATGCGCCGTGTAAACCGTATTCACTTTGTTGGTATCGGCGGTGCCGGTATGTGTGGCATCGCAGAAGTTTTGATCAATGAAGGCTACGAAATCACAGGTTCAGACCTTTCTGAAAATGCGGTGACACAGCGCTTGGAAAGCAAAGGCGCGCAAGTTTTTATTGGTCATGCTGAATCAAACGTAGACGGTGCAAGTGTGGTGGTAGTGTCCACCGCCATTAAACAAGACAACCCGGAATTGGTGGCGGCGAAAGCAGCGCGTATTCCTGTGGTTCGCCGAGCAGAGATGCTGGCTGAATTGATGCGCTATCGTCATGGTATTGCGGTTGCGGGTACACATGGCAAAACCACGACAACGGCACTGACCACGTTGATTTATCAAGAAGCGGGTCTGGATCCGACGTTTGTTAACGGCGGTTTGGTGAAAAGTGCGGGCACAAATGCACGATTAGGGTGCAGCCGTTATTTGATCGCTGAAGCGGATGAAAGCGATGCATCATTCCTGCATTTGCAGCCAATGGTATCCATCGTTACCAATATTGAAGCTGACCATATGGATACATACGGCGGCGATTTTGAAGTATTGAAACAAACCTTCGTCGACTTCCTGCACCAACTGCCTTTCTACGGTCAGGCTGTTATGTGTGTAGACGATCCCGTTGTGCGTGAGTTGATCCCGTCGATTGGTCGCCAAGTGATTACGTATGGTTTCTCTGATGATGCAGATGTGCAGCTGAGAGATTACCGTCAAGACGGTCAAAAGGGCATTTTTACTATTCGTCGCGCGGGCAAGCCTGATCTTAATATTGAGCTTAATATCCCTGGTCGTCACAATGCATTGAATGCAACTGCAGCAGTGGCTGTTGCGACAGAAGATGGTGTTGAAGATGACGCGATTCTTCGCGCATTGGCAGGGTTTGAAGGCACAGGTCGTCGCTTCGACCAGTTAGGCTTGTTCCCTGTTGATGATGGCCATGTTTTGCTGGTGGACGACTACGGTCATCACCCAAGTGAAGTGGACGTGACCATTCAAGCTGCACGAGCTGGTTGGGCGGATAACCGCTTGGTGATGGTATTCCAGCCACACCGTTACAGCCGAACGCGCGATCTGTATGACGATTTTGCAAATGTTCTTGAACAAGTTGACGTTCTGCTGATGTTGGATGTGTATTCTGCAGGCGAAGCGCCGATTTCTGGTGCTGATGGACGTAGCCTTTGCCGTACAATTCGTGGACGAGGAAAAATCGATCCAATTTTCGTTCCAGACGTTGAATCGCTACCTGCAGCCTTGGCTGCTGTGATTCAATCTGGCGATATGGTACTGACTCAAGGTGCTGGCGATATCGGTAAAGTGGCTAGAAAACTGGCCGAATTGAAGTTAGATAAAACGGCGCTAAGTGAAGAAAGTTGAAGAGAAAAATCAAGTTTTGTGTAAAACAGCCGATGTTTAAATGAGCAATGTCTAATTTTTAATCGGATATTGGTGGTTTTGCATGTATTTGATCTCAGCTTAATCACTTCTGAGCCAACAAGGGTTGGAGACCTGTCAAACTGACCGTTATAATCGGTCGGTTCTACACATGTAGTGCGACAGGTTGCCTTAGAATGATGCGAGGCAATTAGCCTGACTATGACAAATGTGACCGTAGATGATGTACCGGCTCAACCTTCAATGTTTAAAGAACATTGGGGGGGGCTGGTGTTTTTGGTATTTGTCATTCTAGGGATTGTTTGGTCTTTGCTCCGCGTGTTGTCGTGGATGGGAGACGAAAAACAATTGCCCTTGTCGCAGATTGTTGTACAAGGTCAGTTAACGCACTTGTCGTCGTCAGAGGTGCGTGATGCGGTCCTGCATCTAGGCCCGCTTAGCAGTTTTATGCTGCAAGATGTTGATGCCATTCATGGCGCAATATCGTCGCTACCTTGGGTAGCAAACGTGGCCGTAAGAAAACAATGGCCAGACACATTAAAAGTAAATGTGACTGAATACCGCCCTGAGGCAGTCTGGAATGGATCTCAACTTCTGGATGTCACTGGCACTGCATTTAGTGCAAACCCCGAAGACGTGGCAGGAAAAGGGTTAGTTTCCTTGCATGGCCCCGAAGGGAGTGAGCATGAAGTGTTAGAAGCTTGGCGAGAAATGCGCCGAATTCTAGCACCAACAAAATTAGAGATTGCCGCCCTGGCATTAAATGAACGTCGATCGTGGCGAGTGGTTACCCGAGACGGTACGCGCATTGAATTAGGGCGAGAATCCAGAGAAGAGCGGTTAGAACGCTTCGTGAGCCTGTTTGATGAAATCAATGAAACAGGTCGAGCCATACAATATGTGGATTTGCGCTACGACACTGGTGCAGCGGTGGGTTGGAAAGCTCCCAATGCAGACAGTGAAGAGTAAACCTGAGAGTAGGTGGAATGAAACAAACAACTGACAGACCACTGATTGTTGGATTAGACATCGGGACCTCAAAAGTCTCTGTGTTAGTCAGTGAGATATTGCCGGACGGCGCGGTGAATGTGCTGGGTGTCGGTACCACGCCATCTCAGGGCATGGACAAAGGCGGCGTTAACGATCTCGAATCGGTAGTGAAATCTGTCGAACGTGCGGTTAACGATGCCGAGCTGATGTCGGATTGTAAAATCCGTTCAGTGTTTCTTTCTTTGTCAGGCAAACATATTCACTGCCAGACAGAGCGCGGAATGGGCACGATTTCTGATGAAGAAGTGACCCAAGAAGATGTCGACATGGTGATTCACACGGCAAAATCGGTGAAGATCAGCGACGAACAACGTGTGCTGCACGTGATTCCGCAAGAATACAAAATTGACTATCAAGAGGGCATTAAGAACCCTGTTGGTCTGTCGGGCGTCCGAATGGAAGCCAGTGTTCATTTGATTACGTGTCATAGCGACACGGCAAAGAACATTGAAAAAGCGGTTGAGCGCTGTGGTTTGAAAGTCGATCAATTGATCTTCTCAGGACTTGCAGCAAGCCACGCTGTGATCACTGCCGACGAGCGAGAGCTTGGTGTGTGTGTGGTTGATATCGGTGGCGGTACGATGGATATCTCTGTATGGACGGGCGGTGCGCTTCGCCATGCAGCTGTTATCCCTTATGCCGGAAACGTTGTAACCAGCGATATTGCGTATGCCTTCGGTACACCATTGAGTGATGCTGAGAAGATCAAAGTGAAACACGGCTGTGCGTTAAGCGAGCTGGTGAACAAAGATGCCAAGGTCAATGTTCCAAGTGTAGGTGGTCGCCCTTCGCGTAGCCTACAACGACAAACGTTGGCTGAAGTTATTGAACCTCGTTGTAGCGAATTGTTGGGGTTGGTGCAACAAGAGCTAGAACGAGTTCAGGAACGCCTACGTGCACAAGGCGTAAAACATCAATTAGCGGCGGGTATCGTCCTGACCGGTGGTGCGGCACAAATGCAAGGTTTGGTGGAGTGCGCGGAGCGTGTCTTCCAAAACCAAGTTCGCGTGGGGCTTCCAGCAGGGGTCACTGGTCTTACAGACTATGTTGACGCGCCTTATCACGCGACAGCGGTTGGATTGCTGCATTATGGCAAAGAAAACCTATTGAACGAAACGAACGAGCCAGAGCCTAAACGAACTGTATCAGGAATGTTCAGTAAGCTTAGTGGCTGGTTAAAAAAAGAATTTTGAACCTGATGCGAACAGGAATGACGGAGAGAACACATGTTTGAACCGATGATGGAAATGTCCAACGACGCGGTAATTAAAGTCGTTGGTGTTGGCGGCGGCGGTGGTAACGCAGTCGAACACATGGTGCGTGAGTCAATTGAAGGGGTGGAATTCATCACCGTCAATACCGATGCTCAAGCGCTGCGTAAGACAGCAGTTAGCACAGTCATCCAAATTGGTGGCGATATCACGAAAGGCCTTGGTGCGGGTGCAAACCCACAAGTCGGTCGTGAATCTGCAATGGAAGATCGTGAAGCGATTAAAGCTGAGCTCGAAGGTGCCGATATGGTATTTATCGCAGCTGGCATGGGCGGTGGTACCGGTACCGGTGCAGCGCCAGTTATCGCTGAAGTTGCGAAAGAGTTAGGTATTTTGACCGTAGCGGTTGTCACAAAGCCATTTAGCTTTGAAGGCAAAAAACGCATGGCATTTGCTGAGCAAGGTATCGAAGAGCTGTCTAAGCACGTCGATTCTTTGATCACTATCCCTAATGAAAAGCTTCTGAAGGTACTGGGTCGAGGCATTACATTGCTAGACGCGTTTGCGAAAGCGAACGATGTGCTGCGTAACGCTGTCCAAGGTATTGCAGAGCTGATCACTCGCCCTGGCCTGATCAACGTCGATTTTGCGGATGTCCGTACAGTGATGTCTGAAATGGGTCATGCGATGATGGGTAGCGGCATGGCTACTGGTGAAGATCGTGCTGAAGAAGCGGCTGAGATGGCAATTTCAAGTCCACTTCTGGAAGACATTGATTTAGCAGGCGCACGAGGCGTGTTGGTAAATATTACCGCAGGTTTTGATATGCGACTGGATGAATTCGAAACTGTGGGTAACACTGTAAAAGCGTTTGCCTCAGATAACGCCACTGTGGTTATCGGTTCGTCAATGGATCCAGAAATGAGTGACGAATTGCGCGTGACAGTAGTCGCTACTGGTATTGGTACTGAGCGTAAGCCTGACATCACTTTGGTTCCGGGAACACAAAAACCGGCACCGGTTGAGAACAAGGCACAACCTTTGCAAGAAACACCAAAGGCGGCAACCTCTGTACCAAATCGTCCAACTGAATCTCCGGTTCAGTCTCAGACGACCAATGTGGCACCGAAGCCTAAACAGGAACAAGACTACTTGGATATCCCTGCGTTCTTACGTAAGCAGGCAGACTAAACTTGTAGCGCTTGGTTTGTGTACAGTTGCGTGGTACTATTGCGCCCGTTTTATGCTGTTGTGACAGTGTAATGAGTGACTTAGCACGCAGAAATTAAATTCAGTTGGGAATGGCAGATGATTAGACAACGAACATTAAAGACTATTGTTCAAACGACGGGAGTGGGTTTGCACTCGGGTCGTAAGGTCACATTGATCCTGCGCCCAGCTGCAGCTAACACTGGCGTTATTTACCGCCGTACTGACCTCAATCCGCCGGTAGATTTCCCGGCAGATCCAGCATCAGTGCGCGATACAATGCTGTGTACTGCACTGGTCAATGACGACGACGTTCGTATTTCTACGGTTGAGCACTTGAACGCCGCACTTGCGGGTTTGGGCATCGATAACGTTATTGTTGAAGTTGACGCACCAGAAATTCCAATTATGGACGGCAGTGCCAGTCCATTTATCTATCTGCTGCAATCTGCGGGTATTGAAACCTTGAATGCGCCTAAGCGATTTGTGCGTATCAAGAAACCTGTTCGCATCGAAGACGGCGACAAATGGGCTGAGCTTGTGCCTTATGACGGGTTCCGACTCGATTTCGCCATTGATTTCAATCACCCAGCGATTGAAGCAGAACAGCAGAGTCTGGTGTTAGATTTTTCTTCACAATCATTTATCAAAGATATCAGCCGTGCACGTACCTTCGGGTTCATGCGTGACATTGAATACCTCCAATCACGTAATCTGTGTTTGGGTGGTAGCTTTGATTGTGCCATCGTTTTGGATGACTACCGTATCCTTAACGAAGACGGCCTGCGTTTTGACGATGAGCTTGTTAAGCACAAGGTATTGGATGCCATTGGCGATCTGTACATGTGTGGCCACAATATCATTGGTGAAATGCGTGCTTATAAATCAGGTCATGCTTTGAACAACCAACTTCTTCGTGCAGTGCTTGCTGACCAAGAAGCGTGGGAATGGGCGACTTTCGAAGACGCACAGACATTGCCAGTTAGGTTTGCTGAACCAGGAATGGTATTGGCGTAACAACCTAAGCGAATACAAAAAAACCGAAGCCTTGGCTTCGGTTTTTTTATGCGTGTCTCTTTTCGGCAACCCCTGACAATGGCCGCGCTTCTCGCTTACTGCTCACCCTTATTAGATAACGCTGCAATCGCTTCTAAACGCTTTTTCAGCTTATCGGGCACCATTTCCGCGACGGCTTTTAAATATTCGGCGGCGATAGGGCTCAGCGTTCGTGGTTCCGCTTTCTTTTTCTCGGCTGCTATTCGAATGTCTGATTTGGCGAGATCGGGGTTTACCTTTATCTCTATGGTCGACAGGGTGGGTAATGCTTCTCTGCGCAGCGCAGAAAGCAGCATTTGTCTGTCGTAATTCAAACGTGTTGCCCAAGATGACGATCCGCACTCAAGGATCAAGGTGCCGTCGCGATAGTTTGCAACGCGGCAATGTTTTGCCGACTGTGCGGGTAACAGATCTTTGATCTGCTCATTGAGCTTTGCCAGCGCGAGGGCGCGCTGACGCACTTGCCCAGAGGCGTTATTTTCCAGCAAATCTAATGTGGATTTCGGTCTGTGATCTCGCATAACCATCTTGATATCCGCTTTCTCTTCTTTAAGGGTATCAGGGGAACGAAATAGACACCATGTTTGTGAAGTTTTATGCCCGTTTCACGGGTCTTTACTTGAAGTAAGCACCTCTTTCTTTGCTTGAATTGCATAGAAACTGCACGATGAATGATGCAGGGAATGAACAGGTTCTAATTTTTAGTATCAAAAAGGGTACGACCCGCATTACAGGTGGGATGACGTGTCGATATGGCTTATGATTATTCCCCGAGATCGATCATCACGATCTCGTTGCGTGATTAAATTATTAATAGGCCTTGAAATACTTTCCTGAAGGCACAAGATCATCGCTACAAATACGGTTTCTTTTTCGACAAAGATATCCGACAAAGAGTTCTGGCAGAGGACGTTGCTGACCTTTCTCTGCCGCGCAGCATCCCGGCTTTGGCTCTGACGCTAAAGCGTAAAAAATATGAGAGAAACGGCAAAGCCATGTTATCGAAATTAATTACTAAAGTAATCGGAAGCCGCAATGACCGCACACTGCGCCGTCTTCGCAAAGTTGTCAATGAAATCAATAAGCTTGAGCCACAGTTTGAAGCGTATGGCGACGATGAGCTAAAAGCGAAGACCGCTGAATTCCGTCAACGTATCGCGCAAGGCGAAGACCTTGATGTCATCCTGCCAGAAGCGTTTGCAACGGTTCGCGAAGCGTCTAAACGTGTCTATGGTATGCGCCACTTCGACATGCAAATGGTCGGTGGTATGGTCTTGAACAATGGCCAGATTGCAGAGATGCGTACAGGTGAAGGTAAAACACTGACCGCAACGCTACCTGCTTATTTGCATGCACTGACAGGTAAAGGTGTTCACGTTGTTACCGTGAATGACTACTTGGCTAAGCGTGATGCAGAAACAAACCGTCCGCTATTTGAATTCCTCGACATGACCGTTGGTACTAACGTACCCAACATGGCACCGCCAGAGAAAAAAGCAGCATATCAAGCAGATATCCTTTACGGAACAAACAACGAATTTGGTTTTGACTACCTGCGTGACAACATGGCGTTCCGTGCGGAAGACCGTGTTCAACGTGAACGTTATTTTGCCGTGGTGGATGAAGTTGACTCCATCTTGATCGATGAAGCGCGCACGCCGTTGATCATTTCAGGTCCTGCAGAAGACAGTTCTGAAATGTATGCGCGCATTAACGCATTGATTCCTCAATTGGTTCGTCAAGACAAAGAAGACAGCGAAGAATACCGTGGTGACGGCCACTTCACCGTTGATGAGAAATCAAAACAAGCTCACCTAACCGAAACGGGCCAAGAGTTTGTTGAAGATCTTCTGAAGAAAAATGGCCTTATGGAAGAGAACGATACCCTGTATTCTCCAGCCAACATTTCTTTGCTGCACCATATTAATGCAGCACTTCGTGCGCACGTACTGTTCGAAAAAGACGTTGATTACATCGTGAAAGACGACGAAGTCATCATCGTTGATGAACACACTGGCCGTACGATGCCGGGGCGTCGTTGGTCTGAAGGCCTACACCAAGCGGTTGAAGCCAAAGAAGGCACGAAGATTCAGAACGAAAACCAAACGCTGGCTTCTATCACCTTCCAGAACTACTTCCGTCTCTACGACAAACTGTCAGGCATGACAGGTACTGCTGATACAGAAGCATTCGAATTCCAGTCAATCTATGGTCTAGATACCGTTGTTATCCCAACCAACAAACCAATGGTTCGTGATGACATGGCAGATCAGGTTTACATGACTGAGCGCGAGAAGTTCAACGCCATTATTGAAGACATCAAAACACGCAGCGAGAAAGGTCAGCCTTCGCTTGTTGGTACTGTGTCGATTGAAAAATCAGAATTGCTGTCAAATGCACTGACCGAAGCGGGCGTAAAACACGCCGTATTGAACGCCAAGTTCCACGCACATGAAGCAGACATCATCGCTGAAGCGGGTTCTGCTGGTGCGGTCACCATTGCAACGAACATGGCTGGCCGTGGTACGGATATCGTGTTGGGCGGTAGCTGGCAGACGGATGTTGCTAAGTTGGACAACCCGACAGAGCAACAAATCGAAGAGATCAAAACCAAGTGGCGTGAATCTCACGATGCTGTTAAAGCGGCGGGTGGTCTTCACATCATTGGTACAGAGCGTCATGAATCTCGTCGTATCGATAACCAGCTTCGTGGTCGTTCAGGCCGTCAGGGTGACCCAGGCTCAAGCCGTTTCTACCTATCAATGGAAGATTCACTGATGCGTATCTTCGCGTCTGAACGTGTGTCTAACATGATGAAGAAACTGGGTATGGAAGAAGGCGAAGCCATTGAGCACCCATGGGTGAACAAGGCAATTGAAAACGCCCAACGTAAAGTTGAAGGCCGTAACTTCGATATCCGTAAACAGCTTCTGGAATTCGATGACGTTGCCAATGACCAACGTAAAGTGGTGTATGAGCTACGTGATGAGTTGATGAATACCAATGACATCAGCGACATGATCGAGCAAAACCGCGAAGACGTGATTAACGATGTGATTGACCAATACATCCCACCTCAATCGCTCGACGAAATGTGGGACGTTGCGGGTCTTGAAGCGCGTTTGAAAGCAGACTTCGATGTGGAAATGGCACTTCAAGACTGGCTAGATAACGACGACAAGCTCTACGAAGAGCAGCTTCGTGAGCGTATTCTTAGCACCATCGTTGATGTGTACAAATCCAAAGAAGCGGCAGTGGGTGAAGAAACCCTGCGTAACTTTGAAAAAGCGGTCATGTTGCAAACGCTGGATACGCTTTGGAAAGAACATTTGGCAGCCATGGATCACCTTCGCCAAGGTATCCACTTGCGCGGCTATGCGCAGAAGAACCCGAAACAAGAGTACAAGCGTGAGTCGTTTGAACTGTTTGAAGGCATGCTAGACGCGTTGAAATCAGACGTTGTGACCACACTTAGCCGTGTGCGTGTTCAACAGCCTGAAGAAGTGGATCGCATGGAAGAGCAACGTCGTGCGCAAGCTGAAGCAGCTGCTCGTCACCAGCAAGTCAGCCATGCTGATGCGGAAAACCAATTGGATGACAGCCATGAGCCAGAGTCTGATACAGTGGTTCGTGGTGATCGCAAAGTGGGTCGTAACGAGCCGTGTCCTTGTGGTTCAGGCAAGAAATTCAAACAGTGCCACGGTAAGATCAGCTAATCACTGATTGAGGTATTGTTGGGGTTACCCAAATAAGAAAGGCCGCTGCTGCGGCCTTTTTCATGGAATAAGATTAGGCATAACATGGATAAAAAACGCATTCACATCGCGGCTGGCATCATTCTGAATCAAGACCGCAGCAAGATATTCATCACTCAGCGTCCTGCAAAAGCGCACAAAGGCGGCTTTTGGGAATTTGCGGGTGGCCAGGTTGAGCAAGGTGAAACGGCAGAGCAAGCGGTTGTACGTGAGCTTGAAGAAGAAGTCGGGATCACAACAACAGAGCTTGCGTTGCTTTGCTCATTAGCGCATGACTACCCAGACAAAGCGCTGACGTTTGATTTCTTTTTGATTAAGGGATTCAACGGTGAACCTTTTGGAAAAGAAGGCCAACCCGGGCAATGGGTTGCGATCAGCGAGCTGTCGAACTTTACCTTTCCTGAAGCGAACGAACCTGTGTTAGCGAAGATCTTAGAAGTGTTGGGATAAGAGCAGGTTTAAAAGACAAGAGCCTAGGAAAAGAAGGTCCTAGGCCCTAGAAACAGCAAGAAAAATGCATGAACTCAGGCATAAACACCGAGTTATATTTTTTCTACTTCTTACTGATTTTCTGACCATCCATCACTGTCTGACATGTCAGGTGCACCTGCAATACGCTTCTCTTCTTCGGCCCACTCGCCTAAATCAATCAGCTGACAGCGCTTGCTGCAAAATGGGCGGTAAGGGCTCACGTCACCCCAGACAACAGGAAGTTTGCACTGAGGGCACTTTACGATGGTTGGATTTTCTTGCTTCACAAATTACCTCAAAGCATGGTTGGTTGTGTTTAACAGACTGCCAGAGACAGCGACATGTTATCTGCTACGTTCTGGCTCTCATCAAACGGCATAAAGCGGATTGCGAATCGCGATTTATGGCCTGAGATTAATGGGAACGCATTATAGTCTGGTGAAATCTTAATACGCAAAAGACTCGCGCCTTCCACGTCTTGTTGAAGGAACCCGTTTTTCACGGTCAGTGATTGCATGGCAGAACTGCCACGGGTCAATCGTAGCCAAAATGACAATGCATTGCTCAAGGGCTTTAACGATGATTGCCACTCAATGGCATCAGCTTGGCAGTGTGCCAAGGGCAAATTCAGCCAATGGTGAAGTGCGGGTAAGTCAAAACTGCATGTGCCGCCCGGAATAGAAAAGCGCTGGCGAATCGATGAGAGAAATTTATCCTCTCGTAGCTTTTGTCCCAAACGCGGTGCTTGCAACAGGGTTTGCTGGAATTGACGGCTTTCGTTCAGCAACGCCATCAGTTGCTCTTTATCAACTGCCGGCACATCTAGCCACGTTTGGAGTTTGGTGCGCTGCTTCTCAAGATCTTTGGCAAGATCGGCTTTGACCTGAACTTGTTCGAGGATCTCAATCAAATCGAATATGCTTTTGAAGAACAGCGTCGAGTGGCCGCTTTCAGTAAAGGATTCAGATTGAGATATTTGAAGTAAGAGCTGTTCTAGGCGCAAATAGACGCGAACCTGTTCATTTAAGGGATGCTCGTAAAGGGTATCGCTGGTCATGATGATTCTCGTTGTTTCCCTGCTAACGCAACGTATTGACTGTGTAAGGCAGCAACCTGTGCGTTGAGTTCCTCATTGCTGCATTCATTTTCAACGACGTCGTCAGCAAAAGAAAGGCGTTCTTTTCGGGATGCTTGTGCTTTTAGGATATTTTTCACTTGAGTCTCATCGACGCTATCTCTTTGTGTCGTGCGTTCGATCTGTGTTTGCTCTGATACATCGACGACCAAAACACGGTCACAAAGGCTCTGTAGACCATTTTCGATAAGCAACGGCACCACAAGCATGCAATACGGAGAAGTGGCTTGCTGAGTTTGTCGCAGCATCTCTAGACGGATGGTGGGATGCAGCAATGCATTTAGCCATTCTTTCGCGTCTGGCGTTGAGAATATGTGGGCTCTGAGCTTGCCGCGATCCAGCATACCTTGCGCATCGAGAATGTCGGTGCCGAACTTATCAACAATAGCCGCTAAGCCTTCAGTGCCTGGTTCGACGACTTGTCGCGCAATGATATCAGCATCGATCACATCAATGCCTCTGTCAGCAAACAAGTTTGCTACTGTGGTTTTTCCACTCCCAATGCCGCCTGTAAGCCCGATGACAAAAGCCATTTACATCCCTAGATATGAAGTCAGATACCAATCCACAATACTATTGCCCCAAAGCAGACTAATCCAGCCCGCAATTGCAAGGTAAGGGCCAAATGAGAAAGGTGTTTCTTTTCCTGTGCCTTTCACGCGCATCAGAATCAGGCCTGCAATTGCACCGGTAAAAGACGCAACGAGAATAACGAAAGGCAGTTGTTGCCAGCCCAACCACGCGCCCAATGCGGCGAGTAATTTAAAATCGCCGTATCCCATCCCTTCTTTGCCGGTAAGAAGCTTAAAGAGCTGAAATACGCTCCACAGCGACAAATAGCCCGCCATGGCCCCGATCAAAGCCTCTTCTATTGAAAGAGGGGAAATGCCAACAAGTGCCGCCAGCAAACCTGCCCACATTAAAGGCAGTGTCATTTGGTCAGGCAGCAACATGGTATCTATGTCGATAAAACACAGCGCGATAAGCACAAAGGTGAAACCTATCGCGGCGAGAGACCAATACGACCCCGGAATGAAATAGGCGGTTAAACCCACAGTGACTGCGGTAAGCAATTCAACGAACGGGTAACGTGCGCTGATCTTCGTTTTACAGTGTCGACATTTTCCGCCGAGCAATAACCAGCTCAGCAAAGGCACGTTGTCGATCGCTTTAACGGGTTGTTTGCAAGAAGGGCAGTGTGAACGTGGAATGCTTAGATTAAACGGCTCTGCAAGTTCAGGCGCTGGCAAGTCAGGAAAGCACTCGTGGCATTCAGCTTTCCACTGACGCTCAAGCATGATCGGGAAACGGTAAATCACCACGTTGAGAAAGCTGCCAACGATAAGTCCAAATACAGACGCGAGAAATACATACAGACTCGGGGAGTCGAACAGCCAATCCATCTTGAAATCCAATGTGAGTTTATGACGTTATGATAACGGGTTGTGCTGCCTGTCTCTATCCTCTTATTCACTGAATTTAAACATCTATCGAATGTTTGTAGCGTTGACGTGAATAAAAGAACTGCAGGACTGGGATGTTTACCCCATGACGTTCATGAGATCGAACATAGGTAGGTACATGGCAACAACCAAAGAGCCGATCAATAGACCCAATGTCACGATGATCAGAGGTTCGAGGATTTTACCAAGATTATCAACGGTGTTGTCGACATCAGATTCATAGATCACCGCCACTTTGTTGAGCATGTCATCCAATGCCCCCGACTCCTCCCCGATCATGACCATTTGAGTCATCATGTCCGGAAAGGCGTTTGTTTCTTTGATGGCGCGATATAAAGGTCGTCCGCCTGCGGTTTGTTGATGAACACGCTCGATGACATGCGTGAAGTAGATGTTATTGGTTGTTTTACCTGCAGCGGCTAGCCCGCTTAGGAGGGGAATACCTGCGCTAAAGGTTATCGCAAGTGTTCGGGTAAATCGAGATAGGGTCGCTTTGGTCAACACATCGCCAATGATGGGGATATGCAGAGAGAATTTACTGACTTTCAGTTTAAACGCATCACTCTTGTTGTAACTGGTTTTGAAAGCCAGCACTGACAGTACGGTGACAAGAAAGAGATAATGGCCATAGTTCTGAAGTGCATCAGACACGCTGAGGACCTTCAATGTAAACCAAGGCAGTTCGGCATTAAAGGATGAGAACACATCTTTAAATTGCGGAATAACGAAGATCAACATACCAATGGTTACCAGCAGCGCAATCACGGAAACGATACCGGGGTAGATCATGGCTTTGACCACTTTGGCTCGAGTGGCTTCGCTTTTCTCTCGGTAGACGCAAATTCGCACGAAGATTTGCTCTAAGCGGCCTGTCTGTTCGCCCGTCGCCACGAGGTCGCAATAAAATTGATCAAACAGAGGTGAGCTGTTTTTCATCGCCTGAGATAGCGATGAACCCGCCTCAATGTGTTGGTAGATCTGATTGATGATCAGCCCTAATTCTGCTTTCTTTGCACTTGATTTCAATAGTTTCAGCGTTTCAGTGAGTGGTAGCCCTGCTTCCAACATGGTGGCCATTTGGCGGGTAAACAAGGTGATGTCTTTGTGGTTGGCGGTATTACGACGTTTCACCCAAGACGATGGTGAACGTTGCTTGATTTTTTCGATGCGAATTTGTTGTGCTGCAAGCATGTTTCTCGCTTCGTCTTCACGATACGCCAATAACTGTCCTTTGACTTTTGCGCCTTTGCTTGTGTATCCACGCCAATGGTAAGCGCGAAGCTGCGCTGCTTTCTCGGCCATCCACTGTCCTTCTTATATGCTGATAACGCGTTGTAATTCTCGTAAGCTCGTGACACCTGTATTGAGTTTTTCAATGCCTGAGGTTTGAAGCGTCGACATGCCGTTCTCGACGGCAAGGTACTCTAATTCGGAAGCGCTTGCCCCTTTGCCAATTGCTTCAGCAATCTTGCGTGTGATGGGCATGACTTCATAAATACCGACGCGCCCTATGTAGCCATGGTTGCAATGGTCACACCCTTCAGGGCGTGCATCGAATACGTGATCCATTTTTAGAGAGGGGTAGTGCTGAGCAAGGCTGAGTAAGCGGTGATCATCATTGTCATGGGGGATTTTGCAATGTTGGCAAAGTCGTCGCGCTAAGCGCTGCGCAATAATAAGCGACAACGAGGAGGCAAGGTTGTATGTCGCCACCCCCATGTTGGCCAAGCGCGTGATACTTTCTGCGGCAGAGTTGGTGTGTAGCGTAGAAAGCACCAAATGGCCGGTTTGAGAGGCTTTGATGCCTATCTCTGCGGTTTCCAAATCGCGAATCTCTCCCACCATGACCACATCTGGATCTTGACGCAAAAATGCCCGCAATGCGGTGGCGAACGACAAGCTAATGTCATTGTTCACGCTAACTTGATTAATGCCCGGGAGGTTAATTTCTACTGGGTCTTCGGCGGTGGAGATATTGCGCTCTGGCGTATTGAGGTACTTCAAACCTGTATACAGGGAAACGGTTTTTCCGCTCCCTGTTGGCCCTGTCATCAATATCATGCCTTGAGGTCTATCCAGCGCCGTCAAGTAATCGCGTTTTTGCTGTTCGTTATAACCGAGCGCATCAATGTCTAGCGCGACACTGCCACCATCCAATATCCGAAGCACGACTTTTTCACCAAACAGCGTCGGCAGCGTTGAAACACGCATATCAATCGAGCGTCCATCACCTAAGGCGAGTTTCATGCGGCCATCCAGCGGAATACGACGCTCGGCGATGTTGAGCTTTGACAGAATCTTCAAACGCGTAGAAAGACGGCGAGAGATACCCGCAGGAGGTGAACTGTGCAGTTGCAATATGCCATCAAGTCGAAAACGAATCTGGTAGCTGTGCTCAAACGGTTCGAAATGAATATCCGAGGCTTGCTTACGAACGGCATCTAACAACACTTGTTGGATATAGCGGCTGACGGGGGCATCGTCATTAAGCGCTGCGTCAGATTCTTCATTGTCATCAAGCACCGCGAGAGAGGCCAAATCATCGTCGGAGACGGATTGCGAATCGGATTGATTGCTGGAAATGTGTTTGCCGTAAAGTTTTCGAATAGCACCAGTGAGTTGTTGGTGATCAACGAGAACGGGTTTTATTTGGTAGCCAGTTGCGAAGCGGAAGTCGTCTTGAGCTTCAAGGTTAGCAGGATCACTGACTGCTAACGTTAAAACACTGTTGCTGTATTCGATGGGTAAGACTTGATGAAGAAGTACTAGCTCTCTTCTATTGTTTTGCTTATTAACTTCCTCAAATGGGAAGTTATAAAGAGATTCAATCGGCTCACCAAACAGCTGGCTTAACAAATGAGCTAATTCTTCGCTAGAGTATATCTTCGAATCAATGATGGCAGCAGGTAAAGACAAACCTGTTTTTACCTGCTGTTTATTGATCACTTCGAGTTGCGCATCATTGATATATTTTGCGCGATGAAGCAATAGAAGAGAGTTATTCAAAGGGCTAAGTTATGAAGAAGGCGGAATAGTAAGATCTGTGTCTACTGCGCAGTTACCTACCTTTTCATCAAAGTTTGCAGCATTGTAAGTACATGTCCATTTGCCTGTTGCAGCTCTTGCATAATTAGTAATAAAGATATTCTCTTTAGTTACTTTAAGTGACCCATCGTTTTTTGCAGCACCTGCCGTTACCGTTACTTGGTCGGCAGTAATACCGTATTCACTCGATAGTAAAGCTTGAGTTACGAAACCTTTCCCATCGAGAATATCTGAGTCGATAACGGATTGAAGGTTCTTCATTGTTCCTATTGCCGCTACAACTTCACTTTTTTCTTGGAACTTTTGATACGTCGGCACAGCAATCGCCGTCAATGCACCAATAATCCCTACAACAATCAATAGCTCGATCAAGCTAAAGCCTTTTTGCTTTTTCATTTTGAATCCTCTTCGTTATGCATCTAGGTGCGTTTAAGTGGTCTCAAAATACGACTAATGAAAACAGGGGGATATAGCGATATGTACGAGTTTCGAGTAAAGGTTCAAATTACATGTAACAGTATTGTAAAGTCTTATAGTTCCTGTGATTTCAGGGTCAAAAAAAGCAGGCGATCGCCTGCTTAGCAAATGTTAATTTGCCCTTATTTCAAGGCATTACTTTAAGCGCATTGAGAGGTCCATCGCACGAATATGTTTGGTGAGTGCACCGACGGAAATGAAATCGACACCTGTTTCAGCGTATTCTCTCAGTGTGTCTAGCGTTACGTTGCCGGATACTTCCAATGCAATGCGGCCTTGGTTGAGCGCAACCGCTTCACGCATCATGTCCGTGGTGAAGTTATCCAGCATCACGATGTCTGCACCCGCATCAATCGCTTGTTGCAATTCGTCTAAGCTCTCGGTTTCAACTTCCACAGGTTTCCCTGGGTTAAGCTGTTTTGCGGTTTGCACGGCTTGCTGAATACCGCCACAGGCAATGATGTGGTTCTCTTTTATTAAGTACGCATCATAAACACCGATACGGTGGTTGTAGCCACCACCGCATGACACGGCATATTTCAGTGCGTTACGTAGACCTGGAATGGTTTTGCGTGTATCTAACAGGCGCGTCTTTGTGCCGACGAGCTTTTCGACATAAGTTGCTGTTTCTGTCGCACAACCCGAGAGGGTCTGGATGAAGTTCATGGCGTTGCGCTCACCCGTTAACAGCGTACGGGCAGGGCCGTCTAATTCACACAAGACTTGGTTAGATGCAACCTTGTCGCCATCTTTCACTTTCCACGAAATAGACACCTGATTACCTAACTGACGGAACACCTCATCAGCAAACAACTGACCACAAAAAACGCCATGCTCACGCGTGATGATGGTAGCGGTCGCCATTGAATCTGCTGGGATCAAGCTGGCGGTAATGTCTTGGTCTGCATCCAGCACGCCACCGAGGTCTTCTTTTAGTGCATCGCTAACACAACGCACAACGTCATGTTTTAAATGTTCTTTTAATAGAGAGAGACGTGCGTGGCTATCGTGGATTTGCGGTGTGTTCTGGTGTTCAGACATGGTGGTTCCATCACGGTTTGAGTCAAAGTGTGTTCAGGCAATGCCTGACGCAATTGGCTGCAAGTTTACATGGCACAAATCAAGAATGCGAGGAGAGGCAAGCGTAGATCTTTCAGCCATTCCTCTCTTTATTAGATGCGCTGGTAGATACGCAGGTGTGAACAAGGCATGAAGGAAAGAATGTCGGTTCGCGTTTTTTAGAAAAGAGATCGTGGCCTTTGTCATGGGGGTACGGCGAGAAATCGGCTAACATAATCGCATCCTCGTGATTACAAAACGATAAACGCTATGCTGACGATTTCAGATCACCGCATTGACGGTGCAACCTTTCTTCCTTCTCCTCACTTTAATGAGCGTCCCGAATGTAATGATGTTTCATTGTTGGTTATTCACAACATTAGTTTGCCGCCGGGTGAGTTTGGTGGCCCCTACATCACGCAATTCTTTCAAGGTGAACTAACCTCAAAGGCGCATCCATTTTTCGATGAAATTCGCAGTATGCAAGTGTCTGCGCATTGCTTGATCCGAAGGGATGGCAGCGTGATTCAGTTTGTCCCTTTTGATAAAAGGGCATGGCATGCGGGTGTGTCCTGTTTTGAAGGGCGCGAGCAGTGCAACGATTTCTCGATTGGTATTGAGCTTGAAGGGACAGATGATCTTCCTTACACCGATGCGCAATATCAAACACTGAGTGCGGTGACGGACGCGATTATCCAGGCTTATCCCGCCATCAATATGGCAAGAATTGCGGGCCATGATGAGATTGCACCGGGGAGAAAAACCGACCCAGGGCGCGCGTTTAATTGGTCTAAATTCCGAGCTCTGGTCAGTCCACTTAAAACATCGTAATTCTTGTAACGTACTGATCTGTATGGTTGCAATCGTGATTTCTTTCCGAGAGGAATGTGCCTCGAAGGTTTTCCCTTCGTGATAAAAATGTGATTAAATTAAATGGTCTGACCATTGAGACCCTGCGCGCTGTTTATGCGTCCAACATCTGACTGTAATTTCTATGACGCAAATCAAGTTTACGGTAGACACTTGAGTCACTTAACGGTAAACTTTTAGGTGTTTGGTTATTGGTCTTACCAATTTACAAGGACCAATATTTGGGACAGGACGCGCAGGAATTCCGGCGCCACAAAATAAAGAATAACAATGGCTATACAACGGATCCGTCAACCCAAACTATCAGATGTTATCGAGAAAGAGCTTGAGAGCTTGATTTTGGAAGGGACGCTATCTCCGGGGCAAAAACTTCCCCCTGAAAGAGAGTTAGCAAAACAATTTGATGTTTCCCGCCCGTCAGTTCGTGAAGCTATTCAGCGTTTAGAAGCCAAGAAACTACTGAACCGCAAACAAGGTGGTGGCACCTTTGTTAGCGAGCGTTTATGGCAACGTTTTTCTGAACCTTTGATTGAGTTGCTCGCGGAGCACCCTGAATCTCAATTGGATTTACTGGAGTCTCGTCACGCGTTGGAAGGCATTTCTTCCTACTTCGCGGCGCTACGGGGCACAGATGAAGATTTAACTCGAGTGTGCAAGTGTCACGATAACATTCGAGAAGCTCAGCAACTGGGTGATATAGAAGCCGAAGCCAGTGCCGTCATGAAGTACTTGATTGCGGTGACTGAGGCATCACACAACGTGGTACTGCTGCACATTATGCGCAGTTTGGCCCCCTTGCTTGAGCAAAACATTTTACAAAACTTTGAATTACTCAATCGTCGTGTAGATGTGGTTGAGAAGGTGAGTAAACACAGAGCTAACATTGTGCAGGCGATAACTGCTGGGGAACCTGAACAGGCCCGTCAGGCATCACATGCGCATTTAGCTTTTATTGAGGAAACCTTGCTCGATTTGGGTCGAGAGGCCAGCCGCCGAGAGCGCTCGCTTCGCCGAATTCAGCAACGCAAGGACGAGTTGGAATAACGCTTCCTGACAGCTCATTTACGTATTAGAGCTGTCAGGATGCGTTTTTTTCAGCTGCGACAACATTAGTTTTGTACGAATCAATCAACGAAAGGATAGATCGCCATGTCTGAAGTCATGAAAAATGACGTGGACGCACTTGAAACTCAAGAGTGGTTAGAAGCTCTTGCATCAGTCGTCCGTGAAGAAGGTGTAGAGCGTGCCCAGTTCCTACTTGAAGAAGTGATGGAAAAGGCGCGTCTTGATGGTGTAGATATGCCAACAGGCATCACCACCAACTACGTAAATACCATCCCTGCGGATAAAGAACCTGCATACCCTGGTGATGTAAACCTAGAACGTCGCATTCGTTCTATCATTCGTTGGAACGCGATCATGATCGTGTTGCGCGCATCTAAGAAAGATTTGGATCTGGGTGGCCACATGGCGTCATACCAGTCTGCATCTGCTTTCTATGAAGTTTGTTTTAACCATTTCTTCCGCGCACCTAACGAGGTGGATGGCGGTGATTTGGTTTACTACCAAGGCCACATCTCTCCGGGTATTTACTCGCGTGCGTTTGTTGAAGGTCGCTTGACTGAAGAGCAACTGGATAACTTCCGCCAAGAAGTCGATGGCAAAGGTATTCCTTCATACCCACACCCTAAATTGATGCCTGAATTCTGGCAGTTCCCTACCGTTTCTATGGGTCTGGGTCCTATCTCTGCTATCTATCAAGCTCGCTTCCTGAAATACCTGGAAGGCCGTGGCTTGAAAGAAACTGGCGCACAGCGCGTTTACGCGTTCTTGGGCGACGGTGAGATGGATGAGCCAGAATCACGCGGTGCGATTTCATTCGCTGCTCGTGAAAAACTGGGCAACCTATGTTTCCTCATCAACTGTAACCTTCAGCGCCTCGACGGCCCAGTAATGGGTAACGGCAAGATCATCCAAGAATTGGAAGGTCTGTTCAAAGGTGCTGGCTGGAACGTTGTTAAGGTCGTTTGGGGTAGTGGCTGGGATAAACTGCTGGCAAAAGACACCACCGGTAAGCTTCTTCAGCTAATGAACGAAACTATCGACGGTGACTACCAAACATTCAAATCTAAAGACGGTGCTTACGTACGTGAGAACTTCTTTGGCAAATACCCAGAAACAGCGGCGCTTGTTGCTGACATGACTGATGAAGAGATCTTCGCGCTGAAACGCGGTGGTCACGAGTCTTCTAAACTGTTTGCTGCATTCAAGAACGCACAAGACAACCAAGACCGTCCAACCGTTATCCTGGCTAAAACTGTTAAAGGTTACGGCATGGGTGAAGCGGCGGAAGGTAAAAACATCGCGCACGGTGTGAAGAAAATGGACATGACCCATGTTCAACACCTACGTGACCGTCTTGGCCTGCAAGATCTTGTTTCTGATGAAGACATGAAAGCTCTTCCATATTTGAAATTGGAAGAAGGTTCGGCTGAATACGAATACATGCATGCGCGTCGTAACGCATTGCACGGCTACACGCCACAGCGTCTGCCTAAGTTCACCGAAGAGCTGACTATTCCAGAAG
This sequence comes from Enterovibrio norvegicus, assembly GCF_002876705.1. Lineage (GTDB taxonomy): Bacteria > Pseudomonadota > Gammaproteobacteria > Enterobacterales > Vibrionaceae > Enterovibrio > Enterovibrio norvegicus_B. The sequence goes on along the minus strand of NZ_MDAG01000027.1, from coordinate 49,548 downwards.
TGGAAGAGTTCAAACCTCTGCTTGATGAGCAGAAGCGTGACATCTCTACCACCATGGCGTTTGTTCGTACGCTGAACATTCTGCTTAAGAACAAAGGCATTGGTAAGAACATCGTTCCTATCATTGCGGACGAAGCACGTACTTTCGGTATGGAAGGTTTGTTCCGTCAAATTGGTATTTACAACCCATCGGGCCAGGAATACACCCCTGAAGACCGTAGCGTTGTTTCTTACTACAAAGAAGCGACCTCTGGTCAGGTTCTGCAAGAAGGTATCAACGAACTGGGCGCAATGTCGTCTTGGGTCGCTGCTGCAACGTCTTACAGCACCAACAACTTGCCAATGATCCCGTTCTACATCTACTACTCAATGTTTGGCTTCCAACGTGTGGGCGACATGGCGTGGATGGCTGGCGACCAACAAGCGCGTGGCTTCCTATTGGGTGCAACGGCGGGTCGTACAACGCTGAACGGTGAAGGTCTACAGCACGAAGATGGTCACAGCCACATTCAGGCGAACACCATCCCTAACTGTATTTCTTACGACCCGACGTTCGCGTACGAGTTAGCGGTAATCATGCAAGACGGTATCCGTCGCATGTACGGTCCAGAACAAGAAAACGTGTTCTACTACCTAACGCTGATGAACGAGAACTACGCAATGCCTGCAATGCCAGAAGGCGCTGAAGAAGGCATTCGTAAGGGTATCTACAAACTTGAGTCTTACGCTGGTGCGAACAAAGTTCAGCTGATGAGCTCAGGCACCATCATGAATGAAGTGCGTAAAGCGGCTCAAATCCTAAGTGATGAGTACGGCGTAGCGTCTGATATTTACTCTGTGACCTCGTTCAACGAGCTAACACGTGAAGGTCAAGATGCTGAGCGCTTCAACATGCTGAACCCAGCAGCAGAGCCTAAAGTGCCTTACATCACGCAAGTGATGGGTTCTGAGCCTGCAATCGCTGCGACTGACTACATGAAGAACTACGCAGAACAAGTGCGTGCGTTCATGCCTTCTGAGTCTTTCAAAGTGCTGGGTACTGATGGCTTTGGTCGTTCAGACAGCCGTGAGAATCTGCGTCGTCACTTCGAAGTGAACGCAGGCTACGTTGTTGTTGCTGCACTAAGCGAGCTAGCAAAACGTGGTGATATCGAGAAATCTGTCGTGGTTGAAGCGATTCAAAAATTCGATATCGATACTCAGAAAGTGAACCCACTGTACGCGTAAGAGGCAGAAATCAATGGCAATCGAAATTAATGTTCCAGACATCGGTGCCGATGAGGTTGAAGTAACAGAAATCCTCGTCAGCGTTGGTGACAAAGTTGAAGAAGAGCAGTCGCTGATCACCGTTGAAGGTGACAAAGCGTCTATGGAAGTACCCGCATCACAAGCGGGTGTGGTGAAAGAAATCAAAGTTGCTGAAGGCGACACGGTTTCTACCGGTTCTTTGATCATGATCTTCGAAGCGGAAGGCGCAGCTGCTCCAGCACCAGTGGCAGAAGCACCTGCTGCAGCGGCTCCGGCTGCTGCACCTGCGGCCGCTGAACTGAAAGAAGTTCACGTTCCTGATATCGGTGGTGACGAAGTTGAAGTCACTGAAATCATGGTGGCAGTTGGCGACAGCATCGAAGAAGAGCAATCTCTTCTGACCGTTGAAGGCGACAAAGCGTCAATGGAAGTGCCAGCACCTTTCGCTGGCGTGCTGAAAGAAATCAAAGTAGCAGCGGGCGATAAAGTATCGACTGGCTCATTGATCATGGTCTTCGAAATCGCGGGTTCTGGCGCTGCTCCTGTAGCTGCCGCTCCTGCAGCTGAAGCACCTGCGGCGGCACCAGCTGTTGCGGCAATGAAAGAAGTTCACGTTCCTGATATTGGTGGCGACGAAGTTGAAGTCACTGAAATCATGGTTGCGGTTGGCGACAGCATTGAAGAAGAGCAATCTTTGATCACTGTTGAAGGTGACAAGGCGTCTATGGAAGTGCCTGCACCGTTTGCTGGCGTACTGAAAGAAATCAAAATCGCTGCTGGTGACAAAGTGTCTACGGGCTCGTTGATCATGGTCTTCGAAGTGGCAGGCTCGCCTGTTGCGGGCGCAGCACCGGCTGCTCCTGTTGCTGCGGCACCTGCTCCAGCAGCAGCGCCAGCACAAGCAGCGACTCCTGCACCAGCGGCTCAAGCAGCACCTGCAGCCGCTGATTTCGTTGAAAACAACGAATATGCACATGCATCTCCAGTCGTTCGTCGTCTGGCGCGTGAGTTTGGCGTTAACCTCTCTAAGGTGAAGGGTTCTGGTCGTAAGAGCCGTATCCAGAAAGAAGACGTTCAAAACTACGTGAAAGAAGCGCTTAAGCGTCTTGAGTCTGGCGCAGCAGCGTCTGCTTCAGGCAAAGGCGATGGCGCAGCACTTGGTTTGCTACCTTGGCCGAAAGTTGATTTCAGCAAGTTTGGTGAGACTGAAACCAAGCCGCTATCTCGCATCAAGAAGATTTCTGGCGCTAACCTGCACCGTAACTGGGTAATGATCCCGCATGTTACACAGTGGGATAACGCAGACATCACTGAACTTGAAGCTTTCCGTAAAGAGCAAAATGCGGTTGAAGCGAAGAAAGACACTGGCATGAAGATCACCCCATTGGTGTTCATCATGAAAGCCGCTGCAAAAGCACTTGAAGCATTCCCTTCATTCAACTCTTCTCTGTCGGATGACGGTGAGAGCTTGATCTTGAAGAAATACGTGAACATCGGTATCGCGGTGGATACACCAAATGGCTTGGTTGTTCCTGTATTCCGTGACGTTAACAAGAAAGGCATCTACGAGTTGTCGGCTGAGCTAATGGAAGTGTCTAAGAAGGCACGTTCAGGCAAGCTAACAGCATCTGATATGCAGGGCGGCTGCTTTACTATCTCTAGCCTAGGTGGCTTGGGTGGTACTGCGTTTACCCCAATTGTTAATGCACCAGAAGTTGGCATCTTGGGCGTATCTAAATCGGAAATGAAACCGGTTTGGAATGGTAAGGACTTCGTTCCTCGCCTTATGTTGCCGCTGTCATTGTCATACGACCACCGTGTTGTTGATGGTGCAGAAGGCGCACGTTTTATTACTTACTTGAACGAGTGTCTTTCTGACATTCGCCGTCTAGTACTGTAAGACGACACCCAGTCAGTGCCTGCCTGCATATGGCAGGTACTGATTTGATGTATAGCTCACAGGCTATGGGTTTTTATTTTTCAGCTTGTTAACACAGTTGTAAAATGTCAGACCAATAATGTGACTCCCTAAGGGGGGACATATCGTGAAACACTATTGTTCCGCTATAAAAATAAACTCTTAGCCTGTCAGGGATATAAGACTACAACGAGGTCAGAATGAGTAAAGAAATCAAAACCCAAGTCGTGGTACTGGGTTCAGGTCCTGCTGGTTATTCAGCCGCTTTCCGTTGCGCAGACTTGGGTCTGGAAACTGTTCTGGTAGAAAAATACAGCACGCTAGGCGGTGTATGCCTAAACGTGGGCTGTATCCCATCGAAAGCCCTACTCCACGTTGCTAAAGTGATTGAAGAAGCTAAAGCAATGGCTGAACACGGTGTTGTCTTTGGTGAGCCAACAACAGACATCGACAAGATTCGTGTTTGGAAAGACAAAGTTGTCACCCAGCTAACTGGCGGTCTTGGCGGTATGGCTAAGATGCGTAAAGTTAACGTGGTTAACGGTTACGGTAAATTTACTGGCCCGAACACCATCGTGGTTGAAGGCGCTGATGGCCCAACAACCATCACCTTTGACAATGCAATCATTGCGGCGGGTTCTCGTCCAATCGAATTGCCATTCATCCCGCATGAAGATCCACGCATCTGGGATTCAACTGACGCACTAGAGCTGAAAGAAGTTCCAGAGAAGCTGTTGGTGATGGGCGGCGGTATTATCGGTCTAGAAATGGGTACCGTATATGACGCACTGGGTTCACAAATCGACGTGGTTGAAATGTTCGACCAAGTTATCCCAGCAGCCGACAAAGACATCGTAAAAGTCTTCACTAAGCGCATCAGCAAGAAGTTTAACTTGATGCTTGAAACCAAAGTGACTGCGGTTGAAGCGAAAGAAGACGGCATCTACGTAACGATGGAAGGCAAAAAAGCACCTGCTGAGCCAACACGTTACGATGCAGTACTGGTTGCGATTGGTCGTGTACCAAACGGTAAGCTTCTGGATGCAGAAAAAGCAGGCGTTGAAGTTGATGAGCGTGGCTTTATCAACGTTGATAAACAACTGCGTACTAACGTTGCTCACATCCACGCGATTGGCGACGTTGTTGGTCAACCAATGCTTGCGCACAAAGGTGTGCATGAAGGTCACGTAGCGGCAGAAGTGATTTCTGGTAAGAAACATTACTTCGATCCTAAAGTGATTCCTTCAATTGCGTACACTGAGCCAGAAGTTGCCTGGGTTGGTAAGACCGAGAAAGAAGCGAAAGCAGAAGGCCTCAACTACGAAGTTGCTACCTTCCCGTGGGCTGCTTCTGGTCGTGCAATCGCCTCTGACTGTTCAGACGGTATGACGAAGATGATTTTCGACAAAGACACTCACCGTGTAATCGGTGGTGCGGTTGTCGGTACTAACGGTGGTGAACTGCTGGGCGAAATCGGTCTAGCTATCGAGATGGGTTGTGATGCGGAAGATATCGCATTGACTATCCACGCTCACCCAACGCTGCACGAATCAGTAGGTCTTGCTGCTGAAGTGTTTGAAGGTTCAATTACTGACCTACCAAACGCAAAAGCGATGAAGAAGAAAAAGTAATTCTTCTGACTGTTTAGTATGAAAAACGCCTCTTTTCAGAGGCGTTTTTTTATGCCTGAAAGGTAAGGAATTGTTCTAGGTCGAAACGTTTGAATAAGTAGGAATCCAGATCAATAAAGTACACCGTTCTTTTTGACTTTAACGTTAAAAATAAGCGTAAATACACTGCTTCAATCCGTTGGCTGCGCTAAGGCTTGGCTCGGCTCGGAGACACAAAGTATCAATGACTTAACATGTTTGGTGGTGAAAGCATTTCTTATGACATTCCTTTCTCGCCCCGGCTTTTAGTCTTGCTCCCGAATCATCTTTCAATCGCATATGAGGGAAGTCATGCGCTTGCTTAATCAACTTTCTTTTCGAACCAAATTGTTTCTGCCGCTTATTTTTGTCTGCTCAGTTTTCACCTTTGTATTGGCCATGTCGTATCAAACGTTTGAACGTCAGGTTGCATCTACAAACATTCTTAACAACGTTATTGATCCCGCCATTTCTAATTTTGATGATGCTTACCGGGATCTCTATCAAGTCATGTCTTCTGCCCAAGGGTTAATTGCTGTTGGTGTGACACCTGAGAACATCAATAAACAGAGAGCGATCTTTGAAGATGATTCAAGTAAGGCGTTGCCTCGTTTGAGAGAGATGCAGTCGCTGATTGATGCAGGTTTATTGCCGCTAAGTCAGCAGTCCAAACTCAATGGTTTGTTGTCTCGTTCAGAGCGCTGGATTGGCGATGTTTCCGTGATGTTTGATGCACCTACCAATGCTCAAGCGTATTTCGATAATAACCACGATAAAATAGATCGTGACTTCGCGCTTATTCGTGAAGATATCGTGTCAATGTTGGACGCTGCTCGCGATGCAGGAACCGTTATTTCTAATGAGTTAACGGCATCGACGATCCTTGCTGAGCGCATCATTGTTGGTGGTACGCTCACTGCGCTTTTAATGGCGTTAGCGGGTGGTGCTTTACTGGCAAAACTTCTGCTGCTGCCTATTCGAGAAATGGGTGATGCTCTGAATGATATCGCGTCTGGTGGTGGCGATTTAACGCAGCGTTTAACTGTGCGTTCTGACGATGAAATTGGCCAGTTGGGGTATTCCTTTAATTTGTTTGTCGACAAAATCCAAACCAGCATTAAAGGTGTTGTCGACGCTGCAAATCATCTACGCCTTCAAACAGAGCATATTGAATCCGCCATAAAGAACAGCGTGTCTGATTCAGAAGGTCAACAACGTGAGAGTGATTTGATTGCCACTGCGGTGCAGGAAATGAGTGCGAGTAGCATGCAAGTGAGCCAAAACGCGGGTGATGCTGCTAACGCCACGAAGAGTGCGACGAAAGAAGTGAGTTCTGCACAAAATAGCATCGCGGATACTGTGGGCGCGATGTCAGGCTTGCGTACGCGTATCGACCAATCCCAAGACATGATCACCGCGTTAAACAAGGATGTAGAGCGTATCGCGTCAATCATTGGCGTTATTCGTGGTATTGCAGAGCAAACCAACTTGTTGGCACTGAATGCGGCCATTGAAGCGGCGCGAGCTGGTGAGCAAGGCCGAGGTTTCGCCGTGGTTGCCGATGAAGTGCGCGTGTTAGCCAATAAGACGCAGCAGAGCACAGAAGAGATCCAAGACATGATTGCGCGTTTAGAAGAAGGAACGCAAAAAGCAGTGTCGTCGATGAATGAAAGCACAGAGGCGAGCAATGAAACCGTGGTTCGCGTTCAGCAAACGTCTGAATACCTCGATGGGGTGTCGAACATGATCATTACCATTAATGACATGAACACCCAGATTGCAGCGGCATCATCGCAACAGAATACGGTCTCGGAAGAGATTAACCGTAACATCCACGGTATTGTGGAGAACGGCGCAAGCATTTTCCAAAACCTTGGCAGCGTGCAAAATGCCTGTCAGGAGCTGGCAGCGAAGAGCCGTCAGCTTGATCAAGTCGTGGGTGGTTTCCGCGTGTAGCGTGGAAGTGGGTAACCTATTCGACATAAAAAACGCCTCTTTTTAGAGGCGTTTTTTCGTTTCGTTAACCGCGTATACCCAGGTGCGGTATTTATAGCGTGAAGCGTTTGACCAAGGTATCAAGTGCATTGGACAACTCACGCAATTCAGCACTGGCGCGCGCCATTTGTTCGGCGGTGTCAGCGGTGTTTTGGGTGGTCTCGTTAATGTCTTCAATGTTGCGGTTGATGTCGGCCACCACGGTGGATTGTTCTTCGGTTGCGGTCGCGACTTGCGTGTTGATGTCTGAAATTCGCACGATCTGATCGTTGATCTGCGCCAAAGCGGCAGAGGCATTTTCAGACGCATTTGCGCCTTCAACCGTGAGAGATTGGCTGGTTTCCATGGCGTCGACGGCGTTTTGCGCTTCTTGTTGAAGCTTGTCGATCATGGTTTGGATCTCATTGGTTGATTCCGCTGTGCGGCTAGCAAGGCTGCGCACTTCATCGGCAACCACAGCAAAGCCTCGACCTTGCTCACCCGCGCGAGCCGCTTCAATGGCCGCGTTTAGCGCCAATAAGTTTGTCTGCTCGGACACACCACGGATCACATCCAAAATACCGCCAATGTGCTGAGTATTATCGGCAAGGTTACGGATGATCTCCGCCATGCCGTTCATGTCTGTCGCGAGTTGATTAATGGTGCGATGGGCGGATGCCACAACGTCTTGGCCAACCGCTGTTTCGTTAGCAGCATGGTTTGCAGAATCGGCTGCGTGTGCCGCATTGCCCGCTATCTCATTAACGGTCGCCCCCATTTGATTAATGGCTGCAACAACTTGCAAGGTTCTGTCGCGCTGAGAAAGGCTATTGTCTTGTGTGGTTTTTGCATGTTCAGCAACGGAGTTCGCTGAATGACTGAGCGAATCATTGGTGGTTGCAACGTCGCTCACAACGCTGTGGATCTTGCTGACAAAACCGTTAAAACCTTGTGCTAATTGACCGATTTCATCTTGACTAGAGGCATCCAGACGCTGACGTAGATCGCCATCACCTTCACCGAGATCGCGGAATACTTTTGCAAGATCAGAAATAGGGCGGGTGATGGTAGAGGCAAGAAACACTGCGCCAACTGCAAATAGAGCACAAACAATGACGGAGATAATGATGAGTTGCTGCGCGGTATTGGTGAGTTCGTCGTACACCTCACCTGACGGTACTTCTGCGACAACAAACCAATTAAGAGAAGGAATGTAGCTAGAGGCCAGCAACACATCGCGTTCTTTTGTTTTGGTGAAGACCAAGTTGAAATCACGTTGATTTAACAAGGATTGGATATTTCCTTGATACATTTGTGAGAGGTTAGTGCCACCCATGTGTTGTGCGTTTCGATGGAGTTGGACTTTTCCATCTGGCGACACCATGTAAACAAAGCCGCTTTGTTCAATTTTAAACTGGTTGAGAAATTGCACCATGTTATCCATTGAACGTGATAAGCCCGCAAGGGTTGCGCCGTTGAGATCTTGGTAGTTCACGAAAAGCTTCAGGTCGCCATTGTCTTCTCGATAAACACTTGTTGTGCGGGCTTTTCCACTATTCACGAGTTTAAAAAACCATGAGCTGTCTTCGGGTTTCAATTGACGAAGAAAACCATCTTGGTTCCAGTAGTCGCCTGTTTTGCGGTTCGCCAATGACGCATCCGTGAGTTGGTATTGTCGTTTTAATGCCACGAGTGTTGCGACGATTTCTTGCTTGCTTTGTGGTTCTGCATCTTCTGTGACGGCAGCAATCGTGAGTGGATTGTTTGCTAATTGTTCTGCTGCTGATGTAAGTTGTTGAACAGATTGTTCTACTTCATTTCGGATGTTTGAGAGCAGAATAGGAAGTTCATTGTCGAGCAAGCGGTGCTCTACCATTGCGTGTGCTTTGGTCAAGCTTTGATAACTGATGATGGCCGTGGAAGCGATAACTGCGGTGATCATCGCCATGATGAGCTTTTGTTTAATGGTTAACTGCATGGGTTTCGTACTTCTTCCGTTGCGCCGCTGATTGTTGCGGATGTGACTTTTGCGCTTAAAACATCAAATTTGCAAGGCAGCAGAAATGTTAATAAGGCTTATTACAGGCAGGTTGGTAACTGCAGTACTGGTTGTGTCGGCAGTACTGTCCAGTTCTTTAGTGATCGCACAAGAAAAGTCTTCTCGACCCACCGTTGGATTGGTGCTTGGCGGCGGCGGTGCAAAAGGCGCTGCCCATGTTGGTGTACTTAAAGCACTGGAAGATTTAAAAATTCCTGTCGATTACATCGCGGGAACCAGTATGGGCGCGTATGTAGGTGGCCTGTATGCCGCAGGCATGAGTGCGGGCGAAATTGAAGCCATGATGGAATCCATTGATTGGAACGCGGGCTATCAAGATCGCGTTTATCGTGGTGATCGTCGTGTAAGAGAGAAAGCGCACGAAGACAAATACAACATTTCCACCAACCTTGGGTTTGATTTTAAAAGCCTCAAAACGCCACAAGGGATCGTGCAAGGCCAAAACATGATCCGCATTCTTCGTGATTCCACGGGGAACATGCCCGCGTTTCCTACCTTTGATAACCTTGTGATCCCTTTTCGCGCGGTGGCGACAGATATTGAGCAATTGGTGCCCGTGGTGATTGGTGATGGCCAGTTAACCGAAGCCATGCTTGCCAGTATGTCTGTGCCTGGCGCGCTGCCGCCTGTTGAGCTTAACGGGGCATTCTTGGTTGATGGCGGTGCCGTGAACAACATGCCCGTCGATGTTGCCAAAGCATTGGGCGCTGACATCGTCATTGCCGTCGATATCAGTACCGATTACAGCCCAGCAGAAGAGCTGGGATCGTATTTATCGGTAATGAACCAGTTGGTGAACTTCATGGTGCGTAACAGTACCCGCCAACAGATCGCCAATATGTCGGATGATGATGTGTTGCTGACCCCTGATGTTGGTGACATGGAGACCACTGAGTTTGACCGAATGCCTGAAGCATTTGATGAAGGTTACTCCATTACGCTCCAGTCAAGAGACAAGCTTGCAGGCTTGGTGATGACTTCTGGCGAATACCAAGAATACATCGAGCAAAAACAGCTTCGCCGCCGCACACTGCGCTACGGTGATCAGATGGCAGTAGACCGTATCATCCTCAATAACGACACCAGTTTTGCGGATGAAGTGCTAGAGAAACGCCTCGCGCTTGAACCTGGGCAGATGGATTCCAAACTGCTTGAGCAATCAGTGCAAAATCTCTATGCGTTAGATCGCTTTGAAACCGTGCGCTACCACCTAGAAAGCATTGGCAAAGAAACCGTGCTGGTCGTGGATGTGAAAGAGAAAAGCTGGGGGCCAAACTTCATCGATTTCCGCTTTGCCATTGAAGATAACTTTGACTCTCAAACTGACATGTCGGTGGGGTTGAGCATTAATACCACGGGTATATCTGATTACGGTGCAGAACTGCGTACAACCATTGAAGGTGGTAATGACCGATTAGTGCAATCGGAGTTGTACCTGCCGTATACCGCAGACCAACAATTCTTTACCACGTTACGCGGCGCGTATGAAGTGAGAGATCGTGTGAGCTTCGGCGGTGAGCCTACCATTGAAAATTCAGGTATCCGTGCCAATGTCAGACGAAGTGAATGGCAGGGGGAAGTCTCGTTCGGTTGGCAGCCTCAATTGTGGAGTGAGTTTAAAGTCGGGTATAAATATGTTGATGGGCATGAGGACTTACTCGGCAATTTCAATCAAACGGCTTATACACGATCTATTCCATATGCTTCGGTGACTTTAGATACGTTGGACAGCCATGTTTTCCCGAGTTCTGGTAGCTTCTTTGAAACCTCTTTTGGTTTTAATAGAGACACCGCCCTGAATGAAACGTCGGGGGCATCCAATGAGCAGAAAACCCATTCAACACAGTTTGATCTTGAAGCATTGCATGCGTCGAGTTGGGGCAAACACACGGTTTATGGCAAATTACGCTATGGCGAATTGCACCATGAAATTGATGGGTTCGTTATCGCCCCCAAGGAGCTTGGTGGCTTCTTGAACCTTTCTGGTGTACCTAAGAATTCACTGTCTGGCAATAACTTAGCCTTTGGTGCGATGGTGTATCGCTACCGATTGCTTGATAACGATTTTGGCCTGTTCCAATCACCTGTTTATATCGGCGCATCATTGGAATACGGCGGAGTGTGGAATGACCCAGATTTTTCACTCAAAAATGTGCCGCTTTATGCTGCGGGAAGTATATTTGCTGGGATCGACTCCCCATTGGGGCCTATTATCGCCGCGTATGGCCGCACGGAAAGTGACCATGACGCAGTGTATCTAATTGTCGGATCGCCCTTTTAAAATGTTAACCAGACGCGGTCACAGGCCGCATCTTGTTTATGAAGTTGATGTTTCATCCCATGGCCGTAATTTAAAATTTGGTTAAAAAGTGATAACATAACCGCCTCGTCATGCAGGGCACTCTGGAAGATAACGCATCCCTACACGTCATCTTGTGTCCGCACGCTGAGCTTTATTCCAAGGATGTCTGGCCGTGATGGTTGGACCGCAATATGAGGAAACACGTCGTGCTTGAAGCCTACCGTAAACACGTCGAAGAACGTGCTGCTCAGGGGATTGTCCCTAAACCGCTTGACGCGGAACAAGCCGCAAGTCTTGTTGAACTGCTCAAGAACCCGCCTGCTGGTGAAGAAGAAATCCTGATTGATTTGCTAGAGAATCGCATCCCTCCAGGTGTTGATGAAGCTGCATATGTTAAAGCTTGTTTTTTGGCCGCGGTTGCCAAAGGCGAAGCGAACTCTCCACTGGTTAGCAAAGAGAAAGCTGTCGAATTGCTAGGCACCATGCAAGGTGGCTACAACATCGAATCGCTGATTGGTTTGTTGGAAGACGAAGCGCTAGCGCCAATTGCTGCAAAAGCGTTGTCTCATACGCTGTTGATGTTTGATTCTTTCTATGATGTGGAAGAAAAAGCGAAAGCGGGCAATGTCCACGCGAAGCAAATCATGCAGTCTTGGGCAGATGCTGAATGGTTCCTGTCTAAGCCAAACGTGCCAGAAAAAGTCACGCTAACTGTATTTAAAGTCACTGGTGAAACCAATACCGATGACTTGTCACCAGCACCTGATGCATGGTCTCGCCCTGATATTCCTCTGCACGCACTGGCGATGTTGAAGAATGCTCGCGATGGTATCGAACCAGACCAGCCCGGTGTGATTGGCTCTATCAAGCAAATTGAAGCGCTGAAAGAAAAAGGTCACCAGCTTGTTTATGTGGGTGATGTTGTGGGTACGGGGTCTTCTCGTAAGTCTGCAACTAACTCCGTGCTTTGGTTTATGGGTGATGACATCCCTAACGTACCGAACAAACGTGCCGGTGGTTACTGCCTAGGTGGTAAAATTGCGCCAATCTTCTTCAACACAATGGAAGATGCAGGTGCGCTGCCAATCGAATTGGACGTCGCTAAGCTGGGCATGGGCGATGTGATTGATGTGTATCCGTTCAAAGGTGAAGTTCGCAGCAACGCATCAGACGAAGTGCTTTCTACCTTCTCTCTGAAAACTGACGTGCTTTATGATGAAGTGCGTGCGGGTGGTCGTATTCCTTTGATCATCGGTCGTGGTTTGACGGATCGTGCGCGTGAAGCGCTAGGTCTTGAAGCATCAGATGTCTTCCGTCGCCCTCAACCTGTTGCTGATTCAGATAAAGGCTATACGCTAGCTCAGAAAATGGTCGGTAAAGCATGTGGCGTTGAAGGTATCCGTCCGGGCACCTATTGTGAGCCTAAGATGACCACCGTTGGTTCTCAGGACACCACGGGCCCTATGACTCGTGATGAGCTGAAAGACCTTGCATGTCTTGGCTTCTCTGCCGATTTGACGATGCAGTCTTTCTGTCACACGTCTGCATACCCGAAACCTGTCGATGTGGTGACTCACCACACGCTACCTGATTTCATTCAGAACCGCGGCGGTGTTGCTCTTCGTCCGGGTGATGGTGTTATCCACTCATGGCTAAACCGTATGCTACTGCCTGATACCGTCGGTACTGGCGGTGACTCGCACACCCGTTTCCCGCTGGGCATTTCGTTCCCTGCAGGTTCTGGTCTGGTTGCGTTTGCAGCAGCGACAGGCGTTATGCCGTTGGATATGCCAGAATCTATTTTGGTGCGTTTTAAAGGCGAAATGCAGCCGGGTATCACGCTACGTGACTTGGTGCATGCGATCCCTTACTACGGTATCAAGCAAGGTCTTCTGACCGTTGAGAAAGCGGGTAAGATCAACGCATTCTCTGGACGTGTACTTGAAATCGAAGGTGTTGAGCACTTAACGGTTGAGCAAGCGTTCGAACTGTCTGATGCATCGGCAGAGCGTTCAGCGGCAGGTTGTACGGTTAAGCTGTCTCAAGAGTCTGTGTCTGAATACCTAAGCTCTAACATCGTGATGTTGAAGTGGATGATCAGCGAAGGCTACGGCGACCGCCGTACCATCGAGCGTCGTGTTTCAGCGATGGAGTCGTGGTTAGCGAATCCAGAACTGATGGAAGCGGACAAAGATGCAGAATACGCAGAAGTGATCGAAATCGATTTGGCTGACATTAAAGAGCCAATTCTGTGTGCACCAAATGACCCTGATGATGCACGTCTGCTTTCTGATGTTGCGGGCGACAAGGTTGATGAAGTCTTCATCGGTAGCTGTATGACCAACATTGGTCACTTCCGTGCTGCGGGTAAACTGCTTGAGAAATTTGGTGGTACGCTAGAAACACGTCTGTGGGTTGCACCTCCAACGAAAATGGACCGTGACCAGCTAACGGAAGAAGGTTACTACAGTATCTTCGGCCGCGCAGGTGTTCGTATCGAAACACCAGGGTGTTCACTGTGTATGGGTAACCAAGCGCGTGTTGCTGATAAAGCGACCGTACTGTCTACCTCTACCCGTAACTTCCCGAACCGACTGGGTACAGGTGCGAACGTTTACCTGTCTTCTGCGGAACTGGCATCAGTCGGCGCGATCATTGGTCGTATCCCAACGTTTGAAGAGTACTTAGAGTTTGCGAAACAAATCGATGCAACAGCAGCCGATACGTATCGCTACCTGAACTTCCACCGGATGGATCAGTACACCAAGAAAGCGGACGATGTGATCATCCAAGCTGCGGTTTAAGCCTTAGAAGCGAGTCTCGAGCATTGAGTTTCGAGATGACAGCTTGAAAAGACAAAAAGCCTCCAGAGTTGGAGGCTTTTTTGTATCTAAGGACAATGAGTCCTGGGTCCTAGGGGCTGTGTTTCCTAGCACCCTAGCGACAGCGTCCTCGCTACGTTCTGGGCGGTCAGTTCAACGTTTTCTTTCGCATTCGTGAGCGCATCTTCCAACGTACATGCGCCGGATACCACGCTAAACAGCACATCAATGCCGTGGTCATACACTACGACGCTGTCTTGGGTGATGCTGCCTGCAATACCAATCACTGGCAGGCCAAATGTTTTCGCGCAACGTGCAACACCAATAGGGGTTTTGCCGTGAATGGTTTGGCTGTCGATGCGACCTTCGCCGGTGATCACCAAGTCGGCATCTTTCAGGTGTTCAGATAAATTAACTGCATCCATGACGATGTTGATGCCCGGACGTAAATCTGCATCAAACAGACCCAATAGCGCTGCGCCCATGCCACCTGCAGCACCAGCACCAGCACGGTCTTTCACATCACTGTTGAGCTGAGATTTCATGATCTGAGCGTAGTGTGCGAGGTTACTATCTAAGGTGCTCACCATCTCTGGCGTTGCGCCTTTTTGAGGGCCAAACACGGCAGATGCCCCTTTCTCACCACACAGCGGATTATCCACGTCACACGCTACTTCGAGCTTAACGTGAGCGAGGCGTGGGTCGATACCTGAAGTATCAATGGTATGCAAAGTACTCAGTGCGCCACCGCCGAATGCAATGGGGTTACCTGATTCATCCAGCAGTTTAGCGCCCAATGCTTGCGCCATACCTGCGCCGCCGTCGTTGGTTGCACTGCCACCAATGCCGACAATCAGGTGTTTCACACCCAAATCCAGTGCGGCTTTGATGAGTTCACCAGTACCAAAGCTGGTGGTCAGCAACGGGTTACGCGATGCAGTAGGAACGAGGTGAAGGCCTGATGCTGCGGCCATTTCAATGACTGCGGTTTCGCCATCACCAAGTAGGCCGAAGAATCCCTCAACGGGAGCACCTAAAGGGCCGGTCACTGTCACATCAACGAGTCGACCACCAGTCGCATCAATCATGGATTGAACGGTGCCTTCACCGCCATCTGCCATTGGAAGTTTCACTATGTGTGCATCAGGCATGATGTGTTTAAAGCCCGTTTCGATTGCGGTTGCAACGTCCATGGCAGACAAACTTTCTTTGTAAGAATCTGGAGCAATAACAATTTTCATCAGTAACGTCCTTATACAAACAGGCCAAACACACCAAAGATCAGTGTAGAGATGAGCGCGATAACGAAACCAACCGCGGATTCGTAAGGAATAAGCTTCAAACGTTCTTTCATGTCCATGTGCACCGCGCCGCCGGTAGCATGGAAGAAGCTGCCGTGCGGCATGTGGTCAAATACCGTTGCACCAGCGTGGATCATCGCAGCGCCAGCAAGGGCAGGAACGCCAAGTTCAAGGATGGTGTTAGCAAACACGCTACTCGCAACAGCCGTACCTGCGGTGGTGGAAGCGGTCGCAAGCGACATCAGCGCACCGGAGAACGGTGCCAGAAGATAAGATGGCAAGCCTGACGTGGTCAGCAGGTCAATCAAGCCGTTTTTGAGGCCTGAGTTAGCAATGATGCCGGCGAGTGTGCCAGTACCGAGGAGCATAACGGCAACTGGTGCCATACGGTTTAGGCCAGAAACTGCGAAATGGTTCGTGTCTTTACCACGGCGCATCGCTAGTGCGCCCAGCAGGCCACCTAAAGGAAGAGCGATCAGCGGATCGATATTGATACCCGCGATCGGGCGAAGTGCCAGTAATGAAATCGCCACCAATGGTGCGACCATCGCGGCGGCAAAAGAAGGCAGCCGACTCATATCGACATCAACCACTTCGTGGGCTGCGACTTTGCTACCACGATTTTTCAGTTTCAAAGCGATGAAGTATGCCGCCATCATGCCGCACAAGCCGGGGATAACACCCGCTGCCATCACTGACGTTAACGGCACATTGAAAGCATCGGCGGCTGCAATGGCATTCGGGTTTGGTGACATCACGTTGCCCGCTTTACCGCCGCCTACCATGGCAAGCAAAATCGCCATTTTCGACAGGTCAGCGCGACGCGCAATGGCCAGTGCAATGGGTGCGACGGTAATAACAGCAACATCCACGAACACACCCACCGCGGTGAGGATCATGGTGGCGACCGCCAGCGCGAGAAGGGCACGTGTTTCGCCCACTTTCTTCACGATGGTTTCAGCAATGGTCGTTGCTGCGCCTGACTCAATCAGCACGCCTGCAAGAATACCCGCCGCAAGAATACGAAGTACCGCCGTGACAATACCCTGTGCGCCGCCAATCATTAGGGTCACGGTATCTGTCAAAGACACACCACCGACGATACCGCCCACGAGGGCACCAATGATCATGCCGTAGGCTGGCGGTACTTTTCTTAAAATCAGTGTAATGGAGACGATCAGCGCCGCAAGCGCGCCTAGCGTGGATACTTCAGTCATTTCTTTATTTCTCGGAGGAAACGAATACTGCCGGCACTTTACGCTGCAAACGTTGAGGAGGCTTTAGGCGGTTGACCAAAGATTATAGGTGATGATTGAAACTAAATTGTGCGTTTGCACAATTTTAGATTTCTTGCTGCCATTTAAGAAAGGACAAATACAGTTGGGTTTTATCTTCTAACTTATTGATATTTAATGATGTGATCTCACTGATACGTTGCAGTCGGTACCGTAGTGTATTTCTATGAATGTGGAGGCTTTCGCACGTTTGAACTAAATCACAGTTCTGATCAAAAAAGGCGATGAGGGTTTTACGCAGTGTGCCTCTGTTGTCTTTCCTTGCCAACACCATCATAGGTTCATGGAGTTGTTTGGTACGCCAATCATCATCAGGCATGGCGCTTAACAGCACCGGCAGGGTGTGATCTTCAAAGAACATCACGTCTTTTTGATGCTGGCCTGCAGCCAATGTAGCACTGGCTGTTTGATAGGAATTGGCCAAACCATGTAGTGAAGGAAAATAGCCGCCGTAGGCAATTTTGATGGTGAAGGCTTTTTGTTCTGAGACGCGTTTTAGCAAGGCGCGTAGCTTTTTTTGTTCAAGCTGGCGAGACCATTCACCGTGTTCGATAGTGATGGGCTTAAGCACCACGATTTCATGACGAGACACGGACGTGATACCCACAAGGTTGTCTCTTTCAGGGTACTCAAGTAGGTGGACCATGGATTGTAAATGCTCAAGAGAAAGGGCATCAGCTTTGAGTGGCATCAGTTTAATGACCGCCGCGACTCTTGGTTGCTCTAAATCCAAATCCAAGCGCTGTGCAATGGACATGAGTTGCTGTTCGTTGAGTTCAGACTCAGAGATTAACTGGAGTACGAGCTCTTCGCGATGGCGTTTGTCCCATTGTAGCTGTGAAATGAGCGCCGCTTGCTCAACAATCAGTTCCGCGGTCATTTTTACCAGTTCGCCATATCGTCGCACCTGAGATGGCAGGCCGGAAATGCCGACCACGCCAATGGCTTTGTTATTAAACACCACGGGTAAGTTAATGCCGGGCTTTACGCCTTTCAGAGAATTAGATGTTGCTTCATCAATTTCAACTATCCGGTTCTCTGTCAGTGTCAATAATGCGCCTTCGTGCCTTTGATGCAAACGACTTGGATCACCCGAGCCTATAATTAGGCCGCGTTCATCCATGACATTGACGGAATGACCGATGATTTTCATCGTTCTCTCGACGATCTGGCGTGCGATCATGGTATTGAGTTGCATTGGGTCTTTAGATCCTGAAAATGGGCACACTTTTATAACTTGTCAGCTTAGCCATAACGGTTAACAACTGGCAATGCAGTGATATCGAGGATACCACGTGGACTATGAATTTCGACGCAATACTTTAGACGACAGTTTTCA
The DNA here is from genome assembly GCF_002876705.1 of Enterovibrio norvegicus. Taxonomy (GTDB): domain Bacteria; phylum Pseudomonadota; class Gammaproteobacteria; order Enterobacterales; family Vibrionaceae; genus Enterovibrio; species Enterovibrio norvegicus_B. The sequence goes on along the minus strand of NZ_MDAG01000027.1, from coordinate 31,642 downwards.
TGCGGAATTGCCAATGGGGCACGAAGCGCTAGGTCGTTGGTTGATTGATGAGTTGGGCACGGATCATGCTGAAATTGATAATGTTCTAACCCATTTGCAAACAGTGATGGAGCAGGGCGGAGAATGGAATCGAGCGGGCAAAGTGTTCCATCTTCAGCTCACCCAAGAAGAGGCGTTGGTGCAAGCCAATGTGTTGATAGAAGGTTACGAAGAAGAGATGCCAGAAAGCGATTTTCATGCTTATGAAGAAGAAAGCGTCTCGCTTTGCGGGCCCGAGGATCTCGCTGTGCTGCTCGAAGCATGGCAGGACTTCATTCGTCGTTATGGTCGATAATCCCAAATTTATTTGACGGTTGCGGAAATGGAATCCCGCATACTCAACATATAATATTCCCTGTCATATTTTCTGTGTGCCACTCAATGGTGCAGAATTTTATACCTCTCAATACTCTGCCTAAAAACAGTGAATCCTATGCACCAACTTGGTGCTCAAAAATTCACCCACCCCGTATACTTATTTTAAGTAATTGATAATAAATAAAAATAAAACTTGGCACGTGATTTGTTACTCCTTGTGCAGAACATCTTATTTTTGGTTCAAGGAGACGGGAATGAAATTGATCAATGCGATTATTAAGCCATTTAAGCTCGATGACGTGCGTGAAGCACTCGCAGACGTTGGCGTTGACGGTATGACCGTGTCAGAGGTCAAAGGCTTCGGGCGTCAGAAAGGCCACACAGAATTGTATCGAGGTGCAGAATATCAAGTCGATTTTCTGCCAAAGGTGAAATTGGAAATCGCAGCGCATAGCGAAAATGTGGATGAAATTATCGAAGCAATCAGCAAGGCGGCACAGACCGGCAAGATTGGTGACGGAAAGATTTTTGTGTACGACCTCCAGCAAGCGGTACGTATTCGTACTGGCGAAATGGATGCGGAAGCAATTTAAGGGCTAAGGGAGAATTCAACATGGAACTAGCAACCACTGTGACAGAGCTGCGATACGCACTCGATACGTTTTTCTTCTTGATTTCAGGTGCACTGGTAATGTGGATGGCCGCGGGCTTTGCCATGTTAGAAGCGGGCCTGGTTCGTTCAAAAAACACCACTGAAATTCTCACTAAAAACATCTGTTTGTACGCCATTGCTTGTACCACTTACTTGCTGGTGGGTTATAACATCATGTACGTCGATAACGCCGAGGCTGGCTGGTTGCCATCATTGGGTATGTTGATTGGCACACAAAGCGAAGGCGCGGATCACTCTCTGGCTTCTGACTTCTTCTTCCAAGTTGTCTTCGTTGCGACTGCGATGTCTGTCGTGTCTGGTGCGGTTGCTGAGCGTATGAAGCTTTGGGCGTTCCTAGCGTTTTCTGTGGTACTGACAGCCGTTATCTACCCAGTTGAAGGTTACTGGACGTGGGGCGGTGGCTTCTTGTCAGAAGCGGGCTTTAGTGACTTTGCGGGCTCAGGTATCGTTCACATGGCGGGTGCAGCTGCTGCACTTGCTGGCGTATTACTGCTGGGCGCACGTAAAGGAAAATACGGCAAAAACGGTCAAATCTACCCAATTCCAGGCTCAAACATGCCGCTAGCAACCTTGGGTACCTTTATCCTTTGGTTCGGTTGGTTTGGTTTCAACGGTGGCTCACAGTTGATGGTGTCAGACTTTGAAAACGCAACGGCAGTGGGCGAGATTTTCTTGAACACCAATGCGGCAGCGGCCGCAGGTGCATTGGTTGCACTGGGTGTCTGTAAAGCAGCATGGGGTAAAGCAGACCTCACTATGGTATTGAACGGCGCATTGGCGGGTTTGGTTGCTATCACTGCTGATCCATTATCCCCTTCTCCTGTTGCTGCGCTTGTAATTGGTGGCTTGGCGGGTGCATTGGTTGTTATCAGTATCGTTGGTCTCGACAAAGTGAAGATTGATGATCCCGTGGGTGCGATTTCAGTACACGGCACCTGTGGCCTGTTCGGTTTGCTAGCGGTACCTTTCAGCAACGCAGATGCGACCTTTGGTGCGCAAATCTTCGGTGCAGCCGTTATCTTTGCGTGGGTATTCGGTGCGAGCTTCGTTGTTTGGGGTGTCCTGAAGGCCACAATTGGCATTCGCGTAACCGAAGAAGAAGAGCTAGAAGGTATGGATTTCCACGATTGTGGTGTAGATGCTTACCCAGAGTTTGTTAGCGTGAAATAAATCAGACAAATAACAAAGTAAGAAAGCCCCACATCCTCGCGATGTGGGGCTTTTTTTTGTTTAGGTTTTATGTGGTTAACGTTGCACACCATTTGTTGGTGTACGCATTAATCGATCCGATCAACGTGATCACTGTGTGACAATTTCTGGTCCCATAAATGTGTTGGGCAAGAAGGTTGAAAGCCATGGGATATAGGTGACCATGATGAGGAAGACGAACAAGACAGCCAAGAATGGAAGTGATGCCTTTACGACCCGCATCATCGGCATGCCCGCCACCCCTGAGGTCACAAATATATTGAGCCCAACCGGGGGCGTAATCATTCCGATTTCCATGTTCACGACCATGATGATGCCAAGGTGAATGGGGTCAATCCCCAGTTGAATGGCGATAGGGAACACCAAGGGGGCAACGATAACCAGCAAGCCTGACGGTTCCATAAACTGACCACCGATCAAGAGGATCACGTTGACAACAATGAGAAAGACAACCGGACCAAACCCTGCAGATAACATTGACTCCGCTATCTGTTGTGGGATTTGCTCATCTGTCAGCACATGTTTCAGGATCAGTGCGTTTGCAATGACAAATAGCAATGTCACTGCCAGCTTGCCGCCTTCAAACAGTGTTTTCTGTGTGTCTTTGTGGAAAAGGGCCGTGATTAAGGTCTGTGGTTTCTTCCAGACACTGTCACCGCTTTCAGCCAATGGCCCCATATCTTTATAAATGAATGTCGCGATGAAATAGGCATAAACGGCAGCAACGGCAGCGGCTTCTGTTGGGGTGAAAATACCGCCATAGATACCGCCGAGAATGATAACGATCAGGAATAAGCCCCAACCCGCTTCTCGTGCTGAATCAAAAACTTCTTTCCAACCCTTCCATTCTCCTTTGGGCAGGTCTTTCACTTTGGCAATCACGTAAATGGTGAGCATCAACATGAAACCCGCTAGCAATCCAGGAATAACACCTGCCAAGAACATACGCCCAACCGACACCTCCACTGACGCGGCATAAACAACCATGACGATGGAAGGCGGGATCAAAATACCCAATGTCCCCGCGTTGCAGATAACGCCAGCAGCAAAGTCTTTTGAATAACCCACCTGACGCATCGCAACAATCACAATGGAGCCAATGGCAACAACGGTAGAAGGCGATGAACCTGAAAGTGCAGCAAACAACATACAGGCAAAAACACCCGCAATGGCTAGACCACCTGGCAAATGACCCACACAGGCGATAGAGAAGCGGATAATGCGTTGGGCAACGCCCCCTGTCGTCATAAAGGACGAGGCGAGAATAAAGAATGGGATTGCTAGAAGGGTGTAATGACCTTCAAAGGCCGAAAACAGTGTTTGCCCAACAGAGGCTAGCGAGCTATCTGAAAACCAGAGCAGGAACAGAATTGAGGACATTCCCAGTGAGACGGCGATCGGTACACCGACAAGCAGAAGCCCAATTATCAAAATAAATAGTAATGCGACGTCCATTAGTCTGCTTTCCCCACTTGTTCGCGAATTTCTTCAAGTTCATCTTCCACTTCATGGCTCGCAATAATGCGGTCCGTTTTACCCGTCCAGATCATCCAAAATGCCTGGCAAAAGCGCACCAAGAGGAGAAACATGGAAAGAGGTAATATCAAGTAAGGAATAAAGCGTGGGATTTTTTCATAGGGTTCGCCTTCATTGAAAATGTCGGCCAACCATGCAAAGGTTTCCGGCATGGGAATGTCATTCACTTCATACCACCCTTTTTCTCTGAATTTATCTTCAAACCCTGTGGGGAACCAGCGCCCCTCAGTAGCGGGTAAGTTGGCAAAGTTAGCCCAATAATCCCAACTGCCCTTCAAGAGCAAAAAGGCAAAACCAATACAGGTAAATGCAGCAAACAGACCCAGTGCTCTTCTTACTTTTTCGGGGAATAAATTGATGAGAACATCGACGCCAAGGTGTGCCCCTTTTTTGACGGCGTAAGATGCGCCAAGCAGAACTAACCAGGCGAAGAGAAAGACAGTGAGCTCTAGGGCCCACAAGATATTCGAATTAAATACATATCGTGCAATAACATTGGAGAACGTCAATACTGTCATTAGACCTAAAATGCCAGCGATAACTTTTTCTTCGACAACGTCTGTAAAACTGGATTCTGTTTTCATAACAGTACTCCTGAAAAAGACAGGGGGAGTCCTAGGACTCCCCCTTAAATCGAAGACTAATATTTGGCGTTGATTTGTTGGGCGGTATCAATACTGTCCTGACCAACGTCTTTTGCAAATTGTGTCCAAACTGGCTTCATGGTATCGACCCATTCTTGGCGTTGCGCCTCAGTCAGCTGACGGATTTCTTCTCCGGTATTCAACACGTGCTGGCGAGCAGCTTGGTTGACTTTATAGCTCTCAGAATTCCTTTGGTCGGTGACTTCCTGCAGGATTTGCAAGAACTGAACGCGCGTTCCTTCATCAAGGCTATCTAACCAGTCAACGGATGCCACAACGAGGTAGTCGAGAACGCCATGGTTGGTTTCAGTGATGCCATCTTGCACTTCAAAAAATTTCTTACCGTAGATGTTTGACCAAGAGTTCTCCTGACCATCAACCACGCCTTGTTGAAGGGCGCCATACACTTCAGAGAACGCCATTTTCTGAGGAGATCCCCCGATAGCTTTCATTTGCGCGACTAGCACGTCAGATGACATAACACGGAATTTTAGGCCGTCAGCATCTGTGGGGGTGATAAGCGGTTTATTCGCTGACATCTGTTTCATGCCGTTGTGCCAGAATGTTAACCCCTGAAGACCACGGCGTTGCATGCTGTCTTTGAGCTTCTGACCCGTTTCAGAGGATTGAAACTCATCCACTGCCTCAATGTTCTTAAACATGAATGGCAGATCAAAGATGCGGAATTTTTTTGTGAATTTTTCAAACTTTGAAAGAGAAGGGGCAGCAAGCTGGACGTCACCTTGCAAGAGCGCTTCCAATACTTTGTCGTCATTGACCAAGGTAGAATTCGGAAAGACCTTCATGCAGGCTATGCCATTCATTTCCTCATTGACACGCTTTTCTAACAAGGACGCTGTAATGCCTTTTGGGTGACGGTCTGTGTTGGTTACGTGTGAGAATTTAATGACAGTTTCGCCACTGTCACATTCTGCAAATGCGTCTGTTGCACCTAAAGAAAGCGTACCTGCGACGAGTGCGAAGATAAATGTTCTTTTCATTTTGACCTCCCTGGTCATTTCTCAACAATCAACGTTGGCCTCTAGGTCAGAGGCCGGATTCTGTTTGGAGACATCTCAAAAGTAGCAACAGGGAGAGAGAACGTTAAGTCGTTTAAACTGTTCAGTTATTACGAATAATAACCGCCTATAGTTTTGTTATTGTTGTTAGTGTCAAAGATGGCAACAAAGGCAAAATTATGTTTGATGGCTTCACGGAAGAATATGTAAATACAGCACACGTCCGACTATTTGTGCGTCGGGGAGGACTCAAATCTGCCCCCCCATTGGTTTTGCTGCATGGTTATCCGCAAACCTCTGCAATGTGGCACTTGGTTGCTCCTCTTCTCTCTGACTTTTATCAGGTTATTTGCCCAGACCTTCGCGGCTACGGGCGCTCGGACAAACCAGAGACAGATGATCAACACCTGACGTATTCCAAGCGTGCGATGGCCAATGACATTGTGCAGCTCATGGCTGAGTTGGGGCATGATGAATTTTATGTTGGTGCCCATGACCGTGGGGCTCGGGTTGCGCACCGTTTAGCGCTGGATCACCCAGATAAAGTCAGGGCAATGGTTCTTCTGGATATTGCGCCAACACGGGAAATGTATGCCCATGCGGACAGTCAATTTGCTAAGGCATATTGGCATTGGTATTTCCTCACACAGAGTGATCCCTTCCCTGAAACATTGATCGGAAATGATCCTGAAACTTTCTGGAAACTGAAATGTTTCAATCAGGCGGGTGGGGATAATCCATTTGCACCTGAAGCACTGGCTGAATACCTCGCAGCATTTAATGACCCTGCAGCAATTCATGCGAGCTGCGAGGATTATCGCGCTGGTGCGACGATCGATATCGATCATGACAATGAAGATGACGGACGGAAGCTCAGTGTTCCCACTGAAGTGCTCTGGGCAAAACATGGCGTCATTGAGCGTTGTTTTGATGCAATGGATCTTTGGGATAAACGAGCGTCTCACATCAGTGGTCGCGCCGTTGATGCTACGCATTATATGGCAGAAGAGATGCCCCACGAGATTGCCGATAGTTTCATTTCTTTCTTCAATCAATTTTCAAATGAGCGAAAGGACATCGCACAATGAATAAAACCCTGTATGACAAACTGGTCGACGCACATACCGTATGTGAACTGCCCGATGGCGACTTACTGGTCTATGTCGATTTTCACATTATGAACGAATACACCAGCCCACAAGCCTTTTCGGGACTCGCTACCAAACATATTGGTGTGCGTAAACCCGAAGCGCACCTCGCTGTTGTTGATCATGTCAATGCGACGAAGAGCCGGGAACATCATGATGAAGCGTCAAAACTGCTGATCGAAAATCTAGAAAAGAACTGTAAAGACCATGACATCGCGTTTTATGGACTGGGTGATCCTCGTCAGGGCATTGAGCATATCGTTGTTCCTGAGCAAGGGTTGGTTGCGCCAGGAATGCTTATCGCCTGTGGTGACAGTCATACCACGACATATGGTGCGTACGGTGCGCTAGGTTTCGGCATTGGTACGTCGGAAGTGGAACATGTGCTTGCCACGCAAACGCTTAGATACAAGCGATTGAAAACCATGCGGGTAGATATCGATGGTGAAACTCAACCTGGCGTTACTGGCAAAGACATCATCATGCATGTAGTGAAAGTCATTGGTGCTGGTGGTGCAAATGGCTATGCCGTTGAATTCTCAGGTGCTGCAATCCGTGATTTGGAAATGGCCGGTCGGATGACAGTGTGTAACATGGCCGTAGAGCTAGGTGCACGTGCAGCATTGATTGCAGCAGACGAGAAGTCTTATGAGGCAGCCAATGGAAAACCGCAAGGCGCTAACCTTAAATATGATTCTGAAGAATGGTCTTCTGATTGCGGTGCTGAATTTGACAAATATGTCACCATTGATGCCTCTGACATTTCTCCGTTGGTGACGTGGGGAACAAGCCCAGACCAATCTGTTTCTGTCAGTGGAACTGTGCCCACAGAAGATGATATGCCTACACCCAAGGCGAAAGCTGGCCTTAAGCGCGCGCTTGAATATATGGGGTTAACTCCGGGTCAGAAGGTCAGTGATATCGAGATCAATACCGCCTTTATTGGATCATGTACCAATAGCCGAATTGAAGACCTTCGCAGTGCGGCTGCGGTTGTTAAAGGACGTAAGGTTGCGAAGGGTGTAGAGGCCATTGTGATTCCCGGCTCTGCATTAACACGTTTTAATGCAGAAACAGAAGGCTTGGATAAAATCTTCATTGATGCAGGGTTTGACTGGCGACCAGAAAGTGGATGCTCCATGTGTCTGGCCATGAACAATGATATCGCCAGAGATGGCGAGCGCATTGCTTCATCCACCAACCGAAACTTTGAAGGCAGGCAAGGGCGGGGTGCTCGCACCCATTTGATGGACCCAGCTTTGGTGGCAGCCTCCGCCATTGCAGGGCGTTTAGTGGATGTTAAAACGTTAGAAGAAATGGGTGAGTGAGATGAATATTAAAGGACAAACCGCGCCTCTACCGATGGCAAATGTAGATACCGACGTCATCATGCCCAAGCGTTTTTTGATCACCATTACTCGCGAAGGACTCGCAGACGGAGCATTTGCTGATTTGCGTTTTGATGATAACGGTGCCCGTCGCCCTGAATTTGTCTTAAATAAACCGGAATGGAAGAATGCGTCGATCTTGATTGTGGGCGATAACTTTGGTTGCGGGTCTAGTCGTGAACATGCGGTATGGGGAATGATGCAACTGGGGGTCAAGGCCATTATCGGCACCGAGTTTGCCGGCATTTTCTACGACAATGCGCGTAAAAACGGCTTGGCTTTGCCAATGGTAACGGCTGAGGAACGTGACAAATTGATTGAACTGGCTTCTAATTCAGAAGGTTACGATATTGAAATTGATGTTGCTTCCCTCAAGATTATCGGTGAAAACGTGGATGTTGATTTCACCATGGATCCAGCAACTCAGCGAGGGTTGATCGAAGGTCGTGATGATACGTTGGATACGCTGAAATTGGTGTCAGACATTCAAGCCTATGAAGCAAAGCTGAATGACAATCAGCATGTCAGCGTTCAACAATAAATAAGTAAACGGGATAGGTGGGGCTATTGGATATTAGGCAATTAGAGTGTTTTGTGGCTGTTGCTGAAGAGCTACATTTTCGCCGTGCTGGCGAACGTCTTGGGCTAAGCCAATCAGCGCTGTCTGAACGTGTTGCTGCACTGGAATACGAAATTGGCGCACCGCTGTTTTTCCGTACCACGCGACAAGTCAGCCTGACGCAAGTAGGTGCGGTCTTTCTTGGCGATGCCAAACGTATTTTGAATGATGTTGAAACGTCACTTTCTAAAGCAAAGCACAACGTTGGGGCTGCGTTAAAAAACATTAGAGTGAGCGGTGTAGATGAAGCTATCTCGATGATTTTACCACGAGCATTGCTCGAGTTTAGGAAAACAAACCCAGATGTTCATGTACAGGTATTAGAGATTTCATCCTCTGATAAACATACACAAGAACTGGTTAATCATCGCACCGATATTGCTTTTGTACGCACACCACCCGATGACGAATATATCACCAGTGAGTTGCTTCAACGCCAAGAGGTGATGGTTGTTTTATCGAATAGCAACCCTCTGTCAAAAGCAAAGTCACTTAAGACAACCGATTTGGTTGATGAAGCATTTGTTGGTTACCCTAAACATGCGCGACCTATTCTTCACAATATGTTGTGGCACAATTTTCGTAAAATTGGCGTTCAGCCAAAAGTCACCTGCGAAATAATCGATAAATCGACCATGCTTCAGTTTGTCATCAATGGCCTCGGTATTGCTTTGACCCCTGCATGGGTTAAAAGTATTGCACCAAAAGGCGTCTCCTTCGTTCCATTTGATGCTGATGACGAAAAAATCGAGCTGTATGTCGCCTATCGAAAAGCGAGTAACTCGCCAACAATCGAAGATTTTTTGAAGGCGGTAAAAGTCGTGATCTGATTTAAGCTGTTCACTGAATCCCTTGCTCAAATTTGCCGCTAGCAACCTTGGGTATATTTATTCTGCGTTTGGTTGGGTTGGTTTTAACGGTGATTCACCGTCGAGCGAAAAGGCATGGATTTCCACGACTGTGGTGTCGATGCTTACCCTGAGTTTGTGAGCGTGAAATAACAATACTCAGTTATAAGACACAAACCGTTACAAATTTCGACAGTTAAAAAGCCCCACATCGAAGAGATGTGGGGCTTTTTTCATCTATCTGAAAAAAGCGAGTATTGCGAACAAATCCGTAACATGTATACTAACGATACTGATAAACGTTCTCATTACAGTTTCGGTTTAGGAAGGGAAGAAAATGAAAAAATTGTTGTCAGCATCTGCGTTGGTGCTTGGAGTTGTAGGTACTACTGGTGTTGCGAATGCTGCGGAAGAAGTGAATGTATATTCTTACCGTCAGCCATTTTTGATTGAACCGATGCTAAACGAGTTCACCAAGGAAACCGGCATTAAAGTAAACGTGAAGTTTGCGAAAAAAGGCATGGCTGAAAAGGTTGAGCAAGAAGGTGAATACAGCCCTGCAGACGTTCTGCTAACGGTTGATATCTCTCGTCTGATGGAACTTGTAAACAAAGATTTGGTTCAATCTGTTGATAGCAAAATCATTGATGAGAACGTTCCTTCACAATACCGTGACAGTGAAGACCGTTGGGTCGCACTGACCACACGCTCTCGTTCTGTTTACTCTTCACGTGATCGTGTGGGTAAATTGGGCGACGACTTTGACTACATGGATCTTGCAAAGCCTGAGTGGAAAGGAAAAATCTGTACACGCTCTGGTAAGCATCCGTACAATGTATCGTTAGTTTCTGCTGTTATCGCAAACCACGGTGAAGCAGAAGCAAAAGCTTGGTTGGAAGGCGTAAAAGCTAACCTAGCACGTAAGCCGCAAGGCAATGACCGTGGCCAAGTGAAAGCAATCTCTGAAGGCCTGTGTGACGTGTCACTGGGCAACAGCTATTACCTTGGTAAGATGCTGGCAGATGAAGAGCAAAAAACATGGGCTGACAGCGTATACCTGAACTACCCGGGCAAAAACGCGAACGGTACTCACGTAAACATCAGCGGCATGGCAATGGCGAAATACGCGCCGAACAAAGACAACGCGCAAAAACTGATGGAGTTTTTGACGTCAGACGTAGCACAGCAAATGTACGCGGAAGTGAACTTCGAAGAGCCAGTTAAGCCGGGCGTTGCACGCTCTGAGCTTGTTGCTTCTTGGGGTGAATACACCGCAGACGATTTGCCGCTAGAAACTATTGCAGAGAATCACACCAAGGCGATGAAACTTCTTGATGAAGTGAAGTTCGACCTGTAATCGTTTCATTCTGTAATAGTAAGGGGGAATAACATTCCCCCTTATGCTATCTGACGCCATGATGTAGTAGGCAATGTTAGAACAGAACCGATTTTTGAAAACCAGTAGCTGGGTGTTTTCCCTGCTGCTGGTTTTGCCGATTTTAGCGATCTTCTATACCGCAGTCGGCGAAAGTGATGATGTGTTTGGTCACCTGATGTCTACGGTGATGGGAACGTACACGCTAAATACTGTGCTGCTGGTTGCGGGTACTGTCTTTTTATCCCTTCTGATGGGGATCCCCTCAGCTTGGCTTATGGCCAATTATTGCATTCCCGGTGACCGTTGGTTGCAATGGGCACTTGTTTTGCCGCTCGCCATGCCAGGATACATCGTCGGGTATATCTACACCGATTGGTTCGATTATGCGGGACCCATTCAACTCTTCTTGCGTGATGTCACCGGTTGGACGAGCGCTGCACAATACTGGTTCCCCGATCTTCGCACCCTTCCTGGGGCATCTTTTGTTCTGGCGTTGGTGTTGCACCCTTATGTTTACCTGCTTGCACGTGCTGCATTCATGGAACAGAACCTGACGCTGACACAATCCGCCCGATTACTTGGCTGCTCGCCAATGCAAAGCTTCATGCGTGTTTCGCTTCCGCTGGCAAGACCTGCGATTGCGGTTGGCGCATCGTTAGTGGCGATGGAAGCCTTAGGGGATTTTGGTACCGTGAATTATTTCGCGGTCAGTACGCTCACGACGGCGGTATACGATACGTGGCTTGGCTATTCCAACCTGAACGCCGCCGCGAAAATCTCTGCCATCATGTTGGTAGTGATATTCCTGCTTATCAGCAGTGAGCGATACAGTCGCCGCAAACAAAAACTCTTTAGTCAAAATGTCAGTGCCGACAAAATTGCCAAAGCGCCACTGCAAGGGAAGTATAAGGTGCTTGCCACCGTTTGGTGTTGGGGGCTTTTTGCTATTGCCTTCCTTGCGCCACTCGGTCAGTTGTTGATTTATGCGTGGGATTATCACTCGTCTAGCTCGATTGAAGACTTTATCCAATACAGCTTTAACAGCTTGTATGTGTCTTCCATTGCCGCAGTTATCGCGCTGGTGATAGCACTGCTAGTGAATTTCTACCGCCGTTTCTCAGCCACACCAGCGAGCAATGTGCCGCTGCGTATGTCTTCATTGGGATATGCCGTTCCCGGCACTGTGCTTGCGATTGGCGTGTTGATCTCACTGACCAGTATCGACCACGCCATTAATGATGTTGCAAAAGCCATGGATTGGGGAAGACCGGGATTGTTGTTCTCAGGCACCATGTTTGCCTTGCTGACAGCATTTGTGGTGCGCTTCAGTGCTGTTGCGATTGGTAGCGTTGAATCAAGCCTTGCCAAGGTATCACCGTCTCTGGATATGGCAGCCCGCACCATGGGATGTAATGCGAAAAGCATCATTAAACGTGTGCAATTGCCGTTAATTCGTCGTGGTTGTTTGATTGCGATGTTGCTGGTGTTTATCGAATCGATGAAAGAGCTCAATGCGGCTTTGTTGCTGCGACCTTTTAATTTCGAGACCTTGGCGACCTACGTTTTTAACTATGCATCTGATGAACATCTGGAATACGCGGCGCTGCCTGCTATATTGTTGGTCGTCGTGGGGCTGATTCCACTTATCATGATTAACCGTTCTTTGGAGCAAAGCCACTCATGAGTAATGCGCTTTCCGTCAGTGATTTGATTTGTCGTTATAACGGCCAAGCCGTGCTGAGCGATCTATCGCTGGATGTTGAAAAAGGCGAAATTGTCTGTCTTCTTGGGGCGAGTGGTTGCGGTAAAACGACGCTACTAAAAGCGATTGCAGGCTTACTACCGCTTGATGGCGGCAAGATGACGATTAATGGTCGTAAGATCATTGATGAGAAGTGTAATGTGCCGCCAGAGCTTCGTAATGTTGGCATGATTTTCCAAGATTATGCATTGTTCCCGCACCTTACCGTGGGAGAGAACGTTGCATTTGGTCTGACAGGTTGGGACAAATCCCACATCACTGAGCGTGTGAAAGAGATGCTGTCGCTTGTAAAGCTTGATGGCCTAGAAAACCGTTATCCTCATCAGTTGTCAGGTGGTCAGCAACAACGCGTTGCGATTGCGCGCGCATTGGCCAGTAAGCCAGATCTGTTGCTGTTGGACGAGCCTTTTTCGAACATAGACACGCAAGTGCGTCACAGCTTAATTCAAGAAATCCGTAAGATTTTTAAGCAGCAAGGTGTCACTGCAATTTTCGTTACGCACAGCCGTGAAGAGGCGTTTGCCTTTGCAGATAAACTGGCGGTGATGAACCAAGGTGTGATTGAGCAGTACGGTAGCGCCACAGATCTATACTACCGTCCAAGCAGCCGATTTGTTGCCGATTTTCTCGGCCACGGTTCTTACGTGCCTGTTTCTTTGAATGATAACGAGAGCATGACGACGCCGCTGGGTGATTGGCCGGTTGAACAAAAAGCCAATGGCCATGATCTAGAATGGTTGATACGCCCTCAGAACCTGACAATACTTCCTGATGACACGGGTGATGGTGTGGTATCTGAAGCCCAATTTATGGGCGACAGTTGTCGTTATTTGGTGGAAGTGAACGGTCAAACCTTGATGGTGTATTCCAATCAATTGCTGGATGCTGGCGACAAAGTGAAATTGGACATTCGTCCTCATCCTCCCATCTTGTTTAGCGTTGAATAGTCCTGAACTTGAAGAAGAAAAAACCGGCGAATTCGCCGGTTTTTTTATGTTTCTTAACTGAAAGCTACGAGCACAACATATCGATGTAGCCGTCAGCTTGGCGCGCCAATGCATCTTTATCTGGTTGCTGATGCGTTTGCAGATAAAGAATGTAGCAAATGCCATCGAACATACGGGCCAACTCAAGTGGCGTATGTGTCGTTTCTAGCTCTTTTGACTCAATGCCTTGGGCAAACAAGATAGTGAAGCGATCAAGCACCACGTTTTTACCTTGTACAAAATTCGGCCAAATGTCTTCGCGAATGGATGTGCTCCATTCGAACCAGACTTTCAGCCAATCTTTGTCTTCCAAAGCAGCATCAATGAGTTGCAAAGCAACATGAGAAAGCGTGCTCCTAACATTTTGATGCTCGACGTTGGTGCTTTCGAGAATTAATTGGTGAAACTCGCGTTCTGCTTCATTCAGAACGGCATCAACCAACTCTTCGCGGGTAGAGAAATAATTAAAGACGGTTGCCACCGATACATGCGCCATGTCTGCGATGTCAGCGTGTCCAGCTCGGCCAATTCCTCGTTTAGAAAACGATTCTAAGGCGAACTTTAATAGCTGTTCTTTTCGCTGTTCGGGCGATAATCGGGTGCGTGTGCGTCCACTTGAAGTAGCCATCCTAGCTCCTGCCAACTTTACGGTAACTGAGTGTTTTTGCTTTATTTTTTATTTGTTTGCACATGTAAATGTACATGTGTGTGTAAAGTGTACAACAGCAACTGGTTGCTTAACAATGTCATCCCCGACGTTATGCGACGAAATTTTGACAATTTTCGAGAGTAGGATCGTAGATTGCTCAGTGATAGAATGTCCGACCTCAGTGACACAGGTAGTTAGACGGGAATACCGTCGAGGTTGATAATGAAACATACCGTAGAAGTAATGATTTCAGAGCAAGAAGTACAACAACGCGTAAAAACGTTGGGCGCTGAAATCACAGAGCATTACAAAGACTCCAATGATTTGGTCATGGTTGGCCTATTGCGTGGTTCATTTGTGTTTATGGCGGACCTTTGTCGTGCCATTGACTTACCGCACGCTGTCGACTTTATGACTGCATCAAGCTACGGCAATACGATGGAAAGCAGCCGCGATGTGCGTATCCTGAAAGATCTGGATGATGACATCAAAGGCAAAGACATCTTGCTGGTTGAAGACATTATCGATACAGGTAATACACTGGATAAAGTGCGTGAGATTCTGTCGCTGCGCGAGCCTAACTCTATCCGCATTTGTACTTTACTGGACAAACCTGAGCGTCGAGAAGTTGACGTTCCTGTTGATTGGTATGGTTTCAAAATCCCTGACGAGTTCGTTGTGGGTGTGGGTATCGATTACGCGCAGAAGTATCGTCACCTGCCATTTATCGGCAAAGTTGTACCACTGGAAGACTGATTCTGGTGTGTCATTACAGGTTGGTATCCGGTTCGAGTAACCGGGTACGAGCGATGGAATGACAAACTTGCCGATACAAAAAAAGCGACCGTCATGGTCGCTTTTTTTATGTCTATTTGTTGTGTCGCTTAGTCAGCTGGCGGCACATATTTCGACATGGCGTTGTGGTATCCCGACTCCAGCGTTTCAATACTATTTGATGTCATCGCGAGATCTTTAAGCACGCCATCGCTGATGTCATAAAACCAGCCGTGGATTTTAATGTCCTGACCGCGATCCCATGCGTTTTTCAAAATGGTTGAGCTACCGAGGTTATACACTTGCTCTGCAACGTTGATTTCGCAAAGCAGATTGCCTTGTTCTTCCAAACTAAACGGGCTGAGGTATTTGCTGTGCTTACGGTACAAATCACTGATGTGAAGCAGCCAGTTATTAATCAGACCCAAGTTGGGGTTTTCGATAGAAGCATGGACACCGCCGCAACGGTAGTGGCCACATATAATGATGTGTTTAACGCGAAGAACATCGACAGCATATTGCACCACAGACAGACAGTTTAAGTCTGTATGAATGACCTGATTAGCGACGTTTCGATGAACGAATAGTTCACCTGAATCCAGCCCAGTAAGGCGCTCCGCGGGTACGCGGCTATCTGAACAACCAATCCAAAGATACTCAGGGTGCTGAGATTTTGCGAGGTCTGAAAAATACTCTGGATTGTCTTCCTTGATGGTTTTCGACCATTTCTGGTTATTTGCTAAAAGCTGCTTAATCTGTCCCATTGCGCCCCCAAATGCTCTAACTGGCGGAACACTATACACCACTAAAGATCATCATTAGATACAATTTAACACTTCGTCCTCAATATTTTAGCTCCTCTTACCACCTTGTACATTGGTATAACTATTTCAATTCGCCATTCGTTTTTATTGATGTCTGGTTATAGGCTTAACCCCGCTATCTATGCGGTATATCGCGCACCCTATCTAAAAATGACTATCTACATTCATTTTCCTGAAATGGGTTCATCAATACATGATCTTCACGTGTATTACGCCAGCGAAGTAAAAAGGCTGTTCTGATGTGGATTTGTATCGAGTGGAACGCATGGATGGCCGCTGCAATCACACATTATCAGGTTGTTTGAGTATACCCAAACAACCTGATGATGCTCGATGTCAGAGGCCCTCAGAGTGTTCAATTCAAGGCAAATTCTTGTAGGAATAGTCATTCTATTTCACAGGGATTTAACGATGAAGTGGACGCTCTGAGGGCCTCCCTTCGGGCGAGTTTACTGACGCCATGCTCGGTGTTGTCCCTTTTTGATGGAGCGCACTACATCGGCAAAGGGACGCCTTGACCATAACATCAGTAAAGCTCGCTGAATCCGGCATCTTCAAGTTGTTTGGGTATATAATAGCGGCGCAGTTCGGTGGCTTGCCGAAAAAGGAAGTACAACACAGGGAGCAAGTAGTGAACTTTGACCGATTTAAGCATTGGAGCCTAAAAGGCGACATTTTTGGTGGTGTGACGACCGCAATCATTTCTTTGCCCTTGGCGCTGGCCTTTGGTGTTGCTTCGGGCGCGGGTGCAGAAGCGGGATTGTGGGGCGCAATATTAGTTGGCTTATTCGCGGCCTTATTTGGCGGCTCGTCCTCACTGATCTCAGAGCCAACCGGCCCGATGACCGTTATCATGACGGCGGTATTAACCTCCATGATGGCGCGCTACCCAGAAACGGGCATGGCAATGGGGTTCACCGTTGTGATGATGGCGGGTGCATTTCAGGTATTGCTGGGTACGCTAAGGCTCGGAAAATACGTCACCCTGATGCCCTACAGTGTGATATCCGGCTTTATGTCAGGTATCGGTGTGATACTGATATTGCTACAAATCAGCCCATTGATGGGACATCCCGCACCTGCTGGTGGCGTAATAGGAACGCTACAAGCCTTCCCTGACACCGTGTTAAACCTGAGTTTTAAAGAGCTTTTGTTAGGGGTGTTGACCCTCGCCATCCTTTTCTATTTTCCCAATAAATACCGTCGTTATGTCCCGGCGCAGCTTGTCGCTTTGGTGTTGGTGACGCTGCTTTCTTTATTGATTTTCGATCTCGACAGCATTCGACGCATTGGTGAAATTCCGACAGGGTTGCCGTCACTTGTGCTGCCTACCTTTACACCCGAAATGCTCACCACCATGGTTATCGATGCGTTGGTGCTGGGTACGTTAGGGTGTATTGATACCTTGCTAACCGCAGTTATCGCAGATTCGTTGACGCGTGAAGAGCACAATTCGGACAAAGAATTGCGCGGGCAGGGTATCGCAAACATGGTGTCAGGCTTATTCGGTGCATTGCCTGGTGCAGGCGCAACCATGGGCACTGTGGTCAATGTTCAGGTGGGGGCGAGATCTCCCTTGGCTGGCATAGTGCGCGCACTGATTCTTGCGGCTGTCGTGCTGGTGGCGGGCTTCTTAACCGCCCCTATTCCGATGGCTGTGCTGGCAGGTATTGCACTGTATGTCGGTATTAATATTCTCGATTGGAGCTTCTTGCAGCGCGCCCACAAGGTGAGTAAGCACCAAACCGCCATCATGTATGGCGTGATGATCTTGACTGTCTTTGTGGACTTGATTGTGGCGGTGGGACTCGGCGTCTTTATTTCTAACATTATCGTGATCGAGCGTTTGAGCCGCGAGCAAGCAAAACAAGTACGCGCAATCAGCGATGCGGACGATGATGATGTGCCTCTTTCCGAAGACGAGCGCGCTTTATTGGATGAGTCTGATGGAAAGGTATTGTTTTTCTATCTGTCAGGCCCGATGATCTTCAGCGTTTCGAAAGCGATCTCGCGTCAACATGCGAAGATCGGCGAATACCGCGTCATGATCCTCGATTTGAGCGATGTACCGCTCATCGACATGACCGTAGGGTTGGCGCTTGAAAACGCCATTAAAGATGCGCGAGAAGCGAACTGTACTGTCTTCTTGTTATGCCCTCATCAGCAAACCAAAGAACAATTAGAGAGACTTCACGTTGGAGATTGGATCAGCGATCCACATGTCTTCGACTCGCGTCATGATGCATTGCATGCAGCGAAACGGCTCACTGAAGTGATGCCTTAAACACATATTCAGGGAATTATGA
This sequence comes from Enterovibrio norvegicus, assembly GCF_002876705.1. Classification (GTDB taxonomy): domain Bacteria; phylum Pseudomonadota; class Gammaproteobacteria; order Enterobacterales; family Vibrionaceae; genus Enterovibrio; species Enterovibrio norvegicus_B. The sequence goes on along the minus strand of NZ_MDAG01000027.1, from coordinate 13,522 downwards.
AAGCAATCGAAATCGATAATCTGGTCAAAGTGTATGGCACAGATACAAAAGCGCTGAAAGGGGTTTCTCTTTCGGTGCAGCAAGGGGATTTCTATGCCTTGCTAGGCCCTAACGGGGCGGGGAAATCAACCACTATCGGCATCATCAGTTCCTTGGTCAACAAGACCTCAGGCAAGGTGAAGATTTTTGGTTATGACATCGACACCGATCTTGTTGAAGCCAAAAAGCAGCTGGGTCTCGTGCCGCAAGAATTTAACTTCAACCAATACGAAAAAGTTGAGCAAATTCTGCTAAACCAAGCGGGTTACTACGGCGTAGAACGTGCTGAAGCAAAAGTACGTGCGAAGAAATACCTGTCGTTGCTGGATTTGTGGGAAAAACGCGATGAGCCTTCTCGCACGCTTTCTGGCGGGATGAAGCGTCGATTGATGATCGCGCGTGCCTTGATGCATGAACCTAAACTTCTCATTCTTGATGAGCCAACAGCAGGCGTGGATATTGAATTGCGCCGCTCAATGTGGACGTTTTTGAAAGACATCAACGCGCAAGGCATCACCATTATCTTGACGACCCATTACCTTGAAGAAGCGGAAATGTTATGTCGCAACATCGGCATCATTAACCGTGGTGAGTTGGTGGAAGACACCTCGATGAAGGCGCTACTGAAAAAGCTGGATGTGGAAACCTTTGTGCTAGATCTGGCTCCAGACAGCAAGGTGACACATCTCGAAAACGTAAAATGGCTGCAAGTGGATGATCATACCTTAGAGGTGGAAGTGCACAAAGACACGGGATTGAATACGGTGTTTGCACAGTTGTCAGAACAAGGCATCCAAGTACTTTCTATGCGAAACAAAGCAAACCGATTGGAAGAACTCTTCGTGAATCTCGTGCGTAACAGCGAGGAGGCATCAGCATGAACAAAGCCTATTGGGTTGCATTTAAAAGCCTACTGATTAAAGAAATTACCCGTTACAGCCGTATTTGGGTACAAACATTGGTACCACCAGCCATCACCATGACGCTGTATTTTGTTATTTTCGGTAACCTCATTGGTAGCCGTATTGGTGAAATGGGAGGCTTCAGCTACATGGCATACATTGTGCCGGGTCTGATCATGATGTCGGTGATCACCAACTCTTACTCCAATGTGGCCTCGTCATTTTTTAGCACTAAAATGCAGCGTAACATTGAAGAGCTGATGGTGGCACCCGTGCCAAACTACATCATTATCGCGGGCTATGTGGGCGGCGGTGTGAGCCGAGGTTTAGCGGTCGGGTTTATCGTATCGATGGTATCGATGTTTTTTGTCGACCTGCACATCGCGCACTTGAGTGTGGTTATCGCGACCGTGTTGCTCACATCGATTGTGTTTTCGCTTGGCGGCTTGATCAATGCGGTGTATGCAAAAACATTCGATGACATCAGCATCATTCCAACGTTTATCCTGACGCCATTGACCTACTTGGGTGGTGTGTTTTATTCGCTGTCACTGTTACCCGAGTTTTGGCAGGGCGTGTCGAAGCTGAACCCGATTGTTTATATGGTCAATGCCTTCCGCTATGGCTTCCTTGGCGTGTCGGATGTCAGTATCGTGACGTCATTTTCGGTACTGGTTGCGTTTATTGTTGCGCTGTATTCGGTGGCTTGGTATCTGATCAGTCGCGGTATTGGGCTAAGAACGTAACAGCCGCGCTTTTGCGTGAGAAGAAAAACCATTATAAAAACAAAAAAACCGCCATTGGCGGTTTTTTTTATTCAGGCAAAAAGCAGGCACCAATGTGTTTGTGTGCTTATTCTTCGCTGCTTTCTTCGGTTTGTGCAACAGTCAGTTCAACCATCAAGTTATCAATCAAGCGAACTTGGCCCAGCTTCACTGACGCAAGGATAACGGCTTTCGACGTTTGTTCTGTCACCGGTTGCAGCGAGTGAGCATCACGAATGAAAATTTCATCCGGCTCAAGCCCTGCCGCGCGAAGCTGATCGTTACCATCAAGCACCAATTCGCTGTAATCATTACGACCACCGCGCATCTGGCTGCTGATCCAGCGTAGCGTTTTCGCAAGCACTGGCGCGCGCTGACGTTCATCTACCGTCAGACGAGAGTTGCGGCTGCTCATCGCAAGGCCGTCCATCTCGCGAACTGTAGGAACGGGAACGATGGTAATGGGTAACGCTAAATCTGCCACCATCTTGTTGATCACAGCAAGTTGTTGGAAGTCTTTTTCGCCAAACAAGGCAACATCAGGCTGAACGATATTGAACAGCTTGCTGACCACCGTCGCTACACCTTTAAAGTGACCTGGGCGAGATGCACCTTCAAGAATGTTTGAAAGAGAAGGTACTTCAATCGAAACGTGGTTATCCATGCCTTGTGGGTACATAACGTCTGCACTTGGCGTGAAAAGCACATCGATTGCTTCTGCATTGAGTTTGGCTGTGTCTTCTTCCAAGGTGCGAGGGTACGCCACAAGGTCGTCGTTTTTATCAAACTGCATTGGGTTAACGAAAATGCTAACAACAACGACGTCCGCGTTTTCACGCGCCTTTCTGACAAGGGTCAAATGCCCGTCGTGAAGGTGTCCCATGGTCGGAACAAATGCGATTCGCTGCCCCTCGCGACGCCATTGAAGGATCTGGTCACGTAGTGGAGCAATCTCAGCGATCACTTGCATAATTTCAGCATTCCTTAATTAAACGTCTGCTCTGGGCCAGGAAACTCACCAGTTGCAACTTCTTCGATATAGCGTGTAACGGCTTGACGTAAGTCACCCGTTTCCGCGAGGTAGTTTTTTGAAAAACGTGGAATGTAGTTCGCCGAAATACCAAACATGTCATGCATCACAAGGATTTGGCCATCGGTAGCATTACCTGCGCCGATACCAATAACCGGTACGCGAACCGCGTCAGTAATGCGTGCTGCAAGTGCTTTGGGTACACACTCAAGCAAAATAATTTGGGCGCCTGCCGCTTCAAGGGCAAGGGCATCTTGTAGCATTTGCTCTGCTTGTTCTTCGCTACGACCTTGTACTTTAAAGCCGCCGAAAATATTGACCGACTGTGGCGTTAAACCAAGGTGGGCACAAACAGGCACGGCGCGTTGTGTCAGCGTAGTAATGGTTTCTGCTAGCCAGCGTCCGCCTTCTACCTTCACCATGTTGGCGCCAGCTTTCATCAGCACGGCCGCATTTTCACAGGCTTGTTCTGGGGTAGAGAAAGACATAAATGGCATGTCAGCCATTAACAAGCAGCTTGGACTGCCTGCACGGACACTGCGCGTGTGGTAGGCGATTTCTTCAATCGAGACTGACAGCGTGTCACTCTTACCTTGAAGCACCATACCCAAAGAATCACCGACCAGCAGTAGTGGCATTTCTTGTTGTTCGAAAAGCTGCGCAAAACTCGCATCGTATGCGGTTGCGGTAGCAAACTTACGCCCTTCCTGCTTCCATGTCATTAGGGTGTTTATCGTAATCTTTTTCATCTTGTCTCCCAAACCCTGCTTACTGTCTGAAAGGCGGCTTCGCCTTGTGGTCACGCGATAGCGGTAAGGCCGTTTCTATTAGCGACGGCCACTAAATCGGTGACTGCACTCCCATCGGGCAGATGTAAGTCAGGGGCAATTTCGGCGAGAGGGTAAAGCACGAACTCTCGCACTTTCATCCCGTAGTGTGGAACGGTCAACCGTTCACTGTTTATTTGCAGGTCACCAAAGAGGAGGATATCCAAATCCAACGTCCTTGGTCCCCAGCGCTCGTCCTTACGCTCACGACCAAACTCCAGCTCAATTCGCTGTGTCTGGTCAAGAAGATCTAACGGTTCGAGCAAAGTGTCAACAATTGCGACTGCATTAACGTAATCTGGCTGGTCTGAAGGTCCCATTGGTTTGCTGCTATACAGCGAGGAACAACAGACAAATTGTGTGTTCGGTAGCTGCTTTAACGCATCAATCGCCAAAGAGGCTTTTTCTACCGGATTGCCAAGATTACTGCCAATCGCAATGTAAACACGGATCATGATTCTTGGTTCGACTGCGGTTTACGACGACGTGGTTTCGCTTTGCGACGACGGCGTACCTTTTTCGTTGAGCTGGCTTTGTTCAGCACTTGAACCATGTCGTTTCGATCATCACGGTCTGCACGCTGGAAGTCATTCCACCATTGCGCTAACTCACTCAACTGACCGCCTTCGACCTTGCCACGCATATCAAGGAAGTCGTACGCTGCGCGGAACTTTTGTTGTTCTAGCAGTTTGTATGCACGGGTTCCTGAGCGGCGGCTTAAGCGAAGCTGCAATTGCCAAATGTCGCGGATCATCGCGGTAAAGCGACGAGGGATTGCAATCGACTTCACTTGTTCATCAAGGATGTCATTTGCAGCGACCATAAACGCATCGTAGTAGCTAAGACCACTTTCGAAGGCGATTTCTTCCGCGCGCGTTTCCAATGGGTACCAAAGCATTGCCGCATACATGAATGCTGGGTTAATGCGTTGTTGGGTCGCGATGCGTTCGTCCGTTGATTTCAGCACGAGTGCCATCATCTGCTCACACTTGCTGTTACGATCTTCAGTGAAGTGTTCTTCTAAGATCGGGAACAGTGGTGAAAACAGGTTGTACTCTCGAAGCATGACATAGGTGTCATAACCGTGACCTGATTGAAGCAGTTTTAGGCTTTCTTCAAACAGACGGGCTGACGGAATATCACGCAGCAAATGTGCCAGCGCTGGAATTGGCGCGGCAGTGGCTGCATTGATTTCCATGTTTAGCTTCGCTGCAAAACGCACAGCACGCAGCATGCGCACTGGGTCTTCGCGATAGCGTGTTTCAGGATCACCAATAAGACGGATCACGCGATTTTTAAGGTCTTCTACACCGCCTGCGTAATCACGAACAGAGAAATCATCAATGTTGTAATACAGGGCATTTACGGTGAAATCGCGGCGCTGTGCATCTTCGTCGATCGTGCCATACACGTTATCGCGAAGCAGCATGCCATCATTTGATTGTGATTGGCTCGCGTTTTTATCGCCTTTGCTTTCGCTTTTTTCACCTGAATGGTGACCGCGGAAGGTGGCGACTTCAATGACGTCGCGACCAAATAAAATGTGTGCCAAGCGGAAGCGACGACCAACGAGGCGGCAATTGCGGAACAATTTGCGCACTTCATCAGGGGTCGCGTTAGTGGCGATATCAAAGTCTTTAGGTTCTGTTTCTAACAACAGATCGCGAACACCGCCGCCAACAAGATAGGCTTCATACCCGGCTTTATTCAGGCGATAAAGTACCTTCAGCGCATTTTCGCTGATATCTTTTCTTGATATACCGTGCTCTTGGCGAGGAATGATTTCAAGCTTCAGGTCATCGATCTCGCGCACTTTATTATCGCGATTCAATACCTTACGGCAAAAGCTGGTAACTCGATTAAAGATAACTCACCTCGTATGTGACAGGTCGGGCCATAAAAACGACGGCATATCATATATCACGGCCCTGTATTTTAGAAAGCTGTAATAACTTCCGTTGCTGCTGGCAGCTTCTCGATCTGCCAATTTTCTATCCCCCAACCCAACAATGTTGGGATAGGGGCACCTTGTAATTCTATGGGTACTGGATGACCTAAAAAGGCCAATGCCGCTTCAATAGCGGGGCCTGGACGCGTGTTATCGATCGCAGGCGCGTGGTTTTGCTTAGAAAGCTTATTCCCGTCAGCATTGAGTGCAAGCGGCAAGTGTAAATAGCTGACCGGTTCTGCGCCCAACTTTTGATACAAAGAGACTTGTCGCCCTGTTGGCTCAATTAAATCTGCGCCACGAACCACTTCAGTGACACCTTGTTCGATGTCATCAAGTACCACGGCTAAATTATACGCGAAAAGGCCATCTCGGCGCTTAATGATAAAGTCTTCGCTCGCCATCGCGCTATCGAGGGGCATGATGCCGTGACGCACGTCAACGAACTCAGTGATGGGATTCTCTATACAAACGCGTACAGCCGCTTCTGCCGACGATAATGCACGATGACGACAGATACCGGAATAGACACCACCAGAATCTTTGATTTGCTTGCGAGTACATTGGCAATAGTAGGCTTGCCCTGTCTTTAACCAAGCTTCAATTTGCGCTTGATAGGCATCGCTGCGGGTGTGCTGATAGAGCACGTCACCGTCCCAGTGCAACCCGAATGCATCCAGTGTTTTCAAGATAGCATCAGATGCTCCCGCGATTTCACGCGGCGGATCGATATCTTCAATGCGTACCAGCCATTGTCCATGATGGGCGCGTGCTTGAAGGTAACTGCCGAGCGCAGCAATGAGCGAACCGAAATGAAGCGGGCCGGATGGCGAAGGGGCAAATCGCCCTATGTATTGCGTGTTTATCATAACCAAGGTTTACGTGTTTGTTTGGACACTGAAGTTTCACCTGAAACGAAAAAGGAAAAAGGGAGCCAAAGCTCCCTTTTTGCCATTATTCGCTGGAAAGCGTAAACCTTAGCCGGCCATTTGCTTTTCTTTGATTTCTGCGAGCGTTTTGCAGTCAATGCAAAGATCAGCAGTTGGGCGAGCTTCAAGACGGCGTACGCCAATCTCAACACCACAAGAATCACAAAAACCGAAATCGTCATCTTCTAAACGTTGAAGGGTTTTTGCGATCTTTTTGATCAGCTTGCGTTCACGGTCACGGTTGCGTAGTTCAAGGCTGAATTCTTCTTCCTGAGCTGCGCGGTCGACAGGATCTGGGAAGTTTGCGGCTTCGTCCTGCATGTGGTGAACGGTGCGATCAACTTCTTCACGAAGTTGGTTGCGCCACGCTTCAAGGATTTTACGGAAATGATCAACTTGCTGATCATTCATGTACTCCTCGCCAGCCTTTTCTTGGTAAGGTTCTAACCCGGCGGTAGCCAGGATGCCCAGCGATTTTTTTACTTTGCTTTCTGGCATGTAAGCGTTCTCCTAAATACACCCTGACCTGCTCGGTCAAAAGAGGGCGGTATCTATATCAGAAACCTATATACGAGGCAATCTTTGTTTTCGCCTTGCGTAACCCCATTGTGAACATGTCAGCATTTTTTCTCAGATCCGGTAAAACGGGACCTTGTTTTTTATGCTTATTTGGGCAGATGACAGCGCAGCTTGGTAGCAGATAATGTCTACTCCTGATGACGCTGCTTCTATAAGTAACTGATTATAGACCGCATCTATATGTTTTGCTGCGGAAACCTTCTCGATCCCTGAATGCAGGACCGCGAAAAACAGGACCGCACGCTTCCCTTGTTGCGCCAATGTAGCCAACTCTCGCAAATGTTTTTGTCCACGCGTTGTGACTGTGTCGGGGAAAAATCCCTGCCCATCTTTATCGAGTAATGTGACGCTTTTTACCTCGATGTAGCAATCTTCCCGACCTTCTGACTGCAACAATATATCTATGCGGCTTTTCTCTTCGCCGTAGGGCACTTCGGTTCGAAGTGTGTCATAACCCACGAGTTCTTCCACCACGTCATGACGTATGGCTTCAACCACAAGTCGGTTTGCCTGCGCGGTGTTGACACATATGACATGCCCATGTGCCGTTTCAGTCACTTCCCAACTGTTAGGATATTTTCTTTTTTCATTATCAGACGTGGAATACCACACGGTATCGCCGGGTGTTGCACACCCTGTCATTGCGCCAGTGTTGGCACAGTGAATGGTACGTTCCGTGCCATCAGGCAGTTGGACATCGGCCAGAAAACGTTTGTAACGTCGTATCAAGGTGGCAGGTTTCAATGGTGGATCAAAGTTCATGGTCATCCTTTAGCGAATAAGACGGAAAATCGGATTTTGGTGTTGGCTTGGCGATAGAAAGAGGCCAGGTGTTTAAGCAGGTATATTGCACGCCTTTATGTGTTGGATGAGGCGCCGATTGATAAAGGCCAAAACGCTGCACCGTCAGTGATGAAGACTCTCCCTCTTTATACGCATCTGAAATCGTATCAATAGCACCGGGTTCAACCTGTCGAAGCAGGCTTATATGGGGCAAGAAGTTTGGCGTGTTGGGCGTATCGCCTTTGTCTATGTTTAGTACGGCTCGGCTGAGCGTATTGATGGTTTCAGCCAAACGTTGAAGCTCGTCGGAGGGGTGAATACCCAACCAGAGTATTTGAGGCTTATTAAAGTACCCAAGAGATGCAGTGCGAAGTGAAAAGGCTGAGGCGTCTATTTTGTCTGCGGCGCGGCAGAGCGCGAGGTAATCTTGCTGCGAAACATTCCCGAGAAAAGCGAGTGTGAGGTGCAGGTTGTCATTGGGCACGGGTTGACCAAGCGGTGAAAGAGTGTGCTTAAGCCTAATGATCTCTGCTTTCGCCTGAGCGTTCTCTGGTGTTGAAAAATCTAATGCAAAGAACAGACGGCGTGTGCGTTCCATTCACTTTATCCTCATCAGTAAAAGCGATCGGCTTATGGGGGCTCTGGTGCCTTCATATCAGGCGCTGAATCCTGCATCTTGGGATTGTTTGGGTATACAATGCTCGCAGGTAATTCTGACACAAAGGCTTTTGATTTGTCACAGCTCCCCATCGACAGTGTGCTCGACGACATTATTTCGGCATTGGCTGAACACCCTCAAGTCATCCTCAAAGCGCCACCCGGTGCGGGTAAATCAACACGACTTCCTCATGTATTGTTAGAACGCGGTGTGTTCGACGGCAAAATCATTTTGCTAGAGCCTCGCCGATTGGCGGCGCGAAATATTGCGACTTTTTTGGCGAAAATTCGTGGTGAGAAAGTCGGAGAAACCGTGGGCTTACGTGTTCGTGGGGAGACCCGTGTCAGTGACAAAACCAGACTGGAGATTGTCACTGAAGGTGTGCTGACGAGAATGATCCAAGCCGACCCAGAATTGCCGGGTGTGGATCTGGTGATCTTTGATGAATTTCATGAGCGAAGTTTACATGCGGATCTCGCGTTGGCGTTGTCTTTAGATGTTCAGCAAGGCCTGCGTGATGATCTGACGCTTCTCGTGATGTCCGCTACCTTGGATGACAGTGCGCTCTCGGGGATGTTGCCTGACGCGGCCTACCTTGAGTCAGAAGGGCGCAGTTTTCCTGTTGAAGCACGCTATCAAACAGTGCCACGTCAATATGGCTACGAGAATGTGGTCGCAAGTGCAGTTGCGCAATTGCTTGAGAAAGAATCGGGCTCTGCTTTGGTGTTTTTGCCCGGTGTTGGCGAAATACAGCGCACTGCTGACGCGTTGCGCGACAGAGTATCAAGTGATGTGTTGATTTGTCCTTTGTACGGTCAGCTTACGGCCAAAGAGCAACAAGCCGCTATCGCCCCTGCGCCAAACGGTCAGAGAAAAGTGGTGCTTGCCACCAATATCGCTGAAACCAGTTTGACCATTGAGGGGATTCGTTTAGTGGTGGACAGCGGCATAGAGCGTGTCGCACGATTTAATCGAAAAACAGGCATCACCAAACTTGATACGATTCAAATAGCGCGCTCGTCAGCCGTGCAGCGCGCAGGCCGTGCAGGGCGTTTGTCTGACGGTGTGTGTTTGCGCCTTTACAGTGAAGAAACCTTTCAACGCATGCGCGCAGTGCCGGACCCTGAAATGACCACCAGTGACTTAACGCAGTTGGTGTTGGAGCTGGTGCAATGGGGATGCTCACCGCAAGACTTGCAATGGCTTGACCTGCCACCAACGCAGCACTGGCAGCAAGCCGTTAACCTATTAATGCAGCTGGGTGTGCTGGAGATATCTGGCGGGCTAACCGCTAAAGGTAAACGCGTTGCGGCACTCGGTACGGATGCCCGTTTAGGTGCGATGCTGGTGACTGCCGCAGGCTTTGATGCCTCAGCCTTGTCGACAGCGGCTTGGCTAGCTGCATGGGCGGAAGAGCCGCCAAGAGGAAATAGAGACCCAGACCTTCGCTTACAACTGATGAGCTTGGCGGGGCGCAAAGGGCCGCATTTGCAACGCGCCCAACAATTGGCGGAACGTTTGAATGGACGTTTGAATGGACGTTTGCCGTTAGATATTAAGGCTGATTGGCTACCTGTGTTGGCAGCCTCGGCATGGCCAGACAGGGTGGCGCAGTCGCGCGGCACGGATGGGCGGTATTTATTGAGTAATGGCCACGGTGCCAAGCTTGATGACCAACACCCAATGTCTGATGAAAAATGCCTGATTGCGATCGATCTGATGAGCGTCTCCCAAGGAGATAGCCGCATCTTTACCGCCTGCCGTGCTGACATGGATGATCTGCAAACCCAGTTACCTTCACTGTTTTCTCAACGAGAGTGGGTAGACTGGGACGATAAGAAAGGCGCGTTGGTGGCGGAAAAGCGGGTGTGCTGTGGTGACATCATTGTCTCTCGTACCCCGATCACCAACGTGAGCGACGAACACCGAACACAAGCATTGCTGCAAGCGGTGAAGCGAAAAGGCCTGTCATGCTTAACCTTGTCGGATAAGACACAGAGCCTGTTAACCCGTGCACGTTGTGCCATCGCATGGGAACTTGCTATTGCGCTGCCAGACATGGATGAAGAGAGTTTATTGCGCGAGCTGGATGACTGGTTTGCGCCGTTCATGAATGGCGTAAAAGGGATGAGCGGCCTAAAGAACGTGGATGTGTACAGCGCCCTCGAAGCACGTATTGGATGGGACAAGACAAAGCTACTGAATCGCTTGTTACCTGAAACCTACCAAGTGCCGACGGGGTCAACATACCGTATTCGTTACCATGCCGACCAAAAGCCTGCACTGGCCGTGAAAATGCAAGAAATGTACGGGCAGGCATCATCACCCACCATTGCGGATGGGCAAGTGACACTGGTGGTGGAATTGCTCAGCCCAGCGCAGCGACCATTGCAAATCACACAAGACTTGGCGGGATTTTGGCAAGGTGCTTACCGCGAAGTACAAAAAGAAATGAAAGGGCGATACCCCAAGCATGTGTGGCCAGATGACCCAGCAAATCATCAGCCTACCAAGCTGACGAAACGCCACTTTAAACCGGAATCTTGAACGACAAATCAATGACAAAACAAACACCAAAAAAAACGACGTCACGAACGCGTTCAAAACCCGCAGCCGCTAAATCTCCTGCTTCTAAGCGAGGCACGAAGAAAAGCCCACCGTCAAAAGGGTGGGGACGCCGCCTTTTATCATTGGGTTTCAAACTGGCATTGGTTGGTATTGCTGCGCTGGCCATTTTGGGGATTTACCTTGATGGGAAAATCCAAGAGCGCTTTGAAGGACAAATCTGGCAACTGCCTGCGGTCGTCTATGGTCGTGTTCTGCACCTCGCACCGGGAGAGCCCGTCGATATTTCAACGCTCAAACGAGAGTTGGATTTGCTTAATTACAACAAAGTGCGAAATCCGCAGCGCCCTGGGGAGTACTCCTCGTCGAAAACACGCGTGGAGTTAGTGCGTCGTCCTTTCGAGTTTGAAGATGGACCGGAACAAGCACAACACGTCATGATTTCCTTCAAAGATGGCGGTGTCAGTGCTATCAAGCAGTTAGACAGTGGCAAACAACGTGGTTATCTGCGTATAGAACCTAAGCTGTTGGGCATGATGGAATCTAACACTGACGAGCAGCGTATATTCCTTCCTCGAGAGCGTTTTCCTGAATTTCTTGTTGATGCCTTGCTGACGACTGAGGACCGTGATTTCTATCATCACGATGGTGTCTCTCCAATGGCGATAGCCCGTGCGCTTGTTGCGAACATTCGGGCAGGGCGAACAGTGCAAGGTGGTTCTACCTTGACGCAACAGTTGGCAAAAAACCTCTTCCTCACCCGTGACAGAACCTTGTGGCGAAAAGTGCAGGAAGCGTATATCGCCATCATTTTGGATTACCGTTACAGCAAAGACCGCATTCTCGAAGCCTACCTTAACGAAGTCTATTTAGGACAAGCGAGGGGACAGGGTGTACATGGTTTCCCGCTGGGGGCGCGTTTGTATTTCGGCCGTCCGATTGAAGAGCTTCGTATTGACCAATTGGCGTTGCTGGTGGGCATGGTGAAAGGACCGTCTTACTACAACCCTTGGCGATACCCCGAACGCGCTCAAGAGCGTCGAGATCTCGTGCTACGCATGATGATGCAAGGCAATGTACTGACCGCCAACCAATACGCGCAAGCGGCGGCGCGTCCGTTAGATGTTCAACAATCACCGAGTTTGAATAGCCGCCAGCCCGCTTACTTTGAGCAGCTAACCCGAGAAATTCGCGAGCGTGTTGGCAATCAATTTAATCCGGAAAGCGGACTACGCGTGTTCAGTACGCTCGATCCGTTGTCTCAGTCCTTGATTGAAAAGACGGTGGTGAAAAAGGTCAAAGAACTGCGCAAGGTCGCGGGTGACAAACTGGAAGCGGCGGTGGTGATTGCCGATCGTCAAAGTGGTGAAATTCGGGCCATGGTGGGTGGAAGCCGTCCGGGATATGCGGGTTTCAACCGCGCGTTGAATGGCAGTCGTCAGATTGGTTCGCTTTCAAAGCCTGCTGTATACCTTGCGGCGCTGTCTGAACCTGAGAAGTACAACCTTGCCACACCATTAGATGACAAACCTGTCGTGTTAAAAGGCGATCAAGGCAGTGAATGGCGTCCTCGTAACTATGATCGCAAATACCGCGGGCAGGTTCCTTTGCTCAAAGCATTGGCAAACTCTTACAACGTACCCACGGTGAACCTTGGTCTCGCACTGGGCCTGAATACCGTGATTGATACCTTTGATGACCTTGGTGTCGACCCCGCACAAATTACCCGCGTACCGTCTCTGTTGTTGGGCGCATTTACGCTCACGCCAATGGAAGTGACCCAGATGTTTCAAACGCTGGGCAGTGGTGGTCGCAAAGCGCCATTAACGGCGTTGCGTGCCGTGGTGACACAGCAAGGGCAGGTCCTTTATCGCAATTGGCCGAAGGCAAGTCAAACAGTCTCCGAGCAAGCGAGTTGGTTGACGATTTACGCCATGAAAGATGTGGTCAAATCAGGGACAGCGCGTTTCTTGCAGCCGTCTTTTGGATGGGCCGGACTTGCGGGTAAAACCGGTACAACAGACAACAATCGCGACAGTTGGTACGTAGGTATTGATGGGCGAGAGGTGGTGACTGTGTGGTTGGGGCGTGATGACAACAAATCGACCAAACTCACCGGCTCGTCCGGTGCATTGCGCGTTTATGCGGATTACATGACAGCGCGTCAGCCTGAGCCGCTCAATGTAAGTTGGCCTGCGAATTTGACCACGGTGCCGTATACGGTAAAAGACGGTCAATTTTTGACGGATTGTTTCAGTAAGTCAAAGCTACCAATGTGGGATCCGACGGGTGCATGGCGTAAGCGTTGTGATAAACCCGATCCTGTGGGTTGGTTTAATAGTTTGTTTAATTGATTTGTTAGAACAGAACGCGAGTATTGAGAGACGAGTTGCGAGATAAGAGGAAGAGCAGAAGTGCAAAGCGAAAGAGAATACGGATTAATTCTTGGTGCTCAGCTAACGCCGAACACACACTGATTCGCAATCTCGCAATCTCGC